>NZ_JAMKMS010000023.1 GCF_023634655.1 Vibrio methylphosphonaticus | reverse complement strand
CGAATACCGCACTAAAAAAGGGGGAGCTTAGGCTCCTCTTTTTATTGGTTTACTTTTTTACGTCGTCAGTCACGTTTGTACCATTAACTCTATCTCATTGAATAAGTGACGGAGTTCTTCTCTTATCTAACCCATTTTCTCTGTTTTCGTTTCGTTTAACTACAGCGAAATATCGAACGATTGATTAATTTCCCTTCACCTATTGCAACTCTAAACTTGTTCTGTATAATAGCGCGCTCTGGCCTAGCCAGTTGTGAACCAATGAGCACTGAGGAGTAAACGCCTACTCACGTAGATGTTTAGTAACGTAGACTCAGCTTATGTTCGCAGTTAATACAATTAGCCTTTATTACTTTAGCGTTTACACACTAAAGTATGTCCAGGTTAATCGAAAATTAGCTGACAATGCATTCAATTAGAGTGCTACGGTTTCACATAAATCAATCGACATTCTCTCGCCTTAGCGAGTATGAGTGGCGATATTGTTTGTGTAATAATTAATTTTGGAGCTCTGTCTCATGCAGAACCAACGTATTCGTATCCGCCTAAAGGCTTTTGATTACAAGTTAATCGATCAGTCTACTGCGGAAATCGTTGAAACAGCTAAGCGTACCGGCGCACAGGTTCGTGGTCCTATTCCACTTCCTACTCGTAAAGAGCGTTTCACTGTTCTTACCTCTCCACACGTCAACAAAGATGCACGTGATCAGTACGAAATTCGTACTCACAAGCGTTTGATCGACATCGTTGAGCCAACAGATAAAACTGTTGATGCTCTAATGCGTCTTGATCTTGCTGCTGGCGTTGATGTTCAAATCAGCCTAGGTTAAGGGAGATAAGAATAATGATTGGTCTAGTCGGACGTAAAGTGGGTATGACCCGCGTATTTACCGAAGAAGGCGTTTCTATCCCTGTAACAGTTGTTGAGGTTGAAGCGAACCGTGTAACTCAAGTTAAATCACTTGAGACTGACGGTTATGCAGCAATCCAAATCACTGCAGGTGAGAAGAAAGCTAGCCGTGTTTCTAAGCCACAAGCTGGCCACTTTGCGAAAGCAGGTGTTGAAGCAGGTCGCGGTCTTTGGGAATTCCGTTTGGAAAACGGCGAAGAGTTTGAACTTGGCGCTGAGCTAAACGTAGAACTATTCAACGACGTTAAAAAAGTAGACGTTACTGGTACATCTAAAGGTAAAGGCTTCCAAGGCGCTATCAAGCGTTGGAACTTCTCTACTCAAGATATGACTCACGGTAACTCCTTGTCTCACCGTGCTCCGGGTTCAATTGGTCAATGCCAAACTCCAGGTCGCGTATTTAAAGGCAAGAAAATGGCAGGTCACATGGGTGCTGAGCGTGTAACGACTCAAAACCTAGAGATCGTACGTGTTGACGCTGAGCGCGGTTTGCTCCTTATTAAAGGTGCAGTACCAGGCTCAACAGGCGGCAACGTGATCGTTAAACCAGCTATTAAAGCATAACGTCTAGGAGTAAGTAATGGAATTGATGGTTAAAGGTGCTGATGCACTAACTGTTTCCGAGACTACTTTCGGACGTGACTTCAACGAAGCTCTTGTACACCAAGTAGTTGTTGCTTATGCAGCAGGTGCTCGTCAAGGTACTCGTGCTCAAAAGACTCGTTCTGAAGTATCTGGCGGTGGCGCTAAGCCATGGCGCCAAAAAGGTACTGGCCGCGCACGTGCTGGTACAATTCGTAGCCCAATCTGGCGTACAGGTGGTGTTACTTTTGCTGCGAAACCACAAGATCACAGCCAAAAAGTAAACAAAAAAATGTACCGCGGTGCTATGAAAAGCATTCTTTCTGAGCTTGTTCGTCAAGAGCGTCTAGTTGTTGTAGACAACTTCTCAGTTGAAGCACCAAAAACAAAAGAGCTAATCGCTAAGCTTAATGAACTTGAGCTTTCGGACGTTCTTATTGTGACTAGCGAAGTAGATGAGAATCTATTCTTAGCTGCTCGTAACCTTTACAAAGTTGATGCTCGTGACGTTGCTGCGATTGATCCAGTAAGTCTAATTGGCTTCAACAAGGTTCTAATAACTGCTGATGCAGTTAAGCAAGTTGAGGAGATGCTAGCATGATCACTGAAGAGCGTATCCTAAAAGTTCTACGTGCTCCGCACATTTCTGAGAAAGCAACTATGGCTGCAGAGAAAGCGAACACTATCGTTTTCAAAGTAGCGAAAGATGCAACGAAGAAAGAGATCAAAGCAGCTGTTGAAAAGCTATTTGAAGTTGAAGTTAAGTCTGTAAATACTCTTATTCTTAAGGGTAAGACTAAACGCCAAGGTCTACGCCAAGGTCGCCGCAGCGACGTTAAGAAAGCGTATGTTACTTTGGCTGAAGGTCAAGACCTTGACTTTGTTGGCGGCGCGGAATAACAGGAGTAGTTAAGAATGGCTATTGTTAAATGTAAGCCGACTTCCCCTGGTCGTCGTCACGTTGTTAAAGTTGTTAACACTGACCTGCACAAGGGTAAGCCATACGCACCACTTCTAGAGAAAAACTCTAAGAACGGTGGTCGTAACAACAACGGTCGTATCACAGTACGTCACATCGGTGGTGGTCACAAGCATCACTACCGTTTGATTGACTTCAAACGTACTAAAGATGGCATCCCAGCGAAAGTTGAGCGCCTAGAATACGATCCAAACCGTAGCGCAAACATTGCTCTAGTTCTGTACGCAGACGGTGAGCGCCGCTACATTATTGCACCAAAGGGCATCCAAGCGGGTGACTCTATCCAGTCAGGTGTTGATGCGCCAATCAAAGCAGGTAACACTCTGCCGATGCGTAACATCCCTGTAGGTTCTACAGTTCACTGTGTTGAGCTGAAGCCTGGTAAAGGTGCACAAATTGCTCGTTCTGCAGGTGCATACGCACAACTTATCGCTCGCGATGGTGCATATGTAACTCTACGCCTACGTTCAGGTGAGATGCGCAAAGTTTTATCAGAAGGCCGTGCTACGCTCGGTGAAGTTGGTAATGCTGAGCACATGCTACGTGAACTAGGTAAAGCTGGTGCTAGTCGCTGGCGCGGTGTTCGTCCAACCGTTCGCGGTGTGGTAATGAACCCGGTAGATCACCCGCACGGTGGTGGTGAAGGTCGTACATCTGGTGGCCGTCACCCAGTATCTCCTTGGGGTCAGCCTACTAAAGGCTTTAAGACTCGTAAGAACAAGCGCACTGACAAGTACATTGTACGTCGTCGTAATAAATAATCTATAAAGAGGAATCGCCATGCCACGTTCTCTCAAGAAAGGTCCTTTTATTGACCTACACTTGCTGAAGAAGGTAGAGAAAGCGGTGGAAAGCGGAGACAAAAAGCCTGTTAAGACTTGGTCCCGTCGCTCAATGATCATACCTACTATGATCGGTTTGACCATCGCTGTCCATAATGGTCGTCAGCACGTGCCAGTTTTTGTTACCGAAGAAATGATCGGTCACAAACTGGGCGAATTTGCACCAACTCGCACTTATCGCGGCCATGCTGCAGATAAGAAAGCTAAGAAGAAATAGGAGTAGATGATGGAAGCTATCGCTAAACATAACTTTGCTCGTATTTCTCCTCAGAAAGCTCGCTTAGTTGCAGACCAAATCCGCGGTAAAAACGTGGATCAAGCGCTAGAACTACTTACTTTCAGCAACAAAAAAGCTGCTGAATTGATCAAGAAAGTTCTAGAATCAGCAATCGCGAATGCGGAACATAACGAAGGTGCAGATATCGACGATCTTAATGTCGCTAAAATCTTCGTAGATGAAGGCCCTATCATGAAGCGTATTATGCCTCGTGCTAAAGGCCGTGCCGACCGTATCTTGAAGCGTTCAAGCCACATCACTGTTGTTGTAGCAGATCGCTAAAAGCTAGGAGATAAGCAATGGGTCAGAAAGTACATCCAAATGGTATTCGTCTTGGCATCGTTAAGCCTTGGAATGCTACATGGTTTGCTAATACCAACGAATTCGCTGATAACCTAGATGGCGACTTCAAGGTACGTCAGTTCCTTACTAAGGAACTAGCAAAAGCGTCTCTATCACGCATCGTTATCGAGCGTCCAGCGAAGAGCATCCGTGTGACTATTCACACTGCTCGTCCTGGTGTTGTTATCGGTAAGAAAGGTGAAGACGTTGAGAAGCTACGCAATGCTGTAGCTAAAATCGCAGGTGTACCAGCGCAAATTAACATCGCTGAAGTACGTAAGCCTGAGCTAGACGGCAAGTTAGTTGCTGATAGCATCGCGTCTCAACTAGAGCGTCGTGTAATGTTCCGTCGCGCTATGAAGCGTGCGGTTCAGAATGCTATGCGTCTAGGCGCTAAAGGTATCAAAGTGCAAGTAAGCGGTCGTTTAGGCGGCGCTGAAATTGCACGTGCTGAGTGGTATCGTGAAGGCCGTGTGCCTCTACACACTCTACGTGCTGACATTGATTACGCAACTTCTTCGGCTCACACCCAATACGGTGTGATCGGCGTTAAAGTCTGGATCTTCAAAGGTGAGATTCTGGGCGGTATGCCGGCAGCTAACGCTGTTGAGCCAAAAGGCGACAAGCCTAAGAAGCAGCGCAAAGGCCGTAAGTAAGGAGTCGACAGATGCTACAACCTAAACGTACTAAGTTCCGCAAGGTTCAGACTGGCCGTAACCGTGGTTTAGCTAAAGGTACTGATGTAAGCTTCGGTACTTTTGGTCTTAAAGCGGTTGGCCGTGGTCGTCTTACTGCTCGTCAGATCGAAGCGGCACGTCGTGCTATGACGCGTCACGTTAAGCGTCAAGGCCAAATCTGGATCCGTGTGTTCCCAGATAAGCCAATCACAGAAAAACCACTTGAAGTTCGTCAAGGTAAGGGTAAAGGTAACGTTGAGTACTGGGTAGCCCAAATCCAACCTGGAAAGGTTATGTACGAAATGGACGGTGTACCTGAAGAGTTGGCACGTGAAGCGTTCCGCCTAGCGGCTCGCAAACTGCCGTTCAAAACTACATTTGTAACTAAGCAGGTGATGTGATGAAAGCACAAGATCTACGCGAAAAAAGCGTTGAAGAGCTTAACGCTGAGCTTTTGAATTTGCTACGTGAACAGTTTAACTTGCGCATGCAAGGTGCAACTGGTCAACTTCAGCAAACTCATACTCTTAAAGCTGTACGCCGTGATATCGCACGTGTGAAAACTGTTTTGACTGAGAAGGCAGGCGCATAATGAGCGACAAAATTCGTACCCAACTAGGTCGTGTACTTAGCAACAAGGCTGATAAGTCTATCGTTGTGACAATCGAACGCATGGTGAAACACCCAATTTACGGTAAATTCGTAAAGCGTACGACTAAAATACACGCACATGACGAAAACAACGAGTGTGGCATTGGCGACACTGTTGAGATTCGTGAATGTCGTCCAATGTCTAAGATGAAATCTTGGACTTTGGTAAACATCGTAGAAAAAGCGAAATCTTAATAAGATTTTTAGCTTAAAAATCAAGCGGCTCCGATTTTTTTTGGGGGCCGCTTATTTTTTGTCTACCCAATCTCAATAAAGGGTGATATAGTTCGCGTCCCTTTAAAGAGGCAGCCCGACCCGAGAGGGTCTAGTTTTTATTATTTAGCGGAGCACTAACATGATCCAAATGCAAAGTACACTCGACGCTGCGGATAACTCCGGCGCTCGTAGAGTAATGTGTATTAAGGTCCTGGGTGGCTCTCACCGCCGTTATGCACACATCGGTGATGTCATCAAGGTTACTGTGAAGGAAGCAATTCCTCGTGGTAAAGTTAAAAAAGGTGATGTCCTGAAGGCGGTGGTAGTTCGCACCCGTAAAGGCGTACGTCGTCCAGATGGCTCTGTCATTCGCTTCGACCGCAACGCTTGTGTATTGTTGAACGACACTACTGAGCAACCAGTCGGCACACGTATCTTTGGTCCAGTGACGCGTGAACTTCGCAATGCGAAATTCATGAAAATCGTATCACTAGCACCAGAAGTTCTGTAAGGAGCGGCACATGGCAGCTAAAATCCGTCGTAACGACGAAGTAATCGTTCTTGCTGGGAAAGACAAAGGCAAGAAAGGTAAAGTAACTAAGGTTCTAGCGACCGGTAAAGTTATCGTTGAAGGTATTAACCTTGTTAAGAAGCACCAAAAGCCGGTTCCGGCTCTAGGTCAACAAGGTGGCATCGTTGAACAAGAAGCAGCTATTGATGCTTCCAACATTGCAGTCTTTAACGCGGCTACTGGTAAAGCAGACCGCATCGGTTTCCGTATCGAAGATGGTAAGAAAGTTCGTTTCTTTAAATCTAACGGCGAAACTGTTTCTAACTAATTAGAAGTAATTTGGAGTTCTACTATGGCGAAACTGCATGATTACTACAAGTCGTCTGTAGTTGCTGAACTGACCAAAGAGTTCAGCTACTCAAGCGTCATGCAAGTCCCTAGGATTGAGAAAATCACCCTAAATATGGGCGTTGGTGAAGCAATCAACGATAAGAAACTGCTAGAAAACGCAGCAGCTGATATGGCAACGATCTCTGGTCAAAAGCCACTTATCACTAAAGCGCGTAAATCTGTTGCAGGTTTCAAAATTCGTGAAGGCTACCCAATTGGTTGTAAAGTAACCTTGCGTGGCGAACGTATGTGGGAATTTTTAGAGCGTTTAATCTCTATCGCACTTCCACGTGTACGTGATTTCCGTGGTGTTAGCGCTAAGTCTTTTGACGGACGCGGTAACTACAGCATGGGCGTTCGCGAGCAAATCATCTTCCCGGAAATCGACTACGATAAAGTAGACCGTGTTCGTGGCTTAGACATCACTATTACGACGTCTGCTGCAAACGATGAGGAAGGCCGAGCTCTGCTGGCTGCCTTTAACTTCCCATTCCGTAAGTAAGGTGAAGGGTTACTGTTATGGCTAAACAATCAATGAAAGCACGTGAAGCAAAACGTGCAAAGCTTGTAACTAAGTTCGCAGAAAAGCGTTCAGCGTTAAAAGCAATCATTAGCGATGTTAACGCATCAGAAGAAGATCGTTGGAATGCGGTTCTAAAACTGCAATCTCTTCCACGTGATTCAAGTGCATCACGTCAGCGCAACCGTTGCAACCAAACTGGTCGTCCACACGGTTTCCTACGTAAGTTCGGTCTAAGCCGTATTAAGGTTCGTGAAGCTTGCATGAAAGGCGAGATTCCTGGACTTCGTAAGGCTAGCTGGTAATTGCCACTTAATCATTTGGAGTAAATCATATGAGCATGCAAGATCCGATTTCGGATATGCTGACCCGTATTCGTAACGGTCAGGCAGCAAATAAAGTTGCTGTTAAAATGCCTTCTTCAAAGCTTAAAGTTGCAATTGCTGCTTTGCTAAAAGCTGAAGGTTATATTACAGATTTCGCTGTTGACGGCGAAACTAAACCTGAGCTAGAAGTTACTCTTAAGTACTTCCAAGCTAAACCTGTAATCGAGCAAATCAAACGTGTATCTCGTCCTGGTCTTCGTGTTTACAAGAAGAACAACGAGCTACCATCTGTAATGGGTGGTTTGGGTATTGCAGTCGTATCTACTTCCAAGGGTCTGATGTCAGACCGTGCTGCTCGTAAAGCATGCCTTGGCGGTGAAATCATCTGTTACGTCGCTTAAGGAGTAGACTATGTCTCGTGTTGCTAAAGCACCTGTCGCTATTCCAGCTGGCGTAGAGGTGAAACTAAACGGCCAAGAAGTTACTGTTAAAGGTAGCAAAGGTGAACTAACTCGCGTTCTTAACAATGCAGTAGTTGTTGCACAGGAAGAGAACAACCTAACTTTCGGACCGAAAGAAGGTGTTGCTAACGCTTGGGCACAAGCAGGTACTGCTCGTGCACTAGTTAACAACATGGTTGTTGGTGTTACCGAAGGCTTTACTAAGAAACTGACTCTTAAGGGTGTTGGTTACCGTGCTGCTATCAAAGGCAATGCGGTTGGCCTAACTCTAGGTTTCTCTCACCCAGTTGAGCACGAGTTGCCAGCGGGTATTAAAGCCGAGTGTCCTAGCCAAACTGAGATCGTTATTACTGGTTGTGATAAGCAATTAGTAGGTCAAGTTGCAGCTGACATTCGTTCTTACCGTGAGCCTGAGCCTTATAAAGGCAAAGGTGTTCGTTACGCAGATGAAAATGTGCGTACCAAAGAAGCTAAGAAAAAGTAAGGTAACACTATGGATAAGAAAGCATCTCGCATCCGTCGTGCTACACGTGCGCGTCGTAAGATTGCAGAACTGGGTGCAACTCGCCTAGTAGTACACCGTACTCCGCGTCATGTGTACGCTCAGGTTATCGCATCAAACGGCTCTGAGGTCATCGCTTCTGCTTCTACTGTAGAAAAAGCGATCCGTGAGCAAGTAAAGAACACTGGTAACATCGAAGCAGCTCAAGCAATAGGTAAAGCTATTGCAGAACGCGCTCTTGAAAAAGGCGTTTCTACAGTTGCATTTGATCGTTCTGGTTTCCAATACCACGGTCGAGTAGCGGCGCTAGCAGAATCTGCTCGCGAAGCTGGTCTGAAATTCTAAGGTAGGGTTGGAAGATGGCAAGAGAACAACAACAAGCTAGTGATTTGCAAGAAAAGCTAATCGCTGTTAACCGTGTTTCTAAGACGGTTAAGGGTGGTCGAATCATGAGCTTCACTGCACTAACAGTAGTTGGTGACGGTAATGGTCGTGTAGGTTTCGGTTACGGTAAAGCCCGTGAAGTACCTGCTGCGATTCAAAAAGCAATGGAAAAAGCGCGTCGCAACATGGTTACGATTTCGCTTAACGAAGGCACTCTTCACCACGCGGTGAAAGGTCGTCATTCGGGCTCTAAGATCTACATGCAGCCAGCTGCAGAAGGTACTGGTATCATCGCCGGCGGTGCGATGCGTGCAGTACTTGAAGTTGTAGGTGTTCACAACGTATTGGCGAAAGCTTACGGTTCAACTAACCCAATCAACGTTGTTCGCGCAACGATTGCTGGTCTAGTTGACGTTAAGTCACCAGAAATGGTAGCTGCTAAGCGTGGTCTAACTGTTGAATCGATTTCGGAGTAAGAACCATGGCTAATACTATTAAAGTGACTCAAACTAAGAGTTCAATCGGTCGTCTACCTAAGCACAAAGCGTGTCTTAAAGGTTTAGGCCTTCGTAAAATCAACCATACAGTAGAGCTTGAAGATACTCCGTGTGTACGCGGTATGATCAACAAGGTTTACTACATGGTTAAAGTTGAGGAGTAATCAGAATGCGTTTGAATACTCTATCACCGGCTGCGGGTTCTAAGCCTTCTAAGAAGCGCGTAGGTCGTGGTATCGGTTCTGGCCTTGGTAAAACAGCAGGCCGTGGTCATAAAGGCCAAAAATCACGCTCTGGCGGCAGTGTTCGTCCAGGCTTTGAAGGCGGTCAAATGCCTTTGAAACAGCGTCTACCTAAATTCGGTTTCACTTCTCGTAAGAGCCTAGTGTCTGCTGAAGTTCGTCTAGCTGAGCTAGCGAAAGTAACAGGTGACGTTGTTGACCTAAACAGTCTTAAAGCGGCTAACGTTATCACTAAGAACATCGAATTTGTAAAAGTTGTTCTTTCTGGTGAACTAACGAAAGCTGTGACTGTTAAAGGTCTACGCGTGACAAAAGGTGCTAAAGCTGCAATCGAAGCTGCAGGCGGTAAAATCGAGGAATAATCTCGAGGGATGAGGTACAGATGGCTAAGAAACCAGGACAAGATTTTAACAGTGCAAAAAGTGGCTTAAACGAGCTCAAGTCGCGCCTTTTATTCGTACTTGGTGCGTTACTCGTGTTTCGTGCTGGCTCTTTTGTACCGATTCCTGGTATTGACGCGGCTGTACTTGCCGATTTGTTCGAACAGCAAAAAGGTACCATCGTAGAAATGTTTAACATGTTCTCCGGTGGTGCTCTAGAGCGTGCATCTATTTTAGCACTGGGCATCATGCCGTATATTTCGGCATCTATTGTTGTCCAGTTGCTAACTGTAGTTCATCCAGCGTTAGCCGAACTCAAAAAAGAGGGTGAGGCAGGGCGTCGTAAGATTAGCCAATATACGCGTTATGGTACGCTTGTACTTGCAACATTCCAGGCAATAGGTATTGCAACTGGCCTTCCAAACATGGTCAATAATCTGGTTGTTATCAACCAAACCATGTTTACGCTAATTGCTACCGTAAGTTTAGTAACCGGTACCATGTTTTTGATGTGGTTAGGTGAACAAATTACAGAGCGTGGAATCGGGAATGGTATTTCTATTCTCATCTTTGCAGGTATTGTTGCTGGATTGCCTTCGGCAATTGGTCAAACAATCGAGCAAGCGCGTCAAGGTGAACTGCACGTTCTTCTTTTGTTGTTTATTGCTGTACTAGCTTTTGCTGTTATTTACTTTGTGGTGTTCATGGAGCGTGGTCAACGTCGAATCGTCGTTAACTATGCGAAGCGACAACAAGGCCGTAAGGTTTTTGCTGCACAAAGTACACACTTACCATTGAAAATTAATATGGCAGGTGTAATTCCAGCAATCTTCGCATCGAGCATTATCCTGTTCCCAGGAACATTGGCTCAGTGGTTTGGTCAAAACGGAGAGAGCAGCGCATTCGGTTGGTTAACTGATGTGTCTTTGGCTCTTAGCCCAGGTCAACCATTGTATGTAATGCTTTATGCAGCAGCGATAATTTTCTTCTGTTTCTTCTATACGGCGTTGGTTTTCAACCCAAGAGAAACAGCAGATAATTTGAAGAAGTCTGGTGCATTCGTACCCGGTATCCGCCCAGGTGAGCAGACAGCGAAGTATATCGATAAAGTGATGACTAGACTAACCCTAGCGGGTGCGCTATACATTACCTTTATCTGTCTGATTCCCGAGTTTATGATGGTCGCTTGGAACGTACGTTTCTATTTTGGCGGCACATCACTACTAATCGTAGTGGTAGTTATCATGGACTTTATGGCACAGGTACAGACTCATCTGATGTCTCAACAGTATGATTCTGTGTTGAAAAAAGCAAATCTGAAAGGCTCAGGCCGTTAATTCAGATTTCATTTACGGAGTTTAGCAATGAAAGTTCGTGCTTCCGTTAAAAAAATCTGCCGCAACTGTAAAGTCATTAAGCGCAACGGTGTTGTGCGAGTGATCTGCAGTGAGCCAAAGCACAAACAGCGCCAAGGCTAATAAAGCAGAAATTTTTACTTGAAATATGAGGTATGGTCGAGTATATTCCTCGACCTACCTTTTGCGTGCAAAAGAAGTAGTATCCCGCAACGTATCCTAAACGGGCTTTGTTGCGGATAATTCTTTTACGAAACACTTTGGAGTGAATAATGGCCCGTATAGCAGGCATTAACATTCCTGATCAAAAACATGCTGTAATCGCACTAACTGCGATCTACGGCATCGGTAAGACTCGTTCTCAAGCTATTCTAGCTGAAGTGGGTATTGCTGGAGATGTTAAGATCAGTGAACTAAATGAAGAACAGATCGATCAACTGCGTGATAGTGTTGCAAAATACACTGTAGAAGGTGATCTACGTCGTGAAGTATCTATGAACATCAAGCGTCTTATGGACCTTGGTTGTTATCGTGGTCTTCGTCATCGTCGCAGTCTACCACTACGTGGACAGCGTACTAAAACCAACGCACGCACCCGCAAGGGTCCGCGTAAGCCGATCAAGAAATAGTCGGGAAGGTAGAGTACAATGGCTAAACAACCTACACGCGCTCGTAAGCGCGTACGCAAGCAAGTTGCTGATGGCGTAGCGCACATTCATGCTTCTTTCAATAATACAATCGTAACCATTACTGACCGCCAAGGCAACGCTCTTGCTTGGGCTACTGCAGGTGGTTCAGGTTTCCGTGGCTCTCGTAAGTCTACTCCGTTTGCTGCACAAGTTGCTGCTGAACGTTGTGCTGAAATGGCGAAAGAATACGGTCTAAAGAACTTGGAAGTTATGGTTAAGGGTCCAGGTCCAGGTCGCGAATCTACAGTTCGTGCACTGAACGCTGCTGGTTACCGCATCACAAACATTGTTGATGCTACACCAATCCCTCATAACGGTTGTCGTCCACCTAAGAAACGTCGCGTATAAACGTATAACGTTTCTGGGATAATTGGAGAAGAATCATGGCAAGATATTTGGGTCCTAAGCTGAAGCTTAGCCGTCGCGAAGGTACTGACTTATTCCTTAAGTCTGGTGTACGTGCGATCGATACCAAGTGTAAAATTGATAACGCACCAGGTGTACACGGCGCTCGTCGCGGTCGTCTATCTGAATATGGCGTTCAGCTTCGTGAGAAGCAAAAAGTTCGTCGTATTTATGGCGTTCTAGAAAAACAATTCCGTAACTATTACAAAGAAGCTGCTCGCCTTAAGGGCAATACAGGTGCAAACCTACTTCAGCTTCTTGAAGGTCGTCTTGACAACGTAGTTTACCGCATGGGCTTTGGCGCAACTCGCGCAGAAGCACGTCAACTAGTTAGCCACAAAGCTATCGTAGTTAACGGTAAAGTTGTAAACGTTCCTTCTTTCAAAGTTTCGGCTAACGACGTTGTTACTATCCGCGAGAAAGCTAAACAGCAAGCTCGTATTAAGGCTGCTCTAGAAGTTGCTGAACAACGTGAAAAACCAACTTGGATTGAAGTAGATGCTGGTAAGATGGAAGGTACATTCAAGCGTATGCCTGAGCGTTCTGACCTATCTGCTGACATTAACGAACACTTGATCGTCGAGCTTTACTCTAAGTAAGGTTTAAAAAAAAGAGAGGACACAATGCAGGGTTCTGTAACAGAATTTCTTAAGCCACGTCTTGTTGATATCGAACAGATCAGCACGACACACGCAAAAGTAACTCTTGAGCCATTAGAGCGTGGTTTCGGTCACACTCTAGGTAATGCACTTCGTCGCATTCTACTATCTTCTATGCCAGGTTGTGCTGTAACAGAAGTTGAAATAGAAGGCGTTCTGCACGAGTACAGCACTAAAGAAGGCGTTCAAGAAGATATCCTAGAGATATTGCTTAACTTGAAAGGTCTGGCTGTTCGCGTTGCCGAAGGCAAAGATGAAGTATTCATTACGCTGAATAAATCAGGCTCAGGCCCTGTTGTTGCAGGTGACATCACCCATGATGGTGATGTAGAGATCGCTAACCCAGAACACGTTATTTGTCACCTAACGGATGACAACGCTGAGATCGCTATGCGTATCAAAGTTGAACGTGGTCGTGGTTACGTTCCAGCTTCAGCTCGTATCCATACTGAAGAAGATGAGCGTCCAATCGGTCGTCTACTTGTTGATGCTACATACAGCCCAGTCGATAAAATCGCCTATGCTGTTGAAGCAGCTCGTGTAGAACAACGTACTGATTTAGACAAGCTTGTCATCGACATGGAAACGAACGGAACTCTTGAACCTGAGGAAGCTATCCGTCGCGCAGCTACAATCTTAGCTGAGCAATTGGATGCATTCGTAGATCTTCGTGATGTACGAGTTCCTGAGGAGAAAGAAGAGAAGCCGGAGTTCGATCCTATTCTACTGCGTCCTGTAGACGATCTTGAACTAACAGTTCGCTCTGCTAACTGTCTGAAAGCAGAAGCGATTCACTACATCGGTGATCTTGTACAGCGTACTGAGGTTGAGCTACTTAAAACGCCTAACCTTGGTAAAAAATCTCTTACAGAGATTAAAGACGTACTTGCATCACGTGGTCTTTCTCTGGGCATGCGCCTAGAAAACTGGCCACCAGCGTCTATCGCTGAAGATTAATCGATACTAGTTAGAAGGATTAGGTCATGCGCCATCGTAAGAGTGGTCGTCAACTCAACCGCAACAGCAGTCATCGCAAAGCGATGTTCAGCAATATGGCTAGCTCTCTTGTACGTCATGAAGTAATCAAGACTACATTGCCTAAAGCAAAAGAGCTACGTCGCGTAGTTGAGCCTTTGATTACACTAGCTAAGACTGACAGTGTTGCTAACCGTCGTCTAGCATTTGCACGTACTCGTGATAACGAAGTAGTTGCGAAACTATTCAACGAATTAGGTCCACGTTTTGCTGCCCGTCAAGGCGGTTACACTCGTATCCTAAAAGCTGGCTTCCGTGCTGGTGATAAAGCTCCAATGGCTTACATTGAGCTTGTAGATCGCCCAGAAGCGTCAGAAGAAGCTACTGCTGAGTAATTAGCAGGTTCGTAAGAACTAAAAAGCCGAGCATTTATGCTCGGCTTTTTTGTATCTGTATTTTGGTGAGCCTATTGTTGTTATGCTTAGGCGCGGTTCTTAGTCTAGATCCATAAGTTATTGCCAGAGACTGGTTAATGAACTGAGGAGTCCTGAGCTCGCACCTTGTGTTCCTAAATATTCCAAAACGATCGGTGCAAATTGAGAAATCATACTTGGGTCGAGTCCGACCGATGAGAATACGCTTTTAACGCTTTCCATACTTTCTACCGATTTTAATAAGCCACTACTTCCTAATGACGATAAGCCCGGTATGAGGGAGTTGAGTTCAGAGGTGCCTTCACTTCCAAGTTGACTTTGAGCTAATGAGAGTAATGCACCCGCACCAGCAGACGCTTGTTCTGGAGACACTGACAAATTCGTTGTTAGGTCATTCACAACTGCAGAGTTTTGAAATTGGCTCAATGAGTTCGCACTGCTTAGTAGGCTGTTCGCGGAATCGGAGTCAATAGAGGGTAAGTCGAATTCGGCCATTGCAGGCAATGTTAAAAGAGAAAGTGATAAAGCGAAAGGAAGAGTCTTGTTCATAATACGATCCATTTTATTGTACTTGATCGTAAGTGTAGACAATAAAAAAGCAGTGACGAATCACTGCTTGGTATATTTTTTCTTTTTGAAGATTAGCCTAGGATTTCTAGAAGCTCTACTTCAAATACAAGTGCTGCAAATGGTGGGATTGCAGCGCCAGCGCCGCGTTCACCGTATGCAAGATCTTGTGGGATACATAGTTTCCACTTAGAACCAACAGGCATTAGTTGAAGAGCTTCAACCCAACCTTTAATTACGCCAGTTACTGGGAACTCAGCTGGCTGGCCACGTGATACAGAGCTGTCAAAAACAGTACCGTCAGTTAGCTCGCCGTGATAGTGAACACGTACAGTGTTGTCTGAAGTTGGGATTTCACCAGTACCTTCAGTGATGATTTCGTATTGTAGACCAGACTCAAGAACCGTTACTTCTGGACGAAGTGCGTTATCAGCTAGGTATACTTCGCCATCCGCAGCAGCTGCTTTAGCGGCTTCTTGACGTACAGATTCAGCACGTGTGTGCAGATCTTGTAATGCGTTATTGATCTCATCAATTTCGATTTCTGGCATATCACCAGTAAGCGCTGTTGCAATACCTTTAGCGATAGCATCAACGTTAAGACCTTCCAGGCCGCTTCCTGCAAGTTGTTGGCCCATTTGTAGACCAATACCGTAGCTTGCTTTTTGTTCTACAGTTTCTAATTTCACGTCAGACATGACGGTCTCTCTTTACTTATCGAATGAAGCCGAAAGGATACCAGTTCTTAAATAAAACCGGAATGGTCTTAAGAAGTTTTACTATTTAATTTGACGAAGTTGTAAAACTTGTGACATTGGGCTGCTATAAATAGGTTTTCCTACGATTTTTCTATACTCTAATCGTGGGTTTTCTTAAACTGGAGCCGTTGTGTAGCAGGAGACGGATAGGAATGAATCGTCGTCAAAGGAAAAAGCAGAAAAGCGATCCCTTACAATCGTTGAAGACCTTATGGGCAAACATAGACTTTTCACAAATTAACGCCACTATCAAGACCCAAGGGTTAAAGTTAAAAGAAAAGTCCCATACGTTTTGGCTAGGGTTACCTCAGTTGCATCGTCGTTTATTGAGCGTGATCGCCCCTATCGTCATTGTATTACTGCTTTGGCCTACAGGCGAGGGAGATGTGTCACAACCAAGCCCGGCTAATCAAAGAGTGACGGTGAGTGTTAACACCCAGTCATTGAGTGAGCAAAGTGGTGCTGTTCAACCTGAAGAGACGGTTGAGACTCAATGGCACGAATATACGGTAAAGAAAGGCGACACGCTGGCACAAGTTTTTCGTAAAAACCAGTTGCCGATGGCGGATTTGAATTCCTTGGCTCGTGTCGAAGGAAACGACAAACCGCTAAGCCGAATTAAGCAGGGGCAACTTATTCGCTTTAAGTACAGCCAAGAGGGTCAGCTCGATATCTTGCAGATCGAAAAGGGCGAGCAGTCAGTCATGTTTTTCCGTCTATCAGACGGTGGCTTTGGGCGCAGTAAGTAGTAAGTAGTAAGTAGCTAAGGGTAAGTAAGACGTACTAATATCAGACTGGCGCTACCGCGTCAGCCTCATGTCGATATGTGGGATATCATCTTCGAGATATTGCTCTGAACAAGCGCGAAAGCCATGTTTGCCATAATAGGCTTGAAGGTGATATTGAGCACCAATCGTAATGTTTTCACCGGGCCATAGGCGCTCACATTCTTTGATGGCATGAGCAATAAGACCATGTCCTAGCCCATTCCCACGATAACTTTCTTTGGTCGCAACACGCCCAATGCTAACGTCACTGTAGCTGGTCCCTTTAGGTAGCAGTCTTGCGCAGGCGACAAGTACACCTCCATTGTAGCCAAGCAGTTGGTGTACGCCTTCTTGGTGGTCTTTATCATCGAGCTCTGGATAGGGGCACGTTTGCTCGACAACAAACACATCAACCCGCAATTTTAATAATTGATATAACTCTAGTGTGCTTAATTCATTAAATGTCTTCGTTTCCCAAGTTAGCATTCACTTACCACTTCTAGCTGATTTGCGTTTAGGGTAAACCGGATGCAATAAAAAAGCCACGCGTCAGCGTGGCTTAATATCGATGAATAGGTGACTATTTTTGTAGGTCTATACGATAGACGGCAAAGCCAACCTCATCCGTCGCGACTTTTTCCATTGGATATTGGCCTTTGTCTTTAATGAATTGTGCGGCCTTATCAGAAGGAGATGTCTCAAAGCGAACATCAACCTTAACCTTCGACGTAATTGGCGCAAACGTCCAATTGTTATCGGCGCTAGGTGTTACTTCACCTTTTTCTTTACTGATCTTAGAGATGTAATTCGCCACGATAGTGCGGTTTTCATCTGGAGAATCAAAGGCGATAAACTCGCTGCCTGTTCCTGGGAACTTATTACTGTATGCGCGATAGTTGTTGGTTGCGACAATGAATATTTGACTCATATCGATAGGCTTACCTTGATAAGTAAGATTAACTATACGTTCACTGCCTTCATTCAATGGTTTGCAATTGCCATCGTAACGAGCCGGTTGGGTCACGTCGATTTGATAGTTGACTCCATCCATAACATCGAAGTTATACGTACGGAAGTCATCCCAGTCAATGAGTGACTGTGGTTGATCAGTCGTGATATCTATTTGTTTAAATTGCCCAGCAGAACACTCTAGCCATTCTTTGACTTCTTTACCTGACATTTTTAATGCCACAAGCGTGTTTGGATAGAGATACAGATCGGCAGCATTTCGGAAAGTCAGTTGGCCTGACTCAACTTCCGTAAAGTTAGCTGGGTCATTTTTACGACCACCGGCTTTGAATGGCGCCGCAGCAGAAAGAACTGGGAGACCGTCCAGATCAGGGTCGCCTTGGATCATGGTTTCTACATAGTCTTTTTGTGCAAGGTTAACGATTTGCACAGTAGGATCATCTTGTACTAATGCTAGGAAGCTGTACATGACATCATTGGCCTTGCCAATTGGTTGATTAACGAAGTCACGGGTTGCATCATGGTCATCTTTTATCGCTTCTACGATCCCTTTGTCGGCATCAACCATGGCTTTTTTATTGTTAGTATCATAAATAGGACGAGCTTCAGTTTGTGCATTGGTGACTTTCCAGCTATCGCCTTCTTTCTCCAACATCAAATCCATCACACCCACATGGCTGCCCCAGCGGCCCGGCATGACAGCTGCGACACCATTGATGGTACCTTTCTGATTATCGACACCTTGAATGTTGTCAAAGCCTTTACCAGGAAATACCGAGTGAGAGTGCCCAAATGCAATCGCGTCGATACCTGCTACTTCAGAGAGGTAATAGGTTGAGTTTTCAGCACCAGTTTTGTAAGGGTCGCTGGATACACCAGAGTGAGGGATGGCAATAACAATATCAGCGCCCTCTTTTTTCATTTGCGGGACTAGCTCTTCAGCGGTTGCTTTAATATCTTTTGCAAACACTTTGCCTTCAAGGTTCTTCTTATCCCAAACCATAATTTGCGGTGGAACAAATCCGATATAACCTATCTTAACTTCTTGAGCTTTTCCGTCACTGTCTTTGAAGGTATGGGTTTTGATGAGATAAGGCTTAAAGTAGTGTTCCCCGGTTTTCTGGTCAAACACATTCGCACTGACGTAAGGGAAATTTGCGCCCTTCAATGTTGCCGCTAGAAAGTCGAGTCCGTAGTTAAACTCATGATTACCAATATTACCCACATCATAATTAAGCTGGTTCATCGCCTTATAGACTGGGTGAATGTCGCCGTCTTTGACCCCTTTCGCGGCCATGTAGTCACCCATTGGACTGCCTTGGATGAGGTCGCCATTATCGACTAAAACGCTGTTGGTGACTTCTTTACGGGCTTCTTTAACCAAAGTGGCAGTTCGAGCTAAGCCGATCTTTTGTGACGGTTTGTCTTTGTAGTAGTCATAATCCATCACATTGGTATGAATGTCGGTTGTCTCGATTATTCTAAGCTTTATTTCATCAGCCATGACTGGGCCGGCCATTGCAAGCATACCGCTAAGAACGGCGATCGAAATCGGTTTCACTGCCACTTTCATCTCTATATCCTTTTTATGGAAGTTTGTTTCAAAACATGTCGATTGTATCAATTTGTTATGAAAGTTATTTTTCATACATAGATAAAGTGTGATCTAAGTTGGTTGTAATTGTGATATTTGGCTCGCAAGTCTCATCTACACACTTTGTTGTTAACCATAGCCTGAGTAAACCAGCCTTGCGTTGTTCGGTGTAGCAAAAGTCTCTAAATTAACCCTATAGTGGTTTTTGGAATAAAAAATGAAATTTTAGAATTTCCGGTAATATAGCCAGTTGGTCATAATGCCATCATCAGAGACGCGATGGACCGCCACAATGGAACAGCCTTTTAAGCAAAGTACGGAATTGAAAACGACACCTCAATTGGTGATGAGTTCGCAAAAACCCAAATTGCCAACTTCAACACTTAAATCTGGTGAAGTGGCGTTGGTGGGAGCTGGTCCTGGAGACCCGGAATTATTAACGCTAAAGGCGCTCAATTATTTGCAGCAAGCTGATGTCGTTTTATATGACTATTTGGTGTCAGACGAAATCATAGCCTTAGTACCAGAAAGCACAGTTTTAGTGTGCGTTGGTAAACGCGCCGGCCATCACAGCGTGCCTCAGGAAAAAACCAATCAATTACTCTTAGAGTTTGCTCAAAGCGGTCACAAAGTCGTGCGAATTAAGGGAGGTGACTCTTTTATGTTTGGTCGAGGTGGTGAAGAGCTACAAGTATTGGCTCAAGCGGGCATTCAGTTTCAAGTGATTCCGGGTATCACTGCCGCAGCCGGTGCAACAGCTTATGCAGGGATCCCTCTTACCCATCGAGATTACGCACAATCAGCTTTGTTTGTCACTGGGCATCTCAAGCCTAACAGTGCCGACATGGATTGGTCGACGCTCGCACGCCCTAAGCAAACACTCGTGATTTATATGGGATTGATGAAATCTGACTATATTCAGCAGCAATTGGTTCTCCATGGAAGAAGCCCGGATGTGCCTATTGCCATCATTGAAAGGGGTACCCAACAGACGCAGAAAGTGTTTGTGGGTCAACTTAAAGATCTTGCGGATCTGGCGAAAGATGCACAAGCACCATCGTTGATCGTCGTAGGGGAGGTTGTTGAATTAGCGAAAGATCTTGCTTGGTTTGGCGAGACATCGACTCAAGTACTCAATGTTAAGAGTGCATAGGAATTCAGTCTAGTAGAGGTGTAATGACCTGTACTCGCAAAAAAGGAAGCACAACAAATGGATCAAGAAAGACTCACTCACCTCAAACAACTGGAAGCGGAGAGTATTCACATTATTCGTGAAGTCGCGGCCGAATTCGATAATCCGGTCATGATGTACTCGATCGGTAAAGACTCTTCAGTCATGTTGCATCTGGCTAGAAAAGCCTTCTACCCCGGGAAAATACCTTTTCCTCTATTGCATGTCGATACTGATTGGAAATTCAAAGAGATGATTGAATTTCGTGATCGTACAGCGAAAAACTATGGTTTCGAGCTTTTGGTACACAAAAACCCAGAAGGTCTAGCTATGGGGATAAATCCATTTGTGCATGGTTCCTCAAAACACACTGATATCATGAAAACGCAAGGGCTCAAGCAAGCACTGAATCACTATGGGTTTGATGCGGCATTTGGTGGGGCACGTCGTGATGAAGAAAAATCCAGAGCCAAAGAGCGCGTTTACTCATTCCGCGACAAAAATCACACTTGGGATCCAAAGAACCAACGCCCTGAATTATGGAAAACCTATAACGGGCAAATCAACAAGGGTGAGAGCATTCGAGTCTTCCCTCTTTCAAACTGGACCGAACTGGATATCTGGCAATACATCTACTTAGAAGGCATTGATATTGTACCGCTTTATTTGGCTGCTGAGCGACCAGTAGTGGAGCGCGATGGCATGTTAATTATGGTTGATGATGACCGAATGGACATTCAACCAGATGAAAAAGTAGAGAACAAAAGCGTAAGGTTTAGAACGCTTGGCTGTTACCCACTAACCGGTGCAGTGGAATCGGAAGCGGCGACGTTGACGGAAATTATTGAAGAAATGCTGGTTGCGACATCCAGTGAGCGGCAAGGTCGTGCGATCGACCATGATCAGTCTGGATCAATGGAGCTTAAAAAACGTCAGGGATATTTCTAAGGATCGAAGGGACACATTATGAATAGCGCAGTAGAAGCACAACTTGCCGAGCTAGGCATTGAGGGATACCTCAATCAGCATCAACACAAATCCTTACTTCGATTTCTGACCTGTGGTTCAGTTGATGATGGTAAGAGTACGTTAATTGGGCGCTTGCTCCATGACTCGAAGCAAATTTATGAAGATCAACTAGCTGCTGTTCACTCAGATAGCCAACGCGTAGGGACAACAGGGGATAAGCCTGACCTTGCGTTGTTAGTTGACGGTTTGCAAGCTGAGCGTGAACAAGGTATTACCATCGATGTTGCTTATCGTTATTTTTCAACACAAAAGCGAAAGTTCATCATTGCCGATACTCCTGGGCATGAACAATATACTCGTAATATGGCAACTGGGGCATCAACCTGTGATTTAGCCGTGATCTTGGTCGATGCACGTAAAGGCATGTTAGATCAAACTCGACGTCATTCCTTTATCGCTAGTTTGTTGGGATTAAAGCACTTTGTTGTTGCTGTTAATAAAATGGACTTAGTTGATTTTTCTCAACAACGATTTGAATCCATTCGTGATGATTATTTAGCGTTTTCAGAGAAGCTAGGGAAAGGCATTGATATTCAAATTATTCCGCTATCAGCGCTTGATGGCGATAACGTGGTTGAGACCAGTGAGAATATGCCTTGGTATCAAGGAAAGCCGCTTTTAGAGTTGCTTGAGAATGTCGATATTGATCAAGACAAACGCTATGGTGAATTCCGTTTCCCTGTGCAATATGTCAGCCGTCCAAATTTAGATTTTCGTGGTTTTGCTGGAACAATTGGCTCCGGTGAAGTGCGAGTCGGCGACGAAATTAAGTCATTACCATCAGGAAAAACATCCACCATCGAGAGTATTGTCACGTTTGATGGAAACTTAGACGTCGCCTTTGCCGGGCAAGCGGTGACGTTAACGTTGAGCGATGAAATTGATATTAGCCGAGGTGACTTGATCGTTAAGCAAGAAGCTAAGGTCACGTCTTCCAACCGATTACTGGCGGATGTGGTTTGGATGACAGATGACGCGCTGGCGGCTGGTAAAACGTACGACATCAAGATTGCAGGTAAGCAGACTCAAGGTCAATTGGAGGCGGTGCGTCTTCAGTATGACATTAATACGCTTGCATCATTTGAGACAGAAACCTTACCTCTAAATGGTATTGGTTTATGTGAGTGGTCACTCACTGAGTCTGTCGCCATTGATAACTACGATGCCGTTCAAGATACAGGAGGCTTTATTATTATTGATCGCCTCACCAATGTAACTGTTGGAGCGGGTTTAGTCCGTGATGCGTTGGCAGAGCAAGAACGTTCACCTAAAGAGCGCATGGGTGCGTTTGAAAGTGAGCTAAAGGCGTTAATTATGAAGCACTTCCCTGAGTGGGATGCAAAAATTTAACGTGTAGCCCTAGTGGGGTGAATGACTGTTTACTCGGTCGATGATCTCGTCAGCTTGATGATAGATTAATCGACCGTGTAACCGCTATCGAGGATAAGGATTATGTGGGAACAGGGAGTGGTCCTAGCGCTATTGATGTCAATCATTAGCTGCTTAGTTGCAACTCAAATTAAACCTAGCCTTATTTTTGCTGGTGCAGCATTTATTGCTTTCATTAGCGGTATGACAGAATTGAGTGTTATCGCCACTAACTTCACTAACTCATCGTTATTGACATTAGTGCTGCTGATTATGTCTTCTGCTGCTTTAGAGAAGACACGCTTGATTAGCTGGGTTAGTCGCTCTATTGCAACCGGAAGACTGGGGTCGGTGGTTGCCAAACTGGGGATTTCTACGGCCCTGTTGTCTTCATTTACCAATAATACCGCTGTCGTTGTCTCCCTTATTGGGGCGATCAAACGCAATCAGCGTCATGCCCCTTCTAAATTACTCATCCCTTTATCTTATGCGGCCATATTGGGGGGAACCCTAACTCTTATTGGTACGTCAACCAACCTAATTATTAATAGTTTTGTTGAAGATGTTGGATTACCGAGTCTTGATTTTTTTGCACCAACTTGGATTGGTCTGAGTGTCCTAATTGGTGGTGTCATCATTTTAATCCCACTGAGCTATCTGTTACCAAACTATGATGATGATAACCAAGATGAACTGCCTTACTTTTTAGAAGCAAGGGTTGAGCCCGGGTCGCCGCTCGTGGGGGGCAGTATTGCCGAGAATAACTTACGAGCACTAAGAAAACTGTTCTTAGCCGAAGTCGTCCGTGATGGTGACACGCTGGCGTCCGTTGGCCCCGACTTTGTGTTGAAGGCAAAAGACAGGTTACTGTTTTGTGGTGACGTAGAGAGTGTGAATACGCTGCAAGAAATTAATGGGCTAACGTTCTTTGGTCAGCATCATTTAAATGGTCAAAACTTACTCGAAGTTGTGGTGAGCTCTTCTGCTACGTTTTGTAATAAGACCCTGAAATCGAGTCACTTTCGCGACAAGTTTGATGCCGTCGTTGTTGCTATTCGTCGTGGACATGAACGTTTGGAAGGTGGGTTAGGAAACATTGTTTTGCAAGCGGGTGATACTTTGGTCTTAGCGCCGGGGAAGCGTTTTGAGGATGAAAGACGAAAGTACCGTAAAGAGTTTGTCTTAGTGAATGACTTGGATTCAAGTGCCCGATTGGATATAGCAAAGTCGAGTTACGTGCTGCTGGGGTTTGTAGCGGTGATTGTGTTAGCGCTTACTAACATCTTACCCATTATCAAAGGGCTAGCGCTTTATCTTATTGCGATTCTTGCTTTTGGCATTGTTAATATCGGTGAACTAAGACGACGTTTTCCTACCGATATTGTGGTGATTGTTGGCTCAGCGTTGTCTATTGCTCAATTGATGATCTCGACAGGTTTATCCGCTCGGATGGGCGATATGTTTATGGAGCTGTTTAATGGTTGGGGAGTCTTTGGTGCTTTAGTGGCGACGTATCTTGTGACCTTAATTCTCACAGAGCTGATTACCAATAATGCTGCCGCCGCCCTTGCGTTCCCGATTGGCTACAGTATGGCGGTGGGCTACGGAGTCGATCCGATGCCGTTTATTATGGCGGTGTTATTTGGCGCCAGTGCTAGCTTCATTTCTCCTTATGGTTATCAAACGAACTTATTGGTGTATAGCGTTGGTAACTACCAACTTAAAGATTATCTGCGAATAGGCATCCCTATTTCTATCGTGTATTCGGTACTGGTATTAGCGCTTATTCCGTACTTCTTTCCATTTTAATATTTATGAAAGTGACAATTAAGGATTTATATGTCGGACATTACTGTAGAGAAAGATGAGAACGTGATCTGGCATCAGCATTACGTCACCAAATTGCAGCGCTCGGAATTAAAGCAGCAAAAACCCGTTGTGTTGTGGTTTACCGGACTGTCTGGTGCCGGGAAGTCCACCGTTGCGGGCGCATTAGAAACGGAGCTACTTCGTTTAGGTCATCATACTTATCTACTGGACGGGGATAATGTCAGGCATGGTTTGTGTCGAGATCTTGGTTTTTCACAACAGGACAGGCGCGAGAATATTCGCCGTGTTGGCGAGTTAGCAAAACTGATGGCGGATGCTGGATTGATTGTACTTTCGGCGTTTATCTCACCTCATAAAGAAGAGCGGGCGTTAGTGAAATCACTGCTTCCTGATGGGGAGTTTTTAGAGGTGTTTGTCGACGCGAGTCTAGCGGTATGTGAATCAAGGGATCCTAAAGGCTTGTACAAGAAAGCACGAGCGGGTGAAATTGCGAACTTTACTGGTATTGATTCTGAATATGAACAGCCTAGTAACCCTGATATCCACCTTCAAGCGAGTGACAAAAGTGTCGCGGCGCTGGTGGCTGATTGCTTAGCGGTACTTAAAGAAAAAGGAATCATTGGTTAATCCCAGCAGATGACTTCTTCAGACGGCTACTTTGGTAAGGAATAGGGGGAAATACTCTGTTCCTTGCCTTTTACTTTGCATTCGTATCTTAGTGATGAGTGCCTATCATTAGACTTGATGGTGAAAAGACGGCGTTAATTCTCCTGAAACAGTGAACTTCTTATTGAGCAAATTCACCAGTTTATCTTGGTACTGAGTATTCCCTCTATGCCCTAGCAGTTGGCATAGTTCATTCCCTGTTGGAGTAAAGCGATAGTAGGTGAGCCGAATACCTTTCAGCTTAGATTGCAGCTGAAACTCGCTTCCTTGGTAGTTGAGCTTCAATGCCGGCTCTTGCGCAATTTCCCCTGATTCGAGCTCTGTGCCTAATAAAATGCCCAGTTCTATAAGTAATAATAGGCTTGAATATGGCAGGTTAAATTCACCTAGACTCAGTTCGTCGAAACTCTCTCTTTTTGAAAAGCTAAAGAGTCCCGCATGATGTTTAATACCCAATAGTAGCTTTCGGCTACTGTCTGCGCCAAAGCTGCACGCGAGAGATGCTGCTCGTTGAAGTGTCTGAGCTTCTTTTGGTGTCATATCCCTAAGCGTTTTTAGTGCTTTCATGGAAGTGGAACCGGGGTTAGTGACTTCTCTTTTAAGCACTTGCGCCCAGAGTTTTTGCATGGACGTATTGTGAATGTCCTGAGCCATATCAAAAAAGCGCAGTAGCCAATCAAAGTCAGGTTCGCTTGATACTTCGCTGTTGCACGCTTGAAGTGATAACTTGACGATTTGTTCTAGGTTTTTTTGTCGCTGCTCTTTGCGCTGTTTGTCTCGTTGTATTGCTCGTTCAAAAGCACTTTTACTAGGGGACTCTTCACCGATAAGTGCATCAAGTAAGTGATTTTTAGCAATGGATCGAATACGACTCGCACTGTCGCGCATATGAGTGCTCTTTTTCTGAGTTTGCTCAGTACGTGCGGATGTCGCCTCAATGATTGGAGATGGACTGCTGGTCGTTACATTGCTCATAGTCATACACTTGACCGGTTAGATGAGAGTTTGGATGAAAGATAAATTTAGCGAGGTTTTGCTGTTATGACTAGCGCTATTTGTGTGAGCTATTTTCCGATTTAACAATTAGAGCAGGTATGTTGTAAAAACACCTAGGCTAAATGATAAATATTTGTTAAATTTATTGGGTGGGTAAGGGGGGCGTTATGCGGCACTCAGGAGAACATAAGCTCAAGAAACATATCTCGACGGTATTGTTACTAGGCGTCTATATCGGCGTGCTAGCGTATCTTTCAACTTATATTAGTTAAACGTTATACGCTAGCAGACCATTCATTTTGTTACGCAGCTTTTTGTTGCGTACTTGTTATTTGCATTCTAGTTATCATCGTAATCTTCAATATGGAGACCTTCAATTAAGTAACCTGTCTCGGCAAGTTCAGAATTAATGGTCTCTGTCTTTAATGTTCCGACAACATAAATGACATCCCATAGACGATGCACGGGCGCGCCTTCTTTAAATTTCACATAAACGATTTGGTTTGGTGGTGGTGGCGGTACGTGTATGCAAGCACCAAAATAGGGAACCAATAAAAACTCAGTCACCGTATCTTCATCGCCTTCAAGGGGGACGACAAAGCCGGGTATTTTTACGGTGCTACCATCAAGCTCTTGACGAACGGTGCCAAGTTTTGACTGCTCCATTTGCCCACCAGAGTGATTGGTAATAGGCATACCGATCGCATCAAACTGATTTCGCTCCGCTTCAGGGATTAAATCGATCCAATCAAGTTTTAGCACTTCGCTATCGCTACTTTCGCTACCTTGAGCGAGGGAAGGAGGTAGACATAAGCCCATAGTCAGCATAATGACACAGCTTATGCGAGTGAATATTGTCATAAAAATCTCGTTATACTCGGATGGTCATACCATCACTTAAAGATTGTTGATAGGCCCGTAACGCAGGGAAGAAGCCGATAAGGATCCCTGCCAACTGCACAAAACCAAGTAGTAGCCATTCATGTTGGCTGATACCTGATAAGGTTATACTAATACCATATTGTGACGCAATGATCGGACTGGCAATGGCAAGTAGACCGTAAGTACCAGCGACGCCCACAATTATGCCGACCGTAGTTAACGCGGTTGCTTCACTAACCAACAATGCAAAAACATGCCTCGGTCTTGCTCCCATCGCCCGTAGAATCGCCATTTCACGTCGACGCTCTTGTAAGCTGGTTAATAGACTAGATAACATTCCCATCAATCCTGCAACCACGACAAAAATAGAGACCATTAACAGCGCTTGCTCGGCAACACTCATTAAACCCCATAATTCATGTAAGGCGATACCTGGCATGATGGCGCTTAATGGCTCTTGTTTATAGGTGTTGATTTGTCGTTGTAGTGCAAAGGTTTGGATTTTACTGTTGAGCCCTACCAACATGGCAGTAATTTGCTTGGGCTGGAAATCCATCGTTTCTAATTGCTCTTTGCTTGGGGCATTGCCCAAGTTAGCACCGGTTTCCCATCCTACGTGTATGGCTTCGATAGCGCCAAGTGAGACATGTACTGTTTTGTCGACGGGTGTCCCGGTTGGGGCTAATACGCCGACGACTTTAAAGGGGAGGTTATCGTGGCGGCTGAAACTAACATCGCTAATACCGTGAGCAATAATGATTTCACTGCCAATCTTGTAGCCCAATGATTTAGCCACATCTGAGCCGAGGACCGTTTCAAATATACCATCAAAGGCGCGACCTTGGCTAAAGGCCAAAGCCTGCTTTTGACCGTACTGATAGTGCTCGAAATAACTGTGGTTGGTCCCCATGACTCGAAAGCCTTTATGCGAATCGCCAAGAGAAATTGGAATCGCCCATTTGACGGCTTTGTGCTGACTAAATTCTTCATAGCTTCGCCAGTCAATGTTATTGGTGGCATTGCCAATGCGAAATACTGAGTAGAGCAATAAGTTAATTTGACCTGACCGTCCCCCAACAATTAAGTCGGTACCGGAAATAGTATTCGCAAAACTACTTTTTGCTTGAGTACGAATACGTTCGACGCCCATTAATAAGATAACGGAAATTGCTACGGTGAGTACGGTGAGTATGGCGGTGGTTTTGCGATTAAGTACGCTTTTCCATGCCAGTTTTAGGGTGATACTCATGATGACCTCGCCTGATTTAAAACAGTTAAATTGGCACTGCGGCTAAACAGCGGCTCTAAACTTGGATCGTGACTAACGAATACCATGGTTGAGTTGGCCTGATTTGCTTGCTCCATTAAGAGTGTGATGAAGGCTTCGCGATTATCATGGTCGAGTGCGGACGTGGGTTCATCCGCAATGAGAATTTCTGGTTGTCCGATCAAAGCGCGTGCTGCCGCCACTCTTTGCTGTTGGCCGATACTCAGTTCAACAACAGGCTTCATCCATAGTTGTGAGTCAAGGTGCAACTGTTGTAGTAAGTGCTTAGCCTCGTCTTGGAGTGTGCCTGAAACTTTATTACGGCGATGTTGGGAAAACTCACAAGGCAGTGTGACATTATCAATGACTGACAGATAAGGGATTAGATTAAATTGTTGAAAAATATAACCAATATGGTCTGCTCGAAAACGGTCTCTGTGTCGCGATGGCAGCTCGGTCAAGGATTGCCCTAGTGCTTTAACCTCACCTGAATCGGCGGTATTAATACCTGTCAGTAGGCTTAGTAGTGTCGACTTTCCACTGCCACTTGGCCCTTTTAAGAATAAATGTTCACCTTGCTCAATGACGAGCTTTGGAATCTCTATGGTGGGTGGTTGGTTTTTTTGCCAGCAAAAAGAAACATTGCTGAGCTCAATTACATTCGTCATAAAGGCCTCACTAAATATGCCCCGAGCGAAAGCTCAGGGCAGCAGTTAAACGAGTCGAATTCGTTAAAATTGGATCGTGGTTGACGTTGAGTTGAGCTCACTAGCAGATTGAGCGTTGTCGGTTAATAGGTTAACGGATACTTTCTCAGTTGATGGGAAGTGAGTAAACCACTGGGTTTCAATTGTTGAGAGATCAGACAGGTTTGAACAACTAAATTGGTATTGCACGGTAAACTCACCGTGTCCATCATCGTGGTCGTGGTCGTGGTCGTGGTCGTCATGTTCAGCGTGTTTCTCATGGTCATGGTCGTCATGGCCATCATGTTCAGCGTGTTTCTCATGGTCATGGTCGTCATGGCCATCGTGTTCAGCGTGTTTCTCGTGGTCATGGTCGTCATGGCCATCATGTTCAGCGTGTTTCTCATGATCGTGGTCATCATGGCCGCCTAGCCCGTGTTCAATATGAGTATCAACGAGTGTACAGCCGAGTGAGCTTGGTAACGTAAAAATCTTGCTTGGTTGTGCCAATAAGGCTTCAGCGTCAGCAATTGCCTGTTTCTCGGCTTCGTTTTTCGCACTATGCTCGAATCCAACAACATCGGCGCCTGGTGCTGTAATTTCAAATAACAAATCTTGGCCATCTTGAGCAATATTCATCGCTACTTGTCCATGGACATGAGCCTCATGTTGACGAAACTCGTCATTTGCGACAGCAATAGGGGAAGCGATGATAGTGGCGAGTAAAGTCATACGTAATTTCATGGTGATTCCTAATAAATAAAATATTGAGTAAAAATGGGGATGTATACGTTAACCGATCATCGGGGGAGAGCGAGCCGTCACAGATAAAGGCGGTTGGTTGGCCACTTCATTGAAAGAGGAAGTGGTGGTATCCGGAGCAAATGTTGGAGTTGGAATCGTTAAGCTAGAGGTCAGAATAGAGTGTGAGCCTTTGCCATAAAGCGCACAGTGGTGATGTTGATGATCACTATGTGTGTCGTAGTGATGCTCGATGGAGATAAAATTAATAGCGAGTAGAAGGAAAGCCAATGCGAGAGCATGATACAAGGTTGTACCTGGTGTAGCAGCATGGGTTCGTAACACGACAGGCACTCTTCTCTTTAAATTTGATTGTTATAGTATAACAATCAAATTTTTTTTCCAGATGAATGGCAAGGTTTATTTGATAGGGAACTAGCAAGGGAGAATGCAACTCCCTTGCCGTATGGGGAAATTTATAGATTTTGCTTGATTAGCTCTAGTACCGTGTTCAGCTCATCGTCACTTAACACCCCTTCTTTGACGAATAGGACTTTCCCTGATTTATCTTGCACAATAATAGCCGAGCTTTCGGCTTCTAATTGCCATGCATTTGCCACAAGACCATGTTCGTCAAGCACCATGGATGACCAAGGGAATTCTTTTTTGCTGTCTTCTGCCGATGATTTTACAAATGACCCCGTACCCCACATCGCATCATCTTGATTGATAACCGTTGTTGTTTGATAGCTGTCTTCTGGGAATTTTTCAGCTGTAATGGCTGCCATAAGCGGGGCATTCATTTTTTTAGAGCTACTGCGCCCTGCTATCGCTTGGATAACGCGTACTTTCCCGAGCATTTGTGCGCTTTTCCAAGCGCTATAATTAATGGTGTCGCCTTCTAGTAAAAGTTCACCGTGAGCATCGACGGAGACAGAGCGAGCAGCTGAGCCAACTTGAACGTTGGTCGCGAATGCGAGTGTTGGTAGGCAAAGTAATGTTAAAGATAGGAGAGACTTTAGTTTCATTGTGATATTTCCATATTATTATTTGATAATCGCGATAACCATAGGTGAACCTCAGGTTAACTACAACTTGTAGCTGTCGATTTGGCCAAGATGTGTACGTAACTTGATAAAATCATTACAAGCATAACAGTGATTTATAACTTGTTGCAAAGATGTTAATTTCATTTTGTCTAATGCGAAAGTTCAGGTATACTTGTCAACAGACGCAAAAGATATTGCGAGGCACGGCAAAAAAGCGGTGCAAGACGACATTTACTCAAATGGATATTGAGGTTAGGTTATGCTAAAAAAATTTACGGTTTATCGTCCGAAACAGATCGCAAAGTTTGTAAAAACGTTATTCAAAGGGCAATTTTTTATTGCTGGGCTTGGATTGTTTATGTTCGACAATGGCAAGGTACTACTTCCGGGGATGGAAGATCGACGTAAACTGGATGCGTTCAAAGAGATTAACGGTGAGATTGCTGCTTTAGCGATATAAGCAGTCCAACCAAACAAAAAATGCCTCAGACTTGTCTGGGGCATTTTTTTGTTCTCACTTAGCATGTGCACTATATCTAGCATGCACAGCATATTGTTATTGAGGAGGGAAGCAAACGCCAGTTCCGCCTATGCCGCAATAGCCATTCGGATTCTTAGCTAAATATTGCTGGTGGTAGACTTCAGCAAAATAGTACTGGTTAGAGAGTTTAATCTCGGTTTGAATATCACCTTTATCTCCTAGCGCGCGCTGAAACTGTTGTTTAGTGGTTTGCGCCAATGCTAACTGCTGGTCATCATTGCAATAGATGGCAGAGCGATACTGCGTACCGACATCATTACCTTGACGCATTCCTTGGGTCGGATCGTGCTTTTCCCAAAAAACTTTGAGAAGATCAGTGAGAGTAGTGCGCGTGATGTTATAGACAATACGCACAACCTCAGTGTGTCCAGTCATACCTGAACAGACTTCTTCGTAAGTTGGGTTAGGTGTATAGCCACCCGCGTAGCCAACGGAGGTTGTTGTGATCCCGGGTAGTTGCCAAAAAACACGCTCAGCCCCCCAAAAGCAGCCTAAGCCAACTATAATACTTTCTTCATTCTCAGCTAAAGGAGCGGTGACATCATTGTGGAATATAAAGTGAGGCTCCATTGTGGCGATGGCGTTTTCTCTACCGGGAAGCGCTTCTGCTTCTGAAATCATGTCCGTTTTTCGCATGGGGATTCCTTTTTTAGTCGGCTATAAGCAGTGTAGGTGACGAAATATTGTATAAAAAATGATATTTTCTATGGGTATGAGTTGTTAAATACAGACTTACAAATTGAACAAGGTTATCATTTAATGTAATAACAAAAATAGTGAATTTCAGTCTCGACAATAAAGCATGATAAAGAGAGTTTTTCCACCGCTAATGTTCATGATCGCTTCAATGTCTCTCATGGCTGCTGAAGACATCGATTTGAACATCAAAGGATTGAGCGGCCCGTTAAAAGATAATGTGGATGCGTACGTATCTGCTATCTCCCCTAGCGAATACTCTACTTCGCTACGTTTTCAATCCCGCATTACTAAAGAAATTAACTCAGCGCTGAATGCGTTAGGGTATTACCATGCCGATATTAAATTCTCCACCAACGAGCAGCAAGATGAACTAATGGTGGAGGTGACGCCAGGGCAACCGATGCGGATTAAACTGGTGGATGTTGAACTTAGTGGTGAGGCGAAAGAAGACGCAGACTTTTTGCGTTTGATTCGGGTGACGCCAGTTAAAGAAGGTAAGGTTCTCAATCAAGGCGAATATGACACTTTGAAGTCGAGTATTCGTAATTTGGCGTTACAAAAAGGCTATTTTGATGGGGCGTTTACACTGAGTCGGCTTGAGGTTGTTCCTGAGCTGAATCAAGCATTTGTTCGGTTACACTTTGATAGTGGTATTCGTTATAAATTTGGTTCGTCAACCATAACAGGCAGCCAGATTGATATTGATCGCGTGCAATCGCTGCAACCATATAAAAGCGGTGATTATTATCAAGTGGGGAAAGTTGGCGAATTTAACCAAGGTTTATCCAACACTGAATGGTTTTCCTCTGTTTTTGTTGAGCCCGATTTGGAGCAAGTCGGCAATGGTCGTGAGTTACCGATGAAGGTGTCATTAGCGCCACAGGTTAGAAATCAGTTTGAAACAGGTTTGGGCTATTCAACCGATGTCGGAGCTAAGGTTAAGTTTAAATGGAAAAAGCCATGGATTAACTCTCGTGGCCACAGCTTCAATACCAGTCTTGATCTTTCTATCCCAGAGCAACAGGTCACGGCAGCCTATAAAATCCCACTAGATGATGTTTTGAGAGATTATTACGTGATTCAGTATGGACTGAAAAACGTTAATCGAACCGATAAAAAGACTCTAGAATCTAATTTGGGTTTTGAACGGCATTGGGTGCTCGATAGTGGTTGGCACCGCACCGCATATATTCGGTATTTAGTTGAAGACTATGAGCGTAATTTAGAAGGTGATGTTGGTCAGTTTGTTTTGCCGGGCCTTTCTTATTCGCGCGTTGTGTCGCGCGGTGGCGTATTACCGATGAGTGGTAATAAACAAACCATTATGTTTGAGGTCGGCGACAAGCGGGCGTTATCAGAAACCTCCGTGTTCAGGGTGCGAGGAACCTCAACATGGATCAGCAGTATCGGCGAAAACCATCGTGGTCTATTTAAGGTTGATGTCGGTGCCAATATTGCCGATGACCCTTCAAAACTATCGCCATCTTTGCGTTTCTACGCGGGTGGTGACAATAGCATTAGAGGTTATGACTACGAAAGTATTTCTCCTGTTGATACCGCGGGAATTAAGACTGGTGGTCAATATTTGGCGACCAGTACGCTTGAATATCAGTACCGTATATACAATAACTGGTGGGCGGCAACGTTCTTTGATGTAGGTGATGCCTTTGACGATACACCAGTTTGGAAGCGTGGTGCAGGCGTTGGGATACGTTGGGTATCACCTGTTGGGCCTATTAAATTCGATTTTGCCAAGGGGCTAGACCAAAAGCCAGAAGCAGAATGGCGAATCCACTTTAGTTTAGGGCCAGAGTTATGATGATAAAAGTTTGGCGAGTAACAAAGTGGTTGTCTGTGACGTTCGTATTAATACTGACGCTCCTATTAGCAACGCTTGCCTTTGCTCTGTTTACTAATACTGGATTAAACGCAATTTTATGGGGAGCAAACCAAGCGCTACCAGAGCTTAAAGTTGAGTCAACTAAGGGGGCGCTGTTTCCTCGCTTTACTTTAAACAATGTGGCGTTTAAAGATGAATCTCTGTTTATCGACTTAGCTGCGGATTCATTGACACTGGCGGTTGATCTCAATTGTCTCAGTGACCCTAGAGTGTGCGTTAATGAACTGGCGATTCAGGGGTTAGACTTTTCAATGCCTGAAATCGCGCCGAGTGAGCCTTCTCCTGAACCCTCAGAGCCGCTCACCAGCGTATCGACCCCCATCCCAATCGCAATCGGTAAGGTGAACCTTGCCAATATTAATTTGGATATTTTGGGTACCAAAGTCAGCTGGGAGCGCTTTACCACATCGCTGTCTATGACCGGTTCAAAGCTATCTATTGGTAAAACGCTGTTGGCGACACCGACCGTTGCTTTACCTCTGACACCAGATAAATCAGAGACTACAGCTAAGAACGAAACCTCGGCAGAGCGTTCCACTGTCGCCGTTGAAACCTCGACAGAAGAGCCTGCTCGCGCGATTGAGTTACCAGAAGTTCTTATCCCTCTATTCGTTAACATTACTCGTCTAGATATCCGCGATTTTACCCTACAGCAAGAAGAGCCGATAATTGTCCATCACCTTGGGTTGCAAGGCTTCGCGGGTAAGCATGATGTTCATATTGAAAGTCTTGAACTCGCGATGCCACAGGTTGATGCTTCTTTGTCTGGCAACGTTGCGCTAATAAAAGACTACCCACTTGATTTGGTTTTGGACGCGCAGCTAAACGAAACGGATCTTGCTGGGCAAAAACTGGCCCTGACCGCGAAAGGGAGTGTTGGCGATTTACAATTGAATAGTCATTTCTCAGGAGTCATTGACGCCGTCTTGTCTGGAGATATTCAGCCATTAGAGCCAACATTACCGTTTGATCTTGTTTTGTCGAAGGGCAAGGCCGCGTGGCCTTTGAAAGGCGAGAGCGAGTATCAGGTCATTGTTGATCAGCTTAAAGCCAAAGGGTCACTGGAAGGCTACGAGGTGGCGTTAAAAACACAGGCATCAGGCACACCCATACCGGATGTTGATGTTGAATTACAAGGTAAAGGTGACCTTAAGCAAATTAACCTTGAAACATTAACGGTCGATTCTCTTGGCGGCTCTATTCAGGGAGCGGTGATGGCAAATTGGGAAGCGCCAGTCAATTGGAAAGCCGATATCATGTTGTCGCATATTCAGCCCGGTCTGCAATGGCCAGAAGCCGAAGGTGACATCAGCGGGCAAATCGTGACTTCAGGCGCATTGACCGAAGCTGGTGGCTGGCAAGTGAAAGTCCCTAAGCTCGACATCGTCGGTGTTTTACGTGATTACCCGTTATTGGTGAAAGGGCAACTAGAGGCTGCGGATCAATCAGGAACAGGAAAGCTGAGTATTAATACCGATGGCTTGTCATTGGCGCATGGTCCTAACAACATGAACGCAAAGGGCAGCTTGCATAGTGACTGGGATATGAATGTTGCTATCGACTTTCCTGATATCGCCAAGACAGTGCCAGAGCTACAAGGCTTGTTGGTCGGCACCGTGGCCTTGAAAGGTAAGATGCAAGAACCCGATATTCGTTTAGATGTGCAGGTAAAGCAGGCTAAATGGCAGCAAGAGGCAAGTATCGACACATTATCGCTTTCTGGTGCCGCGCAACCATTGCCGATTGAGCAAGCTAACGCCGATCTTCGTTTGCAGGCTTCCGGTATTCAGTATCAAGACCAAAAAGTCGATTCGTTAGATGTCACTGTGCAAGGGACGCAAGCAAAACATGAACTGAACTTAGACTTAGTTTCAACACTGTTGTCTGCTCAGTTAAAAATAGTCGGGAATCTAGTTGATAAACCTAGTCTTATTTGGACAGGTGAGTTAGCGAGCGCTCACTTTGAAACGGAGCAAGGGCCAGTAGATCTGCAAAATCCGATTCAAGCTAAAGTGGATATTGATAAGCAACGTGCCGATGTCAGTGCCCATTGCTGGAAGCAATCAGAATCAAGAATATGCTTAGAGAAAGATATTCAAGCTGGGGCTTCTGGTGAGGCTTTGGTGACTCTGAAAAACTTTAATTTTGAGCAAATTAAATCGTTTATACCAGAGCAAACACGCGTAGAGGGATCGGCCAATGCCACCGTATGGGCAAAGTGGGCACCTGAAACTTCACCTGAAGTGAAAGTAGACCTTAAGCTACCTAAGGGACAAGTGACACAGGAGCTAGAAATCCCGCTTGTGGTTGGATGGGAGTCAATAGAACTCAAAGCAAACCTGGCTAATGACCAGTTGGATGCTTCTTGGTTGCTCGATGTCACGGATAATGGTGACCTGTCGGGTAAGGTCACATTGCCTAACGTTCTCGCAGAGGACAAGCAAATTGATGGCGAGTTAAACCTCTCTACTTTTAATTTGGATTTCTTACAACCGATTGTAGGGGAGTTTAACAAGCTGAAGGCCAACCTTTCATCGACGATTCAGATTAAAGGTGATGCTTTACATCCACAACTTTATGGTGACTTTAAGGTAGAAGACTTATCGCTTAAAGGTGACATATCACCGATAGAAGTTGACTCTGGAGGCTTGGTACTAAGTCTCAATGGGTATGATGGTGTGATTGACGCAAAAATTCAAACCAGTGACGGTGAACTGTTGATCAACGGTGATGGTAATTGGCAAGACCTACAAGACTGGCGAACTAAACTGCGAATCTTTGCTGAGGAATTAAAGGTTGATGTACCGCCAATGGTGAAAGTGAAAGTGGTGCCCGATATGACCATTGAAGCGACACCAAAGCTAGCTAAAGTCACAGGCAGCATTGGCTTACCATGGGGGCGTATTGTTGTTGAAGAGTTGCCACCTAGCGCTGTTGCGGTGTCGAGTGATCAGGTGATACTTAATGCTGACTTAACACCACTCGATGATTCAATCCCGGTGCCTTTCAATATCGAAACTGACATTTCCATCTCTATTGGTAATGACTTCACCGTGTCTGCTTTTGGTCTTAAGGGTGATTTACGCGGTAAACTTCATGTCTCTCAAAAAGATAAAGGGCCATTTATCCAAGGGGAAGTAAATATCGTAAATGGTTCTTATAGCTCTTTTGGTCAAGATCTTCTTATTGATGAAGGTAAGATCTTGATGACCGGGCCAGTGGATCAGCCTTATGTGAATATCAAAGCCATTCGTAATCCAGATACGACCGCCGATGATGTCACGGCCGGGGTCAAGGTGACGGGGCTGGCCACAGAACCTAAGATCGAGATATTTTCCGATCCAACGATGCCACAGGCTAATGCACTGTCTTACTTGCTCCGAGGACAAGATATTGACGGCGAAACTGGCGGGAATGCACTGACAACGACACTTATTGGTCTCAGTTTAGCGAAAAGCGGTAAGGTAGTTGGTGAAATTGGGCAAGCATTTGGGGTTCAAGACCTACAGCTCGATACCGCAGGAAGTGGCGATGACTCTCAGGTGACCGTTAGCGGTTATGTATTGCCGGGGTTACAGGTCAAATATGGCGTCGGTATATTTAACTCACTGGGGGAATTTACTGTCCGCTATCGTATTATTGAAGATTTCTATGTTGAGGCGGTGTCGGGGCTCTATAGTTCAGTGGTCTTCTTATATCAATTTGAAGTTGATTGATGACAATAGCTGGTTGTTCAATGTGAGTGATATGCTGCTACAGTTAATAAGTCGTGAGACAAATGAGTAAGCGGATTAGTTTGCATGAGGTCAGCCATGAAAAATTTTAGTGTGATGGCTTTGGGTCTACTGATGGCAGGATGTGTTCAATTACAGCCGCCAACAAGTGATGACAATCAAGCATGGAACGAATTTGGTCAAGCTTGGGCGATGAAAGGCTATGTTGTTAAAAGTCGTAGTGAGTTGGAGCAGGATGCGCCATCGTTAAGTAGTGAACAGTATAAGCAATACCAAACTGGGTACTCGTTAGGAAAAGATGAGTATTGTCAGCAGGACCCATTTGTTCTGGGGTTGAACGGTAGAATTTATTACGGGATTTGCCAAGATGTTAGCCGTACGTTTTTAGATGAATATTGGCGAGGAAAACAATCTAGAGCAAAGCGTTGATAAGTTGATTGTCTGAAAGAGACGGTGTGAAATGACTCTAGAATGCTATTTCAGTATTCAGTCGTCTACTGCGAAAAAGCGCTCATACAGAGCGCTTTTTTATGGTCACTATTTTTGTTGTGCTCGGTCATAAGAGCTGATAATTTCCTCTCTGGCAGCTTGAATATCTGCCCAACCCTCTACTTTTACCCACTTACCAGGCTCCAGCTCTTTATAGCGCTCAAAGAACTGGGTGATTTGGGCTTTAAGCAGCTCTGGAATATCATCGACATCTTGGATGTGTTCATACTCTTTTGATATTTTACTGTGCGGGACGGCAAAAATTTTGGCATCTTCGCCAGATTCATCGGTCATCTTTAAAACACCCACCGGACGACAGCGAATAACAGAACCTGGGATGAGTGGGTAGGGTGTTGGCACTAATACGTCAACAGGATCACCATCGAGCGAAAGCGTGTCGTTAACGTAACCATAATTGCAGGGATAGAACATGGGGGCGGACATGAATCGGTCGACGAAGACAGCTCCAGAATCTTTATCCACTTCATATTTTATTGGGTCGGCATTAGCCGGGATCTCAATGACGACATAAATATCATCAGGCAGTGACTTACCAGCAGGTACGTGGTTTAAGCTCATTTGGATTTTCCTTCTTTATTCTAAATCCCTATAGATACTAAGGATAGGCGTTATCATTCAAATGGGTTAAACAAAGTATATACGCTGAAAATTAAAACAAAAAGTGCCTCACTGAGAGGCACTTCTAATTTGTTTAACTTGTGGAAAAATTATTGCTCTGGGTATTCTTCTAAGAAAGATTCAACCTTATCGACCATGAGTTTCGAACCCACAAAGAAAGGCACTCGTTGGTGAAGTTCCGTTGGCTTAATATCCATAATACGCTGATTACCATCAGAGGCGGTGCCACCAGCTTGTTCCATAATAAAGGCCATTGGGTTGCACTCATACAACAAACGAAGCTTTCCGCTTGGGTGGCTTTGTGTGCTTGGGTACAAGTAAATGCCACCTTTTAGTAGGTTACGGTGAAAATCTGATACCAAAGAGCCAATATAACGAGACGTATACGGGCGGTTTTCACTTGGCTCATTTTCTTGGCAGTACTTGATGTACTTTTTTACACCCAAAGGGAAACGGATGTAGTTACCTTCGTTGATTGAGTAGATTGAACCATCTTCAGGAACCATCATGTTTTCATGAGATAGGCAGAAGGTGCCAATTGATGGGTCGTAGGTGAAGCCGTTGACGCCTTTACCAGTGGTGTAAACCAGCATAGTCGAAGAACCGTAGACCACGTAACCCGCAGCGACTTGTTTATTTCCAGGCTGCAAAAAATCTTCTTGAGTTGGAGGTGTGCCGATTGGCGAAACACGACGGTAGATAGAAAAAATGGTGCCGACAGACACGTTGACATCGATGTTAGATGAACCATCAAGCGGGTCCATTAGTACGACATACTTTGCGTTTTTATTAAGCTCTTTATTAAAGGCAACGGCTTCATCTTCTTCTTCGCTGGCAACACCACATACTTGGTCACGAGCTTCAAGAGCCGCTTTGAATTTCTCATTAGCGTAAAGGTCAAGTTTTTGCTGAGCTTCACCTTGTACATTCTCAGTACCTACTGCACCAGTGATGTCAACAAGGCCTGCTTTATTAATTTCGCGGTTTACAATTTTTGCAGCAAGTCGAATTGAAGAGATAAGGGATGATAAATCACCACTGGCATGGGGGAAGTCGTTTTGTTTCTCAACAATAAATTCGCCGAGGGTGCGCATTTCAGACATGGTCTTTCCTTTAATCTGCTAACTATTATCTTTGGGGGAGAAGTGTGAGTGAACGAGTTGGGGGTATTCATCTACACACATGGAATATTGTATGGGGCAGAACTTTTTAATGGTAATGAAGTAACCTTGGAAAAGGGCTATTTGTATGATGAATGTCACAAAATGCCGCGTAACTGTTAACTTCCTCGCTTTTATAGCGTGGTTTGGGTATATATAGCGAAAGCGAGAAAGAAGTACAGTGAACAAAAGAGAACCTAAAATGCATATTCATATTCTTGGTATTTGTGGCACCTTTATGGGTGGCGCAGCCGTTCTAGCTCAACAATTAGGCCATCGAGTCACCGGTAGTGACGCTAACGTTTATCCCCCAATGAGTACACTTCTTGAATCTCAGGGCATTGAGATTATTGAAGGCTTTGATCCTAGCCAATTGGATCCGGCACCAGATTTAGTTGTGATCGGCAATGCAATGAGCCGTGGTAACCCTTGTGTAGAGTATGTCTTGAATCGAAATATCAAATACACATCAGGTCCTCAATGGTTGCAAGAGTTCTTGCTTCATGACCGCTGGGTTATTGCCGTATCTGGTACTCATGGTAAAACGACGACGTCGAGCATGCTAAGTTGGATTCTTGAAGAGTGTGGTTATCAGCCCGGCTTTTTAGTCGGAGGCGTGTTGGGCAATTTTGGACAGTCGGCTCGGTTAGGTGAGTCGATGTTTTTTGTTGTCGAGGCTGATGAGTACGACAGTGCTTTCTTTGACAAGCGCTCTAAGTTTGTTCATTACCGCCCTCGAACGCTCATCATGAATAACCTTGAATTTGATCATGCGGATATCTTTGATGATCTCGAAGCGATAAAACGACAGTTCCATCACTTGGTTCGGACAGTGCCGGGAAATGGGCGAATTCTTGCGCCTTCAGACGATAAGGCGCTGAAAGATGTGCTGGGACGAGGTTGTTGGAGTGAGGTAGAGCATACCGGAGCGTTAGCCGATTGGAGTGCGGTGAAACAGCACAAAGATGGTTCTCATTTTGATGTTTACTTACATGGTGACAAAGTGGGTGAGGTTAAGTGGGATTTGGTTGGTGACCATAATGTGGATAATGCACTGATGGCCATTGCAGGCGCTCGGCATGTTGGCGTGACGCCTGATCTTGCTTGTGCTGCGTTAGCGAAGTTTATTAATACCAAGCGCCGCCTTGAATTTAAAGGTGAAGTGAACCAGATTGAAATTTATGATGACTTTGCTCATCACCCTACGGCGATACAGCTCACCCTTGAAGGATTGAGAAACAAAGTGGGTGAAAAGCGCATCTTGGCAGTATTAGAGCCTCGCTCAGCCACGATGAAGCAAGGTGTGCACAAAGATAAACTTGCCGATTCTCTGCAGCATGCTGATGAGGTATTTTTACTGCAACCGGATAACATTGATTGGTCCGTCAACGATATCGCCACTAGCTGCTCTCAACCTGTAGAAGTGAGAAGTAGTGTGGATGAGTTAGTCACGGCGATTCAATCGAAGGCCCAAGCTGGCGACCAAATACTGGTGATGAGTAACGGTGGGTTCGGTGGTATTCATCAGAAACTATTAGAGAGACTTGCTTAATGAACGCAACCAACAAAGCCATCACGCTGGCGTTTACCGGTGCTTCTGGTGCTCCTTATGGTATGAGATTACTGGAGTGTCTTTTAGCGGCGGACTACACCGTACACTTATTGATTTCTTCAGCGGCACGAGTGGTGTTAGCAACAGAGCATGATATCAAACTGCCAAGTGGACCCGAGGCGGCACATAAGCAGCTGGTGGCGCGTCTAAATTGTGAGCCAGATAAGCTTGTGGTGTGCGGAAAAGAGGATTGGTTTTCCCCCGTCGCATCGGGTTCTGCGGCGCCTAAGCAAATGATCATTTGCCCGTGTTCTGCTGGTAGTGTAGCGGCTATTGCTCATGGGATGTCTGACAACCTTATTGAACGTGCTGCTGATGTGGTATTGAAAGAGCGAGGGCAGCTGCTGTTAGTCGTGCGTGAAACGCCGTTTTCGACATTGCATTTAGAGAATATGCATAAACTGTCCACCATGGGCGTGACGATAATGCCTGCCGCACCTGGTTTTTATCATCAACCTAAGAGCATTGATGACTTAGTCGACTTCATTGTGGCACGAGTACTCGATCACATGGGTATTGAGCAAGCTTTAGTACCGCGCTGGGGCTATGACCAAAGATAGAGGAATAGGGATGGTGAATATGTGATGCAGCGGTTACAATTCATTATCAATCTTGTTACAGGCGCTTTGCTATTGAGACGTTGTTACTGATACTTCGGTGCAAAGACTGTTTTGAAGAAAAAAAACAATAACTAAGGATAGTATTAGTGAACAACATCCGTTTATCTAAAGTAGCCATCGCTACTTCCCTTCTGGCGCTCACACAAATGGCAAGTGCATCGACATTAACGGTGTATACCTATGACTCATTTGCATCAGACTGGGGACCTGGGCCTGCAATTAAAAAAGCGTTCGAAGCGCAATGTGATTGCGAGCTGCAATTGGTTGCTTTGGATGATGGTGTGTCGATCCTCAATCGGTTACGCCTTGAAGGTACTTCCTCAAAAGCGGATGTGGTATTAGGTCTTGATAATAATTTAATGAGCGAAGCCAAAGCGTCAGGTCTGCTGGCAAATCACAAAGTTGATACCAAGAACCTTGTGTTACCCAATGGTTGGAAAGACGACGTATTTGTCCCCTTTGATTACGGTTATTTTGCGTTTGTGTACAACAAAGAAAAAGTGAAAACACCGCCTACCAGTCTTAAAGCGCTCATTGAAGAACGTGATGATCTTAGTGTGATTTACCAAGACCCACGAACGTCGACGCCCGGGCAAGGTTTACTGTTATGGATGAAGTCGGTGTATGGCGATAACGCCAGTGAAGCGTGGCAGCAGTTAGCCAAAAAAACCGTTACCGTGACAAAAGGATGGTCTGAAGCGTACTCCATGTTCCTCGAAGGCGAGGCGGATTTGGTATTATCGTACACCACATCGCCGGCTTATCACCTTATCGCCGAGCAAGATGCTCGATTCGTTGCCGCTGACTTCGTGGAAGGACACTATACCCAAGTTGAAGTCGCCGCTAAGGTTGCCAGCACCAAAAACGACAAATTAGCCGATGAGTTTATGCAGTTCGTCGTATCTGATGACTTTCAGTCTCAAATTCCAACGGGCAATTGGATGTATCCAGTTGTGGAGCGTGAGTTACCTGCTGGGTTTGATGCACTCACCGTACCGAGTAAATCGCTGACCTTCACACCTGATGAAGTTGCCAAACACCGTAAAGCTTGGATACGAGAGTGGCAGTCTGCGCTTATTCAATAGTATTAGGTGACTCAGTGATAGACTAAAACCTATGGGTTGGAGTTAAACACTTTTATATAGCGGCCTTTATTGGGCCGTTTTTTCGAGGTCTATGTGATACGCACACCAAAAACAGGCATTGTCATTGTCATCATTATCGCCAGTTACGTGGTGGCATCGCTTTGGACGTTGTTATCTTATTCATCACTTGCCAACTTCAGTGAGTTGATCACGGATAGTTACTATCTTCATGTCGCCAAATTTAGCTTTTATCAAGCGACCCTTTCTACTGGCTTGAGTGTGGGTTTGGCTTTACCAGTTGCTCATGCGCTGTCGCGTCGTCGATTTTTAGGCCGAAACTATCTTCTTAAGGTGTTTGGAACTACTCTTGTTTTGCCTGTGCTGGTGGGTGTATTTGGTATTCTTTCCGTCTACGGAAATCAGGGTGTTGTCGCTCAGCTCTTAGGATTATTCAATACCACATTGCCTTTTTCCATATATGGGTTAAATGGCATTTTGATCGCCCATGTGTTTTTTAATCTTCCCTTTGCAACGCGCTTGCTATTGATGACGATTGAAAGCGTTCCTAGTGAACAGCGTAAATTGGCAAAACATTTGGGTATGGGAAGTTGGAGCTGCTTTAAATTTGTTGAATGGCCTAGACTTAAGCAGCATTTGCCTCATGTTGTGGGCCTCGTCTTTATGCTTTGTTTTACCAGTTTTGCAACGGTTATGGCATTGGGAGGCGGGCCGAAAGCGACGACGATTGAGCTGGCTATCTACCAAGCCATTAAGTTCGACTTTGATTTGCAGGTTGGTGCAGTATTAGCGATGTGGCAAATGGGTATTTGCTCTGTATTGGTTTTACTTGTTGGCCGCTTTAGTAAAGTGTTGGACGGAGCGAGTACTTTTAGTCACGCCACACCAATTCAGTCATCAGATACCTGGAGTAAGCGGCTTTGGGATTCTTTTTGGATCATCGCAAGTCTATTGCTGGTCACGCCGCCTTTATTGATGGTGGTCCTTAGTGGATTAAATCACAAAGTTTATGAGGTGTTAACGGATGCTATATTCTGGCAATCGCTAATATCGTCTTTGCAAGTGGCGATGCTCTCCGCTGTGATCGCCGCGATTGCCGGCATCTTGATATTGAGTTCCACGCGAATGCTACGGCTGAAAGCGCAATCACGCCTTGCCGATAAAATTGAATTGGTTGGCACGGTGATACTGGTGACCCCAGCATTAGTGATTAGTACCGCGACATTCTTGATGTTACGTGGTTTGACCGATGTCTTTAGTTTAGCGGTGGTGATTGTTGTCCTTGTTAATGCGTTAATGGCTCTGCCGTTTGTGATTAAAACGCTCAGCCAACCTATGCTTCAACTGGCAACACAGTATCATCTACTTTGGCGAAGTCTTGGCATTTTAGGCGTTGCGCGATTCTTTAGTATGGAGTGGCGAGCGTTGCGAGCGCCATTAATGCATGCATTTTCAATGAGTTTTATCCTTTCATTAGGGGATTTAACCGTGATTGCCTTGTTTGGCAGTCAAGACTTTAAAACACTTCCCTTATATCTCTATCAACTGTTGGGAAGCTATCAAATGCAGGCTGCTGCGGTGGTTTCATTGGTGTTATTTACCATAAGCATTGGGATGTTCTCGCTGACAGATCGCCTAGTAGTGAAAAACAGACATCGGGAGTCGCAGTAAAGATGATGCTGGAATTGAAGCAAACAAGATATCGCTATCACCAAGAATGGTTTGATTTCACATTAGGGGCCAAGCAAGGTGAGATCTTGGCATTAATAGGGCCTAGTGGTGCGGGTAAATCAACATTGTTGGCAATGGTGTCTGGTTTTTGTGAACCAGAATCAGGGGAGGTCCTAATCGAGGGGCAATCAATGTTGCCGCTGGAACCTCATCAGCGACCGCTGGCAATGTTATTTCAAGATAATAACCTTTTTGAGCACCTTAGTGTGCAAGACAATATTGTTCTGGGCATTCACCCCTCACTTAAGGTAACGCCTGACATTCTCAAAAAGGTAAAGGAAGCGGCAAGTAAAGTGGGATTACAAGACTATTTATCTCGTTTGCCAGCAGAACTTTCTGGGGGGCAGAAGCAACGCGTGGCTTTAGCTCGTTGTTTTGTTCAATCCCGACCATTATGGCTATTAGATGAACCTTTCTCAGCGCTAGATCCGTTATTGAGAAAAGAGATGTTGTCGGTGGTAAAAAATCTGGCAGAGGAAAATGGTATTACGGTTGTCATGGTGACACACCACTTGCATGATGCAAAGGCGATTGCTCATCGTTTTGCTTACCTTTCCAAAGGGACTATTTCGGTGGCGGGTAGCATTGATTCATTGAACGGTTATCATGACCATGCTGAACTGGCAGAGTTTGTTTTAGCGGCGCAGCATTAAAAACGACGATCCAGCGCAGTGATTAAAAGAGTGAAGAAAGAAGTGAGCACGAGTTCGTTCTCACTTCTTACATTGACTCTAGCTGTTTTGGTCTTGCTCTTGTGCTAGTGCTTCTTCTTTCGCTTCTTCTTCTGCTTTTAGCATTTGGAAAATCTCACGAAATGCTTTAGCTGGTTTAGAGGCTGCTTTCTCTTTCTTTGCTTGACGAGCAAGTTGGCGTAAGCGTTGGCGGTCAAGGTCCGGATACGACTCGATGGCTTCCGCAATAGCTGAATCGCCTTCTTCCACAATCTTATCTCTTAGCTCTTCCAACTTATGCAATGCAGCCGTTTGTTGAGAGTGCTTATTGCGGATTTTATCCAGTGCCGCTTGAATAGGCTCTGGATCAACATTACGCATGACTTTGCCAATGTATTGTAACTGACGACGGCGAGCTTCATTTTTAAAACGTTGCGCGTCTTTGATTGCATCTCTTAGGTCATCGCTAAGCGGGAATTTTGCCAACACGGAAGGTTTTAACCCTACAAGCTCTTCGCCTAGTTTTTGTAACGCTTCCATGTCGTTTTTCATTTCGGTTCTACTTACCCAAATGATTTCTTCTTCTTCTTCCCACGGTGCTTTCTGATTTTTGCGAGCCATGTTTTCTGCCTATATCACTATCTCGTTACGAATATTGCCTATTTTAGCAAGAAATCTGGGGAGAAAGCGAAAAGCTTGTTATTCTAGACAAAGATAATTGATAAAAGTTAGATGGATTATGGACGTAAGAGAGCAAGTCGCTCAGCAGCAAGCTGAGCTGGAAGCCGCGGTAGCAAAAGCTTTGGACATGGCATCTGTGAGTGCCGACGCTGCGGAAGTCGCCATTACAAAAAGTACCGGACTAAGCGTCTCAACACGTATGTGCGAAGTTGAAAACGTTGAGTTTAACAGTGATGGTGCTCTTGGAATCACGGTATACCGAGGTCAGCGTAAAGGCAGTGCCTCTACGTCAGATTTGAGCGAAAAAGCCATTGCGCAGACCGTCGCAGCAGCGCTGGATATTGCACAATATACGTCAGAAGATCCATTTGCAGGACCTGCACCTAAAGAGCTGATGGTCTCCAATATTCCAGACCTTGATCTTTTCCACCCTGATGAGCCGAATCCTGATGTTGCCGCACAGCGAGCAATTGAAGCAGAAAAAGCGGCATTATCTTACAGCGATAAGATTAAGCAAAGTGACGGCGCAAGCTATGACAGCCATTACGGCGTTAAAGTCTATGGCAACAGTCACGGCCTGCTTGCTGGTTATGCATCTAGTCGCCACAGTATCAGTTGTAGTGTGATTGGTCAGGGCCAAAATGGTGATATGGAGCGTGATTATAGCTATACGCTTGCCCGTCACATCGATGATCTCTGGTCCCCAGAGCGAGTAGGTAAAGAAGCCGCATCGAAAACCATTCAAAGGTTAGACCCGCAGAAAATTAAAACTGGAAAGTACCCAGTGTTATTTGCTAACGATGTAGCTACGGGGTTAATGGGACATCTAGTCATGGCGATTAGTGGTGGAAACCTTTACCGAAAATCCTCATTTTTACTTGATAAACTGGGGGAGACGATTCTTCCTGACTGGTTTCAAGTTGAAGAGAAACCACATGTGCTTCGCGGTTTAGCGTCTAGCCCATTTGATAGTGAAGGCGTGTTTACTCAAGACCTAGAAATTATCAAAGATGGCAAGTTAGCAACGTATTTGTTAACCAGTTATGCGGCGCGCAAAATGAATATGACACCAACAGGCCATGCTGGTGGTATTCATAACTGGTACGTCAAAAATACCGGCCAAGATTTTGAAACCATGCTTAAAACACTCGGGACGGGCTTGCTCGTCACAGAAGTTATGGGGCAGGGAGTCAACACCGTTACGGGTGATTATTCACGTGGCGCTGCTGGATTCTGGGTTGAAAATGGTGAAATTCAATACCCTGTATCTGAAATCACTGTCGCTTCAAACTTAGAAACGATGTTTAAAAATATCGTTGCTGTTGGTAGTGATGTTGAAACCCGCTCGCAGATTCAAACGGGTTCGATCTTAATTGAATCAATGAAGGTCGCGGGAGATTAAGTTGATAACTACTTTTATAGTTAGCTAGCTTAAAAAAATGCCAGTCACATCTAAGGACTGGCATTTTTAATGGTTGAGGAAAGTGAGGTGTATTCGACCAGTTTCTTCGAAATTAATCGTTATTCGAAACAAATTTCAATAAAGGCGTTACCCCATTCCGAGGTAAATGGCATGATGATAATAGCACCATCGCATTTGTGTCGAATGGTATGCCCCTTTCCTGAAACGACCACAGGGGTCGCCATATCAAAATCAAAGCCTTTCTCTGCTAGGATACGCTTTGCACCACCGGTGACCATGTTGGTGATTTCACCGACCATATCGGTCACTTCTTCATTTAAACCATGAGGGCGCTCACCCAACATTTTTTGCATGATTTCCAGTGCCAACCCTTCTTCAAAGGTAATTGACATGGATCCGCGTGATTGCGTTCCTACCATTCCAATCAGGCCTGACACGTCTCCACGTGCAACCTCATCTTTTTTTATTCTGGGCTTTAATGGCTTTATCTCCATTGAAGCCATTGTTTTTAGCACATTCATAAGTGAGGCTAAAAACGGGTTTACAAATTCAGCGCGCATAACTTCTTCTATCTAAGTGTGATCTTCCAATGACGAACACGTCTGACAAGTACCGTGAGATTCTATAACGTGGTTGGAATATTGAAAGCCATATTTATCAACATTGCTATTCAACAAGGCTATCAGATTATCATCTTGTAGTTCAACGACATTGCCGCATTTGTCACAAATAAGAAGGTGAGAAAAATGCTTATGTTCGCCAAAGGAACTGCATGAGACAAAGCTGTTCGTCGATTCAACGCGATGGATAAACCCTTGCTCTAATAAAAAATCAAGAGCGCGATATACGGTTGGCGGTTTGGCTTTAGGTTCACTGGCCTTTAATTGTTCCAGTAACTCATAAGCACTCGATGCCTTTTTATTTTCACAAATCAGAACAAAGACACTGCGACGTTGTGGCGTTAAACGAACACCACGAGCTGTACAAATATCTTCGACTTGTTGGATTAACTGTTGATTCACATGACCACCTACCTAAGCGATATTTCAACATCTTATACTATTTCCCTACTCAGATCGTTATTGTCGTGTAGAGAACGGCAAATATGACTCACACATTGTGATGCTTCCAACAACTAGAACAGTGGACAACTTCTCAGTGAAACCCAAAATCAATTTCTTAGTCGACTAATCCAAAAGAGATTACTCACAACCCATGTACAGCTCTATAAGTAAAAAGATCATCGTAGGCCAAATGCTCCTAGTGCTAAGTGCATAAAGTAACTTGTTTAAAGTTTATGTTTTTTTGTCTTTATTTTACAGTGCTTTACTTGTTAACCCTTGAAGATGAACATTCGATTTTTTCCTAGATAGTGATAAGCGAAGAGTTACTGTGCAGGTTAGGGAGTAAAAAGTACATGGCAACCCCTCCTTAGCTAGAAAGCTAAAATTGGAGGAGAGAAAGAAGGGGGAAGCAATTCTCTCTACTGTAAATTAACGTAGAAAAGACGAAAGGTAATACAGACTTTTGGTAAGAGTGCCGCCTCAAACGTGATCAACGAAGGTGTTAAATATAGTGATGGAACTTGAATCGTTGTGTGGCCCCATAAAGCATGGCTAATCATGTGTTTATCGGGAAGAGTCAAAAGGGGGAGGGGTTAAATGGAATTAATGCTGTGTAATTTTGCTCTCACGGAGATATAAGTCTACAAGTATTACTCTTCTCTTTCTTTTTGAAAGTTCGCGATTCTCTGTGTATTATTGCCTGCTTTTTATTTCCGATGATGGTTTCTTGATAGCTGCCGTTATTCAACTAATAAAGATGCCATTTTCCGTCCTACTCTTCGAGGGTACTTTAGGACGAATTTGGGCGAAATTCCATGATATTCAAAGCGGATTTGAGTGGTTAAAAACTTAGGTAAAACAATGATGAAGCCAGACAACACAAGCGATTTCCATTCAAGCCGTCTTTCCATTGCACCCATGCTCGATTGGACTCACTTTTAAGCTATATCAGGCTTCAAAGCGAATCATACGTACTATGTACGTACTGCCTTTATTTCATTTGTTTTCTTTATGTTTTTTTTGTTTTATGTCATTTGACAGGTAACAAAAATAGCGAATACCACCAAAGTGGTATGGCGGTTGTTTGGCTTTTCCTCTAGGTTTCTATGCGACCCTTTTAAGCCGAGGGTCACCTAACCAACTGACGTTGTTAGTGAATATTGTTGTTCACGAAGTATATGTACCAGTTACCCCCTTTGGTAGCTGGTTTTTTTTTATTCTTACATTCGTTGCCCAGACCAAACCACTTCACCAATGATCTTAAAATCAGCTCCTTTAATATCTTTCTTCCCAAGCTCCCAAGGTTCATAAGCGCTGTTATCACTCACCACTTTTATGCCGTTCGGTAGGAATTGGAGTCTTTTAACCATCAAGCGATTGTCATAGCGGAATACGTAAATTCCATCTGTCGAAAACCCATCAACACGGTTCACCATAACGATGCTTTGATTTTTTAAAGTGGGGGTCATGCTGTCACCACGGACAGGCATTAAGAAAATGTCGTTAGGGTTAAAGCCTAGTTCTTGGCGAATAAACCTTTCACTGAAAACCATCGCTGTAGATTCTTCTTCTTTCTCTACAAGTGCACCTTGCCCAGCACTTACTTCAATATCGAAAAACTTCAGTTCCAAGTATCCCTTTGGTGTTAATGAGCCACTTTTTGCGATCTCGTTCGCTTTTAGAAAAATATCTTCAGGTATTTTTCCACGCATTCTCCACGTTTGAATAGTCGATGCGGAAACGCCTAAAGCCTTTGATAAGTCAGTGTTTTTTGCTGTTTTTGTAAGTTTTTTAAGCTCTGATATTTGCTCGTCTACCGTGCTCATCGAATGCTCCAGTGTGCTCAAATGTGTTGCAATACATAAATAATGATCCAATAATGTCCCATAACGACATTGAGACATTCTTGAGTTAATTATAGTTGCTCTTAGTTAACTCGCCATAATTGCATAGGTGACTTATGAACACAAACTTCGCATTGCTCGCTAGATTTGAGAGTCCGACAGTTGAGCTTAAACAGATAAGCCAAGAGTTTTTTGGCGTTACCCCCAAGACGGCAGAGCAGAGAGCGAAAGCCTGTGACTTTCCCGTTCCCACCTTTAAATTGCGCGATTCTGAGCGCAGCCCATCGTTAATCAAAATTGAAGATTTAGCAGCCTATATCGACCAACGCCACGCCGATGCCAAACGTGATTGGCTTTCAGTAAATGCATAGGGGAAGAATGATGAGTAACGTATTGACACCAATCCATAGCACCAGTATTGATTTTTCTCATTCGAGTGAAGTTAGAGAACTAATGAACATTGTTCGAACTCGCTTGAATTGGCTATCACCAAGTTCACCAGAATTTAAGTTTCTACACCCGATTTACGATCAGCTAGTTGCCGATGCTGAACTGTTAGAAAGTTTGGAGGGTTAACGATGGAAGTGACTAACCCTATTCACAAACCATGCCCTGATATGGCGGGTATGGTTAACCCCGACCCAAAGAAGCGGGAGCGTTCAATCTACTTACTGGACAAGCTGCGTGATAAACACGGTATTGGTCGTTCAAAGCCGAAAAAGTCGCGCCCTTTGCAATACGTTTGTACCGATTCTGAATGCATGGGTTAACGGAATGACAGAAGCAGTGAATCAAATAGAAGCGTTGGAGGCGGCTGATATATTGCGCCTTTCCGCTTTTACTCGTCGGTTCTTTCCTCGTTTACCTCAAATGGTGAAAAGCGATGTGAAACGTAAAGTCGCACAGCGCATGACTCGTAGTAACCCGACTACTCAAAACCTTATTCGTGCTGCAGAAGATGCGGTTAAGTTTGGTTTGAAGCGAGCGAGTTTTATTGAAGATAAATTTTCGTTTGTGGATAGCCGATACAAGGCCAGTGCTGAACCACTAACACACGATATTTTGATGCGCGATGATGCCATTGAAAAACTCGCTAAGGACTACGCCGATAATTGCGCCGCGATGCTTAATGATGAAAGTCTACCGGAAGTTTTTAACAGTTACCTTGAAGCACTGAAACACGTTTATGAACGCCAATCACTCACCCTGCAAGAAATCCATATCAACTCACCTAAGATAAATTTCAGGAAGGAACAGGATAAACCCGACGAACTGGAATGCGATCTCGAAATAGCCGCGCTCAAGATGCAATCCGAAGAATGGATAGTGCGCCGACTTTTGCATTTGCGATCGCAATACATCGAATATGTACAAATTGCCCTAGAACGTGTCGGTGAAGGTAAACACCAAGCGCCGGTGATTAGTGCCATGTCTTTTTCAAACTGGAAGCAAAAGCAACGCGAAGCGAAACAGTATATAGAGGCCATGTCAGTAATGAACACGGAAACGGGCGAAGCGTTCGACCTAGAGGAAGTGATCAAAAGAACAACGGCAAACCCAGAGAATCGACGTATTGAAATGATGGTGCGCTCTCGTGGCTTTGAAGAATTTGCATTGGACTTAGGATTTACCGCTTTGTTCGTCACTTGGACATTGCCAAGTAAATATCACCGAGTATCAAGAAAGTGGAATGGTGCATCGGTAAAGGAAGGGCATCAAGCGCTCATGCAAAAATGGGCAGTCGCTCGTGCTCTTATTGCTAAAGAGAATATTGAGTATTTTGGTTTCCGTGTTGCTGAACCTCATAAAGATTCAACCAGCCATTCTCACTACTTTTTGTTTTGCTCACCGAAGGACAAAACCACGATCACCAACATTCTAAAAGGGTGCGCGATAGGGGAAGACCGGAGCGAGCTAGGCAAAGATATTTCACCACGCTTTGATGTGAAAGAAGCCGATCCGAAAAAAGGCGGGGCAACGGCCTACATTGCTAAGTACGTTTCAAAAAACATTAACGGCAAGCATATGCCCGAAACTGAATCGGAAGAATACGCTTATCGTGCTCGCGCTTGGGCATCAACACACCGTATCAGACAGTTTCAACAATTTGGTGGTCAGCCTGTTTCATTGTGGCGCAATCTTCGTAGGGCAACACCAGAGCAAACCAAGATAGACCCAAAACTGGAAGAACTAAGACAAGCGGCTGATTCGTCAAAGTGGTCGCTGTTTTGTCAGCTCGCTAATGGTGCGCGAGTGGAATACGAATCAAAGCAAAATCAATACGGTGAAACCAACAAAAAAGTCATTGGCTTTTCTTGGCTTGGGACTCTTATTCAAACCGCAAGCGAGTGCTATAGCCTCGTTCGTAAAAAAGACGTGAAGCGTCTTCAAAAGGCACGGAGTGCCGTACCTTGGAGCACTGAAAATAACTGTAACCCCTCACTTAATAAGGCTCTTATGGACGTGACCGGATGGAGCATGAAAGGGGTGCAATGTCTTCTCAAACCATTACTAAAAGGGGGAACGGTCACCATTGACCAATACTGCAAAATCAGGCTCAAACAAGGTCGATTAATCACTTACTAAGCATTTGGCCTATCGTAGGCCAAATACTCTTAACCCATTGTCAACGTTGAGAAACAGGGACTATTTATGAAAAGAACACAGCAGGCATGCCATGCAGACTTGAAAGCACTCGATGTAGCGGAAAACTTAGAAATTCAGGTCACCAAATCGATTGAGAAAATCAAGGGAATGGACGTATCCAAACTCACCACTTTATTGCCTCGCTTGCTTATGGGAGGCGGTAACCCGCTAGAGGCGATAGGGCTAGATCCGAAACTGTTTGAACAAGTGGAAAAACTCACCAAGTTAAACCGTGTGGCGCGAGCGCGATGCCGTGCTTATGTGATGGATGAGAAATCGTCACTATGCGAAGTGGTGGAAGATGCGGAGGTATCTAGTGATGAGCAAAGTGCCTAATCCTGTTCGTGGTTACGTGACTTGTCCGGTTTGTTCTTCTGGCTCTACGGTGCATATCGTAGGGGAGGGGAAGTTAATTACCCACGGTGAACCTCCCAAGAACACGCGCAATGCGGGGCTGAAATATTATCGTTGTCCGGAGTGTGGCAATAGCCCTATGTCTAAAAGCGTTCATTCGTATATCGAGCAGCACTCAAGCGATGTGCCGATTGAAGTTGAAACCGTATCGAAACCGTTGCCAGTACAGTCCGATAAGACTTCGGATGAAACTGACGTAACCGAAAGTAGTGCGTTACTAACCGAATCTAATGAACCGCCTCAACCCTTAATCGAAAGCGAACCTAATGCATTACCAGAACAAGGCAGTGAATCTGCTAAGCCTGAAAACAACGATTTGGTAACGGCTAAACCGAAATCGATGGTGTTTAAAGTGGGCGTGTCGATTGCTGCTTTAGCGTTGGTGTTAGTGGTGATGAACCTAGTGCAAAAACGTTCGAGCGTTGAACAAGGGGGTGAGGATGAGTAGCCATTTAGAAACCGCCCCTGATTTTGACGATTACAATGTGGATGAATGGGCAGGGCTTGAAAGTGATACCAAAACGATAGAGCAACAGGAACGCGAAGAACTCACCGAAGCGTTTAGCTCAGGTAAACCCGAATCCGAAGATGGAGAGAAACCGAAGTTTACTTTTACCCAAGCGCACAGCGATATGTTTTGCCAGGTATGTATTTTTGGTATCGAGCGTTTGGTTTCCATACTGACTCAAGCCAAATTTGAATTTGATACAGAGAGTAAAACCTTAGTGACTGAAGCAGCCTATCCAGTACTGAAAAAACAAAGTGATAGTTTGCTTGGGGATCAACCGGAAGAAAGCGCGTTATTTCTGGCTGTGATCATGATGGTCGGTGTGTCGTGGGTGCAATTCAAAACCCAACAAGAACTTATACAAGTGAGGGGGAAACATGGCGATAAAAAAGAAAACACAACGCTTTCCAAACCCGATTAACTCAAACCCCTCGCATGATGCCGAACATGCCATTTACTTAGCAGGAACCGGAGGCGGTAAAACCTCGGCAGTGAAATACATTGGTCTTGTTCCCAAGGGGGCGCATGCTCTGTTTTTTGACCCGTACCGAAATTACGCAGGGGCAAAATTTCAGGGGCAAACTTGCCACGGTTTTTCCACTCGTTCGGAATTTATCCGCGCCGCTTTTAATGCTCGTAAAAAGGGTACCTCGTTTAAGGTCGCCTATGTGCCTAAAGGTGGTGCGAGCATGGAAGAACTCGAGTTTTTTAGTTCGGTCGCTTGGGCGTTAGGGAATGGACGGGCGCCTAAACTGCATGTCGTGATTGAAGAACTCGCCAGTTGCGCCGAAACCTCGGGAAAACTTAAAGGCAAAACGGGCGAGATGCTTCGCGGTGGCCGTCAGTATGGGTTAGTGATTCATACCGTTTTTCAACGTGGGCAAGAAGTGCCTAAAACCGTGACCGACCAATCTGCCGTGTGGTGGGTGGGTTCGGTTAACTCGGTGAATGATGCTAATTGGGTAGCTGATCGTAAAGGGATTCATGTGGATGAGATCACCGTGCTGAAATCAGCGAAGGTAAACAAGGCGCGGTTAGGTAAACCGATTGCTGAGTATTTATTGATTCGTGATGGGGTAGGGAATGTTCAGCAAGGAGCATTCAATTGTGCGAATGGTAAAAAGGTAAATTAATATAGGAATAATATTGATACGCTCATAGAGCGTATCAATATTATGAGTATTAGTCTGCTATGTAGTTAAGGATGCTTTTTTCCATCTGACCATTAGAAACACAATGACCATTGCTACGAATCAAACGACCATCCCAAGCATCGTTGGCTGTCAGCTGATATTCTCCGAAAAAGTTAACATTAACACGACTCTTGTTTTCGCCACGGTTTCTGACGGTAACGTTTAGAGACCCACTTTTACTAATGTTTGCTCCGTGGGTTGTGCCTGTAACATTAAAGTGCCCACAATCAAGATTCATATCATTATCTCTGATCATGTACTTGGCCGTAATTAACCCTGAAGTTTTCTCAATTTTTTCAATGGTGACATTATGATCAGCAAACCAATCGACCGCACGTACCCATGCATCGTCAAAGCTCAAATCGTATGTATGGCTTTTAACAATGACTTTCTCTTCTGGCATTGTGTGATTGATTTGTGCGCACCCAGATAGAGCAAGAGTAGCTCCAAATACAGCGAGTCGTTTCATGTAATACTGGCTCAAGCTAAATTTCAAAGTGCGGGATAGTATCATGTATGCCGCTTGATATTATACTCGGTTAATCCTACATGTTCTTTCGGTCGATACATTGGAGTTTAATACTTGAATTTAACCTATAGGTTACCCACTAAACCTATAGGTTCCTCCCCCTTTTATTCCTTCCCTTTTTCCCTTTATCTATGCCCTGCAAATAACTTTTTCTAACGTTGTGAAACAGGGGAAACCATGCAAGCAAAACACAAGACCATGTTGTTCACGGTTGTGGCCGTTCTGGTCGCACTAGCGATGATCAACAACGTGAGCGCACTTAACCCGCTCAAAGAACAAATCAATGGTAATTCAGGGTGGTTTTAAACTATGGAATTACTAAGCACACCATTTAACCCACGTCCTCGTGATTTAGACCCTGTTGAGGGTGTGAATTGGGGCAACCAAGCCACACTGCGCCTTGTTAGTGGTCCTACTTATCAGTCTATTGAATTAGTTACTGATATTACCGACCCTGCCGACATTGAGCGTGTGCGTATCACTTTGAACGGTAAAGAGGTGTACAACCTTACCGGACAAGACCTTGTAGACCTTCAAGAACATCGTAAGCAATACCAAGCGGCGGGGCGTTATGTCATTCCATTCGCTGATCTGAAACTTCGCACTAAAGCGGGGGTTCGAACGGGTGAATTGGTCACGTTAAACGGTGAGATTTGGTTTGTTTACATCCAACTCGCGCCAAAAGCGGGAGGCACTAACCCGCCAAGTATCCGCGCTCGTGCCCATTCAACAGCGGCTCAATCAACACGCATCTACTTGCCTCGCATTTACTCACTAACGTGGTTTGCCAGCGCGACAGGTCGTACACCGTTTGATTTTGCCGAGCGTTCGCCAACGTTTTCGCTAAAGCGTATCCACTTCAAAGACAGCTCTATTGACCGTGTTCGTGTTCTGCGTGATGACGTGGAAGAAATGAACGTTAACAAAGTCGATAACGCCTTTGATTTAGCACTGTCCGATCTTGAACAAAATGATGATTGGTTTTCGCTCGACTTCGTTCGTACTGGTTTTGGTGTTGAAGGGCGCTTGCCTACCAATGCGTTCAAACAATTGCAGTTTGAGATTGAAAAATCAGCGGCGGGCAGTATTCCGGTATTGATTGAAGCAATCGAGCAAGTGGGCGTGATTAGTCAATCGAAATAAGGGGGTGACTCATGGCATACCCTGACGAATTTCTTTCGACAGGCGCCGCCACCTCTAGCGATATGGGGTGGTGGGACAGCTTAGTCGAAAGTACGGGCGAGATTGTGGGTGGTGCGGTCGATGTGGTCGGCGGCTTTGGTGGGGATTGGCTTGGCATCAAAATGGATGGTGAGCTAGACCGCGCTAAGTCTTCCAATCCAGATGAGAACCGTTCGAACAACAATGATTATCAGCAACCTAACGGTGCTCCGGTTCAAGTCAGTGGACAAGGCATGCAGTGGCAAACACTCATGATTGTGGCGCTTGTGCTTGTCGTGGTATTGGGCGGGGCTTATGTCGCCATGAAAGGGGGCAAGTAGTGCCGTTTCTTTATTTAGGCGTGGCGGGGGTGGTGTTTGCCAGTGGCTATTTTTCTGCTCAAGGGGTGAATAAAACCGCTTGGCAAATCGTCGCCGTTCTTGCGCTGATTATCTGGTTTAAAAAGGGCTGATATGTTTGGAGCAATGACAAGCTTAACGGGCGGTGGAGGTTTAACGGGTGGCAGTGCTGGCCCTTCTACCGCAAAAAGTAGTAACCAATCAGGGCAATCTATTGGCGGCATCAACATGGGCGGCGGGGTAAATCCTTGGCTTATTGTCGGTGTGGCGTTGATAGCAGTATTTGCGCTTAAGGTGCTGAAATGATCTCGATTGTCACTGAATCACCGAGCGCCATTGAACGGCTCAAACCTGCCTTTCGTGCCTGTCCTAATGACTTTGACGTGATGAAACACGAAATCAAAGGCGGTCGTGTCAGCGTGTATGAATTGTCCGGTGATGGTTATCGGTTAACGGTGGCAGGGGAAGTGATGGGCAATGCCTATTTCATTTGGGCGGTGGCTGGCAATGGCGCGGTGGATGCCACGCGAGAGCTGGCCGAATACGTTAAACGTTCAGGCTTGAGCGCCATTTCAACCCGCACTTATTTTCCATTGGTCGCCCGACTGCTCAAGCGTCTTGGTGATGTGAAAATTAACCAACACGGTGACCACGAATTTTTACGTTGGGAGGTGTAGCGCATGGGCGGCAGTTCCAGTTCAAGCAATAGCACCAGTACAAAGAACACCAGTAGCCAAAATGCGATCAGCGGTGACAACTTAGGCGTTGCGCTGAGTGGTATTGAAGGCTCAACCATTAACGCCACGGTGACCGACCACGGCAGTGTTGCCAAGTCGTTTGAGTTTGCAGGGGATGCGCTTGATGAGTCTTTTGATTTCGCAGGGAACACGGTAAGCGAGTCGCTCGACTTTGGTAAGCAATCACTCGAACTCGTGGACAGAAACACCGAGAACTCATTGAAGTTTGCAGCGGGGGCACTGGAAGAATACAGCGCATCCAATAGCGAACACTTACAAATGATGGCAGGGCTTGCGGGTAATCAGGCATCGCAAAACAGCGAGAACCTAAACAAGTTAACCGAGCTTGCCAAGTTCAAACAAGACAACGGACAAAGTGAATTGAACCAACAACAACTGATCCTCATGGGCATCATTGTGCTGGTACTGGGTTTTGTCTTGGTGAAGGCGATGCGCAAATGATTATAAATCTAATGAAAGGGCAACCTATTCCGGTGACCTTAGAGGCCAGTTGGCTATTTGTTGAATCCATCGACGGCAAGCTAACGGTTGAAATTGATGAAACGGGCGAGCGAGTGACGTTGCTTAACCGTTCGGTTTTTCGCTATGGCAAAAAGCTAGGCCGTATTTTGTTAAGTGGTGAAGGGCAATTGAGCCTTGAGCATGGCGTGGGGGATTTCACGGCGCCTATCGAAGGGCAAAAACTCGATATTCAAACCATGCCCAAAATGCAAATTGATGATGGTCAGAATATTGAAGTCAGCGCGTTACCTGCCGTTGAAATTGCGCAGGGACAAGAGGTGATCGTAAGCGCCTTACCGAAAGTGCAGATTGAAAACAATCAGTCTCTTGCGGTGGACTCGTTACCCCCTGTTGAAATTAAAGCAGGGCAAAGCCTCGCGGTAAGCGCTTTGCCTAAAGTGGTGCTTGAGGTCAGTGGCAACCTAAATGCTCATATCGGTGAAGTCCCGCTTTCCGTTCCTGCTAATGCCATGCGCAAAGGCGTATGGATAAAAGCGAAATCCACTAATACAGGGCTTGTTGATTTGATGGGCTTTGAGTTGGCCGCAGGTGAGCAAATCCGCTTGGAGAGCACCGCATTAATTGAATTAACAGGGACGGCACCGGATGCTGTTCAAGTCTTGGAGTATTAACCATGTCGAATTTACCACCGCTACCAACGGGTAGCAGTCGCAATAAAATTGAGTTTCTGTACTCGTTGCTAGGGATGGATAAAGGGTTAGATTTAACCGCTGAATTTCGCGTCCACCCAAAAATCGGAGGGGAGTTAGATTCACCGCTGCTAATCGGTATGAATCAAAGTGGGCGCTCTGGTGAGAATACCCATAATTATGATTTTTACACTTGCCCAGAATCGAACGTTTTCTCATTGCGTCGTGCGGCTATCGCTTTGCTCGATAGCGAAGGATACCCACGAGAAATAGACGAAGGTGACGGCACATTCTGGTATCCAAAAGGGACGGTGGTGACATTCCGAATGAATGTGTTTTTTGATATGCGATTAAGAACATCGGGGCAAACAAAAGCGGATGTATTGAGCGCAATTAATGAACGTGGATTGGCGCTAGCGTTGGATGTTAACAGCAAACATACAATCAATCACTTTGTTCAACTCAACGCTTCCATTGCAGATAACGGTGATATTCGAGCCAGTGGTTTTGTACCTTTAACGATTCATATGAATGCTTACGAAGCGAGCTTTTATAAAGACTCAAACCGTGATGTCGAGTCAAACCGATTTGACGAATTTCAAATGAAGCTATCTGGTTTTGTGTTAAGTAACGGAACGACGCTACTCACTAATGAAACGGATGTCGCTTGGTTTGAAATGAGCACCTCTATCACCAAAGTGTGGTCGGGGCGTGCCCAACAAATAGAAGAGTAAACAGCTATGGCTCGCTGGCTTTTATTAATCCTACTAATGGCGCTTGCCTATAAGGGCGCAGATACCGGAGTGAAACTAGTGAAATCACAACTCAATCGCGGGATACGTAATAACAACCCGCTCAACATTCGAATCAGTAATAGCGCATGGACAGGAAAAGTGACCCCAAGCCAAGACAAGGCTTTCGAAACTTTCTCAGATTCGAAGTATGGCTTTCGCGCTGCCGCAAAGCTCATTCGTAATTATCAATCACTGTATGGGCTAAACACCATTGACGAAATCATTGCTCGTTGGGCGCCAAGCCATGAAAACGACACCCGCAATTATTCGCAGTTCGTGGCAGGCCAATTGAATCTCTCACCGAGTACCGCGCTTAACTTATCCGATAGCAATCTGTTAGCACGATTGGTTCACGCCATGTCGATTATGGAAGTGGGGCGTTATTACTCGCTATCAGATGCGCAGCAAGGAGTCGCCCTGGTATGACGCAAAAAGAAATGATGCAACGAGTCGCGGTGGGCATTTTCACCGCTTTAATCAGCGCTTATATCTGGAAGCGCATCAACGGCTAGAGTAGGAGTAACCCAAATGAAAATAGACTTGAATCAACCCTCAACAAAAAAAGGCTTAGCGCTAATTGGTGCGGGTGTTGCCCTCGCCACTGGTCACCCTGAACTCTTAACGGCAAGCGTGACACCTGAAGGTGTGCAAATGGGTGGCGTGATTGGTGTGGTAGCACCTTTATTGCTTGGTTTGTGGGAAGCAATACGGGATGAGTTTAAGGGGGAGGAATGATAGATATTCCTATTTTACCTGTATTGTCGGAGTTAGGGCTACAACCAACAGAGATATTGGTTTTAACACTTCTTTGGCAAAATATAAAGAAAACAAATATCTTGATGGGTAGGATCGTTAGAAAAGTGAATGAGTTAGATGAAAAAATCAAAACATTATCTAACTAATGATGATTATTTTAGTATTGGTCATAAGGTAGTTTTAGCTCCTTAAAAATATCTATTAACTCTTGATCTTCACGTAATAGTTTAGATGACTTGTGACTCAAAAATTGCATACTTATTAGTGTAATCCGAAGAGCGGATAGTTCAGTGAAGTTTATTAATGTTGTAAGTTGAGCTTGACGTTCTTCTTGAGTGAAGCCATTTTCATCTGATAATTTTTGAGATATCATTTTTGTAATTACATAGAAAATCCGTTGTGTGTTGTAAATTTTTTCGTGTGAGTCTATGTTTTTGATATAAATGGCAATGTCGTTGTCGTTGGCATTGTTGTCCCTCATGTTTTCAATCTGATTTTCAAGTTCTCTCACTGCTGATACACCAGTCAAAAACTCTCCGAGTTGAGGTTCTAACTTGAAGTATTCAAAACTATCTCTTTGTGCATTAATTAAATTAAAGAAGTGAACCTCAAAGGAGCGCATTTTTTCATTTTTAATATTAAGCTTCGATTCTTCTTTTAAAACAGAGTTTGCATCATTTTGAAGAGATAACGATTTAATTAACATTACGTATGATAAAAAACTCAAGAGAGGCCCGAGAACTCCCCCCATAAAACCACCAAATTGACCCCAGTGATTTACGTCATTGGATATTTGGAATGAATGGAATTGATATCCATATATGCCAAGAACTAACGTTATACATATGACTGCAGAAATTATGTATTGATTCATTGTTTATTCGAAACCAGAGATCATGTATTTAATTATATGCCCGCTTTTTAATCGCAATGTGGTTGCTGTTATATCAATGTATTCCCACTGATCAGATGGTATGCCATTGTTTTTATTTAGATTTTCTGAGAATTTTTTTCTTGCTGCCACCCTAACGTCTCTGTAACTGGACGTGAACCCGAATGCTATCGTATCGCTTTCATTTTCTTTTAATAGTCGTCCGTTACCAGTGTTGATGTTTAGTCTAGTTATGCATGCTCTAAATGTAACCACATTCTTGTTAGTTCTAGGTGCTAAATTTGTTTTACCTTCACGATCTAAAACAACTAAATCACGTCGTTTTAGGTTATTTAGGTGCCTCTTGATTGTGACATTATAGCCAAAGTGGGTTGGTACTGAGTGTGCATTTTCGAGAGGGCTACGCCTAAGTTTGCTTAACAGCTTATCTTGTGTTTCTGCAGAAATATTATCTAGTGCCACTTTTGCTTCATCAGATAAGTCAGGGCTATCTTTGTATAGTGCTTCTGCAATGAAGTAGCTTATTAATTCACCTAGAACTCTTTCTCCAATTTGAGTCATTTTCTTTTTTAGATCCGGGTCATCAACAATAACCTCGAAAACTACACCATAAGAGCCTTCAAAACTCTCCATCATTTTATTTCTAACTTTATTGGTGCTATAGGTTCTTTGGCTAACATGGTCAGTTAGCGCGGCTTCGACGACTGTTCGAATTGATTCTGATGTGCCAGAAAGTGTCTCTAATCCACTTTTCATGTCAACAGCGTGATCTTCTGTTTGAATAATAAGATCTAATTTCATTTTATAGCCTAATTCATATGCAAATCCATGCTTTTAAACAATATATCAAGGTTCAATAGATAATCTACGTAATCATTTGCAAACTTTGACTTGTAACAACCTTAGTGGACTCTCATGTTGTGTTCGGTGCTTGCGGTAGGACTAAAACCTCAGTAGAACTCTTTAAGAGTTCAGTTTGTTGTGCAACTTATGCGGAAACAACTGCGTATAAACTTGCCATAAAATATTCAAATTCCGATGGCCAGTCACCTGAGCTACTTCTTCAATAGAGTAGCCTTTTTCAAATAGCCTACTGGCACCCTCACGCCTTAAATCGTGATAGCGTAAATCCTCAATGCCTAAACTGTTCCTAACGCGCTGAAACCCTGCCGTCACGCTCCTAGAATTGTACGGAAAAATTAGTTCGCCGTGCTTAGGTTGACGCATAGCAATATCAAACGATTCAGCCAACAGCGGCACAATCATATGATTGCCTTGTTTCTTGCGTGGGTCTTTACGATCGCGTACCCACACGGTGCGATGTTCTTCGTTTATATCCTCCCAACGAAGTGCACACACTTCACCAATCCGCATACAAGTTAGAATACTGAAGTCCAGTATGTCGATGAAAGGGATTCGAATCTGGCCGTTCGCGCGGGTGTTTTGCCTTTCTTCTAAACCGATACGTAAATCGGCAAGTTCTTCACTGGTTGGGCGCCTTGTTCGTTTCTGGCTTTTACATATCAGCCCCATATCGGAGAGAACGGGGACGGCCTCCTCAAAAATTTGAAAGTTAGCGCGGATATTGAATACGGGTTTTGCCTTTTTCATAACAGAACGCAAGTAAGCCACGTCATGATAGATAGTCGCGCCACCTGCACCAGCTGCTTTGCGGTGTTTACAGTGCTGAATTAAATCACTGGTTTTGAGTTGGTCAGTTTCAACATTACCTATGTCGCAATCGCGGAGCATCTTGATCACATATTGCTTGGTTCTGCCAGTTTTATCCCATAAATCAGACTCTTCCATAAACTGATCAAGCAGTACGTATATCGGTACGGATTTTTGCTGCTCTGAGTACGGATTTTCTAGCTCACGAACCCTTTTCAAAGCATGGGTTCGGGCGTATTCTTTTTTCCTGAATGTTTTTGATTCTCTGTGTATAATCGCCGAATTCTTTTTAACCACAACGTCTACTGTAAAGCGAGATTCACCGTTTTTCAGTGTGCGTTTTTTAATGCTGAATGATGCCATTCGTCCTACTCCTCGATACGTACTATATCCGTACTGATAGGGTAATTTAGGGGCAATTCTAGCAAATTGCTGTATGTATATACAGTATGTAAATGTAGAGTAAACCGTTATGACACCTGAAAACCCTAGTAATTACAGCGCAGCTCGCCTTTCAATTGCACCCATGCTCGATTGGACGGATAGGCACTGTCGTTATTTCCATCGTTTGCTTTCTTCGCAAGCTTTGCTGTATACCGAGATGATCACAACAGGTGCCATTATTCATGGCAAAGGGGACTTCTTAACTTATAGCGAAGAAGAGCATCCAGTCGCGTTGCAGTTAGGTGGCTCAAATCCAACCGATTTGGCGACTTGCGCCAAGCTTGCCCAAGAGCGAGGTTATGATGAGATTAACCTTAATGTTGGTTGTCCATCAGATAGAGTGCAGAACGGTCGTTTTGGTGCTTGCCTCATGGGAGAACCAGAGCTCGTTGCTGAGTGTATTTCAGCAATGAAAGCCGTGGTGTCGATTCCGGTTACGGTAAAAACACGCATAGGCATTGATGATCAAGATTCCTATGAGTTTCTGACGCGCTTTGTGTCTGTCGTTTCTGAGCAAGGTGGTTGTCAAGACTTTACGATACATGCTCGTAAGGCGTGGTTGAGTGGTTTAAGTCCAAAAGAGAACCGTGAGATCCCACCGCTAGATTACCCTCGAGCTTATCAAATTAAAAAAGACTTTCCACATTTACAAATTGGAGTAAATGGTGGCGTTAAAACATTGGATGAGACTATAGAGCACTTAGCACACCTTGATGGCGTGATGATCGGTAGAGAGGCGTATCAAAACCCGTATTTACTCGCTAAAGTCGACCAGAAGATCTTTGGTTTAGACACGCCCGTGAAAAAGCGTAGTCAAGTTGTCGAAGAGATGTATCCTTACATTGAAAAGCAACTTGCTAATGGTTCTAATCTAGGTCATATCAGCCGACATATGATTGGCTTATTCCAAGCAATGCCCGGTGGCAGGCAGTGGCGTCGGTATATTAGTGAAAACGCCCATAAGAAAGGCGCTGGTGTTGAAGTGATTCAAACTGCATTGACTAAGATTCCAAAAGAACTCGACGTTTAAATTTGCCAATATGATGGTAAAAAATACCAACTCCAGCTGTCCTTGAGGCGGTCTGGAGTTTTTTGTTTTATAGGTGCTTATAAATCAATAACATAAAAGCTGGAATGGTTTGTGCTAATAACTTATCTAGTAGCGCAATGATTATTACCAATTGTCGAATCGATGCATCTTGGTTTGAGTTACTGTGTACTTTGTTGTTTCGTTAGTGCCGAGGAGGCAATATGTTTGAACTGATTTTTCTTGTGGTATTTATTGGCATGTTGGTCATGACTGGCGTGACGTTTGTTACCGTTACTTTAGCCATTGTGGCCTCTTTTGCTGTGATGTTTGTGTTAGGGATGATGGGTGTGGTTATTCAGTTACTTCCTTGGATTGTTGCTTTTGTGATTGCTCTATGGGTTTATCATCGCTTCATCGCGCGTGAGGAATAGCATATTCGTAATAACTAAACGGGCGAACACGCTGCTACTTGCTATAGTTATACTAATCAACCTACGTAGATAGGGCGAGCAGTGCACTTAGGGAGTGATTATGACAATAACCGAATTGAAGCACCTTTATCATCAGGACTTGTTGGCGGAAGCGATTATCGAACCATCTGAATTGGATGGGGGGTGGGTAGTCGAATTTCGTCATAAGCAAGGGGGGTTCCTCATGTTAACCGACATTCATGGTGCAGAATGCCAGTATGTTGACCTTGATAAAGCGTCCAAATCAGCCCTTGCAGTAGGCTTTTCTCAGGTTCGTATTGAGGCTAAATAACGAGTCCTTGAACTATTCCTTTCTTCCAAAAAGTTATAAAACATTCATATCTATTCTTTCTTGTTATTAAAATGGTTGGTTAATCTATCGTCACGCAATGATTAGGGATGTCGTGACTATGTCATCAAATGGAAATACACAACAAGAATTACCGGGTTTAGCTGCTCCTATTAATGATCAGCAGTTATCTCAACTTCAGCAAGCATCAACCGCTTTGTCTTCTAACCAATTAGCCTGGGTAAGTGGGTATTTTTGGGGATTAAGTCAATCACAAAACTCAGCGCAACTGACTCCAGTAGCCAGTGCCGTGACCTCTGCTGTATCTGCTGCCCCTGCGGGTAAACTGACAATTATTTATGCCTCTCAAACTGGCAATGCTAAAGGTGTTGCTGAAGCGCTCGAACAAGAAGCTTCTGCTCACGGTATTGCTGCTCAGTTATTCGATGCAAGTGACTATAAAGGGAAAAACTTAGCGAAAGAAACCCACGTTATTTTTGTTGCGTCGACGAATGGTGAAGGTGAGGCGCCAGACAATGCGATTGAATTACATGAATTTCTACAGTCCAAAAAAGCACCTAAGCTCACTAATTTAAAATTTGGCGTGATTGGGTTAGGTGACTCGAGCTACGAGTTCTTTTGCCAAACAGGTAAGGACTTTGATGCATTCTTAACAAAGCAGGGGGCTACGCCATTTATTGAAAGGCTTGACTGCGATGTTGACTACGATGCTTCAGCGGCAGAATGGCGCTTGAAGGCTCTTGAAGTGATCAAAGATGACTTGTCATCTCAACCTGCAGATGTAGTGACGTTACCGGTAGCCACTGCGGGTTCAACGGCATCGTATACTAAGCAAAACCCTTATACAGCTACGTTGTTAACAAGCCAAAAAATAACAGGTCGTGATTCTGGTAAAGATGTACGCCATATTGAAATTGATTTAGAAAACTCTGGATTGACCTATCAAGCAGGTGATGCACTTGGCGTTTGGTTTGAAAATAGCAGTGAGTTAGTGGATGCGATCCTCGCTCAGACCAACCTCTCTGGGATTGAAAGCGTAGATGTGGATGGTGAAAATATCTCTTTACGCACCGCGTTAATTAAAAACTATGAAGTGACAGCGTCCAACCCGCAACTCGTGACTAAATATGCCGAATTATCAGGAAGCAAAAAGCTGCTGAAATTAGTGGAGAGTAAAGAGCTGCTAAGAGAGTACTCCGCGGAAACCCAAGTCATTGATGTACTCAAAGAGAAGAAGACGAAACTCGATGCCGCATCACTGCTGTCTTTACTACGTCGCCTGACACCACGTTTATACTCCATAGCATCGAGCCAATCAGAAGTGGATGAAGAAGTTCACCTGACTGTGGCGTTGGTCGAGTATGACAAAGGCGATGAAACACGATACGGCGGGGCTTCTTACCATTTGGCGAAAGGGCTAGAGGAAGGAGAAGAGGTTAAAGTCTTCGTTGAGCACAACAAGCAATTCAAACTTCCTGACAATGATGACACACCTATTATCATGGTGGGACCAGGAACGGGTATTGCTCCTTTCCGAAGTTTTATTCAAGAGCGTGAAAATAGAGACGCGAAAGGTAAGAACTGGTTGTTCTTTGGTGATAGAACGTTTACGCAAGACTTCTTATACCAAGTTGAGTGGCAAAAGTACCTTAAGTCGGGCGTACTAGATCGCTTAGATGTTGCGTTTAGTCGTGATCAGCATGAGAAAGTATACGTTCAGCATCGTCTGTTAGAACAAGGCGAACAAGTTTGGCAATGGTTGCAGGAAGGAGCACATATCTATGTGTGTGGTGATGCAACGCATATGGCAAAAGATGTGAATTCGGCATTGGTTGAGATTGCGAAGCAATATGGCGGTAAAGATCTAGCTGATGCAGAGGAATACATAAACGAGTTAAGAAAAGCAAAACGTTATCAAAAGGATGTGTACTAATGAGCAAACAAGAAGTCTTAGGCCAAGTGTTGGGCCCATTAGCTGATAACGAACGCTTGAAGCGAGAGAGTAATCACCTGCGTGGTACGATTGAATCAGACTTAAGCGATCAAATCACCGGTGGGTTTACCGCTGACAACTTTCAATTAATTCGCTTTCACGGTATGTATCAGCAAGACGACCGTGATATTCGAAATGAACGCACTAAGCAAAAGTTAGAGCCGTTACATAATGTCATGTTACGAGCGCGCATGCCTGGAGGGATCATTTCTCCTAAGCAATGGTTAGCGATCGACAAGTTTGCTTCAGATCATAGTCTCTACGGTAGTATTCGTTTGACGACTCGTCAAACGTTTCAATTTCATGGCGTATTGAAGCCTAATATTAAACTGATGCACCAGACGTTAAATAGTATTGGTATTGATTCTATAGCAACGGCTGGTGATGTTAACCGTAATGTATTGTGTACAACTAATCCTATTGAATCGGAGCTTCATCAAGAGGCCTACGAGTGGGCAAAAAAAATCAGTGAACATCTATTACCTAAAACTCGTGCATATGCAGAAATTTGGTTAGATGGTGAGAAGGTTGAAACAACAGAAGAAGAACCCATCCTTGGAAGTAACTATTTACCAAGAAAGTTCAAAACAACCGTTGTGATCCCTCCGCAAAATGATGTGGATGTCCACGCGAATGACTTAAACTTTGTCGCCATCGCGGAAGCTGGCAAGCTCGTTGGATTTAATGTTTTAGTCGGTGGTGGTTTGGCTATGACACATGGAGACCTATCGACGTACCCACGACGCGCTGATGACTTTGGTTTTGTACCACTGGCGAATACACTGGATGTTGCAGCCGCGGTTGTGACAACTCAACGTGACTGGGGCAACCGTTCTAACCGTAAAAATGCGAAAACCAAGTATACGTTAGACCGTGTAGGGATAGATGTATTTAAAGCTGAAGTAGAAAAGCGAGCAGGTATCACTTTCGCTCCGAGTCGACCGTATGAATTCACCGAGCGTGGTGATCGTATTGGATGGGCTGAAGGAATAGACGGAAAATACCATTTAGCTTTATTTATAGAAAATGGTCGCTTGCTCGATTACCCAGGAAAACCATTGAAGACTGGCGTCGCTGAAATTGCCAAGATGCACAAAGGTGATTTCAGAATGACGGCAAATCAGAACTTAATTGTGGCAGGGGTAAGTAAGGCGCAGAAAGACAAAGTTGAAAAGATAGCGCGTGCACATGGCTTAATGGATGATTTGGTAAGTGAGCAGCGTAAAGATTCAATGGCATGTGTAGCATTTCCTACTTGTCCTTTGGCAATGGCGGAAGCGGAGCGTTTTCTTCCCTCTTTTGTTACTGAAGTCGAAGAGCTATTAGCAAAGCATCAACTACCTAAAGAAGAAAGTATCATCTTACGTATTACAGGTTGTCCTAATGGGTGTGGAAGAGCAATGCTGGCGGAAGTTGGCTTAGTAGGTAAAGCACCTGGTCGTTATAACCTTCATTTAGGAGGGAATAAAGCAGGGACCCGAGTACCTAAGATGTATAAAGAGAATATTACCGATAAGCAAATTTTGCAGGAGCTGGATAGCTTAATTGGAGAGTGGGCTCAAAAACGAAACCCCAAGGAAGCATTTGGTGACTTTGTCATAAGAGTTGGCGTAATCGAAGAAGTCAAAGTATCAAAGAGGGATTTCTATGCTTAAATTTGAAGAGGGCTATAAATTAGAGACATTATTGTCCCTAACAAAGACCGAGCAAATTCTTAAGTTAGCGGAACTGAATGGATATTTGGAGTCATTAAGTGCAGAGCAACGTATCGCTTGGGCTTTTGAGCACTTGCCTGGGCAGCATGTGCTTAGCTCTAGTTTTGGTATTCAAGCCGCGGTGATGCTTCATTTAGTGAGCCAAGCTAGAAATGATGTCCCCGTAATACTTACGGATACAGGATACTTGTTTCCTGAAACGTATCGATTTATCGATCAGCTCACTCAGCAGCTAGATCTCAATGTACATATATATAGTGCAAAGCTGAGTCCTAACTGGCAAGAAGCAAGATACGGTAAGTTGTGGGAACAGGGTATAGAGGGGATTAAACAATACAACCTCATTAATAAAGTAGAACCAATGAGGCGCGCACTTGAAGATCTCGACGTTAAAACGTGGTTTTCTGGCTTAAGACGTGAGCAAGCGGAGAGTCGTTCTAGTTTGCCTGTATTAGCTATTCAAAATGGACGCTTTAAATTTTTACCTATCATCGACTGGTCTAATCAACAGATTGAAGACTATCTGCACACGCATGGACTTAGCTACCACCCACTAAAGGAAGAAGGCTATCTCTCTATTGGAGATACGCACACTACTCAAAAGTGGGTACCAGGTATGAAAGAAGAAGAGACCAGGTTTAATGGTCTAAAACGAGAATGTGGCTTACATGAAGAAGATGACGAGCAAGATGGCTCGGGAATCTAATTATTAAGAAGCAAAAAAGAGGGCGAAAGCCCTCTTTTTTAATAACTCTGTGGATAACCTGTATTTGAATTGAGGGTAAAGTGGGATAAATAAGCCTTTGGCCTGATTTTTAATAAATAACGGGTATTTTTGCAATTTATTCAAAAAAACGCTTGCCAATGTGATGCTGATCTCTATAATGCGTCCTCACTGACACGGCAGAGCCCACAAGGGTTCAAGGCAATATTCAGTAAGGCTTCTAGCCAAAAGAGAGTTCAAGATTTGTTTTTAAATAAATTGAAAATAAATCAACAAAGTGTTTGACACGGAAGAATATCTCGCTAGAATAGCCGCCTCTTCAAACGGAAAGCAAATTGCCAACCAAGTGAAGAGATGTTCTTTAACAATTTAGACCTATATCAATCTGTGTGGACACTTGTTGATGATAATCATTATGTTTACTTCTGCTTTTAGCAGGGATGAACAACTTCTTAGGAAGTAAAATGGTTTTCAATGAACACGTGACCTAAGGGTAGTAAGTTTACTTACTGTCACACAGTCAAAAATCATT
>NZ_JAMKMS010000022.1 GCF_023634655.1 Vibrio methylphosphonaticus | reverse complement strand
CTTGGTTTTTGTTGAACCCTTCCCGTGTCAGCGAGGGTGCATTATAGAGATCGGCGTCTCGTTGGCAACCTTTTTTTTCGCATTTTTTATATTTTGTTTGCGTTCGGTCAAAAACAGTACAAAACGGCTTAAAAGCATACCTTTAATGGCTAGAGTTGGTGAAATTTCTCAGCAAACAATGTCACTTTATCCCAATTGGTATACTCAACTTCTTTCGTCGTGTCCGTTTCTCCGCCGGTCATCTTCATAATGAACTTAATCATGAACCGATCAAATACATTATATCGTGGATAATAGAGGGCACCTGCAAACACACCTATTAAAGAAGGTTGCCAAGGTGATTTTTTCAGAAAGGTTTTGATGTATGCACTTCCTTCTGGCGTATCTTTTCCTTGGTCTTCTTTTCTCGCCGTGAGGTTGACACAAAAAAATGCAACCCGACTCTGATCGAGTTGCTTGCGGTGGCGGTCAATAAACTGATAGAGCTTTTTATTTAAATGGCCGTAACGAATAGAAGCGCCAATCAGAACTCGCTCATAGTTAGACAAGTCTATGTCACCAACTGTATTTAGATCGACAAGGTCAGCCTCACTGTCGCTGCATTGCGCTGCAATACGCTCAATGATTTTTTGAGTTTGCCCTTCTCTTGTCGAGTACAAGTAAAGTACCTTTGCCATAAAACTTCCTTAGCTACGCCAAAACGCAGGCGTTAATAAAATGAGTAGTGTGAATATTTCTAATCGACCAAATAGCATGGAAACAATCAATATCCACTTAGCGCTGTCATTAACTTCCCCAAAATGCACAGCGACTTCACCAAGACCTGGACCTAAATTGTTTAGCGTCGCCGCAACGGCCGAGAAAGCACTTAATTCATCCATACCTGTCGCAATCAAAGCGAGCATGCAAACAACAAAGACCAACGCATAGGCAGAAAAGAATCCCCACACGGCGTCAACAACCCGTTGTGACAGTGCGGTTCCACCAACTTTAATGGTATATACCGCTCTTGGGTGCACCAATCGTTTCATTTCACGAGCGCCCTGCAGTGTTAGCAATAAGATACGAATAACCTTCATGCCGCCCCCGGTTGAACCTGCGCAGCCACCAATAAAAGACGAAAACAACAATAAGACCGGTAAAAAAAGTGGCCACTCTGAAAAACCAGTGGTGGTAAATCCGGCTGTCGTTGATATAGAGACAGACTGGAATAACGCCTGATCAAACGCGTCGTAGAAGGATTGATACGAATGGTGTTCAAGGAGAATCAAAAAGCACACCAAAAAAAGCACTAACTGAATGAATAAGAAAGCGCGGAACTCTGGGTCTTTCCAGTAATACTTAGGATGAACACCACCCGATGAAAAAGCCGCAAAGTGCAACGAGTAATTACAGGCCGAAATTAATAGAAACACGACGGTGATCATATTGATGGCATGGCTATCAAAGTAGCCCATACTGGCATCATGCGTCGAAAAGCCACCAATGGCGATGGTTGAGAAGCTATGAGCAATAGCATCAAACGGCGTCATCCCTGCTACCCAAAACGCAGCAGCACAGGCAATAGTCAAACTTAGGTAGATATACCAAAGCGCCTTTGCCGTTTCTGCGATACGTGGTGTCATCTTGCTGTCTTTGACTGGGCCGGGGATTTCTGCACGGTATAACTGCATACCTCCGATACCCAATACTGGCAAAATAGCGACCGCAAGAACAATGATTCCCATCCCACCAAACCACTGCAACAATTGACGATAAAACAAAATTGCTTTCGGTAATTCATCAAGACCAACAATAACAGTCGCCCCTGTTGTCGTTAATGCAGAGAATGATTCAAAGAAAGCATCGGTTATCGATACGTTGGGATAATCGGAAATAAGAAAAGGTAACGCACCTGCACTACCAATTACCGTCCAAAACAAAACAACGATAAGAAAACCATCTCGCGCCTTTAGCTCGTGTTTGTGTCTTCTATTCGGTAACCAAAAAAACGTCCCGCATATAAGGAGAACAAAAAAGGTGGTAACAAAAGGAACGCCCGCACCATCACGGTAAATTAATGCGACGAGAGCAGGCGCTAGCATAGAAACACTAAAAAGTGCTAGTAACAGCCCAACAATGCGGATAATGGATCGAAATTGCATAGTGTATTGAATGAAGCAAAGCTTCTATACTTCCTAGTTGTTTTCAAATAAGGAGACCATTGCCTTGGCTCCACTCTTGTTAATAATGCTAAGTGTGAGCGCATCAACTTGATTCACTTCAACTTCAACAATCAATACGACTTTTTCACTGTAGTCTGAAGCGACCTCTAGTGCACCAAACTTACTGAATTCAGACTGAGCAATCGCTATGAACCCATAGTCTAACTCTACTCGTAAACGAGTGGTTATTTTTTTTTCTATTGTTTGAATTAACTTTAATGCTTGCTGAACACCGCCGCCATACGCTCTAACTAAACCACCAGTACCCAGTTTTATCCCACCAGAGTATCGAGTCACCACCGCCGTTAACTCACCAATACCAGAGCCACTAAGCTGAGCCAGAATTGGCTTTCCAGCCGTACCGGATGGTTCACCATCATCACTAAAGCCCCACATCATCGAATCTTCAGGTCTACCCGCGACAAATCCCCAACAATTATGGCGTGCACTGCTGTGTTGGGTTTTCACCTGATTAACAAACGCTTTGGCTTCATCAATGCTTGGGGTATGACTAATTTTAGTAATAAAGACACTTTTCTTAATCTCTTCCTCAAAAATAACCGACAGCTCTGGAATTAGGTATGCACTTGAGTTCATTGGTTTTTAAAGCCATGTCGCCTAAAAGGGGTATTCTATCACGCAAGGATTCGATTGACTCCAAGAACGGACATTGCTCATAATGTTAAACAGTTGTTTAAAAAATGTATTGAAATTTATTCAATACACGTTCACACTAAAATCACTGGTCAAACCAGATCCATAATAATAACCGCTTCACTCAATCATGGATTGTCTGTCACGGAGAACGACAATGATTTACCAATCTGACACCCTACAGGTAAAGGAAGTACGCAACGGCATTGCTGAGCTGTGCTTCAGTGCATCAAATTCAGTCAATAAGCTGGATCTCGCCACGCTAGAATCGCTTGATAAAGCACTAGATTCTGTCGCGCAATGGGACGGTTTAAAAGGCTTAATCCTAACCACTGACAAGAACGCCTTTATCGTTGGCGCTGATATCACCGAATTTTTAGGTCTGTTCGCGAAACCAAAAGCAGAGCTTACGGAGTGGTTGCAGTTTGCTAACAACATCTTTAATAAGCTTGAAGATTTGCCCGTACCAACGCTTGCAGCCTTAAAAGGACATGCATTAGGAGGCGGCTGTGAATGTGTACTTGCTGCCGATTTTCGCATTGGTGATAAGACCACCAGCATTGGCTTGCCAGAAACGAAGCTTGGAATTATGCCAGGCTTTGGCGGTACAGTCCGACTGCCAAGAGTCATTGGTGCTGACAGCGCTATGGAGATCATTACCCAAGGCAAAGCATGTCGAGCTCCTGAAGCATTAAAGATTGGCTTGCTAGACGCAATCGTCGAGACTGACTCATTACATGCATCAGCGGTTAACACGATTGAGCTTGCCATCAATGAAAAAATTGACTGGAAAACTCGTCGCCAACAAAAACTCTCACCGCTGACGTTGAGCAAGCTCGAATCTATGATGAGCTTCACTATGGCAAAAGGGCTTGTGGCACAAAAGGCCGGCCCACACTATCCTGCACCGATCACCGCAGTCAAAACCATAGAAAAAGCAGCGCGCTGTCATCGAGATGAAGCACTGCAAATTGAAGCAGATTACTTTGTTAAGCTTGCGGGTTCCGATGTATCAAATGCTCTCGTTGGCATCTTTCTTAACGATCAATACATAAAAGGGCTTGCTAAAAAAGCGGCGAAATCAGGTAAAGAAACCCAACGAGCTGCTGTGCTAGGCGCTGGTATTATGGGCGGTGGTATTGCATACCAATCCGCTTTAAAGGGCGTGCCTGTTATGATGAAAGACATCGCCCAAGCTTCCCTAGTTCTTGGCATGGAAGAAGCCTCCAAGTTACTCAACAAACGTCTCAAACGTGGGCGTCTTGATGGGTTTAAAATGGCCGGTATTCTTTCTTCTATCACACCAAGCCTACACTATGCTGGTATTGAGCAATCCGATGTTATTGTTGAAGCCGTCGTTGAGAATCCAAATATTAAAGCGGCGGTATTAACTGAAGTTGAAAAATTGGTTTCCGACAATACGGTTATTGCTTCGAATACCTCGACAATCCCAATTGATGTCTTAGCGAAATCCTTATCACGTCCAGAAAACTTCTGTGGCATGCACTTTTTTAACCCCGTGCATAGAATGCCTTTAGTCGAAATTATTCGTGGTAAGCAAACCTCCGAAGAAACCATTAATCGCGTTGTCGCTTATGCCGCAAAGATGGGTAAATCTCCGATCGTCGTCAACGACTGTCCTGGGTTCTTCGTCAACCGAGTGCTGTTCCCTTACTTTGGCGGCTTTAGCCAACTCGTCCAAGACGGTGCAGATTTTATCCAAATAGATAAGATCATGGAGCGTAAGTTTGGCTGGCCGATGGGACCTGCCTATTTACTTGATGTTGTTGGTATCGACACTGCTCATCATGCGCAAGCCGTTATGGCAGAAGGATTCCCTGAGCGTATGGCAAAAGAGAATCGAGATTCGATAGATGTACTCTTTGAACAACAGCGTTTTGGGCAAAAAAATGGTTCTGGTTTTTACACCTACACCACAGACAAACGTGGTCGCCCGAAGAAAACACCAAGTCCTGATGTCGCAAGCCTTCTTGAAGCGGTATCTCAACCAAGTCAATCTTTTGATGATGACACCATTATTCAACGCATGATGATTCCAATGATCAATGAAGTGGTGCTGTGTCTAGAGCAAAACATTATTGCTTCACCGCAAGAAGCCGATATGGCGCTTGTGTATGGTTTAGGGTTCCCTCCTTTCCGCGGTGGTGTGTTCCGTTACTTGGATACCATTGGTATTGCCAACTATGTCGAGATGGCAAAACAATATGCGTCGCTCGGTGCGATGTACCAAGTACCATCTACCCTGATTGATATGGCGGCTTCGGGCGAGTCATTTTACAGTCAGCAACAAGCAAACTCGCTGTAGCCACCAACTGGAAGAGGAATTATCAAAATGAAAAATGTTGTCGTTGTTGATTGTCTTCGCACACCCATGGGGCGTTCCAAGGGTGGTGCATTTAGACACACGAGAGCTGAAGATCTCTCAGCTCATCTGATGAAAGGGATTCTTGCTCGCAACCCTGCCGTCAATCCACATGAAATAGAAGATATTTACTGGGGCTGTGTACAACAGACTCTTGAACAAGGCTTCAACGTTGCTCGTAACGCAGCCTTACTTGCTGGTCTACCAATTGAAATCGGTGCCGTTACCGTAAACCGATTGTGCGGTTCATCTATGCAAGCTCTGCATGATGCGACTCGCTCAATTATGGTAGGTGATGCGGACATCTGTCTGATCGGGGGCGTGGAGCACATGGGTCACGTACCTATGAATCACGGTGTTGATTTTCACCCACAGCTCTCTAAAAATGTGGCTAAAGCCGCTGGCATGATGGGGCTTACTGCGGAAATGTTAGGAAAGCTTCATGGCATTAGCAGAGAACAGCAAGATGAATTTGCCGCTCGAAGTCACCAACGCGCTCAAGCTGCAACCGTAGAGGGGCGCTTTAAGAATGAAATTCTACCAATAGAAGCGCACGCTGAAGATGGTTCTTTATTTACCCTAGATTTTGATGAAGTGATTAGGCCAGAAACCAACGTAGAAGGTCTATCTAAACTGCGTCCTGTCTTCGACCCAGCCAATGGTACAGTGACTGCGGGCACCTCGTCAGCGTTATCGGACGGCGCCTCTGTTATGCTGATAATGAGCGAAGAAAAAGCCAAAGAACTGGGCGTTAAAGTCCGCGCGAAGATACGTTCAATGGCGATTGCAGGCTGTGATCCTTCCATTATGGGATATGGACCTGTTCCTGCAACGCAAAAAGCACTAAAGCGCGCCGGTCTCCATATGGAAGACATTGATATTGTGGAGCTCAATGAGGCATTTGCTGCTCAATCTCTACCTTGTGCGAAAGACTTAGGCCTACTTGATGTTGTGGACGAAAAAGTAAACCTGAACGGCGGGGCGATCGCTCTAGGGCATCCACTCGGCTGCTCTGGTTCTCGTATCTCAACGACACTGATCAATATCATGGAAGATAAAGACGCAAAATACGGTCTTGCGACTATGTGTATTGGTTTGGGCCAAGGTATTGCGACCATCTTTGAACGTCCTTAATCATAGCTGCTCGAACAAGGCCCCTTTTTGGGGCCTTTTTACTTTTAAATATGCATAAAACGCATAGATTGAATGTTCAAGTTTCATTGTTATTTTCAATCATTCTCACCTAGACTCAATGGTAGTTTAAAAGACCAATCCATTTGGAGCACACTATGTTCAAAGCACTTGTACTAAATCAAGAAGACAAAAAAACCATCGCTTCTGTGTCGCAGATTGATGAATCTCAACTTCCTGAAGGCAACGTAAAGATAGATGTAAAATATTCATCACTGAACTACAAAGATGGATTGGCAATTACCGGTAAAGGGCGCATTGTTCGTAACTTCCCTATGGTTCCGGGTATCGATTTATCTGGCGTGGTCTCACAGTCAGATGACCCTCGCTACAAAGAAGGCGACGAAGTTGTCCTTACTGGTTGGGGCGTAGGTGAAGGTCACTGGGGTGGCATGGCAGAAAAAGCGAGCCTTAACGGTGACTGGCTAGTTCCTATGCCGAAAGGTCTAGACGCGCATAAAGTCATGGCAATTGGTACAGCAGGTTTCACTGCAATGCTTTGTGTTCAAGCTATTGTCGATGCGGGTGTAAAACCAGAAGATGGTGAAGTATTAGTGACGGGTTCAAGTGGCGGCGTTGGTAGCGTAGCTATTACACTATTGAGTCAACTGGGTTACAAAGTCGCAGCTGTCACTGGTCGCGCAAGCCAAAACGGAGCGTTACTCACTTCACTTGGTGCTTCACGCATTGTTGAGCGTAGTGAATTAGAAGAACCCGCTAAGCCTCTTGAGCGACAAGTTTGGGCTGCGGCTGTGGATACGGTAGGTAGCAGCATGCTCGCGAAAGTACTTGCTCAAATGAACTACAACGGTGTTGTTGCCGCATGTGGCTTGGCTGGCGGTTTTGACCTACCAACCACTGTTATGCCGTTTATTCTGCGTAACGTTCGTTTGCAGGGTGTTGATTCTGTTATGTGTCCAAGAGAAAAACGCATCAAAGCTTGGGAACAACTGTCTGAACTACTGCCTGAAGCTTACTACTCACAAGCAAGCAAAACCGTGGATTTAGAGCATGCCATTCAAGCCGCTGAAGATATTACCAATGGCGCCATCACTGGACGCGTAATCATCAAGCTTTAAGCTGTTCTTTTTAAAAATATAAAGCTCGCTATTGTATAGCGAGCTTTTTTGTTACTAAACCGATATAACGCGCTCTCATTACCTTACGCTTATCTACTGCTCACTCTTTTTACTTAAGCTAAGCCAACATCATCTATTCGCTTGGTAATTAATTTTCCGCACTCTTCCTTCACGATTGTCCTTAACCATTGCTGAGATTCCGATGTGTGACAACGCGAATGCCAAATTAGTGAATAATCAAATGGCGTAAACGCAAAAGGAAGTGGCTTTATCACCAGATCATAACGCTCTGCTACCAAATAAGCTAAATCGGCTGGAACCGTAATAATAAGCGGCATGCGATCCACGATCGCCAGAGCCGCTTCTAAGTGAGAAGCACGCAGCACCATTTTTCGAGGGTTCTGATTGATCAATGCCGCATCTAACAGTGCTTTGACACCATCACTGATCGCAATCATGGCATGAGGGGCATGTACATAATCTTCTAGAGAGAGTGGTCTATCCGCAAGAGGGTGCTGCTTAGAGACTAAACATGATACGCCCACTGGTCCTAGTACATCTTGATGTAAGGGCGACACCAATCCTGCGGGACGACAAATAGCCATATCCACTTTATCTGTGCTCAGCTGCTTAAATAGATTCTCGTGCTGCAATGGAGCAAATTCCAATGAAATATTAGGGGCAAGCTCGTAAATTTTTGGCAGTGCATACGGTAATATCGTCTGCATCGCATAATCCGTTGTCGCGATCAAAAACCGCTCATTACAGTAATACGGGTCAAACTCACTCGGAGTCAGCAATTGACGAAACGACTCAAGTGGCTGATCAATTTGCTTGCAGATCTCTAGCGCCTTACTTGTTGGGATAATGCGCTGTCCCTGCCGTGTAAATAGGGGGTCATCAAGTAACTCTCGTAAGCGTCCTAGAACTCGACTGGTTGCCGACTGACTCAAATTCAATCGAATTGCCGCCTGACTGACGCTTCCTTCTTCCACCAGCACTTTTAATGCGACTAACAAATTCAAATCACGGCGATAAATATCTTCGAGTTCCATTGATGGGCTCCTAACTAGGTCTTCTTATAGTCTACACCTGCTCATCACGGGTTTATCAAAATTTAGGCAAAAAAAATCCCGCCTTTCAGCGGGGAAGCCCAAGAAATTGGGGATAGTGTCGGAATTCATTTGTCATTATTACTCATAGAGCAAAATGTAGCAGTAATGTTAACTGTTATTCTCATCTACTACATCTGGCCACTGTCTCATTTCAATCCACATCGCCACAATAGAAGCGCTCAATCCGATAAGCGGCATCAGCGTTGGTTCGCCAGACGTCTTTAGCACCAAGGCACAAAAAGAAATAAAACAGAGTAAAGCGTAAATCGTTAGTCTATCTAAAATGGTCAACACGGCTACTCCTTAGCACTTTGTTACCAACTTGTTAAATTAAGTTAAAGCAAAACAACCCATTTGCCAAGAGTTATTGCATATTTTTTCGTCGTAAGTAGAATTCAACCAGATTTTAGATAAGAAAGAGCGCCCTAATGACAATCAATACCTTACTCGCCACGCACACATTGGAAGCCGAAGGCTTGCGCTGTCCGGAGCCGGTTATGATGGTCAGGAAGACAATAAGAAAAATGGATGATGGTGATGTATTGCTTGTCAGTGCTGACGATCCATCAACAACTCGCGACATTCCGAGTTTCTGTCGCTTTATGGATCATCAGTTAATTGGTGAGCAAACCGAATCTCTGCCGTATCTCTATCTCATAAAGAAAGGCACGAAGTAGCGTTAAGATTTGGATAAATGTAAAAAGGCTGCCAGAGGCAGCCTTTAATTATTCATCATATTCCAGCGTTCTGATTTCAGACTGGAGTGCTTTAATCTGCTTTTGCATCACTCGAATATCATCGTGCATCGGTATTAAGTGTTGCACCCGAATCCAAGATTCAACGGCTAATGCCGTCATGATAATCGCACCCACGACCATCGGTAGCCACATATCAGTCAATACCATGCCTAATAACGTCAGCACCAAACCAACGGTAAATAAAGCGCTTTGGTTTTTAGCGGTCATTCCTGTATAACGTGTCAGCATACGTTGCCCTCTCGCTTAGGATCCACACTGTTAAATTACCATGACAAGCATGACACTAATATGGCAGCCATCACGGTTTTCAGTAGAGGAAAGCACTCAACAAGCGAAACGAACCCGCACCAGACTATTGACATAACAAGCTATTGATATAAAGACTAAAAATATTAATTTAATGGCTATAGCTATGGGTGTTATTCACTAAAACAGTGCAGCTCCACCGGCCAGTACAACAAATAGCAGCGCAGTCACTCTGCGTATCCAATTGAGTGGCAATCGCTCCGCAGAGAACTGACCCAGTAACACCACCGGCACATTCGCTAATAACATACCAATGGTGGTGCCAAGAATGACCCACACTAACGCATCCGCATATTGTGCCCCAAGAATGGACGTCGCTATCTGCGTTTTATCGCCTATCTCAGCAATAAAAAAAGCAATAAAGCTCGCAACAAAAGGTCCCCGACCAGACACTGCTTCATTTTCATCTAATTTGTCAGGAATAAGTACCCAACCCGCCATCGCGAGAAAGCTCACAACCAGCACCCACTTTAGTATTTCGGGTGACAGATAATCAGCCACAACAACACCCAGCCATGCCGCTAAAGCATGGTTTGCGATCGTTGCTAAAAAAATAGCGGCAATAATAGGTAGAGGCTTTCGATACCGGCTAGCCAGTAATAACGATAATAACTGGGTCTTGTCACCAATTTCGGCTAAAGCTACAGTAGTAATGGATAATGCTAAGACACTCACGACATGCTCTAAGGGGCAGGGATTATAATTATTAACCATAGATAAACCTCGCGCCCCACCCCGGTTCACGATGCTTATCTAAGGTCTTGCTAAACGAATTCGCTGTTCGTCTCATACACCATGGTGAATGTGCACCAATTATGTTGACGTATGAATCAAAGCCATGTGATAGGCATTGATAAGCTACTCCCCAAAGATGGGCGGCATTTTAAACATTCAATCCATAAAGTTCAATAATATCTGTCCGTGGATTGCGACAAGCAGTAAGTAAATCGAAAAAACAGTACATAAATAGGAAAAAGTCTGTTTTTTTGCATGCCTGATGATTAATTAACCACCTTTTCCCCTACTCCCGCTGAGAATAACTCGGTATACTTGATCGTTATTTTTATCCGTTTTCAGACAAAACTTTCATTTAGAGAATTGCGCGAACAAACTATGCAAAAATACGATATCAAAACCTTCCAGGGAATGATCCTCGCGCTGCAGGATTATTGGGCTCAAAATGGTTGTACGATTGTTCAACCGCTAGATATGGAAGTAGGTGCTGGCACCTCTCACCCAATGACATGTCTACGTGCACTTGGCCCAGAGCCAATGTCCACAGCATACGTTCAACCTTCACGTCGTCCGACCGATGGTCGCTATGGTGAAAACCCGAACCGTCTGCAGCACTACTATCAATTCCAAGTAGCTCTAAAACCATCTCCTGACAATATTCAGGAGCTGTACTTAGGCTCTCTTGAAGTACTTGGTGTCGACCCACTCGTTCACGACATTCGCTTCGTTGAAGATAACTGGGAAAACCCAACACTAGGCGCATGGGGCCTTGGTTGGGAAGTATGGCTAAACGGTATGGAAGTGACTCAGTTTACTTACTTCCAACAAGTTGGCGGCCTTGAGTGTAAGCCTGTAACTGGCGAGATCACTTACGGTATCGAGCGTCTAGCCATGTACATCCAGGAAGTAGATTCTGTTTACGACCTAGTATGGAACGTCGCACCAGACGGTTCTAACGTGACTTACGGTGACATCTTCCACCAAAACGAAGTTGAGCAATCAACCTACAACTTTGAGCACGCAGACGTAGATTTCCTATTCACTTTCTTCGACCAGTGCGAGAAAGAGTGTAAAGAGCTACTTGAGCTTGAGAAGCCACTTCCGCTTCCAGCTTACGAGCGCATTCTAAAAGCAGGCCACGCATTCAACATCCTTGATGCGCGCAAAGCTATCTCTGTAACAGAGCGTCAACGTTACATCCTTCGTATCCGCAACCTGACTAAGTCCGTTGCTGAGGCGTACTACGCGTCACGTGAAGCGCTTGGCTTCCCAATGTGCCGAACTGTAGAAGAAAAGGAAGGTAAATAATCATGGCGAAGAATTTTCTAATTGAGCTAGGTACGGAAGAGCTGCCACCAACGGCACTTCGTTCTCTAGCAGAAGCATTTGCTGCTAACTTTGAAGCAGGTCTTAAAACGGCTGAGCTTTCTCACGAAGGCATCAAGTGGTACGCAGCACCTCGCCGTCTAGCACTTAAAGTCACTGCACTGGCTGAAGGCCAAGCGGACAAAGTGGTTGAGAAACGCGGCCCTGCGATTTCTGTTGCATTCGATGCTGAAGGCAACGCGACCAAAGCGGCACAAGGTTGGGCTCGTGGTAACGGTATTACTGTTGAACAAGCTGACCGTCTGAAAACAGACAAAGGCGAGTGGCTTCTTTTCAAACAAGAAGTGGCTGGCAAACCCGTTCAAGAATTGGTGATGGACATCGCTGCGAAAGCACTGGCTGGCCTACCAATTCCTAAAGCAATGCGCTGGGGTAACTCAGACATTCAATTTATCCGTCCAGTAAAAACACTGACAGTACTACTAGGTGATGAGCTTGTTGAAGGCGAAATCCTAGGCGTAGCCTCTGCTCGTACTATCCGTGGTCACCGTTTCATGGGCGAACAAGAGTTCACAATCGACTCTGCTGACCAATACCCTGCGATCTTAGAAGAACGCGGTAAAGTCATGGCAGATTACGAAGCGCGTAAAGCAATCATCCTTGCTGATTCGCAAAAAGCGGCCGCTGCGGTTGGCGGTACAGCTGACCTAGAAGATGACCTTGTTGAAGAAGTAACGTCTCTGGTTGAATGGCCAGTAGTACTGACAGCGAAGTTCGAAGAAGAGTTCCTAAAAGTCCCTTCTGAAGCGTTGGTTTACACCATGAAAGGTGACCAGAAGTACTTCCCTGTTTACGATGACAACAAGAAGCTACTACCGAACTTCATCTTCGTATCAAACATCGAGTCTAAAGAGCCTCGCCACGTTATCGAAGGTAACGAGAAAGTGGTACGCCCACGTCTTGCTGATGCTGAATTCTTCTTCAACACAGACCGTAAGCGTCCGCTTATCGACCGTCTTACTGAACTAGACCAAGCTATCTTCCAGAAGCAATTGGGTACGATCAAAGACAAAACAGACCGCATCACAGAGCTTGCAGGCTACATTGCTGAGCAAATCGATGCTGACGTTGAAAAGTCTAAGCGTGCTGGCCTACTGGCTAAGTGTGACCTAATGACATCAATGGTATTCGAATTTACCGATACTCAAGGTGTAATGGGCATGCACTACGCCACTCACGATGGTGAAGACGAGCAAGTTGCACTGGCACTTTACGAGCAGTACATGCCTCGTTTCGCGGGTGACACACTACCAAGCACGGGTATCTCTTCTGCAGTCGCAATGGCAGACAAGCTAGACACTATCGTAGGTATCTTCGGTATTGGCCAAGCACCAAAAGGTTCTGACCCATTCGCACTACGTCGTGCATCACTAGGTGTACTACGTATCATCGTTGAAAATGGCTACAACCTAGACCTAACTGATCTGATCGGTAAAGCGAAAGCGCTACTTGGCGACAAGCTAACCAACGACAACGTAGAAGCTGACGTTATCGACTTCATGCTAGGTCGTTTCCGTGCATGGTACCAAGATGCTGGCTTCAGCGTTGATATCATCCAAGCGGTACTGGCGAATCGTCCAACGAAACCAGCTGACTTTGACCAACGTGTTAAAGCGGTTTCTCACTTCCGTGAACTGGAAGCAGCAGAAGCACTAGCAGCGGCGAACAAACGTGTAGGTAACATCCTTGCGAAATTTGATGGCGAATTAGCTCAAGAGATTGATTTAACCTTACTTCAAGAAGATGCAGAAAAAGCACTTGCAGAAGAAGTTGAAGTCATGACAGAAGCGCTTGAGCCAGCTTTTGCGACAGGTAACTACCAAGAAGCGTTGAGTAAGCTAGCAAACTTGCGTGAGCCAGTTGATGCTTTCTTTGACAACGTAATGGTCATGGCAGACAACGAAGCGCTTAAAAAGAACCGTCTAACGCTGCTTAACAACCTACGTAACTTGTTCTTGAAAATCGCGGATATTTCTCTTCTTCAGAAGTAACCTGACTTGTTTCAAGCAAAACCCGGTCTTATGACCGGGTTTTTTATTACCCCTACTTCAGCGCCCCGATTGACTCAAATTCCCCATTTAGCAAAATAGTGCTTTGCCTCACATTATCAATACGGTATGTTCAAACGACTCCCTTGCCACCAGCAAGGTCGATATAGGTAACTCATACAAGTGAACGCAATGAACTAGGGACAACAATGCAATTTTCTAAGTTTGGTGAAAAATTTAATCGTTACTCAGGGATCACCCAGTTAATGGATGATCTAAATGATGGACTGCGCACTCCTGGCGCCATCATGCTCGGTGGAGGCAACCCTGCTGCCATTCCCGAAATGCTCGAGTATTTTCATCAAGCTAGTGCCTCAATGCTCGCCAGCGGCGAACTCGTTGAAGCGATGTCAAACTATGATGGCCCACAAGGTAAAGATGCCTTCGTAAAGTCCTTAGCGAACTTACTAAAAGAAACGTACGGTTGGGACATTTCAGAAAAGAACATCAGCCTGACGAATGGTAGCCAAAGCGGATTTTTTTACCTCTTCAACCTTTTTGCAGGCCAGTACCAAGACGGGCGAAAAAAGAAAATCCTACTGCCGTTAGCACCAGAGTACATAGGCTACGGTGATGCAGGTCTTGAAGACGATATTTTTGTCTCATATCGCCCAGAAATAGAAATGCTTGAACAACGTCAATTCAAATATCACGTCGATTTTGACCGTTTAAAGGTCGATGACTCTGTCGCCGCAATCTGTGCCTCAAGACCAACGAATCCAACAGGCAATGTTCTTACTGACGATGAAATTCGCAAACTAGATAAACTGGCTCGAGCCAACGGCATACCGCTAATTATTGATAATGCTTACGGCACACCTTTCCCCAATATCATCTTTGAAGATGTCACCCCATTTTGGAATGACAATACGATATTGTGCATGAGCTTATCAAAATTAGGCTTACCGGGGCTTCGCTGTGGCATCGTGATTGCGAGTGAGGAAATTACCCAAGCACTGACCAATATGAACGGTATTATTAGCCTTGCGCCAAGTGGAATGGGACCCGCTTTAGCTCATCATATGATTGAAAATGGTGATTTACTGCCACTAAGTGAAAATGTAATAAAGCCGTATTACCAACAGAAATCACAACGAGCCGTAGAACTACTGCAACAAGCTATACCAGACCCGCGCTTTCGAGTCCATAAACCAGAAGGCGCAATATTCTTATGGCTATGGTTTGATGAACTGCCTATTAACACAATGGAGTTATACAAACGGTTAAAAGCTCGAGGCGTGCTTATTGTCCCAGGTGAGTATTTCTTTATTGGACAGGAAGACAACTGGGATCACGCACATCAATGCTTACGTATGAACTACGTGCAGCCAGATGAAGCGATGCAAAAAGGCATCAACATTATTGCTGAAGAAATAAATAAAGCGTACCAACAAAACTAATAGTTAAGCTAGATCGAAAAGAGCGCTAATAAGCGCTCTTTTTTATACCAATAGGTGTTAACTGCATGCTTAAGGGAATTAACTATTATCTGGCAAGCTTTTACCATTGATCGCGATCTTACGTGGTTGCATGGCTTCCGGGATCTCTCTTTCCAAATCCACGTGAAGTAAACCGTTTTCCATTGTCGCGCCGATCACTTTCACGTAATCCGCCAATTGGAATTTACGCTCAAAGTCTCGTTCTGCAATGCCTTGGTAGATATAATTTTTACTTTCTTCTGCCTGACGCTCTCCACGCACAATTAACATATTCTCTTTTTGAGTAATATCTAAATGATCATCAGCAAAACCCGCGACGGCCATCGTAATGCGGTATTTGTTCTCGTCTTGCTGTTCAATGTTATACGGTGGATAACCACCAGAAGAATTCTTCGATGTGTTGGCTTCCATCAAGTTAAACAGACGGTCAAAACCAATGGCGTTACGGTATAGGGGGGAAAAATCTACAGTTCTCATCATACTATCCTTTCATTAAGCAATAGTCTTAGTCAGCATTAGTATGGCGACTAAGTCATCCCAATATCATGTTCGATATGTTGTACATCGACCTACATGGTGGTGGGCTATATCAAGTTGTGAGCTGCGCAGTCATCCTCTCATGAGCGATGTTACGCCAGCGATATCAAAGGCCCAATAATTTGGCATCCTCTTCAATAATAGATATAGGGACGATAGCATTCAGATTCAAGTCGATAGCAAAAAAAGATGGATCCAGTGACAAACCATCATCGATAATTAAGTCTAACGAGAATATATGCACGCTGGCGAGCTGTAGCGGTACCGTGATAAATAGCCGCTCTCCCAGAAACAAAAAACGCCACCCAAAGGCAGCGTTTCTCTATTACTTACACTGTAAGCACACTACACATCCAAGTTTGCTACTTTTAGAGCATTCTCTTCAATGAAGTTACGACGCGGTTCAACTTGATCACCCATTAGCGTAGTGAACAGTAAATCAGCGCCAACAGCATCTTCGATCGTCACCTGCATCATGCGGCGAGTTTCAGGGTCCATGGTCGTTTCCCAAAGTTGATCGGGGTTCATCTCACCCAGACCTTTGTATCGTTGTAGGCTAAGACCACGACGAGACTCTTTCACTAACCACTCTAACGCTTCAACAAAACTAGAAACAGGCTGAGTACGCTCACCACGTTTAATATAAGCGCCCTCTTCAATTAAGCCTTCTAGCGCTTCAGATAGATCCGCTAACTTGCTAAATTCTTTCGAGTTGATAAGGTCAACACTCAAGACATGCTCATACGTCACACCATGGGTACGAACCACAACCTTCGGTACACTCAACCCTAGCTCTTCGTGTTTTTCAACCTCTAAGCTGTATTGGCTCGCGCCCGCTTCTTTGGCATTAAGTTGCTCAACAAGTTGCTTGCCCCATGCTTCAACCGCGGCATCATCATGACATTGCTCCGCAGTAAGGCGAGGTACGTAGATCAATTCGTGTACCAACGCACGCGGGTAACGACGACTCATACGATCAACCAGTTTAATGCCCGTATTGTACTGCTGTACCAATTTCTCTAGCCCTTCGCCAGCAAAAGCGGGTGCTTCAGGGTTAACATGCAACGCGGCATTATCCAAAGCCAACGCCACCTGATACTGGTTCATAGCGTCTTCATCTTTGATGTATTGCTCTTGTTTACCTTTCTTCACTTTGTAAAGTGGCGGTTGTGCAATATAGATGTAGCCGCGCTCAATAAGCTCAGGCATTTGACGATAGAAGAACGTCAAAAGTAGCGTACGGATGTGCGATCCATCCACGTCGGCATCGGTCATGATGATGATGTTGTGATAACGCAGTTTGTCTGGGTTATATTCATCGCGGCCAATACCACAGCCCAACGCAGTAATTAGCGTCGCAACTTCTTGGGAAGACAACATCTTGTCAAAGCGTGCTTTCTCAACGTTTAGAATTTTACCTTTCAGTGGCAAAATTGCTTGGTTCTTACGGTTACGCCCCTGCTTGGCTGATCCGCCAGCAGAGTCCCCTTCCACAATGTATAGTTCAGACAATGCAGGGTCTTTTTCTTGGCAATCGGCAAGCTTACCTGGTAAACCAGCTAAATCTAACGCGCCTTTACGACGAGTCATCTCACGAGCTTTACGAGCGGCATCACGAGCACGTGCTGCATCAATAATTTTTGAACAAACTATCTTCGCTTCACCTGGGTTTTCCGCAAGGAATTCAGACAGTTTTTCGTTCATTGCCGATTCAACCGCTGACTTCACTTCAGAAGAAACCAGTTTATCTTTCGTTTGGCTTGAGAATTTAGGATCAGGTACTTTCACAGAAACAATCGCGGTTAAACCTTCACGAGCATCATCGCCAGATGTCGATGTTTTAGCTTTCTTAGAAAAGCCCTCTTTGTCCATAAAGGTGTTCAGCGTACGTGTTAGTGCCGAACGGAAACCTGCTAAGTGGGTACCACCATCACGTTGAGGAATGTTGTTAGTGAAACAGTAGATGTTCTCTTGGTAACCATCATTCCATTGCATTGCAACTTCGACGGTAATGCCATCTTCGCGCTCAAAATCGAAGTGGAATATTTTTTGAATGATCGGCGTTTTATTGGTATTTAGATGCTCAACAAACGCTTGGATACCACCTTCAAACATGAAGTGATCCATTTTGTCTTCTTCGCGTTTATCAATAAGCTTGATAGAAACACCTGAATTCAAGAAAGAGAGCTCTCGAAGACGCTTCGCCAAAATATCATAATGGAATTCGATGTTCGTGAATGTCTCTTCACTTGGCCAGAAACGAATCTCAGTACCCGTTTTATCGGTATCACCTACTACTGCTAGTGGCGCTTGCGGCTCACCATGATGGTAAGTTTGAGTATGAGTTTTTCCACCACGATGGATAGTCAACGTCACTTGCTTAGACAGAGCATTTACTACCGAAACACCTACACCGTGTAGGCCACCAGATACTTTGTATGAGTTATCATCAAACTTACCACCAGCGTGAAGTACCGTCATGATAACTTCCGCAGCAGAAACTTGCTCTTCTGGATGCAGCTCCGTAGGGATACCACGACCATCATCGCGAACAGAAACCGAGCTGTCCTCATGGATAGTCACAATGATGTCATTACAGTGACCAGCCAACGCTTCATCTATTGAGTTGTCAACCACCTCAAAAACCATGTGGTGCAGACCGGTTCCATCGTCCGTGTCGCCGATGTACATTCCCGGACGCTTACGTACTGCATCCAGACCCTTTAGTACTTTAATACTCGATGAATCGTAATTTTCTGACATGAGTTTCTCTCACTATTTACCTGGTTCTATTGTGCCATGTTCCACATGAAACATCTTGCCATTTTCGTCAACCATATCGGCAACTTGGCTTTGGGTAATAGAACTTACAAAAACTTGAGCCTTCGTCTCTTTTAAGTAATCCGCTAAGCGTTTACGACGGAGGCTATCTAATTCTGAAGCAAAGTCATCGATTAAATAGATGCACTGCTTTCCTGTTAATTCTGCTAGATGTTGACCTTGCGCTAAGCGCAACGCACACATCATTAATTTCAACTGACCTCGTGATAACACATCCTCTACAGGTGTATTGTTCACTTTGATCCGTAAGTCGGCCTTGTTGGGTCCACTAAAGGTATACCCCAACGCTTGGTCTCTCTCAAAACTTCGCTCTAACAACTCACTGTATGGCGTACCTTTTTCCCAGCCTCGATAATAGCCAAGCTTAATGTCCAATTCTGGCAGAAAGGACTGGCACATTGTTTCAGCTAATGGCTGCATTTGCTCAACGTAGCGACGACGCCAATCGTCTATTTGAGTAGCCAGTAACGCAAGGTCCTTATCCCAAAACCGCATCTCTCGATAGCTGGTGGCGGATTTAAGTAACGCATTGCGCTGCTTGTTTAGGCGTTTAAAACGACCCCATGCTTCATGAAAGCCAGGTTCAGAGTGAAACACACCCCAGTCGATAAATGCACGTCTAAATTTAGGCCCATCGGTCAGTAATTCAAAGCCTTCTGGATGAATTAATTGCAAAGGTAACACCTTAGCAAGCTGAGCGAGTTTCTGCCCAGATTGACCGCCTATTTTAACCTCTGTTGACCCATCACGCTGCTTATTAATGCCAATAGGTACCTCAAATTGATCCGAGTTCAAAAAACGACCGTGAACAAACAGTTCTTGGCAGTCATTTTGAATCACTCGTCCCGTCAAAGTACTTTTGAATGAACGGCCATGACCTAATAAATATATGGCTTCAAGCAAGCTTGTTTTACCACACCCGTTAGGGCCGATAATAAAGTTAAAGCCTGTGGATAGTTCAATATCACAGGCTTTAATATTTCGAAACTGCTGTACGATTAGACGCGAAAGCGGCATAAAGCGATGCTCATATTAGAGACGGATTGGCATCACCACATACATGGCGCTTTCATCTTCGCTATTTTCAATCAGCGCACTGGCGTTCGCGTTAGACATAGAAATGCGTACCTGATTGCAACGTAAACTGTTCAATACATCCAAAACATAAGACACATTGAAGCCAATCTCTAACGCATCACCTTCAAAGTTCACGTCTAACATTTCTTCCGCTTCTTCTTGCTCTGGGTTATTCGCAGTAATGCGCATTTCACTGCCATCCAGATTCACTCGAACACCACGGAACTTTTCGTTCGACAAAATCGCCGCGCGAGAGAAAGCCTGACGTAACTCACCACAGTCTGCTTCTAGCGTTTTATCGGTATTTTGTGGCAATACTCGACGATAATCAGGGAAGCGACCGTCCACCAACTTAGACGTAAAGATAAAGTTGTTCACTTCCGCGCGGATGTTAGAGCTGCCAATTTGCAATGTGACCGGCTGCTCAGGCGCGTCTAATAATTTAGACAGCTCTTGCACCCCTTTTCTAGGCACAATAATTTGTTGATTCTCAAAGCTACCTTCCAAAGTGACAGTGGCGACCGCCATGCGGTGACCATCGGTTGCCACAGAGCGTAAGGTATTATCATCGAGCTCAAACAACATACCATTAAGGTAATAACGAACATCTTGATTCGCCATAGAGAACTGTGTTTTCTCTATCAAAGATTTCATTTCAGCCTGTGTCACCGTCACGGCAACCTCTTGCTGCCAATCTTCAATATTAGGAAAATCACTCGCCGGTAATGTCGTTAATGAAAAACGGCTACGACCAGAGCGCAACTGAACACGATCACCTTCCAGTAGGATGGTAATCATTGCATCATCAGGCAAGCCACGACAGATATCGAGAAACTTTCGTGACGGCACTGTGATACTGCCCGCTTCAAAATCACTTTCTAGCGTTACTTTACTGATCAGCTCAACTTCAAGATCAGTCGCAGTGATAGAAAGCACACCATCGGATACTTTTAACAGTAAGTTACCCAAAATAGGCAAAGTTGGTCTACCACCCAACGCGCCAGAGACTTGCTGTAGCGGCTTAAGAAGGTGATTACGCTCGATAGTAAATTTCATAGATAACTCTTCGCAAAGATGGCAATCCATGCCACTTAGATTCGAAATACAATAGATTGATGCTAATTATAGTGATTCTGACACTATTAGGAAGAAAGCGTGCGAATTAAGTTAGAGTAGTCTTCCTTAATATCGTGGCTTTCTTCTCTGAGCTGGGCAATTTTACGACATGCATGAAGCACCGTAGTGTGGTCACGACCACCAAACGCATCACCAATCTCAGGCAAGCTATGGTTGGTGAGTTCTTTCGCAAGCGCCATTGCCAGTTGACGAGGACGCGCTACTGAACGTGAACGACGCTTCGAAAGCAAATCGGCCACTTTAATTTTGTAGTATTCTGCGACTGTTTTTTGAATATTATCGATCGTCACTAATTTTTCTTGTAGAGCCAGCAAATCACGTAACGCTTCGCGAACAAAATCAATAGTGATAGGACGTCCGGTAAAATTGGCGTTCGCGATGACACGGTTAAGCGCCCCTTCCAACTCACGCACATTTGAACGAAGACGCTTAGCAATAAAGAATGCCACTTCATCAGCAAGATGAATTTGATGATCTTCAGCCTTCTTCATTAAAATCGCGACGCGAGTTTCCAATTCAGGAGGCTCAATGGCAACCGTCAGTCCCCAACCAAAACGAGATTTAAGGCGATCTTCAACACCATTGATTTCTTTTGGATAACGATCTGAAGTCAAAATGATCTGTTGGTTGCCTTCAAGCAAAGCATTAAAGGTGTGAAAGAACTCTTCTTGAGAGCGCTCTTTATTAGCAAAGAACTGAATATCATCGATAAGCAACGCATCCACACTGCGATAATAACGCTTAAACTCTTCAATCGCATTGTTTTGCAGCGCTTTCACCATATCTTGCACAAAGCGTTCGGAGTGCATGTAAATCACTTTCGCATTGGGCTTATTATCGATAATAGCGTTACCCACAGCATGCAATAAGTGCGTTTTGCCCAAGCCCGTACCACCATATAAGAACAACGGGTTGTAGGCCGCTCCTGGATTGTCTGCCACTTGACGCGCTGCCGCTAAACCTAATTGGTTCGACTTACCTTCCACAAAGTTATTAAATTTGTGCTTAATGTTAACGTTAGAGCGGTGATTGATGTCCGCCACTTCGACTTCATTGTCCCACGTTTTATGCACTGGCTGTCTGGCTTGTAATCTTGCTGGTGCTGAAGATTCTGCTGCGACATCAGCCGCGCTCTTCACAGGTTTAGGTGGAGGCGGCGCCGATACTCGTCGGCTGCCCACTTCAAGACGCAGGCTTGGGACATCATTACCACAATATTCTTGCAGTAAACGATTAATGCTATTGAGGTAACGATCTCGAACCCAATCGAGTACAAAACGATTTGGCGCAAATAGAGTTAGGGTATTGTCATTAAGCTCAGCTTGCAGTGGTCTTACCCACATGCTGAATTCGGTAGCTGGTAGCTCTTCTTGTAGTTGTTGCATGCATTGCAACCAAAGCGAAGATGACACGTTGCGCTCACTCTATTATTGAATTTGGGGAAGACTGTCAATTTTACCTGTTGATAACCAAGATCGCCAGCAAATGATCGAGCTTACAGTGAATAAGATCGAAGTTATTCACAATTTTTAGGGTCATTTAGCTTGGATCCACACAATTTGCCCTTATTTTACTCACACATTCATGCACAAAATTGCGATCTACTCACAATACCCCACATTGATCCAACTTGTGCATAGATCAGTGATTAATCTGTCATCAGGTGAGGACAATTGATCAAAAAGGTGGTGAAAGCTTCACCGTTCAACCACGAGTTTGTTATGGTTAATAACAACTAGTTATTTAACTTATCGACAACTTTACCAGTAACATTCCTCCCTACAAACATAAGGAGTAGTAAAATGAAAAACTGGATTAAAGGCGCATTAACAGCCTTAGCACTTTCTGCAACCGTATCTCAAGCAGCATATGCTGCAGTCGCACAAGACGTGAAAGTGGGAATGTCTGGTCGCTACTTCCCATTTACGTTTGTGAAGCAAGACAAATTACAAGGCTTTGAAGTCGATTTATGGGACGAAATCGGACGTCGCAATGACTACAACGTCGAGTACGTTACTGCCAGTTTTTCAGGCCTATTTGGCTTACTTGAAACGGGACGAATTGATACGATTTCGAATCAAATTACCATTACCGACGAGCGCAAAGCAAAATATCTCTTCGCTGACCCTTATGTCATCGACGGTGCACAAATTACCGTCCGTAAAGGCAATGACAGTATTCAAGGTATTGATGACCTTTCCGGTAAAAACGTGGCGGTTAACTTAGGTTCAAACTTTGAACAGTTGTTACGTCAATACGATAAAGACGGAAAAATCAACATCAAAACCTACGACACCGGTATTGAACACGATGTCGCGCTAGGCCGTTCAGATGCATTTGTCATGGATCGCTTGTCTGCCCTTGAACTAATCAAGAAGACTGGTCTTCCACTACAATTAGCAGGCGAACCTTTTGAAACGATTGAAAACGCTTGGCCGTTTGTCGATAACGAAAATGGTCAAAAACTGCAGAAAGAAGTCAACACCGCTCTGGCCGCGATGCGTGCGGACGGTACTTTGGCGAGCATTTCTGAAAAGTGGTTTGGTGCCGATATCACTAAAAAGTAAGTGAACACTATGCATACGCCCACTACTCTTATCGGTAGTGGGCGTTTATTTTTTTAAGTTTTGGATGCGTTATGGGATTTGATTTTCAATACATGCTCGATCTATTGCCAATACTATTTAAGTACCTTGGTACGACGATGGAGATGGCAATATGGGGGTTGTTTTTCTCACTGATCTTATCAGTGATATTAGCCAATATTCGAGTGTTCAAAATCCCAGTATTGGACCAACTCAGTCAACTTTATATTAGTTTCTTCCGTGGCACGCCACTCCTGGTGCAGTTATTTCTGCTCTATTACGGTTTACCTCAAGTATTTCCATGGATGGTGGGGCTTAACGCGTTTAGCGCCGCGGTGATCGGCCTAACCTTGCACTTCGCCGCCTATATGGCAGAAAGTATTCGAGCGGCCATTATCGGTATCGATCGCAGTCAGATGGAAGCCAGTCTTTCTGTCGGTATGACCAAAAGCCAAGCTATGCGCCGTATCATTTTGCCGCAAGCAACACGAGTCGCACTGCCATCATTGATGAATTACTTCATTGATATGATCAAATCAACATCGCTTGCATTTACGCTAGGTGTCGCCGAAATCATGGCAAAAGCTCAAATGGAAGCCTCTTCAAGCTTTCGATTTTTTGAAGCCTTCTTAGCCGTCGCTCTTATTTATTGGGGGGTCGTGTTAGTGCTTACTCGCGTTCAAGTATGGGCGGAACAAAGATTGAATAAGGCGTACCAACGATGATCAAATTACATAATATTCATAAGCGCTTTGGCGATACCGAAGTCTTAAAAGGCATCGATATCGACATAAAACAGGGTGAAATAGTGGTGGTCATTGGTTCCAGTGGCACAGGAAAATCCACATTACTTCGTTGCGTTAACTTCCTTGAAGAAGCCAACCAAGGCACTATCTCGATTGATGATGTGACGGTCGACTGCCAAAACCACACCAAAGCCGAAGTATTGGCGCTACGCAGAAAAACCGGGTTCGTGTTCCAAAACTACGCCTTATTTGCCCATATGACGGCAATACAAAACATTGCAGAAGGTTTAATTACCGTAAAAGGTTGGAAAAAACCACAAGCCTTAGCGCGTGCTCAGCAAATTCTTGATGATATCGGCTTAGGCGACAAAGCACATCAGTACCCTGCCTCACTTTCCGGTGGTCAGCAACAGCGAGTTGGAATTGGACGCGCCATGGCGCTGCAACCCGAATTATTGCTTTTTGATGAGCCCACTTCCGCTCTTGACCCTGAATGGGTCGGCGAAGTATTAAATTTAATGAAAAAATTAGCGACTCAACATCAAACGATGTTAGTGGTTACTCACGAAATGCAATTTGCCCGCGAAGTCGCTGATAAAGTGATCTTTATGGCCAATGGTCATATCGTAGAACAAGGTCCACCAGAGCAAATTTTTAACGATCCACAGGATATACAGTTAAAAAAGTTCCTAAATCAGGTCGGGATCGAATAAGGATCCTTGCGCTCTCGCTCACAAAACGTATAATCCGCCGACCGGAATTGAAATTGAACTGATTATTGACTCTTTGAGCCACAGTGATTACAATTCCGCCTCTTTGTTGAGAGGCGTCGGATTTCCTCTTTATTTATAGAGAAGGGTATTTCTCCCACGCCGGGTTCAACGAGAACCTAAAACTACTGATCAGTAAAGGTAATAACCATGTCTAAACGCACTTTTCAACCTTCAGTTCTAAAGCGCAAGCGTACTCACGGCTTCCGTGCACGCATGGCGACTAAGAACGGTCGTAAAACAATTAATGCACGTCGTGCAAAAGGCCGTGCGCGTCTTTCAAAATAATTGACTATTTTGAATAAGAAGCACGCCTTTATTCGGGAGTTACGTTTGTTAACTCCCGAGCATTATCAAAACGTATTTAAGCAAGCTCACAGAGCCGGCTCCCCTCACTTCACCATCATTGCTCGTAAAAACTCTCTTTCACACCCACGTCTCGGTCTTGCGGTTCCTAAAAAACAGATAAAAACAGCTGTTGCTAGAAATCACTTTAAACGACTTACTCGTGAAAGCTTTCGTAACAAACAACATGAACTTCCAAACAAAGATTTTGTTGTTATTGCAAAGAAGAGTGCCCAAACTCTAAGCAACGATGAAATGTTCCAACTTCTCGATAAACTATGGCATCGCCTGTCTCGCCCTTCGCGTGGTTAGCAATAGGACTTGTCTATCTTTATAGATGGACCATTAGTCCCCTTATAGGACCTCGCTGTCGGTTTACCCCAACTTGTTCCCGTTACGCCATAGAAGCCTTACAAGCTCACGGTTTTGTAAAAGGGTGTTGGCTAACTGGCAAACGTCTATTAAGATGTCATCCTTTGAATGAAGGGGGATACGACCCCATTCCACCAGTCCAAAAACAAGACAGAGATAAATAACGATGGATTCTCAACGTAATATTCTGTTAATCGGCTTGGCGTTAGTTTCTTTTTTGCTATTTAACCAATGGCAATCGTACAAGAATCCAGCACCGGCACCGACACAACAGGCTCAAGGTAGTACCCTACCTGCACCATCTTTCGCTGATGAACATGATCCAGCTCCTGGTCATACTTCAGCCGCAGAGAAAATCATCACAGTGAAAACTGATGTGCTAACGCTTGGCATCAATACGATCGGTGGCGATGTAGTAACAGCAGATCTTAACGAATACGCGATTGAGCAAGATTCAGCAGACTCTTTTGAACTTCTTAAAGATTCACAAGGTCATCAGTTTATTGCACAAAGTGGTCTTGTTGGTCCTCAAGGTATTGATTTAAGCAGTACCGACCGCCCGGCTTACCAAGTTTCAGCAGAAAGCTTGACGTTGCAAGATGGTCAGGATGAACTTCGTATCCCTATGACGTTTACTGCGAACGGAATTAACTATGTTAAAACCTTCGTTCTTAAGCGTGGCAGCTATGCGGTTGATGTTGAATACAACATCGACAACCAATCTGGCCAAAACGCGACGTTTGGTATGTACGCACACCTGAGACAAAATGTTCAGGATAAAGGCGGCAGCATTACTATGCCAACTTATAATGGCGGTGCTTATTCAACTCAAGACACGCGTTATAAGAAATACAGCTTCGACGATATGCAAGATCGTAACCTGTCTCTTAACCTGACTGATGGTCAAGGTTGGGCAGCAATGATCCAGCATTACTTTGCAGCAGCATGGATCCCACGCGAAGCACCAGGTACCAATCTTTATACTCGTGTTATTGGCAACCTTGCTGACATTGGCGTTCGTATGCCAAATCAGACAATTGGTAATGGCCAAACGGCTGAACTTAAAGCAACGCTTTGGGCTGGCCCTAAACTACAAGACCAAATGGCCGCGACAGCGCCAAACCTTGACCTTGTAGTGGATTACGGTTGGTTATGGTTTATTGCAAAACCACTTCACACGCTATTGTCGTTTATTCAAGGCATTGTCGTGAACTGGGGTCTAGCGATTATCTGCTTAACCTTCATCGTACGTGGTGCTATGTACCCACTGACGAAAGCTCAATACACATCAATGGCAAAAATGCGCATGCTACAGCCTAAGCTGCAAGCAATGCGTGAGCGTATTGGCGACGACCGTCAACGTATGAGCCAAGAAATGATGGAACTGTATAAGAAAGAGAAAGTGAACCCGCTGGGCGGCTGTCTTCCAATTATCTTACAGATGCCAATCTTCATTTCGCTTTATTGGGCACTCATGGAATCTGTTGAACTGCGTCACTCGCCATTCTTTGGCTGGATCACTGACCTTTCAGCACAAGACCCGTACTACATCCTTCCTCTGTTGATGGGTGCGAGTATGTTCATGATTCAAAAAATGAGCCCAACAACGGTTACCGACCCAATGCAGCAGAAGATCATGACCTTTATGCCGGTTATGTTTACCTTCTTCTTCCTTTGGTTCCCATCCGGTCTTGTTCTTTACTGGTTGGTTTCAAACATTGTTACGCTTATCCAGCAAACACTGATTTATCGTGCTCTGGAAAAGAAAGGGTTACACACTAAGTAACCTGAACGAAGCAATTCAAATAAAAGGCGACCTTTAGGGTCGCCTTTTTTCGTCTCCATGATTACAATTTGGCTAACGTATTGCGATTAAGGCAAAACCAATGACAACAGACACTATCGTGGCACAAGCCACTGCACCCGGCCGTGGTGGCGTCGGTATTATCCGCGTCTCTGGCCCAGCGGCATCTCAGGTTGCGCTTGCCGTCACCGGACGTGAACTTAAACCGCGTTATGCAGAATACCTTGCCTTTAAATCTGACGATGATTCAGAAATTGACCAAGGCATCGCCCTGTATTTCCCAAATCCACACTCCTTTACTGGTGAAGATGTCCTAGAACTTCAAGGCCATGGTGGCCCGGTGGTCATGGATATGCTGATTAAACGTATTTTGCTTATTCCTGGCGTTCGCCCAGCACGACCAGGCGAATTCTCCGAACGTGCCTTCATGAACGACAAAATGGATTTAACACAAGCAGAAGCCATTGCCGATCTTATTGATGCCAGTTCAGAAGAAGCGGCAAAGTCAGCCCTTCAATCACTGCAAGGTGAATTCTCTAAACGCATACACGTGCTGGTGGAATCCCTGATTTATCTAAGAATCTACGTGGAAGCAGCCATTGATTTTCCCGAAGAAGAAATTGATTTCTTAGCCGACGGTAAGGTATCTAATGACTTACAGTCGATAATTGATAACCTGGAGGCCGTTAGAAAAGAAGCCAACCAAGGTTCAATCATGCGCGAAGGCATGAAGGTCGTCATCGCTGGCCGCCCCAATGCTGGTAAATCAAGTCTGCTGAATGCGCTTTCAGGTAAACAGTCCGCGATCGTGACCGACATAGCGGGCACAACACGAGATGTGCTCAGAGAGCATATCCATATCGATGGGATGCCTTTACACATCATTGATACAGCAGGTCTACGCGAAGCGTCTGATGAAGTAGAAAAAATTGGGATAGAACGGGCTTGGGAAGAGATCAACCAAGCCGATCGTGTTCTCTTTATGGTTGATGGCACCACGACAGATGCCACGGATCCAAAAGAGATATGGCCTGATTTCATGGATCGCCTTCCAGAGTCTATTGGTATCACCGTGATTCGCAATAAGGTTGATGAAACCAATGAGGCACTTGGTATCTGTCATGTCAACTCGCCAACACTGATTCGCCTGTCGGCTCGAACCGGTGAAGGCATTGGCGCACTTCGTGAGCATTTAAAGTCTATTATGGGCTTTTCTGGTGCGAACGAAGGTGGCTTTATGGCTCGAAGGCGTCACCTTGATGCATTAGAGCGTGCCGCAGAACACCTCAATATTGGCCAACAACAGCTTGAAGGCTACATGGCAGGAGAAATTCTTGCGGAAGAGCTAAGAATAACTCAACAGCATCTCAATGAAATTACGGGCGAGTTTAGCTCAGATGATCTACTGGGTCGTATTTTCTCATCGTTTTGTATTGGTAAATAAAGGAATGAGCATGATTCATATCATTACAGGTAGCACACTTGGTGGTGCCGAATATGTGGGTGACCACCTAAGCGATCTACTCATAGAGCAAGGGCTAACCACAACCATTCATAATCAACCTCAGCTCGCCGACATTGAAGCGGATGGCATCTGGTTCATTATCACGTCAACTCACGGAGCGGGTGATTATCCAGATAATATTCAACCTTTCATTGCTGACCTACAGAACACCCCACCCCGAATGTCGACAGTAAAGTACGCCGTTATTGGTATTGGCGACTCAAGTTACGATACATTTTGCGCGGCAGGTAAACATGCTTTTGATCTTCTCGAGGACATAGGAGCAACACCAATCGCAGAAGGTCTAGAAATCGACATTCTCAACGATCAAGTCCCGGAAGATACCGCTGAAGCGTGGCTCAACGAACATATCAGCAAATTCCAATAAAGAAAAAGCGGTGAAAGCCGCTTTTTTTTACAAATGTGCATAACTTTCCCCGCCAATCTGTTAGCTAATACTGAAAAAAAACACCAATCCCATGTGGATAACTAATACTATTTCCAGTGTAAAAGCTATATTTATCCAAATAACAACTTTTCCCTTTTGATCCGCCTGTGTATAAGTAGCCATTTTGATCCCAGCTAATACAAGACTAGATCAAAGCAAGATCACAAGAACTGATCATAAAAAGATCCATGGTTTTGTTGATCATTTTCCACTTATCCACAGAATTGGACGATCCTAATAATAGATCTAATAAAAGATCATATATATAGATCCCTATTTAATAGTTCTTTTTAGCAAGATCCAAAAGTTGCGAAAAGCGATGTTCTCGCTACAAGAAAAGCGGTAGAATACGTCTCCTTTTGGTTAGTTCATTTTGTCGATTGAATACGAGGTCGGTTCATGCTTTATCACGAAACATTTGATGTCATCATAGTCGGTGGCGGACATGCAGGAACGGAAGCCGCACTCGCATCTGCCCGTACAGGGCAAAAAACACTTTTGCTGACGCACAATATTGATACGCTGGGGCAGATGTCATGCAACCCAGCGATTGGTGGCATTGGTAAAGGTCATTTAGTCAAAGAAGTCGATGCTCTAGGTGGTTTGATGGCCAATGCGATCGATCATTCTGGTATTCAATTTCGTACATTAAACGCCTCTAAAGGGCCAGCAGTAAGAGCAACTCGAGCTCAAGCTGATCGAGCGTTGTACAAGGCTTATGTCCGTAATGCGCTTGAGAACACACCAAACCTGACACTATTTCAGCAATCCGTAGATGATGTGATCGTAGAAAACGATCAAATTCGCGGCGTTGTGACTGAGATGGGGTTAAAGTTCCATGCACAAGCTGTTGTGCTAACGGTAGGGACATTCCTTGGTGGAAAGATCCATATCGGCATGGAAAGTTCATCAGGTGGACGCATGGGCGATCAACCGTCCATCGCGCTTGCCAATCGACTTCGTGATTTACCATTTAGAGTCGATCGTCTAAAAACCGGAACGCCACCTCGTATCGATGCTCGCAGTGTCGACTTGTCAGTTTTAGAAGCTCAGCATGGCGACAATCCAACACCAGTGTTTTCTTTTGTCGGTAAGCGTGAGCAGCACCCAACTCAAATTCCGTGTTTTATTACACACACCAATGAGCAAACACATGATGTTATTCGAGCGAACCTCGATCGTAGCCCTATGTACGCTGGTGTGATTGAAGGCATTGGACCTCGATACTGCCCGTCGATCGAAGACAAAGTCATGCGCTTTGCAGATAAGAATAGCCACCAGATCTTTATTGAACCTGAGGGCTTAACGACACACGAATTATACCCAAATGGTATTTCAACCAGTCTTCCATTTGATGTGCAGATCCAAATTGTTCGTTCCATGAAAGGATTTGAAAATGCCCACATTGTTCGCCCTGGATATGCGATCGAATATGATTTCTTTGATCCACGTGATTTGAAGCAAACGTATGAAACGAAATTTATCCAAGGCTTGTTCTTTGCTGGACAGATTAATGGAACAACAGGCTATGAAGAAGCGGCTGCACAAGGTTTGATGGCTGGTTTAAACGCAAGTTTGTTCAGCCAAGGAAAAGAAGGCTGGAGCCCACGTCGCGATCAAGCTTATATGGGCGTATTAATTGATGATTTATCAACGATGGGAACCAAAGAACCCTATCGAATGTTTACCTCTCGCGCCGAATACCGCTTGTTGCTGCGTGAAGACAATGCTGATATGCGTTTAACGGAACAAGCAAGATCGCTTGGACTGATTGATGATGATCGCTGGCAACGCTTCAACGAGAAAATGGATAATCTAACGGCTGAGCGTCAACGCTTGAAGGAAACATGGGTTAACCCTAAATCTGAAGGTATCGATGAGCTCAACGCATTGCTGAAAACGCCTATTTCTCGCGAAGCTAGTGGCGAAGATTTACTGAGACGCCCAGAAATGACTTATCAGTCACTGACGTCACTGAATACGTTTGCTCCTGCGATTGAAGATCAACAAGCGGCTGAGCAAGTTGAAATTCAAGTGAAATACGAAGGTTATATTCAAAGACAGCAAGACGAAATTGCCAAAGCCATGCGCCATGAAAATACTGCAATTCCAGCAGATATTAGTTATAGCGAAGTAAGCGGCTTATCAAATGAAGTGGTCGCTAAATTGACAGAAGCTAAACCAGAAACGGTAGGAATTGCTTCTCGTATTTCAGGCATTACACCCGCTGCAATTTCGATCATTCTTGTTTATCTTAAGAAGCAAGGTTTACTTAAAAAAGGTGAAGCAGCGTGAGCGCTCTACTAGAAAAATTAGAACAATTACTATCAGAAACTTCATTGCAAGTTTCTGATAATAAAAAGAAACAGCTCGTAGGGTATGTAGAGCTACTGCATAAGTGGAATAAGGCCTACAACCTGACTTCAGTGAGACAGCCTGAAGATATGTTAGTGAAACATATTCTTGATAGTATTGTGGTCGGTGAACATATTGCCGGTGAGCGTTTTATTGATGTGGGGACAGGACCGGGCTTGCCAGGAATTCCTTTGGCCATTATGCATCCAAATAAAACGTTTGTTTTGCTTGATAGCTTGGGAAAACGCATTCGTTTCATCAAGCAAGTCGTTCATGAACTTGGTATTGAGAACGTCACAGCTGTTCAGTCTCGCGTAGAAGAATTTGACCCAGAAGGTGGATTTGATGGCGTGTTAAGTCGAGCTTTTGCATCCATGACAGATATGGTTAACTGGTGTAAACATTTACCCAAGGAATCGACAGGGCGCTTTTATGCACTCAAAGGTCAAGTTCATGAACAAGAAGTTTCTGACTTACCTGAGTGGTGTTCTGTGACCGATATCAAACCTTTGCAAGTTCCTGAGTTGGAAGGTGACCGTCATCTTGTAATCTTGTCCAAACAGGGATGATGGAGAAGTTGTCGTGGGAAAAATTGTCGCTATTGCCAACCAGAAAGGTGGCGTAGGAAAAACAACAACGTGTATTAATTTGGCGGCATCAATGGCTGCGACCAAACGTAAGGTTTTGGTGATCGACTTAGATCCTCAGGGCAATGCGACAATGGCGAGTGGTGTCGATAAGTATCAAATCGAAACAACTGCTTACGATTTGCTGGTTGATGAGCTTCCTTTTGAACAAGTAGTCTGTAAGCACACATCGGGCCAGTATGATTTGATTGCGGCCAATGGCGATGTGACTGCTGCTGAAATAAAATTAATGGAAGTGTTTGCGCGCGAAGTTCGCTTAAAACATGCTCTTGCGCCAATCCGCGATAACTATGATTTCATCTTTATCGATTGTCCTCCTTCTCTCAACCTACTTACAATTAACGCAATGGCTGCTGCAGATTCTGTATTAGTGCCGATGCAATGTGAGTATTTTGCGTTAGAAGGACTCACAGCGCTAATGGATACCATTAGTAAGCTGGCAGCGGTAGTAAATGAGAATCTCAAAATTGAAGGTTTGCTCCGAACCATGTACGACCCTCGAAATCGACTTTCGAATGAGGTGTCTGATCAGTTAAAGAAACATTTTGGTGACAAAGTTTACCGAACTGTCATTCCTAGGAATGTTCGTCTTGCCGAAGCGCCGAGTCATGGAAAACCAGCGATGTATTACGATAAGTACTCTGCTGGTGCTAAGGCTTATCTTGCCCTTGCCGGTGAGATGCTTCGACGTGAAGAAACACTGGTATAACACTCTTAAGGAATTGATGGAATGTCTAAACGTGGTTTAGGAAAAGGACTCGATGCACTGTTGTCGACGAGCTCTATGGCGAGAGAGAAGCAGCAAGTTGCCACCCATAGTCAATCGCTTTCTTCGGATGGCGACTTAACCGATTTATCGATTAATAGCTTACGTCCAGGTATATATCAACCCCGCAAAGATATGGCGCCTGAGGCGCTTGAAGAGCTGTCTGCATCAATCCAATCTCAAGGTATTATCCAGCCTATCGTGGTAAGACAGGTCGATCACGAGCAATATGAGATTATTGCCGGTGAGAGGCGCTGGCGGGCAGCCAGACAAGCGGGTTTGAAGCAGGTACCGTGCATTATTAAAAATGTGCAGGATAAAGCCGCTATTGCGATGGCGTTGATAGAAAATATCCAGCGTGAAGACTTAAATGCAATCGAAGAAGCTCAGGCATTAGAGCGCCTACAAGACGAGTTTGAACTCACACATCAACAAGTGGCTGACGTGATTGGCAAGTCGCGAACTGCGGTGAGTAATTTGCTACGACTTAATCAATTAGAGTTACCCGTTAAGGTACTCGTTGAAAACAGAAAAATAGATATGGGACATGCAAGAGCACTGCTTGCTCTTGAAGGTGAGCTTCAGTGCGATATTGCAGCAAGCGTTGCTAAGAAGAGTCTCACGGTCCGTCAGACTGAAGATTTAGTGAAAAAATGCTTAAAACCGAACTCTTCAGACCAAAAACAGTCAGAAGACAGTGCTGCACAAGAAATTTCACGTCGTTTAAGTGAAAAACTTGGTTCTAAAGTGTCTTTAATTCGAAATGCAAGCGGAAAAGCAAAAGTTACGATAAGTCTTGATGAGCCTCACAAATTAGAGCAACTTATTGCCAAGCTTGAAAGCTAAATGAGATAATTGATATACATCAAATATCTTACAATCTTTTTTTATGAAAGTTATTTGATATCGATCAATTGTATGACAATTGATTTTATGCGAAAGTTATTTGTATTACAATTGGTTTTCTGTGCGAAAGTTATGCTTTTGTGAATAAAGTGCGTTTTTTTGATGCACTTTGATTGCAAATACTTTGTTGGAACGTATAATTTTTGCGAATCTCGCGGCGCAATATCTATTGCGTGTTGCGAATTTAATAAAGGTAAAGAATACATGGTAGCAGTGCTAACTAAACCAGGACGAGAGCTTGCAAAGCGATTGTTGCTGATTCAAGTGTGCGCGGTTACATTTGTAGCTGTTGGAATGACAGTTGCCGTAAATGCTGAGTGGGGAATTTCAGCGTTGATTGGAGGTGGCATTTTTGTTATCGCCAATGCAACATTTGCGTATTGTGCATTTCTGTTTAGCGGGGCGCGTGCTGCTCAAAAGGTAGCGGCGTCTTTCTATGCAGGGGCTGCATTGAAAATCCTCATTACGGCGGCTCTATTTTCAATAGCTTACATGTATATTCAGGTGGAAGTGATTCCCTTGAATTTCACATTTTTACTGGCTCTCTTAATTAACCTTATGGCGCCAGTAATTGTCGTTAACAACAAAAAATAGGATGAGTTATGGCTGCGCCAGGTGAAGCGCTTACATCGGCCGGATACATCTCTCACCACTTAACTAACCTTTCGTTAGGAAGTTTAGGTTTAGTGGAGGAGACGAGTTTCTGGAACGTACATATCGATAGCCTGTTTTTTTCTGTGTTGACTGGTCTTATATTCTTAGGAGTATTTCGCTCAGTAGCTAAGAAAGCAACAGCTGGTGTGCCGGGCAAGCTGCAGTGTTTTGTTGAAATGGTCGTTGAATTCGTTGACGAAAACGTCAAAGAAACGTTTCATGGACGCAATGCGCTAATAGCACCCTTAGCACTAACTATCTTCTGTTGGGTATTTTTAATGAACGTCATGGACTTAGTTCCTATTGACTTCATACCTTACTCTGCAGAGCAGATTGGTATCCCTTATATGAAAGTGGTTCCTTCTGCAGATGTTAATATCACCATGGCTATGGCGTTAGGTGTTTTTGCTCTGATGATTTACTACAGCATCAAAGTAAAAGGACCAGTAACGTTCATCAAGGAGTTGACACTCCACCCATTTAACAATCCAATCATGATTCCATTTAACATGCTTATCGAGGTTGTGTCTTTGCTTTCGAAGCCACTATCACTAGGTATGCGTTTGTTTGGTAACATGTTTGCGGGTGAAGTTGTATTTATTCTTTGTGCTGCAATGCTACCGTGGTATTTACAATGGATGGGCTCATTACCATGGGCAATATTCCATATTCTAGTTATTTTGATCCAAGCTTTCGTGTTCATGATGTTAACAATTGTTTATCTATCAATGGCTCACGAAGACGATCACTAATTATTTAATTAACGCTTTTTATTTGGGCAACTTTAAGCCAACAACTATAAATTGGAGATAGTAATGGAAACTTTACTGAGCTTTTCTGCAATCGCCGTAGGTATCATGATCGGTATGGCAGCATTTGGTACGGCGATCGGCTTCGGTCTTTTAGGTGGTAAATTCCTTGAGGGCGCAGCTCGTCAACCTGAAATGGCTCCGATGCTTCAAGTTAAGATGTTTATCATCGCTGGTCTACTTGATGCGGTTCCTATGATCGGTGTGGTTATCGCACTGCTATTCACATTCGCGAACCCATTCGTTGGTCAGCTAGGTTAATCAGCTTTTCTCTGACAGGTTTTGGACTTGTCATCTGATTAATTTTAGCTAATCAATGAAATATTAGAGGGGTAGCTGTTGTGAATATGAACGCAACTCTGCTAGGTCAAGCAATCTCATTTGCTATGTTTGTTTGGTTCTGCATGAAATATGTATGGCCACCAATCATGAATGCGATTGAAGAACGTCAGAAAAAAATTGCTGACGGTCTTATGGCAGCTGAACGAGCTGCAAAGGACTTGGATCTAGCACAAGCCAACGCTTCTGACCAAATGAAAGAAGCGAAGCGCACTGCAACTGAGATCATTGAGCAGGCAAATAAGCGTAAAGCACAAATTGTTGATGAAGCCCGTGAAGAAGCTCTGACTGAACGTCAGAACATCCTAACGCAAGCGGAAGCAGAAATTGAAGCTGAACGTAACCGTGCCCGCGATGAGCTGCGCAAACAAGTTGCAACTCTGGCTGTAGCTGGTGCTGAGAAAATCCTTGAGCGTAGTATCGATAAAGATGCGCAAAAAGATATTCTTGATAACATTACTGCAAAACTTTAAAGCAAGGGGCGCCCATGTCTGAAGTGACAACAATTGCACGCCCCTATGCTAAAGCAGCTTTTGACTTTGCGGTTGAAAAGAACGCATTAGACCAATGGGTCGACATGCTAACTTTCGCCGCGGAAATCGCCAGCAATGAAAATATCGCAGACTTGCTTTCAGGTTCTGTGACTGCAGAAAAAATTGCAGAGATTTTCATTACGGTTGGCGGTGAACAGTTTGATGCTTTTGGTCATAACTTGATAAAAGTGATGGCTGAAAACGGTCGATTAGCGGTATTGCCTACCGTGTTAGTTGAGTTTGTCGCGCTGAAAAAACAGCACGAAAAACTCATCGATGTAGACGTAATGTCTGCAAGCGAACTAACCGATGAGCAAATTGCTGAGATCAGTAGCAAACTTGAAACACGCTTTGAGCGTAAAGTTAAGCTGAATTGCAGTGTAGATGAGACCCTACTTGGTGGGGTTATTATTCGAGCCGGAGATCTTGTAATTGATAACTCAGCACGCGGTCGTTTGAACCGCCTGAGTGATGCAATGCAGTCTTGATGGGGATGGAGCATGCAACTTAATTCCACAGAAATTAGCGACCTAATCAAGCAACGTATCGAATCTTTCGACGTTGTAAGTGAAGCTCGTAATGAAGGTACTATCGTATCGGTAAGCGATGGTATCATTCGCATTCACGGCCTAGCGGACGTGATGCAAGGCGAAATGATTGAACTACCGGGTGGCTGTTACGCACTTGCACTTAACCTCGAGCGTGACTCGGTTGGTGCGGTAGTAATGGGACCATATGCCAACCTTAGAGAAGGCATGAAAGTAACCGGAACTGGTCGTATTCTTGAAGTACCAGTTGGTCCTGAAATGCTTGGTCGTGTTGTTAACACACTAGGTGAGCCGATTGACGGTAAAGGTCCAATTGAAGCGAAGCTTACGTCACCAGTAGAAGTGATTGCACCTGGCGTAATCGACCGTAAATCGGTCGATCAACCAGTACAAACCGGCTATAAGTCTGTTGACTCAATGATCCCAATCGGTCGTGGTCAACGTGAACTTATTATCGGTGACCGTCAGATTGGTAAAACAGCACTGGCGATCGACTCAATCATTAACCAGAAAGATTCTGGTATCTTCTCTATCTATGTAGCGATTGGCCAAAAGGCATCAACAATTGCAAACGTAGTACGCAAACTGGAAGAGCATGGCGCGCTAGCAAACACAGTTGTGGTTGTTGCGTCGGCATCTGAATCTGCTGCACTTCAATACCTGGCTCCATACTCAGGTTGTGCAATGGGTGAGTACTTCCGTGACCGTGGTGAAGATGCGCTGATTGTTTATGATGACTTATCTAAGCAAGCCGTCGCTTACCGTCAGATCTCTCTACTATTGAAACGTCCACCTGGCCGTGAGGCTTTCCCTGGTGATGTATTCTACCTTCACTCTCGTCTTCTAGAGCGTGCAGCTCGTGTAAGCGAAGAGTACGTAGAGCGTTTCACAAATGGTGAAGTAAAAGGTAAGACTGGTTCTTTGACCGCTCTTCCTATTATCGAAACTCAAGCTGGTGATGTATCTGCATTCGTACCGACAAACGTAATCTCGATTACTGATGGTCAGATCTTCCTACAAACTGAAGCATTCAACTCGGGCGTACGCCCTGCCGTTGACCCTGGTATTTCAGTTTCTCGTGTAGGTGGTGCAGCTCAGACTAAGATTATCAAGAAGCTATCGGGTGGTATTCGTACTGCACTAGCGGCTTATCGTGAGCTAGCAGCTTTTGCTCAGTTCTCATCTGATCTAGATGAAGCAACTAAGCGTCAGTTGAACCACGGTCAAAAAGTCACTGAGTTGATGAAGCAGAAGCAATACGCTCCTATGTCAGTATTTGACCAAGCGCTAGTGATCTTTGCAGCGGAACGTGGTTACTTGGAAGATGTAGAAATCAATAAGATTCTAGACTTCGAAGCAGCTTTACTATCGTACGCTCAAATCCAGTATGCTGATCTTATTAAAGAGATCAACACAACGGGTGCTTACAACAAAGAAATCGAAGCGCAGCTGAAAACGCTGACGGACGATTTCAAAGCAACCCAGACTTGGTAATTAGTGGGTGACCTTTTGGTCACCGCTTATGGAGAGTAACGATGGCCGGCGCAAAAGAGATACGTAATAAAATCGGTAGTGTGAAGAGCACTCAGAAAATTACGAAAGCGATGGAAATGGTAGCAGCTTCAAAAATGCGTCGTTCGCAAGAACTGCGCGAAGCTTCTCGTCCATACGCTGAAACTATGCGTAAAGTGATCGGTCATTTGGCAAACGCAAATCTAGAGTACCAACATCCGTACCTAGAAGAGCGTGAAGCCAAGCGTGTTGGTTACGTCATTATTTCTACCGACCGTGGTTTGTGTGGCGGTTTGAACATTAACTTGTTCAAAAAAACCGTCCTTGAACTTAAGGATTGGAAAGAGAAAGGTGCTGAGATTGAGCTGGCAGTAATAGGCTCAAAAGCAACAGCATTTTTCAATAACAGCGGCGCAAAAGTAGCGGCACAGGTCTCTGGTCTGGGCGATAGCCCAAGCTTAGAAGAACTCATCGGTACGGTTGGCGTTATGCTGAAGAAATATGACGACGGCGAATTAGATCGCCTGTATGTAGTGTATAACCATTTTGTTAACACTATGGTACAGGAACCAACGATCGATCAATTGCTACCTTTGCCTAAATCAGACAGCGAAGAAATGCAGCGTGAACATTCTTGGGGCTACATTTATGAGCCAGAGCCTAAACCATTACTAGATGCACTATTGCTTCGTTATATCGAATCTCAAGTGTATCAAGGTGTGGTAGAGAACCTTGCCAGTGAGCAAGCGGCTCGAATGATTGCAATGAAAGCTGCAACAGACAATGCGAGCAACCTGATAGATGACTTAGAGCTTGTGTACAACAAGGCGCGTCAAGCGGCGATTACACAAGAGCTGTCAGAAATCGTTTCAGGTGCATCTGCGGTTTAGCTTAGGTAAAACGAAATAGATAGAGGATTAACGATGGCTACAGGTAAGATCGTACAGATCATCGGTGCGGTAGTCGACGTAGAGTTCCCACAGAGCGATGTTCCTAATATATATGACGCTCTGAACGTAAATGAATCAAAAGAACGTCTTGTTCTTGAAGTTCAGCAACAGCTAGGCGGTGGCGTAGTTCGTTGTATCGTAATGGGTAGCTCTGATGGTTTACGTCGTGGTTTGACAGTTGAGAATTCTGGCGCTCCAATCTCAGTTCCAGTCGGTACTAAGACCCTAGGTCGTATCATGAACGTCCTTGGTGACGCGATTGATGAGTGTGGCGAGATCGGTGCAGAAGAAAGTTATGCAATTCACCGTAGTGCACCAAGCTATGAAGAGCAATCTAGCGAAACTTCGCTTCTCGAAACGGGTGTAAAAGTCATCGACTTGATCTGCCCATTCGCGAAGGGTGGTAAAGTTGGTTTGTTTGGTGGTGCTGGTGTAGGTAAGACCGTCAACATGATGGAACTTATCAACAACATCGCACTACAACACTCAGGCTTATCAGTATTTGCTGGTGTAGGTGAGCGTACTCGTGAAGGTAACGATTTCTACTTTGAGATGCAGGAAGCAGGCGTTGTAAACGTTGAAAACCCTGAAGAATCTAAAGTAGCAATGGTTTACGGCCAAATGAACGAGCCACCAGGAAACCGTTTACGTGTTGCCCTGACTGGTTTGACAATGGCTGAGCGATTCCGTGATGAAGGTCGTGATGTACTACTGTTTATCGATAACATTTATCGTTATACCCTTGCGGGAACAGAAGTATCGGCACTTCTAGGTCGTATGCCATCAGCGGTAGGTTATCAGCCAACTCTTGCAGAAGAGATGGGTGTACTACAAGAGCGTATCGCATCAACGAAATCAGGCTCGATCACTTCGATTCAAGCGGTATACGTACCAGCGGATGACTTGACGGATCCATCACCAGCAACAACGTTTGCTCACTTGGATGCGACAGTAACGCTAAACCGTAGTATTGCTGCAATGGGTTTGTACCCTGCAATCGACCCACTGGATTCATCATCTCGTCAACTTGACCCACTAGTTGTTGGTCAAGAGCACTATGATGTGGCTCGTGGTGTTCAGCAAACGCTTCAGCGTTATAAAGAGCTGAAAGATATCATTGCGATTCTAGGTATGGATGAGCTTTCTGAAGAAGATAAGCAACTTGTATCTCGTGCTCGTAAGATTGAACGTTTCCTAACTCAGCCTTATCACGTAGCAGAAGTATTTACTGGCGACCCTGGTATCTATGTACCTCTTAAAGAGACATTACGTGGATTCAAAGGTCTACTAGCTGGTGACTACGATGACATTCCAGAGCAAGCGTTTATGTACTGCGGTACTATCGACGATGCTATCGAGAATGCTAAGAAGCTATAAGGCTAAATAGGAGGCGATATGGCAGCAATAACCTTTCACCTAGACGTAGTAAGCGCTGAGCAAAAACTTTTCTCAGGTCTTGTTGAGACGTTTCAGGTGTCCGGTAGCGAAGGTGAACTTGGTATTTTCCATGGTCACACACCGCTGCTGACCGCTATTCAGCCTGGTATGGTGCGTATCGTTAAACAGCACGGCCACGAAGAGTTCATTTATGTCTCGGGTGGTATTGTTGAAGTTCAGCCTGGTACAGCGACTGTACTGGCTGATACTGCAATTCGTGGTGAAGAGCTAGACGCAGCAAAGGCAGAAGAAGCCAAACGCAAAGCTGAAGAGAATATTTCGAATCAGCATGGCGATATGGACTTCGCGCAAGCGGCCAGTGAACTGGCTAAAGCCATTGCTCAGCTTCGAGTAATCGAGCTGACAAAAAAACGTCGCTAATCTCGATTAGCAGCGATGAGAAAGGCGACCTTATGGTCGCCTTTTTGCTCTATGTATGTATTAAAGTTATATATTTAACTTTAATACATCACGAAAAATCTATCACAACAGAATTAACATCCGGCTCAATCATCGTTAGAATGGATTCAGCTTAAATTAACGTCAGATGGTCAATAATAATGAAATTTAGTGCAGTTGTGCTTGCCGCGGGTAAAGGTACCCGCATGTATTCTAATAAACCGAAAGTGTTACATACACTTGCTGGAAAGCCGATGGTTAAGCATGTTATTGATACATGCGAAGGCTTAGGGTCGCAAAATATTCATCTGGTCTACGGTCATGGTGGGGAGATGATGCAATCCGAGTTGCAACAAGAGCGTGTAAACTGGGTATTGCAAGCGGACCAATTAGGGACGGGTCATGCCGTTGACCAAGCTTCGCCTCACTTTGCTGATGATGAAAAAGTATTGGTGCTTTACGGTGATGTACCGCTTATCTCAGACCAGACCATTGAAAACCTACTTGACGCTCAACCAAATGGCGGTATTGCGTTATTGACCGTGGTTTTGGATAACCCTATGGGCTATGGTCGTATCGTGCGTAAGAATGGTCCGGTTGTGGCGATTGTGGAACAAAAAGATGCCACGGAAGAGCAGAAGCTGATTAAAGAGATCAATACCGGTGTGATGGTTGCAACTGGCGGTGATCTTAAGCGTTGGTTATCTGGTTTGAGTAATGACAATGCGCAAGGTGAATACTACCTGACAGATGTTATAGCCGCCGCTCATAATGAAGGTCGCGCGGTAGAGGCGGTACATCCAGCAAACCCTATTGAAGTGGAAGGGGTTAATGATCGCGCTCAGCTTGCTCGCCTGGAACGAGCTTTCCAATCTATGCAAGCGCAAAAACTGCTAGAGCAGGGTGTGATGCTGCGCGATCCAAGCCGTTTTGATCTACGTGGTCAATTGCAATGTGGCATGGACGTAGAGATTGATGTGAACGTGGTTATTGAGGGATCCGTCTCTTTAGGTGATAACGTAGTTATCGGTGCGGGTAGCGTACTGAAAGATTGTGAAATTGATGACAACACGATTGTTCGTCCATACAGTGTGATTGAAGGGGCTACCATTGGTGAGGCTTGTACTGTTGGGCCGTTTACCCGTCTTCGTCCTGGCGCTGATCTTCGCAATGACTCACACGTGGGTAACTTTGTTGAAGTGAAAAATACCCGTTTGGGTGAAGGTTCTAAAGCCAATCATTTGACTTACCTTGGTGATGCAGAGATCGGTCAGCGAGTTAATGTTGGTGCAGGTGTGATTACGTGTAATTACGATGGTGCGAATAAGTTTAAGACGTTAATCGGCGACGATGTTTTTGTTGGTTCTGACGCTCAGTTAATTGCGCCCGTCACGATTGCGGATGGCGCCACTGTTGGTGCTGGAGCAACGGTAACGAAAGATGTAGCTGCCGGTGAGTTAGTCATTACCCGCGCTAAAGAACGCCGTATCGCAGGCTGGGTGCGCCCAGTAAAGAAAAAGTAGTTATCACTTTTTAAAGTGTGAATCTATATTGATAAAAGGCCTCTTCGAGGCCTTTTTCGTTTTTAGTGGCTTGGGATGGCGATGCGCTTTTCTACCCAACGCACCCCTTGTGATACCACAAGAATGAGAACCAAATATTCTAGGACTAAAAAGCTATAAATCTCTAGTGGTAAGTACTCATTAACCACCAATTCATTGGCACGACGCGTGAGGTCGCTTAAGCCAATGACACTCACCAGTGATGACATCTTGAGGATGTAGACAAACTGATTCCCAAGTGGTGGCAATATCTGCCTGAAAGCTTGAGGTAAAATGACCAGTCGCATTTTTTGCCAATAGTTTAGCCCTAGCGATTCGGATGCTTCGTGCTGCCCTCTGGAGATCGCTTGAATCCCACCCCGAAAGACTTCAGCCATAAAGGCGCTTTCTGCGATAGTTAAAGCAATCACACCCGCCCAAAAATGATTAAGAGAAATATCCATTAGGGTTGGCATGCCGTAGTAAACCCAGAGCAATAACACCAAAACAGGAATAGAACGAATCACCTCAACATAGATTCGGTTTATAGCCTTGAGCCAGTTGTTACTGGAGAGAGCTGGAAAGGCCACCAGCAACCCAATGGACATCGCAAACAACATGCTGAGTAAAGAAACATAAATCGTGTCTTTAAAACCGGCAAGAAGAAACTTAAGGTTGATTTGACCTTGTTCGGTGGTTGGATTTAAGACATACCATCCCCACTCGTAGTCAGAGCAGCCTGATAATATGGGTAAGCACAGCATGATAGTTAGTATTCGATAGCTCACAAACGTCCCTAATTTTCCCTGAAAATTCCATCTGTTACTGCTATGTTATCAAGGTTGTACTATGAATGTTTAATAATTTTAGGGACTAATCAATGAAGAAGTGGATTCTTGGTTTTATCATTGCGGTATTGTCTATTGGGCAAGCTGTAGCAGAAACGAGTCGATTACAAGCAATACTGGACGCCGGGGTACTCAGAGTAGGGACCACAGGTGATTGGAATCCAATGACAGTGAAAGATCCTGCGACCAATTCATATCGTGGTTTTGATATTGATGTGACAACAGAGCTAGCCAAGGATCTTGGGGTTAAGGTCGAGTATGTGGCGACTGACTGGAAAACTCTGGTTAATGGGATCACGGCGAATAAATATGACATCACAGGAAGTGCTTCACTGAATATGTCGCGCGCTAAAGTCGCAGGATATAGCCAGCCATATTTTTATTTAGCATTTGTCCCAGTGGTGCAGAAAAAAGATCTACAGAAGTTCTCTGATTGGTCTGACTTTAATAAGCCTGATGTAAAAGTGGCTGCGACGCTCGGTACTGTGCAGGAAAAAATGGTAAAGGACTTTTTTCCAGACGCAAAACATATTGTTATTGAAGCGCCTGCACGAGATTTCCAAGAGCTTTTAGCTCGTCGTGCTGATGTGTCAGTCACCTCAAATGTTGAAGCGGCTACCTTGGTAACGAAATTCAAGCAATTAGCGATAGTGCCTGTTGAAGAACCACGTAAGCCAACGCCCATCTCAATGCTATTACCGCAAAAAGACCAAGTCTGGATTAACTACGTTAACCATTGGGTCGAATTGAAAAAGACTCAGGGTTTCTTTGATGAAACGGCGGCGAAGTGGGGGCTAAAAAGTCTCTAATTAAAAAAGGGCGACCATGTCGCCCTTTTTACTTTGCGTGCTGTTTACTAAAAAATGTTATTTTAAGCGCTTACTTCAAGCGCTTGCCATAAGAATGATTCACACGTTATGAACTACTCGTCATTCGCCACTCGTGAGTTATCAGGAATGGTCAGCTCGCTTGTTAATGCTGGGTTTGAAATGACATACCCTAGCCACATTAATACTAAACACCCTAGGATGACATAACCCACAGCCGCTTGAGCTACCACAGCGAATGTGGCGACGAGAGCACTTGCCAAGCTACTTACACCTATCTGAATACTGTTTTGCAGACCTGCTGCTGTGGCGGAGCAATGTGGTGCGCTAGAAAGGGCACGGTTGACCACGATTGGATAGATCGCTCCGTTGGCGACCGCAAGTAGACAGAACGGCGCCAATATTGGCCACACCGAGGTCAATTGCCATTGGCAAGCCGCAAATACCAGCAAAATAGCTACGGTCTCAAGCCCTAACAGTTGCTTAAGAACGGCTTCATCACCGAGCTTGGCCACAAGTTTCTTACCCATATAACCACCGACCATAAACGCGATAGTTTGTGGGATAAAGCTCAATCCAATATCTTTCGCTGAGTAGCCAAGCTGGCTCATAATTTCTGGCATACCAGTTAAGTAAGCAAAAAATGCCGCTGATGCAACGGCATAAATAAGCACATTCCCGATATAGTCTCTCGATCCTAATAAGCTTTTTAGATCAGTAGAGACCGACGTTGATTTAACCTTAGCGCTGCTATGATCTTTCATCGATAAAGTGATGAGCGCTAATAACGCACCTGTCATTGCAAGGACAACAAAAATACTGTGCCAACCCCAGAACTCCGTCAGGAGTACGCCAAGTTGAGGCGCAAGGGCTGGGGATAGTGCGACTAACGGCATGATCGTTGCGAAAATTTGTTGGCTGGTCTTTTTATCAAACTTGTCGATAACCATCGATTGCCAAATGACAGCGGGAGCACACACGCCGATGGCTTGTAGCATTCGTAATGCTAGCAATTGCCATACTTCTTGACTCCAAGCGAGACCTATTGACGCGACAGTAAAGACAACTAAGCCAGTAAAAAGGGTTTTTCTGTGACCAAAGCGATCGCTCGCCAGACCCCAAACAAATTGTCCTAAGCCCATACCAACTAAAAATACAGTCAATGACAATGCAATTTGTTCTGGTCCGGTAGCAAAATCTTGTTCGATTAACTTGAACGCAGGCAAGTACATATCTGTGGCGATGAATCCAAGCATGGACAGAATAGATAGATAGATGAGTTGCAGTTTAGAGATCTTCATTGTAATTCCTTTGAATTTTTTTCACAGGAATGAGTTGTTTCCAGCCCATGCTGTTGTTGTGGTGTATTCTATTTTTGGAATTACTAAAAATAAAACGCTATATTTTGTGGTTATGAATCAAAAAAATTGAAAGGTAGAATATGTACTCTCGTCCGTCACTTGAAATGTTAGATATGATTGCACGACTCGGCAGTTTTAGTGCGGCAGCAGAAGCATTGCATAAAGTCCCGTCTGCAATCAGTTATAGCGTACGACAGATAGAGCAAGAGATTGGCACCCCTTTGTTTAAGCGATTACCTCGTCGTGTGGAACTGACACCAGCGGGAGAAGTGTTTATCGCAGAGGCGAGACGACTACTTCGCCAAATGGATGAACTGACTCGTCATACTCGGCGGGCGGCCTCGGGGTGGCAGAAGAGACTTAAGTTGACCTTAGACAACATTGTAAAAGTCGATAAATTGTCGGTGTTGATTGAAGATTTTTACGCTGAATTTGAGTCGGCAGAATTACAGATCAATATGGAAGTATACAATGGCTCTTGGGAGGCAATTTCTGAGCAGCGAGCGGATATTGTGATTGGCGCGACGTCGGCGATTCCGGTTAGTGGAGAATATGGAGTGAGACCAATGGGGGAGTTACAGTGGACATTGGTGATGTCCCCCTTACACCCGTGCGCGCAAGCGACTGAGTTAAATGAAGAGTTTGCTAGTCAGTTTCCCGCTATTTGTCTCGATGACACATCACGCGTATTACCAAAGCGTCATACTCAGCATAGCCCTAGACAGCGTCGCTTATTATTGCCGAATTGGTATTCGGCAATAGAGTGTCTGAAAAATGGTGTTGGTATCGGCTACATGCCTCGACATATCGCAGAGCCCCTTATTGATAGCGGTTTGCTGGTGGCGCGATCGCTGAACAATGACACCATAGATAGCCAGTGTTGTTTAGTTTGGCGTAAGGATGACAGCAATAAGTTGATTCAGTGGATGCTTAATTATCTTGGCTCATCAAACCAATTGAATTCGGATTGGTTAAAACACTAAATTAGGCGATATTCTGATTGCTCTTGGTTAAAAAGAACGCTATGTTGTTTTTCTTTTGAACGCTGTTCGGTAAATAAGTTGTAGTGAATGTCGAAGTTAATTGATAAAAAGTGGCAGCTGCTACCCGTTATTGCTCTGTCCGCTGTGATGATTGGGGGCTTGTATGGGTTTTATTTTACCTTAGAGCGCTTGGTTCACGAGTCAGTAAAGCGTACAACAGATTCTCTATTGACTGATGTCATTTATGAAATTCAAGAAGACAGCCCTCGTTTCAATAACAGCTTACAAATTGATGATTATATTGGAGACCTCACTCAGGCAGATGCCGATGCCCGAATTCAGGTTATCAATAGCAATGGCGTTGTCGTTGGCGATACGGCATTGTCAGATCGCGCCTTAGTTGATCTCGATAGTCATGCAAACCGACCAGAGTTTATTCAAGCATGGGAAAATGGGGCGGGTGGTGATGTTCGCTTTAGCTCGGTTCTATCTGTCGATTTGTTATATTCCTCCCGAAAAGTCTATATTGACCAACAAGACTTCGTGGTGGTTCTCTCTGTGCCGATGCATCACCTCAAAGACATGACCTTTCAATTAATGAGTATCTTAATCGGTTTGGCGTTGTTAAGTATTACGATGCTTATTGCTACTTCTTTACTGAGTCATCGTCAGATAGAAGCCAGCGTCACAGCTGAAAAGAACAAGCAGGATGAACGTATACGTCAGCGTACTTTAGAGATTGAACTGATGCACCGTTTGGCCAACATGCTAGCGGCATGTCAGAACTTGGTGGAAGCTCAGCGTGTGGTTGAGGATATCGTGCCGCGAATTCTTGGGCGAGTAAATGGCAGTATTTCATTGATGCGTTCTTCGAGAAACCAACTAGTTAATCAATTGGATTGGGGGGATAAATGGCCTGGTAGTAAGAGTTTCGCTCCCGATGAATGTTGGTCGTTACGCACAGGACGGAGTCATTTATCGATTGAAGAGTTTCATCATTTATCGTGTGAGCATATGTCGGCGATAGATAACAATCAAACCTTATGTATTCCGCTAACGGCCCATGGTAATACGATTGGTATTATGCATTTGTATTTTGGACAGGGTGGAATAGAGGTGGATGAACTCACTACCCAACTGGCATACAGTGTGGCGGAGCATCTTGGCTTAGCGCTAGCGAATTTAAGCTTACAAGAAAAACTCCGCTCACAGGCGTTAAGCGACCCATTAACGGGACTTTACAATCGCCGATTCTTTGAACAAAAACTGACAGAGCACACCAATAACTCAGCAACGAGCAGTGAGTCATTGTCACTACTCATGCTTGATCTTGACCACTTTAAGCGTTTTAACGACAACTTCGGTCATGATGCCGGAGACTATGTTTTAAAAGAGATCAGCTCTTTACTTAAACGAATGGTCGCGGATGATGAAATAGCGTGCCGATTAGGTGGCGAAGAGTTAGCGGTAATCTTACCGCACTGCGATATGCTAGACGCCACTGAATACGCCAATAACATTGTTAATCAGATTCGAACCATGCATTTAGAGCATAAAGGACTATCTTTGGGGCAATTGAGTGTTTCGATTGGTGTTGCGACGTACCCTGATCCCGCGTCCGATATAGAAGCGTTGATTAAGATGGCAGATAAAGCCCTCTATTTAGCGAAAGATCACGGAAGGGACCGAGTGGTGAACTATCGACAGTACAATGAATTTAAATCGCCGGACCTTGGTTTGGTTGAAAATCAGTAGTTGCACTGACTAAGAAAAAATTAATAAAAAAAACGCCTCTAATGAGGCGTTTTTTAATAGGTAAAGCCTGGGCTCTAAATTGGCATAGCGCGTGAGTGAAGCTAGGTGTTATGACAAGAAAAATTGATACGATGGGTTATCCGTTTCATCTTTACATTGGTAGCCCAATTCACGTAGATGTGAGGAAAACTCAGAGAGATCACTTTCTTGTAGCTCGAAGCCACACAGTACACGACCGTAGTCAGCACCATGGTTGCGGTAGTTGAATAGGCTGATATTCCAATGCGTCCCCAGCGTGCTTAGGAACTTCAAAAGAGCGCCTGGATACTCTGGGAATTCAAAGCTATATAATCGCTCCTGAAGAGGCTTAGAGGGCTTACCACCAATCATATAACGGATATGCAGTTTGGCCATCTCATCATCAGACAGGTCAGCAACCGGGTAGCCGCCTGCTCGTAAATCTTTGATGATACTATCGAGCTCTTCTTGACCACCAGCAAGGCGCACACCAACAAAGATATTCGCCAGCTTGTCATCATTGTAACGGTAGTTGAATTCAGTGACAGCGCGGCCGCCAATGATGTTACAGAATTCAAAGAAGGCACCTTGATGTTCTGGGATCGTGACCGCGAGTAAACCTTCTCGCTTTTCACCGAGCTCACAGCGTTCAGAAACATAGCGTAAGCCATGAAAATTGGTATTTGCGCCAGAAAGTACCGTTCCCAATTGCTTATCTTGCAGCGCGTGTTTTTCGGCAAACTTTTTAAGCCCTGCTAACGCAAGCGCGCCAGAAGGCTCTGCGATGGCTCGCGTGTCTTCGAAAATATCTTTTACTGCAGAACATATTTCGTCACTGGAGACGGTAATGTGCCCATCAATGTATTCTTGGCAAAGGCGGAAGGTTTCTTGACCGATAATTTTCACCGCAACGCCATCAGCAAACATACTCACTTGGTCTAAAGCGACGGGCTTTCCAGCGTCTAGTGCAGCTTTCAAGCACGCAGAGTCTTCAGGCTCCACTGCGATAACTTTGATTTCCGGCATCAGTTGTTTGACTAATACCGCGATGCCAGCCGCCAAACCACCGCCACCGACTGGAACAAAAATATAGTCGAGATGACCATTTTGTTGCAGCATTTCCATTCCAATCGTGCCTTGTCCAGCAATGACAAGGGGGTGATCAAAGGGAGGCACAAAGGTAAAACCGTGCAAATCGGATAAACGCTCTGCTTCGGCTTTTGCTTCATCAAAGTTGTTGCCATGTAAGACAACCTGACCACCAAAACTTCGCACCGCATCCACTTTAATATCTGGCGTGGTTTTAGGCATCACGATGGTCGTGCTAATGCCTAGCTTGGTACCAGACAGCGCCATACCTTGTGCGTGGTTACCTGCTGAGGCCGCGATGACGCCCGCTTTTTTTTGCGCTTCAGTAAGGTTGGATACCATGTTATAGGCACCGCGTAGCTTAAATGAATGCACGGGCTGGCGATCTTCACGTTTGATTTGCACGTTATTCTGAATACGAGCAGATAAGCGAGGCATATCTTGCAATGGCGTTAATGTCGCCACTTCGTAAACGGGAGCGCGTAATACCTGGCGCAGATACTCTGCGCCGGTTTTGGGAAAACTATCAGTACTCATTTTTGATACTACCCCTCGAGTTTAGACTTGTCTCGCACTGCACCTTTATCCGCACTTGTTGCCATACTCGCATACGCTTTAAGTGCCAAAGAAACGACACGCTCACGATTGGCAGGTTTCCAGCCCAGCTGGTTTTGTGCTTCACGTCGAGCTGCTAACTCCTCTTCTGGGACATCCAGAGAAATAGAACGCGCAGGGATATTGATATTAATAATATCGCCATTGTTTACCAGGCCAATGGCGCCACCGTTAGCGGCTTCTGGAGAGGCGTGACCAATCGATAGGCCTGACGTACCACCTGAGAAGCGACCGTCGGTAAGCAACGCACATTCTTTACCCAGTCCCATAGACTTGAGGTATGTGGTTGGGTAGAGCATTTCCTGCATACCAGGGCCACCTTTAGGGCCTTCATAACGGATAATGACAACATCGCCCGCTTTGACTTTACCACCCAAAATACCGTCTACCGCATCTTCTTGGCTTTCAAAAACCACGGCCGGGCCACGGAAGATGAGGCTGTCTTCATCGACACCAGCGGTTTTGACAATACAGCCATCGACGGCAATGTTTCCGCTCAGTACGGCTAGTCCGCCCTCTTGGCTAAAGGCATTTTCCTTGGTGCGGATACAGCCCTCTTTGCGATCATCATCGAGGCGATCCCAACGGCAATCTTGAGAAAAGGCTTTTGTGGTGCGGATGCCGGCAGGGCCAGCGCGGAAGAACGTTAGCACGTCTTCATCTTCGGTTTGCATGATGTCGTATTGCGCCAATTGCTCTTTCATAGAAAGACCGAGTACAGTACGCGTATCGTTATTGAGCAATCCTGCACGATCAAGTTCACCCAGAATCGCCATCACACCACCAGCACGGTGGACATCTTCCATATGGTATTTCGGTGTCGATGGTGCCACTTTACATAGGTGTGGGACACGGCGTGACATCTCATCGATATCATTCATGTCGAAGTCAATCTCACCTTCTTGCGCGGAGGCTAAGAGGTGCAGAACGGTATTACTTGACCCACCCATCGCAATGTCTAGCGCCATCGCGTTCTCAAACGCAGCACGGTTGGCAATATTGCGTGGCAGTGCAGATTCATCGTCTTGTTCGTAGTAACGCTTGGTTAGTTCGATGATGCGCTTGCCGGCATTGAGGAATAATTGTTCACGGTCAGCGTGGGTCGCTAACATAGAACCGTTACCTGGTTGAGAAAGGCCGAGAGCTTCTGTTAGACAGTTCATTGAGTTGGCCGTAAACATACCAGAACATGAACCACAAGTTGGGCAGGCAGAACGCTCAACTTGCTCACTTTGCTCATCAGAAATCGTTGGATCGGCACCTTGGATCATGGCATCAACCAGATCCAGTTTAATGATTTGATCGGAAAGCTTGGTTTTACCCGCTTCCATAGGACCGCCAGAGACAAAGATAACTGGAATGTTGAGGCGCATTGCTGCCATCATCATTCCTGGGGTGATTTTGTCACAGTTGGAGATACACACCATAGCATCGGCACAGTGCGCATTGACCATGTATTCAACCGAATCGGCAATCAGCTCTCGTGATGGCAGTGAATACAGCATGCCGCCGTGACCCATCGCAATGCCATCATCAACAGCAATCGTATTAAATTCTTTAGCAATACCGCCGGCTTTTTCAATTTCCCCCGCCACCAGCTGACCCATATCTTTAAGATGGACGTGACCTGGGACGAATTGGGTGAACGAGTTGACGACAGCAATAATTGGCTTGCCAAAGTCTTCGTCTTTAACACCCGTTGCTCGCCAAAGTGCACGAGCACCCGCCATATTACGACCGTGTGTTGAGGTCGCGGATTTGTAGATAGGCATTGTACTCGCTCCTTATTTTACTGATGCAGTGTTGTTAGCGTCTTGTGGGTAGACATAGTCGAGCCAACCCCATTTATCTTCAGTGGTACCGTTGAACAGACCAAAGTAAGCGTCTTGCATGACTTTAGTAATAGGCCCACGCTTTCCTTCGCCCACTTCAATTTTATCTACAGAACGAACCGGCACGATTTCAGCAGCGGTGCCTGTCATGAAAATCTCATCGGCAAGGTATAGTGCTTCGCGGGCAATGTTGGTTTCACGAACGTCATAACCCATATCTTTGGCAATCGTCATAATGCTGTCACGAGTAATGCCAGGAAGAATTGCGCTGGTGGCAGGTGGTGTCATGATGATGCCATCTTTGATGACGAAGATGTTCTCGCCAGCACCTTCAGAGAGGTAGCCATCAACACTCAGAGCGATACCTTCGTCATAGCCGTGACGTCGAGCCTCACCACCAACAAGTAAAGATGATAGGTAATTACCGCCCGCCTTTGCCGCGGTTGGAATTGTGTTGGGAGCGGCGCGATTCCAGCTGGAAATCATGGCGTCCACGCCATTTGCAAGCGCTTCTTCACCTAGATAAGAACCCCATGGGAAGGCGGCAATAATCAATTCCATGACAGAATCTTCTGGTGGGCAAACACCTAGTCCAACGTTACCAACAAAACCAAGAGGACGAATGTACGCGGACTCGAGTTTATTTTGGCGAACGGTTTCACGGGTCGCTTCCATGATCTCTTCTTCGGTATAAGGGATCGGGAAACGGTAGATTTTTGCTGAGTTTTTTAGACGTTTTGCGTGCTCTGGGTGGCGGAAGATAACCGGGCCATTCGGAGTATTGTAACAACGCACGCCTTCAAAAACCGACGTACCATAGTGCATAGCATGAGTAAGGACATGAACATTTGCCTCAGCCCATGGAACCATTTCACCATTAAACCAAATAAAATCTGCTGTACTTGTAGCCATTTAGCGTTCTTCCTTATGCACTTTGTTCTTGTAGGTTGTGATTCGTCAGCTGGTTAGTTTTGAGTTCAGTGACGTCAACAGTACGAATATCCCAGAGTTTTTCAATCTGATTGATCAGCGTAGAAATCGGACGATCACTATCAACGATTATCTCTACACTGGCAATCTTGCTTTCATGATTTTGTGTCGCGGCAACTTGCTTGATGATAAATCCACGATGGCGGATCACGCGCAATACTCGCTCAAGTAGGACGCTTTTATCATCCGCTTTTATATCTAGTAGGTATCGGTTCATTAGGTATTCTCCAACATATCGCTGTTTGAGGCACCAGGTGGTACCAATGGCCATACATTTTCTTCTTCGTCGATCAATACATGTAAGAGGTAGGCTGTTTTACTTTCCAGCATCTCTTTCAAAGCCGGTTCGACTTCTTCTTTTCGAGTAATGGTTTTACCTGGAATATCAAATGCCTTTGCTAGCATGACGAAGTCTGGATTATCATCCAAAATGGTTTCACTGTGGCGACCATCAAAAAAGAGGGACTGCCATTGTCTAACCATACCTAACCTTTGGTTGTTAAGTAATACCATCTTGACCGGGATTTGGCGGCGTTTGAGAGTGCCCAGTTCTTGTACGTTCATCATAAACGACCCATCACCAGAGATGAGGATTGATTGGTCGTCAGGACGTCCTACGGCGGCGCCCATTGAGGCAGGCAAGCCAAAGCCCATCGTGCCTAATCCTGCCGAAGTAATAAAGTTCTCAGGCATGCGTGGTTGAATGTGTTGTGCTGCCCACATTTGGTGCTGCCCAACGTCGGTAGAGACGATGGAAGACTCCGGCATCATGTCAGATAGTTGCTTAAGTAGTAATGGTGCAAAAATCAGATCGCCAGGGTGGTCATAGCGCCATTTGAAGCCACTTCTTAGGCTTTCACTATGGTGAGCCCAAGGGGAAATGTCTTTAGATAGCTCTAGCTGGGACAAAATGACATTGATGTCGCCTCGAAGAGCGGCATTGGCCGTTCTTAACTTATTAAATTCCGCAGCATCGATATCTATATGAATGACTTTGGCATGGGGAGCAAACGTATCGAGCTTACCCGTTACTCGGTCATCAAATCGCGCGCCAACGACAATAAGCAGGTCACATTCTTGTACTATGATGTTGGCGGCTTTAGTTCCGTGCATCCCTAGCATGCCTAAGTAGTGCGGATCATTGCGATCAATCGTACCAAGACCTTTCAAGGTACTGACCGATGGCATTGGGTTTAATCGCAGAAACTCGCGCACAGAATCAGTGGCATGAGCGAGTTGTACTCCACCACCCACATACAAAACAGGGCGAGAACTTTGGTTGAGAAGTTGTTGCGCTAGGTCTATTTGCTCTGGGTTTGCCACAGGTATAGCGGGAGGCGTAAATGGCGGTAAAATATCAACAGGGGTCTGAGCAAGTTGAACATCTTTAGCGATATCAACGATGACAGGGCCAGGACGCCCCGTTTTCGCTACTTCAAACGCTTCCGCTAAGGTTGGGGCAAGATCATTAATGTCGGTAACTAGGTAACTGTGTTTAGTACAAGATAACGACATACCAATGACATCCATTTCTTGGAAAGCATCGGTACCTATATGGGTGCTGGCGACTTGGCCAGTGATTGCGACGAGAGGGATGGAATCAAGAAAAGCATCGGCAAGGCCGGTAACAAGGTTGGTGGCACCAGGGCCTGAGGTTGCCATACAGACCGCGACATCTTTGGTGGCTCTTGCCATGCCTATTGCTGCCATCGCTGCCCCTTGCTCGTGTCGGCATAGAATATGTTCTACCCCGCCATCATAGAGAGCATCGTAGATGGGCATGATGGCTCCACCGGGGTAACCAAACACAGTCTTAATACCTTGTTGCGCTAATGCAGCAACAACTAACTCAGCACCTGTCATTGCTTTCTCCTTGTTGACCGCATAGTGACTTGCGGTTTTCTATCGTTCGACTGCACATAGTGTGCTCCCATATCTTCCGTTTTGTCATTGCTACGAGGTGACACTCGTTTTCGTGACCGTCATCAAATTTTCGTTTTAGAGTTTGTAAAAAAACCCCCGGACTTTTCAGTGCGGGGGTTTTTTGAATCTAGTGGCTATTTTCTGCCCACATTCCCCCGTGTGTTCCTAATCAGGACCACAATAATCAGAGTAATCAGAGTGTGAGCATAAGCACTAAAAGTCATTTCAAATATTTAATCGTTTGCTTTGTGTTGAACAAAAGTATCTATGTCCTTAGTGGTATCACATATTTCTGTTACCTGACAAGCAAAACCTCATTCTTTTTTCACATTTTATCAGCATCAAATCAGGCTATATAACAAGGTCTATTTATAAAACTCTGCATTTTTGAGGGGTTATCGAATGAATTTAGCTGAAAAAAGGGATGATATGGGATTATCGATTATTTACAGCCGAGCAAGTGTTGGCGTCGAGGCACCACTCGTAACGGTGGAGGTGCATATCAGTAATGGTATGCCAGGTTTTACATTAGTCGGGTTGCCTGAAACGACGGTTAAAGAATCTAAGGACCGAGTTCGCAGCGCTATTATTAATTCTCGATTTGAATTTCCGGCTAAGCGTATTACGGTGAATCTTGCGCCTGCTGATTTGCCTAAGGAAGGTGGGCGGTTTGATCTCCCTATCGCTTTAGGCATTCTAGCAGCGTCTGAACAGTTGCCTAAGAGTTTGCTGTTACAGCATGAGTTTATTGGAGAGTTGGCGTTGTCGGGAGCGCTGAGGACGGTGAAAGGGGTATTGCCTGCTGCGCTTGCCGCAGATAAATCTTTACGTCAACTCATTGTGCCAGAAGGCAATGCGAATCAGGCTGCTCTTGTGGGGAAAGATAAGCATAAATCGGCGTCAGGGTTACTGGAAGTGTGTGCCTATTTGATGGGGCAGCAGGCGTTGGGCTTAAAGACGACACTGGCAACCAAGGCCGTGAAACAAGACGTGAGAGACCTGCAAGACATCATCGGGCAGCAGCAAGGGAAGCGAGCCTTGGAGATAGCAGCGGCAGGCAATCATAATTTACTTTTTTTAGGCCCGCCGGGTACTGGTAAAACAATGTTAGCGTCGCGGTTGTGTGACTTATTACCTGTCATGAGTGATATGGAAGCCATTGAAACTGCTTCTGTTGGGTCTTTGACTCAACTAGAAATTAATGAAGATAACTGGAAACAAAGACCTTTTCGAGCTCCGCATCACTCAAGTTCTATGGCGGCGCTAGTAGGAGGAGGGAGCATTCCTAGGCCGGGGGAAATATCTCTTGCCCATAACGGACTGCTGTTCTTGGATGAAATGCCAGAGTTTGAGCGTAAAGTCCTCGATTCATTACGTGAGCCGCTTGAATCTGGGGAGATTGTAATTTCTCGTGCGCAAGGGAAAACCCGCTTTCCAGCGCGCTTTCAACTTGTCGGCGCTCTTAATCCGAGTCCAACGGGTTACTATGATGAGAGTCAAGCTCGCGTCGCACCTCAGGCGATTTTGCGTTACTTAAGCCGATTGTCAGGACCGTTGTTAGATCGATTTGATATGTCGATTGAAATCCCATTGCTTCCTAAAGGCATGCTTGCTGAAGGGGGCGATCGAGGAGAGTCGACGGCGGACGTAAAATTACGAGTTATCGAAGCAAGGGACAAAATGTTAGCGCGGTCTGGCAAAGCCAATGCGTTACTGCAAAGCCGTGAGATTGAAAAGTATTGTCCGTTGGCGAAGCCGGATGCGGAGTTTCTAGAAGGAGCTTTGCATCGGCTTGGTTTATCCATTCGAGCCTATCACCGCATTATTAAAGTGGCGCGAACCATTGCTGATTTGTCTAATGAGCCTGAGATTCAACGAGCCCATTTAGCGGAGGCATTAGGATATCGCGCTATGGATCGCTTGCTTAAGCAGCTTACGGCGCAGTCCGTCTAAAAGGCGAAGTTCATACCTATTGAGGTAATCCAATCTGAAGAGTCATAAAAAGTGATACTTGAGTCAGTCGCGTTGTATCCCGATAAGGAGATCAGCGAGAGTGATTCTATGTTCCATAAAGAGAGATATTCATAAGCTAAGAAGGCACTGTATTTGTCATCGATTCGGCCAGCTTGATCAAAAATGACATTGTGGCCTCGGTACTCGTGGTTCATGTAGCTCATGGTAATCGCAAAGCTATGTTGGTTCAGAGCAAACAGGGTGGTCAGTTCTCCACCTGCACCTTGGTTATTGACGGCGCTTCCTTTGGTATCATCTAATAAGTAGATAATCGATGGGAACATCGTCCAAGACTCATTGAGTGCTAATGTATAAGAGCCTTTTGCATAGTAAAAGTCACTATTTCGGTCGTACTGGGTCGCGTGAGATGTTGGGCTTTGAGTTGCAGAGGCTTCATCGGTAACCACTCGCGTGCCATACGCCATGTCTAAGGTAAATAGGGACCCGGCAATGTTTTCTATTTGTAGTCGATAGGCATCGCCTGTAGCTTCCGCTTGCTCCAATTGGTCTGCGGCAACGTACGGATTCTTCCAAATCGGTTCTCCGACCACGGTTGGCAGGTAAGAGACACTCCAAATAGAGTTATCTGAAAATTGTTGTCTGTAACCACCTTCAAGTACAAAGGTGCCTACGGCGATATCATTGCGGGAAGTACCGAAAAACCATTGTTTGTTGCGCGTTGCTCCGTACGTGTAGTTTAAGGTACCTAGAGGTAACCAAAAGTCATCGTATGCTTCTTCAGAGGTACTGATATTGGGGTTATCACTGGCAATTAGATTCGATTTATCACCAACTTTTGCGTTACTCAATGATATTTCTCCACTGAATCCTTGGACAGGAGCTAAGGCTGCAAATGACGCTGGGGCATAAGTCAGAGAAGTGAAAAGTGAGAGAAAAAGCAGCCGTGCAGTCATTGTCCATCCCGTGGTAAGTGAATCGGAGGCTTGTGATTTATCCGCTTCAAAAATTTAGGGTGGTACTGTAGCGATAAAAAATGGCTTAACAAAATGCCTTGTTAAGCCAACTATCACTCAAGCTAATGGGTAGTTAGGTAACCTATTAAAAGGCCCAGTTTAAACCAACTGCAGTAATCCAGTTCTTTTCATCGTAAAAAGCAATATTGGAGGTACTGTTGGTAACACCTCCAAAGGCAACAAGGGAAAGGTTATTAGAATAAAAAATGCCAGGGTATTCGTACGCTAGGAATGCTTTCCATTCATCATCATTACGAGTTGTATCGGAAAAAAGAGGGTTGCTCGCATCATAATCACGTTTTAAGTAGCCCAGGGTGAATGCTAATTTGTGATTACCAAGTGAGGCAAAAGAGGATATCTCGGCTCCATAAGAGTTATGCTTCATAGCGCTACCTTGGGCGTCTTGTTGGGTATAAATCAAGGCTGGGTAAAGAAGCAATTCTCGGCTGATGGGGAGCATCATCTTAAACTTACCGTAGAGGATGTCGGCATTGCGATCTAGAGTTTGAGCTTGCTCCGATGTGATGGCGCTATTTATCAACCCAGACTTTTCCTCGTCCAGTTCACGTTTACCATAGGCCAGGTCAAGGCTGAATAACGAGCCGGCAATATTGTCAAATTGTACTCGGTAGGCCGTGCCTTTTTCATTGGTGGTGGTTCGCGCGTCGCTCGTATAGGGATCTTGCCATACCTCGCCTTCAAGAATCGTTGGCAAAATAGATAAGCTGACTTTTGTGCGATCTTTAAATAAATATTTGTAGCCCGCTTCTAGTGCGACCGTACCGACGGCAATGTCCGCTCTTGATGTACCAAGAAACACTTGATGATTTGAACGAGAACCAAACGTGTATTGCACGTTACCTAGAGGTAAAACCAGAGCTGAACTGTTGTTCTGTGGGTCTCCATTATAAAGCCGAAATTCATCATCCGTGTTGGTTAAGTTAGACGTTGTGCTGCTATATGCTGCGTTCACAGCAATTTCACCACTAAAGCCGTTACTTTCGCCTAGCTTCGCCATTGAAGGCGCTGAAATACTGCTGACAGCAATTGCTATGACAGTCCATGTCAAATTCATACGTTTCCCTTTTTTGTTTAAAGACGTTGTTAATCTAATTATATGTTTCGCTTATGTTATTGGATCAGAATAAGCGCGTTTTGTGTGACTAACAAGACAATAAATTCATCGGCTTACTAAGAGGTATTTTCTTGAAGTGAAAAAAAACCGAGCATAATTGCTCGGTTTAGTGAATGGTTAGCGGTTACTTCTTCAGTAGGAAGTTGACTAACTCAAAATATTCGTCGAGCGACTGAATGCTACCCGCTTCGACAAGGTATTGGTTGTTGACGATAACGGCAGGCACGCCTGAAAGGCCACTGTCTTTAAATTGTTTATCAAAACGACGCACCATTGAGTCGACCGCAAAGCCGTTAAATGTCGCATCAAATTTCTTCGCATCAACGCCTTCATCTAAGAAAATTTGGCGCAGTTCTTCGTCATTACGAGGCGCTTGTTGCATGGTGTGAATGCGATTAAATAATACCGGCACCATTTTATCTTCAACTTTCAAAGCAACCATAGTGGCGTACGCTTTACTCATTGACATACCCATATTGCCTCCCATGAATGATACATGGTTCTTTTGGAACTTGGCATCAGCTGGGATTTTTGTTTTTAGCTGCTCAATGATTGGCTCAAAGCTATTGCAGTGTGGGCAATAAAAAGAGAAAAATTCAGTGACCGTTGGCTTGGTGGTAGGTTCTGTTTCTAGCACTTTATAATGGGTGCCTTCTTCAAATTGCGCAGCGCTTACACCTACACTCACAAGAAGCGTAGCAAATAATGCGATAAATCTTTTCATTGTTGTCTCCATGTACAATTCAAATCCTTAAGCGGATGGTCGTTAGTTTGTCACCACTGTGGCTGTAATGAAAGTGGCTTTTCATTGAGGGCAGCCATTTGTTCTTTAAAGCCAAGCACTTGCCCTTCCCAGTATTTAGGATCATTGAACCAAGGAAAAGCCAAAGGGAAGGCCGGATCATTCCAGCGCTTCGCCAGCCAAGCCATGTAATACACCATACGTAGACCGCGCAGGGGCTCAATTAGTTTCAATTGGCTAGAAGGAAAGTCATGGAACTCTTGGTAGCCTTCAAGAATAATGTCTAACTGCATCATTTTATCTTGTCTGTCGCCACTTAATAGCATCCATAGGTCTTGCACCGCTGGACCATTTCTAGCGTCATCTAAATCGACAAACATAGGTCCATCGCGCCACAGAATATTACCCGGGTGGCAATCGCCGTGTAAACGAATGATGCTGCTTGGCTCCCAATGTGTTTCAATTTGGCCAATGAGCATATCGAGGTCACTGAAGAAGGCGTTCTCGAGATGCATGGGGATAAAGCTTGAGGATTGCAGCAGCTTTCTTGGTTGGTAGAGGTACTCTTCCAAACCTATAGTTGGCCTGTGCTCAAAAGGCTGTGCTGCACCTACTTTATGCATTCGACCCAGAAAGCGTCCCACCCACTCTAACTGCTCTAAGTTGTCGACTTCAAATTGTCGGCCGCCCTCGCTGATAAAGAGGGTAAAAAAGTAGCCTTCATATTGATGAATGGTTGTGCCATTAAGAATAAGAGGTGCTGAAATAGGGACATCATGGGCGACCAATTCATGGGCAAAGTCGTGCTCTTCTTGAATTTGTGCAAGTGACCATCGCTGTGGGCGATAGAATTTGACGACAAATCGTTTTTTGTCTTCATCGGTAAACTGATAGACCCGGTTTTCGTAGCTGTTAAGGGGAAGAAGCCCGGACTCCGCTCGAATACCAATACTCTCTAGTGCATACCACATAAAGTCTGGTGTTAGAGCGTCAAAATTGAACGCTTGGTCTGTCATTATCCAACTAAAAAGGCTCATTGCTGAGCCTTTTCCTATTATTTATGGTGAAGGGGCGCTCGCCTAGAGTTTTTTAAGAAACCGGCTTTCCACTTCGATAGAAAAGTCATTATTGTCACTCAGTATAAACTGAATTGTGGCAACGGGTGAACGGAGTTGTTCTGGATCAACACCAAGACTCATTGGCAAGTTCAACACTTCACCTGGGTCGACGGTTATGGTTTGTCGTCCATACCAAACAACGGAATCCAAGCCTGAGACGGAAAGAGTATATTGTTGTTCTTGTTGTGTTTTGTTAATTATTTTTAGCGTGTAGGTATTTTCAACTAAGCCGTCGCTGTTGGTTCGAGATAACTGACTGCGATCCCTCAATACACTTAATCCAGCAGGGTCGACCGTGGATATTTGTACAAAGAACAGAGCAATCATGACAAGAAGGATGGCGCCATACCCGAGCAGTTTTGGTCGCATGACTTTCGTGTGTTTACCTGACAAACGATGCTCTGTGGTGTAGTTAATTAAACCTTTCTCGTAGCCCATGCGGTCCATGGTATTATCACAGGCGTCAATACAAGCCCCACAGTTTATACACTCGTACTGCAGCCCATCACGAATATCAATACCCGTTGGACAGACCTGAACACATAAGTCGCAGTCAATGCAATCACCGAGTCCTAAAGCTTTGTGATCGGCTTTGCGAGGGCGAGGACCACGTTGTTCCCCGCGTTTTGGGTTGTAGCCGACAATAAAGGTATCTTTATCAAACATCGCAGATTGAAAGCGGGCATAAGGGCACATGTGAATACACATGATAGAACGCATCCAACCGGCATTTCCGTAGGTGCAACCAGCAAAAAATAACACCCAAAAGACGGGCCAAAAGCTGGCGTTAAAACTAAAGAAGTCGACAACTAAATCGCTAATCGGCACAAAGTACCCGGTAAAGGTAAAGCCTGTAGCCAGTGCGATGGTTAACCATGCTAAATGTTTCAGGGCCTTTCGGACTGCCAGATTTGCGGTGAGTTTGTTTGAATCCTGTTTGCGTCGTTTATTGGCGCTGCCTTCCAGTTTTTCTTCAAACCAGATGTACATGAAGGTCCAAACTGTCTGTGGACATAAATACCCGCACCATACACGTCCCAAGAAGGTGGTGATAAAGAATAGCCCGAAAGCGGCCACCATAAACAGCAGTGCAAGTAATGTTAAATCTTGCGGGTAAAGGGTAGTACCGAAAAAGTTAAACTGCTGGTTACCAATGTCTAGGAGAATCGCTTGACGCTCTCCATAAGGAATCCAAGGGATAATTGCGAATAAAAGCAGCAAGAACCAGCCGCCGTAGCGCCTGAGCTTTTGAAACGTTCCTTTACTCTCACGTACATAAATTCGATTGCTAGGGTTAAAACGATCTCCGTTACCTTTGTGTGTTTTAGGATTGAACGTTTTTGGTGTCACGTCCTTTATGTCAATCTTATCCTGACTCATGTGAAGCGGTCCTTCTTAGGCTGGCGGCATGTTTTGACATGCTCTATTTTTTCCGACATTGCGAGGTAGTGTTTACCCATGAAAAAAGCGAGTAGCTAAAACTATCGATAAGTATCAGTGTCTATGTAACTAGAAACCGCGCCGATTATAACCTCGATAACAAACTCTTTTCTTTAAGGCTATCAACCTTTAACAAGAAAGATGAAATCAACGCATATAAAAACGCTCCTAAGGATAGAGGAGCGTTTTGGAAAGTAGAGTGGGATTATTTGATGATGCCGCGAGCTTTCAGTAAAGCGGTTTTAAAGTCATCTTCTTGGTCTTTGGCAAGACCTGGAATCATGTCGTCTTTTTGGCTATTACGCATTTTGAGATGATAAATGAGCACATCGTCAGTCAGTTCGGCAAGCTCTCCGTTATAACCCGCTTCATTGGCGAGTTTAACGATGAACTCCATTAAGTTGAGGTCCGGTTCTTTTTGCCACTCAGGCTGCATAAGTTCGATGATTTCGTTGAGGCGATGACACTTCATACATTACTCCACAATATTTATAGTGATTTTTGCATCAAAATATCAAAGTTCATGGCAATAACCAATATGAGAAACGTCTAGGCATAAAAAAAGCGCAGGGTGTCTGCGCTTTTTTATTATGCTGCTTTAACGACTTTTGTTGGCGTTGGTGCCAAAAGAGCACTTTTTTCAACAAGCGTCATAGAAGGAGCGGCCTGTTTTGCGACAAAAGCAGGAGCAAAGCCACTGCGACGACGCGACGCACCACGATTTGAGTGCGAAAACCTGACAGGAGTAGGGCGCATTGCTATACCTAACAGTCAGGCAATTCCATTGCCAATCTAATGGCCTGATTATTTATGAGTCATTGAAATACAATGGCTCTTTTTTGGCAGTTGCCAGTCCGAATAAACAATCAGGAATAACGATATGCATGCATATCACGTATAGAATATCACTATGTGTTATTCGGTTCGATAGCCTAATTGAAATAATTGCTGCTTTTTTGCACATATTGTTTTTTTGCTATGTATATTTGTTTTATCGTATTAATTGCGATAAAACGGTGAGTAGTGAATGGAGGTGCGTATGTCTTTTTTTAAGAAAACCTTAGCAAGCTTTGGGATTGGTGCGGCACGAGTGGATTCGGTCTTGCACCAAGAATTCCTATATCCAGGCGAGAATGTCAAAGTGACAATTCACGTTTATGGTGGCAAGACTGCCCAGACGGTCGATAATATTAATATGCGTCTATGTTGTCGCTATATTGATGAAGTCGCTCGTAGTCATCATGATAATCAAAATCAGCCAGGCAGCCCTAAAAAGCGAGTAGCGAAAACCTATGAGTTGGAAACGTGGACATTACCTTATGCGTTTACGATTGAACCAGGCGAAACCCGAGATTTTGAAGTGGAACTGGCGGTTCCTTGGAATACGCCTGTCACGTTAGGGAACTCTAAAGTTTGGCTCGAAACCGGGCTTGATATTGCGCTAGCTGCGGATCCCACAGATAAAGATTTACTTACGGTAAGACCCGATCCTTTACTTGATGGAATTTTTTCAACGTTAGAGCATGAGGGACTACGTATTCGACAGGTTGAATGCGAAGCGGCGAAAGGGTTTGCGATGCCATTTGTGCAAGAGTTTGAGTTTGTACCAACAACCGGCCCTTATCATGGTCGCTGGCGAGAGCTTGAAATTGTGGCCTACCGTGATGAAAACGATCTTAAATTGTGGTTTGAGATAGATAGAAATAGAGATGGCGTAGGAGGCATGTTGTCGAGCTTAATTGGGCTTGGGCAACTGAAGCGTGAATTGATCTTGCCAAGCTCAATGACTGCAGAGGAAGCGGGTAAGAAAGTGCTCGATTATCTCGATCAAACCTCCTAAAAAAATACGGTCAATTATTCAGCTTACATTTGTAAGCTGAATGTGTCATGCTGCAACCAAGTCCTGTCTTGAGTACGTACCATGTCATCAACTTCAACATATAGTTTGCACGAAGAGCGCGCGAATAGTATGACCCATGCGCTTGGCGTTGCGTTGTCTGCAGTTGGGTTAGTGTTACTTGTAATAAAATCGATTCAAGCCAATGCCGATACGCTGACCTTCATTAGTATGAGCGTTTATGGCTGCAGCATGGTGACGTTATTTTTGGCCTCGACACTCTATCACTCTATTGATGACCCCACGCAAAAGCGCCGTCTGAAGACCTTTGACCATTGTGCCATTTACCTGTTAATCGCAGGGAGTTATACACCATTTATGCTGGTGTGTTTGCGGACACCGCTTGCGGTATCCATTATGGTCATTGTTTGGTTGTTGGCGGTCGTGGGTATTGTCATGAAGCTTTTCTATGCCCATCGTATCAAGCGTTTTTCCTTAGTGACTTATTTAACCATGGGGTGGTTATCGGTTATCCCTTTGTATCAGTTATCTCAAAGCCTAGACCCGTCAGGTGTCATGTTGTTAGCGTTGGGTGGGGTAACGTATACCTTGGGGGCGGTCTTTTATGCGTGTGAGCGGATTCCATTTAATCATGCTATCTGGCATGTGTTTGTTTTAGCGGGTGCGGCTTGTCACTTCTTTGCTATTTATTGGTATGTACAGCCACGTTAAGTCACGAGCCCATTGCCACTAACGACGCCAGAACGCAGGAAAAAAGAGCACAAGCAGTGTCAGAATCTCTAGGCGTCCCATTAACATACCTAAACTTAATAACCATTTAGCGGCATCGGGTAGTGATGAGAAATTGCCCGTAGGGCCGATGACAGTACCCATCCCCGGCCCTACGTTAGCCACGGCCGTAATCGCCCCTGAAATACTGGTGACAGGGTCAAGTCCCATCGCGCTCAGTGATGCTGCAAGCGCTATAATTGTTGCAAAGAACATCAATACAAATGCGACAACAGAGCGAACAATATCATCATTGACTGGGCGGTAATTGTAGCGTTGAACGAAAACACCAGATGGGTGGATCAGCTTCATCATCTGTTTGTTTAAGAGCGTAATGGCAATCTGAATTCGGAATATTTTGATGCCACCAGACGTAGAACCAGAGCAGGCGCCGACCATCATCACAAACACAAAAATAACGCTGGGTAGGGCTCCCCACGCGGTGAAATCTTCTAAACCAAACCCTGTGGTTGTCACTACTGAGACGATGTTAAACATCGCGACTCGGAAGGCATCACTCAACGCATAATCATTTCGAACAATTAGCCACAATGCAACGATGGTGCTTGATGCTAAGAACAAATAAGTAAAACCTCGAACTTGCGCGTCATTAACTAGCACTCGAAGGTTACGCTTTGTGATCGCAGAGACGAACAATAGGAATGGCAATCCCCCCAAAAACATAAAAATGGTGCCCACCCAATGAGCGCCTTTGGAGAAGTGGTTCATCGACCCATCGGAGGTTGAATAACCGCCAGTGGAGAGTGTCGTAAAGGCGTGATTGATGCTTTCAAATAAAGACATTCCAGTCGCCAAATACCCAAGCAGGCACAGAGCGGTCAACACCAAATACACAACAACAATATTTTTAGCGACCGTTTTAGCTCTTGGGCTACTTTTATCTGACCAATCAGAGGACTCAGTTTGGAATAGGCGCATTCCCCCGACATTGAGCATTGGTAATACCGCCACCGCCATCACAATGAAGCCAATACCACCAAGCCATTGCAAAATAGAGCGCCATAACAAAATACTGGGTGCCATATTGTCGAGCCCGCTAAGGACGGTTGACCCCGTCGTAGTGATGCCTGACATGGTTTCAAAATACGCATCGGTAAAACTGATATGGTTAATGAACACAAAAGGCAGTGCGGCAAATGCGCTAGTAATCATCCAGACAAGGCTGGTAATGAGGAACATGTCGCGCACACTTAGGTGAAAATTTTTGGTGCGACCGATTGATAGGCATAGAAATGCCACAAGATGAGTAATTGCTACGGCTAAGCCAAAATCAAGAAAACCATCAGTACCCGTGAAAAAGGCAACGAATGTCGGGACGTACATAAACAGGGCCAGTTTTGAAAGAACTAACCCAATAACGAACGCGACTGGACGAGCATTGACCATAAGTGTGCCTTATAAGAAGAATGCACTTGGTTGGAATAGTGCTTCTACATCGGGAACATACTTTTTGTCCACTAGGAACATGACCACATGGTCATCTTGTTCAATAATGGTTCGATCGTGAGCAATCAGAACTTCTTCACCGCGAACAATCGCACCAATGGTGGTTCCGGGTGGTAACTTGATTTCACCAATGGCTTTGCCCACGACTTTGGATGTGGTTTCATCACCACGCGCGACGGCTTCAATCGCCTCTGCGGCACCGCGTCTTAATGACGATACATTGACGATGTCAGCACGTCTTACATGGGTTAGCAGTGCTGAAATAGTCGCTTGTTGGGGTGATATGGCCACATCAATAGTGCCGCCTTGGACGAGATCGACGTACGCGCCTCGCTGAATGAGCACCATTACTTTCTTAGCACCCATCTTTTTCGCCAACATTGCAGACATGATGTTGGTTTCATCTTCATTAGTTAACGCAATAAAGACGTCAACTTGGTCGATATTTTCTTCGGCAAGTAACTCTTGATCAGCAGCATCACCGCAAAACACGATGGTGTTCTCAAGTTGTTCAGAAAGCTTCTCAGCTCGCTGGTAACTGCGTTCGATGAGCTTAACGCTGTAGTTTTGCTCTAGACGTTTCGATAGGCTTGAACCGATGTTACCTCCACCAACAATCATGATGCGACGATAAGGCTTTTCGAGACGTTGCAGTTCGCTCATTACCGAACGAATATGGTTACTGGCGGCAACAAAAAAGACTTCATCATCGGCTTCAATAATCGTGGTGCCTTGAGGTCGAATAGGTCGGCCTTGGCGAAAGATAGCGGCGACACGAGTGTCGATGTGCGGCATGTGTTCACGTAGCGTTGATAGGGCATTGCCGACAAGTGGACCGCCATAGTAGGCCTTCACCGCCACTAAGCTGACTTTTTCATCAGCAAAACTGACCACTTGCAAGGCACCGGGATATTGAATCAAGCGTTCGATATAGCTGGTGACCAGTTCTTCTGGCGCAATTAAGTGGTCAACGGGTACTGCCCCTGAATTAAACAGCGTTTCTTTCTCGATGAGGTACTCACGTGAGCGAATACGAGCGACACGGTTTGGGGTATTAAAGAGCGAAAACGCCACCTGACAGGCTGCCATATTGGTTTCGTCCATATTGGTGACGGCAACCAACATATCGGCATCTTGAGCGCCCGCTTCACGCAATACGTCGGGGTGGCTGGCATAGCCGTTGACCACTCGTAAATCATACTTATCTTGTAGTTCACGCAGACGGTCACTGTTTTTATCTACAATGGTAATATCATTGTTTTCACCCACTAGATTTTCTGCGAGTGTGCCACCGACTTGCCCTGCACCAAGAATGATGATTTTCATAACGTTTCGCTCTTTTTTTAATGTCGACTCAACGAGTTGCTAGAATAACTATCAATACGTTAGCATTCTATGCTTTTTTTAATACCGCGTAATAGAAGCCATCCATATCTTCTTCTCCAGGCAAAATCTGACGACCTGGATGGTTAATATCTGAATCTATTAACTGGGCATTATTGGTGCGTGCCAAGAATGCTTTTACTTGTTCCACGTTTTCTTGTGGTGTAATTGAGCATGTTGCATACACCATGGTGCCGCCAGTTTTAAGCTGTTGCCACATTGCATCAAATATTTCGCGTTGCAGCTCAGCAAGCGCAGCAATGTCCTCGGCTCGACGCAACCATTTAATATCAGGGTGACGACGAATCACACCGGTTGCAGAGCAAGGTGCATCCAACAAAATACGGTCGAACTGTTCGCCTTGCCACCACTCTTGTGGTGTTCTTGCGTCGCCACAAACGACAGTCGCTTTAAGTTGTAATCGTTTCAGGTTGTCGTGAACGCGCTTTAGGCGGGTTTCATCGCAATCTATCGCAACGACGTTACTGCCTGTAGTGCGTTCAAGAATATGGGCTGTTTTGCCTCCTGGCGCAGCACAGCAATCTAGAATTAACTCACCATCTTTAGGTTGGAGATAGTTAAGCGAGAGTTGCGCAGCCGCATCTTGTACCGACACCCAGCCCTTATCAAAGCCAGGCAAATTATTGACGTCGCAAGGCGCGGCCAATTTTAGAGCATCTTGAGCCTGTGAGTGTACAGTGCAATCAATGCCTTCATTTTTGAGCAGTTCTAGGTATTCATCTCTTGTGTGATGCTGGTGATTAACTCGCAACCACATTGGTGCTTTGGTGTTGTTCGCTTCTAGAATGTCTGCCCATTGCTCTGGGTAACTGGTTTGCAGCAGTTTTAGCAGCCAGCCTGGGTGACCATATTTTCCAGCATTGTGACTCATGGATATTTCATCAAGCTGCTCTTGATTACGTTGATAATTTCGTAATACGGCATTGATGAGTCCACGCAATTTCGGACCTTTCAGCGTTTTCGTTGCTTCAACCGTTTCACCAACCGCGGCGTGTGCCGGGATACGCATATTGCCAATTTGGTAAATGCCGACAAGAATCAGGTGATGAAAAACACGCTGTTTTCCTTTAAGCGGTTTTTCCATGAGCTCAGAAGCAATAGATTCTAAGCGAGGCAGGATTCGCAGGGCACCAAAACAAATCTCTTGTAGCAAAGCTTGGTCACGAGGTTTGACCTGCTGTTGACCGGCAGGAAGCGCATTGGATAGTGATTGACCTTTATCAACCACTTGAAACAGGATGTTGGCCGCAACAGCACGAACGTTCATGTTAGTTACCTAAAATTGTGTTGTTATTAAAACAAACTAGGGCCTGCACTGGTCAGTACTGGCCCTAAAGATTGTATGCAGGGAGTATCGTTAAGCTAAGATACTGCCGACTTCAAACCAGTTGGCTTTGGAGTTTAGGACATCACTGACCGGCATGGCTTTCTTACCTGGGATCTGGATTTGCTCCAGAACTAAGGTGCCCTTTCCGGTTGCAACGTAAATTCCTGTTTTATCAGCCTTAAGGATAGTGCCTACTGTCATTTCTGCCGTACTCGCTTCGACACGAGATTGCCAAACTTTGATGTTGTTCTCTTCTACCGAGAAGAAACTCATTGGCCAAGGATTAAAGGCTCGCACGCAGCGCTCGATAAATTCCGCGTCTTGCGACCAATCAATTTTTGCTTCGTCTTTGGTCAGCTTACTGGCGTAATTGGCTTGCTCGTCGTCTTGTTTTACCGGCTTTGCATTACTAGCAGTAATATCATCAAGGCAGTCAACTAAAGCCTGTGGACCTAATTCGGCGAGCTTGTCATACATGGTAGCGCTGGTGTCGGTCGCTTCGATAGGGAGTGTTGCGATTTTCAGCATGTCACCAGTATCAAGACCGATATCCATCTGCATGATTGTGACACCAGTTTCTTTGTCTCCCGCCCAAATAGAGCGCTGGATTGGCGCAGCACCACGCCAGCGAGGCAGAATAGAACCGTGAACATTGATACAACCTAATTTAGGGGTATCAAGGACCGCTTGTGGGAGCAGTAAACCATACGCGACGACAACCATAAGGTCGGCATTCAAATCTTTCAGCGCTTGTTTTGCTTCATCTGACTTAAAATTCACGGGCTGGTAGACAGGAATATCATGCTCAACCGCCATGGCTTTTACTGGGCTAGCGGTTAGTTTTTTGCCGCGACCCGCCGGTCGATCTGGTTGGGTGTAAACGGCAATAATTTCGTGCTCCGAAGACAATAACGCCGCCAAGTGACGGGCGGCGAAGTCTGGAGTACCGGCAAACACAATGCGTAATGATTGGCTCACAGAAACCTCACTTAATGTTTATTGTTTGGCGTTGAAGCGCTGAATCTTTTCTAATTTATCTTTGATACGCTTACGCTTTAGAGGGGAAAGATAATCGACAAAAAGTTTGCCCTCTAAATGATCCAGCTCGTGCTGAACACAAATTGCGAGTAAGTCATCGGCTTCAAAAGAGAAGGTTTCACCATCGCGGTTAAGCGCTGTCACGCTGACTTCTGCTGCGCGAGCAACGAGCGCACGTGCGCCAGGTACGGATAAGCAACCTTCTTCAATACCGTCTTCACCGCGTTTTTCGGTGATTTCTGGATTGATAAGCACCATAGGTTCATCGCGTGTGTCCGAAATATCGATGACAACAATACGCTGATGGAAGTCTACTTGCGTTGCCGCTAGACCAATTCCTTCTTCGTCGTACATGGTTTCAATCATGTCATCAACGACTTTTTGAATCTCCGGAGTGACTTCAGTGACAGGCTTTGCGACTGTTCTTAGGCGCTCATCCGGGAAAGTTAATACTTGTAATACAGACATATACACTCAAAATATTGAACTGTGCCGAATAGGCACGGACTTCGTTGGTTCAATTCTAGACATTTTCGCACCTAAATGACAGCATCCCATGAAACAAAGCAAGGGAATGCTGATAATGAAACAACGAGTAATGAGATCAAAGTGGCCGTTTATTCTGCCTATTCTCTCGGTATTTCTTTGCTTTTCTGTGGATTCCGATGAATTGAAGATCAAACCCAACGTCCCTAAGACTTATGTCGTTGTGACAGGCGATACGTTATGGGAAATCTCCGCATTATATTTGCATTCACCCTGGCGGTGGCCTGAGCTGTGGGGGCAAAATCAGCACATCAACAACCCACATCTTATCTACCCAGGCGATCGACTTACACTCACGTGGGTTAATGGTAAGCCTCGCTTGACAAAGAAGAGCGTCGAAAAGTTATCACCCCGTATTCGCACTAGCCAAAAACTGGCTATTTCGGGCGCGGAGCGCTCTACCGTTACCCGTTATCTAGAAAAAGAGGGGCTTGTCGAGTCTTCTCGCTTGGACACATTCCCAGTTGTTGCGGGATCCAGTCGTGGATTGGATTATGTAACGGATCGTGATGAGCTCTACATTCAATATGAAGGGGGAGAGCGTGACTGGGGCATTTATCGCGTTGGCAAAGATTACAGTTCGAGTGATGAGCTGGTTGAAATGACAGAAATACGTCTCTTGGCGGAAGCCCATACCGTTGAACAGATCGAAGGTATGACGACGTTAGCGATAACCAGCCTTAAAAGAGAGCTTAAAAAAGGTGACCTCGTCATTCCGTTTAGCGTCCATCAAGATATGGCTTTAGCCGCCAGTTTTTCGCCCCAACCAGGGCCTGAAATTACATCAAAGTCCGTGCAGCTGCTCGGTTCGTTAAATTCGTTGAACTATGCGGTGCAAGGGCAGACGGTAGTGTTAAATGTGGGGGCGTTGGATAGTGTGAAGCAAGGGAGTACTTACCTTATCAAACGACGCTCAGAAGACTTTCGCTTTTCGTCTGGTGAGAAAGGACTGACTAAAAGCGCAGAACCATCAATATTCCCTAACGTTGAAATCGGGCAACTGATGGTGATTCGTCCGTATGCACATTTCAGCATTGCTGTGATCACGACATCGACAGAGCCGGTATCAATGATGGCCTTAATTGAAGCGCCAGCAGGGTAATAACGCTGATGGTTGGCAGTAAGTCGTTGGAAGATGAACTCGCAGCATGGCTGACATTAGCTTTGTGTCCGGGGATTGGTGCGGTGACGTTTCATAAGCTTTGCGCGATCGCAGCACCTTCAACGCTTATTGGTTTCAATGAACTTGAGTTACGCGCCATTGGTCTCAAAGAGAAGCAAATTGGGTTCATTCACAATGATGCCACGAAAGTCGTGCAAGCTTGCTTAGAGTGGCAGAATCGCCCATTCCACCATATATTGTTGTCGATAAACCCTTATTACCCTGCGTTGCTTAAAGAAACCAAGGGGTATCCACCAATACTGTTTGTTATTGGTGATCCACAAGTGTTGAGTGCTCCGCAAATTGCGATGGTTGGCAGCCGCAATGCCACACGAGAAGGGCTAGAGACCGCATCGAGCTACGCACACACTTTTTCTGAGCAAGGTTTTGTTGTCACGAGTGGCCTCGCACTGGGGATTGATGGGCACGCTCATCAAGGGGCGTTGAATGCTGGTGGTAAAACGGTGGCGGTGTTGGGATCGGGCTTACAGCATATTTACCCCCATCGACATAAAGGGCTCGCGAGCCGAATTCAGGAGCAAGGTGCGTTGATTAGCGAACATCCTCCTTATAGCAAACCGAGGCCAGAGTTTTTTCCTCGTCGAAATCGTATTATTAGTGGGTTGGCGGCTGGTGTCGTGGTGGTTGAGGCCACAGAAAAAAGTGGCTCATTAATTACTGCTCGATACGCCGCTGAGCAAGGTCGAGATGTCTTTGCTATTCCGGGCTCCATTCGACACCCTTTCCACAGTGGTTGCCACGCATTGATAAAAAATGGTGCTTGTCTCGTACAAACACCACAGGATGTGTTGGATGAAATAGAATCGTTGACTAATTGGTCTAAAGATCATCAACCCAGTTTTTTTGACCAATCGGTAGATGGGCAAGTAACTGATAAAGAAGCATTGCCATATCCAGAACTGTTGGCTAACGTAGGAATAGAGCCGACACCTGTTGATATTTTGGCTCAAAAGACCCATATTCCTGTGCATGAGGTCATGCAACAGCTCCTTGAGCTTGAATTACTTGGCCATATTGTTGCCGTTACCGGTGGTTATATTCTTAAAGGGAGAGGCAAGCTATGATGATGGACATACTGATGTACCTGTTTGAAACCTATATCCATAGCGATGCGGAACTACAGGTAGACCAAGACGAACTGGAAGAAGAATTGCTTCGAGCAGGCTTTCAGCAAAAAGATATTTACAAAGCGCTGCAATGGTTAGAAGACTTAGCGGAACTTCAAGATACTGATAAGCACTCTGCAATTTCAATGAGTGCTTCGACTTCAACTCGTATCTACACCACCAAAGAAATGTCACGTATTGACGTGAAGAGCCGAGGTTTCTTGATGTTTTTGGAGCAAGTGGGTGTCTTGACGACCGAAACTCGCGAGATGGTGATAGATCGAGTGATGGGGCTGGAAACAAGTGAATTTGAATTGGATGATCTGAAATGGATTATCTTAATGGTATTGTTCAATGTTCCTGGTAATGAAAATGAATATACGCTTATGGAAGAGCTGATCTACACCACGGAACAAGGTATGGTTCATTAAAAACCGACCCTTAACGTTTTATAAAAGAGAGTTTCATGAGCGGTAAAATTGATCATCAGCTATTTTCGGCTCATGAGCATGCACTCGATAAAGAGTCATGTCCGCAATGCCAGCACGGTACGTTACAACTAAAGAATGGTAAACATGGCCCTTTTCTAGGCTGCAGCGATTACCCGGGTTGTGATTTTATTAAACCACTGCATCAAAATGATGGTCATATCATTAAATCGTTAGGAGTGTCATGCCCTGACTGTGGTCGCGAGCTATTACTTCGTCAAGGTCGCTACGGAATGTTTATTGGTTGCAGTGGGTATCCGGAATGCCACTTTATTCAATCGCCCAATAAGCCTGAAGACAATGAACAGAATAAGGTCGCTGAGGTTGCTTGCCCTGAGTGCCGGAAAGGACACTTAACAGAGAGAAAGTCTCGGTTTGGCAAAGTTTTTTATGCTTGCGATGCCTATCCTAAATGTAAGTTTGCAGTGAACCACCCGCCAGTAGTTGGCAAGTGTAATAGTTGTGGCTATCCGTTATTGACGGAAAAGAAACGAGCGTCTGGAGTGGTTCTTGAATGTGCTTCTCGCTCGTGTCATAAGATTCAAAACGAAAACGGCTCTTAATGAGCCGTTTTTTTATTGGGATGAGATAATCTTTGACCAAAAAATATCTTTGGGTGTTTATAAAGCCTGTGCAGCAGGCTTCAGTGCAGGAAAGGCCACTGGGTCGAGAATATCAGCGAGCTTAATAAGCGTCGCTTTCAGTTCTGTGTTGTCTGAGGCTGAAACATTAATATGCCCCATCTTACGTCCAGCTCGTTTCTCTTTACCATACCAATGTACATGACAGCCTGGTAGTTGATGTACAGCCTCTGGGACACAATCTTCGCCTAAGATATTGACCATTGACGTTGTGCGGGTGAGTTGCGTTGAACCAAGCGGCATGTTGCACACTGCGCGTAAATGGTTTTCGAATTGGCAAGTATCGGCACCCTGTTGTGTCCAGTGTCCGGAATTGTGCACGCGAGGGGCGATTTCATTGACGAGTAGGTCACCATTGACGTCAAAGAACTCTAGCGCTAATACACCGACATAATCGAGAGACTCTGCAACAGCAGTGAACATTTTAGCGGCTTGCTGCTGCAGTTCTGCTTCATCGATCGCGGTTGATAGCGTTAATACGCCATCGGTATGCACGTTTTCTGCCAAAGGATAAATCGCAATGTCACCTTGTTGATTGCGAGCACCAATCAGTGATACCTCACGCTGAAAAGGGACAAACTCTTCTGCGACAACCGCTTGATTCTCTGATTGTTCAATACACGCTAGCATTTCTGCCCAAATCGATTCGACGTTATCCAGTGATTTAAGCCGCCATTGACCTTTACCATCGTAGCCACCGAGAGCACTTTTAAGCACCATTGGTAAACCGACATGAGAAATGGCCGCATCGAAATCTTGTCGTGAGCGAATAATGGCGTACTTGGCATTCTTTACCTCTGCTTGATCAAGCAGATTTTTTTCAATGCGTCGATCGCCACCGGCCTTTATCGCCTGCGTTGAAGGGAGAAACTTGCCACTTTTTTCACAGATGTCTAAAACCGCAAGTGGGATGTGCTCAAATTCCGCCGTAATCACGTCGGCAAGATCGATCGCTTGCTGTAAACCGTTACCCAGAATTTCAAGTGTTAAGGGGTGGACGATATTTTCACTGTTTACGTCAAACGCCGATATCTTGATATTGAGGGGTGCGCCAGCCAGAGCCATCATTCGTGCTAACTGACCAGCTCCTAAAACCAATACGTGCTTCATGATCAATCCTCTGATGGATCAGGGTTTGCGAGTACAGTATCCGTTTGTGTTTGGCGGAATGCTTCGACCTTTTCCATAACAGCCGGTTGGTGAATGCCGATGATTTGGGCCGCTAGGATGCCCGCATTAGCAGCACCAGCTTCACCAATGGCTAAAGTACCGACTGCAATGCCCTTTGGCATTTGAACAATAGAAAGCAGTGAGTCCATTCCTTTAAGCGCACGACTTTGCACTGGTACACCTAATACAGGAACGCTCGTGAATGCCGCTGCCATACCAGGAAGGTGTGCAGCACCGCCTGCTCCTGCGATGATAACCGAAATCCCGCGCTCTTTGGCAGAAGTCGCGTAGTCTGCTAGTAGTTGTGGTGTGCGGTGAGCGGAAACAACTTTCGTTTCATATTCCACACCAAATTGGTCTAGCATATCAGCAGCCAGTTGCATTGTTGGCCAGTCTGATTTTGAACCCATAATAATACCGACTTTCATCCGAAGCTCCTTCAAAGCATGTTCAAATGGATTAAATTGCGCGCATTATACGAGTATTTTTTTCATAGGAAAACGTTTGCGTGAGTTAAAGTTGGGTTTTTTTCTGGATTCTAGACAGGGTTTTAAGCATAGTGCGGTGAATTGTAAAAAAAATGTTTAGATTTAAGGGAAGGAAGGCGCAGTGAATAACGTTCTCTCTATTGTCGATATGCTCAAGTCGGGTGAGGTGATAGCTTATCCAACAGAAGGTGTGTTTGGTGTCGGCTGTGATCCGGACAACATAGAAGCGATTAAAAAGCTATTAGCGGTAAAAGAAAGACCGGTAGATAAAGGGCTAATTTTGATTGCGAGTAGTTATGAACAGCTGCGCCCCTATATTGATGAGACTCAACTTAGTAAGACGCAACTTGAACGTGTGTTTTCTACTTGGCCTGGCCCTTATACTTGGGTGATGCCAGCCAGTACAAAGGTATCCCCTTGGTTGAGTGGTCAGTTTGATACTATTGCCGTAAGGGTGACCGACCATGCTCTTGTTCAAGCGCTATGCCAAGAATTTGGTAAGCCAGTGACATCGACGAGCGCTAATTTAACCGGCATGCCTTCATGCATGACGGTAGGCGAAGTGAAGGTACAACTTGGAGAGCGATTAGCTGGTATTCTCAACGGTGAAGTTGGCGGGCGTGAAAACCCGAGTGAAATTCGTGACGCAAGAACTGGGCAAATGATTAGGCAAGGGTAGAGAGGTCGATAAACAATGTCAGGTGTAGATAAACATCAAGTGAAAGCATTCTTGTTACAGTTGCAAGATACCATTTGCGAACAACTAACCAGTGTAGACGGTGTAGCCCAATTTGTTGAAGATGAATGGCAAAGAGAACTCGGTGGTGGTGGGCGCAGTCGAGTGCTTAAAGATGGCGGAGTGTTTGAACAAGGTGGCGTTAATTTTTCCCATGTGTTTGGAGACAAAATGCCGGCGTCAGCTACCGCTCATCGGCCAGAATTAGCGGGCCGTAAATTCGAAGCTATGGGTGTCTCTTTAGTGTTGCATCCCAAAAACCCGTATGTACCGACCTCGCACGCCAATGTGCGTTTTTTTGTAGCAGAGAAAGAGGGTGAAGAACCTATTTGGTGGTTTGGTGGTGGTTTTGATTTAACGCCATTTTACCCATTTGAGGAAGACTGCCAGCATTGGCATCAAGTAGCGAAAAATTTATGTGCTCCATTTGGCAGTGATATTTATGCCGAACATAAAAAATGGTGCGATGATTACTTCTTTTTACCCCACCGAAATGAAACCCGTGGTATCGGCGGCCTGTTTTTTGATGATCTTAATCAATGGGGCTTTGATAAATCGTTTGAATATATGCAGGCGGTTGGGAATGGTTATCTTGACGCGTATTTACCAATAGTAAATAAACGGCAAGGCATCGAGTTTGGCTCGCGAGAGCGAGATTTTCAGCTATATCGTCGTGGTCGATACGTAGAGTTCAACCTCGTTTATGATCGTGGAACTTTGTTTGGCTTGCAAAGTGGTGGGCGGACAGAGTCGATACTAATGTCGATGCCACCCTTAGCGCGCTGGGAATATAGTTATCAACCTGAAGAAAACACACCAGAAGCAATGCTTTACTCGGACTATCTAAAGCCAAGAGACTGGTAACTTGGCGAAAGCATGCTGAAGTGATAGTGTCTTTCATATCACTTTAGTATGCAGCAGGCAGGGACATGAACAAGCCAGATCAGTATGTTGTTTTCGGAAACCCTATCACCCAAAGTAAATCTCCTTTTATCCATACCTTGTTTGCTAAGCAAACTGCGCAAAATATGGAGTATGGCCGTCAGCAACCGGATAACACAGAATTTATATCGGCCGTTGAGGTGTTTTTTAATAAAGGTGGTAAAGGGTGCAACATCACGGCTCCCTTTAAAGAAGAAGCCTATCAATTTGCGAGTCGGTTGACAGAAAGAGCGCAACTAGCTGGAGCGGTTAACACGTTAAAGAAAGTCGATGATGGTGAGATCATTGGAGACAATACTGATGGCGAAGGGTTAGTTCAGGACTTATTACAACATCAAGTGACGCTCGAGGGTGCATCAATTCTTGTTATAGGGGCTGGTGGTGCTGCTCGTGGTGTGCTTAAACCACTTTTAGATCAAAACCCATCTTCAATTACGTTGACCAACCGTACTTATGGCAAAGCAGAAGAGCTAGTGAGCATTTTTTCCAGCTTTGGGGCTATCAATGCCATGGAGATGTCGAGTATTTCGAAAAGCTATGATGTTGTTATCAACTCCACATCCGCAAGTTTATACAAAGAACTTCCAAATATAAGCCACGCTATTTTTGGTCCGCAGACGGTGAGTTATGACATGGCTTATGGTTCGGGACTGACAACATTTAATCAGTGGGCTAGTGAATCGGGTGCTGCCGTCACTTATGATGGGTTGGGTATGTTAGTGGGGCAGGCTGCAGAAAGCTTCATGCTATGGCGCGGACTACGCCCAGGCTCTCGACAAATCTTGCGAGAGCTTCGTAGAAATCTGGAAAATTAGTAGTATGAATCAATCAATATTGTTTTCTGATGACATAGTGTGGAATTCCCTAACGCGGACATTAACATTTCATGCCAACCAGTCCGGTATGCTAATTACTTGTGCTATTGCTGCTGAAAAGCTAGGTCAGTTAGCTTCTATGCGAGTGAATAGTGAAGAAGAGGCTTTCGAAGCATATAAAAAAGCGCAATTTGATATTGAAGAGTGTGCAGAAGCCCTCATTGAAGATGAGGACTTCGATGAACAAGGTAACATTAAAGTGGGCTAACGAATAACGTCAACATGGTTAATGTAGTCATTTTTATTTTGTACATAATTGTTTGATGACGTCTGTAAAAATGCGGCTTCTTTTTCTGTCAGTGGGCGAATTTGTTTTACTGGGCTGCCTACGTATAGGTAGCCACTTTCAAGATGTTTATTTGGGGGAACTAAACTACCCGCTCCAATCATCACGTCGGATTCAATGACAGCACCATCTAATATGATGCTTGCCATTCCAACCAATACACGGTCGTGAATAGTGCAGCCGTGAAGCATGACCTGATGACCAATCGTGACATCACAACCAATCAATAATGGATAACCTTCAGGATTATCTGGATTCTTGTGGGTCACATGTAAAACAGAGTTGTCCTGAACATTCGTCCTGTCTCCAACCTCAATACGATTGACATCACCACGCGCTGAGACGAATGGCCAAATACTCACATCTTTACCAAGGTGAACATCCCCCACAATGACACTGGTGTTATCTATATAGACAGAAGAGTCGAACTGCGGGCAAATTCCTTTGAAACTACGAACTGAAGTCATATTTATCTCTTAGTTGAGCGTTTGTAATGTGATTTATGCTGATTTTAAGCGGTTTTTTAATCATTAAGAATAAAAAACAATCAGACAGATGAAAAAAGTAGAAAAAGTTACTTTTAGGGCTTGCCAATGTGATTCGGATCTCTATAATGCACCCTCGCTGACACGGGAAGGGTTCAACAAAAACCAAT
>NZ_JAMKMS010000021.1 GCF_023634655.1 Vibrio methylphosphonaticus | reverse complement strand
AGTGACTAGTATGCAGTGACTAGGATTCTCATGAAGAGGTTTATAGTAACCAAACTTATGTTGGTTACGTTTACTCTGACTATGTTTGTGCTGACTAAGTTTTATAATGATTAAGTCTATGATGATTAAGCTTAGCGGGACTAGGCTTATTAGGATATGGGCCGACTCGAAGATTATATTGAGAAAACGGCAGATGTGGAATGTTATAAGTAAACATACAGCTAGGTACTAAGAGTGGCTATTTACTCGTTTTCACAATATAGAGTTAATAATATCGAAAAATGTCAGTATAGAGATTAGTAACCAAGGGGAATGACAACCCATAAGAGGTTAGTATTTATAACGACTAATAGCGATAACCGAATAATAACGAGTGTAACTAACGAGTGATTTGATAAATTGCGGACACAACAAGATGAATAAATAAAGCGGCTTGAAAATTAAGTCGAATATTAAAAAATTGAAGAGAGAAGAAATGTCGGGTTGTGGCATGAAAAGTCCCTACTTTATACAAAGGTTTGACCGTTTGTATAAAGTAGGAGACAGAATGATTACTTCTCTAATTTAGAAAAGTAGTCAAAGATTACTGGTACGTCATTTTGACCCAAGCCAGCATCAACAGCTGCTTGTAAGCTTTTTGAAGTACCTTCAGCAATTAGTGACTCTGTACCTAAGTCTTTAACAAGCTCAAGGAAGTAACCTAGATCTTTGTTAGCGTTTGCTACAGAGAAGCCCAATTTTTCTTCGCCATCTACAGCGTAGAACTTACAGAACTGCATGAATGGTGAGTTAGATGGACCAGCAGACATGATGTCAAACAATTGTTGACCATCAACACCTGACATTTTTGCAACAGCAAATGCTTGAGACATAGTTGCAACAGTAGTCATACCCATGAAGTTGTTCACAAGCTTAGTTACGTGGCCCGCACCTAGTGCACCTAGGTAGAACACGTTTTCGCCTTGATCTTCAAGAACAGGCTTAACTTTAGCAAACGTATCTGTATCACCAGCAGCCATGATGTTTAGTAGGCCATCTTTTGCGTGAGCTGGAGTACGACCTAAAGGAGCGTCAATCATACCAGCGCCTTTCTCTGCTAGAGCTGCACCAATCTTACGTGTAGAAGCTGGAATAGAAGTACCGAAGTCAATAAGCGTCGCGCCTTGTTTGATACCAGCTAAGATACCTTCTTCGCCGTAAACGACTTTTTCAACAACTTCAGAAGTGGTTAGACATAGCATTACGATGTCTGAGTTTTCAGCTAGCTCTTTAGCTGTTGCAGGAGCTTTAGCACCACGAGCAACACAAGCAGCTACTGCGTCAGCGTTAAGATCCATTACGTTTACTTGGTAATCACGGTTTTGTAAGTTCTCAACCATGTTGCCGCCCATAAGACCAAGGCCGATGAAACCAATGACAGGTTTAGTCATGTCTAACTCCAAATATACTATTGTATGATTAATTGGGGATAGCATATACGCCTGATTACTTTTAATCAATCCCCAATGTTGCAAAAGTGTCGTGTTAACTCAGTTTTTTGATCTGTGTATGAAAAACAACTTCCATGTATAGTTACTATCAATGGCTTAGGCGATAGAGGTGACCAATTGTCACTTCTTTTCGCGCGGTTAATCTTTTTTTCTGCACAAGCAGTAATTCTGCAGTCGAAATAGCATCTGCTAAGGCGTTGTGCCCATTATATTCCGGCAAGTGGTAGCGCTCCCTGGTACCGCTTAGCGTGACGTCAGCATCTTCATGCTGATTAATTGCTTTGAGCATCGATTTCTCAAGGCAAAGCGTATCAATCCAAATAAGCGGAAGGTTTTGAATATGAAAACTGGTGTGCAAATAGCGATTAATAAAATTTTCTTCGACAATACACGCGTGGGCGACAATGAGCTTACCTCGAGCGGCATTAAAAAACGTCATCATAGCATCGTGAAGCGACACCCCATCAGACAGCATTTGCGGCGTAATATGGTTAATAACTGCGGTTTCGGGGTTAATCTGGGATACTTCATCGATATATAGGTGATGCGCAGTTGAAAGGTCAACTTTACCTTGTGAAACCTCCACCCATCCTATTGAGAGAATACGGTCATCTTCGCTATCCAGCCCCGTTGTTTCTAAATCCAATACAATATACTCACTGTCTTTAGCTAGGTCAGTGATTTCGGGAGTCGGTTGATTGAGTAATTCGTAGAAAACTTTAGGCACTCGTGTGGTCGATAGATAGTTCTTACGCTGTCTATTTAAACGCTGTAACGGATGAAAGTAATCGAGAAGCTGTTTCATTATCGACTCCCAAATCGCACTTTTGCAGCATCTTGAAGATCCGCAATAATCCTAAACGCGTCTTTTAAGTGTGCGCGTTCAAAACTGCCAAATGTATCAGGGTTGATGTGATTGTCAGGAATTTGCCCTTTTTTGAGAGCTTCGAGCTGATGCGCAAATCTAAACGATAAGATGAACTGATAGGCGCCCAATATATTTTTCATTGCGTCCTCACTCAACATGCCTTTTTCGTGCGCTGCAGCGAATCTTTCATCGGTTGCGGAGACGTCACTCTCAACTGATAGGCCATAGATCCGAGCCAAGTCAATGATGAGGTTGATGGCGTATTTCTTAACATTGAGCGTTTTTTTATTTTCCCCCGACTTTTCAAGTACAAGCTTATTGAATATACCGAGTGGTGGCTGAGTATTGACGGCGTCACGGACCAACGTACTCAGGAATTCGCGGTTTTTGTGAATATTTGAATGCATTTCGTCTCGAAGGATTGTTTCATATTCACTATTGCCGTAAATCGTGCGTATCTCTAAAAATACACTGATGTTCAGTAATCGTTCATACTCCGGACTCGCCACCCATTTTTTATAGTAGTGCTTCCAGACACTGAGCGGTTGGCACCATTTTGAGGTCGATGCCATGTAATCACCTGGGCAAAGCGGGAAACCGCAACTGGCTAGGCCTGTGGTCACGAGGTTCGCCAAGTGTTGGAAATAAATCCGGTCATTTTTAGTCGAATTATCGGCCAAAACAATCGCACTATCTTGGTCTGAAAGCATATGGACTTCATTGCGCGCATGAGAGCCTGCAACTATCCAAGAAAAATCGCACGGCGGTGGCCCTAACTTATCGATAGCAATCTGAATCAGGCGTCGAGTGTAGGCATCCATAATCATGGTCATTACTTTGCCGATGGTTTCTGGACTGACTTTACCTTCGACCAATGCTTCGAATATCGCTTGGCGCTCGGCCGTAAAGCTCCCCAGCGATTTAACGCTACCCGCGTATTTAATTTTCTCGATCAAAAAGATCGCTTGAACCCGATGGTTTTGAACAAGGTGAGAAGTGGTTAAAAGACCGATAACCTTGTTGTTTTTTACTATGGGTAAGTTGCGAATGTTAAACTGCATCATGACGGATGCAGCGTGTAAAACCAGATCATCAGGCTTAATAGTAAGAGGAGAGTGTGTCATCACTGACGAGATTGGTTCATCTATACTGACCCGTTGAGCGATAACACGTTTTGTCATATCCCGGTCGGTAATAAGCCCCACGATAGTGTCATTTTCGTATATAACCGCACAAGAAGTTCGTTTGACAATACGCATTTCGTGAGCAACTTCTTGTATCGTTTGATCGGCTGTTACCACTGCAACTCGACCACTGGCGACATCTTCAACTTTCCGAATAAAGAGTCCTTTTTCTTTATTCGACCAAACGACATCTAATGCCGATTGAAGGCGAATTTGGGCTTGTGAGGCGAAGTGCTCTGCGCACGCAGGAAACGTTTTAAAAAGTGATTGCAGTGCGGAATGGGGGATCAAGTAAAGCAGGGTGTTTTCTATGGCAATCGCGTGGTAACGTTCATTGTTGCCTTGGTCGTTATCCAGGAAGGTAAAACCAAATAAATCCTCAGATCCTAATCGCGCTCTAAGCACGCCATCGGATTTTCTTTGTTCCATTGACCCTGTTCGCACGATATAGAGGGATTTTTCTTTGCCCTCCTCATCTAAATCAACCGTGTCTCCCTTGTTCAAATAAGTAATTTGTACATTGAACGCCAGTTCACGCAGTGCTTCTTTTGGAATCTTATCGAATGGATCGATTTGAGCAATAAACTGAATGATATTAGGTATAAGGGATTGAGACATAAGTCACTCACAATAGCCATTGAAAACAATTAGTCTTATTATATAACTTATTTTTGCATGACAATCTGCAAATTTAGTTAAATAACGGAGCAGTGATCAAACTAAGCTTAGTTTCCATGCATAAAAAAAGCATGCGAATGCATGCTTTTTTGAAGACTGTTGACAATTAACGTTAGCTTGCGATAGGAAGCCTGTGGTTCGATTCATGCAAATGTTGTGCTGAAGCTTGTCTCGCTTTATCACTGTTACCTGCCATGATGGCATCGTAAATTTGGCGATGCTCGTTAATGCATGTACTGCCTTCTTCTGACGAGTGGACAATGAAATTAACAAACATAGTGGTTAAGATGTGGCCGAACGGTAAGTAGAAATCATTGCCAGTCGCATTGAAGATTAGACTATGAAATTTCATGTCGATGTCTGTCCACTTATCTTGGTTGAACTCGTCAGCTTCAGCCACCTCTACCATTTGTTGGAATATGGCCGATAGAGCAATACGTTGTTCTGCTGTTGCATGCATTGCTGCAAGTGCACAGGCTTCGGGCTCGATGGCGCGGCGCAGTCCTAAAAACTGTGAGCAGAACTGGTCGGTGTCAGCAAGGCCATCCATCCATTCAATTAACTGTGGGTCAAGAAAGTTCCAATACGCGCGGTCTACGACGCGTGTACCCACTTTAGGCTTCGACTCAAGTAGCCCTTTCGATGTTAGGAGTTTTACCGCTTCTCGTAACGCCGTTCGGCTGATGCCAAATTGTTCACAAAGCACCATTTCACCAGGGATAATTGACCCTTGAGGAAGGTCACCAGATAGGATGCCACGAGCGATCTCACGTGCTACTTGTACGTGTAAGCTTCGTTTGGAACCTGAAATTGAGTTAAAAGAGCCCGACATAATTTGCTATTCGCTTTAATGTATTATTTAAGTGGGAATTATAGCATTTTCACGTCAGGAGACCAACTCTAGCAATGGATAACGTGAAGTGGTCAGCAACTCGACACTGTTTGTTTCGATGATTTTTGAGTGTCTTCTTGCCAAATTGTCACCAGTTAACACCTTTTTTTCATTGGTGTAACATGATTGCTTAATTATTTTGTGCAACTTTTCACAATTTTTAGTATCACGTTGCGTGACTGCACACTTTACGGCATTGCGTCTCTCTCTCTCTTGACTGTGGCTGGTCATATTGTATTATTAATGTTGCTTGGGGAGGTTCTGACAACGATTAGACTTGATGTGTTGGCGTTTATTGGCAGAAACTTTACCCGTTGTATTGTGCATTTCTTGTGTATGTAACGTATCGGACGATCTTACCTAGAGCATGTTAACAATGTTCAATTCATATTTGATTAGGTGGTTGTATGACAACGTTTTCATTGGTGGAAAACTCTTACCGCCGAATTCATGTACAAGTGGCAAGGCAAATCGCTCGCAAAATACTATCGGGTGAAATCCAAGAGAATCAGAAGTTACCGAATGAAATGACCCTTTGCGATATGTTTGGCGTGAGTCGAACGGCGCTTAGAGAGTCGACAAAACTTCTTTCGGCAAAAGGGCTAATAGAATCTAAACCTAAAGTCGGTACGCATGTCTGTCCTAGAAACCAATGGCATTTCTTAGATCCGCAGCTGCTTGACTGGATTCAAGATTTGGATGATACCCAGCCTTTCCTTGCTCAATTTTTAGGGCTTAGAAAAGCAATTGAACCAGAGGCATGTGCTATTGCGGCGCTGAATGCCACAGTAGAACAGCGCAAAACGATATCAATCTTATTTCAAAAAATGACGTTTGCGGCAAACAATTTTGATTACCAAGAGTGGACGATTAATGACCACCTTTTTCATCAAGCGATTTTTGCTTCTACGCAAAATCAGTTCTACATTCCTTTTGCCAATATACTTTCGACGATTTTTAAGCAGTTTATTGATCATTCTGCAGAGGGTGGGCGGTTTTGTCTCGCTGAACATAAAGCAATTTATGAGGCGATCATGTCTGGTGACGCTGATAAAGCACGAGCATCTTCGATACAGCTTTTGAATGATGAAAACCAAAAACTTGCACAGGTAGTGAACGGTTAGTGATTGCGTAGTCCGCACCAGCAAGTTCTTTTATGACTTAACTTTAAGATATAGGACTCGTTGTGCCGTCTCAATCCTACATTAGGAAAAACTTTTCCCTCGCTTGGCCACTAGCTCTCAATGCACTTTTAATGCAATCGATGTTAATGATCGATACGTTACTTGTGTCTCCTTTGGGGGAAATCCCATTGGCCGCAATGGGCATTGCGACAACAGTGATTGCCTTTGTGCTTGGTATTCAGATGGCGCTTGCCAACGGAACTCAATTGGTGTTGAGCCGGGCGGTAGGGTCTGGGTCACAAGCACTTGTGGCTAAAGCATTCTGGGCTGGTTTGATTATAAACCTCGTCGGGGCTTCGTCGTTCTTTATTCTGCTTACTCTGTTTGATCAGCCATTAGTGCAAATGATCACGAGCAATGAGCTACTGCATCAACAGATTACCAGCTACCTCAGCATCTCGAAATTCTTGATCTTATATACGGCGGTGACTCAGGTCATTATCGCGTTGTATAACAGCTTGGGCCGCTCAAAGGTGCCTTTCAAAGGCTACTTGCTCGAACTTCCTATTAACGCTGGCCTGTCTTACTTTTTGATTCATGGTGTCTCACTGACTAATAGCATTGAATTCCAGGGAATTGGTGTCGAAGGGGCGGCAATAGGCAGTGTCATTGCGATAACGGTTCGCTTGATTTATCTCGTGTTATGCGTAAATGCGGATAGTGCAATTGCGCTAGCGTTTAAGCCGGATCGCAAAGAGTTTAAATACAACATCAAACGACACCTTATCGAGATTCTACCGGTCGCTGCGAACATGACGATTTTGTCGATAGGCGCAACGGTTTACCAATTGTTGTACTCACAACTGACCATTCACGCTTACGTTGCTATCACACTCGTCATGCCTTGGATTCGAGCTGGAACTCAATTTATGACAGCTTGGGCACATTCTTCTGCTATTACGATTAGCCAGGCCATTGGTTCAAAAAAGATGGATGGCTTAAGAAAGAATGTCGATATTAGTATTGATGTCGCGGTCGCCATGTCATTTGTTTGCGCTTTATTCTTCGCAGGATTTGCCTTGGTTGTCCAAGATGTCTATCCCGATTTAGAGCCATCGACTTACGCGGCACTCACAACGATTGCACCATTGTATGTGTTTTTACCTATTATTCGTGGCTACAACACGGTTCATGGGCATGTGCTCCGAGCGCTTGGCAAAACAACGGCAGTGTTTAGAATTAACTTTATTGGGCAGTGGGTCATCTCTATCCCGCTTTGTGCGTTAATCATTGTCGGGTTTGATGGTTCTATTTTTTGGGCGTTCGCGATTCAACCGTTTGAGGAAATGGTGAAAGCTCTGCCATTTCGCCATCTAGCGCGCCGCTCTCTTAATGAGTTTGATATCAATCAAGCGAAGAAATTGATGTATGATTAAGTATGATCGGTGTCGATAGGTGCAGGAAGCCGTCACTAAAAAGAGACACTTATCACTCTATTCACATCAAGTCATAGGAAACTTTTGCAGTTATCTTTATTTGTAATACAATATGCTTAATGCGGTTGTGTGACGAAGTATGTTCATCAGCTCAATTCAAATAGACAAAGAGAGAGCAACGTTATGTCAAAAAAAATAGCATTTATTTCCGGTGCAACCGGGGGTATTGGTTTCGAAGTAGCAAAGCGTCTAGGTACTGATGGCTACACAGTTGTACTCAATGGCATTGATGCAGAGCGCGGTGCTGCTCGTACAGCTGAACTTCAAGCTGAGGGAATTGAAGCCGAATTCTTGGGTTTTGACATTACAGACGAACACGCTGTAACCAAGCACATAAATAGTATTGGTGCGAAGTATGGCAAAATTGATGTGATTGTGAATAATGCTGGCGGCCTAGGGGGTCGTAGCTCAATCGAAGAAATGACGACAGAATTTTTCCGTAACGTGATGGCGCTAAATTTAGACAGTGTATTCTTTGTCTCGCGTGCTGCTATTCCATTTCTTAAGCAGTCAGATAATGCCTCTATCATTAATTTTACTTCCAACGCAGCTTGGAATGCAGGTGGTCCGGGAGCGGGCATCTATGGTACGTCTAAGGCCGCGGTTCATACGTTAACCCGAGCACTTGCAAAAGAGCTTGCCCCTGCGAATATTCGTGTTAATGCCGTTTCTCCTGGCACGATTGATACGCCATTCCACGAGCAAATTAAATCAACGAAGCCTGAAGTGTTTGCATCATGGGCAAATAGCATCATGCTTGGTCGATTAGGGCAGCCACAAGAGGTTGCTTCAGCTATCGCTTTCCTAGTGAGTAAGGATGCGTCCTTCATCACGGCTGAAACGTTGCAAATCGGTGGTGGGCAAGCGTTAGGTATCTAGTTTATCTTGGTCATCTAAATCAAGCCGTTCCTGTCTCTTTGATAGGAACGGCTTGTTCGTTTTTGCTCGTCTATGTTCTCAATTTACTGGCCTGTTGAGTTTTCACTGGGGCTGAGTGAATCTCCATGCCTAGAACGGTATAAATGGCATCCTGCCAATAAGATAAGACCGCCAATGACAAAGAATGTGATTTTATCGGTCATACCATCCGTTAATAACCCCACCGATGCGATAAGCAGTCCTAACACTTGAGTCATTCTTCCAAGGTATTCGCCTTGCTTACTATTCACTATCGCTTCTTCGCTTTTGCCGATCGGTGTTTCGAGGTTGAGTAGCATTTGTTCTCGCGCCTTCTGTCGTGCACCAATAGGAGGTTGATAGAAAAACTGGGTGGCAATAAAGAAGCCACCGGTAATCACAAACTGCGCTAGAAGTGAAGCAATAATGGTCAAGTCGACATGCTCTCTATGCGTAAATGAGTCCGTGCCAAATAGAGGCAGTAACTGATTTGCATCGAACAGAAAATGCATAAAGAACGAAACACACAAGCCAACAACGATGGTTGCCCACCCAGACCAATCTGGGGTTCGAGTTACGATCAATGCCAGTAAAGAAGGGATTGAAAGTGGCATTTGCAATAACGCGCCAAAGAGCATCATTAAATCAAAAAAGCTGTATTCATCCACTGAGGCGAAAAGCAACGCCGCGCCGACAGACAAGACGCCTGAGACAAGGGTAGATATTTTAACCATTCTCATTTGTTGTTGCTCGGTGGCATCCGGTTTGATCACCGATTGGTAGACGTTGCGAACAAAGACGCCTGCATTGCGATTTAATGACGTCGTCATAGGGGCGACTGTTGCGGCAATCATTGCTGCCATAACAAGACCGAGAATACCTGTGGGCATGTAATGATCGATATAATACAAATAAGCGGCGTTATTGGCATTAGATCCAAGGTTCGGATACACAGCATGTAAGTCGATGTTCATTGTCGCCGCGACCCATGGCGGAATAAACCAAAGAACAGGACCAATAATGAATAGAACGCCGGCAACAAATGCGGCTTTCTTCGCTTCCTTTTCATTCACGGTGACCAAGAATCGATAGCAAGTAAGGGCGTTATTAGTATTGGCTGTTTGTTTTGCCATGATAATGAATACCCACAAAGCAAAGATTTGCCAGTATTGGATGTCGTTCCCCATGACGACATTGTTTGGATAGCGATCTATTAACTCCATGGGACCACCAACATGCATCAATGCGAAAACACCGACTGTTGCGGTAATAGAAACCAGTAAAATGAGTTGGATGACGTTGGTGGCTGATACGGTCCATGACCCACCGCCTACGGCAATAAATGTCACTAACACACCAATAATTATGATGGTCACGAAAAGGTCAATATGGAAAACTGCCGCGACAAAAATGGCTAACCCTTTGAGCCAAATGGCGGCGCCAATAATACCTAGTGGGAAGCTAAGCCAGGTATAGACTTGTTCTGACACTTGCCCAAAACGAATTCGAATGACTTCCATGGCGGTTTCTACCCGAAGTTTTCGATAACGCTCGGCAAAGTAGGCCGCCGCGACGAAAAAACCTAACGCGTTGCCCCAAAATAAGAATAATACGGTAAGTCCATCTTCGTAAGCTTTGGCTGCGGCGCCAGTAAAGGTCCAAGCAGAAAACTGAGTCATAAATGCGGTGGCGCCAGCCATCCACCACATCATTGCACCGCCGCCGCTAATGAACCCAGATGAATTTTTTGAAAACCGCTTAAAGATAACGGCAGCCAGTATAATAAAGAAAAAATACGCCGTAATGATGGCGATATCTAAGGATTCCATTGCGCTATTAGCTCTCCATGTATAAAAAAACCGGACATTTCGAAGCGAAACATCCGGTTTTAAGTGGCTGGTGACTATCGGCGATTAAAGTTGGGCAAACGCGCCTTCCCAAGTGTAAGTTTCACCGCCAAACTCAACGGAATGTGTTGTCTGTTGGGCATCGCCATATTGGTTTGAAATACCAAAAGAATAGGCGTTTCCTGAGGTGGTTTGGATACGAATAACTGTGCCAATCGAATTGTGACCAAGCACCGATACCGACTCAACTAAACCTCTAGCATTGACGGATTGCTCAAACTCTTCGTTGAAGTAACCGTGTGTTTCCAGGACAGACGCGAAGACATGGTTTTTGCCGGACTGTCGCATGATCAACGCAGGTTCGCTACGAAGGTTAAAGTCAGGGTCATTTGCGCCTAAGCGAGCAAAAATAACTTCACTGTCAGCCGTTGCACTTGTAATCAGTGAGTAGTAACTGTTGTTGACCAACCAGCTCACTAGTGAGCTGTCGTTAACGGAGCCAGAACCAAGGTTCCAAAGGTGCTGATAACCATCAGAGTCACCAACAGGTTTGAGCGTTGATTCTGTTTTGTATTCAAAATCAGTACGAACAATTTGTCCAGAATAATGGACAGGTAAGTCGTATTGGTTCTCTTCTTCTGACTCAATACGATAAACATCAATGACGAGCGGTTTTTCAAACTCAGGAAGATCCGCAAGAAGGATGCTACGCTGCATATCGGTGCCTTCATAGTAGTCAGAAATGCGACCACTCATACCTTGTAGCTTCTCGTTGTCGATATCGAAAAAGTGCTTCTCTCCGAACTTCGACTCAGCTAAGGCGGTATTGAAGTTGTTCTGTGTTTTTTGGTTAACGGTCACCGTGTTGTGAGCAACAGTTTGTTTACAGTATGACTTGTTTTCTGGAATGTAACGACCACCAAATTTTGGTTCTACGTTTACCCAGCGGCCATAGCCATAGTCGTGGAGTACTTCATGACCACGGTTAAACACGCTTAGGTGAAGACCATCGTAATGTCCATGGTCCAACGCAGAGTGATATTGATGATCAGAACCATGCTGACCAAACCAAATTAATGCCATGGTATCGTCATCGTGCTTATCGCGATGACGCAAAATACCTAAACCACCTTTCTCACCCTGAGGGCCATCGGTGATGTACAAGCTGCCCCAGTTAAATGGTTTAATCTCGTCGGCGTCATTGACCGCATTGGATAACGTTTGACCAGAGATGTGGACCCAGACATTTTGTTGGTGGTTAGCCATTGCCAAAAGTGTTTCAGCTTGCTCGTAACGATGGAAACATACACTTGTTGCCATAACGACGCCTTCATCATTAATTGAAATTGTCTTTGATGAGTCATTACATGCAGGCAGCGAGCCGTCAGGGAACGCGGTCTTAAAGACGGCGTAAGAGGTAGTTTGGATAACCGAGTCATTAAACTCGTAGATGCCGATTTCTGGTTGGCGACGCTCAATGGCTTCTGCAAACAGATAAATAGGACGTAACGAGAAACGGTGATAGTACGGACCTTCCATGTAATAGCCATCAGGCGAAAACAATTGATCAAGTTGCGCTAGGAAACCGCCACTGACCTTGTCCAGTTTTAATCCGTATAACGCTTTATCAACAGACTCTTGGTCGTTAATGGCGTAACCACAAATGCCTACCGCAGCTACAGCCCATAAACCGTGATTATGTACAATATCGAAATCATGCCCGTAAGTGACAACAAACAAGTCGATCATCTGCTTAAACAAATCGGTTTCAATCAACGTTTTTTGATCTTGGTGCAGTGTGTGGTAGACGCAGCTATATGCGCATGAAGCGTAAAGCATCCACATGTTTTCATTCAATGTCTGGTGGAAAATCTTACCAGGTGGATTCGTATCTCGACTCACATTGCTTTCTAACGTTGGGTAAACTTTCGCGTATGCGGTTAACATATCGACGATATAATCGCGGTATTTGATATCTTCGGTAATCAAGAACAGGCGGCCAGCAAGATCCATATGGATATAGTTTTGCTTATGACGGTTATGTTCGTAACCGCCTCCTTCTCCATGCCCTGGTACTTCAATACCGACTTCTGCGATGTAAGCATCCGTTTGTTTGATATCACGTGAAAGCGCTTTTCCTAACAGGCTATCCTTGCCAAGATCTTTGCGAAGCTCCGCTGCTTCTTCAAAGTTAAGTAATAGAGGTTGATAGCTCATCGTTATTTCTCCTGCAACGTCTTAGTGGCTTGTGATCGAATGATCTCTAGAGCATAGAAGCCAGTCCAACGGTATGTTTTTTCGTTAAATGTTACGTTATGTTCTGTGTTTTCATTCGCATCAGGTTGATTGCTGATCATGACAATAACGGAGGATTTCTCCGTTGAAATCTGAACAATAGATGCGACTTGGTTATGGCCAATGACCTCAATATCTTTGACCAGCCCTCGAGCATTCACGGATTGTTCAAATTCTTCGTTAAAGTAACCATGGGTTTCCAACACTGATGCAAACAGTGTTGATTGTCCGTGACTGCGTAAAATGAAGGCAGGTTCACTACGAGTATTAAAACTCGGGTCGTTCGCCCCTGTGCGAGTAAAGATGATGTCACCACAGCTAGAGTTCGAATCGGTATTTGCATTTGAACTGGTGCCTAGCCAAGTGTAGTAGCTATTATCTTGTAGCCAACTCACCAATGCCGATTTTTTCGCTTGACCCGACGCGATGTTCCATAAGTGCTGATAACCAAAATCGTTCCCGAGCGGGCTGACTTCTTGGTGGCTGTTGTAGTCAAAATTAGTGCGAATGATTTGACCAGCATACTGATGCGAATAGTCATATTGGTGTTGACCTTGGCTATTCTCGCCAGGTTCTAAGCGATATAGATCAAGGAGTAAAGGTGATTCTAGCTCTTCCAGTTGCAATAAAAATGCACTTCGTTGCATTTCAAAGCCGTCATAATGGTCATTAGCAAACGCACTCATCCCAGCCATTTTCTCATCCTCGACTTTAAAGAAGTGAGGTAAACCATGGACAGCGTCGGCGCGCTTTATGTTGAAGTCATTTTGACAACGCTCATTAATGGTTACACAGTTATGAGCAATAGTCTGGCGGGCGTAAGATTTATTTTCGTCAAGATAGCGTCCACCAAATTTAGGTTCGACATTCACCCAACGACAGAAGCCATACTCGCGTAAAACTTCATGACCACGATTGAAATAAGTGATACCTAAGGTATCAAAATGACCGTGGTCCATACCGTGCTGACCGTAGTTCATCACTAATTGAGTCACGTCACCATGGTTATCGCGCATGCGGATAAAGCCTTGCGCACCACGGTCGCCATTAGGCCCTTCTGAGAGTTCAGTGCTTGGCCAAAACGGTAATCCAATTTCTTGCTCTGAAGAGACGGCCTCATAGCTCTTAGATAGCGCCAAACCACATGGGTGCATCCATACCGCGCCTTGAATCTTCGCCATACTTAGAATATGAGAACCAAGCGAGAGTGTGTTAGGAGATGCGTAGTGTTTGGCGTACATGCTCAATGCGACCTTGACGCCCATGTCGGTAATGCCCATCGTTCTTGATGCATCATTAAGAGCAGGGAACGCACCGTTAGGGTAAGCCGTTGAAAGGAGAGCTTCAACCGTATTACCAATGACCTTATCTTTGTAGTTATAGATATCGACTTCTGGCATGTGACGGTGGATCACCTCTGCGAAGACACACAAAGGACGGATGGCATAACGATGGTAATAAGGTCCTTCCATGTAGTAGCCGGAAGGTGCAAATAATTTTGATATTTGCGCAAGGAACCCACCCGTTTCGTTACGATTTTGTCCATAAATCGACATTTCGAGGTACTCACGCTTGCCGATCACTAATCCACAAATACCGACAGCGGCAACGGCCCAAATCCCATGGTTGTGAATGCGGTCAAAATCATGGCCATACTTTACCGTGAACATATCAAGCATAGGTTCAAATAGACGGGAAATAATATGTTGGCGTTGTTCGGCAGTCATTGATGAAGCTACGCATGAATATGCTAAGCTTGAATACATAAGCCAGCAATGTTCATTGAGAATTTGGTGGAATAAACGCCCAGTTGGGTTGGTGTTTTTTTGAACATGAAAACCAAACGTTAAGTACTTGTCTGCGTATAGGCTTAATAATTCAGTAACAAACGACGCGTACTTTTGCTCTTTTGTTATCAAGAAGAGTCGCGCCGCTAAATTCATATTGATGTAGTTCTGTTTATGACGATTGTGCTCATACCCGCCTGCTTCACCATGTTCAGGCACATCGAGTGGCAAAATCATGAATGCGTCTACTTCATTTTTGTGCGCTTCAATCGTTTGTCCCATTAGACTTGGACGCCCGACTTCTTGGTGAAGAAGTTCTATTTCAGCATCTGTTAACAAAAGTGGTTTTGTAATCATGTTCTATCTCACCGCTATGACAAGTTGAATTCAAACTCGCTATAAAGTAATACAATAGCAGTTTTAATTGTACTATTTATTGGCTAAATAATGATGTGCATCACGATGATTTTGTTAAATTGTTGATTTTTATTGATTAAACTCAATTTGTCGATTTTGCTATAATGACGGATTCGACATTTTCACGTATCAAACTTGATCTCAATCACACAAATAAAGAGTTATTGTATTACAAATCGACTTGTTCAACTATGATATCAATAAATCAAAGAGACAGATTGACTGAACAATTAATTTGGAGAATATGACTATGAACGCCTTCTTTAAGAATCAAGAGACACCATGGGAAGATCTGGGTGACGGTATCAAGAGAAAAATCGTCGGCTACACTGATGAGTTGATGTTGGTGCACTTGAACTTCGATAAGGGTGCAATAGGCGCGCCACATTCTCATGAGATTCATGATCAAATCGGCTATGTTGTAAGTGGTAGCTTTGAGGCGGAAGTCGATGGTCAGAAAATGGTACTGACTGCAGGTGATGCCTATATCGCACCAAAGCACTTCCGTCATGGAGCGGTAGCATTAGAGCAAGACAGTATTCTTCTGGACGCATTTTCACCAGCACGTGAAGACTTTCTTAAATAATCAATAGTGCAATCTCAGTTGCTAAGGTACGCATATGAAATCATTTAACATCGCGGTCATTGGTGAGTGCATGGTTGAGCTTCAGTCGAAAGAAGATGGGCTTAAACAGTCGTTCGGTGGCGATACACTGAACACCGCTTTATATCTCTCGCGCTTAACAAAACAACATAACGTTAAAACGAGTTATGTGACGGCACTGGGACGAGATGCGTTCAGTTCTGACATGTTATCAGCATGGCAATCAGAAGACATCGATACTAGCCTTGTTCAGATTTTGGATGACAAACAACCAGGACTTTATTACATAGAGACTGACAGTACTGGTGAGCGCAGCTTCTTCTACTGGCGTAATGACGCAGCGGCTCGTTATCTGTTTGACCAAGAGAATGAACAGGAATTGACTCAAGCTTTGCTAGAGTTTGATGCGGTGTACTTAAGTGGTATTACTTTAGCTATCCTAACGGAAAATGGACGTAACGTTTTATTCCGATTCTTAGCTGATTTTAAAGCGAAGGGCGGTCAGGTATTTTTTGACAATAACTATCGACCTAAGCTTTGGGCTAGTCAAAGTGATGCAAGATCATACTACCTCAAAATGCTGTCGTTAACTGACATTGCACTACTCACTTTTGATGATGAGCAAGAATTGTATGGTGATGAAAACCTTGAACAATGTATTGAACGTACTGTCAATGCTGGCGTTAAAGAGTTAGTCATCAAACGTGGCGGTGATGACTGTTTAGTCATTGAAGGCGAAGGCGCTAATTATGTTGCTCCAAACAAAGTGACTTCGATTGTCGATACAACCGCGGCTGGCGATTCTTTTAGTGCTGGTTTCTTAGCTAAACGTTTGTGTGGTGGAAACGCCCGTGAAGCTGCATTTTCCGGACATTGTGTAGCGGGTACCGTTATTCAATATCGTGGTGCGATTATTCCAAACGAAGTAATGCCAGAGCTATTTCTTTAATTTTTGTTAGGATTTTAGCGTCCTTGAGCGAGTTAAAATCCTAAAGTAGACCAGAGACGAAATTCATGAAAACACTTAATGAACAGTTAGCAGACTTAAAAGTTATTCCTGTGATCGCTATTAATAATGTCGAGGATGCTATCCCACTTGGTCGCGCATTAGTAGAAAATGGCATGCCATGTGCAGAAATCACGCTGCGTACTGAATGTGCAATCGACGCAATTAAAGCGATGCGTAGTGCATTTCCAGATATGTTAATTGGTTCAGGTACGGTATTAACCAACGAGCAAGTCGATGCGTCAATCGAGGCCGGTGTAGACTTTATTGTTAGCCCAGGATTTAACCCTCGTACGGTTCAGTACTGCCTTGATAAAGGTGTTGCAATTGTACCTGGCGTGAATAGCCCAAGCCTTGTTGAACAAGCGATGGAAATGGGTTTACGCACGTTGAAATTTTTCCCTGCAGAGCCATCTGGCGGTGTTGGCATGCTTAAAGCATTGACAGCAGTTTACCCTGTGAACTTCATGCCAACGGGCGGAGTAAGTTTGAAAAATGTAGATGAATACCTCTCTATCTCTTCTGTGCTTGCTTGTGGTGGAACTTGGATGGTTCCGACTAAGCTAATGGATGAAGGAAAGTGGGATGAGTTAGGCGAGCTAGTTCGTGATGCGGTTAAGCATGTAAACTAATTTTTGCTATTCTCTGTCGAAAAAAACGAGCCTAATGGCTCGTTTTTTTTGCTTGTTATATCAGTCTGCTATTCTTATAAGGCATTTGTCATACTAATCAATTGAGTGCAATCGTTACTTTGTAATCAATTGTATGATTAATGAAATGTTAATGTGCGAGCGCTTGATGTTTAATTTCGGTTAATTCGGCGTGTTATTTGAACTGATTCACGTTTATTTAGGTGTTTTAGGGCTTTTTGGCAAAAAATAACATGAGAATTAGATCACGATAAAGACTTATTGTAGTACAAATGGGGCCAGATTACGGTATGCTTAGGTCAGTTAATTATGAAACTTTAAAAGGCTGTAAAAATGACTATTGAAACTCTTGTTGTTCTTGCCTACTTCTTCTTCTTGATCGCTATTGGCTGGATGTTTAGAAAATTTACAACGTCCACGAGTGATTACTTCAGAGGGGGCGGCAAGATGTTGTGGTGGATGGTTGGTGCAACCGCATTCATGACACAGTTTTCAGCATGGACGTTTACCGGAGCCGCAGGACGCGCATTTAATGATGGCTTTGTCATTGTTATTCTTTTCTTGGCCAATGCATTTGGCTATTTCATGAACTATATGTACTTCGCGCCGAAATTTCGTCAGCTCCGAGTGGTTACAGCCATTGAAGCGATTCGTCAGCGTTTTGGTAAGTCATCAGAGCAAGCCTTTACATGGGCAAGTATGCCGGACAGCCTTATCTCAGCAGGTATCTGGTTAAACGGTCTTGCGATTTTCGTCGCGGCAGTTTTCAATATTCCTATGGAAACGACAATTGTGGTGACTGGTCTTGTACTTGTTGCAATGGCGGTAACAGGCGGTTCTTGGGCCGTAGTTGCGTCTGACTTCATGCAAATGCTCGTTATCATGGCCGTAACGATTACTTGTGCGGTTGCTGCTTACTTCCACGGTGGTGGTATTTCAAACATCGTAGCGAATTTTGATGGCGACTTTATGTTAGGTAACAACCTAAACTACGTCAGCATTTTTGTGCTTTGGGTTGTCTTCATCTTTGTTAAGCAATTTGGTGTGATGAACAACAGTATCAACGCATACCGTTACCTTTGTGCTAAAGACAGTGAAAACGCACGTAAGGCTGCAGGACTTGCTTGTATCCTAATGGTTGTTGGCCCACTAATCTGGTTCCTACCACCTTGGTACGTTAGCGCATTCATGCCTGATTTTGCTTTGCAGTATGCTTCTATGGGCGATAAAGCCGGTGATGCTGCTTACCTTGCATTCGTTCAAAATGTGATGCCAGCGGGCATGGTGGGTCTTCTAATGTCAGCAATGTTTGCGGCAACCATGTCTTCAATGGATTCTGGTTTGAACCGTAATGCTGGTGTCTTTGTAATGAACTTCTACAGCCCAATCCTTCGTAAAGAAGCGAGTCAGCGCGAGTTGGTTATTGTCAGTAAGATAACCACTATTATGATGGGTATTTTAATCATTAGTATTGGTTTGTTTATTAACTCACTACGTCATTTAAGCTTGTTTGATATTGTAATGAATGTCGGCGCTCTAATTGGCTTCCCAATGCTTATTCCACCACTACTTGGTATGTGGATCCGCAAGACGCCTGACTGGGCTGGTTGGTCAACACTTGTTGTAGCTGGTTTCGTTTCTTACATCTTCGGTATTTCTCTACAAGCAGAACATATTGAAAACCTATTTGGTTTGGATCAAGCACTAACAGGACGTGAGTGGAATGATTTGAAAGTTGGTCTAAGCTTAGCGGCTCACGTTATATTTACGGGTGGTTACTTCGTACTAACGACGCGCTTCTACAAAGGCTTATCAGCTGAGCGTGAGCAAGAAGTTGACCAGTTGTTTATTAACTGGAATACACCAGTAGTGGCTGAAGGTGAAGAACAACAAGACCTTGACACTAAACAACGCTCAATGCTTGGTAAACTAATTAGCACCGCTGGCTTTGGTATCTTGGCAATGGCTCTGATTCCAAACGAACCAACAGGCCGACTATTGTTCGTCTTGTGCGGTACGATTGTATTGACCGTCGGTATTTTGTTAGTCAATGCTTCAAAAGCAGGCGCAAGAGAGTCGTTAGCTGTAAATAAATAGATAGCAAATAGCGCTCTACAGTTATTGGCCCATGTTCTCCCCCGAGGCATGGGCTTTTTTATCCCCTAATGTGTATCAACGTCTATGATTGAACTTACAACAAGTAAAATGACATATTTACTTCAAAAATGAGAGGTTAAATATCGCCTCATAGACGTAATTGTATTACAATAGGATTTATATTGAATTTGTTAAACAACATTGAATAAGAGAGTGAGCATGAGTAATAAAGAACCTCTTGATGCAATCAGAAAGATGAAGCTGGAGAATGATACTTCAGCGGGTAACTTAGTAGATCTACTCCCAATCGAAGTACAAAAGCGCGATTTTGACTTGTCATTTTTAGACAGTTTGAGCGAAGCACGCCCACGCCTTCTTGTTCAAGCTGAAGACTTAGCTGAATTTAAGCGTAACGTTCAGGCTGATAAGTCACACTGTATGTTTGATGAGTTCTATACAAATTCGACAGCAAAATTCCTTGAAACCACCCCTTATGAAGAGCCTCAAGCTTATCCTGAAGAAACGGTAGGCAAGGCGTCATTGTGGCGACCATATTGGCGACAAATGTATGTCGATTGCCAAATGGCTCTCAACGCAACTCGTAACCTAGCTATTGCAGGTATTGTTCAAGAAGATGAACAGCTGATTGCTAAAGCTAAGGCGTGGACGCTGAAGTTGGCGAGCTATGATCCAGACGGCGTGACTTCACGCGGTTATAACGATGAAGCTGCATTCCGTGTCGTTGCGGCGATGGCGTGGGGCTACGATTGGTTGCACGGTCACTTTAGTGATGAAGAGCGCCAAATCGTTCAGGATGCGCTAGTTGTTCGTTTAGATGAGATCATGCACCACCTTAAAGTGACGGTTGATCTGCTTAACAACCCACTAAATAGCCATGGTGTACGTTCAATTTCTTCGGCGATTATTCCTACTTGTATCGCCTTGTACCATGACCACCCTAAAGCGGGTGAGTACATCGCGTATGCATTAGAGTACTACGCAGTGCATTACCCACCATGGGGTGGCGAAGACGGTGGTTGGGCAGAAGGTCCTGATTACTGGAACACGCAAACGGCGTTCCTTGGCGAAGCATTTGACTTGCTTAAGGCATACACCGGCGTCGATATGTTTAACAAGACGTTCTATGAAAATACCGGCGACTTCCCATTATACTGCATGCCAGTTCACTCTAAGCGCGCAAGCTTTTGTGACCAGTCATCAATTGGCGATTTCCCAGGATTAAAGCTAGCTTACAATATTAAGCACTACGCGGGCGTGAACCAAAAGCCTGAGTACGTATGGTATTACAATCAGTTAAAAGGCCGCGATACCGAAGCACATACTAAGTTTTATAACTTTGGTTGGTGGGATTTCGGGTATGACGATCTTCGTTTTAATATTCTTTGGGATGCACCTGAAGAAAAAGCACCATCGAATGATCCATTGCTGAAGGTATTCCCTATCACCGGTTGGGCGGCATTCCATAGCAAAATGACAGAGCGTGATGAGCATATTCATATGGTCTTTAAGAGCTCTCCGTTTGGTTCAATCAGCCACTCGCACGGTGATCAAAATGCATTTACCTTACATGCATTTGGAGAAACGCTAGCATCAATCACTGGTTACTATGGTGGCTTTGGTGTTGATATGCATACGAAATGGCGTCGTCATACGTTCTCTAAGAACCTTCCTTTGTTTGGTGGGAAAGGGCAATACGGCGAGAACAAAAATACTGGTTATGAAGGTCACCAAGATCGCTTCTGTATTGAAGCCGGCGGTAACATTACCAATTTCGATACTGAATCTGACGTGAAAATGGTTGAAGGAGACGCAACGAGTTCTTACAAGCATTTCGTTCCAGAGATCGAGTCTTACAAGCGTAAAGTTTGGTTTGTTAAAGGTCAGTTATTTGTGATGCAAGATAAAGCCACATTAACTGAAGAAAAAGACATGACTTGGCTAATGCACACCACGTTTGCGAACGAAGTGGCAGATCAAGCGTTTACTATTCGTGGCGAGAAAGCACACCTTGATGTGAGCTTTATTAATGAATCAGCCGATCGCATTGCTTCTATTACTAATGTAGAAGGCTTTGGAGAGGTTGACCCTTATGAGTTTGAAGGGCTAGAAGTTCATCGTCATGTTGAAGTTGAGTTTAAAGCCGCTAAACAGCACAATATTTTAACGCTGTTGGTGCCAAACAAAAATAATGGTCAGCAAGTAGAAGTATCGCATAAAGTTGAAGGCGATACGTTACTTCTTACCGTTGATGGTGAATCCGTCACTATTGACCTTAGCTAGGAACGCGACTTAATGATGCGGCATCATTAAGTCGTTCTAGTTAACGAGAATAAAAAATGGCAGCGATATTCGCTGCCATTTTTTTTGCTTCATAACTTCTTAGATTAGCTTATCTTGCTCAGCTTTACATACCGCAGCGGTGAATACGACGTCTGTAGAACTGTTTAGTGCGGTTTCTGCTGAATCTTGGATAACACCAATAATAAAGCCTACCGCAACGACTTGCATTGCCACGTCATTAGAGATCCCAAACAGCCCACATGCTAGTGGAATCAGCAGCAGTGAACCACCTGCTACCCCTGATGCGCCACACGCCGAGACCGCAGCGACAATACTCAATAGTAGCGCCGTTAATAGATCCACTTCGATACCCATTGTATGGACCGCGGCTAACGTGAGTACAGTGATAGTAATTGCAGCGCCCGCCATGTTGATGGTTGCGCCTAGCGGAATAGAAACGGAGTACGTATCTTCATCTAGCTCAAGCTTTTCACATAGGTTCATATTCACAGGAATATTGGCAGCGCTTGAGCGGGTAAAGAATGCTGTCACACCACTTTCACGAAGACATTGAAAAACCAATGGGTATGGGTTTTGTTTAGTCTTGACGTAAACAATGATTGGGTTAACCACAAGCGCGATGATCGCCATTGATGTCAGTAGGACAAAAAGCAATTTCGCGTAGCCAGCTAGCGCAGAAAACCCCGTTGTTGCGAAGGTCGCTGCCACTAAACCAAAGATACCAAATGGTGCTAAACGGATGATGAAACGTACGATTTGTGAAACACCGTGACTCAGGTCTTCGAAAACGGCTTTCGTTGTATCTGATGCATGGTGCAGCGCAAGTCCTAGACCGATAGCCCACGCGAGAATACCGATGTAGTTAGCATTCATGAGTGCGCTAACTGGGTTGTCGACAAGTTTAAATAGCAACGTGTGCAGAACTTCTGCGATGCCCTGTGGTGGTGTTGCCCCTTCGGCGCCTGCAACTAATGTAAGCTCTGTTGGGAAAAGGAAGCTCATTAGTACAGCAGTCAGTGCTGCGGTGAAGGTACCAATTAAATAAAGAATAATAATTGGACGCATGTGCGTAGTTTGGTTTTTCTTTTGGTTTGCAATCGAGGCTGCGACCAAAATAAAGACTAAAATGGGTGCAACGGCTTTCAATGCTCCAACAAACAAGCTACCAAGCATCCCGAAGCTTTGTGCTGTTGAAGGAGAAACGATCGCCAAGATAACACCGAACATGATGCCCGCAAGGATCTGGAGCACCAGATTGCCATTGGCATATCGGGCCAACAAGCTAGAGTTCTGCATTTTTTGTACCTTTATAATTGTATTGTAAGAATGTGTGTTTGCAGTTGTTATAATATAGTTGCGAACATATGTGTCCAGTTTTAATTCAGATGCAGTATGAAATAGTGCTTCATGTGCATTTTTATAGTGTTATATGTTAATTATTTGTTTTTAATTAGTGTATAAAGAAGGCCCTGGTAATTAGGGCCTGTGGGAGGTGACAATGAAACTAGTGGCAAGGCAAGTGAGCCAAATTTTTACATCGTAGGATGCCTAATAGCCTTTTTTAAGACTGCGGCTTTCGGTTTGAACAGAGCGAATAAATTTACCAAACTGCTTATCATTACTGCGTTTCTCTGCCAATGAAGCACTATTATGAGCTTGCTCTCTAAGCAGTTTGTAGTAATTGTCTAAACGCCTTGCGTCCACATTTCCGGTTTCTAACGCAGTGCGTACTGCGCATCCTGGCTCGTTACCGTGCTGGCAATCACTAAAGCGGCATTGCGCGATTAATGCTTCAATATCGCTAAAAGTTTCCGCTAGTCCATCTTCGCTTGCCGTAAGTTGTATTTCACGCATACCGGGTGTATCCAGCAACAGTGCGCCTTGCGACATCTTGTGCATAGAGCGGGAGGTTGTGGTGTGACGCCCTTTACTGTCGTCTTCGCGAATACCACCGGTTGCTTGGATTTCGGATGCCATTAGGGTGTTGACTAAGGTTGATTTTCCTACTCCAGATGACCCCATAAATGCCACGGTTTGACCTTGGTGGCACCACGAAGCGAGCCCGCTTAATGTACCAGCGTCCAACGCGTTAACCATTTCAATGATTAAGAAAGGGTCTAAGCTCTGTACTTGTTGGCGCTTTTCATCGGCATCGTGGCATAAATCAGACTTGGTGAGCACAATGACGGCTTCAGCCTGAGATTCATTAACAAGGGTTAGATATCGTTCAATTCGACTGAGGTTAAAATCGTCATTGAGTGAGCAGACAATAAATACACTATCGACGTTGGCAGCAATAAACTGCTCTTCCAGTTTTGAACCTGGTGCTTTACGGCTAAATAAAGATTTACGTTCAAGTAGGCGAACAAAAAACTGATCGCTGTCTAGCAATATCCAATCACCGACGGTCATGGGAGGGTGCTGAGTGTGGTGCTCTAAATGAAGTTCTTGCTCCTCAGTACAGACGATATAACCACTGCGATGATGGGCAATAATACGACCGACTACCGTGTTGTCATAGTCATCAAGTGTGAGTTGTTGTTGGAAGTACGATTTCCAGCCAAGTTCGTTGATGGAAATAGGATGAGTGAAAATAGAAGTCATGGTTGGTACCTAAGCGTTTTACACTATTTGAATATTTCTAATAGGGTTAGGTACTTACACATGTAAGCGTGTGCAGTATGCACGTAACCCCTGTTTATCAACACCGGGCTATCAGTCGTTAAGTAATCAAGAAAATGGAAGATTACATAGTGGCGACTAATGCTGTCAGGTGGGTGTGTAATACAATCATGAAGTCACCTTTAATGAGTGGAATCTTACTCATGTTAGCATAATAGTGATCGGCATCGTGAACGAAGGGCGTTGTAAAGCCCCAAATATAGATGCTGCCTTGGTGAGCGAATAAACAACGCACTGACGGAAAAGGGTGGGCTGAATGTAATTAGCTATCATCTTAAGGTGCTTTTCATGGTGCTTTGTTGAGAATTGCTTGGATGAGCGTTTGCCAGTGAACAACGCGGCTTTTTCACGTAAAAAATCCACCTTATCAGAAGGTGGATTTTTTAAACGTAAGTGTGTTGGATCGTCACTTAAATGAAATACTAACCAATTCTCAAGTCATAATGATGACGGGGAAGCGCAATAATTAAGGGAGGTATTAATGATGCGCATGTTTCATTTTGCTCATGCCCGCCATGACTTTTTTCACTGGTACCGTCACCACTTGTACTTCACCATTAGCAAATGTCAATTCAACATCAATCGTTTGGGTTTCTATTAACGGTTCATTGATATCCAGCAGCATGATATGCAGGCTGCCGGGTTTTAACATGATATGCCCATTAGCAGGGATCTCAATACTCTCAACTTGACGCATTTGCATCACTTCACCGTCCATAACCACATCATGAAGTTCGACCACCGCTGCGGCTTGGGAATTTGCTTTAACCAAGGTTCTGGCATGGTCACTGGTGTTTTCTATGGTGGCAAACACCGCACTGGTTGTCGCATTTGGCGCGGTAGCACGTGCGTAAGCGTCATTCACATCAATTGCCGCGTTGGCAAATGATAACGGTGCAAGGGCAAGAAGAGATAAGAGTGTTTTGTTGAGCTTCATGTGGATTCCGATTCTTGTTGTAATGGTTTCTATCCCTGATTATTCAGTCGCTTAATCGCCTCAATAATAGGAGCTGGAGTTAGGGTGTGAGGCACTTTCTCAATCAAAGTACCATCGGGTTTTAGAAAATAGAAGTAAGAGCTATGGTCAAGGGTATAGCCAAGCTTGGAGCCTTCTAGTTCTGTTTTGCGAAATATGACGCCGTAGCGATGAGCCAGTGGTGTGGTAACGTCTAGTGGGGCGGACAAACCTTCGATCATCGGGTGGAAATAGTGAGCATATTCAGCCGATGCAGTGGCGGCGTCGCGCTCAGGGTCGAGAGAGATAAATACAGGCCGAATGGTCGCTTTACTTGCTTCATCAATCTGATTGAGTGCGCCAGCGAGCATGGCCAGTGACGTTGGACAAACATCGGGGCAGCGCGTAAAACCGAAATAGACGATACGGGTTCGGGGATCTTGTTGGTCAAAGACAGCGATAGGCTTATCATTTTCTCCATACAATACTGCATTTGATGTTTTCTCGATCTGACGTTCAGCCTCGGCTTGTTGGCCGGATTCTTTTTGTTGTTGCAGGACGATATTCGCTGCGATACCAACAGCAAAAGCGCCAACAAGTAGCAGTAACCATTTTTTATTCATCGCGTCATCCTTACTGCCGCTTGCACTGAGTTCTCGCCTTCAGCGATGGTGCCGTACCATGTCATACTATCTTCAGTACAGACTGGCAGAACAATTTCACCTTGATAGACATTTGGTTTAATCATGTCTAGTTGGTATTTCACCACACCCATATCCATTTCTTTACCTTGTAAAGACACGAGTAGCTGCTCGGCTTCAGCATTTGGCCAGAACACTTGTATTTCAACGGGCATCAATGGGTGAGCTCGGTCTTTGTTGAGTTGAATTTTAACGCCATCTTGCTCACAAAGTTTGGTCGATAACATGCAGTATTCACTTAAGTCGACATGCATGGTTTTCGCTTTATTGAGCAAATTAGGCAGCACAAAGCCTGCACCGAGTGCAAGCGCAATGAATAAAAACTTTACTTTGTTGTTCAAGTTGTTATCAACCCTGAAGAAATTGGTAGGCGCATCGTAACATAATCAGCAATGGCCGCCGTGCGGTTACTTCAAAAATACGAAATACTTGATGGATATTTATCAAGACGATTGTGCAATAGTGGCAACGATAGTCCCAGAATATGGCTTATGGCTTATGGCTTATGGCTTATGGTTTACGTCTTATAGCTTTACGTCTTATAGCTTATGGTATTAGGAAGCGAATTGATCGATGCTTTTGGACAATAAAAAGAAAGCCACTAATGTTTAGCTAATCGCCATGGTTGGCAGCGAAACGAAGTGGCTCTGTTCGGTGATTGTTCACCTTAAAATATATGAATAAGTCGATTGATAGAGCCTGGGTGGATTATGCTGTACTGTCCTGCTCAACGTCGTCTTCACCACAAATAAACCCACCAGTTTGATGCGCCCAAAGCTGCGCGTAAACGCCTTTTTGTTCAATCAATTCTTGGTGTGTACCTTCTTCAAGCACTCGGCCTTGGTCTAATACAATTAAACGGTCCATCGCGGCAATGGTTGATAGGCGATGGGCAATCGCAATCACGGTTTTACCTTCCATTAGCTCATTTAGACTTTCTTGAATCGCCGCTTCGACTTCAGAATCGAGCGCCGATGTCGCTTCGTCTAGAATCAAAATTGGGGCATTTTTGAGCAGGACACGTGAAATAGCAATACGTTGTCGTTGCCCTCCAGAAAGCTTCACGCCACGTTCGCCGACTTGCGCATCGTAGCCAACATTGCCAAATGGGTCGGTCAGCGTTTCTACAAACTCATTGGCATGAGCCTGTTTGGTTGCAGCGATAAGATCATCTTCCGAGGCGTCCGGACGACCATACATGATATTTTCTCGGATAGAACGGTGCAACAATGAGGTATCTTGCGTGACCATACCAATTTTACTGCGTAACGAATCTTGTGTGACATCTGAAATTGTCTGACCATCGATACGAATCCGACCGCCCTCGACATCATGGAAACGAAGCAATAGATTCACAAGAGTTGATTTTCCAGCACCAGAGCGGCCAACTAGCCCCACTTTCTCGCCCGGTTTAATGTTGAGATTGAGGTTGCTAATTACGCCTTTATTCTCACCATAGTGAAAGCTCACGTCATCAAACTCAATGCCGCCTTGAGCGACGACAATCGGCTTGGCATCTGGTTTATCTTGGATAGCGATAGGTTTAGACATTGTTTTAATGCCATCGACGACAGTACCCATATTTTCAAATAACGCGCCCACCTCCCACATGATCCACATCGACATGCCATTGATTCTCAGGGCCAAACTAATCGCGATGGCGATAGCACCAATGGTAATGGCGCTCTCCATCCATAGGTAGATGGAAATACCAGCGATAGAGAATAATAAAATGTAGTTCGCCAGCTGCACACAGACATCAAACCCTGTCACGAGACGCATTTGTCTGTGGACGGTATCGAGAAATCCATCCATGCCTTCTTTAGCATATTCCGTTTCTCTTTTACTGTGAGAAAAGAGTTTAACAGTCGAGATATTGGTGTAACTGTCTACGATCCGTCCTGTCATCAAAGAACGAGAATCCGCTTGCTCTGCTGCTACTTTTTTAAGTTTAGGGACAAAATAAAGTTGAATTCCGATATAGGCGAACAGCCATAAGAGCATTGGAAGCATTAACCAAAGATCGGCCTGCGCCAAGATAAACAGCATTGAAGTAAAGTACACCATGACATAGACAAAAACGTCAGCCGTTTTCATCACTGTTTCGCGAACTGCTAAGGCCGTTTGCATGACTTTAGTCGCGACTCTTCCAGCAAAATCATCTTGGTAAAAGGACAAACTTTGCTTTAGTAAATAGCGATGCATTTGCCATCGGATCGACATGGGGTAGTTGCCAAGTAACGTTTGATGAGTCAATAACGAATACACCAAAATAAGGGCTGGCATGACGAGCAGAATAACGAGCCCAACCCAAAAGAGTGTGCTTCCGTTTTCTGCCATAAAGGTTTCTGGTGTGCTTGCTGTTAGTAAATCGACCAATTCACCCATGAAGCGAAATAGTGCGACCTCAATAATAGCAACGGTTGTGCTGAGGAGTGCCATAAGAATTAATGGCTTTTCGAACCCGCGAGTATAGTGTCGACAAAAAGCAATGATGCCCTCTGGCGGTTGCTCGGGCTCCTGCTTTGGGAAAGCTTTTGTGAAAGATTCAAAGCGTTTAAACATGGTTCACCTAGGTGCTATAAATGCTCGGGAGCATTCAGAATAAAACGAGGAAATCACGCCATATAGGCAGAGAGAACTGTTAATTAATAATGTGTTGTCGAAGTTGGTTTTCTATTTTACATGGCGAAGATTCCATTTCGCAGAGGCGCACAATGGGGTGCATTAAATTTATGACGAAATTGCAACGCCGACGAAACGGAAACTATTACAAAGTTCAAAAGGCTACGAAATTAATTGTATAGCTTTCAATCTACTGTCTCAAGTTGTGTCATTAGATTTGTTTAAACATGAAGCAATATTGTTAATTTTTTATTGCTGTTGTCTGGCGTGTAGGAAAACGTGGCAGATAGAGAAGCCGTTACTCGATAATTTTACTGACTTGATTGGATATTCAGTAAATATAGCTGCATATATCTTTATAGGCAGCTAATTTACTTGTTTTATTGTGTGGAATAGGGGTGAATTCAGTTAATTGACAATTAACATTTTGCTTACAATTCAAAAATGGTTGATGAAGTTTGTAGAATGAGTGGACTCAATATGAATCAAGGAACTGCTTTACATCTAAAATGGCCACGCCAATCGAAACCACAACGCTCAGTTCAAAATGCGAATTGTGTTGTGATGGTGCCGCCCAAAGAATTTGGCTTCAATGCTGAAACAGCAAAAGATAATGAATTTCAACAACCAGTGACCATGGACTCGGTTGCTGTACGCTCAGCTGCAATGAGCGAATTCAACACTATGGTCGCGTCGTTGCGTAAAGTTGGCGTGCAAGTGGTCGAGTTTGATTACCCTAAATCAGACCAAGAAACGCCCGACGCTGTGTTCCCAAATAACTGGTTTAGTACCACGCAAGATGGAGCGTTTTATACGTTCCCGATGGCGTGTCACAACCGTCAGCATGAAGTCCGTCCTGAAGCGTTAATGAAATCACTACGCGCCGCTGGGCGAGTAGTGATCGCAACGGATTCCTTGGAAAGCTACGCCAAGCAAGACGCGTATTTAGAAAGTACGGGTGTGATGGTTAAAGACCATGTTAACCGTACCATCTATGCTGCGTTATCTCAGCGCTGTGAAAGAGAGGCGCTAGAAGATTATGCTAAGCGTATTGGTTACCATCGTGTTGTCTCTTTTCAAACGGCACTCCCGTCTGGACTACCGATTTATCACACCAATGTGATGATGGCGATTGGGGAAGATTTTGCTGTTATATGCGCTGACCTTATCCCTGAATATGAGCGCCGATTTGTGATTAAATCTTTGGCGAAGTCCAAGCAAGTGATCACCATCAGCGAGCAGCAGATGAATCATTTTTGTGGCAATATTCTGCAACTGGAAACGGTGAATGGAGACAAAATCATTGCCATGTCGCTGTCGGCATACCATGCGTTTACTCCCTCTCAACGACAGCAATTGGGCACCCATGGGAAACTACTCCCTTTCGACGTTTCTACTATTGAGACAATTGGCGGTGGAAGTGTACGTTGTATGTTGGGTGAGGTGTTTTTACCGTCGCGAGTTAAATCACTGTAACCGATGTGTTGTTTTCATTAGCTGAAAGGATTTGTTGGCACCGTTATGATTTCCTTAGTTAATTGTGGCGAGTAATTCGATAGATTTTTCTTATTGAATTGATAGCTAGATTCCGTTGTCTATTTCCAATATCCACGCATATAGTAAGTGTATTCAATCGGCGATGATTTGATCACTAAGGATTTACGATGACTAAGAAATTAACAACAGCAGCAGGTTGCCCTGTTGCGCATAACCAAAATGTGGCAACTGCAGGTAAACGTGGTCCAATGCTACTGCAAGATGTTTGGTTCTTGGAAAAGATGGCGCACTTCGACCGTGAAGTAATTCCTGAGCGTCGTATGCATGCTAAAGGCTCAGGGGCTTACGGCAAGTTTACCGTAACCAATGACATTACCCAGTACACTAAGGCGGCTATTTTTTCTGAGGTAGGAAAAACGACCGAGTTGTTCGCTCGTTTTACCACGGTGGCAGGTGAGCGCGGTGCCGCGGATGCGGAACGCGATATTCGCGGTTTTGCGTTAAAATTTTATACGGAAGAAGGAAACTGGGATTTAGTTGGTAATAATACGCCAGTCTTCTTTTTGCGTGATCCACTCAAGTTTCCAGATCTCAATCACGCGGTGAAACGCGATCCTCGCACTAATATGCGTAGCGCAGAAAACAACTGGGATTTTTGGACGTCATTGCCTGAAGCATTCCATCAAGTCACCATTGTAATGAGTGACCGTGGTATCCCGGCGACCTACCGTCACATGAATGGCTTCGGAAGTCATACTTTCAGTTTGATTAATGCGGACAATGAGCGTGTTTGGGTGAAGTTTCACTTCCAAACGCAGCAAGGGATTCAAAACTTAACGGATCAAGAAGCGGAAGCGCTAGTTGGGCGTGATCGCGAAAGTCACCACCGAGATCTGTATGAAAGTATTGAAAATGGTGAGTATCCAAAATGGACAATGCAGATCCAAGTGATGACTGAAGCTCAGGCTAATGTGAGTAAGTTTAATCCATTTGATCTGACTAAAGTATGGCCTCATGGAGATTTCCCACTGATCGAAGTTGGTGAGTTTGAGCTTAATCGTAATCCTGAAAACTTTTTTGCCGAAGTTGAGCAATCGGCATTTAATCCAGCGGCGATTGTTCCGGGAGTCGGCTTCTCTCCAGATAGAATGTTGCAAGGTCGATTATTCGCCTATGGGGACGCCCAGCGTTACCGTTTAGGGGTGAACCATCACCAGATCCCAGTTAATGCACCACGTTGCCCAGTACATAGCTATCACCGTGATGGAGCGATGCGTATTGATGGAAATTACGGCTCAACAAAAGGTTATGAACCTAATCAGTATGGTGAATGGGCTGAGCAAGCCGAGTATGCAGAGCCAGCGCTAGCAATCGAGGGAGACGCGGGTCATTGGGATCACCGTGAAGACAGTGATTACTTCACCCAAGCCGGTGACCTTTTCCGCCTGATGACGAAAGAACAACAACAACACTTGTTTGAAAATACGGCTCGTTCTGTCGGTTCAGCCTCTAAACCTATTCAACTCAAGCATATTTGGCATGCGCTGCAAGCTGATCGTGCATACGCAGAGGGGCTTGCTGCGGCGTTGAACATTGATATGGTTGATGTGGAGGGTTAGCAATGAAATGGTTGGAGAGAGTATGCCAGCTGGACCATGTCTTTTTTAGCATTGACAACAGAGTGGTGAAAACGTCGATGCAGTGCCAGTATTGTTATTAATATCACTTCTATAGTAATGCCTGGGTATTATCCCAGGCATTTATTATTTCAGCTCGTCAATTAGCACGAAGTTCTTTGTGAACGCCTGGTAGTGATGGCCTGTCTCGCTCCGGTATCCCAACGTTTACATCACGGTTGCACCGCGTCTCATTTATTCTTCACTTTTGATCTAGATCAATTATGTAATTTCTAGTGATGAAGTTTATACTGATACAAGATTGGGAATAGAACCGTACAAAAGGAATTGTATGTTCAAAGTAATAGCGGTGGTAATGGTATTAGCCGGTGTCGTTGTTGGCGCAAAATACAATAGGGAAGTGAATGAGGTACTCGACGTTGAACGCTATGAGTATGTCATGGATAAAGTGCTTGAAAGTCATCTTGTTTTTGAGGAGCTGGGCGAAGAACTCACCCAGCTTTTTGAACCATAACGAAACGGGCTATCGCTCTCCCTGAACTTCAAAGTCATCGCTAATAAGTCGCGCTTGACCGTCATCTTCTACAACCCACAGCTCACGATGAACTACCCCGAAGGCTTTATTCATTGTCCAGTTTGACGTCAATATATAGCCATTTTCGCCGTGAGCTTGCCACTGCGTGTCTGTGTATTCAACCTCTTTAAACCCTTGGTCCATAATGTTTTGCCAAAATGCTTGTATGGCGTTTCGGCCTTCGAATGTACCAAAAGGGCGAGCATGCATGATGCAATTTTCGTTATATTGTGCCGCACAGCCTTGCGCATCTTGATTGTTAAATGCTTCTTGCCATGCTGCGATACCTTGTTTGCAGGCGTTGAGTATTGATTGGTTTGACATAAGGAGCCCTTATTTAAATAACGGAATATGGGTTTAGCATAGCGCTATGATTAGTTCGGAAAAATAGCTATATTAAAAAAGAATGTTTAATAAAACAGAACAATAATAATGAATCGCTTAAGACAAATGTCCATTTTCGCTCGTATTGTGGAGGCTGGCTCTATTTCAGCAGCCGCAGACACATTAGAAGTATCAAAGTCGGTTGTGAGTCAGCACCTAAAGGCACTTGAGACAGAGTTAGGCTTAACGCTACTCAAGCGAACAACGAGGCGACAGACGCTCACAGAGGCAGGTCGCAATTTTTATTCTCGCTGTAAGGATCTCAATGGCATTATCGATGCAGCTTGGTCTGAGGCTCAAGAGTTGGTCGAAGAGCCAACAGGACGAGTCAGAATAACAGCGCCAAACGCTCTCATGGAAACGCTCATAACGCCGATTATTGGGGATTTAATGCAGCAATATCCGCGTTTAGAGCCAGAATTGATAAGCAGTGATCAACATATTGATTTTTATGAGCATGATATTGATTTGGCGATTCGAGTAGGGCAGTCGAAAAGCAGTAATTTAAAGCAGCGACGTTTGGGTCAGTTTCGAGATGTGCTATGCGGGGAAGCATCGTTGGTGTCTCGCGTGGCGCTTGATGACCTCAACTATATATCTAATCACTGGCAAGGGCGGCAGATCCATCATGTTTTAACAAACACAAAAGAGGGCAGTGTGGAATACCACAAAGAGGCGCGCTGCATGACAAATTCATTCCATAGTAGCTTATCACTAATCTCTCAGGGTGCGGGGATAGGGCTGGTACCTGATTTTTATCTGCCATTGGTGAGCCCAAAGCTCGTGCCCGTATTACCAAACCATCATTTGTCACTAAATTCTATTTATGCGCTTAATCCATTTAGTCATAGCGTACCGATGTCAGTAACGGTATGCACTCAAGCAATTGAACAGCAACTCATCAAGTTAGTTTAATTTGCCTAAAATACTGGAAATATAGAAATATAGAAATATAGAAATATAGAGAATGACATTAAAAAGAGGCAGTGTGCGTTTTTGTTTTGTTTAGAGTACTTAAAGCTGAGGATTAGCGCTTGGACGTAACGAAGAGGTATAACGAGAGAGGATAAAAAAGTGGCGCAAACAGTAAACTGTTTGCGCCGCTCTTAAATTAGATAGCTACTACGTTTGCAGCTTGTGGGCCTTTTTGGCCTTGCTCTACTTCAAAAGACACTTTTTGGCCTTCAGCAAGAGTTTTGAAACCTTCAGAAGCGATAGCACGGAAGTGAACGAATACGTCAGCACCGCCGTTGTCTTGAGTAATGAAACCGAAACCTTTCTCTTCGTTAAACCATTTTACGATGCCAGTAGTTTTGTTAGACATGAGAGCCCCTTAATATATTTAATTTCATAAAGTTATCGCGAGATTGCGATGCGCTGATAGCTCGGAATTATTAAATGTTACGATGAAGCAAGGGAAACACTGAGGATAACAACACTAACGTGGGCATTCTAAGGCTTTACTTTTACTTGATGTTTCATTAATAACTCTGTTCAACAGAGCGAGACAAATCATACCCGACCCCTGTGGTAAGTAAAGCGTTATTTTGTTTTTTTCGGAATATATTTCACTATATTTTCTATCGTAATTGCAGCTTCTCGCGCTTCTGGTTGATTTTGTAGATTTATATGGCTGATTTAAAACAATTATTGTCCGTTAAAGACGAGGCCTATAGTGCTGGGTCAGGCGGTTAAAATAGTTTCAATGAATCATGTAAAAGCGCGTTCAACCTTGGTGAAAGGTGGAGTATTGACTCTATAGATTAGAGGTCGTGGGGTGTACATTAATCGATATTTTTGTCAGCGATTGTGAACGATAGTGGGCTAGTCTTACGTAACAAACTCTATGTACAACAACCTTCGGTGGAAAATGGTGTTGTTGCCAAATTTAACCTCTGTGAGGTCGATAAAACGCGGCGCGCTACTTATAGTTAGTGCGGCAAGCGTATTTGGATGCTTTCAATCTAATGACCAAAGCGAGCTCTTTAGTGATTATCAAAGCCGTGTTGCCTCGGTTCAGGATCAACCGGTTCTTAGTGTGCCTGCTGTCGGCTTGGTAAGCTTGCCTGCTAAGCGCGATATGGTGAGGGCGATCCCTGTGACGACTTTAGGCCTAGTACAAACCTATCAGCTACGTAACTGTGGATTATTTGGGCTGGTTGCAGAAAAGAACTCGTCGCTTGGCAAGGTGCAAGATGAGTTTCGATTTTTTGATTACCAGATAAAGCTCATTGCAGGATTAGAAGCGTGCTTAATGTCGGACAGTATTGACAGCGATCTTAAGTCCGAACTTCAAACAATACTCGACAGTAAATATCAACACCTGCCCTATTATTTCTCTAACCTTGTGCTATCCAGCGACGCAATGAGATCTCAATTGAATAGCGATGGGTGGTTGGCATCGGACGTGAGTCGAATGGCGATTTATGTCCAGCCTGCTTTGGCTCAACTCAATCAAATGTCGGATTACATCATTGGCATCCAAGCGGGAACCCAAATATCACAAGAGAGGCCAGAGTCACTAATAGAGTATCAAGAGGTCTTAGAAAAACAGCGTGTGATTGGTAACCTGCTGTTTTCACTGAAAGCAAGCTCGAAGTGGCTCAATGCTATTACCCATCAGCTAAGAGAGTATGACTCAAAGGTAGTTTGTGGACCAGGCAGAGACATGACTCGATTTCGTTACTTGGTGAACGTTTTTAATCAAATATTCATCGCAAACGTCCAGCCTTATTTGTCGTTGCTTAATTCTGAATATCGAGTAATTGAGTTGGATCTTCGTGTCATTGACTCGGCGTTGCTGGCCGGTAACCATGAGCTTGTTCATTACCCGACTCACGACATCTACCAGCAATTTACTAAAGCGACGCAATCACACGTAGGGTATTGGAAAGCCTTGTTTCGACGCTGTGGAAAAACGCTGAAGGACGTCCGTAATGACTGAAGGTATGAGGCGAATCAGGCGTTATGATGCCGCCTGATTGACGCTTACGCATGGTTGGTATGGAGACGAAGTGCGTTATCAGCACCGTCAGACCGACAGCGATGAACGATCATCAATGCTTAAACACCACCTCAGACAGGGGCACTCGGTGGCGCTCACCATATATGCCGTCATCAGCACGCACACCACAGCTAATGATCATCGTGATTTCATGTCGTGCATCTATTGCTAGTAATTGTTTGGCGCGAAGTGAATCAAAGCCTTCCATAGGGCAGGTGTCATAACCTTGTTCGCGCATGGATAGCATAAAAGTCATTGCCGCCAATGCAGCACTTTTGTGCAAACAAACACGTACATCTTCCTTACTTACCTCTCTAACCATGGGTTTGTTACGGCCAATCCAAAAACTAAACAGTTTGCGTGCAATGCCTCGAAGCCCGATTTTGTCGTTGTTGTATAGTGTGGGAATGAGCGAGTCATAGTACTTAAGCGCGCGTTTGGTGGTGGTATCTTCGCGCCCAGCAAACGCGGCGCGAACTTTTTCCGCATTCATATGAGCGCGCTGTTGCCAAATGTTTGGTGTTACGGTGACGACAACCAGTTCATTTGCCGTTTTTGCAGCATTCTGTCCCATACAGATTTCAGCCAATTTTTGTCGTTTGTCTTCACTTATTACGCGATGGAATGCCCACATTTGCATATTACTGCTGTTTGGGCTGAGTGTTGCAAGTTCTAGCGCTTTGTTAACCGCGTTATGGTCAAACTGAGCTTCGGTGTCGTATTTGCGCACTGAACGTCGAGAGTTAAGAATGTGTTCTAGAGATGGAGACTGAATCATAATAAAGTGACCAAACAGGAAGTTTGGTCACTTTCTAACAGTTATTGAGGGTCTATTCAAGCTGCTGAGAGGAAGGCGGTTTAAGCTTTCTAAACGATGCTGTCGACAAAGGCGTCTTTTCTAGCAAAATAGCGATAGCTGGAGTGAGAATAAGCGTACCAATGAACACCAATGCATCTCGAGAGAAAAATTCTACGCCTAGTATCCCCGCCAGGTTATTTAAGCCAATGATAATAAGCAAATGCACGACATACATAGGAAGCACCAGTTTTGCTAACTTATGGACGATAGGGTAATTGCCGAGTTGTGGCTTACTTTGTAGCCATAAAAAGATTCCTGTTGCCCAAAATACCGTCCCAATCAAAAAGTCGTTACTATTAAATTCATGCCCTAATTGATGCAAATACAAGGCTTCAGAATAGTGTAGAGCGATTCCTAAAGCTGCCAACAATATCGCTTTCGAGGCCGATAACGTCCAGCGCCGACGGCGAATTTCAAACCCAATGGAAACCATTAGGAAGCTAATAAAAGGACCATTTCGAGTAAAAATAGCAGTTTCGTCGTGAGTGATTACCTGATAGCTACCTGCAATAAGGCCGTAGGTATAAATGATGGCAGCAAACGGGATAAGCAAGGTTCGGCAGTGGTTGTCAACAAACCATGCGATCATCAAAACAGCCAAACATAATGAAGGTAAAAACCACAAGTGCACTAGCCCACCTTCGAACAGTGAGTTTAGTGGATTTAGCAGTAGGTAGTTCCAGTATTGCTGACGTTCGGCAAGGTAACCAAGCTCACTGACAACCGCGAGGTTAAAGGGAGTGAGCAAGTAGACCACACTCCACACTACCCAAATTATCATAATAGGATAACTGTAACTTCGCGCTGTACTATAGGGATTATCATTGAGTTTTGGCTGTATCAGATAGCCAGCAATGATAAAAAATAGAGGAACAGCGAAGCGAGCCGCTTGGTTAGTGACATAATTGAACCATGGCTCATCACTAACGAACCCGTGGGTTAAAAATAGCTGACAATGTATAGAGATAATCGCGATTAGCGCAACAATTCTGGCCAGTTCAAAGCTACTCACGATCTTATTATTCGACACACCAACCCCTTGTAAATGATGATAAGAAAACGGTAACGCGCCTCTTAGAGATTATCTCATGTGTTATATCAATAGTTGTCGAATTTGCTTGCAACTAAGTGTAACAATTGGCGGTAGACCGCATATTTACGCAACTTCAACGACAAATAGACGACATCTTGTTGGGCTTAGTCTGATAAAAGTTCGCCAAATAGAATAGTTGTTTAGTTAATCTGAACGCTACTTTAAAAATGCTTGATATTCTGAACGAAAAGGCTGAGTTAGCATTCAATGAACCATAACGCGAGGAGACGCATATGTGTAAGTTGGATGACGGTTACGAAGATCTTATGTTTGAAATTGACGATGCAGATATAGAAATGCTGGGCTGGGATGACAAAGAGTGGTGGTTTGAATTGATAGTCTTTTTGCTGATTTTAGCCTGCGCGACGGTCATTGCTTTTTTCCGTGTCATCGGTGATTAATGTCATGAGTGCCACATTAGAGTGGCAAGTAGACAAACTTAGCACTGAATCGAAGGTTAACGATGGAGTTGGTAGGGATTGACCAACTCACATGAAAAGACGGGTTTATTTCAAGAGTACGAGATGCAGGTGTTTACTGGCCAGTCAACCTGCAGCAAGACATAGGTATGTTCATTGATTGGATTCGTCATACCAACGGTTAGGGTAGGCGTGATGATAATCGGGTTCTTCTATCTCAGGATCTAGTCCTACACACGCTTCAAGCGGGCCAACGATGGTTCGGTAGGGCAAAATACCTGCCCATGCTTTAATACTCATATCCGCGTCATCATCATTTACCCCGTGACGCCCAATTTTCACTGAGGCTTCACTCAATTCAATGGCGAGTAAATCCGTGGCAGCCAACTCTTTTTTATTACTCAACCTTACCTCTTGGGTTCTGCCAGGGGCAATATGTTCGATAAAGTGATTTAAGATTCTATCTTTTTCATTGATGTCATCAATGGCCGTGAAACGACCAAAAACCATAGCGCTGCGATAGTGAGCGCTGTGATGAAAAGCGGAGCGGGCTAATACCCAACCATCAAAAAGCGTAAAGGTTAAACAGGTTGCTTGCCCGGATTTTAATGAACGCAATAGTCGACTATTTTTTGCACCATGAATGTACACATGATTGTCTAATCGCCATGCCAACATAGGAATCACAACAGGCCCCTGCTCATTTGTGATAGCAACATGGGCAATCAAGGACTCATCAATGATATCGTGCAGTGCTTGTTGCTCAATTACGGCTTTGTGGCTGCCCTTTTTTATTTCGGTACGTTTAGTTTGTGACAACATGCTGTTTCGCTCCCTATTCAATGTGATACCGTTAAAGTAGTAAATATCTGGCACCATTAAGAGTGCCAATTGGTAGATAAATGTGGATCCAAAATGGCTGACATTGATACGGCAAACCTCGTTTTAGTGAATGAAGGGAAGACACTTCAACAAGCGTTATTTGAGCAGATTAGAGAGAGAATTCTTTGTGGTTCATGGCTAGCGGGAGCAAGGCTACCTTCAACACGCGCGTTGGCTTTGGAATTAAATGTGAGTCGAAATACCGTCATACATACTTATGATCAACTATTGGCAGAAGGCTACTTGGTTTCTAAAGCCAAATCTGGTTTTTTTGTTGCGGTGACGCCTCCTGATAAGTTTCTAACCACAATCGGGTCGAAATCACCAGCGAGTCAAGGCACTAATAATTCACCAAATAACGGTTTGTTTGCACCCGGTGTCGCTGATTTTTCACAGTTCCCAACCAAACAATGGAACCGATACTTGCAGCGTCATGTTGGGCGTTCTTCGCTTTTAGGAACCCAAGATTTACAAGGCTTGATCGCGTTAAGAGAAGCACTGGCGGCTTACTTAACCAGTAGTCGTTCGGTTGAGTGTTGTGCCGACCAAGTCATCGTCACATCAGGTGCTCAACAATCCATTGCCATCGCGTTATTGGTGACACAATCAGCGAGTACGACAAGGCCGTTTTTGGTTGAATCCCCTGGTTATAAACAAGTGGTTAAAGTGCTGGATCTCTTTAACATCAACTATGACTATGTAACCGTGTCGTCGGTATCTGGTCTTGATGTGGATGCTGTGCTGTCTAGCTCAGCATCAGGGGTTTATTTAACGCCTAGCAACCAATATCCGATGGGGTGCTCGCTCAATACGGATCAAAGGTTGCAGCTTATAGAGTGGGCGAAACGTGGTAAGCGATGGATCATAGAGGACGATTACGACAGTGAGTTTCAGTTTGACAGTCGGCCTTTTCGAAGTATGCAAGGTTTGGCGGCGCATGCAAGTTCCGCCGATCAAGTAATCTATATCGGATCGACGAGTAAGGTGATGTTTAACGCACTTCGATTGGGCTACATGGTGGTCCCAAAGCATTTAGTAGCAAGGTGCTTAGAGGTTAAAGATGCCTTGTCTGGTGATACGCCGTCGCAGACTCAAGCTGCTCTCGCTGATTTTATATCCGAAGGAGGATTGGTTAGGCACATTCGTAAGATGCGTCGTATCTATGAAGCGAAATTTCAGGTAATAAAAACAAAAATTAAGCAACGATTTTCTGGCGATTGGGTAGTGGTATCCCAAGGTGCTGGCTTACACATTACCGTAGAGTGGCGTTCAAAGGTGGATGAGGTGTTGTTTGCCAATCAAGCGGAGCAACGGGGTGTAGTAGTGCGACCAATGCGTTTTTACCGGCCTGAACAGGATAAAGACATACCGCAATGCGAGGGGCGTAATGGTGCGATCGTGCTTGGGTTTGGCAATGCCGCTATTGATGACATTGCTCCAAGTATTAACCAGCTATCGATTCTTTATTATCAGTTACTTAATGATCTTGAGTAATGCCCTGAATTGGTCGCCTTCCGCTGTCTTTTGCAGTTCAAAAAGAGCCATTTCAGTCGAGGTTAACGTAGCGCCGGCGTGTGTTAAGCGTTGAATCGCCAATGCCTTATTTTCTGGTGTGCGTGAAGAGATAGCATCGGTGACCAAATGAACGTGAAAACCTTGAGAGAGTAAGTCTATTGCGGTTTGGTAAACACAAATATGTGCCTCAATACCGACCAGTAGTATATGTTTTTTATCCGGGTCGACAGCACGGCGAACGGCGGCCTCTTTCCAGGCACTAAAGCTGGTTTTTGCGATGGCTTTTCTATCTGGCAGTTCATCGCTTATCTCGTTGATTGTTTTGCCTAATTTTTCAGGGATTTGTTCTACCCACACAATGGGTAAGTCCATAAGCAGAGCAGCTTTAGTCATGGTATGTAAGTGACCAAACAATGCATCCCTGTCATGCATGATTTGAGCAAGCTTGCCTTGCACATCGACAATCATTAATTGGGTATCGTTTTTCTCTAACAAAGTTGCCTCCATTCTATATTCTATCGTTCCAGTATTGCTTCAATGAACCAGCTTCCCGCTTGGCCTAAGCCACTTCGCCAAGTCATCTCCACCGGCCAAACCATCGCATTATCATAACGACCTACATCAAGTTTTTTAACTAGACCAAGGTCTAGGTAAGGCTTGGCTAACTGTTCTGGATATAAACTGAAGCCAACACCGAGAGTGAGTAAGTCATGCAATTGATAGCTGCTTTGATAGCGAATGAGTTTGGGACTGAATCGTAAAGACTCGACCAGTTCCGTCGTGGCAATTTGACCTTCGTCAGTGAGAAGCTGAGGGTAGTGTTCCAAATCTTGTTGTGTAATTTCCCCCTTGAGTGCCGCGAGTGGGTGCGTAGGGGACACGATAAAGCACCATTGGATCGAGTCGATGACCGCGTGGTCTGTTCCTCGTATGGGATGAAGTTGTGCCGGGGCGATCATAATATCCGCGCCGAAGCTTTCTGAGTTTAGCGCCAAACCTTGGGTTTCAGCATCAATAAGATTCAAGTCAACATCAGGAAACCGTTGCAGCATCTGAGCGATGATATCGACGAAACGGGGATATAACGTCATGCTGTGGGTCGCGATAGTAAGTTGAGTTTCTTCTCCTCGTTGTAGCGAGCGTGCTTTTTGTTCAATGGCAGTATGGCGAGGCATTATATCAAGCGCTTGAAAGTACAGTGCTCTTCCTTCATCACTTAGTGAAGGACTTTTTCCGGCTACTCGTTCAAACAACACGACACCTAAATCCAATTCCAAGGATTGCACTGCCTGATTGACGGCTGAGGCACTCACACCTAACTGTCGTGCCGCAGCAGAAAAGGATCCTAGCTCAGTGATGGTGACAAGATATTGAAGCCTTTCAAAGGTTAGTAACATGAAAATCCCAGATGAAAGTAAGCGGTTAGAGTTTACACTGTAAACCTATTTGATCGATTTTTCTTGACCATGTATTCGCAAATCGACGCTTTTCCCGTTTTGCGCCAAATAGGTAATGATCAGCAGGCAATGCTTGGCTTTCTGTTCTAGAGTAATAATTCCACAAAAGAGAGTGAACGAGGAAGAGAATGAAATCGTTACAAGAATGGTTGGATGCTTATGGGGAAAGTCATCAAAATAACACGAATCGGAAAATTCATAAGGTGGCGGTACCTGGAATCTATCTATCGATCGTTGGGCTCATTTGGTCACTACCTCCATTGAGCCTAGGGGAAATGAATATTAATTGGGTATGGTTAGTGATGTTACCGGTGATGGGATTTTATGCTCGACTATCTAAATCCGTGCTGCTTCAGATGTTGTTATTTACTTTAGCATGCTTAGCCACGATATCCTTTTTGACCCTATTCGGCGTTCCGATTCTCACCTCATCTGTTGTGCTTTTTGTTGTACTTTGGTTGTTACAATTTGTTGGACACCATATTGAAGGAAAGAAACCTTCATTTTTTGATGATATTCAGTTTTTACTGATAGGGCCTATCTGGGTATTTCGCCAAAAGTAAATTTGGCCTCACAGTTATCGAGGCCAAAATCATAATGTTTACTGAACTAAAGTGTCATGATAATCCAGAAATGAATTTCCGATAGTTTGCACCGAGAGATGACTAGGTTGGTTAAACCCAGAGTTATCCCCTTGCCAAGTAAGATGCCCCAATATTGATGTCACTGTTTGTCCAGAGTTAATCGGGTCAAGGTATGACACTAAAGGTTCGGCAGAGAGGTCTTGGCATTGAATTGTACTGTCGTTTCCTAAATCGTTTAGCGTGCAGTCAATACCATCTATCGGCTGCCATCGCCATAAATGAGCAGGCGTTGTGAGCTGTACAGTGACAGAAAACGGTTCAAGAGAGTTTGTATAATAGGGTGAAATGATACCTTCTAGTTGGATCTGGTCATGTGTGGAGTCCCACCAAGTTAGTGTAATGTGGGCGGTCGGGGTATCGTCAACATTGTTTGGGTCTGAAAAACCAAGAAATTCACTAAGGTTTGAAAACTGGTCGTTATCTAAGTCTTCCTCACTGTCATTTACGAGAGGGTTGAGACCAAACAGTATTTCATAACCATCCCACATTTTGTCATTATCCTGGTCATTAAAATTAATCAAAACTGGGTTGCTGAGCATCCAAGATGGAATTGTTTTTTCAAAAGTGAGGGTATCATCGACGGTATTTCTAAGGACAATATGACTCGTCATTTCAAATTGGTCTGGCATATCAGCGCTGGGTTCAGTCTTATGATATTGCGCGGTGAGCAGCATAGTATTATCGACAGATTTAAATTGTAAACTTCCCCCAGCAAGAACTAATGGCGTCCCAAGCGATCTTGGTAGATTAGAGTCTTGCTGGAAATATTCTAAATTTATCGATGAGATATCTATATAGCCAGTATCAGATAAATATATTTTCCCTGAGTGGTTAGTATAATTGGTAAAGAAGATGTTATGTGAGTTTGAGAAATATGCAGAACTTTTTACGTCAACTAATATTGATTCGATAGAGGTATTCGTATTAATACTGATGTTATTTTCTTTAATATGCTGGCAAGAAGCTAAATGTGAGTCTTTGATCGTGCCATCAATTTGAGTATAACTACCATCAGGTTGGGTAATTTTAAAGTTCGCGTATGAGGTGCTCATTGTTATCGGTTGCATGAGCTGTATATCAGATTCATACACATTGATCTGTAATGTCCCATTTAAGGTTACACCACTGCCATCAAGGTCACATTGCTGATAGCGTTGAATTTGATAACCCGTCTGAGTGAGAGTATCAATGTGAGTCGTAGTAGTGCCGGTGCCACTGAAACAGTTCAGTCCTTGTTCTTCTTGATTTAATGGGGCGACAGAATTCTGAGAAGCATAGGTTGTGACATTTGAGGTATACGGTGAACTGTTAAAAAGTAATGTATTGCTGAGTGTCGCAGCCAATGTTTCCGGTGTAATAAGTTTGGCCTGTTCCATATTGCCTTGGTAGATCGGCTGTGTATTCAAGGATGGAAAATTTTGGCTATTATTAGCACTTCCATCACTGCTTCCTCCACCATCACAGGCGGTAAGTACACTTACTGCTATTGATGCGGAAATATAAAATTTAATATTCATTCTTGTATCCAATATCGATATGTAATTTGCCAAAAATGAAAGTATTAATAAAAGATATTATTAATACTTTCATATCGCGAAGGGGGAGTTACACCTACTCGATTTTGGTAGGTTTATATTATTGATAAGGGAATGTTATATTAAGGCAGGGTGTACAGAACGTGATTATATTCGCGTTTGTAAAATAACCTGTAAATTATAATGTTCTTGTTAAAGAAAAACGAGAATAACTTACGTTACTCTCGCTCTACTTCTTTAGAATAAATGACCGTTCAAACTAAGATGAAGTAAGATACTTGCCGCATAACCAAGTGCGATAACGGGGGCCCATTTTAAATGACCAAAGAAGGTATATTTTCCATGAGCCGCACCCATTAAAGCAACCCCAGCGGCCGATCCGATAGAGAGTAAACTACCGCCGACCCCTGCGGTTAAGGTGACTAATAACCAGTTGCCTATTGAAAGCTCTGGGCTCATTGTCAGAACGGCAAACATAACCGGAATGTTGTCGACAATGGCAGACAGTATGCCAACCATGACGTTAGCCCAGACGGGATCCCATTGGGTGTACATGATTTCAGAAACTACACCAAGGTAACCGAGTAAGCTCAATCCCCCCACACACATCACCACGCCATAGAAAAATAGCAGCGTATCCCATTCGGCATGGGATACTCGGCGAAATACATCAAAAGGGACAATTGAACCTAAGCGTTTGAGTGCCATTTCATCATTATTGGCAATGGCCATGGCTTTCTTTTTTGCAATAGAGCGGGGCAGAGTTCGGCGTAGGAAAAATCCAAAAAACTGTAGATAGGCAAGCCCCATCATCATTCCCATTACTGGTGGGAAGTGCAGTACTGCATGAAATGCGACGGCGGTAGCGATGGTGAGTACAAACAGACCAACAATCCTTAATGCACCGCGCTTGAGCTCAATATGTTCGTGAACCGCGTCAGGTTGTGTCTTTGGAACAAAGAGAGACATAATGACTGCGGGGATAAGGTAGTTAACGACAGAAGGCAGAAAGAGTGGCATGAACTCAGAAAAAGAGACATGTCCTGCCTGCCATACCATTAACGTCGTAATATCGCCAAATGGACTAAACGCTCCGCCAGCATTGGCGGCGATAACAATGTTAATGCAGGCAATGTTGACAAACTTCAGGTTACTTCCACCCACTTTAAGCACAACAGCGCACATCAACAGAGCTGTGGTTAAGTTATCGGCAATAGGGGAGATGAAAAAAGATAGGATGCCGGTTAACCAAAATAACGTTCGAAAATTGAATCCTTTGCCTACCATCCAAGATTGAAGGGCATCGAACAGTCTCCTCTCTTCCATTGCGGATATGTAAGTCATGGCAACGAGCAAGAACAATAGCAGCTCTGCGTATTCAAGCAGGTTGTGCTCTAAAGCGGCTTTGGCGACGTCAACTTGATCGAATTCTTTATAAACGAATCCAATGATGATCCATATAAGACCTGCAGCGAGTAATACCGGTTTGGATTTTCGTAGTTGTAGGTACTCCTCCATCATCACTAAGGCATAAGCGAAACCAAAAATAATCAGCGCAGCGTAGCCAGCAGTTGATTGGGTTAGGTTTAGTGGCTCAGTAGAGGCGATAGCAGAAGCAAAGGCGGAGTGAGAAAAAAGAGTGCTGGCAACTAAAAAGAGTAGAAAAAAAAAGGGTCGTTGACGCGTCTTAATCATGTTTTGATCCTTCAAAAGCAAATAAAATCAGTCGTTAACATTAAGTACACGATATTTTAAAGTGAAATCAACAAAATCGTTGTGAGCTAACTCTTATCTAAAGAAAACGCTGTTCATTTTTTGACAACCTTCTCTTCTCATCTAGTCTCTTAAAGAATAAGGAGAGAATATGTCATCTAAAGGATTGATACTGCTTCTATTATTGCTTGTTACCAAAACGGTTAATGCAGAAGTGAAGGATTGCTATGCGGTCAGTGACGTTGCTGGGTCTCGTCAGTCTGCAACGATGGTACCTACGCTTGATGCTGAATGTCCGATTGGGGATGGGTTTTGGGGAGACGTTGAAACCTCGGCTAAGCCACAGACATATTGGATCCAGTGTGGCTTTTTTCGCTCTTCTATTAGCGTGGATGAGTGGCAGCGGCTTCAGCAAGGGTTAGGTGTCAGTGTCTGGGTTAAACCAGAAAAAGAGGGCTCGCGCTGTTTGATTGGGCCATACGATAGTTATGCCCAAGCCAAGGTTGTGAAATCTTCACTGCAAGCGCTACCTGACTATAAAGATGCCTTTCTGAGAGCTCTACCACATGGTGTCAGTGTTAAAACGATACACTCGACCAAATCAGCATTGGCCGATAAAAAAAGCGAGGCTTCGTCAACGAATGCCAAGTGGCAAGTGGCAACCCCTTATATGATTGCGGGTGAACACGCCCGGCAAGATTGCTTGTGCTTTTTTTAGCCATTACAACGCAATGTGGTATGGCGACTGATACCATTACATTAGTAAGCGCGGATACCAAACGGTCTGAGTTTTAGCGGTAGTATGGTATCGAGTTGGTCTAACTCATCAGGGAAAATTTCAATGAGATCAAACTCATGGTCGTGATACAGCTGGCGGGTTTTTTCAATCGTCTTGGTATCGATAGGGCCGTTATCGGTTCCCCAGAATTGAATGTACACTTTGCCTTGTGGCAGGTAAAAGTCGCTAATCACATCGGTGTCTATCGGAAGTTGGCGTTGATAGGCGTGCAGTACACTGCCCATATAAAGCCAGTTATCGATGATGAGTTCGCCTTTGGATTGGACATAATGTCCATCTAGGGTGCGGTGTTTTGCCGAAAACTTTTGTTTAAATCGAGAAAAAGAGCGGTCTGTTGATTGACTATCTGCGTCGCTGCCTTTGAACTCCCCCACAGATTGCTTTAGCCTTTTATTGCGAAGTAGGCTAGGGTGCCAAAGCACAAATGTGGCATCCTTTACTGAGTCGACACGCTGATAGGCGCCTGCTCTTAAGCCGCTTTGTGTTACTAGCCAATGTTGTCCATCTCGTTTAATCCAGCCCAACTCGCTGAGTAGCAAATTAATTTTTTTGGCGGGCATGGAAAAATACTCGCCGATTTGAGTCGCACTGATGTGCGCGTCTGAAATGAGAGTATCATCAATAATCAGGTTTGTTGGCCAGACAATAAAGCGCCCATATTTTTCACTTTCTCTATACTCCCCACCAAAGCGAAAGCCGATGTCAGTAAGTAGCCACTTCGACTCATGCCAAGAGACGTATCCCGCTTGCTTCAACGTGGTGAATAAATCTTTGGCAACCATATCTCGGTGTTTCGCCAACGCGGATGTGGAGAGTTTATCGTTCATTGTAGTCCTAGAGTGGTGGCGATTGGGCCAGTAACAGTGTTAACTCACGGGCGGCTTGTTTCGGAGAGCTTGCATGGCTAATGGCAGACACGAGCGCAATACCATGAACGCCAGTTTGGGCGATGGCAGAGATGTTTGTCTTGTTGATACCCCCAATCGCGACAATCGGTAACGTCGTTTGGGTGAGCGCATTTTCCAGGCCAGCGAGCCCCCATTGCTTTTTGATATTACTTTTAGTGGGCGTCGCAAAGATAGCGCTCAATCCAATATAATCAATGGGCAAGTGATTTGCCTGCTTAAGCTGCTGTTCATTCTCAATGGACAATCCGAGTAGCTTGTTTGGTCCGAGCAATTGACGTGCGAGTTCAACAGGCATATCGGATTGGCCCAAATGAACCCCATCAGCATCCATGGCTAACGCGACATCAACGCGGTCATTAATGATTAACGGTACGTTCGTGCGTGCTAATAGCGTCTTTACCGCCGCCGCTTTGTTAATAAAGGCACGTATATCATGATGTTTTTCTCGTATTTGCACCATGGTCACGCCACCTTGAATTGCCTGTTCCACGACCTTGAGTAGGGTTTGAAGATCCTGTTGTTCATCGGTGACGAGATAGAGACTATAGGGGGTTAGGGGCATGTTGAGTCCTAGATCTCGTTGATATTTAATCGTGTAGATAGCGTCTCAGCGTCAAGCTGGTATAAGGTATCGAGTAAATTAAGTTGCAGTGAGCCTGGTCCCTTTGATTGCTCGGCTGCTATTTCACCGGCTACGCCAAATACCGCTGCAGCGGCCGCGCCAGTATTATCACCAACCGCCGCAAAAGCGCCAGTTACCGCCGATAATGAACAACCCATCGCAGTCACATAGGGCATCATGTCATGACCGTTATTTAACGCAATCGTGGATGTTGCCGTCACAATGTAATCTGTTTTACCGGAAATAACGACACTACATTGGTATGCATCAACGAGTGCTTTAGCCGCGGTTAGTGCTGTTTCACTGCTATCTAAGGAATCCACGCCTTTATTGTGTCCTTGCTCTCCTGCCATCGCGATTACTTCAGAAGCATTACCGCGAATAATTAAGTGCTTTGCTGTTTCTGCAAGTTGGCGAGCGGTGGAAGTGCGAAGTTGACTTGCTCCGCAACCAACGGGATCCAGTACGATAACTTTATTGTGCAGATTGGCTTGCTCGACGGCAAAAAACATACCTGGTCGCCATACACTATCGATGGTGCCGATATTGATGACCAATGCACCAGCAAAAGCCATCATTTCTGCCATCTCTTGCTTTGAGTGCGCCATGATAGGCGAAGCGCCAACGGCAAGAAGCGCATTGGCGGTATTGTTCATAGCAACGAAATTAGTGATGTTAACCACAAGTGGTTTGGTTTCACGTACTTGCTGTAAGTACTCGACAATTTTAGTTGTGTTCATTATTAGCCATTTTTAAGTGAGATATGGCAAGTATTCTAGCAGAGAGTGGTTGGTTTGCTACGCAATTTACTTGCTCACTACATGTGGTTTATCGTCGATAAGTAACCAGCTTGCTGCATTGTTCGTGGTTTGTTAAAGAAGTGCAAACGATGACAAAATAACAATACCTAGCGTACAAGTGAGTGCAGACAACACCGTGCTGAAAGCGATGATGTTGGCGGCGAGAGCAGAGTTGCCTCCCATTGCTCGTGCCATAACATAACTGGCGGCCGCGACTGGAGCCGCATTCATGAAGAAAATGATACCCATTTCTATGCCTTTAAAGCCCATAAGATAGGCGGCGGCGGTGATGCTTATCGGTGCTAGCAGCAGTTTATAGCCTGTGGCAAACCATGATGCAGATTGCTCTTTTTTCATCGAGCCTAGGTTTAACGAACCGCCGGTGCACAGTAGCGCCAAAGGTAATGTCATTCGTGCAAAGTAGTTCCCCGCATCGACGGCAATGTCAGGGACGGGGATAGATAGGCTGTAGAATACGAGCCCGGCTACAATGGCGATGATAAGTGGATTTTTTGTAAGGGTTCGAAGCATGACTTTTCCCGCTTTTGCACCGGAGGCTTCAGAGCGAGGCGTCAGACAAATAACCGCCTGAATATTGTATAAAAATGTGGTAGCGGCAACGTAGAGGGCGGCAAGAGCAACCCCTTGGTCACCGTAGGCATTCGCGACATACGCCAGTCCGATAATGGCCGTGTTGGAACGAAATCCACCTTGAATAATGACGCCTTTGTCTGGTGAGTTCCTAAACCAATAATTCACCGAGACGGTGGTAAAAACGTAAAACAAGATGCTGGCAATCAGACCAAATCCCACAAATTGACTTGCTGCAGAGAAGTCATGTTTAGCGGTCACTATGCTTAAAAATAGCATGGCAGGTAAGGTGACCTGAAAAACCAGTTTTGATGCGACATCGATAAAATTTTCGTTGATCAAACCAATGCGTTTAAAAACGAAACCAAGAACCAGCATCAAGCAGATTGGACCGGTGATAGATAAAGAAAAATGCAGTTGTTCCAGCAGAACATTCATAACGCGTTCCATATTGATTGAGAGAGGCTGTAGCGGTTATTTTGAGCGATAGTAGTGTCCCATATGTGGGCATATAATTAAACGTTTGCATTGCATTGAATCCATGCGTATGAGGAAATGCGCCGTGGCGGGACAGAGCAGACGCTAGCAGGCAACCAAATGCTTGTAGATAATCAAAACATTTATTGGCATCGGTGTTGTAGGCAAATAGTGATAACGGTTATTGATAAATAGTACGACCGTGCTAAATTAGAAGTAGCGAACCTGTTTAAGGGAAAATGAGTTTGAGGTAAAAATGAGTAAGGGCAAGATAACCAAAGAATACATCCTCGGCCAAGCCTTCGAGCTAGCCAGTCGTGAAGGTCTGGAAAGCTTAACGATTGGCGGACTTGCCAAACAGTGTGGGCTGTCGAAAAGTGGCCTATTTGCCCATTTTAACTCAAAAACAAACCTACAAGTGGCAGTGGTTGAATACGCCGATGTTACCTTTCAACAGCGCGTGATTGGTCCAGTCAGGGCGCGTGAATATCAACAGGCTCACATGAAAATCAATCACCTGATTGAAAATTGGATGAGTTGGAATCAGTCGTTTCAAGGCAGCTGTATGTTTATCGATGCATGGCGTGATAGCCAGCAGGATGAATTACAGGCGGCATTGCGTAGCACGATTTACCGCTGGATAAACTACCTGACGATTCAAATTGAAAAAGGGATGGTGAGTGGTGAGTTTAAGGCGGATTTGGACCCAAGGCAGGCAACGTTTGAACTTTACGGGCAATACCTGAGTGCCCACGTGTTTTATTCACTTGTTGGAGAGCAGGAGAGCAGTCAGCGTTTTAGACAAAGTGTTGAACGTTTGATGAACTCTTGGGTGAATCCGGACATTAAGTAGGCTAGAGATAATGTATTTATCCTAGCAGCAATTTGGCATAAAAAAGCACGATCGTACGAATTCATTGAAAGGAAGCGAGTCATGAGCGACAAAATATATTTCAATACATCAAAGAAATTTAGCTTTAAAAAGCGATTGGTGAACTTTACCACTCGTACTCACTACATATTAGCTCCGAATCATGCCAAAAATATGGCAAGAAAACTGCTGTTAACACCAGTACGATCTACCCCCAAAAATGCCCAGCCTAATGGTTTGGTCGTAGGGGATGTTGTCACGGCGGAAGGGGTATTGAAAACATACCGCTTAGGTCAGGGACCGGTTTGGATTTTGACACATGGTTGGTCTGGTACAGCGAGTCAGTTCTACCCTTTGATGGAGTATATTGCTCAGCAAGGTTTTACTGCGTTGGCGTATGATCACCCTGCTCATGGGGAAAGTGAAGGCCAGTATGGGCATATTCCAGCTTTCATTGGAGGGTTAGAAGGGCTTTTGGATAGCGAAGACGAGGTTGCAGGTTTAGTTGGGCATAGCATGGGAACCGCTGCTGCGCTTGAGTGCAAGCACGCTAAGCTGGTGGACAAGCCTTTATTGCTCATTGCTCCGGTGTTGGATTATGTCGATAATTTATTCAGCAGTGTTGCTCGCTCGGGATACTCGATGCGTCTTTTTGAAGCGGTGGTCGGGGATATAGAAGATCAGTATCGTTACCCCATTCAGTCCATTGACCCCTATCAAAAGTTGTCACGCCGTCAAGCACAAACCATCATTGTTCATGATGAAAACGATAAGTTCACCAAGTATGACGTGTCCGAAAAGGCATCAATTGAAATGGAGCGAGTCACTTTAGTCACGACTCAGGGTCAGGGTCATGGGCGAGTGATGCAATGTCAGGAGACAAAGGAGAGTTTCAGCCGATTACTGGTTAATATGCCCACAGATAGGTCGTGAACCTAAAGCTAAAGGGCGTCGTGCTGATAAAAATGAACAGGGATAGTATGTTAGGCTAAGTTGTTGTAAATATATCCATATTGTTGATGTGGTTAACAGATTGATAAATTTGTATTATGCGCTTGGTTGGCTATGTGGGATCATCATTTGGTTCCACAAGTCTTAACAATCGAGAATCAGCGCTTTACCCTTATTCTAATTTTTATATTGGGCAGAGTTAGCTAACATGATCGCACTTAGATGCCGATTTTTATTGAGATTTGTGGTTTTGGGGAATTCACCCCAGGGGACTCCACCCCAGTTAACAAAAGGAAGCCATAATAATGAATAGAAATGATAGTGTTCCTCTACCCTCCAATACCCGAGAATGGTTTTTAAACCGCAATAGTCTAATTATTCTTGCTGATATCGTGCTGTTTTTTGTCCTTTATAAAACCTTACCATTTGACCCCAATGTTGTGCTTGGAATTAGCATTCTGTCCTTTGTTGCTGTGCTCTGGTTAACAGAAGCCCTGCACGTGACAGTCACAGCAATACTTGTTCCTATTATCGCGGTGTTGTTTGGGATCTTTGATACTCAGACTGCGCTAAATAATTTTGCAAACTCCATCATTTTCCTGTTTTTGGGGGGCTTTGCTCTCGCTGCAGCGATGCACCGGCAAGGGCTGGATAAAGTTATTGCTGATAAAGTGTTAGTGGTTGCTAAGGGGCGGATGAGCGTTGCGGTGTTCATGCTGTTTGGCGTCACTGCCGTGTTGTCGATGTGGATTAGTAATACGGCGACAGCGGCGATGATGTTGCCATTGGTGCTAGGGGTGCTCAGCAAAGTTAATGAAGAAAGCGGTCATAACACGTATGTATTTGTGCTGTTAGGCATCGCTTATAGTGCCAGTATTGGTGGCATAGCAACCATGGTTGGTAGCCCGCCTAATGCGATTGCAGCAGCTGAGGTGGGGTTAACGTTTACCGATTGGATGAAGTTTGGTTTGCCGACAGCGATGATTTTACTGCCGATCGCACTAGCGGTACTTTTTGCTGTGCTAAAACCAAAGTTAGACGGTGAGTTTGAAATTAATCATCAAGCGGTTGAATGGGATAAAGGTAAAATTGTCACCTTGCTTATCTTTGCCGTAACGGTGTTCTTTTGGATCTTTAGTAAACCAATTAATGCCATGCTTGGCGGATACCCAAAATTTGACACTATTGTGGCACTAGGGGCGATCGTCGCGGTGAATTTCGCCCGTGTTGTCCATTGGAAAGATATCGAAAAAACGGCGGATTGGGGCGTTTTATTGCTATTTGGCGGTGGTATTTGTCTAAGTAATGTATTGAAGGCAACGGGGACCAGTGTATTTCTCGCCAATGAGTTAAGCGCACTTATCTCTCAATTTGGCTTAGTGCTGATTATTTTTGTTATCGCCGCATTTGTTGTGTTCCTAACGGAATTCGCCAGTAACACAGCCAGTGCCGCATTGCTTATACCGGTCTTTGCCGGTGTTGCAGAAGCTTTTGGGTTGTCACCTGTTGTGTTATCTGTGCTTATTGCTGTCGCGGCATCGTGTGCATTTATGCTGCCGGTAGCCACGCCTCCTAATGCGATTGTTTTTGCTTCTGGTCACATCAAGCAACAAGAAATGATGAAGATTGGTATTTTGTTGAACATCGCTTGTATTATGGCATTAACGCTCATAGTCATGATGTTCTGGGCATAGGGATGCGCGCTTCCCCCTTTTCTGGTCGACAGCTAAGGGGGCAGCTGTCTAAATCTCTAAATTTCTCATTATGAGCTGCAGCGTAATTTGGATAGATTGCAACGCGGTTAGTCTAATAGCTCTGTAATTTACAGATCTATTTACGCGATAAGTTTGGCAACGACATCTTTGAGTTGATTAAAAATGACCTCAGCGCCAACGGCAGATAAGTGAATGCCATCGTCTTGATAGAGCGCCGAATAACCATGTTCTAGCGCGTACGCTTCAAATGCTTGGTAAATGTCGACCACTTCAATGCCTAGAGGACCATGGCCATACATGGTGATCAAACGTTTGCTGTATTCCGAGCTTAATGTTGCAATGGCATCGCGAATACTGTTTACCGTTTCTTGTTGGTGTGCAAACAACGGTAAAGAACCAATCGGGTCAATCGGTGAGGTAATAATCACGATCGGTCGAATGTTATGATGCTGTGCTTGTGCAATCATTGCGTTGTAATTGCAAGCAACCTCATTAATTGGCGTACCCCAGTTTAGATCGTTTAGACCACCAAAGATCACAACCACATCGGGTTGTTGTTCTATCACTTGCTGTTGGAAGCGTGACAGCATCCCTGTTGTGGTATCACCCGGAATTCCCAAGTTAATAAATTGACTCTCGGCAAATGTAGACGCGAGAGATTCGGACCAGTTTAGCCCTTTTTTTAGCCCCCAACCTGCGGTCAGGCTATCGCCAAGTAACGCGACTTTTTTCATGAATCATGTCCTGTTGTGTCGTCTTTGCTTAGTTTCTTGTTGCTTAATTGCTTAATTGCTTAATTGCTTAATTGTTTAAGTTAGCGTGTAGTTAGCGGCTTAGATCATGTGACTGGGAATGCGACAATTGAAAAAGCTGAATACAAAAAGCCGCTTAATAAAGCGGCTATTGAGATGGCTAAGTGGCGCCAGAACTAGTGTTGGCTGACATACTCTTTAAAGCGTGCTTTTGTTGCATCATCCGCTTTGTTGTACCAAAAAATGAGCATCTCTTCAGCGGTACTATCTCCAGCAGGTGTATTGACGTTAGCGGGCAACGTGACTGGGGTAGCCGTGGTTGCAACAGCGCCAGCGGCGGCAATTGCTGCGATGCCCCCTTTGCGGTTGTAATCTTCCGCTTCACGGCTGTAATCACGACCAATTTGCATTCCGTCTTTAACGAGTACATCTTGCTCTACTGCAATCACATTACCTTGCTCATCTTTTAATGACCAAGCAAAGGTATCAATATCTTTTTTAGCCTGTCGCTCGTTTTGATAACTTGGGACTTCTAGCGTCAGTGTCGTGTTACTTGCATCAAATCGGGCAATGACCACTTTACTTGGTATGCTGACACGTTCCTCGCGATTCAGATCAAAGTAAGGTTCAAAGCGAAACACTATTTGATTGGTACCATCAGGCAGTGTTGCAGTCTCGCCAGACGAGAAAAACCCATTTGACTTTGAGTTAGCCTCACCAGCGTTGACAGACAGTAAGTCAACTGACTCAGGGATGTTAATCGTAACGTCAGCGACTGCGAATGTGCTACTGCTTGCTAAAAGAGCGCAGGTAAGAATTTTAAGTGCTTTCATTATGGGTGTCCTTCAAGGATTATTCTCTGTAGTTTAGCGCATCCTAGCTTGCCTACATTGCATAATGAATGCAATGAGTTACTGAAGGAACCAATAGAATTTGACAAAAGTTGACATCGCTCTATTTATTGTCGAGTTGTAAATCAGGTAATGGGTAAATATTGTCGTACATCAGATTGAAAAAATAAGAGTAGAACAAAGCAATAACAACGAAACCAATGTCAGCCACAATCGCATCAATAAGAGACAAATTTAATGACCAAGCAAGCAAAGGAATGGTGGCAAAGAGCAGCCCAAATTCAAATAGTATGGCGTGGAAAACACGCTGAGTGCTGCTTTTTTTGGTTGTGCCATTTAATTTGTACAGGCACGCATCGAATACATAATTGTATATAAAGTTCCACAGCATCGCGATGAGGGAGAGCCCAACCGCTGTAATCGTGGCGGTTTCTGCACTGGCACCAAATATAAACATGCATATAGGTGCTGCGATTATCAGTAGAAATAACTCGAATAATATAGTGTGTCTCAATCTATCTGCGGGGGTACGCATCGCTTTCCTTGCTGCCATTAGTCCGATCTCTGTCACAATTCAACATATTTTGTAAATTCTATACGATTTGTTTAACACCTGAAAGGATTAAGTATCTATTTTTCGAATTGGTCGGAAGTGTGATAACTCTAATAAAATTTTTTATCTATACTACTGTATAATAAGGAATTGATGATATCTCCCTAACTTATTCCAACAACGGATACCATAATATTGGTGAATTTTTAGCGGGATTTTGAGTGATTTCCTTACGTTTTTTAATAGTATCTATATGTATTTCTAATGGGTTGGCTTTATCTACGAATGTTATTTTAGTAGCATCGCTGTTGCTCAACGTAGAGCACCCACGAAAGGTACGATCCATTGATATCAGTACCATGAAGAAAGGAATCTTAGTGTGGTATATAAATAACACGACTAATTGAGATTTCCGTGCATACATCCCATACCAGAGCGTTATTACTGCCCCTCGCACTCCTCACTGCAGCAACTTCTGTCTGCGCAGAAGATACAACGCATTCGACAGAACACCAAGAATCGACGTCGCTAACGAAAGAATTAGAACATAAGCCTTCCCATGGGCAACCTAGCTCTGAGGGATCAGACGACGAAGCGCTACCAGATAGAAAGCTTGCCGCTTTTCCTGTCCCTATTACTGATGATGCACTTGGCGTTGGCTTAGGGGTCAATGCGATGTATTTGCATGACCGAGCAGAAGGCGCGACAAACCCGTCTACGAGTATGTTTTATGGTCAGTACACCGACTCTGGAAGTGGCATGGCGATCGTCGGGCATGAGCATGTTTTCGCCCATGACGCATGGCGTGCAGGATTCTGGGCTGGACATTTTAGTTTGAATCTAAAATACACGGGTCGTGTAGGGATGCAGTTACCAAAAGCGGCAAAATATGCGAGTTATTCAAATTTTGTATACGGCGAAGTTCGCAAGCAAATAGTCGATGATTTGTATTTTGGTGTTCAAGGGCTGTGGAGCGGGGGTAATGCGGATCTTAAGGAGAGCGCAACCGCCGAGGAAAAGAAAGAGTTTGAACGTCAAATGAGTGGCCATAATGGCGCATTAGGTCTGTTACTGACCTATGATTCTCGTGACAATATGATGGGCGCCACTCAAGGTCTTAATTTAGACTTGAGTACCTTGCATTACTCAAAAGACAGTCGGACGGGCAAACGGTTCGATCGATATGATGCAGAAATGAGTCAGTATTTTCCTGTGGGCGATGACGTTTTTGCATATCGTGTGATTGGTAAAGAAATTGTGGGTGACGCCCCAGAAAACGAGTTTGTGACACCGGATTTACGTGGCGTCGACTGGAATAAATATCGTGGTACCGCCACTTATCAGGCAGAAATTGAATACCGGCATAAATTTTCAACATTATGGAGTGGTGTCGCCTTCGCTGGTGCCGCTATTGTTGAAAATGAAGATCGACACCTTTCCAATAGCGTGAAGTCTGAAGTTATTCCTAGTGCCGGCGTCGGCGTAAGATACCTCTTGAATGCGAAAGAACGTTTTTCAATTGGTGCGGATGTTGCCGTGTCTAAAATGGGCAACACGAGCTTCTATATTCGATTTGGTGAAGCGTTCTAGTAGAGGGTATTCCCCTCATCAATGCACTATCTCTTATTATTGATTTTGTCGATAGGTTTTGGTGCAGTTATTGTGCTATTGTTTTACGATAGTATGGTTATTAATAAGTGATTCAAAGGGTTGGATATGCTGAATATTGAACAGCTAGTGGCGTTTGTTGCAGCAGCAGAGCAAGGTTCCTTTTCCGCCGCGGCGAGACATCTCGGAAAAAGCCAAAGCTCGGTAAGTATTGGTGTGAATAATCTTGAGGTTGATCTCGGTATTAAGCTGTTCGATAGAAGTACGAAGTATCCTAAGCTGACTCCTCAGGGAGAGCGGATGCTTTCACAGGCAAAGGTACTTTTGAGACAAGCGGAACGTATTCGTAATTACTCGCGAGCAAGCGTTGAGAACGTAGAGGATACGTTGAGAATCGCAATTGATCCATTGTTACCGTTTAGCTTACTTGAGTCAGCAATTGAAAAGATGTCACAGCGGTTTCCATTTACTCATGTGGACGTCTCTCGACTCAGCGCCAATAAACTGACTGCAGCTATTGCAAATGACGAAATAGAGCTTGGATTCAATATTGCTGCTGATGCGGTGCCAGAGGGGTTGGATTTTGTCTCTATTGCTAACATTGAGTGGGTATGTATCTGTAGCCCAGATTCGATATTTGCTGACATGGCGCAAGTAAGTAATGAAACCTTAATAGGGGAAAGGCAAATTGTTTGCCGCAGCATGATGCTTAACCCGGTATTGAATGCGCAAGGTGCTTTTTCACAAGATATTTGGCAAGCGGACGATCAAGAAGATGTGATTAAGCTGGTTGAACAGGGAATTGGATGGGCAATAATGCCAAAGGATTTCATTGTTGAAAAGCAAAGGCTCGGAACACTAATCGATTTTAGGCCAGAATTTCAACGCTACGAAATGTTGAATTCAGCCGACGCGCTTTGGAAGTCAAATGCACAGTTAGGACCAGCGGCTAAGTATTTATGTGAAGTTCTCGGGGTCATCTAGCCTGGAACGAGATTTGTAAAAAAGCCTTATCTGAACACTCAGATAAGGATTTTTTATTACCGTGTTAACGAGGCTGTTAGCTAAAGAGCTAAAGAGCTAAAGAATTACAGAGCTAATGAGTTACAGAGCGAAACAGTGAAGCTCGCTGATTACTGATAGAAGCAGACAATATTTCTTCCTTTCAATTTAGCTTGTTGCAAGCTTTGTTTTGCTCGTCCTATTACCGCGTCAGGTGTATCACCGATAACCGTTGCCCCAATGGTGACAGAAGCCTCGATCCATTTGTCATGCATATTGATTGGCTGCTTCTCTATGAGCTGTCTGAGCCAATCGAGCTGTTTGCTCGCTCCCTCTTTATTCTCGGCCTCGAATAGAACCGCGAATCCGCCATTCTCATCACGCGAAATGCAAATGGCACTTGGTTTCTTGAAGTTTCGCTTAATAGTATCCGCAATATACAAAATGATGGTGTCACCTAACATATCACCGTGTTGGGCGTTCATATTACCCAGCCCATTGATATCAATAAGCGCGTAAAATACGTTCTGATTGCGTAATTGCTGTGACAGCGCGTGACGCATGGCCTGTTTATTGTCGAGCCCTGTAAGTGGATCCTTACTGTGTAGTGCTTGAAACAATAACAAGTTAGATAGTGCGACTTCAGAAAAGTCTCTAATCGCTCGCATCACGCCCTCAAAAGCAAAAAATGAGCTCTTCAGGTAAATCACACCGATGAGTGTCTCTCTTTGATAGAGGGGCATTGTATAATGGCGTCCCTTTATTTGGAGCTTTCTTGCAATCGCATCGGAATCGGAATTGTATGAATAGTTAAGTTCTCGACGTGTTAGCACCGACGGCAGCGTCTCAGTGTGATGAATTATCTGAGTATTGCCGTGAAAGTCGATGGTCTTGACGTTGCCTGACTCGTTGTCATACAGGCAAAGTTGCATCCCTTTGTGAAAAGTAAATTGATTAAATATTGATTTAAGTTCATGTTTAAAATGGGAAATGTCTGGTGATGCATTGAGCTTGGCCAACGATTTATTAAGCTGGAACGTAATATAATTAATCGACAGTATCAATAAAAGCAATGAGAGCATGACCACAGCGGTTAATGATATTTGATAAGAGTTGAAGAGAATATCTGCACGATTTGTGCCTGATACAAACACCCAGCCACTTGGGTTCTGAGCATCAAAAATGCTCATTTTATATTGGCCGTTATAATAATATTCATACTTGCCACGTTTTTCACCTCCCTTGATTCGCTCCTGGAGTCCGCTGGAAAAACTAATAGAAGGCGATCCTATTCTTAATGGGTCAGGATGGAAGACCAATCGTCCCGTTTCGGCGTCAATCACAAAAACGTAACCCGTTTTCAACGTTTTTAAGTTCGCTAAATACTGGGTGGTATGTTGAACATCAAACTCTATCCAAACCTCACGTTGGTTTTTAATATTGGCCTGCTTGATGGCGAAAACCCAAAATCCATTGGCTTTTTGATAGATATTAGAGATGGCGTATACGTTGGAAGATGCCTTATATTCATGCCACTGTATTGCCGTTGTAATCACAGGGGAGAGCGGTACCCCATTTATGGGAAGGTAATCATTTTCCACAGAATTAAAGCGAACGATATTTTTATACAGATAGGTATTCGATAGGACATCGTTGGCGAGGGTATTAAATTGACTGGTATCGACATTGTTTTGTAATAGGTCCACTTTACCAAACGTTGCTTCAATTTGTGCCCAAACTAACGCCGATGCCATCTTTACGTTGGATTGCGATTGTTCCATGGCAAGATCTTGAGAGCGCTGATACTGTTGGTACGAGATAAAGATGAGCGTGGCGATAAGTCCAAAGGTGAAAGGACGGAAAACACGTAATAAAAACTTTGCTAAAGACATACGATATTCAATTAATTGAGCAAGTATGAGATATTACTACTGCTGGATAGTGTTTTTCAAAGGAATATTACCTAAATAAGCCGTATTTTTAATAGCTCTGCCAGAGAAAATAAAAGAGCTCAAATATAAAGCTCTTTTATTAACGTGAGTCGGGATTTATTGGTTAGGAGAAAAATGTAATATCGCCATAGACATAGGCGCTTGTAGAATCTCACCTTCTGCGTGACCGACTTCTGCGTCAGATATGTGGGTATCACAAATGGTTTTCCAGCATTGCTTTCTGTCACTCGGAAGCGAAAAGCGTGCGGGTGCTTTGGTTTGATTTATCAAATAAAGCATTTCATCGCCATCCTCACCAATACCGAGGTGCAGCGCAACGCTACTCAATCGATTCCAGTCTTCCATACTCATTAACTTTCCATCGACACGGCTCCAGAAGATCCGGTTATTGTTGCGGTTTTCACCACTGAACGCTTGAATGAACGGCACCATATACTGTTGGCGCGCGGTAATCATATCCGCTAACCAAGTTTTAAAGTGCTGTTTGGCTGCGCTTTGCTCCCAATTTAACCAACTTAACTCGTTATCTTGACAGTAAGCGTTGTTATTTCCTTTTTGAGAGTGAGAAAGAACATCGGCTGTTAAAATATGCGGAATACCAAAAGAAAATAATAACGTTGCCATAAAGTTTCGTTTTTGTTTTTCTCTGGTCGCTAGAATAACTGGGTTGTCAGTCTCGCCTTCCACGCCATAGTTTTCGGAGCGATTATCACCATGACCATCACGATTGTTTTCCCCATTGGCTTCATTGTGTTTATGCTTATAAGACACAAGGTCTTGCATAGTAAAGCCGTCATGATAGGTGATGTAGTTGACGGTAAGTTTATAAGGCCAGTTGGCAGCACTGTATAAGTCACGAGAGCCCATAATACGCGTGGCAAACTCTTTCAAATACCCTTGATCCCCACGCCAAAAGCTGCGTGTGATATCACGTAGTCGGTCATTACACTCGTTCCAGCCAAATGGAAAGTTGCCCACTTGATAGCCATTCGGTCCAATGTCCCACGGTTCGGCGATGAGCTTGGTTTGTTTCAGGGCTGGGTCTTGAGCAACGGCCCTAAAAAAAGCCGCGTCTTGGTTGAAGTTGTCACCATTTCGCCCCAATGTCGCCGCCAAATCAAAGCGGAAGCCGTCAACTTTAAACTCTTCTACCCAGTATCGAAGTGTGTCCATCACTAGGTTAAGTGCCGGTTGATAGTTAAGATCAACGGTGTTGCCACAGCCGGTAAAGTTGGCGAAGTACTCTCCGTGTTTGAGATAAAATTGATGGTCTAGTGCTTTAAGGTTAAATACAGGGCCATTGTCGCCACTTTCCGCCGTATGGTTATAGACCACATCAAGAATGACTTCGATGCCATTTTGATGCAGCGTTCTAATGGCCGTTTTAAGTTCTATAACCGCATCACGGTCTGCATATCTTGGGTCTGGAGCCATGAATACATAAGGGTTGTAGCCCCAGTAATTCACCTTGTCCATATTCAGTAGGTGCGGTTCATGCATACATGCAGCGACGGGCAATAGTTGCAGTGAGGTGATGTTTTGATCTCGATAAAACTTCAACATATCGTCAGTAACGAGACCCAAATACTTTCCTCGATGCTCAAGTGGCACGCACTCATTGAGTTTGGTTAAGCCTTTGACATGAGTTTCAAACAAAATCATCTCTTCACGAGGAATACGTGGTGATGTTGAGCCTTGCCAATCAAAGTTATCATCTACAACGACACATTTTGGCAGTAACGAACTCTTGGAATCATCAAAAGGAGGAATGTAGTGCAGAGGTTTATCCAATCCCTTTGCATATGGATCGGAGATAAATTGCAGTGAATCTGACTTCTCAATAACGAAGTTGTAACGTTGACCCGCATTTATTCCGTCAATACGAGTGTGCTTGATGCTGGCGTACTCTTCATCAAGCGAGAATAGCTGATAGTTGTCTTCGCTATCAAATATCGCCAGTTTGATTTGCTCGCAATCTGGCGCATGAATAGCAAAATTACATCCCTTGCTATCTAAAGAAGCCCCTAAAGGGTAGGGACTTGATTGAATTTTTGTCATAAGCGTTATTTTACTTTTTAGTTGTTGCTGACAGTGTTTGTTTTTAACAGTTAATAGGTTTGTCAACTTTAGGTCAAGCCTAGATCACAGAAATTTAAATGTAATTTTATTTCACTAATTTTACCAATTCGTTAAAAATAGTGACTTAAAGCGTACTTTGCGCGTCAATACATTACCAATATCTATACTACTCCCCCCCAAATCTGTGATCAGCGCAAAAAAAACAACGTGCGGTTATTTTTCTCATCCTTTCTCATCCCCCCCTTTATTACATGAAGGCGGAGGACGTGTTCCTCATACTACTTCGTTAATCTCCATATCGTTCAATCAATTCGGGACCCTAAACCGATATTTTCAAGTTTTGAGAGCGTGGTACTGCCTCCATCGCCCTCGACAAGAATGAATATAACAATAAGTTAAACGGAGTTTTCTAATGAAAAAAGTAAGTGTAATAGCTGCTGCAGTGGTTGGTGTGCTAGCGTCGGGCGCTGTAATGGCCGAAGATAAAGTACAAGAAGGTTGGCAAGTAAATGGTTATGGTCACCTTCTTTATAATGCTGGTGAATCGCTTCAACTAAATGAAACGTGGGAACATCGTCGCGACTATCGTGCTGCGGGTGCTGCGTTTTCTGGTAACCCAAACCAAGTTGAGTTCACGGTTACAAAAGGTGATAACTACGAGAATGGTGCATGGTCAAAATACGTTCTAAAAACGGAATACGGCAATAATGAAGGTGGTAATGGACGTGGTTTCTACGGTTCATCAGGTGGTAATGACGGTCACCTTCAATCTGGTCAATTAGAATTTAAAGAAGCGTATGTTGAACTTGGTGATTTGTCTATGTTTGCTGAAGGAACCAGCATTTGGACTGGTAAGCGCTACCTGAACCGTCAAGCTGGTATTATTACCAAAGAATTTTGGAAACAGTCATCAGGTCTGGGTGCGGGTGTTGAGTATACGTCACTAGGCTTTGCCGATAAGATTGGCTTTGCAGGTGTATCCGCAGATGTCGGTGATGGATACTGTGTTAATGGCAACGGTGAAACAGTGAACGGTAAAGAGTGTGGCACTGTTGGCAATGATAACCAAAGCAGTACGCTTACGTCTTTAGACTTATACCTGTACGGTGTGGAAGCGCTAGGTGGTAAGCTTGATTTTGATGTCAAATACCAAACTCGTGCAAATATGGATGAAGTAAGAGTAGACAAGAATAATCCAGATGCTGCAGACCGTGGAATTGGCGCTGGTATCTCATATTCTCGTGATTATTATGGGCTAGATGGTTGGTCGTTAACGGGTATCACTTACGGTCAAGGTATCTCCGCGACTAAAGGCACGAACTTCGGTAACTGGAATGGGGACTGGAACCAAGATGACCGTTCAATCTTCGTTACATCATACGGTGTCTTGAACATTACAGAAAACTTCCAGCTTGGTTCTGAATTGGTTTACTGGGATTTGAAAGCACAAGATGGCAAGCGAGTATTCGGCACTCAGTGGGGTCAAGAGACAGTTCAACGAGGATTTGTTGGATTGACACCGTCTTATAAAGTGAGTGAAAACTTTAGATGGGAAGCGGTTCTTACTTATGCGAACGAAACTGTTGAAGATGGCGCTCGTTGGGGCCGTGAGGATGACTCTACGTCGTTCTATACCGCAACACTGGCTCCAGTATTTACGGTTAATGCAGATTACTTTGGTCGTCCACAAATTAAGCCTTACGTAGCTTACATGTCTTCAAGTGATGACGGCTATAATTGGTCAAAAGAGTCTAAAGGGAGCGAAACTCGCTTCGGCATTGAAGCTGAAATCTGGTTCTAATCACATAATGTGATGAAACCGTATTGAGTTTCCAATGAATCAAAGGCAGTCTCATGGCTGCCTTATTCTTTTAAATGGTGGAATATTATGAATAAAAATATTTTGGCGCTAGTACTTGGACTAAGTGTTGTGGGTTGTGCGAGTCATACTGGTGTCGAACCCACCATTTCAATTGCGGATATGAACGCGTCTGATACGTGCTGTGTGAGTAAAAAAGACTTCGCATGGATCCCGCTTGATAAAACGGAAAATGTTGGCTTTTCCATCGATACTTCCTCGCCGGTATGGGAGTTTAAAACGGGAAAAAGCTATTTCAATGCGTTTGAATTTTCTCCTCAATCTGGCAATGTAAAAGTTACTATAGACAGTAAAATGTTAAATAAAGAGGTCTTTGCGCCGACGGTTCAATTATTAGATGCCGATTATAATGTGGTCCGCACTATAGGGTTAGATGACTTTGATGTTCGATTTTCAGATATGTTTGACGCCAATCGTTATGTCTCAAGTTTTGAGGTAGATGCCCAGTCCCTACCTTATATGGTTGTGTATACGAGACCATCAGATGTAGGAAAGGTTGTTTCAGTCCCACACCCTGCAAAAGTAAGAGCACAAGAAAGTGGGGAGCCTTTACCTATTGTGACGGATCCTAAATTTATTCAAAGCTATGCTGGTGAACTAAATCTTGAAGTAGAAACATTAACGTTGGGCGCTAGAAAAACTGAGCCTGCGGTTGTTAAAAACACATCTGCCGCCGTTGTTCCCGCTGCCGTCTTATCTGACACAGTCAACTATTATCACACCGCAATTCAAAAGGCCGTTGCACAAGACAACATCCCGAAAGCACTCAGCTTACTTGATGAAGCGAAAGCCTTAAATATCGAAGGTGCTCAAGAAGTATTTGTGAAGGCCATTAATAGTAAAAAGTAACATCACATACAGTTTTTAAACCCTGGATAACACATGATTCGCTCAAAGCGATTTCTGGTCCGGGGTTTTTTATTGCTTAGAATTATTTACAGGGTTTAGAATTTGTTGCTGGGAAAGGGGTAAAGTGTCGTTTTGGCGTTGGATTGAGCAATTACAGGGGAAAAGATGTAAAACCGTGTGACGGATCGTTAAAGACACTTCATTTAATGGCAAACCTGCCGTTACTATAACTAAGTAATTAACACTTAATGAGCTTTCTATTTTATGTCGACACTTTCTATCGCTATCGGTGCAACAAGCCTTTCGCTCATTTTGGCGTTTGTGTGGATGTTTTCCTTATCTATTCGAAAAAAACGTTTAGAGCAAGAACGCATCGCGCGAGAAGCAGCGTATCGACGGACGATTGAAAAGGCTCGACAGCAAGAGCGAAAAGATCGAATTTTTAAAGCTGAAACTGGTCATACACCAACCATGCTCTTTTTAGCGAAAGAAGCGGAGCGGAAAAACATCCAAGAAGCCTTGTATTGGTATCAAAAAGCCGCGCAGTTGGACAACATCACTGGCATGTATGGCATGGTTCGTTTAAGTGAGTCTAAACGCGAAGATATGGTGCTTCGTGAGCAAGCCAACTACTGGCGTTTGTGTATTGCGGGAGCTGAAGGCGATTTACACGCGAAGTTTGAGGCAGCGAAAGCCTTGGTTCATGGACGGGGTGTGGAGTGTAATATTCCTAAGGGCATTGCTGTGATTGAAGAGGTGGCGCAAGAAGGCAATTTGGAAGCCATGCTATTTATGGGAGACTGGAGTGTATCGCCTGACAATCCGCTGCCTTCACCAAAACAATCCACGCGGTGGTTCATGCAAGGCGCAGAAAAGCAAAATATGGAAGCCATGACAAAGCTCGGGCTTAATTATCTTAAAGGAGTAGGGGTCGAGCAAAGTACGGAGCGGGGTTGTTATTGGTTAGAGCGAGCCTCTGAAAAAGGCAGCGTAGAAGCGATGTTTTTTGCGGGAGAAGCCTGGCGAGACACGGCACCTAACGGGGCTGCTATTGCTTATATATGGCTTTTTATGTCAGCACATTTGGGGTATGAACCGGCTAAAGCCGTGCGTGATAGTGTTGGCTCGACGTTAGGTGTGGACTCTGTGGTTGGGTTGCAATCATTAGCAAAGCCGGTACTCAAAAAATTGCAATTAAGTTCCATGGTTAAGCATTCGCTTATTAAGGCCCTCAACAAATTATATAAACGTCAACTGCCGTTATTTGAATTAGAAGATAAGTTAAAGGAGGAAAACGAGAGTTTGACAGATTCTGCTCGCATTACGGCGGATGAGAGCCCAATGAATGATACGCAAGACATTCAAACTCAGGTAACGCCCGATGAAGATTTTCCAAGCAATTCTATGGAACCGAATTTCTCTGGTAGCTATTCAGGTTACCAACAAAGCTATGTCAAATAATTACCTTTAGAAACAAGCCATCTCTGTTATGGGAATGATTTCGAGAAAATCATAAATGAAACAAATACTTTCACTTTTAATTTCAGAAATCATTTGTGATTAATTGTTGCGAATATGTTGTGTTTTTTGGGGCTAATTTGTATTTGTAAAATCACCTTTCGTACTTTTCTTGTGACACTTATCACTTAAGCTTTTCTGTTGACACTTCCATGACATTACCACATCACAAATCCATATTCTGAGCCCCGTTCAGTGTTGCAATCAAGGATGCTTGGCAGTGGCCTTGTTGTTAGCACGTTAAATCTGATGCCCTTGGCATTCCTGTTCTATACGGAGCTTTATCATGAAAACTTTAAAACTGACTCTAGCAGCAACACTTGTTGCCGCTGTTGCTCTTCCTGCTAGCGCAACTTATGTTGACGTTCGTGGCGCATACAAAACAGAAGCAAAAACATACGAAACTCGTGTACGTGCGGGCTTTGATTTTGCGGAAGATTGGCAGATTCACCTTGAAGGCACACAAGCTCAAGGCGATAAGTTATTCAGCAACTCTGGTAAAAACGTTGCAGCATTTGAAACAGAGCTTAACTATAACTGGGCAATCAACGACAACGTGACGTTGACTCCTGGCTTCGTATACTGGAATGGTTCGGATCACACTGAATACCGTCCTTACCTAAAAGCGACCTACGCAACAGGTAACTTCTACACGGCAGCTCGTTACCGTTACCAAGCGGCGACAAACAGCGTTTCTGGCCAGACCACCAACGATACTAACCAAGTTGACGCTTGGATTGGTTACAACGTGTCTGATTTCAACCTAGAATATAACCCAGCGTACATCAACCAAAAAGATGGCGGCGCATACACGGGTACGGGTAATAACAAAGCAGATACTAAATGGGAGCACACGTTCCAAGTTAAGTACACTGGTTTTGAATCTTGGGCACCATACGTAGACTATCAAATCCTTGATAAGACTTACGCAAACGCTCAACGTACAGAATTCAAAACAGAAAACCGTGTTCGTGCTGGTGTAACGTTTAACTTCTAAGCATTATTGAATCGTCGTTTACCTTACGATGATAAAAATTTTAAAGGCAGTGCGATATCGCACTGCCTTTTTTGTGTTGCCAACAAAATAGCTTGCTGAAGACTGCGCGCTAATCCAAGCTCTTTTTAAATCGAGATGCCGCGACAACAATACCACCTAAGGTGAAACACACTAGCCACACCGTGTCCCTCCAAACATCAATTAAATCGGCACCACGTAAAATAATACCCCTAATCATGCGCATAAAGTGAGTAGCGGGTAGTGCTTCTGCAATCCACTGAGCGGCTTGTGGCATGGCTTCGTAAGGGAACATAAACCCGGACAAAAGAATGGAGGGGAGGAGTATAAATACCGTCATTTGCATGGCTTGAAGCTGGGTTTGCGCAATGGTGGAGATAACTAACCCTAATGTCAGACTGGCGGCGATGAAAAGCAGACTGCCTAGCAATATTTGACTTAACGCGCCGTTAATTGGCACATTAAAAATCAAAGAGCCAAGGCCGAGGATAATGAAAATCTGAATGAGGCCGATAAAAATATACGGCACAATTTTACCAATCATCAATTCAATGGAGTGGATGGGAGTAGTAATGAGTAACTCCAGATTACCGCGTTCTTTCTCACGCACGATCGCTGCGCTGGTAAACATGATCATAGTCATGGTGAGGATAACGCCCAGTAAGCCCGGAATAATATTAACAGCAGAGCGCTGACTGGGGTTATATAACAGCGTGGCTTCAAAGGTTTTTGTCTGATTAGCTTGATATCCCGCGATAGAGAAATCAGCAATAGGCATGGTTTGTAGTGCTAACAGCGCCGAACTCACCATGGTATCGGAACCATCCACTAACCATTGCCCAAGTATAGCGTTATGCGTGATACGTTGTCCAAGATCTGGGGGAATGATCAACGCGGCTCTCACAGTACCACTTTTAATCGCGGCTTCCGCTTCTGCCACTGTGGGATAATTGGCTTTGATGCTCACCACTTGAGTCACTCGCACAGCTTCGGTAATGATCCTCCCGGGAACCGACTCACTTTGATCCACCACGGCAATTGGGATGTTTCTGACGTCAGTGTTCATCGCGAAGCCAAATAACAAGAGTTGGATCAGCGGTATCATCACAACCATGCCAAACGTGATTCTATCGCGTGATAACTGGCGAATTTCCTTGACCATAATCGCGCTCATTCGAGATAGGCTTTTCATTGTCTTCCTTCTCCCGTTACAGAGACAAACACGTCTTCAAGGCTAGGCCTTGCGGGTGTCAGTTCGGCGTGTTGAAGCTCTGGAAACTGGCTACGCAACCAGCCAATTGGGTCAACGACAGATTGGTTAACTAAAATGCGCAGGCGGATCCCCAATTGCGCCGCAGAGCGCACTTCAGGTCGTTGCAGGACCTTTTCTTTCAAAGCACGGAGTTGGTCGGCTTTGACCTCAATGATATTGACGCCCATATTGTTCATCAAGATTTCTGGTTCATCATCGGCGCGCATTTCACCCGCTTCCATGATGGCAAGTCGATGGCATCGCTCGGCTTCGTCCATGTAGTGCGTAGTGACAAGAATCGTGGTGCCTTGATCGCTAAGATCAAACAACTGCTCCCAGAATTCTCGACGATTCTCAGGATCGACCGCCGAGGTTGGTTCATCTAGAAACAGTAATTCGGGTTTATGCATGGTGGCAGCCGCTAAGGCGAGTCTTTGTTTTTGTCCCCCACTCATGCCACTTACACGTTGCTTTTGCAGGTTACTTAACCCATAGACAGAGAGTTGCTCGTCCAAACGCTGCTTGCGCTCTTGTGCCGTCATTCCAAAGATTTGTCCGATAAACTGCAGATTTTCGTTTACCGTGAGATCGTCGTAGAGTGAGAACTTTTGTGTCATGTAACCGATTTTTAGTCGTAATGCTTCGGATTGCTCTGGAATACTTAAACCCAATACCTCAATCTCTCCGGTTGTGGGTTTTAGTAGCCCGGTAAGCATACGAATCGTTGTCGATTTTCCGCAGCCATTTGGGCCAAGAAAGCCGTAGATGCTGCCTTTTGGTATTGATAGGCTAATGTTATTAATAGCAGTGAAGTGGCCAAATTTTTTCACCATGTTTTGAGCCGAAACCGCGAGTTCAGACATCTATTTCAACCCTTCTAAGTCAACTTGTGCGGGCGCGCCACTTGGTAGCTGTTCAGCTTGGCTGCCAAGATCCACCTCGGCGAGATACATTAAGCGCGACCGTTCATCTTCTGTGAGCGCGTAATACGGCGTAAAGGAAGGATCGCTAGCCACCCAGCGTACCTTTCCTGGCAGGGGGGCCTCGAGCCCGTCTACATAAACGTTGACCTCAAGACCGGGAACAAATTTAATGCGAACGGAAGCGGGGACATAGACTCGCGCGTACGGGACTCGCTCTGCAAGCACCACAGCGACGAAGGCACCAACCGACACTCGTTCGCCTAAGTTGTAGGGCAGGTTATCTAACACCCCGTTACGCGTTGCCACGATGGTCAGTTCGTCGAGTTGCTGCGTTTGCAGTGCGACTTCAGCATTCACGGCGGCAAGTGCGGCCTCAGCTTGGGTAATATCCTCAGGGCGAGTCCCTGCGGTCAGCTTAGAGAATTCTTCTTGGCTGGAATTTAGCTCTGCTCTGGCAGCATCGCGGTTAGCGACCGCTTGATCTTTTTGCGATTGGCTAGCGAGCTTTTTTCGTACCAGCTCTGACGCCCGAGAATAGTTTTGTTGTGCTTCAGTCAAGCGTGCTTGTGCCATGTCTACTTTTGCTTGGGCGGCAGCGATGTCTTCTGGTCGTTCACCATTTGTTAATCTAAGTAAGTAGGCGCTAGCTTTAGCTTGCTCGGCGATCGCATGAGCAAGGATGGCTTCTTGGCGTTTAGTATCCAGTTTGACAAGCACATCTCCCGTCGAGACTTGGCTGCCTTCACGAATGGGTAACTCTCGGATAATCTCACTGGCGGTGGCAGAAAAGGTAATACGGTCGCGCTCAAGTGTCCCCAGTGCTTTGTTCTGTTCTTCAGATTGACACCCCAACAGTGTGACAATCAATGGAAAAATAATGAGATATAGCCGCTTCATATTGAGCCCTTTTTGTATCGTTATACGATCAATATTAGAAGGCTTCTTGCCGTTTTCTAGCCAATTTTCATGAAGTTATGATATGAGCGTGATTTTAATTACTTAAATAAGGGGAGTGATGTCAGTAGGCCACGTTCTTTTGATGTTTGGGTTGATTGATGTAATGCCGAGTAAGCGCGAGGGTGGAGGCTTGTTATTATGATTAAATCGAAGGATGTTGCGGCTCTTTTGTATGGATATTAAGGTTAACTTATTATTTTTATTAATTATTTGACAACAAGTCACGTCCTGACATTTCCCAGTTTGTTTAGACTAGTACCTAGCAAAACGATTGAGTAAATTAATAGCATTGCCACCGTTAATCGTGTTATCGCACATTGCTAGTCCTCCTATTCTCAGTCATGGAAAAGACAGATACGTACATGAAAGACCAGTTAACCATCTCTATTTCAACCATCAATGGCTCAACGCATTGGCAACTTAGCAAGCGGATGCGCCGCAGTCTTAAAAGTTTAGTGAGCATCACCGTCGTGGCGATAATGTCGACGCTGCTCCTTATTCAGCATTTATACAACAGCGTTGATGATGCGCAGCTAAAGCAAGCCAAACTGACCAATGAATCCCAGAGCATGGAAAGTGAGTTGGCAAACCTACAACACTTAAAACAAGCGTTAGAGCAGGATTTATCTGAACGGGAGGAGAGGATCACCCATGTATCTGAGCGACTAACGGAGTTAGAAATTGTGCTCGGTGTTGCTCAAGATGGCAGGGTAAACGAGTTGGATTCTCGGTTAGACACGGCGGCGATTCACTCTAATGTTCGTATGACAATGCTGACGCAAATACCGAGTGGTTCACCGGTTGGACAGCAACGCATTTCTTCTCAGTTTGGCAAGCGCATTCATCCGGTATCTAAAAAAGCCAAGATGCATCGGGGGCTGGATTTTGCAGTGAATACAGGAACAAAAATCTATGCGCCTGCTGATGGCGTAGTTGAGGTGACAAGGAAAAGCAGTAAAGGGTCTGGCAATTTTTTACGTCTTCAGCATGCCTTTGGCTTTTCAAGCTCTTATTCGCACTTGAAGGGTTTCAAAGTGAAAAATGGTCAGTTTGTTCATAAAGGCGAATTGATTGCCCTTTCAGGAAACAGCGGTTTGTCTTCTGGTCCTCATCTTCATTACGAAGTGAGGTTTGTTGGTCGAGCATTAGACCCTAAACCATTTGTGGATTGGGGCGTCAATGAGTTTGAAGAAATTTTTGAAAAAGAACGAGGAATACGATGGGAATCTTTAGTAAAAACAGTGGAACAACGAGCCGCGCAACAACTACAACTCTCATTGCCAAAGGCTGTACTATTAGCGGAAAACTCAAACTAGAAAATGACATTCAAGTGGATGGGTTTTTAGATGGGCAAGTGAATGTCGAAGGGGCGATTATCATCGCTGAATCTGGGCGTGTAAAAGGGGAAGTCTTCGCTAAGCATATTATCGTCAATGGATTATTTGAAGGAGATTGTCATGCTGAACATATCCAAATTTTGTCGAATGGTAGAGTAAAAGGCAGAGTGTGGAGCAATAATCTTAGCATTGAAACCGGTGGTAAATTCTTTGGCGAAACGGCAGAACTGGCTGAAACAGAGATTGTTGAACTGAGTGCGAAGAAAGGGGTGGATACCAACAACACCGCGAAAGAGCGCGGCATAAAAACGGCCTAGTCACTGAGTAATATTCTGATACTAAAGGTTAAGTGACATCGAAAGCTCATCAGTCACAACGTGGTGCCGATAACGACGACGTTAACGGCTATAATTTAATAGTACGTTAATAAATCTGACGTTGTGGCGGGTCTATGGATCGTAAAAATGTCAGCAGTGTGATCAAAGTGACCCGACTATCTTGATGTAAATCAAGCTACCTCATGTATTACCAAAAAGAGTAATGTTAATCGAATTAAACCACATTAGATTTATGGCATAAGTTGAACGCATAGCTCACGTGAATGACTGAGCGTAGTTGAGGCAATTGCGATGTCACGTTCGAAAATGTCGGAAAGCCGCCGACGATTCTTAAGAGATGCCACCAGAACCGCAGTTGGTGTGGGCGCAGCCGCTACATTACTAGGACTGCAATCTAAACAAGGTCAAGCCAAAACCAGTGGTGGCGTGCCTATTCGCCCTCCGGGTGCGCTGGAAGGCAATCAATTTGATGAAGCCTGTTTGCGCTGCGGGTTGTGCGTTCAAGCTTGTCCGTACGATACGCTTAAATTGGCGACGTTACTGTCGCCTGTCGCCTCTGGCACCCCTTACTTTACCGCAAGAGATATTCCTTGTGAGATGTGTGACGACATTCCCTGTGTCGTCGCATGCCCAAGTGGCGCCCTTGATCATGCATTAACGAACATTGATGACTCTCGTATGGGACTTGCGGTACTCATCGATCATGAAGAGTGTCTTAACTGGCAAGGTCTTCGCTGTGATGTGTGTTATCGGGTGTGTCCTTTGATTGATGAGGCGATCACTCTGGAGCCGATTCGCAATCAGCGTACGGGATACCACGCCAAGTTTATCCCTACCGTACATTCCAACGCTTGCACAGGGTGTGGAAAATGCGAACAAGCGTGTGTGACGGAAGTCCCGGTCATCAAAGTGGTGCCTATCGAGTTAGCCAAAGGCTATATGGGCGATCACTACCAACTCGGTTGGGAAGAAAATGTGGAGCTGCGAGACGGTACATTTCCTGAAACGCCAGAGATAGCGCCGAGTGAGCATATCCGCATTAATGATGGGAGAAAATAGTCATGGCTAAAAATCTCGCTAAAAATGCCGGTAAAGATGCCATTCGCGAACTTGGCTGGTGGAAAGCGCATCGTTTTTTGCTTCTAAGACGTATCTGTCAGGTGTCTATTATTGCGCTATTTATGATTGGTCCGACATGGGGTGTGTTAAAGGGCAATCTCTCATCCAGCCTGTTATTTGATACCATTCCACTTAGTGACCCGTTATTGGTGCTTCAAACCTTAGCAACAGGGCATTGGCCGGAAGTGAATGCCTTAATAGGTGTGACGATTGTTATTGCGTTTTACATGGTCATTGCGCCAAGAGCGTTTTGTGCATGGGTATGTCCTTTAAATTTGGTGACGGATTTAGCGGCATGGTTAAGAAGAAAGTTAAATCTAAAAGCCAGTTATAAATGGTCACCAAAGATTCGTTATTGGCTGATCCCTGTAATATTACTTGGCAGTGCTGCCTCTGGTTCATTGTTATGGGCTTGGGTAGACCCGGTTGCGACGCTGCATCGTGGGCTGGTGTTTGGTATGGGGGCCGGTTGGATACTTATCGTATTAGTGTTTTTACTAGACTTAGTATTGGTTGAGCATGGTTGGTGCGGGCACCTTTGCCCATTAGGTGCGACTTATGGTGTCATCGGTCGTAAAAGCGTAATCCGTATCACCGCCACCCATCGAGAGGCGTGCACCAAATGCATGGATTGCTACAACGTATGCCCTGAGCCAGAAGTGCTTCGACAGCCTCTTAAAGAAGGCGATCGCCGTGTCATGAGTCAGGACTGTATCAGTTGTGGGCGCTGTATTGATGTCTGTGCACTCAACGTGTTGGAGTTCAAGGTCAAACCTAAAGCTGATTAACCGTATCACGGTATCAGACAGCTACCCGGCAAGAGCCGATGGGCTCTATTCGTGTCGGGTAGTATTTGCTCCAGCCTTAGATAGTCTATTACCCATAATTAATTTATTGCCAATTGATGGGTTTAATATGGCAATGACGGTCTGCTGAAAAGACAATTAACCAAGCACTTTCTTGCCAGTTAACATAGGTATCATCAATCGCTTGATAATTAGTCGCTTGAACATTAAGGCATTGAATACTTAGCTGTCCTTCTCTTTTCAATTCTAGTGTTAAACTTCCTGCGTGCTTTGGCACAGTCAGTGGTTGTGACAGTGTTTTTCCTTCAAGCCCTTGGATGATTTGAGTGCCATTGAGATAAAGGTCCGATGCAGTGTGTTGATTAGGCGTAGACGCATCGATGACAAATACGGGTACCGTCTGTTCAGATTGAGTCACAACCGGTCTTGGGACGGTATACAGTGAATAGTTATTAGTGCTGCTATCGCCAAAAGCAAAGACCCAATAAGGTTGTTCTGCGTCGGCAATAATTTGCGTGCTTGCTTTCACGAGTTGTGTATTGCGGTCAAGCAGTGCAATGGTGATTTCTTGATTGTTTAACGTATTAAAATAGTAAGAAATAGTTGAGCGCGCACTGCTACTAAACAATATGTGTGGTTCAGTTAGGGTTTGCTGGTGGTTTTCATTGCTGTAGGCAATGACATGCGCCACTGAAAAGTCACTTCCGCCATAGACATAATCGAAGACATGCAGATCTTGTCGCACCTTGAATCCATCAATGTCAGGTGTCACGTTCACTCCGCCGTCACTGCTTCCACCGCCACAGCCATAAAGAAATAGGCTAGTGGTAAGCAGTACAAAAATGTCGAATGAGCGAAAATTATGCATAGTGTTGTTCTCGAATTAATAAAAGGTAAAAGCAAGGTGAGGCAAAAGCGTGGTCATTTAGTGAGAAAAAGATCGCGGCTTTTGATATATAAAGCCATCCTTGGGCATCGAAATGGTTTGAGGATATGTCGCCATCTTGGTTTTGGGCTGTTCGCAGTAACGGAATAATGGCTGGTCATATAATCTAACGTATCTTTAATCACTTGATCCCACTGCGAGTCAAATGCAGTGGTAAGTTGGTTCGATTTAGGGGACGTGCACCAGATCTTATTACTGATTTGTGGACAAATATAAATATGGCCTATTTCATCAACAATGACTTCTCCTTTTAATTGGCTATCCCGAAACTTTTTATTTACGTCATCTTGTGCATCGGTCTTGATTTCGATTGAATAGATATATGGCATGTTATTTTCCTATGGTTATACGTAGCCCTCAGGTGTCATCCTGATAAGCGTCTTTAATGTCAATTAGTGCTTAGAGAAAGTGGCGAGGGTCTCTAATACTTAGGTCAATACCATCCAGTTGGTTTGATAATTGCGAAACATCATTAATGATGATCTTACTTCGATTAAGCTCAACAAGGCGCGCTCGTTCAAGCTGTTTCATGACTTCATTGACCCGTTGTCTAGCAATACCCGTCATCTCACTGAGTTGCTGTTGCGAGATAGCGATTTCATTGCAGGTTCGATGTTGATCTAAGTGTGCCAAAATTTCTAGGATCTGATAAACCACTCTAACGTTAAGGGCTTCACTGTTTATTAGTTGGCTTTGTAGCCATTTCGCTCGTGATTCAAAGGTGAGCGAATAAAACCATTTGTATATTTCATGACTACTTTTGGTAATGTCTCTTAATTGCTCGTTATTAAAGTTCACCACTGTGCATGGTTCTATTTCGATAAAAACAAATGACGACAACGACGATGTACTATCAATATAGTTTCCAAACCAACCACCTTTGCCGATAATAATACAATTTGCAGTTTTTAAATTTGGTGTTTGAATACATACAGCCAACGTGCCTTGTTCAAGAAAGTTAACGCCTTGATTAATTAGGCGAGAGTTATCTAAATCCCGCTCTACAACCTGTTTTCGCTTAGCGAGTGTGACTAATTGTTGTTTTAAAGCCGAAGAAAGCTCCGTCGTCCACCTTAGGTTTTGACTGTCTACATTGTCGGTCATGCTTTCCTCGCCACTATTCATCAACGCTATTTTCTCTATCACAATCTACCATCGCGAGTTCAATCTTTAGCTCGTCACTGAACTGGCTGATTTATAAAGAAGTATACTGTCTACCTTGAAGTATAGTCACCTTGTATCCGCTTTGCTTACGCTGTAGAGCGTTTTGTACTCATGCCTTGATGTTGAAAGTAGTATAGAAGCAACGTTGTACAAGAAATATCCGTTAGCGGACACTTCTCAATAACAATTAAAAAAATAATCCGAAAGGGTTACTTTCTGACTCGTGGAGCAATTATTTTTAGCTAGTCGTAAAAAGGTAGTAAGTAATCAATAGTAAACGGGCGAAACCAAAACTCAGTATAGAAGAATCAAAAGGGCGGAAAGCACAGGGGGGATGGTTTGAACTTCAAAGCTAGCCTTGTAAGTAAAGAATGAGAGTGTATTGTTCGTGGTAAGCATCCTATTCGACCGTCAGTGACAAGAAGGTCGAATAGGAGAAGGTAAATGCTAGTTGGCAATATCGAGTTGGTTATCTTTCACGCCATTCGTTCTAAACCAGCCAGCAATGCTAAATCGCTCACGGTGAGTAGGAAGAACTTCATGCGGAAATTGCTCCGAGAAGAAAACCAGTAAACGTCCGGATTTTGGCGTAATACGGGTGAGCTCGTTGTCATCAAGATCGTAAACGACTAAGTCACCACCATCCTCTTTTGACCATTCATCATTCATATAAAATACGGTCGTGAGACGACGGTTTTCGTTGTCACGAAAGCAGTCTAGGTGTTTTTGGTAAAAGTCGCCCTTTTCATATTTTGCGAAATGCGCTTCGTATTCAAATAAGCCGAGAAAGAAGTTTTGATTGGCGGCTTGGCGAATCATTTCCATCTTGCTTAAAAATTGTTGCACGGGCTCGCCAAGATCCTTGGATAGCCAACAGATCTTATCACTGCGAATTGCGCTTTCTCGCACTTCTTCATCGTTTCGGCCAATACAGGCTTTTTTCCAATTTTCAGGCAAACACGCTTTCAGTGCGTCTACTTGTTCTGGAGAGAGAAAGTCATCCCAGATGTAATAACCTTGGGAGTCTAAGGTGTCGATAAGCTTTTGCATGATTGGCGCCGTGGTTGTCAGAAACAGGAGGGCGCTTTATAGAGAAAACTAAGACTGCTATCAATTCAGGTTTGTTATCGTCACGGTAGAAGAGGGTGATAGTCCCCTTGATAGTGGCATCAAGGGGGGGAGGGGCTGTGTAGTGTTATGTTGATTATAGAGCCCCAACCTTTATAGGGTGAAGCTCTAGAAATCGATACGATAGACCGAGGTTGTGCCACTGACTTCGTTGCCCACGCAGCCGTTGTTTGTTGGGATAGGGCTACGAAATCAACGAGGTAAACCTTGGCAAGCTGTGGGCAAATCGCTGGTGGACGTCCATGTAGGTTTGCATATAGATCTCGTCAATGGTGTCGGGGCAAGGAAAGCGGCTAGAAAAGTCCATGTGTTTGCGGTCAATAGACAACTTCGCGGCCTCGATGATATGTGCGATGAACATACGAGGATCTTCCAGTCCAATAGAGATTCGCATGGTCGTGGGTTTTATTCCAGACTCCGCTAGCGCTTCATCGCTAAGTTCAGAGTGCGTGGTGAGTGCCGGGCACAGCGCGACGGTATTGGTTTGTCCTAAACTCACTTGCATTCCAATGGCGGGCTCAAGCATGTCGAAGAACTGTTTAAACACGTCACGGTTAATCGGGGCGCGATCACCATTTCCTTCCATATCAATGGTAAACAGCGCGGCCGGTAAACCTAGGTACATATTGTGTTGGCAGTGCTCATAATTGTCACTATGTGGAAGGGCTGGGCATGAGACATTGATGTCGGGATGCGTATCGAATAACTTGGCTAAGGTTAGGGTGTTAATGGTCTTTTGAATGACTCTCATCTCGTAGGTTTTCATGCCGTTGAGTACTTCAAAGGCTTTATCAGCATCAAGAAATGCCCCTTTGATGTAGTAGACGTTCCAAAATAAGGTTTCGTTCCAAGGGATAGTCACGGCTTCGCCATTAGGCTTAGTGAACGGAATGTCCTCACCTTTTGGGGCAAACATGGTTTCATTACGTCCGATGACCACCCCCGCTGTCGTGGTGCCTGAACCTGCCAGCTCTTTCGTGTATGAATGAACAACAAAGTCAGGTCTCTCCATGGCATCATCGCGTTTTAATACCGGGTGCAGCAGAGGGGTTCCGACGGTCGAATCGACAATGACGTCCCAGCCTCTTTGGTGGGATTCATAGCTGATTGCCGCGACGTCTAAGACGTAGCCGTGCGGATTACACGGAGACTCTAAATAGACGTAGATTTTTTTCCCATTGGCTAAGCGGTCAGCGTATTTTTCAGCGATGGCATCTAGGCGCGTCGCAAAATCATCACCGCCGTATCCACCCACCCATTCGACGGCAATATTGAGGTTTGAAGACTTACCAAACCAATCTTCTAGTAGCTGATAAGATCCACCATAAATATTGCGTGAAGAGAGCACGATGTCTTCATAACCTAGTAGATGACTAAACAAGCCATCGATAGCAGCCATACCTGAGTTGAAGTTCCAAGCTAGGTATTCATTCGCTCGTTCACCCGCTTCAATATCCACCATATGATTGGCTAACGCGATAGACGTTGGGTTGAGCAAACGCGAGTAAATGTCATGTAATGGTTCTTTACCATTGAAGGCATCTTCAATCCATTCAGTACAAGCAAATAAGTAGGTCGCTGTGCGTGTGATCACTGGGCTGGCAGAGAATATAGCCGAGACATTATCGAATATTGGGTAAGCGCCCTTCGATGCAAAATGACCATTGTTGGTGGCAATAGACTGGTATGTGGAACGCATCGGGTTTTGCAAATTATCGAGAATTTTTGCAATCTGAAAAGATAAGAAACGCTTGGCATTAAACCACGCAATTCGGTCACTTTTATCGAGATCAGAAAGACCATCGATCGTCAGTGCCCACAAGTCATGAGTTTTACTGTTTGCTTGATAAAGCGTGGTCGCGAGCTCGACCAGCGTTGTGCCATATTCGCTGTTTGGGTCGATACCAAAATGCTTAGCTTGCTCAATGGCGAGTGTTTGTGCTTTTTCATGTTTGGTTGTTTTTCTTAGTGGGCTCAATTGGGTGGCGATGTTCATGTCTGGTTCCTTTTGACTGTTCTCCTTAAAGTCTAGAAATTCTCCGTGACGAATGATTGCGAGTTAACACTCTTAGTACTAACGTTAAGCAATATTATTGCGTTTAATTGGTAAAAATTGATGGATAATTGCGAGAAAGTTTATGGATGATATAGATAAGCGAATTTTACGAGAACTGCAAAATAATGCGAGATTGAGTAACCAAGAACTCGCTGACCGCGTGTCTTTGTCACCGTCACCATGTTTACGTCGTGTGCGCGCATTAGAAAGAAACGGCATTATAAAAGGCTACCATGCGAGCGTTGATCAAGAATCCTGCGGACTGCCAATTACGGTCTTTGTATTGGTAAAGCTTGAAAAGCCGACGGAAGAACAAATGCGCAGCTTTGAGCAACACGTTGAGTTATTGGATGAGGTATTAGAGTGTTTTTTGATGACGGGCAATCATGATTACTTGCTGCATGTCGTCAGTGGTTCATTAAAAACCTATGAGCAGTTTATTCGTAAAGAACTGACTCGGTTGCCTAATATTGCGGCGATAGAGTCGAGTTTTGCGTTTGGGCAGGTGAAAAGTAAAACCCGATTGCCTGTGACTTGATTACCTATCCATTGATTGCGTTTTATGACGCGCCAAAAGAGATGAGTTAAGTTCCAAAATTGGCGGTCTTCGATGTGACTTGTTATGCAGAAAAATGGTCAGTGCAAAAGCAACTGACCAAAAATGATACGAATTAATCGTTAGCGTGTGCGCTAACTCGTGACTCGCACGAGTTAGTACTTAAACGTAAGCGCGCAATTAAGCAGTGAGGCCTTATTCAGCCTCATCGATTTCCAGCGCCCAT
>NZ_JAMKMS010000020.1 GCF_023634655.1 Vibrio methylphosphonaticus | reverse complement strand
ACCAGCGAAAAAACCAGCTCGTAAAACCGCCGCCAAGAAACCAGCGGCTAAAACAGCGACTAAGTCGACAGCGAAGAAACCTGCAGCCAAGAAACCCGCAGCAAAAAAACCAGCGGCGCGACAAGTGTCCCCTCGCAACTCTGACAAAATATAACATTCTCAATACTAATTAAGTAATGTCGTCAAAGCGCCTGTTTAAATAGCAGGCGCTTTTTAATTGTAGATTTGGCGAAAGGTAAGGTTGATTCTAGGCTCAACATATCGGGCTGTCTTTGGAACACAATGCAGCCAGTGACGTTGTAACTCACCAGCCATGACCAACAAGCTACCAGCGGGCAAATCGATAATCACTTTTTGTTTAGTGCTGCGATGTTTTAAGGAAAACCGACGAGTCGCACCAAAACTTAGTGAGGCGATCACAGGTTGCTCTCCTAGCTCGGGCTCATTGTCACTGTGCCACCCATTCGAGTCTTGACCTGTTCGGTATAAATTGGCGAGAACCGAGTTAAACGTGCTACCTGCGACAGCTTCACAACGAATACGCAAAGCATCAAGATCAACGGTCCAGGGAAGAGGATCCAATTTTAGATTCGAATATTGATAGCTCGCCTCTCCATACCACGCCTGTAGGCGAGGAATTGTCACCCATTTTCCAAACATCATGATTTTATCTTCTCGCCATGTGAGATCATGATAAAGCGCATCAAACACACTAACGGATTCCAATGACTCGATAAAGTTAGGAACCCACAGCACCCTTCCATTCGGTAAGTTCGTCCACTCTCCTTCTTTAATGGATAACAATTCAGGTCCAGGAAACGCTTTACCACTCATTCAATTTACTTCCTATTCAACCGTGACTGCTGTACCAATTACCAACTGCCACTGCCACTGCCACTGCCAAGGGCACAATCTCAGGCAACGTTTGTAATGTATTAGCCCCGCCTCATTCATTTATCAGAAACCCGCCAGAGGTAATAAGTATAGTGGGAGTAGAACGACGTAAACGGTGAATAAATAAAGTAAGGAGCAAGCGCTGCGGGAATAGTGTGTTGTTGGAGGGGAATGACATGTACTCGTGTTGCAGTTTCAGTTTCACTTGCAGTTGCAGTTGCAGTTGCAGCGCAAATCCTTTGCACTTTTACGCTATAGATAACAGCAGTGATAGTGGTAACAGAAAACAACAATGATCAGTGAAACTATCTTGCCTTTAAATACTAGCTTCAAGCGTATAGCCCGAATATTCACGCCATTCAGCGATATCGCGTGGATCACCAAACTGACGGAAAAAGCGAACGGAACTCTGTGGTGCTTTGCAATCAAGTTGAACCTGACAGTAGTTCGTCAACTTGTAATGGCTTTGGTAACCATCAAGCCAAGCATCATAAGCAATATGCGACTGTTTCCAAAACACATGATCAACTTGGCCTTTCGTTGCTAAAAACGGATAACTTGGTTTTGTCTGCTGGGTCGAGTACACCGCATGACCAAACAAGTTTATTAGCTTAGATAAGCAGTCGGCCCCGATATCTTCAATGGTTAACGCTTTGATCTTTTCCAGATCATCACCAACAATCGATGCGACACGATTCACCAAAAATTCCATATCAATATGAGACTGTAACTCGTAGGCAAGCCAATTAAGCCGCTCGCCAATCTCATCGAGATATTCTTGCCTAGTGAACACCCCTTCTCTTATCGCTTTGGAGTACTGTGCCACGTTAGGATTCTTACGTGCTAAATATTCCTGCAGTTCGGGATAGTCAGTTAAGGAAGTATGACTTTTGGAAAGAACGTCGAGTAGTGCGTCTTGATTTATGAGCAATCTACCAAGATCATTTTTAGCGCTTTCGTTCATATTTTGTCTCATTAATGATTTTTAGCGCATGATATATACACCATAAAAGAGTTTAAACTCTTTTATTGATTTAAGTAATCACTAGTTGAAACTTAATTGATTCTACAAATAAAAAGGTGGGGCGAGAAAGAAGCATAACTGAGATGATCAAAGCTCTCGAACATTGACACGAGAGCTCTAATGCCGTGCTTCACAGTTATAGCATTCTTATACTAAGCGGATATCAGTTCATTGCCTGATAATTTATTGGTCATAAAGCAATCGACATTTTTTAACGTGGTCTCAGCAATACTCTCAAGCGCCTCATGGGTGAGGAAAGCTTGATGTCCTGTAAAGAGAACATTATGGCAGGCTGATAGGCGTCTAAACACATCATCGACGATGACATCATTGGACTTATCTTGGAAGAAAAGATCTTTTTCATTGTCGTAAACATCTAGCCCAAGCGCGCCTATTTTTCCAGATTTAAGAGCGTCAATGGCGGCTGAAGAGTCGAGTAACTCTCCCCGGCTAGTATTAATGATCATGACCCCCGCTTTCATTGAATTGAAAGCCTGCTCATTTAGTAGGTGATAATTGTCTTCTGTCATCGGGCAATGTAAAGAAATGATATCACTATCTTTAAATAACGCTTCTTTACTGCAATACGTTGCCCCAAGCTCAAGGGCGAGCGGATTTTCATAAGGGTCAAAACAAAGCAGCTTCATGCCAAACCCCTTTAAAATACGCATCGTCGCGATCCCAATTTTGCCAGTGCCGATAATACCAGCCGTTTTACCATGCAAATTAAACCCAACCAATCCATCAAGGGAAAAGTTCGCATCACGAGTACGTTGATAGGCTTTATGAAAGCGTCGATTCAACGTCATCATCAGGCCAACAGCATGTTCTGCTACTGCTTCTGGTGAGTAGGCAGGAACACGCACCACTTGCAATCCAAGCTCTTTCGCAGCTAATAAATCCACTTTATCAAACCCAGCACACCGCATAGCCACCAGCTTTACGCCTTCAGACTGAAGCTCAACGAGAACCTCTCGTGACAAGTCGTCATTGACAAACGCGCACACTACCTCACTGCCGCGTGCCATTTTTGCGGTCTTTTTAGTCAACCTAAAGTCATGAAAATGTAAATCCAAATCAAACGCTTGGTTAACTTTGGTAAACGACGCTTGGTCATAAGATTTGGCACTAAAAAAGGCAATAGAATTCATAGTCAATCTCTCTGCAATTCAACGGTTCTACATTGAGCATACGCCTAACTGAGTAAGATTACACACTAGAAAACCTAAGGTTAAAGCTATGAAATAACGAATAAAGCGACAAAACTGACAGCTAAGTCAATATTTTGACTGGTGTCGTCGTTTTTTCATTGCATCTGGTGAGATGAGCCCCTAAAATTTCGCGAGCACCTACTCTAATTAGCATCCAGGCTTAGCTAGAGTCGGACTTAGCTATTGCACAGTCCTAAAGCAATCGGTGCCCAAGAACTAAACGTCAGGAATTAACGAGCAGTGACGCTAACAAATACTAAAAAACTAAACCCAAGCACGCCTCCGCGCAGCACGCATACCCTAAATAGTACAGATGCTTTAGCCATGATAGAGCATGGTAGCGACGTCACATTGACTGTCACAACCCCTGTTGGCACGTCTTTCCGTTGCACCTCTAAGTTCATTGGCGCTCATTCTGATCACCGCGTTTTATTGGAAATGCCGCATATTTCTGAATCAGACCTTAAAGACTTCTATCAAGAGGGGTTTTGGTTGATTGTTCGTGCTATTTCACAGCGTGGTGAGGGAGGCGTAGTGCAGTTCCGCTCCCAGTTGTTACACATCATTGATGACCCAGTATCGATGTTGGTACTGAGTATTCCTCAGTCAATGACCATCACAAACTTACGTAAAGAAGCGCGCTATGAAGTAAATTTAGGCGCTGTGCTGGAAGCGGGTGAGAGACGGGTGCGTTGTGAAATTCGTGACATGTCAAAAAGTGGCTGTCGATTTATTCTGCCCGCATTGAGCAAATCCCTAACGATTGGCGAGCCAGTAACACTCATCGTGCAGTCTGAAACAGGCAAGGGGCGTTCATTCCCTGCTTTATCTGGCCCCATTTGTAACGTCCAAAAAGCCATCCACTACAATGGCTACGGGATAAAGTTTGACGAGCTTGGTACCACCAACGCTAAAGAACTGCTGTCCTTGTTAAAATTCGACGGCACTAAGTTTAAACTGCGCGCATAACGCCTTATGCTCTCTATGTTAAAGACTTAAAACAGCAAGCAATAGCAAAAAAAATGCCACGTTTAGAACGTGGCATTTTTATCAAAGTGATACCGTTACTTTCTTAAGGCATTAAGACGCGCCTGCGCAATTCCAAATACCGTATCAATGGGATAACTTCCCTCCAATGAGGGTGTCCCAGCTTGTTTACCGGTAAATAATTCAACGGCTTCTGTCACATGATCGATCGCCCAAATATGGAAATCACCTTTTTCGACAGCTTTCACAATATCAGCACGTAACATGAGATTGTGAACATTAGAGCGCGGAATAATGACACCTTGGTCTGAGCGTCGGCCTTTGATCTCACACACGTCAAAGAAGCCCTCGATTTTCTCGTTCACACCACCTATGGGTTGGGATTCACCAAACTGGTTCATGGAGCCAGTAATGGCAATGTCTTGGCGATTCGCTTGACCAGAAAACGCCGACACCACTGCACAGAACTCAGCCATGCTGGCACTATCCCCATCCACACCGCCGTATGATTGCTCGAAAGTAATGGTTGTGGTGAGCGGCACCTTCGCTGTTTTGCCAAAGACAGAAGACAAATACGCCGTAAGGATCATTACCCCTTTGGAGTGAATACTGCCGCCAAGATCAACGCTACGTTCAATATCGATCACATCCCCTTCCCCATACGACGTTGTCGCTGTAATTCGGTTAGGGGCGCCAAACATATGGTCACTGGTCGTCAATACTGATAAGGCATTCACTTGCCCTACCGCTTCTCCGTCGGTATGAATCAACGTAGTGCCGTTCGTAAACCCTTCCATTACACTATCTTGAAGGCGATTGACTCGCATTTGTTGATAACTCAAGGCTTGCTCGACATGGCCAACACGAATCAGGTTAGACTTGGCATTTCGAGCCACGTAGTTAGATTCTCGCAACAGATTAGCGATATGAGCGGAGTGCAACGAGAGTTTCTTTTGATCACCGGATAAACGTGAGCTGTGCTCAATAATCCGCGCGATGGCTTTTCTGTCACAATGCAACATGTTGTTGTCATGAATGATACTGGAGATAAAACGAGCATAGTGCAGTTCAGAGTCGGCAGTCCGCTTCATTTCATCTTCAAAATCAGCCGTCACTTTGAATAATTCACTGAATTCCGGATCATAATGCTGCAGAAGTTGATAAGTACGGTAATCCCCAAACAAAATGATCTTTACATCAAGAGGAATTGGCTGAGGATCCAATGACACCGCCCCCGTCAACGTGACTTCTTTTTCCAATGAGGTAAAACTCAGTTGTCTTGAACGCAATGCTCGCTTCAGACCATCCCATACATAGGGTTGCTCTAGTACTTTTACCGCGTCCATCAATAGCACGCCGCCGTTTGCTTTATGCAGACTACCTGCGCGAATTAAAGAAAAGTCGGTAAATACCGTCCCTTTATACGTTGCTGTTTCAATATAACCAAAGAGTGAGTGATAGTTAGGATTTTCCTCAACAATGATAGGCAGCTCTTCACTCGTCTGCTTCACCAACACATTCACTTTATAGCGACGAGGGAAATTTTTATCCAAAGAAGCCGTCGCGATTTCACCCTGCTCATTACCTTCTTCAAGAAAGATATCGACGTTTTCGCAGATATCCTTTTGAAGTTCTGTCAGGTACTGCTTTATTTCGGTGTAACCGTTATAACTTTTTTTCAGCTTTTTAATGAGATGAGCTATCACGCCTAGCGTCACTTCATCATTCAATTTTTGAATGTTATCCGTGTATGTCTCTTCTAGAGCAGTGAGTTCACGCGCCATACCACGTAAGCTAATTTCTAATTCGTCAATGTTATCACCAAAACGAGTCTGCTCCTCTTCAGGTAATTCATCGAACGACTCTTCAGTGTGCAGATCTTCGCCACTTAGAGCCACAAATTGATAATCACCTTGCGGCGTGATGGTTAGGCTAATCCCTTTGGTTTTCGCTTCCTCGCTTAACTTTGTTAATTCAGCTTGCTGAACGCTAGCCAAATCATTCTTTAATTTGTCCGCACGACCATAATAGAGCTCATTATCAAACGCCATTGGAATCGCTTTCATCAACTTAGCGATGAGCTTTTCTACATCTTGCTTAAGGCGAGTCCCTGTTCCGCTTGGAAGCTTCAACACTTGCGGGATACGAGTATCAGTAAAGTTAGCAACATAGCACCAATCAAACAGCGCCTCTCGATCATGCTGATGACGGCTGAGATACCGCAGTATCATGGTTCGTTTCCCTAAACCATTTTGCCCAATCGCATAAATGTTGTATCCCTTCTCTTTGATCGACATGGCGAACTCGACCGCTTTTTGCGCCCGCTCTTGACCGACGATTTCATCAATAGGAGAGAGCTCTTTCGTTGATTTACAAGGTAACTTTTCCAACTCTGCCGCATAGTATAGCGATGTGGATTCTAATCTTTGAATAGCCATAACCCGCTCCTGAACATTCTTGTTATAATTTCAGTCTAGCTGAATTACTTATAAAATTTAGTGACTTACTCGAAAAATCAGTTTAAGTGTTCATTTTTCACACAACCACTTATTTCCTATCAATGCCAATGATGATGCTTTATGTGCAGAAAGCGTCATGCACAGAGTAAGCCACATTGCTTTAACCAATGACAAAAGTGGTTAATTTTAGTGCCGTTGGATGGCGTTTGATTTTTAACCAAATAATGTTGACTGTTGCTGGGCATTGACAGTGACTGCACCACAACTAAATCATTTTGTTTAATCGCATCCTCAACCAATATTGATTTAGCAAGCAACATCCCTAGCCCTTGTATCGCGGCTTCCATTGATAACTGAGTGCTATCAAAAGACATAACAGGTTCGGAAAAAATAAGCGCCTCTTGATGCAAAGAAAACCATTCTTTCCAGCCTTCGCTATACCCTAGTGTTGCCAGTTTTGGAAACGTAGCGATCTCTTCAATGGGGCGAGTAAAATCAAACTGCTTAGTAAATGAAGGGCTGGCCACCACCTGCCACTTTTCCTCAGACGTCAAGGGTTCATAAATCACATCATCCCAATGACCGTAACCATTGATAATTTCCAGGTCCACGACATTATTGTTACTCGGATAAAGGTTTGTTGTAGAGTAAAACTGCAGAGTGATATCGGGATGTCTACGATGAAAGTCGGCAAGGCGTGGTAACAACCATGTGTGACAAAAGCTTTGTGCTACACGAATGGACAGTGTTTGACGTGCCTTTTTTCCAAACAAATGACCAGTTCCCAGACACAGTTTATTTAAAGTGTCTGTAAGTAGCGGTAAATAATGCAACGCTTGCTCAGTCAATATAATCTGAGCGCCACTTCGCTCAAACAAGCGAGCATCCAGGTACTCTTCCAACAATCGAATTTGCTGGCTGATAGCAGCGCGAGTCACGTTAAGTTCATTCGCAGCACGGGAAAAACTACGGTGTCTCGCGGCAGATTCAAATGCACGCAGTGCTTTAAAAGGAGGGATTCGTCGTTGGTGACTTATTAACTGGGGCTCCGAATTGGAAAGAAACGTTGGCTTATTCACTTGCATGTAAACTACTTATAACCATTAATGAGTGCAAGTATTGACCTTAGCAGTACTTTGTTAAGCACCCATGAATGACGATCTTAACTTACTCATTCTGAACAATGATTCGGCTAAGATCCTCACATATTGTCACCTTTCAAATTAAGATACTTTGTCTGCCTTCCCAGCTGGTCCCGCTAATTTTGATAGCCAACGATCGACAATAAAGGGCTTTAGTCCGTGTTGATCTGCAACTTCTTTTCGTCTTACCGCATCTCGAACAACCATCGCACCACACCACCTAAAAGGTTCTGGTGGGAAATACCCTCTTGGGCCTTTTGCTAAGCCACACTGGGTATATCGATTATCTTCACCTAGAACCATACTCGCTAAAATTTTTGCGCCAATACGAGTTTGTGCCACACCGTTTCCTGAATACCCTAAACCATAGAAAATGTGCGGATGCCCACGTAATCGGTCAAAAAAAGGCAAACCTGTCACTGAACGGTCAGAACCTCCGGTCCAGCTATGCTCGATATCGTTTTTATTCAAAAACGGAAATAACCAAGAAAAACTATTTTCTAGCTGGGATAGGTAACGCGTTTTCGCGTCAAACATCCCATCAATCTTGTTACCAAATGAAAAACGATTGCCGCCCTTACCTAGCATCAATCGACCATCTTTCGTATCTCGGTAATAGTGAACAAAAATACGAGAATCGACGACAGTGACGCCTTGGTCTGGGCCATGTATCGCCAACTTTTCTGCTACCGGTTTTGTTAATACCATATCTGAGGAAACGACGACAATAGAACGCTTTAATTCAGGAAATTGATTAATAAGCCATGCGTTGGTTGCAAAGATAACCTTAGTTGCCGTCACTAACCCTCGGTTAGTACCAATCAAGGCGGGTTGAGTTTCTTGTAATGTTTCCATTGCCGTCTTCTCATAAATTTTCACACCCAGTTGTTTTGCGACGCGCATTAGTCCGCGTGCTAGTTTCGCTGGCTGAACACTGCCTGCAGCGTGTGAATAATGCGCTTCTTTATGAACCGCCGAGCCTGTTTTTGAGTGCAGGGTCTCAGCGTCAACGTTCGACCAACTATTTATTTTTTCTGTTTTAAGTGCCGCGACAACAGGATCCATCGTTCCCATTTGAGCTTGATTGGTTGCCGTGTAATACGTCCCTTTCGTATACAGCTCCGCTTCAATATCAAATGCTTGGCAAAACTCATCTATTTCTGCAATCACCGCTTCGGACTCTTCAACTAACCAGCGAGCTTCTTCGTCCCCAAAGAGCTTTTTCAACGTCGGGTATTTCGTCGCCCAAGTCAACAAACACCCACCATTGTAGCCCGATGCACCAGAGCCGCAGATTGATTGTTCTAGCACCGCAATAGACAATTCAGGCTGCTTTTGTTTAAGAAGAATCGCGCTCCACAAACCGGTAAAACCACCACCTACAATGGCGACGTCAACCGTGACATCTTGAGTGAGTACTTCGGTGGCCTCTGACTCTGAGACCAATGCGTTATTAAGCCAATAGCTGTATTTTTCTGACATAGTGTGGTTCTGCTTATTCACGTTTCATGTGTGTCTTCGTAGATTAATCGCATTTCGCTTTTCTACTCAGTTAGAAAATCTAACCGCTACAGATAGAATTATTCAACCACATCGATGTTAGTGTCAAAAACGAACAATTAAGCCCACTAGGTAACAGAAAATTTCGCACTAAACACATCGAGCTGTATACAGAATCAAAGCATATCACTCGCCTCTCACGCTCCTTGCCGACGCTTCTTGTTTAGGGTTTCTTATTAAGTTGTCGAGCGCACTCACAAGGTATACGGTTGTCTTTTACTCTCTGCTCGACTTTCGCTATGTTGTTACTTCTATGATGCTTTATGGATAAACTCACACATGGATAAACTCATCGCGCTATCTCGTCTGTTGTTTGCTTTCGCTCTAATCGCACTTGCCGCTGCGATCTACTCTTTTACTCAAGAAGCGAAGCAACTACGTACCGAACTTCCCGCTTTGCTTGCACAAGTAGATACTACTGCGCAGCGCATCACACCTGTCATTGCTGAAATCAACAACCTACAATCCATTGTTCCATCTATATTAGAGCAAAGCGCAGAGTATCAGAGATTAATTCCCGAAGTGCTCCAACGTATCGATGACATCAACCAGCAGCTCCCGCTTATTGTCAGCGAAGTTGAACAAGTGCGCGATGCGATTCCACCCATCATTGAGCAAAGTGATGCTTGGCACCGTTCACTGCCCACTGTCCTAAAACAAGTCGACCAAACGAACCAAACCGTTCGTCAAACCAATCAGCAAATAAGTAATGTGAACCAGAAAGTGCCTGAGATTTTGGCAGAAAGCGCGGCGCTTAGGAAAGATGTACCAGAGATCATTGTTCAAGCAGAAGGGCTCGTCGCGCAAGCTGAACAGGCCGGCAGAGAAGCAAGTAAAGGCGCGGTTTCAGGGGTCATTGGTGGCATTCTCAACTCTCCTTTTCAACTAGTCGATAAAATTACCGACGTTTCTTCAGAAACCTTTGGCTTAAAGCAAGATAAAAGCTACACCGACAGCGACCGAGATAAACATAAAGCAGCCCTTACTAAATTGATGAAAACACCCCAAAAAGGGCAATCGACTCGCTGGTCTAACTCTCGTTCTGGTAATAGCGGCGAAGTCATTATCCAATCTGTTACCAATACCAACGATGCAACCTGTTACAGCGTATTAAGCCGCCTTAATATTGATAGCGGCCCAGACAAAGGCACACACAACGTGATTACCGACAAATGTATTGATAACTAAAATTCTTGTTGTTCCACGTAAAGTCATAAGTAGAGCAGCGAAAGAGATTAAATCACAACCTGAGGTAATAAATGACGATAGAGTACATCAAAGATAGTGACGTTGGTGAAATGCTAGACCAGCAGTTAATTACTTTACTGAGCTCTTGTTTCACCAAACCAAGTGATGAGCGATTTAAAACGCAGCGCTATTACAATGAGATGCCTGCACATCGTTGGTATATAAAAGACCCAGCGTCCAATTTGGTGGTTGCTCATCTCGCTATGCACGAGAAGCACGTGTATCACAATGCAAACCCTATTTTCATTGGCGGTGTAGCAGAGGTCTGTGTTCATCCTGAACACAGAGGTAAAGGGTATGTAAAACAATTACTTGCTCACGCGCATATAAAGATGGCGCAATTGGGAATGCAGTATTCGATTCTATTTGGTCGTGATGAAGTCTATTCATCCAGCGGCTACGAGAGAGTCACCAATTTTTTTCTGATGGATAAGTCGATGTTAATGCCCGGAACCAACATCTCAGCAATGGTGCGTCCGATACCCTTAGAAGGTAGCGCATGGCCAACCCGTCGCGTAGAGCTTAAAGGATTGACATTTTAACCGTTTAGATACAGCCGTGCCCTGCTTATTGGCAGGGCACGGCTTTTTATTTCCCAGCGAGTTTCGCCATCTCAATCTATAGCCTAGTTGGAACATTTTTCATCATAGAACCAATAATTTGCTCCATCTCAGCTCGTAACTCTGGATCGTCAATACGACGCTCCGTTGGTCCTTGCGCTAGGACTCGCCATCGGGGAAAGTCGCCAAGCGGTGCAAAGGCCGCAATATATAAGCTGCCTTTTTCACCATTTTCGCCCGGACCGGCCTCAACTTGAATGCCCGTCGAAATTTGCGTGCTGGCAAAAATATCATCATCTGTCATTTTCGATTCTGTTGCGATACCAAATTCCATCCACATCTGCGGTGATTGTGAAGGCGCCACTTTTACAAACCCTTTATTAGACAACTCTTGGTCAATAAGACTTTGAATGACCGAGATATATTCTTTGGCATTTATCTCTTCGGAAACATGAGCGACGGCTGCGTCTGACTTCCAAGAATAGGTATTTGGTTTGCTGGCGGGCAAAAATGAAAAATCACCTGTGGTGGCAATACCATAAGAAAAATGGGCTGGAGGTGGCGTTACCGTGGTGCAACCCATCATGAGCAAACTACTCACAACAAATAATAGTAATGATGACTTCATACTCTTGCTCTTTTTTTACTCAATTATCGTCTAATACTAATTCACGTTCTGGCAATTGCCCAGTAAAAACAGATACTTTGATACTACGCTAACGTTTTTACACATCGCTCCCCCCTCACCCTAAAGCTTTTCATGCGGCCTGATAGTAACGCTGATTAATGAGCGTTCGGCTAGAGTTACTGTGGCGGTTGCGACGGTTCTAGCGATATACACGCTTTATTGATAAACGAACGCTTTACTGATAAACGGCACGGTAAGCAATCCCTTCCAATCGTTTACGCAAAGTCTGAGCATACCCTGTGTCACTGTCATAGCGATCCAGTACCTGTAAGGTGTCAACATCGTCGCCATAAAGCGCTTGATTAAGAGGCTGATTTAACTGGATTTGAAAAGTATCGATACTGCCGCCGAAATACAGCCCTTTATTTTCAGATACCATCATGGCTGAGATGCCACTCGTACCACCTATCACTTTACCGCTAACGCCGGATCCAAGAGTTAAGTCTGCTGTCCCGCCAATTTTGATCGGCTGTTGTATTAAATTATCCACGACATCGTCGGATAAAATAACACCGATACCCCCAATTTTCTGGGCCCCTGCCAATAAACCAAACATGAAGCTGGTAAACTCGACAAAAACTGGCTCACTCCATTGATGCTTATGTCTGGTGAGCAATATTCCCTCTCCCCACTGTGCACCTACAAGAAACCCAGCCTGCCCGCCTGTGGGAAATATCACCACCGCTTGTGCAACACCAGTCAAACGCTTCACCGATTTCCAATGCGCCGTTGAATCAAACTTATCGATTTCCTCCGCTGCTGATGCAATGACCTGTAAGGCTCGCTTAGCGTCTTCACTTTGAGGGGGAGTGATAGGAGCATGAGTACTGGAAGTATTGTGCTGTAGGGGTTGAGAGTCCAACGTCGTTACATGGCTTGCTGAGAGGGCGGAAGCACTAACAAGAGAAAGGCCAAGCACAAGCGCACGGCTTACGAGAAGAGATAGGTAGCGCATAACTGACTCCAAAGAGATATTGAAGCGCATTGTATCAAGAAAAAGTGGCGCTGATTACGCCACCTATTAATAATGTTGCCAGTTTAGCCCTAACCTGACAATAATTTGCTGTCTCACGCTACATAAGGCACTAACTATTTACGTGCTACACCCATCAATACAGGTCGTGAACCTGATTCGGTTTCAATTTCAAATGGCACTGATACGCTGACGCTATCGAAACCAGCATTTAGCAATATGTTTTCAGCTGCTTGAGTGGTCATTCCATATTCAAGATCATCACTGTCAACCGCCCAATCCCAGTGAACAAACAAACCGTATTCATCAAGTAAGGTATAAATAATATTTGTCGTTTCCTGAATATTACCCAGAAAACCACAGACAGAAGAAGCAACGATCAAATCAAATTGATTGCGAAAAGCCGGATGCTGTGCCACCAAACCGCGTGTTAAAAAATCGACCACTGGCTCAACATTGACCAACGCTTTTTTATCCAACTCTTCAATCATTGACTCAGAGCCGTCCAGCGCGATGATTTGCTTAGCGCATGGCGACATTAGCTGGCTCAATAGGCCGGTACCACAGCCAAAATCTAAGATCGTTTTGCGATTCAGTGAGGTGATCTCTGTTAATTGCTCAAAACAAGATTGGGCAAAAACGGCCGTCGCTTCATTATCATCCCATGTCGCTGCGTACTCATCCCATTCGTTTGACATCGTTCACTCCGTTTATTTCATCAGTATCGACTACAGTTTCAACGCTGATTTTAATTCCTTAATCACTGGCCCTAGATTAAACCAGATTACCAGCCAATTCCTAGTGTTATCTTCGTAATCTTTGCGATACATGCTATGATTTTATCCTGCTTTTATTACCATAATTTTATCTGTGGATGACTATGAACTTGACTCAAATTGAAGCGTTTTGTGCCGTTGCAGAAACAGGCTCTGTGTCTGCTGCTGCGCGCCAAATTGACTGTAATAGAACCAAGCTCAGCATGGCAATCAAAGCATTAGAGAAAGATCTGGGTACCGAATTGTTTGTCCGCACAGGTAACAATGTGACGTTATCGGAAACAGGAAAAGCAATATATAAAGACTGTGAGAACTTACTGATCACATCCGATAGAATTCGCAAGACATGCGCTCAGGTTTCAGGGGAGTTCGCAACTGAAGTGTGGATAGCTCACGACGACTCGCTACCAGATACGCTCTGGCAAGACCTCACGGTACAAATAAATCAAAACTTCCCTGCGATTTCGTTTAATGTGGTCTTGGCATCTTCGGGTGATTTATCTGCGTTAGTTGAAAAAGGCCAAGTCGATTTCGCATTTGGCGTAGACTACGAACGTATTGATGATCCAAGAATCGTCTATCAGCCGTTAGGTAAAATTCGCATGATGTCAGTGTGTCGCTCTGATCATAAGTTGTCGAAATTACCTCGTGTGTCCGATGAAGTCCTACGCAATTCCATGCAAGTCTCATTGGCCTACCTAAATGAAAAAGCCAATCCAGAACTTTTACCCTTCTCTCTTAAGTATATTGGCTTTTCGAGCTTTGAATATATGCTCAAGACCATCATTTCCGAAGGTGCTTGGGGGGTACTCCCTGAGCCGCTCATCCGCCAATATCTTCGCGAACAGAAACTCTCGGTGATTAAACACACTTATGGGCTCAATCAAGAAGATTTTTGTATGTTTACCGCCGCCGGAATGTCAGAGCACCCAGCGATGGCTTGGACTGCCGATCAAATCAGTGATTATCTTTTTGCTTTTTAGGTCTTCTATATCTCTAGTTTTGAAGCATTAGCTTTAATTCTTTTCAACGCACATTCTATGATTTGATTATAAATAATGTTCACCGATAACCGACGTGACCATTGCTCCCCTACCTTCATTTCATCCCCCCCATCAGTGACCGCCAGTATTTATGACACCAAAAACTGTCACATAAAGCATTGATATTATTAAAAAACACCAAAAAACCTCATATTCTTCCTTACTTAAGTCGCAACTATTGTTTGAAATAACACCACATAGAGCAAACAATAGACTCAGAAACTAAATAAGGTAAATGGTATGCGCCCAAACAATGGAAATAGTGAAACAAGAACACTAACAGTCTCAGCCTTTATTGCTACAGCCTTTGCTGTTGGTGGTTTAGTAGTAGGATTGGTAATGGGGTCTCTTGTCATTGCTTTTGACGGGGTGTATTCATTAGTCAGCTTACTGTTAACATTATTGTCACTGGCTGCGGCAAATCAGCTAAAAAACAGCCAAAGCATGCTATCACGACTCGGCCGTAACCGTGTTGAAGCCATTGTTATAGCGATCAAAGCGTCAGTGATTCTACTGATAGTCAGTGTCTCTTTGTACTCTGCTGTCTCGGCCATGTTTACCGGTGGACGCCCGATTGACACCTCAATAGCAACAATATTTGGTGTGTTAAACGTACTCGGCTGTGGTTACGCCTGGTGGTACATCGACAACAAAAATAAAGCCCTGTCTTCAAATTTAATTAATGCTGAATCAAAACAGTGGCAAATGGATACCATGCTTAGTGTCGCTGTGACAGCTGGCTTTATTGTTGCGTGGTTTGTCGAGCAAACGCCATGGGCAAGTTATAGCATCTACGCCGATCCAATGATGATGATCCTAATGTCGGCCTACTTTATTAAAGTACCCGCGGTAATGCTTAAAGAGGCTTTTACTCAACTTGCCATTGAAAAACTAAAACGCGAACGTCAAAAGCGACAATCACGTATTGCGGCAAGTAAGGGAGTGGCTACTAAGCAAGTTGTCACGACAAGCGTATAATGAGCGTTAGCCCAATGTCATGGATCGATGATTTTGTTTAGTCGACAATATTAGGATGAGAGAGATGCTGGTAATGCTGTATCTCTCTTTTTAATCCCTTAAAGGTTTCAATTGCCCCATCAATGGCTAACTGATTTACCAACCAATCAGGTAGCGCACCTCCGGGATCAGCAAAAGCAGTATACATAATAAATACCTGCCCATCTTCCAGCTTAGTTAGCTCCCATCGAGACTTCACTTGAGTAATACGAATGAAACCCGATTGCTTGGCAAGGTATTCAGAAGCGTCTCGTATCTCCAATACCAAACGTTTACCTTGCTGATAGTATCGAGAATACGTCACCATATCACGGTCTAATGCCGGCCACGGTGCCGCGAACGTCGTGTAGACAATGTTTTCATTCATCGATATTTGCGATAGCACCTTAGTGCTGTCGACATTGTGCAACCACTTTGACACATGCTTAGTATCTTCAAAAAGGTGTAAAAATCCACTGAACGTTGTCTTCACATCAGCGTGAACTCGAATTTCAACTAATCCATCCTTGTGCTCTCTTTTGTACAAGGTAATCGCGTCTTGGTTGTAACTCACAAGCCATGGTTTTCGCTGCGTCTGAACAAGCTCGGCTGTGTTTTTGGTCGCAGCATCAATGGATTCTGTGCGAGTTTCCGCCGAGTTAGCAAGCGCGACTATGGGCAACATGGTGACAAGCATCAGCATCAGCATCCGCATCGAACGTATACCCTGCTGCAATTGGTAAAGGTGCACTAATTCATCCTTGTCAAAGATAACCCTATCTATCCATTACGTTAGTTGATCAAAACGGTTTACGCGAGCCGCCTACTGAAACGGGCTCCGACAACTCGCAATACGCCGATAACCGCACGCGGAATATCGGCGTACAATTTACCGTTTAACTTTCTCTCTCGTTGCCCAATAGCAGGTTAAAGAACCAATGGTCACCATCGTAACGCCTTGCCAAAAAGACGCGCCTAGTGCCACCGATAAGTAGAATGAAGAGAAAACCGTCGATAGCACTGGGGTGAAATAAGAAAATGTTGCCAGCAGCATCATGTTACCGCCAATGATCGCGTAATTCCAAAGCGCATACCCTGCCCCCATGACCACACCAGACAGGAGTAATATTAGGACTGCCGATACAGAGAATGTCATGCCTTGCTCATCACTTAATGCATATTGAATCCATAATACGCTCGCCGTAGCAATGAAAAACAATACAATGGCATTTTTGCCATTACTCATTATGGGTGTGATATTACAATACACCGCCCAAATAAATGCCGCCGACACCGCCATAAAATAGGAGATCGGATTGGTGGCGATATTCTTCATAATAAGGTCTAGCGATAGCCCTTCATCGCCGGTAATGCACCAAACCACACCAAAAAACGCTAATAGAACACTGGGATACACCATCATATTAATGCGACGCTTACTCATCATTACCGCAAATAGTACCGTTAATGCTGGCCACAAATAATTAATGATCGCCATTTCCATCGCCTGATGTCGGTCGTTAGCCATTCCTAATGCCAGCGCAAGAAAGATCTCATAGCAAACAAACAACCCGCCCCCAACGACTAAGTACTTAACAGAGAAGGTTTTTAGCTTTGGTACTCCCATCACCACGACTAACGCGACGGCGCTAACGGTGTACATCAACGCAGCGCCACCTATCGGTCCAAAAAGCTCAGCAATATTACGGGTCAACGCGAGCAAGCAGCTCCACAACAATATTGCGCCAATACCAAAGAGTGTGTATTTATTGGCACCTAATCCCGCCATTATCTCTCCTAATATCTAAACTGTGCTCTTACATTAAAAGAGTTATAAGCAAGCACTATGCAACGTATGACGTTTCTATTAACCTTTACTGAGCAAGTGTGACAAATATCCGTCAAATCATTGAAGATAAAGTGCATTTGCATTTGGAAGTGGCTAAACTCACCGTGCATTTTTTCTTATTCTCCCGACCAACACTTTAACTATGTCCAACATTTTGTCTATAAAAAACCTGTTACCTCTCCTGCTTATTGTGATGCTTAGTGGCTGTGTATCCTCAAGCATTGATCCGTCACGATATGAGAAAACCGCCTCCTATACGCTTATCAATGATGAGCCCACTCGACTAGACCAATATTTTGAACGTGAAGTCGCCTCACATTCGTTAATCAAAGAGACGGGGTTTTATCCACTTGATAAAGGGCACGACGCGCTGCTCGCCCGCCTTGCTATTATTGAAACTGCTCAATCTAGCATTGATGTGCAGTACTATATTTTTCGAGATGACACCGCTGGTAACCTGATCGCCTGGCGCTTATTTGAAGCCGCAGAGCGTGGGGTCCGCGTTAGGTTGCTCCTTGATGATATGCAAAACTACGACGACAGCGACTTAGTGCGCTTTAGTAGCCACCCAAACGTCGAAGTTCGCATGTTCAACCCTCACCACCTGCGCACCGCTCGCGGGCTGGCAATGTTAAGTGACTTCGAACGCTTAAATCATCGTATGCACAATAAATCTCTGACGGTAGATGGCATAGTCTCTATCATTGGTGGAAGGAACGTTGGTAACGAATACTACTCCATTGAATCTAACGTCGAATTTGCCGACTTAGATCTTCTGATGGTGGGTAAAGCCGTCAGGCAGGTGAACCGACAGTACGATCTTTATTGGAATAGTGATTATTCTATCCCTATTGAATGGCTAACAGACGACCAACAGCAATATACCGACGCGGATGTAGATGCTTGGGTACAATCGCTCGGCTTGAAAGAGAAGTTTTCCGGTGGTGCACATGATTTTGCCAAATTGCCTTTGTACAGCGATTTACTCAATGGCACCATTAAACTTTACTGGGGCGAAGGGGACTTACTTTATGATCTTCCAGATAAGCCCGATAGCAAACAAAGCACTCTTATTGATAGCCTAGGTGCTGTGATCAATGAAGGTCAAACTTCGCTGGTACTCATTTCTCCCTATTTTGTGCCTACTGAGTCTGGTGTGATTGAGTTCGTCGAAGCAGTAAAAGACGGGCGCGAGGTCATTATTATTACGAACTCCCTCGCTTCAAATGACGTTTTTGCCGTTCACGGTTGGTATGCTAAATATCGACAAGATCTTGTCGAGGGTGGCGTGCAATTGTGGGAAGTCAAATCCAACGCTGAGATTAAAAAGAATTGGAGCTTAACTGGCAGCAGTCGTTCTAGCCTGCACACCAAAGCCATCGTTATAGATAAAAAGAAGATTTTTGTTGGTTCAATGAACTGGGATCCACGCTCTGCCGATCTCAACACCGAAATGGGTGTCGTCATCGAACAACCTGAATACGCTGGCAAAGTTTACAAAGAAATCATGAAAGAAATACCCGCCACCGCCTATCAGATTGAAGTGGTTGATGGCGAAACTATCTGGGTTGACCATTCCACAGGAGAAAGGCTTACCAGCGAGCCTAACGCTAGTGTATGGCGCAGATTTGGGGCTTGGTTCAGCGGAATTCTGCCTATTGAAGAACAGCTCTAGCGCCCGTTCATCAACATTAAGGCATCACACTTACATTACTGAGCACGATAAAACGTTCGCCACAACAAAACACGACGTAAGGTAAAGTGCTAAGTAAGATAAAATGTTCAGTAAAATGAACCTGTGATGCCTTCCTTATTTGTGAAATACACAAGAGCCGGAAGCAGAAGTACCTAAAGATATCGCGTTCAAATACAAGGATATGGAACCTGTATATATCGCCTTTCTTTCCTCTTGAACAATCGTGGTAAATTGCATTGAAAAAGCATAACCATGCAAGTAATCTGCAAGCAAATTAACCGCATTTTTCTTACTGTCAGCGGTTAAGCCAATATCAGAAATCACTCGCTCAAATCGAGTTATGAATACTTCAGCAGGCCCACTACTGCGCATTTTTAATAATGTTTCCAGTAAACCCGGATAGTCACTAAGTAATGTAAGGTAACTCCAACCTAATTCCGTCAGCTCTTCTTGCCACGAAGCTAATCCAGTAGGCTGATAAATACCTTCCACAAGCGATATGGCTACCGCCTCTAACAGCTCATCTTTGTTACGAAAGTAGTGATAAATGGCCATTGCGTCCATGCCCAGTTCAGCCGCTAACTTACGAATACTGGGAACACTACCCTGTCCTTGCATCAATTTTTTAGCGGTTTCAACAATCATTTTCTGGCTTAAACCTGCCCCAGATTTCGAAGGTCGACCCCGTTTCTTTGGCTTGACAGTCATATAATTTCCTAGCTAAACTCCAATTTATCTACACTGTAGAATTATAGGTATAACCTAGCATATTTCAAACTACGGAGTCTACGATCATGGCTAACATCGTTTATATCGCGACCAGCTTAGACGGTTTTATTGCGGATAAAAATAACAATTTGGATTGGCTACACGAGGTTCCAAATCCCGAGGGCTCTGATTTTGGGTTTGCTGACTTCATGGGGCGTATTGATGCGCTAATTATGGGGCGTAACACTTTGGATACGGTGCTCAGTTTTGACTGTGAATGGCCTTACTCTAAGCCCGTTTTTGTACTCAGTAATACGATGAAAGACGTCCCTAAGGGCTATGAAGACAAAGTGTTTTTAGTCAACGGTGACTTACGTGATATCGTCAAAGACTTAAATTCCAAAGGTTATCATGACCTATATATTGATGGTGGAGTCACCATTCAAAACTTCTTACAGGCAGACCTGATTGATGAGATGCTTATTACGACAATCCCAATCTTACTCGGGGGCGGCATTTCTTTGTTTGGCTCATTGGATAAGCCGATAAAGTTCAAGCATATTGCGGCGCAACGTTATGCCGATTGTATTGTTAAAAATCAGTATATTAGGGCGTAGAAGTGGTTCAAATTATGCTTTAATCCCAGCGTAATATCAGGTATTGGTGCTCTGTTCACTTACCACACAGTAAAAAGGCACTTACCACAGCAAGCGCCTTTTTAAAAATCGCACAGGTTAACAACCAGAGCTTATACTAGCGCAATTAGCAACCCTACCAATACCAAGCTCACACCAATACCACGAGTATAAAACCACTTCTCTTTTAAAAACCAAATCCCCATTAACACACCAAATATGATGCTCACTTGCCTCAATGCCACCACATAGCTGACGTTATCAACCATGGTCATGGCAAATAACACCATACCGTACGTCAACGCCATCATAATGCCTGCGGTCGCTGAGCGGTAACGACACTGCCACGTTAAAACTAACTCATGACGCTTACCTGTAAGTAACAGCCAGCTAATGAGGACGAGAGCAATGGCGGCAAACTGCATGCCCAGAAAAAATATCGCAATCTGATGAGACGATAAACCGTCAGTTTCAAGTTGCAGCCAGCTCAGTGCTTGTTTATCAACAACCGAGTAAATCGTGGTGCCAACCGCGGCGATAAACGCCCAAAAGACACCAAGATTAACGTATGAGCGCCAGCTAAAATCGTTAAAGTGCCGCATAGGTACCAACAAACAACCCAAGGTCAATATAATAAACCCTAGCCATGCATTAAACGTAAGTGCTTGTCCAATCACCACGGTACTCACCCCGACCATAAGCACAGGAAGAGCACGAGCGATGGGATATATCACGCCAATATCCCCTAGATTATAGGCTCTGAGCAAACCGACTAAATAAACCACCTGCCCCACAGCACTAAATAGTAATAAGCGCCAAAACGACAGGGTTAAATTATCGAATCCGATAACAGATAAGCACCAAATTAGATAAGGCGATAATAGAAAGAAAGGCGCAAGTGAAGCACCTAAGGTAAAGGAGTAACCCGACCCATTATTGGACTTGCCTAATACGTTCCAGCCCGCATGAAGCAAAGCTGAGAACACCACTAATAGCACGGCGTAGAACGTCAATGTGAGTTCCTTTAATCGGTGTTAGATGGGATAGAAAGGCGCGAGCGTGGCGGTTAAACCACGCTCAATGGCATGCTTCTAACTATGGTTTGACTGCAACTGAGCAATAGACTCAATACTGATCGCATCATGGCGCCAATATTCGATATCACAGTCAATAAGTTCGCCATGTTGATTGTAATTAATTCGCTCTACCATCATTGCCGGCGTGCCGGACGTTGCACGCAGAGCCTGCGCCATTTCGCCCAATAGAGAGGTGGTGCTCACTCGATACTTAACCTTGCTGTACGCCACGCCATATTGCTCTCGATAAATATCGGTCAAGGATAAAGACAAATCATGGCTAAGCAAGTTAGGAAACTGCTCAGTACGAATGTAGTTCGTCACAAACACAACAGGTCTATCTTCCAAATACCGGACGCGATCAACGCGGAAAATATCCGAAAATGGCGGCAGATTAAGTAACTCTGCGGCTTTTTTCGTCGCCATCATCGCTTTTGCTGCTACCAGCGTAGTGTGTGGCTGACGGTTCTGGCTCAACGCCATATTGGTAAAGTTTAGGGTTTCAGTGGGATCGTACTTCAGCGGTTCTGGTGAAATAAACCAACCTCGACGATCTTCTCTAAAAATACGACCTTCCGCTTCTAACAGCGACAATGCTTCTCGCAATGTGACTCGCGTTGTATCAAACGACTCCGCTAATTTACGCTCGGCAGGCAACTTTTGTCTTGGCATCAACATACCGGACTCTATCTGCTCCACCAGCGCATCTTTAATCTTTACGTATTGCACGTAGTATCCTTAATTTCTATCAACGACGTGTCGCTGCGGTGTGCCAAAGCACCACTAATTTTATCGATTTCGCCACGCTTGAGTTTTCCCATCAAGCAGCTTACCCACAACCATATGCAGCAGTTTTGCTGCAGCCGCAGAGATCATAATCATCACTGCCATTGCTGCCGCAGAGCCAGTCTGCCCAGCATCATCCATGTTCAATACCGAAACAGACGCCGGAATTGTTTGGGTTGAATATAAGAATACTACTGCCGATGTCGTTGTTAAAGCATTGATAAATAAATATATCGCTATATCTAATACCGCAGGCATACAACAAGGTAACGTTACCTTAAAAAACAGCTTATATTGAGGCAATTTGACCGACGCTGCCGTCGCTTCAATTTCACTTGGTAACTGCTTCAGCGCAGTTAATGCCGTCATATGTCCAACAGTATAATAATGTACGACCGTATTAATCACTAAAAAGGCCATAGTGCCGTACAGTACGCCCAGCGGGTTATTGGCATCATTGAAGTAAAAAATGTAGCCTAAACCAAGTACCAAACCGGGCACAGCCATTGGAATCACGCTCATCATTTGCATCCACTGTCGCAGTGGGCCAAATGCTCGTCCTTTTTCAATGCCATAAGCACCTAAGAAAATCACGACAGAACCCACAATCGCGGTCCACAATCCAAGCTTCAATGAGTTAAAATAAGGCGTCCATCCGTACGTACTCATCTCTGCAAAATTGTAGTTATTCAACGTCAACGTTTTATTCCATGGCCAGAACGTGACCAATGACCCATATACCGCCATACCAAGCACGGCAATGACAGCAAAGGAAATCACCAAGCAATAAACCAAACTAATGTTGTCACGAAGTTTATTAGGTTCTGGTTGATAAGGGACGGAACGCGAATCAAGCATGCTTTTTTGCTTCTTTTGCACCCAGCGGTCCACAGCGAAGGCTAAAATAGCTGGTAATAACAACAAGATACTGGTGACCGCACCCATTGAGAAGTTCTGTTGACCCACGACTTGCTTGAAAATATCCGTGGCCAATACGTTGTAGCTGCCACCAATGACTTTTGGTACACCGAAGTCACACACCACTAACGTAAACACCACGATCAACGTGCTGATCAACCCGTATTTAGCGGCGGGTAACGTCACCATAAAAAAGGTTTTGATTGGAGACGTTTTCAACGCTCTCGCCGCTTCATATAAACGTGCATCTGACGTACGCAAGGACGTCGTTAATATCATGAGTGCGTGAGGAAACGTCCAAAAAATCAACCCCAAAGAAATACCGATGACTCCATAGATAGAGTGACCTTGGAGAAACTCTTTAGCAACACCTTGATTACCAAATAAATAGATCAAGCTGATGGCCGGGAGTAGTGATGGAGCGAGTATCGGCGCAGAGCCCATAAACCGAAACACACCTTTAAAGGGCATACAGGTTCGAGTCAATGCATACGCGTAACCAAAAGCAAGGGCGCCAACAACCAAGGTGACAATAAGACCGACCGTAAAGGTATTGGTTAGCGATACCCAAAGACTATCTGTCGCAAAATAGGTTGAGAAGTTATCCATCCCAACAAACTCGCCGTCACTATTTTGTACGCTTTTCTTCATCATCGCCCACAATGGCATGATGATAAATAGCGTCATTGACACAAAAATAAACAACAACAAACTCAATAGAATCCAGTTGTCTTGACTCATTTTGGCACGCAGTAGTACCACTCGACTTTTAAGCGTATCACCGAATGATAGCGTTGTATTAGCGTACATTGTCAACTCCTAAGCCGCTTGGGTGGATGCGTGAGTATCCATCGTCGTGTCAGACGCGACCTTGAATACATGACTCTCCCGTAGGTAGCCTCGTAAACCCACTTCACCAAACTCGATATAACAAATGTCGTTACGGCGCAGGTTTAAATGTTTCGCTTCTTTCACTGGAACATCAATATGCAGTGGTGCCGCCATAGGCGCGTTTTGCATCGCGGCTTCAACTCGGTAATACGCGCCTTGAAATTCTTTTGAAAGGATACGCACCGGGATCGCGTTGCTCGCTCGCTTGACAAATTGAATATTCTCTGGGCGAACGGCTAAGTCAAAAATATCACCTTGTTTTAACGCCATGTTTTCCAACGTTGGAAGCTCTAGCATAGACTCAGCGACTCTCAATGATTGACTTGATGCAACCGACGCCTCAACAAAGTTCATGCTGCCAACAAAATCGGCAACAAAGCGAGTAGCCGGCGCTTCATAAATTTCTTGCGGAGTTCCAACTTGTTCAATCACCCCATGGTTCATAACAACAATACGATCAGCCATCGATAAGGCTTCTTCTTGGTCATGTGTAACCATAATCGTAGTGATACCTAAACGACGTTGCATTTGGCAAATCTCATCACGAAGGTGAGTACGTACTTTCGCATCAAGCGCTGATAGCGGCTCATCAAGAAGTAATAAGCCTGGAGATAAGGCTAGAGCTCGAGCAAGAGCAACTCGTTGTTGCTGACCACCAGACAATTGGTTAGGAAACTTGTTACCAGAAGTAGGCAGGCCGATCATCTCTAGCCAATGCTCAACTTTTTCCAAGGCTTCTTTATTGGATAAGCCCTGATTTTTTAAACCCACGGCAATATTTTCTTGTACAGTGAGGTTAGGAAATAGTGCGTAAGACTGAAAGACGATGCCGAAATCGCGTTTCTCCGGCGGTAAAAAAGTGGTTTCTTTGTCGTCTTGGCAAATACGTCCAGAGGTAGGAAGATCCAGACCCGCAATGGCACGTAACAATGTGGTTTTTCCGCAACCAGATGGGCCAAGAAAACACACAAACTCGCCGCGTTCAATCGACAATGAGATCTCTTTCAATGCCGTAAACTGGCCAAATTTCTTTACCACATTTTTAATATCTAAATAGGGGTTGGATACTGTCATCATTCACTCTCCAAATGGTATATACCAATGTTAAATTGGCTATATTTCATTGCAATGACAGTTTTATATCAGCTTGGTTTCAGTTTTATGGTTGATGAAGATAGAATGGTCAATAAAAAAGGAAGGCGTATGCCTTCCTTCCGTTACGATAGCTTCGACTCCGTATTCGTCATCGAAATTACGATTACTTGATTACGATTTTGGTTCCGATTTTGCATCAAATTTTTGCGACCACGTTTTTAGTACATCGGCACGGTCGGTCCCCATCTTGCCGAAGTCCATATCTGCCATCGCTTCTTGAACATTCGGGAAGTTACTGGCGGTTGCTTTGACCTCTTTATGACCCACTACCGGGTACATTTCGATATACAGCTCATTCGCCGCTTTGGATACAGACCAATCAACCACACGTTTGGCCGCATCAGATTCTTTAACAAGACCTACGGCTTCAGATTCCCAACCAATACCAGCTGGCACAATCACATCCAACGGTGCGCCTTGCGTTTTCAACTTCGCTCCACGGCTTGCCATAGAAATACCAATTGCGACTTCACCCATACCGGCTTGAACACAAGGCTTCGAGCCTGAATGCGTATAATGCGCTATGTTATCGTCTAGCTTTTGCATGTAATTCCAAGCTTGGTCATCACCCATATTTTGTAACCAAGCAGACACTTGCATATAGCCCGTCCCTGATGAAGCAGGGTTTGGCATCGCGATATGACCTTTGTAAACTGGGTTTGTTAAGTCTTCCCATGACTGCGGTTTCGGTAAATCCAGCTGTTTGGCGACAATTTCATTAAAGCACACCGCATTAAAAAACGCGTCATTACCAAACCAGGCTTGGCTTGATTGCGGATCGTTTAAGTTAGCATTTAAATTTTCGATGCCTTTCGGTGTATATGGCTTAAGAATGCCTTCCTCTTTCAACAGTGCCATAGAAGAACCAGCAAGCCCCCACACAACCTCTGCGCGAGCATTATTTTTTTCTGCCAACAATTTAGCCGTCATGATTCCCGTCGAATCTCGCACCCAGTTGATTTTTATATCTGGGTTTTCATTTTCAAACGCATTCTTGTATTTCGCAAGAATATCCGTTTCAAAAGCGGTATACACCGTCACTTCCGTGGCAGCCAAAGCATTCGTTGCCCACAAAGAAACCAACGTTGCCAGTGTCCCTTTCATCAAACGGTTTTTCATTTCCATCTCCAGTTTCATTTTTTGTGGCGACTCGCTGTTTATCTGCACGTCACCTTTAAAGTCATCATTGACGGTCACACCCAAATTGGTATGTACCAGTTTCTATTTACACGGTAATTCTCATTTATGACGATTAAATGAACATAAAATGGCAGTTTGACGACGATTTATGACCAATTCGATGACAACGATTTTCGCAACATTTCGAACTGTGAAGCTTTTATTAAATCTATTTGCTCCCCCTTTACGAACAATAAAAAGGATTGCTAGAGTAGCCACAACAACTTGGTATAGTCCAATATGAGAAGTGATAATGAAAAACGAATACTTACTGCTAACGCCCGGCCCACTTTCTACCTCTGAAACCGTTCGACAAGCGATGCTTAAAGATTGGTGCACATGGGATGACGACTACAACAAAGACGTCGTTGAGGTCATTCGCTCATCGCTAACACAATTGGCGACTCGTCAACCCGGCTATACCAGTGTGCTCATGCAAGGCAGCGGCACGGCCTCTGTTGAAGCGACCATCGGCAGCGCACTTGGCAAGAATGACAAACTTTTGGTCATCGATAACGGCGCTTACGGTGCTCGCATTGCGCAAATTGCAGACTATCTCTCGATTCCGACTTGCGTCATCTCGCTGGGTGAAACCCAACAGCCAAGCTTAGATGCGGTGCAGAACGCACTAGAAAATGATACAGATATTACTCATATTGCCATTGTGCATTGTGAAACCACCACTGGCATGCTCAACCCGATTGAAGCGGTCATCAAACTAGCAAAGCAACATGACAAAACCGTGATCCTAGATGCGATGTCCAGCTTTGGTGGCATTCCTATGGATATCGGTGACTTAGGCATCGACTTTATGATCAGCTCGGCCAACAAATGCATTCAAGGTGTACCAGGATTTGGCTTTGTCATTGCCAAAAAAACCTCATTGGACAAGTGCCAAGGGCAAGCTCGCTCCCTGACATTAGATCTCTATGACCAATGGCAATGTATGGAGAACAACCACGGAAAGTGGCGCTTTACTTCACCTACTCATACCGTACGTGCATTTTACCAAGCACTGCAAGAGCTACAGGACGAAGGCGGTATTGCCGCTCGTCATCAGCGTTATCAAACTAACCAAAAAACCTTAGTGGAAGGCATGCGATCGTTAGGCTTTGCGCCATTACTCCATGAGGAGCTGCACTCACCAATCATCACCTCTTTCTACTCACCAAAGCACAGTGACTATCGGTTCAAAGCGTTCTACAACCGACTTAAAGCACAAGGCTTTGTGATTTACCCAGGGAAAGTCTCCAATGCTGACTGTTTCCGCATCGGTAACATTGGCGATGTACATCCAGCGGATATCTCACGTCTGATCACTGCGGTGAAGAGCTCAATGTATTGGGAGATCAAATAATGTCAGATCAGGCAACTCAATTACGCAGTGAGGGCGATGTGAACAACACTCCTGCTCGCCAAGAATGGACAGCTGGTATTCAAGATAAAGCGACCCAAGCGCTACTCAAACGCGATGCTGACGTGTTCTTACATCAATCCATGTCAACGCCTTGCCTTGATTCACTGCAAGCGGCAGAAGGGATCTACCTTCAAGATACCCGTGGCAAAAGATACATGGATTTTCATGGTAACAACGTCCATCAACTTGGTTATGGTCACCCTCACATCATTAAGCGCGTCACTGAGCAAATGCAGTCACTGCCATTTTCTCCCCGTCGCTTTACCAATGAGACGGCGGTCAAATGCGCGGAAAAGCTCACCGACATCTGTGGCGGCGACCTAAACCGAGTGCTCTTTGCACCGGGCGGAACCTCCGTTGTCGGCATGGCACTGAAGTTGGCTCGTTACATCACAGGCAGTCACAAAGTCGTGTCACTTTGGGACTCATTTCATGGTGCTTCCCTTGATGCCATTTCCGTTGGCGGAGAAGCCTGTTTTCGTGAAGGCATGGGGCCATTAATGGCTGGAGTTGAGCGTATTCCACCCGCGGTCTCTTACCGTGGTGCACTGCCCTCTCAAGACGGCAGTGATGTGCATTACGCGGATTACTTAGAGTATGTAATCGAAAAAGAAGGGGGCATCGGTGCGTTCATTGCTGAGGGCGTGCGCAATACTGATGTACAGGTACCAAGCAAAGCCTATTGGCAACGTATTCGAGAGATTTGCGATAAGCATAACGTCTTATTAATCATCGATGATATCCCTAACGGCATGGGTCGCAGTGGCGAATGGTTTACTTATCAAGCCTTTGATATTGAACCCGACATCTTATGTATAGGTAAGGGACTTGGGGGAGGATTAGTCCCTATTGCTGCCATGGTGACCAAAGAAAAATACAACACCGCCTCTGAGATATCACTGGGTCACTACACCCACGAAAAAAGCCCCGTTGGATGTGCGGCAGCATTGGCGACGATGGAAGCTATCGAACACGAGCAATTACTAGAGAAAACACGCGCGGATGGTGAGTTTGTTAAAGCTCGCTTAATGCAAATGAAGGCAACCTACCCTGTGATCGGTGACGTACGCGGAATAGGGTTGTTATGGGGCGTTGAGCTGGTGACCAATCCTGTCTCCAAACAACGCGCCTATGACGAGGCTGAATCCGTGTTGTATCAATGCCTCAACCAGGGACTGAGCTTTAAGGTCTCGCAAGGTAACGTTATACAGTTGAGCCCACCGCTCATTATTACCCGTGAACAACTCACACAAGCTCTCGATATTTTCGAGCACGCGATCGCAAAAGTATGCAAGGATTTTAATTATGTCTAATCTCTATTCAGCAACACCAAGCGCCTTCACTAAGTCGCCTGTTCAAGCCATCGTTTTTGACTGGGCCGGCACCATCGTTGATTTTGGTTCATTCGCACCCACCAGCATTTTTGTTGAAGCCTTTAGACAAGGCTACGATTTCGACATTACACTTGCCGAAGCACGTGAGCCAATGGGTATTGGTAAGTGGGATCACATTAAAGCGGTCGGTCACTTGCCAGCCGTTGCACAGCGATGGGAAAAGCAGTTCGGTCGCACCATGACTGACAGCGATATTGACCAAATTTACGCGACGTTTATGCCGCTACAAAAAGCAAAAGTAGCCGATCACGCCGAACCTATCCTCAATGCGATTGATGTGGTGAACGGGCTAAAACAACAAGGAATCAAAATAGGCTCTTGCTCCGGTTACCCTAGAGAAGTGATGGATGTCTTGATTCCTGCCGCGCAAGACTATGGCTACGAGCCTGACTGCATTGTGGCAACGGATGACCTTCCTCAAGGTGGTCGCCCTGCTCCATTTATGGCACTAAAAAATATGATTGAGCTGAATGTCACCTGTGTTGGCGCTTGCGTAAAGGTTGACGATGCAGCTCCAGGCATTGAAGAGGGTCACAACGCCGGAATGTGGACCGTCGGGCTGTTATTATCGGGTAATGAAGCAGGTTTAACCTTAGAACAATACCAAGCCGCCGATGAAGCCACATTGAATGCTGCTCGCGAGAGAGCACGTGAAAAGCTTGGTAAAGCATCGCCACACTACCTAATCGATACAATTAATGACCTTCCTAGTGTGATCAGTGATATCGAAAAACGTTTGGGCGCAGGTGAGCGACCTTAGAAAAGCGTGCTGTAGAGATAAACGCGAATAAAGCGGCGAATGTAATCGTCTTCAACCGCCAACAACATTATGAATTTTGATCACAAAACTCGTCGTGTTGTGCCTAAGCTAACATACAAAAGCTAACCGTGTTGACGGCTAGCTTTTTACTCCCATTGTTCATCTAGTCAGAATTTATACACACATTGTTCCTATATCCTCCCCACCAACCCCAATGCATTCACAAAATACATACCAACATCCAAGATGTGTCACTCTGATTAATAAATGATTCAAATAACCTCCTTGCATTGAGTAATTGAATGGCTATGTCAGCTAAGTGTCAATAAAATACATTTATAAATCATATGCATTTCTATATAATCCTGGTGCTTAGTGTATTTTATTGCCTGGGCATATTACATAAAAACAATTCTAAGGATAGAAAATGCAACAACCTGTCAGAACGCTAGCCTGCCTTATATTGGCAACTTCATTATTTGGCTGCGCGTCAACTTCATCAGATGAATCAAAACAAGCAACATCTACCAATATTCAGCTTGACCTGTATGACACACTAAAAGTAAAGCTTGATGATGCCACATCACGGCACAGTGACGAGCAACTTAAATGGTATGCCACACAAGCCTATTCATCCATGACTAAAGCTCTAAAAGAAGCGCGCAGTGCTTATTCTGAGTTTGAGCATGAACCGAGCAAAATCAATGATTCAGATCTCTTTTCCAGCCAAAATTATGGTCAGGAAATGACCGCATCATTAGATGCATTTGAACTGGCATACCGCAGTGCTATTGCAACAAAACAGCGGGTATTATCTGTGATGTCAGTATCATTTGAAAACAACACCTATTTAGAGAAAGTCAATGCACAAACCCTATTTCCAACTGAATTTAAACGTGTTGAGCAACAATTTAAGCGCACTATAGATTATATCGCCAATAATGAAACTATTGACAATGAAAGACTAATTGCATTGGAGACTAAACAACACCAATTAGAAGCTAAGTCTGTAACTAAACACTATTTAGGCGAGGCTAAGCAACAATTTAGCCAACATAAAAAACAACGTTATTCTGTTGATGCTCCATTGGTTATGGCACGTTCTGAAGCGACGCTTTCTAAAGCAGAAGCCTTTATTCAGTCATCGCCTCGTAATCATGACGAAATACAAGTTCGCGCCGATACCGTGTCATTTGCGTTGCAACGTACAGAAAAAATCGTTCAGCAAGTTCGAGAGCTAAAATCCCTACCTGAAAAGCAATATGAGCGCTATATTCTGAACTTAGAAGCTCAACTCCACGCCATTGCAGTTGCCTCAGCCACAGGTGACCACCGAAATAAAACGCTCATTGAACATGCTAAATACATTGAAAGCTCAATGCTGGATACTCAAAAAAGCGATGATGAGAAATGGCTATCACTGACAATGGAGCTCAAGCAAGTCAAGCAAGATATCGAGGCGACAGCCGCTCAATCAAATCAGCTCATGGCAGAAAAACAAGCGCTGCAAAGTAAAGTCAACTCACTTGAAGCTCAGAAGGTAGCCCAGCTAAATACTGGTGTAACTCAGCCTGAGCCTGAGTCTCTCCAAGTAGAGAACATTGCTCCAGTCACACCAGCAGCCGTTACTCCCGCAGTAAACGCCGCTCCAGGAACTGATGCTTTAGATTCGGAAGTACCAGAAGCTATTTCTGAATCTAGCCCTGTTAGTTCTTAGTCCCTATTTCGATCTCGGTGTGAACCGTTAGATTATCGATGAGAAAACGCCAGAGATTCCTCTCTGGCGTTGTTCGTTGATGGCTACTTCAGGGCGCTGACTCTCGATTACGCCGCCACACAATCCGTTGAACATGGCATAAGCTTGTTCTGGTTGCCAACTCGTTTATTCCACGATTTTTCATGTAAGAAGTACGCAAACGTATTAATCGCAGGCTCTAGTAATGCCACCGCCCCACCTGCAACAATACTCCCGGTAAGTGCAAATACAACGGAAAACGCGACGCTATAATGAACCACCGCAAATGATGCTGTTTTAATACGAACATTTCGGCTTAACGACTTCAACCATTGCGATTTCTCCCACAGCTTTTCATGGAAATAAAACGCAACTGTGTTCACCGCAGGTTCCAGCATGGCGATCATGCTACTCAGAATTATCTCACCGGTAAAAACATACGCCACGCTAAACGCGATAGTGAAGTGTATTGATGCAAACCTAAGTGTTTTCGCCATGATGTTGTCCTATTGTGTTCAATTGTCTCCACTATACCCAACACTTTATTGCGAATAAAACAGATTAAATCTACTTATTCAATAGCTAAAACCTATTACAAATAAGACTCGTGACATATCGACCTAGTCACCGAATCACCAAAGCGTAAACCTTCGCTTTGCTACGAAACCGCTTTGACACCATTTACGACTCTTCGCTGCAGTACATAGGCTCTAACGTGATCATAAATAAGATTAAAGAGAAACGCATAAATCGTTATAAAAATCGTCACCCCTAAGTCCATTAAGAAAGCTTGCCACAAACTCACCTCTAGAATAAAAGCCATGACTGGAATGGTGAAAAACAGCAACCCCGCCTCAAACAACAACACATGAATCACGCGTAGTGACAGTGAGCGCTTGGTTTTCTCGCCCGGTACCGCTCTATCAAACCCCAAATTAAACAAATAGTTCCAAATCATCGCCATGGTGGCAATAACTATCATTGTTCCTGATAGTGCGGCGATATCATGGTCGGTAAACAACGCCAACCCAAGGATGGACGATGTGACGGCCAATGTTTCAAACAACACCGAATGAAAAACACGCTCTAGTGTTCCCATAATTTACTCCAAGCTACTTACTCAAAAATGAAGCTGGGATTATGTCAGGGTGAATGCACAAATAAAGTTAACAACTATCACACTTAGTGATAGCTTGTTTTATTATTAACTTTGTAAACGTCGTCACAGAGGAATGCCCATGTATAGCTTTGAGCAATTAAGAGTCTTCGTCACAGTATGCGAAAGTGGGTCTTTTTCCGCGGCAGCACGTAAGTTAAAACGCGCGCAGTCAGGGGTTAGCCAAGCGATAGCTAACCTTGAAATAGCCGTCAACCAAGAGTTATTTAACCGAGATAAGAACACCCCTACCCTAACCAAAAGTGGTGAAGCGTTATTGCCCATTGCGCGATCTATATTGCAGCAACAGGTTTACTTCGATCAAAAGGCGACGGCGCTCACGAATGCGTACGAACATGAGCTTGTCATCGCGATAGATGAAAGCATAGTGAGTAATGATTTTTTAAGCATGCTGACTCCATTAGCGGACCAGTTTCCCATTACCCATTTTGAAATCATCACCGCCTCTAGCTTCGATATTGAAGATTTAGTTCGTACAGGTAAAGCGCACGCGGGTATTGTATTTGCCGATGGTGAACTTAAAGTCGATATGGACTTTTTTATTATGGGGCAGGCAAGGTTTTTGACCATTTCCTCACCGACGCACCCTTTAGCTGCGTTGCCTCTTGTGGAGCACGATGACTTAAAGCTTTATCGCCAATGCGTCCATCGCAGCGCGAAACAAAAAGAACTTTGGTTTAGTTACGGAATTAGCTCCAAGCTTTGGTACGCGAACAATCACCAAACCCTCATTGACCTTGTTCGCCAAGGCATTGGCTGGGCGCTCGTTCCTGAGCAGCTGATCAAGACACCATTAGAGCAAAACACCATTGTTTCACTACCTGTCGCACATGAATTTAATGGTTGGTTAACGGCTGTAGGCTGTCTGGTATCGCGAAGCCATTCATCTGGACCGGTCCTCGTGCGCGTCCTCGACACCCTCAAACAATACCGATTAACTGAAAACCGTTGGGAGCATATTGAAAACTTGTCGCGCTAACCCTTGGGTTAAACCTCTGAACTCGGTTTCTAGTAAATATTCATGTTGGTCAATATACCTAACTCACCGTCTCGGCTTTCGTACATCAAAATATCAAAACATAGAAACATAGAAACAAAACTCAATTTGAACAACTGTTCAATAAATTATTGAACGACCGTTCAAATAGTTCTATAGTGTGGTTCATCACGAGAAGGAAAGGTCTAGTGATTCGTCCCGAATAGACTTAATTCAAAGGAAAATGACATGCTAAAGTTTTACTTCCACAAGACACCAAACCCAATGAAAGTAGCACTGTATCTTGCAGAGACAGGTCTACCTTATGAACTCGTTCCCGTGGATACCTACAAAGGTGAGCAACACAGCCCGGAATATCGCGCGATAAACCCAAACGGTAAAGCCCCTGCGATAGAAGATGATGGCGTCAGAGTGTTTGATTCCAATGCGATTTTGCTCTACCTTTCCGAAAAAACGGGACTTCTGGCAGGGGAACCCGAAAATCGTGGTGAGATGCTTTCTTGGTTAATGTTCATCGCATCTGGACTGGGTCCATTCTCAGGTCAATCTGTTCACTTTCGACATGCATCGCCAGAAAAGATCCCTTATGCGATCAATCGATACTTGCGTGAAGCACAACGTCACTACGAGGTACTCGATGCGCACTTAAATGGCAGAAACTACCTCGTTGGGCAAACCTACAGCATTGCCGATATCGCGGCGTGGGGTTGGGTTGACAAAGCGGCGGTCGTACTAGGGGAAGACGCTCTTAACCCTTACCCTAATTTGAAGCGTTGGTTTGATGCCATTAACCAACGTCCTGCCGTACAAGTGGCACGCGATGTTGGCAAAGACATCGAATTTAAAACAGCCCAAGATGACGTAACTAAACGTGCGCTGTTCCCACAGAACTATGCGAAAGATTAGACAAGACTCTCGTCGTGATGTTGAATAAATAACAATAAGTTAGCAAGAATGCACTAACCTATTGTCACACCCATAGCGCAGCCTTCCCGGTTAATTTATGGGTGTGATTGTTGACAATAACGCCCTTATGCCAATGCGCTTCGACATACTGAACTAGAATTAATCAGCGCTCATGTCTTAGCGAGTAACGCACGTCTCGGGTGTTCGTTTACACCTTCACATTTCAACTTGAGCCTTCGCGTTAAGCGTAGTCCTTGTTCGTTTAACTTAGCCCTTGATCTTTTATCTTAGGAGTTAATATGGAAAATCAATATACACCGCCGAAAATCTGGGTTCACGACACAAAAGGTGGCAATAAATGGGCCAGCATCAATCGCCCTGTATCTGGAGCAACCCACGACAAAGCACTACCGGTTGGTACCCACGCTTTACAGCTGTATTCACTCGGGACTCCTAATGGACAAAAAGTCACAATTCTTCTCGAAGAATTGCTCGCTCTTGGTATCAAAGAAGCAGAGTACGACGCTTACCTTATTAATATTGGCGAGGGTGACCAGTTTTCCTCGGGCTTTGTTGGTGTAAACCCAAATTCAAAGATCCCAGCATTGGTTGATCGCTCTGGTCAAGAGAACGTTAATGTATTTGAATCGGCTTCGATCCTGGTCCACCTTGCCGAAAAATTTGGCCACTTTCTACCTAAAGAAGGCGCGGCGCGAACACAGACGTTTAATTGGCTATTCTGGGCACAAGGTTCTGCGCCGTTCTTAGGGGGAGGATTCGGGCATTTCTATGCGTATGCCGACGAAAAGCTTGAATACCCAATCAATCGCTTTGCGATGGAGGCAAAGCGTCAGTTGGACGTATTAGACAAGCAACTCGCCGCCAATACCTACGTGGCTGGTGAAGAATACTCGATAGCTGACATGGCTATTTGGCCATGGTATGGCAACGTTGTGCTTGGTAACTTGTATGACGCCGCCGAGTTTTTACAAGTTGAAAGTTATACCCATGTCATGCGCTGGGCGAAAATGCTCGAAGCTCGACAAGGCGTGCAACGCGGTCGAATCTTAAATCGCTCTTGGGGTGAAGAGTGGGAGCAAGTACCAGAGCGCCACAGCGCCGAAGACATCGATAGCGTACTGTCATTAAAACCAGAATAGCGTCCTAGTATGATTAAAGCCGTGGGTATTCTAGTTTTCAGAATAGCCTCGGCTTTTTTTATGTTTTAAGCGTTCACTTATAAGCCTTAATGTTTACAGCTTTGTCATATCCAATTTTCGCCCCAAATGTTCAACGTCGACACTGGCATAACCAAGGCGAATCGCTTCAAATTGTTTGCTCATTTCTAGCGCTTGCTCGGCATCTTTTGCTAACACAGAAACCAAATACACAGGGCGGACCACATTGCCTTCTAGCGTCTGAGTATTGATGTAAGACGAAGACACAGTACCGACTTGATTGAGCGCAATGACGCGTTGTAGATCAACACCCAGCACACGGTCTATTTCCATCGGTTCAATCCCAGACTTCCATGTCAGCGTTAGACCATAGTGATTATCTTGTGGCGTAGTATCTAACCACTTATTACCCATGGCTTGCACACGACCAATTTTAACCAGATTCGCTTGATAAAGCGGTAGTTGCGCAAGTTCAGCTCGGATGTCCGCCTCGCTGTCACCTTCCATGACAAAACGTAATAAGGGCGTATTTTCTTCACCTATTTTACTGTCGGTCACAAACATATCTTTCACTCGCCCACTATCCACAAACGCCTCAAACGCTTGCTTTTGTTTAGGCATCGTTTCCAACACTTGGTAAATGTCCTGTGTATTCCATTTTAGTTCGACACCAAAATCTTGCGCCGTAGCGATGCTTGGGAACAAGGCAATAGTCGCGATGCTTACGATGATTTTTTTAAATAATTTCATAACTTTACTCTCTATAGATTATTGTTTTAATAAGGGTTAAACGCTTACCAACGAGCACGGTAAGAGCGGTGGCAGCTACGACACGTCGACTCTGCCGATTTAATGGCTTGTTGCGCTTTTTTTGCATCTTGATGTTGAGCAGCAGCCAACAAGCTTTGATACCCATCATTCATTTCCAACATCAAACGCTCGAATTTTTCCGGTTTTTCCCAAACATCAGACTTTGCTTTGCCCCCTTCATCGCTTCCGGCCACAAACGCGTTAGAGACCACATCACCGCTTGCCACAAGCTGTTCACTCATTACCAGCAATGCCGCCCAGTCCGTCTTATCGCCATCTATCATTTTCGCTGCGGCTTTAGTGTTTGACTCAATGTCTGAAAACGCAGCCTGTCTTTGTTCAATGGTATTTTCTGATGCCATGGCACCCGTTACTGTCACGCTGCTGGCGACTAAAACTGCCGCCATTAGCCATTGGCTAAATGGTGCAACGCGTGTCGCCTGAACGGATTTCAAACCTAATTTCTTTATCGTCATCTTCATTCTCCTGTTCATCATGTGAGTTTTCCTCATCGCTTGAACATTAATTTACACAACAACAGTTGCATGTGCAACTATTGTTGTGTAAATTAATTGAAGTTTTTACGAATGAGATAAAAAAATGAAGAAAATCAAAGTATGGGATTTAGCGACACGCCTCTACCACTGGACCCAAGCGATAGTGTTCATCGGGTTACTGGTCACTGGCTTCTCTGGAAACGGTCCTCACCTACAATTAGGGCTGGTACTGTTTACTCTAATCACTTGGCGAATTAGTTGGGGAATAGTAGGAAGCGAAACCAGTCTATTTCGTCAGTTTATGGCCTCGCCACGTAAAGTGTGGGCTTATCTAAAAACGGGACGCTATCCGCAACTTGGTCATAACCCACTGGGGAGCTGGATGGTATTCACCCTGCTCGCTAGCCTGTTAATACAATGCGTCACGGGCATGATTCTCGCAGGTATGTTTGATGGGTTAGTCACTGTAGGAATAGAACTACCTGACATCGTTTATGCCGGCGCAGAACAGATACATTTACTGCTAGTGGATCTGCTGCCACTTCTCATTGTCGTGCACGTGGGCGCCGTCTTAATTTACAAGCTTCGTGCTAAACCCTTACTGTGGGCGATGCTTTCTGGCTACCAACAGTTCGCAGCTAATCACTTAATCTCACAACCTAACATCGTCAGTAGTCGTCGCGCATTAGTCGTGCTAATCGCGTCATCATTAGTTACTATGGCAATAGTTGCAATTTCAATGGTGTAAACATGGAACATAAATTCGAGCGCCAAGCGAGCTTTGGCTGGCTATTAAATGTCGTGGCCAATCACGCGTCAAAGGAATTTGATAAACGCTTAAAAGAAAAAGGGCTAACACTAGCGTTGTGGCCAACCTTGATGTGTTTATGGGAAAAGGAAGGGATGACACAGCGAGAAATCGCTCAAACCTCAAAAGTAGAAAGTTCGACAACAACACGAACACTCGACAAGCTTGAAACACTCGGTTTGGTTGAACGACAAGCCGATCCAGAAAGCCGCCGTTCGTTTCGGATCTTTCTCACGGCTGAAGGTCGAGCACTGAAAAATGAAGTGATTCACTTGCCAGTTGAAGTGAATCAACAGATCCTTTCCAGCCTCAATCCTGATGAGCAAAAAACCATGATTGGTCTGCTGCAGAAAATGGTCGCTCAGGTTTAGAAGCTCATCTTAAGTCGCTAATCTTAAGCCGCTGAAATTTAACGGCTAAATCCTTGGTAAGATCATAACAATGTGGCCTCCCAAATTATGGGAGGCCACATCATCATTCACCATGCGGAAACTAGGCGGTCACAGCTTTAATCTTTCTAATAGAGCGTTATCGGGACTTTTCCACGCCACTCTACCTATAAAGAACACCACCCCCGCACTGAGTAAAAAGACGACTGGTCTCCATACACCTCACATCAATCTATATATTTGGCACTAAAGCAAATCAGTCACATCTACCCAACGATCATTTTTCCTAATCAAATCAATGATTAATTGATACCTGCAGCCTGCCTCAAACGTCTGATAAGGTTCTACTTTTACACCACTTATGTCTTTTACAAACTCCGTAGCCAAATGAGTCCAGCTTCGCTGCGTTTCACATTCAATGTTTGGTAGCTGTTCATTGATCTCACTAGGCAATGACACTTCGTTCCACTCCCCATTGCTCCACAAATAAAGTGGACCACTACCGTAGTGTCCTTTGATATAAATCGACCCTTTGGTGCCATGGAAAACGATATGGTCATCACTAAAACGGGGGGTTAACCCGCCATGTTTGAATAAGACAGAAACTGGTTGAGCGGCTGGAATTCGGCTTTCGATTTGGGCCAGCACCGTGTAAGACCACTCAACATCACAATCTCGCCACTCTAAATTCGGGTCATCGATGTCATTTGGAATAAAATTTCGGCGTTCCATAAAATTATGCACTCCATCGACAACGGGTGCTTTAGGCATGTCATTACGGACTTCACCATTAATAGAGAGAATATTCTCCCCAACAACAGAGGTGACAATGGATAACAAGTGAGTAAAGTTATTATTTAACCGCCCACCGCCCGCTTCCGAACGATGAGACCAACCAAACGGTATATGACGATCTAGATTGAAATGAGAAATGCATTCCACTTCAGTTGGTTCACCTATCAACCCTTCAGCCACCAGTTTCTTCGCATGCATAATTTCAGGCATATACCGGAAGCTTGACGCAAAGGCGGTCTTCACTCCTTTTTCTTCCGCCAACTGATAGATTTCTAATGCTGTTTCACCGCTCTCGGTCAGTGGTTTATCACAGAATACATGGCAACCAAACGCTATCGCCTCTTTAATTGCCTCAACGTGCGCCCCTCCCGGGGTTGCAATAGAGACAATATCAGGCTTACATATCTCAAGCGCCAATCCCCAATTGGTTCCTGAGTATGGTATCGCCATTTTTTCAGCCACTTCAGTGACCACATGTTCCGTTCTTCCAACGATGCCTACCACTTCTGCGCCCGCATCTCTAAATGCTTTAGCATGACCTTGGCCAGCAAATCCGGTTCCAAATACTAATACTGTTTTTTTCATGTCGAGTTCCAAATTTTTACGATTGTTTCACTATGTCGCTATTTGCCAATCTTATTTGACTCTTAACTGGCGACGGCTTTACTTCACAGGATGCGTTACCAATGCCAAAGCGTACCGTCCTCTAAACGGCTAACAGGTAAATAGGAGCGTTTATAGGTGTATTTTTCCGCTTCATTTTCATCAAATTCAATACCCAGTCCTGGCGCATCACTCACAAGGATCATGCCGTTCTCTAATTTCATATCGTGCTTGAAAATTGATTGACACTCTTCATTGCCAAATCCAACAAATTCTTGGATGCCAAAGTTGTGTGTAGAGATATTCAAGTGCATATGCGCGACAAAACAGATAGGCGATAAATCAGGAGCACCATGTGGCGCAGTACGCACGTTATAAACTGCAGCGAAATCGGCTATCTTCTTCATCCCCGTGATACCACCAGCATGCGTCGCTGCGGTACGTACATAATCTATCCACTGATTTTGGATAAGATCTTTACAGTCCCAGATCGTGTTATACGTCTCCCCTAATGCCAAAGGCGTCGTAGTGTGATGACGAATAAGCTTATAATTCTCTTGATTTTCAGCAATAGACGCATCTTCAAGGAACAGCAGATTATAGGGTTCAAGCATTTTTCCCAGTCTGGCAGATTCAATCGGCGTAAGTCGACTGTGAGTGTCATGAAGAAATTCAGCTCTATTACCAAAACGTTCTTTTGCTTGAGCAAACAGTTCAGGAACTAGCTGAAAGTACTTACTTGTTGACCACTGCTGCTCTGGCGGCAATGGTCGATTACCCTGCAGTTCGAAGTAATCTTTTTTATCACCTAGTACCCCGTACGTTTCCGACAAGCCAGGAATCGCAGATTGAAGACGAACCGCCTTAAATCCTTGTTCTATACACTGCTCGGCTTTGTCTAGCGTGTCTTCAATCGTTTCACCATTAGCATGGGCATACAAGCCAACACCATCACGACATTTCCCTCCGAGAAGCTGGTAAACTGGCAGACCTGCCACCTTCCCTTTAATATCCCACAGAGCCATATCAATGGCGGCAATAGCAGCCATCGTAATTGGACCTCGACGCCAGTACACACCCATGTATAAGTATTGCCAAATGTCTTCAATGCCATGGGCATCACGACCAATTAAACATGGCTTTACGTGCTCTTCCAAATACGTAGCGACCGCTAACTCTCTTCCATTGACAGTTGCATCACCCAAGCCGTAAACGCCCTCATCCGTGATCACTTTTACTGTGACAAAGTTGCGACCAGGGTTTGTCACAAATATTTTGATATCTTCAATTTTCATTTCGGGTCTCTCGTAAAAAGTTAACGACCAAACTTATTGAGTAAAACGATTTAGTAAATCGGTTTGGTAAATCGGTTTACTTGTTATCTTCTAAAACTGAAGATACAATGTCAACGATCCTATTTTGATCCAGTTAACGTTTTTAAGAAGCCTGTATGAAGAAAGTAAGAATAGTGGATGTTGCGACACACGCGGGAGTATCAAAAAGTACCGTATCACAATATCTAAATGGTCGTTTTGGTCATATGTCTGCTGAAACAAAACAAAAAATCAAATCAGCAATCGAGACGCTTAACTATGTTCCTAACCCTATAGCTCGAAGTCTAAAAGTAGAAAAAACCAAAACTATTGGTGTTGTTGTACGCGATGTCGCGGGCTATAACACCAGCCGAGTCCTAAGAGGGATCGATGATTACTGTAAAAAACATGATTACAACGTATTGATCTATAACAGTGATTTTGATGCAGACGCAGAAAAACGAGCATTACTGTCATTACAGCAGATGTGCGTTGATGGCATCATCATCACTTCTTCGGGTTTAAACTCAGCACTCATCAATCAGTTTATTCAAAACAAACTGCCCGTTGTCCAATTCCAACTTGAGTATTCCGATTGCGAAAGTCATATGGTGTTATCTGACTATCAACATGCGGCATGCCAGGCGACAGAATATCTCATTGAACTCGGTCACAGAAATATCGCCTTTTTCGCACAAGATTTTGGCAGCAGTTATTCAAGAAAAGCGCGCTATCAAGGGTATCTCGACGCATTAGACAAACACGGCATCAAAGTGAATCCAGATTTCGTACAGCTTTGGGACAGAGAAAGTGGATTCCAATATTCGCCCATCGATCTAATTCGTGGTGAAAACCCACCGACGGCTATTTTCTCACAACATTTAGCCATAACCACTGACCTCCTCCTGTCCTTAAACAAAGCCAACGTTTCGATACCGGAAGAAGTGTCACTGTTAGGTTTCGACGAAATCCCTATGGTTGATCTTTTTAAAGTGCCCGTTTCCACCATCAAACAAGATGCGCATCAAATAGGATTAGAAACCGCGAAACTCACTATTGAAGCGATAATGGGTAAACATACTGAACTACAACGCAGCATTGTGGCATGTACGCTGATTAAGCGAGAATCCTGTGCAAAAATAGAGAGCGAAAGCACTCCATAGTGTCGTTCAAGAGCAGTGGACAAATTAGGTGGTTTGATCATCTTAACGTTGTGGTAGCCTTCCCTCGTCGCAAGTGCAATGTGACGAGGGGGACAGCTTTACGTATTGAACTTAGAAAGATCGCGGTATACATATCTCCGGTAATACGAGTGCTGAAAAATGACGTGATTCATTTACCCGTTGAAATCAATCAACGAATCCTTTCCAGCCTCAATCCAGACGAATAGTTAGCCATAATTGGCCAGCTTCCAAAATGATGGCGAAGGAGTTGTTGCCTGAATTATAAATAACTATTTTTGTTAAATAATTTACGGTAATGATTTTTTGGCATAAATAGACTTATTAAATTAGCACTTAAGTTACTATCGATACATTTATATGCCTATTGTTTTATAATTGTTCACCTTCCCTCTTAGAACTTAATACCTTTTGACCTTCTTGAATAAAGTTTATAAAAACCGACATACGCATACCAGAAATATAATCAAGTATATAGAAGTGTTTATTACCTTAAAGCATTCTTTCTTTTATTTATCAAAATAGGGAAGATGATTATCCTCATCTAAGTGATGAGATTGTCGACGAAGTTATATTATGACACATCACTGTTGGCTCTAGATCACACTAATTTTCTAACTATTGAATGGGGACCACTAGTCGACCACAATTAAAATTTGAAGTCTTTCACATTATTGTTCAAAAAATGGACTTGGTTACGCTAATACAATTATTTAACACTCTTCTGAAAAATAAGATCTCGGTCTACTAATTTCACCATCAAATGTTAATAAATTTAACATTCAAACCAAAAAACGTGATAACCACCTCACTTTTGGTTGGACTTCAATCGCATTGAAATATTTTGAACCATAAAACCAACGCATAAATGATAGATGTATCACGGTTTGTTTTCCTTTAAACCATAATACTTAGCTCATCAAATAAGCGGTGAGTGAATCTGTAAATGAAGTTAGGAATAGTGGTCAGTGGTGGTGATGCAGTTGGAGTGAACAACTTCATCTATCAAGTTGCGAAGATGTCAAACTCTGAGATTGTTATCTATAACGGAGGCGTTAATGGTCTACTGTCGGATAATAAGAAAGAGATTAGTTTTCGAGATTTAGCTGATTACAGCTTATCGCCAATGCCCGTAATTTCATCCGGTAGAACATCGCGTCACCTCAATCCTGAAGAGTACGCCGCCATTGCAGCTCATCTACACAAGAGCAAAGTAGATGCTTTGATCTGCGCGGGAGGCGATGGTTCAATGCGGTTTATGAATGCATTAAGTGACTATGGAGTCAATTGCTTTGGCGTAGGAATGACTGTGGATAATGACATCGCTGGTTCCGCTCATACCATCGGCTTCTCTACTGCTTGTGAGCAGGTTATGAGAGAAGTTTCCAAACTGAGAAATACAGGTAGAGCCTTAGCGAATCGCGTTTTTCTAGTCGAAGTTTTGGGTGCTTACTCTGGCGAGTTAACTTTACAATCTGCAATTAAATCTAATGCGGATATCGCTTTAATACCGGAGCATCAAATACCTGTAGATGAGCTAGCGACAAAAATTCAAGAAAAACTGGCGATGCAGAATAGTGTCGTAATTCTTTGTGCTGAGAGTTATACAAAGGAGTATTCACCTGGATTCCAAGGTGCTATTGATACTCTGAGTCAAGAGCTAGAGCCAAAGGTGGGTATTCGTATGCGTAAAACCACGTTGGGTTTCGGCTTGCGAAGCGGAGAACCAACAACTGAAGAAATTTATCAAGGCACGATAGCAGCTGCGGAAGTAGTACGATGCATTCAAAGTGGTATGGCGAACAAGGTGATTATCATCAATTCCTCAAATAACCCTATACCACTAGATTTAGGTAGCGTTGAGAGTCGTATCGTTGATAAAGATGGGCATTATTTCAAATTAGCACAGCAATTGGGCATGGTTTGGTAATTAAACAATAAAACAAATTAGTGAACGGAAGGAATAAGTAAATGACAATGAATATAATGTGTGTATGCGGTTGTGGTTTAGGTTCTAGCTTTGCTTTGGAAATGACGGCTAAGCCTATCCTTGAAAAAATGGGGATTGATTTTAATTTAGGCCATACCACTGTGTCTGAGGTACTGTCGTTAAAACCTGACATGATTATTACTTCCGGCACTTTCTCTGATGCTATTAAAGGTGGCGCTAGCGTTGAAGATGCAGCGAAGGTAGTCACCATCCAAAAATTCACGGACTCTGTAGAAATGGAGCAAGCAATATCAAGATTTTTAGATAAGTAATACCTAGAAAAACACCTTTTTCTTACTGCTGAATAATAGATATAGATAGGTAGAAATACCTATCAAGGTACCTCTACACCTTAAGAAAATAATTTAATTAACATTGACATGGAATCAAATTAATTATGAATACGTTTTTTGAATTTATAGTAAAAGATTTATTGGGGCAGGCCTCGATACTGATCGCGTGTATTGCAATGCTCGGTCTCATTTTACAAAAGAAGCCCACCGGTAAAGTAATCGAAGGAACGTTTAAAACGATGCTCGGTTTCTTGGTAATGATGGCAGGTATAAACATCGTTGTTGATACATTGACTTACCTGAACAACATCTTTACGACTGGGTTTGGGATGACGGGTTACATTACTGATGTAGCGGCTATTGCAGGTATTGCAAACCAAACGCTTGGAACGGAAGTTGCTCTCACCTTAATGGTAATTTTCGCAACGAATATCGTCATTGCTCGATTCACACCTTGGAAGTACATATTCCTAACAGGGCAAGCGCTGTTATGGATGTCTACCATCGGCGCGGTTATTTGTTATAAGGCCGGTCTATCAGGTGCAACACTAGTATTAACAGGAGGTATCTTCGGTGGCATTTTAGCCGTTGCGATGCCTGCGATCGCTCAGCCAGTAGTTCGCAAGATTACTGGTTCAGACAATGTTGCACTTGGGCACTTCTGTACGATTGGCTATATGGTTCAAGCAGCTGTCGCAAAGGTCGTTGGTAAGGGATCGAAGTCTACAGAAGAAATTGAGCTTCCAAAAGCTTTTGCGTTTTTGAGTGATACCTACCTGTCGATGGCTGTAGTGATGGTACCAATGTTCCTGATCCCAGCAATTGCGGCAGGTCCGGAATACATTGCTCAGTACAGTGGTGGCATGAACTACTTGATGTACTCTTTTATGCAAGCAATCGTGTTTACTGCGGGCGTGTTCGTGCTGTACTCAGGTGTGCGTCTATTGTTGCAAGAATTAGTACCAGCTTTCCAAGGTATCGCAATGCGCCTAGTACCAAACGCAAAGCCTGCTTTGGATTGTCCAGTTTTATTCCCTTATGCGCCTAACGCTGTAATTCTGGGTTTCCTATCAACAACTGTAGGTTCGGTGATCGGTATGTTGCTGTTCCCGATGTTTGGGTTAGCGATGATACTGCCAGGTCTACTGACTAACTTCTTCGCGGGTGGAACTGCGGGTATTTTTGGTAATGCCATGGGTGGCCGTCGCGGTGCAGTCATCGGCGGTGTAGTTCACGGTCTATTCATCACTTTCTTACCTGCAATTCTAATCCCACTACTAGAGACTTACGGCTTCGTAGGAGTGACGTTTAGTGATTCAGACGTAATCGCATCAGGGCTCCTTTTGGGGCACGCATTCAACGGCAACTGGTTATTCGTAGCAAGCTTCGTAGGCTTTGCGGCGGCAATCACTTGGTATGTAAATAAAAGTCTTAAAACTGAAAAATCTGAACAAGCGGAGTTAAACAATGCTGCATAATTTTAAACAACTAGAAGTCATTGCAAAAGAGCGCGGATTCAATGCTGTAGGTTCATTCAATCTTCACTGTATTGAGATGTTGCCCGCGTATTTTGAAGCCGCAATGGATACAAACTCACCATTAATGATTCAAATTTCAACGGGTACGGCTCAGTATCTTGGGTATGACTTGTTGGTGGCGTCAATTGTCGCCTTGGCTAAGGAACATGATGTCCCTACATGTCTTCATTTAGACCATTGCTCAAATATTGATGATATAAAACTCGCGATTGATAAAGGTTTCACGAGTGTAATGTACGACGGTTCTCACCTACCACTAGCTGAAAACATCGCTAATACCAATATTATTATTGACTACGCACATCCTAAAAATGTGAGCGTAGAAGCAGAACTCGGTGCGATCGGAGGAGCAGAAGATGGTAAACAAGTTGCCGATGAAGACATTGCATTTACAAAAGTCTCTGACGCGCTTGAGTTTGTAGAGAAGTCTAAAGTCGATATGTTAGCGGTCAGTATTGGTACTGTTCATGGTTCATATACGGCAAAAACCAATATTCAGCATGACCTACTAATAGAATTAGCTGAAAAGACCAAAATGTCTTTAGTGCTTCATGGCGGTACAGGCGTATCGGATGAAGATATGCGATTCGTTGTTCGCAATGGTATGGATAAAGTAAACGTCGGCACGGAGATGAACGTTCAATGGGTTAAACAGTGCCAAGACACTCATGCGAGTGGCAAAGTAAATGATTCTGTACGCAAATTCTTTATTCCTGCTCGTAGTGCTGTGCGTCAAGTGATTGCAGAGAAGATTCGTCTTTTCCAATAGTCATATGGCCCTGCTGGGAAACCAGCAGGGCATTTAGGAGGTAAAAAATGGGTATATTCTCCAAACTATTTGGCCGTAATAATCAAGTAGTACCAGTTGATGAAACGCAAGCTACAGAGCTTGATGAAGATATTAAGAAGTTAGAAGCCATTCTTGAATGCGATACTTCAAATGTACAGGTTCAACAAGACCTCGTTGCGAAATACAGCAAGGCTGCTTCGGTATTTGCTCAAGCACCAACGTATCGGGGTAGAGTGAATGATGTATTTACCCGAATGAATGAATTACGAAATATGGCTAGAACGAATTTTTGATTGGAGGTGGGGATGCTTAAGAAACTATTATCAGAGGCGGATGCGGTACAACTTCAAATCGATGAGCCGGATTGGGAAAAGGCGCTGCAAGTAGCCGCCATTCCTCTTGTCACGAATGGCACTATCTCACCAGAGTATTTAGATGCAATCATTACTGGTACAAAGGAGGTGGGTGCATACTACGTCTTCGAAGATGAAAAATTTGCTTTGCCTCATGCAAGGCCAGAAGAGGGAGCAAATAAACTCGGTTTTAGCCTAGTAACATTGAAGAACCCGATTTCAATAAACGGTAGTCCTGATGTCAATATCATTATCATGCTCTCCGCAATCGATAATCATAGTCATATCGAAGAAGGCTTAAAGCCCATCTTTGAAGCATTAATGGAACCGTCGGTACGAGATCAGATAGCTTCAGCCAAAGTAAAAGAAGAGGTTCTAGCCCTATTATGAAGAAAGTCATCATAGTGAATGGAATCCCCGCTTCGGGGAAAAGTACCGTAGCATCTAAGATAGCAAAGCACTTCGGGTGGCCTTATCTCTCTATTGATACCATCAAAGAGCCATTTATGGGTCTACATGTCGACATTGACCGTGAGTTTAACCGAGCACTAGGAAAAGCGGCTTACAAGGTAATTTGGGACACCGTCGCTAGTGCTCCAGATGATTGCGTATATGTAATTGATGCGTGGTTTGGCTTTCAATCCAAAGAATTGCTAGAGAGCTATGTTAGGCAATCCGATGTAGTTGAAATAATCGAAGTCTGGAATAGTATTTCTCCTGAATTGGTGGCTGATAGATACCGTTCGCGATTGTCCATTCGTAAAGAAGGTCATCCAGGCGAAGAATACATTCCTGAATTAATGACGCTGGCAGAAAGGGCGTCGCCAATGAATATTGGAGAGGTTTATTATGTGTATCAAGATACAGGAGGTGACGTACAAGGAGTACTTACTTCCCTTGCTGGCAGACCTAGAGCGTTACAAGAGTCCTCGTTAGTAGGTATGCCTTTGACGAGATAGCTTCGGTCAGCGCCTTATTCCAATATAAAAACAGTCAATCCCATCTTTGGTATGACTGTTTTTTTACTATGAGCACAGCCAGTCCTGATTATTTTGATTTATACGCTTTAAGAAAGTCTATTATTTTTTCTCAAGCTATCTGTAAATTAGTAGACACTTGGCAACGCTATACACATTAATCAAAATGGCTTTTAAACAACACTTGAACAAACCTCATTACGAACTTCAAAAGGCTCGCTTGATGCAAATCCGATTCTGAATGGTCTTCAACTCCTAACCCTATTAACTGGAAGTAGCCGTTGAAGTCGCTAAGCTTTAAGGCAGTTGACAGCGCGACAAGCTGAGGAGCCAGAAATCGTAACAAAGACCACGATCTATTTCGCGAAGTGGGTTTTATTATTAGGTTGAGAATCGTCGCAAGGAGTATCAACGCGAGACCGTACACCAACAGCTTGATACCAAAGTCAAAGAAGCCTTTGAGCTTAGTTGAGAACGAGGTGGTTCAAGACGTATTCAGAAAGAACTGGCTGATAGCGATGATAACCATAATGTGAAGACGATCGCTGCAAGCATGAAGCGTTAAGATTTATTACCGAAAGCAGTACGCAAGTTTAAATCTATACTGACAGTAGGCATAAAATGACCATTGCTTCGAACTTGTTCGCTCAAGATTTTTTTCTTATTAAAAGAGACTCTTGCCTAAACACATTTCGTGGCAGAGATGCATCATCTCCCCCATCCGACTTGATACAACCAAAAGCTCTCCATCTTTATTGGAGATGAACACACTTTATTGCCTTCCGACACCTTTCATTGTACAAATTTACGCCAACACCTAAAATTAGTCACCACAGGTACTGATTATTCCTCTATAATCAGCGACCGTATTTTTGGTCAGCCGCTGTTTGCTACTTTTTAGTGTTGAAAAGCACCCAAAACAGCCACTGCTTTTAGGAACAAAGAATGTCATTTTTATCACAAGGTTTTTCAGCTGATATTGTGCGCGCACTAACTGAGTGTGGTTATGAAAAACTCACGCCCGTTCAACAACAGGCTATCCCGCACGCTCGTCGTGGTGCCGATATCCTTGCACATGCACAAACTGGTACAGGTAAAACAGCTGCATTTTCTTTGCCTATTATTCAGCAAATGGTTGAGCAGCCACAATCACGCCGCCGAGCACAAGTGCGTGCTTTGATTCTTGCACCGACGCGTGAGCTTGTTGACCAAATCGCACATAACATTGAGAACTACACCAAATACGTTGATATCTCTGTCGCTGCCGTTTTTGGTGGGGCAAAAATGTCATCTCAAGAACGTAAGCTTAGCGCCGGTGTAGACATCCTTGTTGCTACGCCAGGTCGCTTAATCGAGCACCTTGAACTGGGTAACATTAGTTTTGCTAGCCTTGAATTTTTGGTTTTTGATGAAGCCGACCGCATGCTAGATATGGGCTTTATTAGTGCAATTCGTACCATCATGAATGGCATTGCTCAGCACCCACAAACCATGCTTTTCTCTGCAACGTCATCCCCACAAATGAACGCATTGGCGCAAGACTTATTGCGTAAGCCAAAACGTATTATCGTTAACGCAGAAAACTCAACCGCCGACACCGTTGCGCATGTTGTTTACCCTGTTGACGAAGATCGTAAACGCGAACTGCTGTCTGAGTTGATTGGTCGCAAGAACTGGCAACAAGTGTTGGTTTTTGTGAACTACAAAGAAACCGCTAATGAAGTAGTAAAAGAGCTCAAACTTGACGGTATCAATGCGGTACTTTGCCATGGTGATAAAGCTCAGAGCGCACGTCGCCGTGCGTTGGATGAATTTAAATCAGGTAAAGCACGTGTCATGGTAGCCACGGAAGTTGCTGCTCGCGGTTTAGATATCCAAGGTTTGCCACATGTAGTGAACTACGATATGCCGTTCCTTGCGGAAGACTACGTACACCGCATCGGTCGTACAGGGCGCGCAGGGCAACAAGGTCACGCAGTTTCATTTGTTAGCCGTGAGGAAGAACTCACGCTAGTTCAAGTTGAAAAGTTGATTCAGCAACGAATCAAACGCATTCAATTGGCGGGTTATGAACCAGCCAGTCGTGATGCACTTTTAACTAAGATGCAGAGCAAACCCGCCTTTAAAGACCGCCAAGGCCGCACTAATAATTCAGACGAGCAAAGCTCAGCTGAACGTCGTCTTCGCTTTGCTCGTGCGATTAAAAATAAATCAAATAAAACGACCCGTTTAAAAGGATAATTCGGCACGATTTCGTTAGGTTTTCTTATCCTAATTCGTCGTCGATGAATCGTTAACATGACCTAGCTCATCGCTGGGTCTTTGTTTTTTAACGCCAGTGAACGTCCACTAGCTTTATAACCCTAACCCACTTAACAGCAAACTAGAGCGACTATCTTATGCTTCGTGATTACACCTTTAATTGTCTTGTCACCATGCCACGCCATGAACTAGAAGAGTTCAGTATGCGAATGATCAGTAAGATGGTACCTGAAGAAGTCATGAGTGAGCTGTTCACTTTTGAACAAGAAGAAGTCGACAGTGAAGAGCGTATGATGTCGGCACGGTTGGATGCAACGCTTCGTATGACGGCGATTGCGTTATGTGAGATCCAGCAAGCCTTTGATGATTCTGAAAATGCGAAACAAAACAGTGAGCGAATGACACGATTGGTGCTTTGGCACTTTTATGCCATCTCATTTAATTTGGAGCAGGCTATTACGCTGGAAACGCATTGTGAGCACGTTGAGAAACTTCTCATTGATCCTCCCGTTGAAGCCTTCGGTTGGGTAAAAATCCTTACTGAACTCCTGCATACCTACGCCAGTATTAATGCCAAGCAAAACCCATCAGCATAGCCAACGCTTTCTGTATTCTCTGATGTCATTAAACCAAGCCATGGTTAACCGTTAACCGTTAACCGTTAACCGTTAACCATGGCTATCATCAAGCCTAATGAAACTCGAGCATACCTTGAGTCAAAATGAAGTCGATAATGACATCGAGCCCCTGACTCTCTTTCAGGTTAGTAAACACATACGGTTTGGTTGGACGCATCCTTTGCGTATCTTGTTCCATCACTTCTAGTGACGCTCCCACATAGGGTGCAAGGTCGATCTTATTGATGACAAGTAGATCCGAGCGAGTAATACCGGGGCCGCCTTTACGAGGAATTTTTTCACCCTCGGCTACATCAATGACATAAATAGTTAAGTCCGCTAATTCAGGGCTAAAAGTGGCGCTTAGGTTATCACCGCCGCTTTCTACAAAGACAACATCAAGATTTTTATGCAGCTTAGCGAGCTCTTCTACGGCAGCCAGGTTCATTGAAGCATCTTCACGAATAGCGGTGTGAGGACAGCCTCCCGTTTCTACGCCGATGATTCTATCTGGCTCAAGTGCTTCTGCTCGGGTAAGGATCTTGGCGTCCTCTTGAGTATAAATATCATTGGTAACGACCGCGATATTGAGCTTGTCGCGAATTGCTTTACACAAGACTTCCAACAACGCCGTTTTACCGGATCCTACTGGACCCCCAATGCCAATTCGTAACGGTTGTTTGTAACTTTCCATAGTATTTCCTATATCATCATCTTGTTTCGCTGTTTTTCATTAAGAACGAAAAAGCCGGGTATATTGTGTTTCATGCAGACTGCTGGCAATGGACACAGATGGCGTAAAACTGCCAATCATCCAGTCTTCTGTTTGCTCGGCAATCCGTAAAGCTTTAGTGAATTGATCGGATAGATTGATTAATGCAATCTGACCATCCGTCTGACCAAGAGGTACCAACTTAACGCCAGCCATCACTAAATTCTCCGCCCAGCTCCACAGGTAGCCTTTTTTTAAGGCCATTAAATCGATATTCCAATGCACCGCAGCGACACACAATCCAAGGAGTTGATTAGCAGGGTAATCGCTTAATTCGACCCCATCGACCTGAATTTCAAGCCGTTTAAGTAGCGTATTGAGTGCTAACCCGCGCTGCTTTTCCTCTGCTCTGAGCTCTTTCGTCTCTCGGCTGCTATGGAGCATCTGAGAAAGCTTCTGAATTTGAGCCGTATCCTTTGCTCGAACTGCGTCATACAGCCTATCGATAATCGGCAACTCAAGCGTCGCAACGCTGCTAAACAACATGTTGCCGAGCCACTCCTCCATGGATGTTCGGTTCGTCACCCATGTTGCCTCTACCGCCCATTCCAAACCCTGTGAGTAAGTAAACCCGCCAATAGGCAAAGATGGACTGATAAGTTGAAACAGTCGATAGGTTGACACGTCATTGTCAATCTCAGCGCTAATCGGCATACATTAAGCAGCCATCAAGAACAATGAACTCGCCGCTGCCACACCTACGGACATCCAACGTGATGCTAACGCTTGTCCCAATTGAGTCCCAATCACCATCAATGCGCTTGCTCCAATCGCCATTCCCAAAGAAAATTGACCTAACGTCCCTTGGGCCTCAACACCGTGCGCGTACCCGTGGAAAAACATCATGCCAATACAAAACCCTACGGCCAACTTCACCATACGCTGTGACGCACCAAATACTTGCCAGATGGCTAAACTCACCACAAATAAAGACGCAACTATCGCCAATTCAACACCCGACGCTAAGCCAAAGACGGAACCCGCCAGTAATCCAACCATAAGAGTGATTAACGCGCTCGCCAATAAGCCTAGTTTTTGTTTCTTGGTGATCGTTAAGCAGCCAACAAGTAAGCCAAAAGCAACCAACATAATAAGATGGTCAATACCAGTGATAGGGTGTGTCAAACCACTCGTGAACGCCATTGAATCATGACCTGGGTGAGCCAGCGCGACGACTGGAAAAAGAGAAAATGCAGCTGCGCTAATTTTGACAAACGTTGATTTCATTGAAGTGTCCTTTTCTTGTTATTTATTGTGTTTTGAATGTAAGTTGAGTGCCGTAGCAATTAAGTCATGTACCTAGTGGTGGTGATGACCCCCGCCACTTTTCCCTCCGTAGGCACCGCCTTCAGGCTCAAAGGGTTCAAGCTCGACCGCAACTTTTGCACCTAAACCTTCGACCATCTCATCCAGTACGTGATCATGCTGGTAACGAACCCAACCAAACTCCACTTGCAACGGCACGTGACGATTACCAAGGTGGTAAGCGACACGAGTCAGTAAAAGCAAGTCACTGCAATAGACGGACGATACCTTCTCCGGTGCGGCTTTCACTTCAATCACTAGGCCACATAAGCTTTTTAACTGTTCACCACCACGCAAAATGTGCCCGCGTGGCAAAAAAAGCCCTGCGTCACGGCCATCATCAAGTATCACTTTTAGACGGCTTTTAATGCGACTATCAATCGGCAAACTCAAAAATGCATGAGGCTTTGTCGTGAGTTGTTCTGATATTTCTGTTAGTTCGATCAATGTGTTGTCCTCAATAACTCAAAAATTCAAAGACGTGCTGGGATAATAGGGGTTAAAACAGAAAGTAACGCTGAGCCATAGGCAGCACTTCAGCCGGTTCACACACCAACAATTCACCATCTGCTCGAACCTGATACGTTTGCGAGTCGACTTCAATATTGGGTTGCCAATCATTTAACTTCATGTCTGCTTTGCTAATGGTTCGGCACTGCTTAGCAACACCAATCAAGCTGCCCAGCCCTAACTCAGAAGCAATGCCAGCATCTTGCGCAGCCTGAGAAACAAACAGCATTGATGTGTTCTGAGACGCCTTACCATAGCTACCAAACATAGAGCGATAATGAACCGGTTGCGGGGTTGGGATAGACGCATTCGGATCGCCCATTGGTGCCATGGCAATCATGCCACCTTTCAAAATGACGCTAGGTTTGACACCGAAAAATGCCGGTTTCCAAAGTACTAAATCCGCCAGTTTCCCGACTTCAATTGAACCAATTTCATGTGCCATGCCGTGGGTAATCGCGGGGTTTATAGTGTACTTAGCGATATATCGTTTTAGGCGAAAGTTGTCGCTATAGCTAGAATCTTGTTTCAGGCTCCCCCGTTGCACTTTCATCTTATGTGCGGTTTGCCAAGTACGAGTGATGACTTCCCCCACTCGTCCCATCGCTTGCGAGTCTGACGCAATCATTGAAAAGGCACCAAGATCATGCAAAATGTCTTCAGCAGCGATGGTTTCACGTCGAATACGAGATTCAGCAAATGCGACATCTTCCGCTATCGATGGTGACAAGTGGTGACAGACCATTAGCATGTCTAAATGCTCGTCTACCGTATTCACGGTATAAGGTCTGGTTGGATTGGTGGAAGAGGGAAGTACGTTGGATTCGCCCGCCGCTTTAATGATATCGGGGGCATGCCCACCGCCCGCGCCCTCAGTATGATAAGTATGAATAACGCGGTCACCAATCGCACCCAATGTCGACTCAACAAAGCCCGATTCATTGAGCGTATCAGTATGAATAGCAACTTGAACGTCCATCTCGTCAGCAACCGTTAAACAAGTGTCAATAGACGCTGGTGTGGTTCCCCAATCTTCGTGCAATTTCAAACCAACTGCTCCGGCTGTCACTTGCTCGCGAAGCGCTTCGGGCTGACTCGCATTACCCTTGCCAAGTAAACCAAAGTTCATGGGAAATTGGTCCAGAGATTCAAGCATTCGGTGCATATTCCACGGACCCGGCGTACATGTCGTGGCATTCGTTCCCGTATTGGGTCCCGTACCACCGCCGATCATAGTCGTGACACCGGAAGCTAAGGCTTCTTCAATTTGTTGAGGGCAAATAAAGTGGATGTGAGAGTCAATTCCACCAGCGGTCAGTATTGAACCTTCACCAGCCAGTACTTCCGTACCCGGACCAACAATGATATCAACGCCCGGTTGGATGTCGGGATTGCCCGCCTTACCTATCGCGTCAATGCGACCGTTCTTAACCGCCACATCTGCTTTGATGATGCCCCAGTAGTCCAGAATCAATGCATTGGTGATCACAAGATCTGGCGTCTCCCGGCTTGGTCTTTGGCTTTGTCCCATTCCATCACGAATGACCTTACCACCACCAAACTTAACCTCGTCTCCATACACAGTCAGGTCTTTTTCTACCTCTAACCATAATTCTGTATCCGCTAAACGTACTCGGTCCCCCACAGTAGGACCAAACATCTCTGCGTATGCTTGTCTGGATATACTCGCCATTATTCTTCCTTGTTAAAATCTTCCGTACCGTGAGTTGCTGTCCGGATTTGGCTTCTATTTGTTTTGGCTTTAACTTGTTAAACCTTGCCCATAACCTTGCCTTGAAAGCCGTAAACTTCACGTTTACCGGCAAAAGCCACCAACTCAACCGTACGTGACTGACCTGGCTCAAAACGTGTTGCCGTTCCGGCAGCGATATTGAGACGATAGCCTCGCGCCAATTCACGCTTAAAACTAAGCGCTGCGTTGACTTCAAAGAAATGGTAATGAGAGCCGATTTGCACTGGGCGGTCACCCAAATTTTCGACCTTTATTTTGAGCGTTTCGCGGCCAACATTGAGCTCGATGTCACCTTTAGCCGTTTCAACCTGTCCGGGAACCAAGCCCTGATATTTGGTCGTTGAAGTACTCATATGCTCTCCTAGACTATGGGTTCGTGAACAGTGACCAGCTTGGTCCCATCGGGAAAGGTGGCTTCGACTTGAACATCAGGAATCATCGATGCAATGCCCTCCATGACGTCGTCAGTGGTAAGTAATGTTCGACCAAAATCCATCAGCTCAGAAACGGTTTTTCCTTCGCGAGCTCCTTCTAAGATAGCGCTAGAAATAAACGCAATTGACTCTGGGTAATTAAGTTTTAAGCCCTTATCTTTACGTTGCTTCGCCAGCATTCCCGCGCAAAAGATCAGTAATTTATCCTTTTCTCTCGGAGTTAATTCCATTTACAAGCCTTATTTTCATCAATGTTGAGTGCGTATTACGTTGCCCAAATCCTTGGTGGTTCTGGGCACTCTTCCGTCCAATGCTCGCGTGTCAATTGCCAAACCTGTTGAAAACAATCCAAGATCACTTCACTCCAGTTTCCTAGTGCTCTAATGACCAATAAGTTTTCCAACTGACTCGCAGCAATGAGTACCGCACCTTCTTTGTATTCTTCTTGTATGTTAGTGAGCAAGCTCTGTACCAACTGATAAAAATCATCGTCATCAATGGAAATATACATAGTCCCCATCATTTGATAATTTAATAACCCTTTGTTTTTCAGAATCTTATCATCTCCTCGAACATTTAACCCTTCGGTAAGGAGCAACTGATTATCGAGGTAAACCTCTGTTTTCCCGACTAAATGACCGGCGCTAAATCCCTCATTTAGTGCAGGCCTACCAAAACAGTGCATCTCCCAGCCCAAAAACTGTGCACCCGTTTCGAGGTGCACCTGAGTGTCCATGCGGACATGAGCGTTGGGGAAAAAGATGTTCTCTTGGGGCAACCATTCCAGTCGAGAGTCCTTGCTGACATGTAAAATTTGTTGCTGTTTGGCGTACTTAGATTCTGAGCGGTAAAACTTGGTGGCGCCCGGTGTGGTGATCAGCGTTTTGGCGCCTTGATGAGCTTGCACAGAAATCTGCAAAGTATCCCCTCCCACGACGCCACCCGGCGGGTGAAGTAAGTAACCGTGGCAAGGGTTGCCTTCAGGATACAATGGGCGCTGTATCGCGAGTGGCCCTTGTTGAGAACGGTGTTTAAGGACCGTTTTGTCACCGCGATCGATAAAGGTCAGCGCTAAATGCGCTTTCCAGCCACACTCGGTGTGGGCGTCGATGACCTGACCTAACGTTGCTTCAAACTCAGGCGGTAACCTCGACACAGAGATTGCATCTGCACTACTCATACTGTTAAGTACTCCTTGATCAGTTGCTCATTAAGTCCGGTCATGTCTCCTTCTGCGACTTGCCTGCCACGATCTAGAATACAAAACTGATCCCCCACTTTGCGCGCAAAGGGTAGCTTTTGTTCAACCAGCAACACGGTCAGCCCCCACTTTTCATTGAGCATACGAATGATGTCGCCAATCTCTTGAACAATGTTGGGTTGTATCCCTTCTGTTGGTTCATCTAAGATCAGTAGCTTAGGATTAACAACCAGTGCTCGACCAATGGCTAATTGCTGCTGTTGCCCACCGGATAGATCGCCACCACGACGATGTAGCATCTCTTTAAGCACGGGAAATAAGTCGAAGATGAATTCGGGAATCGTTCTATCTCCCTTTGCCCGGATCGGCAATCCAACTTCGAGGTTTTCCTGAACCGTCAACATTGGGAAAATTTGACGACCTTGCGGTACGTAACCGATGCCCATGCGAGGTCGGGATTCAGCATCGTGTTTGAGCAGTGACTCACCATTCAATTGAATGTCGCCACTTTTCACTTTCACTAAGCCCATGATGCATTGTAATAATGTCGTTTTTCCGACGCCATTTCGCCCCATCAATACCGTGCATTTTCCCTCTGGAATAGACATATCCAGATCCCATAGGGTATGGCTCTCACCATAGAATTGATTTAATGATTGGATCTGCAGCATGTTATTCCCCTAAATAAACCTGTTTGACTTCTGGATGTGCCTGAACCTGATCCATTGTGCCCTCCGCGAGCACATGACCTTGGTGCAACACCGTGACATGACTGGCGATAGAACGAACAAAGTCCATATCGTGCTCCACCACCACCACTGAATGTTTACCAACTAATGAGTTAAGAAGCTCGGAGGTTCGGTCCATTTCTTGGTGAGTCATCCCGGCGACTGGCTCGTCCACCAGTAATAGCTTGGGGTTTTGCATGAGTAACATGCCAATTTCTAGCCACTGTTTCTGACCATGGGATAGGTTTCCGGCGTGAAGTGCCGCGTGGTCTTTAAGATGAATGAGTTCCAATACCGACTCTAATTTATCTTTTTGCTCGCCCGACAACGTGGCGGTAAACGTCCCCCAAACACTCCTCACTCCTGACATGGCTAATTCAAGGTTTTGCCACACCGATAGACATTCAATGACCGTCGGTTTCTGGAACTTACGTCCGACACCAGCATTTGCAATTTCTGACTCATTCATGCCAAGAAGGTTAATATTCGAGCCAAGCCAAACTTGCCCCGTATCCGGCTTGGTTTTGCCGGTAATAATATCCATCATGGTGGTTTTTCCGGCGCCATTGGGGCCGATTATGCAGCGTAGCTCCCCTTCCTTGATATACAGGTTAAGGTCGTTAATCGCCTTGAATCCATCGAAGCTTTTGTTGACCCCCTCGACATACAGCAATACATTGTGTCGAGTATCAATTAGAGGGTGGCGTTCTGGTTTTAAGAAAGAGAACACCTCATCTCGGCGAGTGAACTCCTGAACTGAGTGCTTCAGTTGTTGGGCTCGGTTTAACGTCGTCATACGGTCGCCTCCTTGCTGCTATTCGAAGTATCTGATGCCTTTCTTTTAGCGCCGATTTTGTTTTTTACTAATTGGGTTTTGTCAGAAATAAAGCCGATCAGACCTTTTGGAAAATACATCGTGGACAGCACAAATAGACCACCTAGAGCGAATAGCCAAACTTCCGGAAACTCGACCGTAAACCAACTCTTGGCATAGTTGATCACCAATGCACCGACAATGGCACCGAACAAGGTCGCCCGGCCGCCAAGTGCTACCCAAACCACAATCTCAATGGAGTTGAGTGGTGCAAACTCTCCTGGATTAATAATGCCAACCTGAGGAACATACAATGCTCCAGCAATACCCGCGATAACCGCTGACAATACAAAGATCCACAGTTTGATCCCGTCGACGTCATAACCCATAAAACGCGTTCTCGACTCTGTATCTCGAATCGCCATTGATACACGACCTAAGCGACTACTGATAACACTGCGACAAACAAAGTAACTCAGAACAAGTGCAACGCCCGTCACCATAAATAACCCAATTTTAGTGGCGTCTTGCTGTAGGCTATAACCCAAAATATCTTTAAAGTCAGTCAGCCCATTATTGCCTCCAAAACCCATCTCATTGCGGAAAAAGGCCAGCATCAGTGCGTAGGTCAACGCCTGAGTCATAATGGATAAATACACGCCAGAAACCCGTGAGCGAAATGCCAAGTAACCAAATAAATACGCAAGTATTCCTGGCACCAACACCACCATCAGACACGCAAACCAGAACTGGTCAAATCCTTGCCAAAACCATGGCAATGCTTGCCAATCTAGAAACACCATGAAGTCTGGTAATATCGGATTGCCATACACTCCCCGATCGCCGATTTGACGCATGAGATACATGCCCATCGCGTAGCCACCAAGGGCAAAGAAAGCCCCATGACCTAGGCTCAAAATGCCTAAGTATCCCCATACAAGATCCACTGCTAACGCCAGCATGGCATAGCTTAAATACTTACCCATCAAAGAGATGGTAAAGGTTTCTACATGTAAGGGGTGACCAACTGGCAGCATCACATTGGCCAGCGGAACCAATATTACAGCGGCTAAAATAGCGAAGACGGTAAACTGACCACCTTTATCTCCACGCATGGCTGACAGTACAAAAGATTTTGATTGCATGATAATTGTCCTTAACCTTCTGCTGCTCGTCCGCGTTGTGGGAATAGCCCACGTGGACGTTTTTGAATAAACAAAATAATAAATACCAACACTAGAATTTTCGCCAGTACTGCTCCGGCCCATGGTTCAAGGATTTTATTGAATAAGCCCAGAGACAACCCAGCAACGAGCGTGCCCCAGAGGTTGCCGACCCCTCCAAATACCACCACCATAAACGAATCGATAATGTAGGCCTGACCCATATTAGGTCCAACATTAGTAAGCTGAGATAGCGCTACACCCGCCACTCCTGCTACGCCAGAACCTAAACCAAATGTCAGCGCATCAACACGTTCAGAACGAATACCCATTGCTCTTGCCATGCCACGGTTTTGGGAAACTGCACGCACTTGCAACCCTAAAGGGGTTTTCTTCAACACCATGACAAGACCAAGAAACACCATGATGCAAAACAATATAATGTAGAGACGGTTGTATGTTAGCGACAGCATCGGGTTGATTTGTAACGCACCTGACATCCACTCAGGCGTACTGACCGATCGATTTAGTGGCGAGAAAATTGATCGAACCGCTTGCTGCAAGATTAAGCTAATACCAAAGGTCGCAAGAAGGGTCTCAAGAGGTCGACCGTAGAGGTGACGAATAACACTTCGTTCAATCGCAATACCCACTAATCCGGATACGACAAAAGCCATTGGAATAGACAAAATCAAAGAAAGACCAATCTGATTTGGCATAAGCTGTTGCATCACATAGGTTGTGTAAGCCCCAATCATAATCAGTTCACCGTGCGCCATATTAATAACGCCCATCACACCAAAAGTAATTGCAAGCCCAATACCCGCCAGAATCAGCACTGACCCCAAACTCAAACCAAAAAAGATGGTCTCTACACCAGAATACAGTTTCTGGCTTTGCTGATAACGAGAAAGTGCTCGCTCTGCAGCCGCAATGACAGTGGGATTTTTTTCTGACTTAAGTACCGTGTTTAGCGTCTGAAATACCACGGATTGCTTATAATCTGCCAATACCTCAATGGCCGACACTCGTTGTTCTACTGTGGCTGCAGTTAAGGCGTCATCAATCGATACGGCAAGAGTTAAGATATGAGCAACTTCACTGTTGGTTTCAACATCCAGTTGCTTGCTCAATCGAGCCACCACAACATCTTCTGTCTGTCCCAATAACGTAGTGACCGCATTTAGGCGCACATTTGGGTCGCTGTGCTCCAAGCCTAGCGCTGCAATCTCCAATCGAAGTAGACCACGTAACTTGTTATTAACTCGCACTTTTTTAAAAAGACGGGATTTTTCTACCGCAAGAGTGTCGTCACTCCAGGCGCTTTGTGCGTGAGAAACCTGCTTGATATCCGTCGAAATATATAAATGTTGAAAGTGTTCACTTTTCTTATCGTTAAAATAGAACAAGTCCCCTTGTAACCATGCAGTCAAAATCGGTTTGGCGACTTCATTGGACTCGTTGCCAATAATCCAGCTGATCGCGGTTTCTTTCTGGGGGTTATTTTTACCAATTAGCGCTTGAGAAAAAGACTCTCTGTCACTAACGCTGGCGAACGCAACGTGAGTGCCCAAAATAAGGAACACCACCGCTTTCAACATCTGTGTGATAATTTTCATGAAATGTGTCCTTTTGTTCTGTCCAAAATCCATCATTTAGCTGGGCAGAAACGAAAAGGTGCTCCTACACATCGATGTAGAAGCACCAAAATAACCGAGGAATTAGTTTGCGCTACCTGCACACTTCCCGGTTTCTACATTGAACGCGCCACAAGAAAATGGCTTAGACCAGCTTGAATAAAGCTTGGCTGACTCTGGCAGATAGTTTGACCAAGCATCACCCGCGACTAAACCTGTGGTCTCCCAAACTACATCAAATTGACCATCGTCTTGGATCTCACCAATCAGTACCGGTTTAGTAATGTGGTGGTTTGGTAGCATCGTAGAGTAGCCACCAGAAAGGTTAGGTACCGACACTCCAATTAACGCATCTTGAACTTGCTCTGCGTCCGTAGTACCGGCGTTCGTCACCGCTTGTGTCCACATATTGAAACCAATGTAATGCGCTTCCATCGGATCATTGGTGACTCGTTTTTCACTCGCAATAAATTTCTGCCATGTTTCAACAAATTCTTCATTCGCGTCAGTATCAACACTCATAAAGTAGTTCCATGCTGCTAAATGCCCCACCAATGATGAAGTATCCATACCTGATAGCTCTTCTTCACCGACAGAGAACGCGACAACTGGAATGTCTTCTGAAGATACCCCTTGGGCGCCAAGCTCTTTATAGAAAGGAACATTTGCATCGCCATTGATCGTTGATACAACCGCCGTTTTCTTACCTTCTGAACCAAACCTCTTAATGTCAGATACGATTGACTGCCAGTCAGAATGACCGAAAGGCGTGTAGTTGATCATAATGTCTTGCTCACTCACCCCTTTACTTTTCAGGTATGCTTCAAGGATTTTGTTGGTCGTACGCGGGTATACATAATCAGTACCAGCTAACACCCAGCGTTCCACCTCGAGCTCTTCCATTAAATAGTCTACGGCAGGTACAGCTTGTTGGTTTGGCGCAGCACCCGTATAGAAAACGTTTTTAGACGACTCCTCACCTTCGTACTGAACCGGATAGAAAAGAATACTGTTGAGCTCTTCAAAAACAGGTAGCATGGATTTACGAGATACCGATGTCCAACCACCAAAGACGACGTCTACTTTCTCTTTTTCTACCAACTCTCGGGCTTTTTCAGCAAACAACGGCCAGTTTGAGGCAGGATCGACCACCACGGCTTCAAGTTTTTTACCCAACAAGCCACCTTTCTTGTTTTGTTCCTCGACCAACATCAAGATCGTATCTTTTAATGTGGTTTCACTAATCGCCATGGTTCCGGATAATGAATGTAATACACCGACCTTGATCGTATCTTCTTCTGCCATCGCTACACCCGAGGCAAAAGCAAGTGATGCACCGACTGCTGCAAGCTTAAGTTTGAACGTCATGTTCATGTTGGATATCTCCTTATTATGAATAGTTATTCAATATTCATACATCAAGAAAAGTGCCATTTTTTATAAAACACATAAAATAACCATAAGTGATTGAAATTATGGGGTTTACTTTTATAGGCGCACAAATTAGGCACATCACGCCTTTGTGATGCGCCGCATATTGGTGCAAGTGCTGAAATGAGTTTCACTAATTTGGAGAGTTGACTCGTAGTCTGTTAATAATGGCTAGATTTTGCTCATCTCTACCCTATTTCAAACGACGTCACGCCATAAGTGCGACCCAGCTGTATATCGGGTGCAGACTTGCTATACATACGTGCCGTTTCAAAATTTGGCGTCATTTGATGCTGCTGAGCAAGCTCAACCGCGGCGGGGTTATTTTCTGGTACATCTAAATAGACAGGCATGCCCTTATTAAGCTCGGAGATGAGGCGGCGATAAAGCTGGCGAGCAACCTCAGCATTATCGGCAAACAAAGGGGCGATTTTATACCCGTTATGGCATTCACGTGCGACACCAATACCTGTGATGTCACCGCCATCTAAATAAGCAAACGCCTCGCTGTTAGGTTGGTTAAGCCAAGCGCGATTAAACGCGACCCTTTGCGTTGGGAAAAAAGCATCTAAGTAGTCAATCACTTTGCAGTCATCTAATTGACTCACTTTGATTATACGGTTCTGTTCACCTTCATACCGTTGAGTAATACCTTCATATCGGATGTTGCGATGTGATAAAACAAAACCGGAGCGACGGTAATTGTCTTGCTGCTCAACCACGCCATCTAAACCGATATTACAACCGTTTAAGTACGCCATTCCACGTTGCCAAATTTTCCAACCATAGCCTAACCCTCGATACTCGGGTTTAACGATATAGAAGCCAAGAAAACCAAAACTGTCGTCATAACGCACCACGGAGATGCAAGCGATTGGCTCGCCATCAAGAACGCCAACTAAGAAGCCTGTAGGATCTGCCCGATAATAGTTGCTCACATCATTTAACCCCGGGTTCCAGCCCTCCTTAGACGCCCACTCAACGGCTACTTCTAAGTCGTCCTTTGTCATTGTGCGAATTTGAAATCCTGTCATCGTTACTTTTTGCCTCTCTATTTATATCCGTACACAGAATATACTAGTGGGGCAAACTCAAATCACCAGTACCAACTCTCACCAATGATTCAAATAATTGCACAGTTCTCATAAACATGCTGACTTACCGCATTATTGCATCGGTATATCATTGTTAATAACAGGAACATCCACGAGTACAGATAACGAAAAGTCGAGGGTAGCTCTAATTCTGAGCAAGCCAACCGCTAACTAACATTTTTTATTAAGAGGGGCGATATACGGGAGGAGCGACTCTATCGAGAGTCGAGGAAAGTAAAAGTCTAGTAAGCAAATAACTTACTAGACTAAGATCTTTCTTGTATAAATCATGTTAAGTGCAACTTACCTCTTGTTTAACACTACTTCCAACTGAAATAGGGAAGCATTTGTCATACAGGTAGTTGAAACCATAACTGTAGAACAGCGCTAAAACGGCAAAACCCAAATCTAAAACTAATGCTTCATACAAAGATATACTTAATAAGATAGCAATTATAGGTAAAGATAACGCCAATAAGCCCGCTTCAAACAACACCGCATTTAAAACTCGGTGCTTTTTAGTTTTATCAATAGTTCCAAAGCCCCACATCAACCATTGGTCAAACAATAGATTAAAAACAAAATTCCAAGCCATAGCGACAAGAGACAACGCTATCGCGGATAAAGCGGCGGTTTCAATGTTAGCAATCCCCAAAAAAGTGAGTATTGGTGTGGCAATTAGCAGCAAAATAACTTCAAACAATAAGGTATGTCTCAACCTATCCTTGAAGTCTCGACTTCCTTTCATAAACGTGACCATTCCATGACATTAATAATTTTTTTGAAAATCTACCTAATGCTTACCTTGAAATAAACCCTACAACCATTATACGATCAAATACAATGCGCCAGGAAATATTAATATTACGAATGGATTGTCATATCTATCTGTTAAATAAATGAATTTTTAAAACGGCATGTTGTATAAAAAGAAACCAAACGGACCAACGACAAGCTTTCTGTTACCGCTACACGTCGTCACTCCATGGATATCGAATGAAAAATCAGTCATCACTCCTACTGTTAGTATCCTCTACTTACTACTTACTACTTACTACTTACTACTTACTACTTCCAGCCTTGAAGCCAGTTCTGTGGGTTTTTCAATATGGACCAATCAATAGCGTATTCATTTTTTGATAGAACAGCCTCTAGTTTGCACGATAGAACTGAGCCATCTTCCTCAAATTCCACTTCTGTGACCAAAAAATGTTTCTCTCGATTCAATGGTTGCGTTGCTGTCCATTTACTATTGCGTAGCTTGGTTGGATTAATTCGATTCATAATAGCTCCTTCGTATGGGCAGATGGGCGTAATCTTTACCATTTTTACGAACCTCATAAGGTTTCAGGTCAATCCAACGAGAACAATACACACCCATATCAATCTCAATATCTACATCAATCTCAATACCCACATCACCAAGCCAATGCATCAAAATAAATTCACCAATATGACAGCCGTAAACACCAAATTGAGGTCTATATGCCTCGTGCGCGATGGCGACTTGCGTCTCACTCGCAGAAATTTGGACATCCGCCATTTGCGCCATAGGGTGGCGGTTAAGCAACATGTAGTAATCACGTTGACTCGACATAGCAATTTTACGATCCAATTCATGCCAGTCAGAACCGGTCGTGGCGACAATTTCAGGGTAATGACTCAGCCAATTCGCCCCCAACCATTCAGACAACTGAGACAAAATTCGCGCCTGCATTTGACGATTCGCTTGCAACTTATCATCCAATTTACTGACTTGTAATTGGGCTCGAATCAGATCTTGTGACTCACTGTTTCCTATGGCGTAATTGGTTTGAATAAAGCGTTCCATTTCACGCATTAATTGCTGGTTTTCAATAAGCACACGTTCCGACTTCTGCTGAAAGCCTAATTCATACCAAAGCTGAGAGATATTATTCGCCACATCAAGCTCTCGAAGTACAACTTGAAACTCCGCACCGTCTGCTTGTTGCTGGGCTTTTTTATTCTGTAAGTCGAGTGTAGAACCCCGCCCAAACTGCTGCATCAGCCCAACAGAAACATTACTCATAGGATCTTGGTCAAGAGCAAAACTGTCTGTTGGTAACCCGCCAACTCCCACCTTTAAAACCGGGTCTTTAAGGGTAGAGCTAGCAATGCCAGACTCTCGCATCGCTTGCGATTGAGCATAGTACTGCAGGCGATTGGCATCATTGGCAATCGCATCGTCAATAAGCTCGGCGAGCGTGGGTGATTCTTGTTTTATTTGCTGTTGGCTAACAACGGTTTGGGTTGCATAAACCGTTGATGGCACGAATAGAATTGCGCTTACAGCAAGCGCAACCATAGTCATGGTTTTATTCACGATAATGTCCAATCTGCGTGCTCAAAACACAAGCACAATTAAATCAATCCGAAGCCCAACGCTAAGGATTCAACGAAAATTCAGATCAGATTAAATGGTCGGTGGGCGCTCTAGTGGCTCAATGCGGGTCACGACTGAAAGGGAGTGCTCGCTGCTTCTCTTGGAAAAACACGAACTGTGTCCATTGGTATTCAGGGTAATGGGGGACAAGCCCAAGGTGTTGCCGCAAGCACTCGTGCAACAGGTATGAACCATGTCGCTACTAGAACAATCCACAGATTGAACCGATGAGCGATGATCATCGATAGCATGGGGACACCCTGCATTAGCGCTTGAGCTATAACCGTTTGAAGCATCAGAGTGTGATATATGAGAGCTTGAAACAACTGAATTGGTGTTTTTCGAGGGGGAAGCATGATGAGGATGATGTGCCTCACTCACTTGTATTATCTGACAAGGTGTTGTTTGAGGCATCATGTGCGCCTCGCCCATCATGCTCATCGCAGGCATACCCGATACAAACGTTGAAACAACGAGTGCTACCAGACTCAAAAGAGTTAGCCAAATCTTGCGAGCATTAGACAGACGCATACCACACCTTACCGAAAATACCAGGCAAGTATAAAGGTTACCCTAAGGGGAAGGTCAAGCGATTAACCGTGTTAAGTCAATGAGGTTTTATATGAAATAGTAAAAAAGAGAGAGTAAAGTAAGTAAATCTGAATCTATATGGCAAGAATAATGGGGTAATTACCATATACACAAAATATTTTAGTGCAACGTTTCTAAAATTTATGATTCAGAATTTATCGAAAAGTAGAAGGTATTATATGACGTTAAGAGGATAGAGAAAAACGACCAATACATTCATTTAAACTATTAACAATTGTTCCTTGCTGAGTTTTCTCGCAATAGGAAAAGTCTATACCAACGTTACCCATATTGTCTTTCATCATCACATGGCGCGATAAGATATCGCCGTTAAGTTGGTGTATTAACACACTCCAAGAAAGCTGATTATTGAATAAAACGAAATTTACTGTCATTGATTACCTTTTTTTGAATTACTGTTGCTATTATTTTTAGAGTGTTGAAACCAAAAGCGTTTACGACCCATTGAACGAGACATAGAAGATCCTTAATATTATTTTGCAACTAAGATGCCGTCACTCACATGAATGAGCTATCTTAAATTACGGATTGTATAAAAATTACGGTATTGAGATTTATATTGATATTGCGAAGTGAATAAAACGTGTGACATGCGTGAAAGGCAGGTGTTGCGTATTTTCTGTGTTCGAAATTCCAGTATAGAGATTAAAAAGTAGATATTACCGCAAATGACCACTGGCCATTTGCGGTAACGTCGAAATTAGATAGCTACAACGTTAGCAGCTTGAAGACCTTTTTGGCCTTGCTCAACTTCGAAAGATACTTTTTGGCCTTCAGCAAGAGTTTTGAAACCCTCAGAAGCGATAGCACGGAAGTGTACGAATACGTCTGCGCCGCCGTTGTCTTGAGTTAGGAAACCGAAACCTTTCTCTTCGTTAAACCATTTTACGATACCAGTTGTTTTAGTAGACATAATGTGTCCCTTATAAAGTTAAATTCATTAGAAAAATATCGCAATACTGCGATGCGCTGAAAGCTTGAATTATTGAATGTGACGATGAAGCTAAGGGAACCACTGAGGAAAACAACTGTTACGAAGAATTCTGAGGATTGCTTTACTTGATGTATCATTAATAACTCTGAACAACAGAGCGACGGCGATATTACTAGAGCCACTGGTGTTGTCAAGCTTTTTCACAATAAAGTTTAAATAAATATTACCTTATGTCGACCGCCCTTCCAAACCGCGCCTTTCAATGAGAAAAGCATCGCTCAACATATTTCTTAATCGCCTCTAAATCTGCCTTGTAATCATCCATTATGCTTTGCTTAGAGCGCCCTGCTCTGTTTGATTGAATCCATTGATTAAGGACTTGATAAGCGTAAATTGCCCCAAGCAGATTCGCTAAGCTCACTCCTAACCAAATACCGTTCAGTGCCCAGGTGCTGCCAATTACTGCCAATGGAATGGTTAACAACAAAGACTTAACTAATGTCAGTTTTAACGACAAACGCGGAACCTGCACTCCATTTAGAAACGATGTGGTCACGAGCGACAAACCAAACAAAGGAAAGCTCGCACCTACTACCCAAAGGTAGGTAGAGCCTAGTTCAACGATTGCCTGAGATGACGTGAATAGGCCGATTATTGATTCAGAAAAAAAAGCGACAACGATGAAGGCCAACATACCCCAATAGACGGTTAGCCGGCCTGAATGAGCGACAGCGCTATCTAACCGAAGCCAACGCTTAGCACCATAATTTTGAGCGATAAAGGGGGTCATCACGACGCTTAATGATAGGATCCCAACCAAAACTAATGATTCTATTCGAGTAGCAATCCCAAACGCTGCAATTGCATCATCGCCATATTGAGCGACACTACGAGTAATCACTGCAATAGCAATAGGATTTAGCAACTGGGCAGCAATAGCAGGTAAGGCTACATGAAAAATCGACGTGAGTTCTTCAATAGTCTGTTTGAGCGTTATTATCACATTCGACGTGATTAGTGACTCCTTCACTAGTAACGCCGTCATTGCTATCAGTATCGTCAGCCAAGATATCACCGTCGCAATTGCAGCGCCCTCTAACCCCATAGCGGGAAACGGTCCGATGCCAAATATTAACCAGTAATCGAAAATGACATTCACTACACCGCCAATAGCCATAACAATCGTCGAACGTATTAGTACACCTTTCGCCATCAGCGCAGCATTACCAATAAGTCCCCCGACCAATGCCGCCATCCCAATAAACAAGGGAATCATATATTGCTTCACAGTGGGCAATAACGCCTCGCGAGCCCCAAGCGCTTTAAATAGATAGTCGCTTGTCAGTAACCCAACCAAGGTAAGTATCACTGTCAAGAGCATAAACACGAGTAAAGATACGGATGTTAGTCGGCGCGCTTTTTCAACATCCCCCTCTCCTAATGCTTTTGCCACCGTAGACGAAACGCCTACAGCGGACCCCATAAACAACGACACCACCAATATATACACAGGATAAGAAAAACTCATCGCCGCTAGCTGGTCAGTACCAAGCATACCAACGAAATAAGTATCAATAAGTTGAAATGTGAAGGTCATTAGCATTCCAAACGCAGCTGGCGCTGCCATGCTAATCAAAGCCGGACGCACCGGCGATGTAAGTAATTTTGCGTCCATTGCACTCTGCCTATCTAATGACTTAATCTAGCTCTAAGCGGATGAATTAATACTTTTTATTCAGCATAAATGCGCAATAGCAGACGCTATTTTGTCTTGCAGCTCTCCATCCGTGACAACTTGCTGTTCCATATCAAAATTGTCATAGAAATTAGGTACCGACACCGAGCCTTTAACCTCTGCAGCAAAATAAGGAGCAGAGTGAGTGGCGGACGCAAGTACGCTTTGAGCGCCTCCCGGACCGGGTGATGTGGCAAGATAGACAACGGGTTTATTCTGGAATACCTGCATATTAATACGCGACGTCCAATCGAATAAGTTCTTATATGCTGCTGTGTAAGAACCATTGTGCTCCGCGAATGAGATGACAATGGCATCGGACTCCCCAATTAAACGATAAAAGTGCTGGGCTTGTTCCGGGATTCCCGATTGTTTCTCTCGGTCTTCACTATACAAAGCGGCTTCAAAATCATTAAGATCAATTAAGTCCACTTGAGCCCCTTCAATCAAATTTGCAGCATAGTTCGCTAATACTTGATTGATAGAAGTTCGGCTGTTACTTGCGCCAAATGCGAGTACTTTCATTGTTGTTTTCATCCTGACTCTCCTAATTCGTGTCGTTGTTAAACCGCTAGATTGGTTAAGCCACTATATTCAATAAACTCAATGACATTGTCGTCTGGGTCTCGTATGAAAAATGATGTGCCAGTTGGGTGAGTCATTGGCTCACCACTTAAAGGAATATCTAACTCTGCTAACGTCGTTATCACCGCTTTTGCACTCGAAACTTCTAGTGCTACATGGGTATAACCGGTGTATTTGGTTGGAATATCCATTAGCTGATTCTTCTTGTCGCCCTTATCCGCATTGAGAATAAAGTTAATATTAATACCACTTGGGTGCTCTACAATGGCGACAGGCTCTGGTCCTGATGGGCCTGTAATGGTTTGAAATCCCAACTTTTTGTAGAAGTCTCTTGACTGTTCAAAGTCGCTCACTCGAATTCCAATGTGGTTCACTCGGCTAATTTGCTCCATGATAGCGCTCCGTTTGTTCATGTTTTTAGTTATTGAATTCAGCATAATTCCTTTTCATTGAGAAATTAATAGCCACAATGAAAAGTCATTATTTCCAAATAACAAGGAATAGATCGAATGTACAACAGTAAGTTATTAGACGGCTTTGTGGTATTTGTTGAAGTAGTAGAGAGTGGTAGCTTCACTATAGCAGCAGAAAAAACCCACCATTCAACATCTTATATAAGTAAGGAAGTCACCAAACTTGAAGAGCGTTTGGGAGTAAGACTGTTGCAACGCACGACTCGAGTACTCAAGTTAACTCCGGAGGGAGAACACTTTTACCAACAAGCACGAGATGTCATAGATGCGGCGAAAGCAGCGGAAGAATCCATCTCTGGCAGTCAAACCGAGCCCACAGGTGTATTGAAGATTACGTGCCCTGTTGCCCTCGGGCTATCGACAATGACCCCTATTTTTACGCGCTATGCTCAGACATACCCTAAAGTCAGCCTTGATATTGACCTCAGCGATAAGAAGATAGATGTCATCGAACAAGGCATTGATATCGCAATTCGGGCATCAGACAAACTTGAAGACTCGTCACTTATCAGTCGTAAGTTATTTAGCGACACTGGTGTCACCATCGCCTCTCCCCAATACCTAAAAAGTCGCGGCACACCGATTCATCCGCGTGAACTCACACAACATGACATCATTACCTATAGCTACGCTAAAAACCCAAAAAGATGGAGTTATCAAGAACCTAATGGTCATGAAGCCATTGTGGATATTACCAATAGAATCACGATTAATAGCGCACAGATGGAGCTTGAAATGTGTAAGGCGGGGGTGGGTATCACCCGTTTACCTCGATTTTATCTCGGTAACGAAATCGAATCAGGCGAGCTAATAGAATTATTTAGTGACTTCCCAAAACACCAACTTGGGGTGTACATGGTATACCCAAGCCGAAAGCATATGTCGGCGAAAGTGCGTGCGTTTAAAGAAATTGTTGAGCAAGAGCTAGGGGCACATTAGCAATGGCCCTTCTAGAAGCACGCTGTTATTTAAGTCAGGATTTTTCAACACTATCAGAAACGTCGTTGGATAGTTTTATCTATTGAGTTGAGATACATACCAACACTTAGTCGTTTTCTTTATTAATTATCCTTTTAGCTAGCGAAACTGCCGTCTGTGTATTTAACTTAAGGAAGACAATTTTAGGTTCATGGATGAAAGAATGACTAAGCAGAAAAACGACTCTAAAAAAAATAAAAACTCAGTACTCAAAAATACGAAGAGTGAAGAGCCGAAGCAAAAAAAAATAAAAACAAAAAAGAAGCTCAGACTGCACCAACGCTTAAAAGCAAAACTCCCCCTACTGCAGTCACTTATGATGATCTTACCGTCTTTCACTAAACATTCTACGGCGGAAGAGTTACCCGATTCTAATGATGCGACCCGTTCAGATGCAAACAACGACGAAACTGAAACAAAAACGACAACAGCTTCAACTGGCCACAAACAAACAGAATCGTCAGCTGATACAAGTCAAAATGTTCAAGCCAACGCCCCCCTCCCCAGTTCAAATCATACGTCTCAAGGCTCTGGTGCACATTTTTCATCGTCTCATCACCGTTCAATGCTTTCTAATCAGGAAGTTCATCATGCTCCCTCTGCATCTATTCCAACGATCACCAATAGTACGCCCTCGACAAAAGATACTAATAATGCTGCTCTCATTAGTGGATCCAACTCAGGTTCGGTAACCGAAGAATCTAAACTTCAAACCTCGGGCATACTGACTGTCACTGATGTCGATACTGGCGAGGCACACTTCTCCAACACAAATATCTTAGGCACCTTTGGTACGCTGCACCTGACAGATTCTGGCGCTTGGACGTACGACTTAGATAACACTAACCCAGCCGTTCAAGCTTTAGGAGACGGTGCAACCGCTACCGACACCATTATCGTTCATTCAGCCGATGGCACACCTCATCAAATCACTATTACCGTTAACGGCACTAACGATGCAGCGACGGTCAGCAGTGCGACCGTTGCTATCGATGAGACCGACAAAGCGGTAACCACATCAGGCACGCTAACCAGCACCGATGTCGATAACCAAGATAACGCCTTCACACCCGACTCTATTACTGGAGCTAACGGCGACCTAACTATTGACGCTAACGGCCATTGGGTGTTCACCGCTAACAGCGAATTTAATCAATTAAACGTCGGCGATAAAGTAGAAGAAACCTTCACTGTCTCGTCTATTGATGGCACACCATCGACCATCAAAGTGACGATTAACGGCACTAACGATGCAGCGACGGTCAGTACCGCAACGGTCACTGTGGATGAAACTGACAAAGCGGTAACCACATCAGGCACGCTAACCAGTACGGATTTGGATAACCCAGACAATGCATTCACACCCGATTCCATTTCAGGTACCAACGGTGACCTGACTATCGATGCCAATGGTCATTGGGCGTTCACCGCCAACAGTGCGTTTCATCAATTGAACGTTGGCGATAAAGTAGAAGAAACCTTCACTGTGTCGTCTGTCGATGGCACACCGTCGACGATCAAAGTCACGATTAACGGCACTAACGACGCCGCAACGGTCAGTAGTGCAACTGTAAGTGTGGATGAAACTGACAGCGCTATAACAACTTCTGGAACCCTCACTAGTACCGATTTAGACAACCCAGATAATACGTTTACGCCGGATTCTATTTCAGGCACCAACGGTGACCTGACTATCGATGCCAATGGTCATTGGGCGTTCACCGCCAACAGTGCGTTTAATCAATTGAACATCGGCGATAAAGTAGAAGAAACCTTCACTGTGTCGTCTGTCGATGGCACACCGTCGACGATCAAAGTGACGATTAACGGGACTAACGATGCAGCGACGGTCAGTACCGCAACGGTCACTGTAGATGAAACGGACAGCGCTATAACAACTTCTGGAACCCTCACTAGTACCGATTTAGACAACCCAGATAATACGTTTACGCCGGATTCTATTTCAGGCACCAACGGTGACCTGACTATCGATGCCAATGGTCATTGGGTGTTCACCGCCAACAGTGCGTTTAATCAATTGAACGTTGGTGATAAAGTAGAAGAAACCTTCACCGTAACTTCGATTGACGGCACACCCTCGCCCATCAAAATCACGATTAACGGCACTAACGACGCCGCAACGGTCAGTAGTGCAACTGTAAGTGTGGATGAAACTCACAGCGCTATAACAACTTCTGGGACCCTCACCAGTACCGATGTAGACAACCCAGATAATACCTTCACGCCGAATTCCATTTCCGGTACCAATGGCGACCTAACTATTGACGCTAGTGGTCACTGGGTGTTCACCGCCAACAGCGCGTTTAACCAATTAAACGTCGGTGATAAGGTCGAAGAGACTTTCACTGTCTCGTCTATTGACGGCACACCGTCAACGATCAAAGTGACGATTAATGGCACTAACGACAAAGCCACTGTTAGCAGTGCAAGCGTTGCTATCGATGAGACTGACAAAGCGATAACCACATCAGGCACGCTAACCAGTACAGATGTAGATAACCCTGACAACACATTCACTCCGATTTCGCTCACAGGAACCCACGGCGGCTTAACCATTGACGCCAATGGTCACTGGGTGTTCACCGCCAACAGCGCGTTTAACCAATTAAACGTCGGCGATAAAGTGGAAGAAACCTTCACTGTGACGTCTGTCGATGGCACACCGTCGACGATCAAAGTGACGATTAACGGGACTAACGATGCAGCGACGGTCAGTACCGCAACGGTCAATGTGGATGAAACTGACCGCGCTATAACAACTTCTGGAACCCTCACTAGTACCGATTTAGACAACCCAGATAATGCGTTTACTCCGGGTTCTATTTCCGGCACCAATGGCGACCTGACTATTGATGCCAATGGTCATTGGACGTTCACTGCGAACAGCGCATTTAATCAATTAAACGTCGGCGACAAAGTCGAAGAAACCTTTACCGTCACTTCCGTTGATGGCACACCTTCCACCATAAAAGTCACGATTAACGGTACTAACGATGCAGCGACAGTCAGTACCACAACAGTCAGTGTGGATGAGACTGACAAAGCGGTAACGACATCAGGAACATTGACCAGTACCGACGTCGATAACCCAGACAATGCGTTCACGCCGGATTCGATTACTGGCACCAACGGCAACCTCACTATTGGTGCTAATGGCCAATGGACCTTCACCGCCAACAGCGCGTTTAATCAATTAAACGTCGGCGACAAAGTCGAAGAAACCTTTACCGTCACTTCCGTTGATGGCACACCTTCCACCATAAAAGTCACGATTAACGGTACTAACGATGCAGCGACAGTCAGTACCACAACAGTCAGTGTGGATGAGACTGATAAAGCGGTAACGACCTCAGGCACGCTAACCAGTACCGATGTAGACAACCCAGACAATACGTTTACGCCGGATTCTATTACTGGCACCAACGGTGACCTGACTATTGATGCCACTGGTCACTGGGTATTTACCGCGAACAGCGCGTTTAATCAGCTAAACGTCGGCGATAAAGTCGAAGAGACCTTCACTGTCTCGGCTATTGATGGCACAACGTCAACGATCAAAGTGACGATTAATGGCACCAACGATGCAGCGACAGTCAGTACCGCAACAGTCAGTGTGGATGAGACTGATAAAGCGGTAACCACATCAGGAACATTGACTAGTACCGATGTGGATAACCCAGACAACACGTTTACGCCGGATTCTATTTCAGGCACAAATGGCGACCTCACCATTGATGCCACAGGCCACTGGGTATTCACTGCCAACAGCGCGTTTAATCAACTAAACGTTGGCGATAAGATCGAAGAGACTTTCACTGTCTCTTCCATCGATGGTACACCGTCGACCATAAAAGTGACGATCAATGGCACCAATGATAAAGCTACTGTCAGCAGTGCGACCGTCGCCATCGATGAGACTGACAAAGCGGTGACAACCTCAGGAACCCTAACCAGTATCGACGTCGATAACCCAGATAACGCATTCACACCGGATTCGATTACTGGCACCAACGGTGACCTGACTATTGATGCCAACGGCCATTGGGTGTTCACCGCGAACAGCGCGTTTAATCAATTGAACGTTGGCGATAAAGTAGAAGAAACCTTCACTGTGTCGTCTGTCGATGGCACACCGTCGACGATCAAAGTGACGATTAACGGGACTAACGATGCAGCGACGGTCAGTACCGCAACGGTCAGTGTGGATGAGACTGACAAAGCGGTAACTACTTCAGGTACGCTAACCAGCACCGATGTCGATAATCCAGATAATGCCTTCACACCGGATTCCATTACTGGAGCTAACGGTGACCTAACTATTGATGCCAACGGTCACTGGAGCTTCACCGCCAACAGCGCGTTTAATCAACTAAACGTCGGCGATAAAGTCGAAGAGACTTTCACTGTCTCGTCTATTGACGGCACACCGTCAACGATCAAAGTGATGATTAACGGCACCAACGATAAAGCTACTGTCAGCAGTGCGACCGTCGCTATAGATGAGACTGACAAAGCAGTAACCACATCAGGCACGCTAACCAGTACGGATTTGGATAACCCAGACAATGCATTCACACCCGATTCCATTTCAGGTACCAACGGTGATCTCACCATTGATGCTACTGGTCATTGGGTGTTCACCGCTAGCAACGCGTTTAATCAATTGAACGTCGGCGATAAGGTCGAAGAAACCTTCACGGTGTCGTCTATTGATGGCACACCGTCGACGATCAAAGTGACGATTAACGGTACTAACGATGCAGCGACGGTCAGCAGTGCGACCGTTGCTATCGATGAGACCGACAAAGCGGTAACCACATCAGGCACGCTAACCAGCACCGATGTCGATAACCAAGATAATGCCTTCACACCCGACTCAATTACTGGAGCTAACGGCGGCCTTACTATTGACGCTAACGGCCATTGGGTGTTCACTGCCAACAGCGCGTTTAACCAATTAAATGTCGGCGATAAAGTTGAAGAGACCTTCACTGTCTCGTCTATTGATGGCACAACGTCCACCATAAAGGTGACTATTAACGGCACTAACGACAAAGCCACAGTTAGCAGTGCGACCGTTGCTATCGATGAAACTGATAAAGCAGTAACGACATCAGGCACGCTAACCAGCACCGACGTGGATAACCCAGATAATACCTTCACACCCGACTCTATTACTGGAACTAACGGCGACCTTACTATTGATGCTAATGGTCATTGGGTGTTCACCGCCAACAGCGCGTTTAATCAATTAAACGTCGGGGATAAAGTTGAAGAAACCTTCACGGTGTCATCTGTTGATGGCACACCGTCCACCATCAAGATCACGATCAATGGCACCAACGATAAAGCCACAGTCAGCAGTGCATCCATCGCTATCGATGAGACCGACAAAGCGGTAACCACATCAGGCACGCTAACCAGTACGGATTTGGATACCCCAGATAATGCTTTCACACCGGATTCCATTTCCGGCACCAATGGCGACCTAACTATTGACGCTAATGGTCATTGGGTCTTCACCGCCAACAGCGCGCTTAACCAATTAAATGTCGGTGACAAGGTTGAGGAAACCTTCACTGTTTCGTCTGTTGATGGCACACCGTCGACGATCAAAGTGACGATTAACGGTACTAATGACAAAGCCACTGTTAGCAGTGCTACCGTTGCTATTGATGAAACTAACACTGCTTTAACTACATCAGGCACGCTAACCAGCACCGATATCGATAACCCAGATAATGCGTTCGCACCAGACTCCATTCCCGGCACCAACGGTGACCTAACTATTGATGCCAACGGGCATTGGGTATTTACCGCTAACAGCGCATTTAACCAACTTAATGCTGGCGATAAAATCGAAGAGACCTTCACTGTCTCGTCTGTTGATGGCACGCCGTCTACCATTAAAGTCACGATAAATGGTACTAATGATGCGGCTCTCATTCGTGGCTCCAGCTCAGGTTCGGTAACCGAAGAATCTAAACTGCAAACCTCGGGCACACTGACAGTCACCGATGTCGATACTGGCGAGGCACACTTCTCCAACACAGATATCGTAGGCACCTTTGGTGTGCTGCACCTGACAGATTCTGGCGCTTGGACGTACGACTTAGATAACACTAACCCAGCAGTTCAAGCATTAGGAGATGGTGCAACCGCTACCGACACCATTACTGTTCATTCTGCTGATGGCACGCCTCATCAAATCACTATTACCGTTAACGGCACCAATGATACAGCAGCTATAGGCGGGACGAGTGCCGGCGTGGTAACTGAAGAGTCTCAACTTCAAACCTCTGGCACACTTACAGTAACGGATGTCGATACTGGCGAAACACACTTTCAAGTATCACAGGTGACTAGCAACTTCGGTACGCTAAGCATCACAAAAAACGGTGCTTGGACATACGATTTAGACAACAATAACCCTGTAGTTCAAGGGCTTGGTCAAGGCTCGACTGCGACAGATATCGTCACGGTTCACTCTGCCGATGGTACAGCGCATCAAGTTACCATCACGATTAATGGCACCAACGACCATGCAGTAATCACGAGCAGTACAGCAAGCTCACCAAGTTCGTTTTTCGCTATCGGGACAAGTAATGGCTCAAGCCAAGTTACTGAAGATAAAGACCTAACGGTTTCGGGCCAACTCAACATCACCGATATCGACTCAAAAGAGGCGCATTTTTCTAGTTCCGACCTCAAGGGAACGCTCGGAACTTTACACCTTAAAGACAATGGCGATTGGACCTACGGTCTAGATAATAAAAATCCACAAGTTCAAGCTCTTGGTCAAGGTTCTGCGACAACAGATATCATAACCATCCACTCCGCCGACGGCACTCCTCATCAGATCACTATTACCGTTAACGGCACCAATGATAAAGCCGTAATAAGCGGAACAAGTGCTGGAGTGGTAACCGAAGAATCTCAATTGCAAACCTCTGGTACGTTGACTGTCACTGACGTAGATACTGGCGAAGCGCATTTCTCTAATACCGATATCGTAGGCTCGTTTGGTGCGCTACATCTCACCGATTCGGGTTCTTGGACGTACGATCTTGATAATAAAAACCCTGCCGTTCAAGCATTAGGTAAAGGGGCAACCGCTACCGATACGATTACCGTTCACTCTGCTGATGGGACGTCACACCAAGTGACTATCACAGTAAATGGCACTAATGACAAAGCCACTGTTAGCAGTGCGACCGTCGCTATCGTTGAAACTGACAGAGCGGTAGCTACCTCAGGCACGCTAACCAGTAAGGATTTGGATAACCCGGATAACACCTTTACACCAGATTCGATCACGGGAACCCACGGTGATTTAACTATTGATGCCAACGGGCACTGGGTATTCACCGCTAACAGCGCATTTAATCAATTAAACGTCGGCGATAAAGTAGAAGAAACCTTCACTGTCTCGTCTATTGATGGCACACCATCGACCATCAAAGTGACGATTAACGGTACTAACGATGCAGCGACGGTCAGTACCGCAACGGTCACTGTGGATGAAACTGACAAAGCTATAACGACATCAGGCACGCTAACCAGTACCGATGTCGATAATCCAGATAATGCGTTCACACCGGGCTCCATTTCCGGCACCACTGGCGACCTTACTATTGACGCTAATGGCCACTGGGTCTTCACAGCCAACAGCGCGTTTAACCAATTAAATGTCGGTGACAAAGTCGAAGAAACCTTCACTGTGTCATCTGTTGATGGCACACCGTCCACTATCAAAGTGACGATTAATGGCACCAACGATAAAGCCACGGTTAGCAGTGCGACCGTCGCTATCGATGAGACCGATAAAGCGGTAACCACATCAGGTACGCTAACCAGCACCGATTTGGATAACCTGGATAATGCCTTTACACCAGATTCGTTCACGGGAGCCCACGGTGATTTAACTATTGATGCCAACGGGCATTGGGTATTCACTGCCAACAGCGCGTTTAACCAATTAAATGTCGGCGATAAAGTTGAAGAGACCTTCACTGTATCGTCTATTGATGGCACAACGTCAACCATCAAGGTGACTATTAACGGCACTAACGACAAAGCCACAGTCAGCAGTGCAACCGTTGCTATCGATGAGACTGACACAGCGATAACGACATCAGGCACTCTAACCAGCACCGATTTGGATAACCTGGATAACACCTTTACACCAGATTCGATCACGGGAACCCACGGTGATTTAACCATTGATGCCAACGGGCACTGGGTGTTCACCGCCAACAGCGCGTTTAACCAATTAAATGTCGGCGATAAGGTCGAAGAAACTTTCACTGTCTCGTCTATTGATGGCACACCGTCCACCATCAAGGTCACGATCAATGGCACCAACGACAAAGCCACGGTTAGCAGTGCGACCGTTGCTATCGATGAGACCGACAAAGCGGTAACTACCTCAGGCACGCTAACCAGTACCGATGTCGATAATCCAGATAATGCCTTCACACCGGATGCCATTTCCGGCACCAATGGCGACCTTACTATTGACGCTAATGGTCACTGGGTGTTCACCGCCAACAGCGCGTTTAACCAATTAAATGTCGGCGATAAAGTTGAAGAGACTTTCACGGTGTCGTCTATTGATGGCACACCATCGACCATCAAAGTGACGATTAACGGTACTAACAATGCAGCGACGGTCAGCAGTGCGACCGTTGCTATCGATGAGACCGACAAAGCGGTAACCACATCAGGCACGCTAACCAGCACCGATGTCGATAACCAAGATAATGCCTTCACACCCGACTCTATTACTGGAGCTAACGGCGACCTAACTATTGACGCTAACGGCCATTGGGTGTTCACCGCCAACAGCGCGTTTAATCAATTGAACGTTGGCGATAAAGTAGAAGAAACCTTCACCGTAACTTCGATTGATGGCACACCCTCGACCATCAAAGTCACGATTAACGGCACTAACGACGCCGCAACGGTCAGTAGTGCAACTGTAAGTGTGGATGAAACT
>NZ_JAMKMS010000002.1 GCF_023634655.1 Vibrio methylphosphonaticus | reverse complement strand
AGACGCTTTGCAACCACCGATGTAAAGGTCGTCGCCTTGAGTGCTTAACTCGTCAGTAGGAGTAAGAATATTATCAAGTCGTTCAGCGTAGTTCATAGTTGCTTTGTGTTCTTTAAGAAGCTGTTGTTGCTCTTCTAGGACAATGCTTAAGTGGTTTACGGATTCTTCTAAACGAGCTTGATGCTTCATATTTGGCCTCTATCGAATTGGAGTTCAAAGTTATAATTGGGTGACTAACCGCAATGCTATCGATTGTTTGTAAAGTCATCACGTCACCCACCGTCAATAAATCTTACGCATTAAGCTGATGGTTGTTGCATTAAAGTTATTTTAACTATTGTCATCACTTATAGGTTGCATTGTCGAACGATTACTCTAAAGTGCTTCCTAAGAATTATCGTGATAATTAAGATATAGATATCAACTGTAAGTCTATGATTTAATAAGCCTTGCTTATAACGTATCTCTGTAATTCCCCCTTCTTATACTTTTCAAGTTTTCAGAATGACTTGCGTCACAAAATGATAACAATGCATTCAATATTATTGACACTGAGTGACGTTACCCACGCTGTATATTCGATTAAATTGCGATCACTTTCTTGGCGCGCTGCAAAAATTAATACCTTCCGAGAAAGAAAAATAGCTAAGTATTGGCTAAACAATTTTAATTACAGTGCCTAGCCACTGATTCTTGATAAGGTAATGACTATGTCTTTTGATTTGAATAACGCCCAGGGTGTATTTACGACAGTGGAATCGGCGATTGAAGCCACTCACAAAGCTCAAGTTGAGTTTTATGCTACCTCTACAAAAGAAAGCCGTGAAGTCATCCTAACTGCTATTCGTGGAGCCGTGTTAGCGCGTGCAGAAGACTTTGCTAAAATGGTTCGTGAAGAAACCAAATTAGGCCGTGTTGAAGAGAAAGTGGCTAAGCATCAGCTAGCAGCAGTAAAAACGCCAGGCACTGAAGTTCTAGAAACTAAAGTATGGTCTGGTGACCACGGTATCTCACTAGAAGAGCGTGCACCATACGGAGTTATCGGCGCGGTTACACCTGTAACTAACCCAACTGAAACGATCGTTAACAACGCTATCTCTATGCTAGCGTCTGGCAATGCGGTCACGTTTAACGTTCACCCTTCGTCTAAAGTTGTGTCAGCTGTCATGGTAGACATGCTAAATAAAGCTATTATTGAAGCAGGTGGTCCAGCTAACTTAATCACTATGGTTAAAGAGCCAACACTAGAAACACTTAGTGAAATCGCTAAATCCCCTCTAATCAACATGCTTGTTGGTACTGGCGGCCCAGGTCTAGTTAAAGCTATCCTACAATCGGGTAAAAAAGGTATTGGCGCTGGCGCGGGTAACCCACCTGTTATCGTCGACGCATCTGCTAACCTAGACCTAGCTGCTGCTGGCGTATACGGCGGCGCTTCATTCGATAACAACCTACTTTGTATCGGTGAGAAAGAAGTCTTCGTTGAAGACTCAGTTGCTGATGAGTTCCTAACTAAGCTAGAAGCAACAGGTACTTACGTGCTTTCTGCAGAAGAAGCAGAGAAGCTAACGGCACAAATCCTAACGATGGACGACATTGACGGTGCTAAGCCTTGTACTGCTCAAGAAATCGCACGCGTTTGGCACCCAGTTAAGCAACACGTAGGTCAAGATGCAGCTGAAATTCTGAAGTCTATCGGTGTTGAATCTGATACTCGCCTAGCGGTGATGGTTGTTGAGAACGACCACCCACTCGTACACGTTGAGCAAATGATGCCAGTTCTTCCAGTCGTTCGTTGTGCAAACATCGATGAAGCGATTGAGCGCGCAGTAGCAGCAGAGCGTGGTAACAAGCACTCTTCTTGCATCTACTCTGGTAACATTGAAAATGTGACTAAGTTTGGTCGTGCAATCAACACCACTATCTTCGCTCACAACGGTCCAACACTATCGGGTGTTGGCTACAATGCAGAAGGTACGTCAACGTTCACCATCGCAGGTCCTACAGGTGAAGGCATCACCAACGCCATGTCTTACACACGTGCACGTCGTTTCGCTATCGCTCAAGGCGGCCTACGTATCGTTTAATCGAAAAGTTCCACATTACTTATCGATTCTTCTCTAGCGATAACCACTCAAAGCCGAGCGAAAGCTCGGCTTTTTTGTGTTCAAGCGAAAGATAATGCCAACCGCAACCGTGTAACAAAATATTTCATAAACACCTAGTTGATTTTTCAATGCAACCCATTTTCACCTATTCGATTTACTCAAATATAGTTCATTTAATTCGAACTAACTCGATGAGCAACAACCTTAACGAATGAATCGAAAGGCTTTTATTATGCAATGGATCGCTCAGTAGAAATATATTGAGGAAACTACATTGAAAAAACCAATTATCACACTTTCACTATTAACCTTATTTTCTGTACCTTCAGCTTTAGCAAGTATTGAGACGGGTGATTCGAATATTCTAGAAAAAATAGAACGCGATATTATTGTTATCGAAGATGGCGGGCAATATGTTGGTGAAAATGCTGACGAGTCAACTATACGTGAATTTCATCGTGCACAAGATGATTTAGGGCGAAGGGATGCTGCGATTAAGTATGCTAATAAAGTTATTAATAATGATGGAAAGGCTATCGGCGGGGCTGATGAGTTTGTGACGCACATTGACGGTAATGGAAAGGCAGTTACAGCTCATAACGAAATGATGACAGTAGCGACGCAAACTATTCTAGATAACCCAGAGTTAAAGAAACTATCAAAAAGCGAATTTAAAGAGGCAGTAGGGTTTTCTCGAGATGAGGTTATTGCAGCTAATAGCCATTACTATAATGAAGGAAGAGTTGAGGCGGAAAAAGGGGCAGATGGCAATGCTGCCATTATAAAGAAACACGGGACAAGGCAAGATAAAAACACGGTTGATGTAGAAAAAAATCGGTCTTCAATTTCAGCTAATACAGCAACTATTGATCAAAATAGTGCTCGTATAGATGGACTAGAGTCAGCATTAAAACAACAAGGCGAAGAAATGAAAGAGCGCTACGACGGCGTTAAAGCAACCATGCATGCGGTCACTAACGCGCGTCCAGTGGCTTATGACGTAGGCGAGTTCGCTGTAGGTGCAGGTATTGGTGCTGCTGGCTCTAAGCAAGCGTTGGCTGTAGGTGGTGCTTATCGTTTTAACGAATCTTGGAGTGGATCTTTCACTACATCTTACGAAACCGCTGGAAAGCAAACGAAAGCCGACTTCTCAGCTGGTGTTGGTGCACACTACTCATTTAAGTAATCAATTAATGCTGAAAACGGGTACGTTATAGTACGCACAGGGCGATACTCATTAACTGGGTATCGCCCTGTGGGTTTTAGCACTTAGATCGAAACGTAGATGTTATTCACCCATTGAAGTCGATGCGCGACGTCTATCTGTTGCGCCATAGATCTTTCTGTCTTTCACTTCAATTGCATTGAGCCCGCTCACAACCGGAATAACATGCACCTTGTATCCCATTTCACTAAATTGTGGGACCAGAGATTCTGCAAAGGTACGTTTTTCGACCAACAGCCCTGTGGGATTGTACGGTTTGGTTCGATCAATTTTCGTCCCATACTGGATATTAGGCAGATCAATGGCCGCTTGTGCGGAAAGATCCCAATCAAGAACACCGACAATCGTTTTTAGCACATAGCCTGGAATTTGCGAGCTGCCTGGGCTTCCAACTACAAGCCTCAATTGACCGTCTGGGTCCATTACCATAAGCGGAGTGATGGCAGAGCGAGGTCGCTTTCCTGGTTCGATGGCATTTTGGACTGGTTTACCGTCGAGCGATGGAATAGAAGAAAAGTTAGCCATCTGTGCGTTTAGCAACACGCCGTCGACCATGACACCAGAGCCCATACCTGTACCGACGGTACTTGTCATCGCGATCGCATTACCTTCGCTGTCTATTATAGAGATATGGCCAGTATCTTGGCTTTCAAATCCTTCATGGCTAGCAGGGGTTATCACATCATCCAAGCCCGGTTTTATTGATTTAGCGTGGCCAGCGCCTTCCTCTGGAATCAGTTCGAATCGGTCGTCAATGTAGTCTTCTGCCAACAGCTCTTCCACTGGAGTGTCGACATAACTTGGGTCCCCTGCGTAGGCAATACGATCTTCTTTCGCTAATCGCATGGCTTCGACCATGAGGCGCCAAGGTTCGGCATCAGTGTAGGCCATATTCGCGATATCTGATTTTTCTAGCATTTCCAGAGATTGTGAAACCAAAACCCCGCCAGACGCTGGGTAACCAAACGAGACGATTTTATGATCTCGATAGGTTGATTGGACAATATCTCGTTGCTTTATTTGGTAATCAGCAAAGTCTTTGATTGAAAGTTTGGCTTCGTTATCTTTTAGGCGCGCGTTCACCGTGTCTACTATACGATGGCCTAATGGACCGCCATACATATACTGTTCCCCTTGGTCTGCGATCTTTTTTAACGTCGCAGCCAGTTTGGGATTGGTCATATTCGTGCCTGTGGGACGAATGTCATCACCTTTCCAGTAGAGCGCTTTGATTTCTGGATCATTAACTAAGCGTGTGTTTTCTCTCACTACGATGTCATAGGTATAGCTGTTCATCGCATAGCCATTTTCGGCATAGTGAATCGCGGGTTTAACGAGTTCTTGCCACTCTAGTTTGCCGTGCTTTTGGTGGGTGGCATAGAGCAATTTTAGGGTGCCGGGTACTGCCACAGAACGAGGGCCTAATATGTCGTTTCGACTGATAGCTTTTCCTTTCTCATCTAAAAACATATCAGGCGTCGCGCTAGCTGGCGCAGCATCTCGACCATCGTAGGCAGTAAAGCGTTTGTTGGTGTTGTCGTAATAAAGTGCAAATGTGCCACCACCAATGCCGGTCATATCGGGCTCGACCACACCCATGACAAGTTGCATCGCGACCATAGCATCAATCGCATTGCCACCTTGTTTTAAAATGGAGTATCCAGTACTCGTGACGTAAGGATTCGTTGCACTCACCATAAACTTTTTCCCTTCGCTATTAGGCAGCGTAGGAAAAGGTTCAGGTTTAGCAAGGACAGCATTAGATACACTAGAAACAATAGAAAAGAGCAGTAGACTTCGAATAGACATGCAGACCTCAGAAAATGGCTATGGATAGTTATTAGGCTAGTGGATATGAGTAACATATCCAGTCAGGGTGAGGTTACAGCAATGTCAGAGAATAGGTGTGTTTTTGTGAGAATAGGGTAAAGGATAGTGAAGAATAATAACCGCTTATAAGTAAGTACTATAAAAGAAATAGAGCGTTATGGAAACTGAACTAAAAATAACAAAGCGGCGTACGATAATCTGCGGCACTCGTTGTGATAAATGCGCAGCAACATACCCACCGGTAAGTGTGCCGACCATGACGGCAATTCCTGAATACCATTGGATCAAATCGGAAAAAATAAAGATCACGATGGCCATCGCCGACGCACAGGTAGAAATTAATAACTTGAGACCGTTCATTAAGTTGATGTCTCGGTAGCCAGCAATGGCTAAATAGCTTAATCCAATTACGCCTAAACCGGCATTAAAAAAGCCACCAAATATACCCACAGAAAATAGAAATAGTGCTAAAAAAAGAGCAATGAAACCACTATGTTGGTCACTGTCTTTTGAATGTTGTTGAAGTGCGAGGTTGGCTTTTTCGCCAAAAATAAACAAAAGTGTTGCGGCAAGTAGTAGCCATGGAACAGCGTATAGAAATTGCTGCTCGCTGGTATAGATCAACAGTAAGCTTCCACTGAATCCCCCCAGTATGCTTAATGTTATTATCTTAGGTAGATTTGCTCGGTCTATCAGTATTTGGCGGCGAAATGCAAAGGACCCGCTAAGATAGCCAGCACATGACGCAAAGGTATTGGTGGCATTGGCGACAATCGGTGGAACACCAACAAATATCAGGGCAGGGAAGGTAATAAAACTACCGCCGCCGGCAATTGAATTGAGTATTCCACCAAAGACACCCGCAATAAAGAGTAACAGCAGCTGCAGTATATCCAGTGACATAGTTATCGCCTAAATGAGTAAAAAGAAACAACTTATTAACAATAAAGGAATTGATAGGGCTGAGCAATGGGGTTTTATCTTGATTGAGAGATAAGCGCTAGAGCCAGGGAAGTTTTATTTTGTTGGCTCACAAACGCATGGGTTAATAGGATTATGGCGGTGGATTAAAGAAAAAAGGAGCCGAAGCTCCTTTACTAATAGTGTATCAATGGATGGATATGGTTAGATAGCCTTCACTAGTTCAGCAAGCTCTTCCCATCTTCCTTCATTGATCAAGTTTGTCGGCACCATCCATGTACCACCACAGGCAAGCACCGCGGGCAACGCTAGGTAGTCATCTACATTACTTTGGCTAACGCCGCCCGTTGGCATAAACTCAACGGGGTAAACCGCAGACAATGCTTTTAACATTGAAACGCCGCCTGATGGCTCTGCTGGAAAGAACTTAACGGTTTTGAGCCCAAGTTCCATCGCCTGTTCAACGAGGCTTGGGTTATTCACGCCTGGAACGATGGCAATGCCAACCTTTTGGCAGTATTTGACGGTGGTTGGATTTAAACCTGGGCTAACAATGAAGTCAGCACCTGCAGCCTTTGCAATATCTACTTGGGCAGCGTTAAGTACAGTTCCGGCACCAATAAGTAGCTCAGGATACGCTTCACGCATTAAGCGGATAGATTCGGCAGCAGCTTCAGTTCGAAATGTCACTTCCGCGCAAGGTAGCCCATTTTCAACCAGTACTTTGGCGAGTGGGATCGCCTGTCGCGCATCTTCAATCGCGATAACAGGAACGATTCGAATCTCTTTTAGCTGTTGTTCTAGCGTTTTCATAGTAAACCTTAAAGGATATAGCTGAGTGTAGCGACGATGACGAAGGCGATGGTACCCAGTAGTGTTTCCATTACTGTCCATGTCTTAAGGGTGGTTTTCTCATCCATTTCAAGTAGGCGAGAGACTAACCAGAAGCCAGAGTCGTTGAAGTGAGAAAGTACCGTTGCACCGCCCGCGATAGCAATCACGATGAAACATAGGTCTAATTCGCTGAGTCCGGTCGTTGCTGCCACCATCGGAGCGACAAGGGCTGCGGTTGTCGTTAATGCGACCGTTGCCGAACCTTGAGCTACACGAAGACAGGTAGAAATAACAAAGGCAGCGACAATGACAGGCATGCCTGTGTCAGCCATCACATCGGCTAACGCATCACCGATACCGCTGGCACGCAATACGCCACCAAACATACCGCCAGCACCCGTCACAAGGATAACGGCACAAATAGGCGCTAGTGAGTCACCACAAAGATTTTCTAGTTTCTTCATGCCGTAGTCTTTGGCAAAAACAGCCAAGCAAACCAGTAATGTAATTAAAAGTGCAACCGGAGTTTTACCCAGCATTCTTAAGAATTCAACGAGTGGCGATGTACCATCAATCACGCCAGCAACCGCAAGCGTGTTTAGACCCGTATCCATAAAGATAAGGAATACAGGGAGTACAAGAATCATCAGTACTGTTGCGAAGTTTGGCAGTTTAGATTCATCGATGATCGCGTCAGAGTTAAAAAAGGCTTTGGATAGTGGGATATCGAATTTTTTACCCGCGTATAAGCCAAATAAGTAAGCCCCAAAGTACCAAGTAGGGATCGCAACTAAGATACCAACAAACAACAATAGACCGATGTTAGCGCCAAGAAGGTCAGCGGCAGCGACTGGGCCTGGGTGAGGCGGAACAAAGGCGTGCATAACCGCAAACGCACCCGCAGAAGGTAGGGCGTATTTGATTGGTGAACCACCAAAGCGTTTAGCGACGCTAAAGATGATTGGCATCATTACGACGAGACCTGCATCAAAGAAAATCGGGAAACCAAATAGCAAGGAAGCGACACCTAAAGCAAACGGCGCTTTTTCTTCTCCGAATCGACCAATAAGCGTGTCAGCCAGAACTTTCGCTCCGCCTGTCACTTCTAAAATTTTGCCAATCATCGCACCCAAGCCAACCAGCAAAGCCACAGAAGCAAGTGTGCCACCAAAGCCGCCCATCATAGTTGGTACGACTTGATCAGAAGAGACGCCGGTTGCGATAGCAGTACCTAAACTGACGAGTGTAAGGGATGCAAATGCATGAATCTTGAGTTTAATAATAAGCAGTAGCAACGCCGCTACTGCAAGCACTGCCACGGTTAGTAGGTAGGTAGGATCCATACCTTGGGCTAGTTGTTCCATGTGTTCACCTTTGGGAATATTAATTGTGTTATAGTTCACATTTATTTAAGTTACGGGTAACATGTTACCCGTAACGAGAATAAGATAAACCCATATTTACGAGTTAATTCAAAAATTGGGATCCAGCGCAAACTTGGATAGGAGAAGAGATTATGGCGGGAAGTAGTGTAATTGTGATGGGCGTTTGTGCATCAGGTAAAAGCACCATTGGAGCACTGTTAGCGCAGAAGCTCGGTCGAAAATTTATTGATGGTGATGACTTGCACCCAAGAGCAAATATTCAAAAAATGGCATCGGGTGAACCACTCAATGATGATGATCGTGCTCCTTGGCTAGAGCGCATTCGTGATGCCGCTTATAGCCTGGAAAGCAAAAATGAACATGGCATTATTGTTTGCTCGGCATTGAAACAACACTACCGTGATCAAATTCGAGAAGGGAATGAGCACGTCACCTTCCTGTTCCTTGATGGCAGCTATGACCTAATTCTTGAGCGCATGCGAAATCGTTCGGGTCACTTTATGAAAGAGAACATGGTGAAAAGTCAGTTTGATGCGTTGGAGCGTCCCGATGCAGAACCTCAAACAGTCGTTGTAGATATCGATTGCACCATGGAAGACGTTGTTGAACGCGCAGCGGTTGCTTTGGAGGTTGTGCGTGACTAATCCAGTAGTAAGAGAAGTCACCGCTCGAATCATTGAGCGCAGTAAAGTGTTACGCGGTCAATACCTTGAGGCGATGAAACATCAAGAATCTCTAGGTAAAGGTCGGACACAGTTATCATGCGGCAACTTGGCGCATGCGGTGGCGGCGTCATGCCAGTCTGAAAAAGATCAGATACTCAATTTTACCCGCTCTAACGTCGGTATCGTATCGTCTTACAATGATATGTTGAGTGCTCATCAGCCATACTTGGGCTACCCACAAGACATTAAACGGGCGTTGGCCGAATATGGGCATACGGCGCAAGTCGCGGGTGTCGTTCCGGCAATGTGTGATGGCGTTACGCAAGGTCAGCCGGGCATGGACATGTCGCTTTTCTCTCGTGATGTGATTGCTCAGGCAACAGCCATCTCGCTAAGTCACAACGTGTTTGATTCAACATTACTGCTTGGTATTTGCGATAAAATTGCTCCGGGGCAATTGATGGGAGCACTCACGTACGGTCATCTGCCGACAGCGTTTGTACCGGCAGGACCTATGAAAACCGGCATCAGCAACGAAGAAAAAGTCGATGTTCGTCAAAAGTATGTATCGGGTGAAGTGGGTAATGATGCGCTGTTAAAAATGGAATGCAGTGCTTATCATTCTCCGGGAACCTGTACATTCTATGGTACCGCCAATACTAACCAGCTTGTTTTTGAAGCGATGGGGTTAATGCTACCAGGATCGGCATTTATTCAGCCTGATACTGAGTTACGTCGTGAGTTGACCAAATCGGCCGCGGTATCTATTGCCTCTATGGCGAAAGCGACAACAAATTATCGCCCGTTGTATCGAGTCGTGGATGAAAAGAATCTAGTGAACGGCGTGATAGCACTGCTGGCATCGGGTGGTTCAACGAACCATACCATCCATATGATCGCGGTGGCGAAAGCGGCTGGTGTTATTTTGACTTGGCAAGACTTTAGCGATCTGTCTGATGTTGTACCTTTACTGGTTAAGGTATACCCAAATGGTCCCGCAGATGTGAATGCGTTTCAAGATGCTGGTGGTGTTCCAGCACTGCTTAAGCGCTTGGATTCAGAGTCATTGCTTCACCGTGATGTGCAACCAGTGTTTGGCTCATTTGCGGACCAAATGACGCTACCAGTGATGAAAGATGGTGAACTGAGCTGGATACCCGTTGCGCAGTCAACAGACAGTGCGGTCATCTCACTAATTGGTGAACAGTTTAGCCAAACTGGCGGCACGAAAGTACTTAAAGGCAATTTGGGTACGTCTGTCATTAAGGTGTCAGCGGTGGCGGAAGACTACCGTGTGATTGAGGCGCCAGCAAAAGTGTTTCGTTCCCAGCACGATGTCGAAAAGGCTTACCACAACGGTGAGCTTAATCAGGACTGCATGATCGTAGTGACTCATAATGGCCCAGCCGCCAATGGTATGCCTGAGTTACACAAACTGATGCCGATTCTAGGTAATATTCAAAAAGCAGGACACCAAGTCGCCCTTGTCACAGATGGTCGATTATCCGGTGCGTCTGGTAAGATCCCATCCGCGATACACATGTCACCGGAAGCGGTACGTGGTGGCGCGATAGGTCTGGTTGAAGAGGGCGATTTGATTCGTCTAGATTGCCACACTGGACAGCTTGATAACCTGACGGATATGACGGCTCGCACGGCTATTTGTATTGAGACAGAATCGCAGCAACAAGCATGGGGACGGAACTTGTTCTCAGTAATGCGTCATTCCGTATCAAGTGCAGAAGAAGGGGCAAGTTTTATCGTCTAGTCTCAAGCACCGGAAGGTCGCAGTTGACGTTTTTTATGAGCTTGTCAGTAATGGCAGGCTCTTTTTTTGTTTTCGTCACTAAAATAGCGTATTCAGGCTTGCTCGCTGAGTGATTTCTTGGGATCATCGACGCAGATAAATTTTTTATAGGCCTGTTATTTTATGTCCAAATTAAGTCTTCAAGAACAGATGCTAAAAGCTGGTTTAGTTAACGAGAAGAAGCTAAAAAAAGCCAAGAAAGGTTCTAAAAAATCGCGAGTGCAAGCTCGTGAAGCTAAAGCGGCGGTAGAGGAAAACAAAGCGGCGCAACTTGAACGTGATAAATTGCTAAACAAAGAACGTGATGCGTTGGTGTTGACGAAAGAAATTCGAGCTCAAGTTAAGCAATTGCTTAATATGAACAAAATTGACAACAAGCATGGCGATATTAAATACAACTTTACTGATGAGAATTTGGTTAAGTCATTGTATGTTGAACAAGAGACACGTGATCAACTGGCAAAAGGGATCTTGTCGATTGCACGTTATGAAGATACCTACGTTGTGATACCAACGATTGTTGCAAAGAAAATTGCTGAGCGCGATACGGAAACCGTTATCGAGAATGACGTCAAAGAAGAAGTCGCAGCAGAAGATGACCCGTACGCAGACTTTGTCGTACCAGACGATTTGATGTGGTAATCCACAGTGCGATTGAAAAATAAAAAGGCCGCTGACTAGTCAGCGGCCTTTTTATTTAGCGTCTAAAGGGCAGATGCCTTTAGAATTTGTATGATGCACCTAGGTAGAGACCACCAACAGCGAATGTGTTAGTAACAGTGCTACTAGGATCTTGAACGCCAAAAGCATCTGCCTCGTAAGCCAAGCGCATAGCCAGACCATCGATCATTTTTGGAGCATACTCAACACCAACGCCGTAGCGAAAACCCGTTGCTGAGTCTTTTTCTGAATCAGAGTTTAGTTTGAATTCCATATTTACGTGCGATAGACCCACGGTTGCGAATGGGCGAATACCGTTATCAAACGTGTAACCAAGATTTGCCGCTACAGAGATTGCAGTTGGCGTTGCTGATAAACCAGGAGCAGCAGGGTGAGTGAATTTACCGTAGTTCGTGTAACCTGCTTCAACAGCAACGATGCGGTTGAACTGGTAGCCACCGTAAACTTTTAGCGCACGTTCACCGTCAAATGTTGGGAAGCTAGATTCATCTAGGTTGTCCATTTTGCTCTCAGTTAGACCGAAACCACCACCGATGTAGAAACCTGGATCGGTGGCAGCGGCGTAAGTGCTTGAGGCAAAAACGGTACATAGTGCGAGTGCGATTGCTTTTTTCATTCTGAAACCTTTTACTCTTAAAAGTGGTATTTATAAGGGGATGAATAATATGACGTGCAATGTAATGGGTTGAAACCAAAACATCCATGAGGAAAATGTCTGACAATGTAGGGAATGTCAGGGTTGTGTCAGAGCCTTGTCATGGCTTGTTTTTCTGCCTTAAGTTGAAAGGTAGGGCGACCAGTGACCGATCGCCTTTTTGGAAATAGGGAAATAAAGTGCGAGGGTTTGTTCATTGTAAGAACAAAATCGAGAGAAAAGAGTAAGTGGTAGTCGTTACAGGCTCTTACCTTCCGTAATCCGATAGCCCAAATTAAAGCTTTTTTGTGTAGGGGCATCACCTTTTAAAGTGGCAATTAGCAGTTCGGCACTTTTTTCGCCAATTTCATAACGCGGTGTGTCGACACTGACTAATCTAGGATGAATTGTTTGACCAATATCCAAGGCGTTATAACCCACGACAGCAAGTTGCTGCGGGACCGAAATACCGCGTTGCTGCGCGGTTAAAATGGTACCAATCGCTATATCGTCATTGGTACAGAATACGCCGTCGATATCTGGGTGCTGTTTCAATGCCATATCTAAGAGTTCTGACGCGAGCGAAAAACTAGAGTGCGACTCAGTGAGGATATGCTTGATTTCCAGACCCGCTTCATTCATCGCTTTATCGTAGCCTTGCATGCGCAGTTGAGTACGGGTATCTAAGCGAGCCCCAAAATAGGCAATGGATGTCCGCCCTTTTGTAATCATCTGTCGAACTGCTTGATAAGAAGCTTCCGTGTGGTCTAACCCTACCGCCATATCAATAGGTGTTGCTGGCAGTTCCATGGTCTCGACAACCGGTATATCTGCCGTTTTAATCATCTGCAGTGTGCGCTGAGTGTGATGACTTTCGGTAAGGATAAGAGCATCAACTTGATAAGACAGCAGTGAAGCGATTTTATGTTCTTCTTCTATTTCATCATAGCCAAAGTGGGCAATCAGTGTTTCATAGCCATTCGCTTTGGTGACGGCTTCAATACCTTGAACAAAAGAAGCAAAGATTTGGTTGGAAAGAGAAGGAAGAAGAATGCCAATCGCTTTACTGGAAGATTTAGAGAGCATGGCAGGCGCGCGGTTTTCAATGTAGCCCACTTGTTCAACGACCATTGCGATTTTGTCGCGCGTTTTTTTTGCCACTGACTCTGGGTTACGCATAAAGCGAGACACCGTCATCTTTGTAACACCGACTTGGTCAGCAATATCTTGTAAAGTAGGGCGTCCTTTTCGTTCAGTTGTCATTATCTCTCACTAGCCAATGGTAATGTTACATGTAACATTACCATTGAATCTGTCATAAATCCAAGAGGTTATGCATCATGGCAGGTATTGCACTAGATGAACGGTGTTTTATTTTAGTGGCGCATACGATTGCGTGGTTTTTTGCGTGTGCAAGGGATTATAGATTCGTGTATGTTTGTCGGCTAAAGCATGAACTACACTGATTAAAAATACGTTCATGGCAGAGTATTAGTGCCAACAAGCAGAAGTCTAAAACGATATATCTAAGGTTTTACAAAATACCTAAGGTTTTACGAAATATCTAAGGTTTACAAAATATCTAAGGTTTACGCGAGTACGTCTTTTTACATTAGCTCGTTTAAAAAAGAAGAGTGAGAGTCAGAATGAATTACCACGAATTACCAAAAATTGATCTGCATTGTCATCTAGATGGCAGTGTTAGACCTGAAACCATTATTGAATTGGCAGCGAAGCAAGGCGTGTCGCTACCAAGTACAGATGTAGAAGTGGTTCGTGATCTGATGATTGCTCCGGAAACATGCCCAAACTTGCTTGAGTACCTAAAACGATTTGATTTACCACTTTCTGTCATGCAGACCAAAGACGCTATTGAACGCATCGCGTTTGAAGTTTATGAAGATGCCGCGTTAGAAAATGTTAAGTATATGGAAGTGCGTTTTGGTCCACTTTTGCACCGTGAGCAGGGCTTATCTATAGAAGAGATTATCGGTAGTGTGGTAGCGGGGATGAAACGTGCTGAAGCGGCGCATGGTATCAAAGGTAATGTCATTTTATCACTGCTACGCCATATGCCTACGGATGAGATTAAAGACGTGATTGACGTTGGCGCCCAATACCTTGGCAAAGGTGTCGCAGCATTTGACCTTGCGGGTGGTGAAGAGCCTGGTTTCTGCGAGAAATTTATTCCATTTGCTCAATACGCAAAGGAGCAAGGTCTAAACATTACGATCCACGCTGGTGAGCAAGGTGAAGGACAAAATGTATTTGACGCCATTACAATGCTTGGCGCTGAACGAGTGGGGCACGGCATCCATATTGCAACCCATCAGCCGGCTTTTGATCTGGTACACGACAAACAAGTTGCTCTTGAAACCTGTCCAAGCAGTAACGTACAAACCAAAGCGGTAGAGAGCTTAGCGGTACATCCGGTTGAATCTTTCCGTAAGCAAGGTATTCCAGTGACGATTAACACTGATAATCGTACCGTTTCGAATACCACCATGACAAAAGAGATCCAAAAGGTCATTGAGCAGTTTAATTTATCGGCTGAGGATTATGCCCATATCTACCGTAATAGTGTAGAAGGTGCATTTACTAGCGCAGAAACGAAGCAATGGTTGCTGGCACACATTTAGTGCGTTGAGTGTGGTAATGCTTGAGTCGTTACCATTGAACGGCAAGACAAAAAAAGCCCTGATAGTGGGTTAACTGTCAGGGCTTCATTATATCTAGCTTAAAAGCTTAAAAGCTTAAAAGCTTAAAAGCTTAAAAGCTTAAAAGTCGAGCTCATACCCAAGACTGAAGGTTTGTCCGCGACCCGAGAAGTAGTAACTTGAGTGATTGCGAATTTGGCTAAAGTAATTGATGTACTGCTCGTTGAGTAGGTTTTCAACGGCAAAGCTCACACGGCCGTAGCCGTTCATGTCATAAAACATCGAGATATCCATTAGACCATAGCCTTCAAAGCGTTGAGCAGCGCCTGCGCCATTCGCCTCTTTAGAGCGAGAGAACATATGGTTGTACTGAACTCGTCCATTCAAGCGATCTGAAAAGCTATGGTTAACCGCAACAAGCAGTCGATCTGGAGATAAGTTTTTAAGATCCATATCGCTATCCACACTGCCATTCCCTGTGCTATCGACTTGCCCTTGTACGTGAGAGTACAAAGATTGAACCGATGTGGTCGGTAACACATTGTAGGTTGCGGTGAGTTCATAACCTTTGATATCGGTACGTTGACGAGTAACATCATAAGTACCGCCACTGTTTAATGACAAATTCGCGCCATCTTTAGCAATAGACATATAAGTACTGCCGCTGACATGCAATTTGTCGTCACTGTAGCTCAAGCCTATTTCATAGTTGTCGGTCACGACAGGCTTCACTGCCGGCATGGTGTTGAAGTCAATTGGTGCGCCACCAACCGGCGCATTTGATGGTCCACCGATCCAGTTACCACGTAATACACGGCCAATGTCAGGTAAGCCGAAACCTTGGCTAAAGCCAACAAAAGAGCTAACGGATGGAGTGAAGTCGTAAACTGCGCCAGCATTAAATACTGCTTGGCTAAAGTTTTGCTCACCACCGATGATATCGACTTGGCGGTGCCCCGCATTGCCGTATCCCCAAAGGGTTTGCCCGTTTGCTACTTTAACCTTGGTGTTTTCTAAACGAACACCACCGGATAAACGTAGCGCGTCAGAGACAAGAAAATCACCTTGAACGAATGGCGCAAGACTTTGATACATCATATCAGGTGTGACATCTTTGCCTGATTGCATCAATTTTTGTTTAGTGGCGTCTTCCATGCCATCTAGGCCAACCACCCAACTGTCGTCTAGGCCCAATATATCGGTTCTAACGTAACTGAGTTTGAAGCCTTTCTTTGACGACACGATCGCGCCTTGATCCATTTGCTTGTCAGCCGTTGGCCACCAAGAAGCTTGGCCATAAACCGCTTCGAACTCTTGGTAAAACGCTTGAAACTTAAGCTCACCGCCGGCGAAGTTGTAATGGTCGTAGCCGAAGTTGTATAACTCAGCATAGTTAGAGGTTGGAACGCCATCTGGTGTGCCAGGCACGACGGTGCCCGGCGTGCCATTAACGTGGTCGCCTTTTACTGGTACGTAGTTTTGATTGCTTTTAAGCTGAAAGCGGCTGGCACTAAAGCTGACTCGTTGATCGCCGCCATCAAAGTTATAACCACCTTTCGCTAAATAGTTGGTTGCATTTGAGTCTTGAGTTTCACCTTGAATGGCATTCATGCCGATAGGGTTGCCGTTACCATCATAGTAAAGCCCTTGTTGCTCCCAAGAACCGCCAATGAACAGGTCGTAGTCTTCGTCATACTGTTTCAGGTTGTAGTAAACCTTACCACCCGTGCCATCATCTTTTAAATTAGAAGTGACTCGTGTACCAATGGTCTGCTTCCAGTGATCACCCGGTTTCGCGCTTTTGGTCACGTAATTGATGATACCGCCCGTCGCGCCATTGCCTTGAACCGCGCTCGCCCCCTGTACGACTTCAACTCGTTCTACCATAGAAGGATCAACGGTATAACCGTAGCGGTTACCGTTTCGAAGTGGGTTATTTTGTGGTACGCCATCGACCATGATTAGGGCCGTTCTACCTCGTAAATTTTCACCTTGATTGGAAAGTTTTTGGCGACTAGGCGTCATGCCTGGAACCAGATTAGCAATGACACTGGTTAAGTCGTCACTTACCGCTGTCTGTTGCTTGAGTTCTTCATTCGAGATGACGTGAATCGAGCCTGGGATTTTGTCGGTATCCTGGCTATATCGAGTTGCGGTGACTACCATGGTTTCAGCCGCTTTAGATTCACTTTCGACTTGGCTTGGTGCTTCCTGTTCCGTGTCTTCCGCTGTTGGCTGAGAAGCGTTATTTTTAGTTTGATCTTGATTTAGCGGTGCATTCTCAGCGTATGCACTGTTTATTGATAACGCTAAAAGAGACAAGGTAAATAGACTTGCCTTAACGGAGTGAGACGATTTCAAAATAGTGTCCTTATACTGCTTGGATGAATTGTTGGTTTTTATCATTAGAGAAACTCGTATTACTCTATCGAATTAAAATAGCGTGCAGCCGAGCACCGTCCAGAGAACAGTAAATGATTCCTTAGAGATGGTTTGGCTTGTCTTTAAAAGGGTAACGTTCTTATTTGCGCTACCGGGCAATGCACATTGGTGACTGAGAAACAGGGTCTGGGATAACCATCGCATCAAGGTTAAATACTTGCTGCAATAATGACTCAGTGAAAACCTGCTCCGGTGCGCCTTGAGCGATGAGTTTACCGTGCTCAAGTACCACTAAGTGATCACAGTAACGGCAGGCCTGATTGAGATCGTGGAGTACCACGATGACGGTTTTCCCTCGACGATTCATGTCATGCATTAGGTTCATGAGATCAATTTGGTGGGAAAGGTCTAAGTAAGTCGTGGGTTCATCAAGCATCACAATATCAGTGTCTTGCGCCATGATCATCGCGATCCACGCGCGTTGCTGTTGACCACCCGATAGGCTGTCGACTGGAGTGTCGGCAAGTTCAGTGACACCCGTTGAAGCCATGGATTCTTCAACAATACGTTGATCATCTGCTGTCAATTTACCCCAATGAGAGGTGTAGGGCGCGCGACCATAAGCCACTAATTTTCGCACATTGATCCCTTCTGGGGTGGCGTGGATTTGCGGCAGCAACGAAAGCCGTTGCGCTAACTGCTTAGTGGGAATGTGCTCAAGTGCGACATTATCGAGAAGTACGCTTCCTGACTTCGCTTTATTAATGCGCGCTAAGGTTTTTAATAACGTGGATTTTCCGCATCCATTAGGACCGATTAGCGCGGTAATTTTGCCTTTAGGAATAGACAGGTTGAGATCGTCGATAATTACCTTGTTGCCATAGGCAACTTGCAAATGTTGAACAGACAGCATTACCAACCCTTATAGCGTTGTAGTAGAAAAATAAAGTACGGCGCACCGATAATGGACGTCAGCACACCCGCAGGCAGTTCAATCGGTGGTTGAATACCACGAGCAATCGTATCGGCGGCGAGAACAAGGAGTGCACCTATTAAGCTTGAGCCAACGAGCAGAGACTTATGATGGTGCCCAAAGATAAGTCTGGCTAAATGGGGCGCCAGTAAACCAACAAAGCTGATGGTGCCGGCTATCGCAACACTGATACTTGCTAAGGCGATGGCACAAAGCAGGGCAACACTTTGAACTCTATCTAAATCTACGCCTAATGAGATGGCCGTCTCGTCGCCTAATCCAACAACGTCGAGCCGCCATGCGAGCCACAACGTTAAGGGAAGCAGTATCGCTAATGTTATCCAAATTATCGGGACCTGCTCCCAATCTCTTCCCCATAAGCTACCGGTTAACCACACCATCGCGGTGTTGATTTCGATTGGGTGCACCACGAGTAAGTAATCAATGCCGCTCGCAAGAAAGGCGCTAATGGCAATGCCAACGAGTGCCATTCTCGCAGGAGTAAGATTGGTGGATTTGGTGATAATGAGCAGCGATATACCAGTTGCCATTCCACCAATCATCGCGGCAAGCGGAAGGACATATAAGGGAGCATCTGGGGAGATTGTTAGCACTAAAGTGGCGACAAAACCTGCACCAGCGCTGATACCAATAAGATCCGGAGAGGCGAGAGGGTTACGAATTACCCCCTGAACCAATGCGCCAGATAGCCCAAGACCTGCGCCAACACCAATAGCAAGAAATAAGCGAGGTAGCCGGTAGTGATTGACAACAAAATCGTAATCACCGCCATGCAGTACGGCCTGGACAACATCAGGTAAAGATAAATCGGCGACGCCAACCATCAAACTCATGATGCTAGTCAGTAATATAACCACTGTGATCGTTAGCCAAGGAGCATATTTTGTGCGGTGAAGTGCGACACTCATGAGTTCAAGCGACCTCGAATAGATAGCAAAATGAAAAATGGCGTGCCGATAAGTGCAGTGACAACGCCCACAGGCGTTTCAGTAGGAAAAGCCATCGCTCTAGAGAGCATGTCGGCGAGTGTCATCAGCAGTGCACCAATACACGCGCTCGCTGGGATGATCAGCCGATAACTTTGTCCAACGAGCTTTTTCGCAATGTGTGGAACCAGTAAACCGACAAAGCCGATAGGGCCTGCTGTCGCAACGCTGACGCTGGTCAAAATGACAATCGCGAAACAAGCAAGCAAACGTATGACACTCGTGTTAACGCCCAAGTTGGTTGCCACATCGTGCCCAAGTGAAAGTAGGTTGAGTTGGTGTGCTAGCAACCAAGAGAGAACAAGCGCGGCGAAACTCATCGGCATCATTTGAGTGAATATGGCCCAGTCGAGGTTACTGATCGAGCCGATCAACCAAGATTGGATGCTGTACGCCATGTCATCAGCCAAGATAATAGAGGCCCGTGTTAATCCCAGCAGTAATGCATTAACAGCAATACCCGCTAAAACCAGCTTTAAAGGGTGTAGGCGATGGTCAAAGAAGCCACCCAAAAAAATAACGATTAAGCCACTTAACATACTGCCAATCGCGCCCAATAGCATCGTTGGTATTGGCAGGGTAATAAGACCAATACTCCCAATGACAATACACAAAGATGCACCCGCATTGATGGCCAGAACCGATGGCGAGGCTAACGGATTACGTGTAAGCCCCTGCATGAGAGTCCCTGCAACCGCTAAGTTGGCTCCAATTACGGCACCGCATAATGCTCTGGGCATTCTTAGTGTCGCGATGATTTGATGCTCCATGCTAAGTTCATCGAAGTGGAACCAAAAGTTCCAAAGCGTTGTCATCGATAGGTCGAAGCTCGACCACGCGATAAGCGACAGATTGAATGCCATGATCAAAGCGGTAATGAGTGCAAACCAAAGCGAAAGGCCTTGGGGTTTTAATATCGTTAACATTACTTAGCCGTTAACAGCGTTTGCAAATTTTTGGCGATGCCTTCGGCCGCGAGCATACCTCGGTTAAGGGACCACAATTGCGGAGATACGCGTACAGCTTGCTGTTTTTGTGACACCTTAAGTAGTTTACTCAGAGGTTGTTTTTGCCAGTCATCATAGACAGTATGTGGTTTATAGGGACCGACTAGTAACCAATCTGGATTGACTTTTAATAGCTGTTCAAAGCTGACTTCAATATAGGCTTTGTCATGATCTGGCAACGTTGGCCCTTGCAGACCGAGCGCGGTAATGACACCTCCAGCATAGGAGTTCGGACCATGCAGCCACATCCCTTTGTCGGTGACAACCGCAAATTGGATGGTTTCGGCGCTTGCTAATCCTTGTTTGTACGATGCCATGCTGGTTTTGTGCTGCAAAATTCGCTGTGCCATTTGACTTTGCTTGTTGACCGCAGTGCCAATTTTTAACGCTGAAGCGAGGTTTTCTTGATACGTTTCACCGCGGCTTTTAAGCAATAGCGTTGGGGCGATGGTGCTAAGATCTTTGTAAACCGTGGCATGTCGTTCTGCGTCCGCGATAATCAGGTCGGGCTTAAGTTCTGAAATGGCTTCTAAGCTAGGTTGCGGTCGCATTCCCACAGACGTCCATGGTGAAATTAGGGCACGGACTTCAGGAAGAATACGCTCTATATTTTTATCATCAGCAACGCCAATAGGCGAAACACCGACAGAGGCCAGGGCGTCTATAAACGAATATTCAAGTACGACGATTCGCTGAGGCGTACCAGAAAGGGTGAGTTCGCCGTGTTCATCTTGAATGGTTCGCGTTTGCTCGCTTGCCGATAATAATGGTGTGGTGAATAAGAAAAGAACGATAAATAATCGACGGAGCATTGTTACGGGGTTAAAGACTGACGCAAGGTGAGCTTTATAAAGTATCGGTTCACAGACTATCGTTTCACAAGCTATCGGTTCACAAATTATAGATTCACAAACTATAGATTCACAGACCTTAGATTTTAACTGCTTTATGGCTAACAATGTAACACCGGCGAGGTTCAGAAAAATAGAAGCGGATAGTAAAGTAACTACGAATTATTATCAATACCATTAACAATTAGCTTGGTGAATGCACTTCGAGAACCCATTAACCCTATTTATATTGATGTTAATGGGTTCGCCGCGGACTCTATCAGTGTAGTCAGGTTAATAATAATGGAATCACGATAGGTGTTTCCGGAATTGAACTTGGTGTTCTGATAACGGTGAACTACACCTATTAGATATAAACAACATAATCAAAGGAAAGTGATATGAAAACAGGAATCAGCGCTTTGATGGCGTTAATGCTAACCCTACCCGCGTCGGCAAGTTGGATGTTAGATAATGAAGAATCCTCGTTAAAGTTTATTTCAACGAAAAAAAATGCCGCCAGTGAGGTTCATCATTTTGATGCAATGTCTGGCAACATATCAGATGACGGTAAAGCGGCGGTGATGCTGGACTTAAGTAGTGTTGAAACCAATATCGAAATCAGAAATGAGCGATTAAAAAGTATGCTGTTTGATGTGGCATCATTTAAATCGGCAACGATCACTACGGTCATCGATATGAGTAAGCTAGATGGTACAGATATCGGTGGTATATATTCATCGGTACTCGATGTGACTGTCGACCTACATGGTAAACAAAAGACCTACCCAGCTCATTTGACCGTGATGAAAATGTCTGATGACAAAATAGTTGTCGCGGCCGATGACCCGATTATTGTTAATGCTGCGGACTTTGGATTAGAGGAAGGCATTGAGAAACTAAGAGAAATCGCAGCATTGCCTTCGATCGCGACGTCTGTTCCCGTGACCTTTCTTTTAGTTTACGAGCAAAAATAGCGCATATTTGCTCCCTAATTTTTGCTAGGGAGCGATTTAACAAATGACGATTATTTTCGATAGTTTTTAACTATCGAAGTAATTTAAAAGTCCCATTATATTTCAATCTTCAGTTTCATTATTCTGTCACTAGTATTAATGATGAGAGACAAATGATGAATAAGAGTGCATTGATTGTAGAGGGTGGCGCAATGCGAGGTATTTTTGCAAGTGGTGTACTAGATGCCTTTATGAATCATGATTTTATGCCTTATGATTTTGCAATTGGGGTCTCGGCTGGGGCATCGAACTTGGTTGGGTATCTATCAAACTCTCCGCAACGCAGCTTTGAAGTCATCACTAAAATGGCAACCAACAAGCGGTTTTTTAATCCAGCTCGCTTTGCCAAAGGCGGGGATCTGGTTGATGTGAAGTGGTTATGGAATGAGTCTAATCAACGCTATCCGCTTAATTGCGAGGCACTTTTTTCTAGTATCCCCATGTTTGCGGCCGTGACTAATATTGATAGCGGGCTTGCTGATTATTACCGAGTGGAGCCTCATTCATTATCCAACATTATTGAAGCGACAACCGCACTTCCGATTGCCTATCGTCGTCCACCGTGTTTCTCTGGTGGTTGTTATACTGATGGTGGTGTCGCTGATTCTATTCCAGTAAAAGAAGCCTACCGCCGTGGTGCTCGTGATATTACAGTGATCTTATCGCACCCACTGAGTTATGAAATGAAAGCCAGTCGCTCGGCATGGCTGGTTCAGGCTTTATTAGCGAAGTATCCGAGTATTGCTCAGGCGATGAAGGTGCGAGCCGAGAACTACAATCAATCGCTAGAATTTATTCGACATCCACCGAAAGATGCAACGATCAGAGTGATTACCCCGCCAGAAAACTTTGCGGTGAAGAGATTAACGATGAACCAGAAGACCTTGCATCAAGGGTATGAAATGGGACTAGCGGCAGGAGAGGAGCACTTGTCTATTCGTCGCGGCGAATACGGTTTACACCAAGAAAACTGTCATTTTTGTGTGTAGGGCACACTAAACCGATAAGCGAAACGACGTGCGATAGATAAAGGCTACACAGTACATCATCATTTATGTGCTATGTAGCGCTTGATATTCAGTTAAAATTTAAAGTATGCCAGTTTTTGTGATAACTCGTCAGACGCTTGCGCCATCGTTTGAGATTGCTGGGCTAAACTGTGGCTAGTGTGTTTTATTTCGCGAATGGACGTGTGCACGACGGTCACGTTTTCATTCACATCATTAGCGACAATCCCTTGCTGTTCGGCCGCTGCCGCGATTTGAGTCACCATGTCATGCGTCTGGTTCAAGCTTGTCACCGCACCATCAAGCTGCGCTTGGGTTTTGGTGGCCAGCTGAACGCTGTGGGTGATTTTTTCTTGATTGGTCGCCATGACTGATAACACACGATTGGTTCGCTTGTTTAGATCGTCAATAGTGCTTTGTACTTGAGTGGTGGACTCTTGCGTTCGACTAGCAAGATTTCTCACCTCATCGGCAACCACGGCAAAGCCACGACCTTGCTCGCCAGCGCGAGCGGCTTCAATAGCAGCATTTAACGCCAGTAAGTTGGTTTGCTCGGACACTTCTGTAATGACGCCAACAACGTTACTAATATCGGCCACCCCTTGTTTTAACGATGTCATCAGTTCATAAGTATCGGTAATGTCGTCTGAAATGGTGGCAATGTTGTCTAATGTGTATCCCATGCTTCGGCTACCATCACCGGCTAGGATTTGACTTTGCTCTGTTGTTACAGAAGTGCGCTCTGCATTTTCGGCAATATCTTGAATGGTGGATGTCATTTCACTCATCGCCGTAGCTAATAGCTCCAGTTGCTCATTTTGCGAGTGAATACAGGTAGCCGTTTCTTCGCTGGTGGCAGCAATAGAGGCTGACAATTGGCTGGAATGGTTAGAGGATTCTTTGGCGACCGATATGGTGTCGCGCAGGGTATGCATCATTCGGTTGAGCTCGCGGCTTAATATACCAATTTCATCTTTGCGCGGCGTCGTTAAGTTTCGGCTAAGGTCGCCATCGGCAACGAGGTGGACATTTTTCACTAGCTCTTCAATTGGGGTAACGATGTTTCGCGCAATAACACCGCATAATAGAATGAGTAATAACGCCGCGATGCCATCAATAATGAGTTCTTTGAACATCGCAGATTTGAAATCGTCGTCAATATCAGATAAAGGCACGCCGGAGCCAATGATCCAATTCCATTCAGGGATATACGTCACATAAGTGATCTTCTCTGACTCGTCTCCTGAGGCTTGTTTCCAGTAATATTGTACAAAACCTTGCCCTTGATTTGTCGCTAAAGCGATGAGTCGCTGCATAAATGGTTGACCACGCGCATCGCTGATCGTTGAAGTGCTCATACCTTCATAGTGAGGTTGAGTTGGGTGCATGACAATTTTTTGATCTGAGCTTGCTATCCAAAAATACTTATCCTGGTCAAAGCTTAGTTCGCGAATTGCCGCTATAGCTCGAACTTTTGCTTCCTGTTTTCCAACCGCAGAGCTAAGCGAAATGTAATGCTCGGTGAGGGTTCTCGCAATATCAACATTGTTTTGAATACTGATCTTGCGTTGTTCATAGCTAGTGGATTTTTGTATGTTTAGGTTAAATACGCCAATAGAAATAAGGATCATCACAGCAATGACAACAATACATTGCAGTTTGGTTCGAATAGACAGGTTGTTGAGATTCACTTAGAGCTCCTGGGTCTGGGCTTTCGTTATTTAGTTGTTTTTATGTTGAGTGCCAAGACGTTGTCGGCAGAATAGTGAATATGTTGATGGTCGCGTGATACCTTCTATCTTTATTTTGAATAGAATGGGGCTTATCCTATCTAAAAAGAGAGCGTGCTAGTGTTATGTATTTGGATTTCATATTGGTTTGATGGGTTGGATTTGTACTGGTGATAGGTTGGATTTGCATTAGTGATGGGTTGGGCGTATTCAGTCGTTACCCGAGGCGGAGATAGGTTAACTCGATAACCTCGGGTGTGACGATATTGACATTGTGTCGTTTTGTGGCGGGATATGTCGGACTTAATCGTTGCTGCACGTTTCTTCGATACAACATTCATCCTGTAGAAAACTGATCACACCTTGCAAATGCTCATATTGCGCAACGCAATAAAGAGTACGACCTTCTCGGCGTTGAGTCAGCAAATTAGCAGATGTTAAACTTGAGATATGGTGAGATAACGTAGAGCCTGGAATCTCGAGTCGTTCTTGGATTTCACCTACGGGAATGCCTTGATGACCTGCTCGAACGACTTGGCGATAGATCGCTAAACGCGTGACGTGACCCAGTTCTTTTAGTGCTTTTGCGGCGGTAGTGATCTGCATAAAGGTTCTCCCGAATAGTGTATTTCGATAATAATGGAAATTACGAATTCGCTCTAGCGATTTTTACACTTTTACTCGTTCTTTTGCTTTTTTTAACCATTTTTCAAGGAAAGGGTAAGTCATGGGAACAACGGCATATAACAGTAAACCAAACAACATAGAGCCAAATAGGTCGATAGGACGGTGCATACCAAGCCAGAGTCGACTCATTGCTACGCTAGATGCCCAAATGATGGTCAAAGTGGCTAGAAAATAGCGACCATTGCTTAGCAGTAGACCACCAAAAAACAGCACACAGATACTTGCAAAAATAGTATGTCCAGAAGGAAACGAATAATCAGTTTCCCCCATCCAATGTATTGTTCGCCAATGACTGACTTGCTCGGAAACTTGATCTATTGCGTGATCTTTTTCGGTTAAATTAAGGGTGTAAAAGTCACTAGGAGTCTTTATAACATGCTGTTCAGCAAGTAGGTGAGTATAGGGGCGCGGGCTCTCCGTTACGTTTTTTAACAGTGACTTTGCACCAAAACTCAGCACGAGCAATAGACCTAATTGAATAAGTAGGTGTCGCTTGATAGGAGATTTCTTTATAACCCATGCGGTGGTGATGCTAAATACCAGTAAGGTGATTAAAAAGCCTTGGTGCCCTGCTGAATAGGTGAGCGTTTGCATCGCCTGACCGGTTATGGCCTCAACATTACCTAGCAAAGGTAACGGGTAAAAGAGCAGCGTTAGGGCAAACGTGACGGTAGCGAAGACGGCAAGGCAAAGCATGCCAGAAATTTTGGTGTCTTTGGTTAAAGTCATTGCCATGCTATCCGTCTACTGAATTAAAGAGCGAGCATCATAATGGATAGTTAGGCGATTTCTAACAGAGTAATGTCATAATGTGACATGGAGAGGGGCATGGTTGCGCTATGTTATCGCGAATGAGCAACATACCGTTTCCAAGGCATGCTGCTCATACACGGTGTGGGTCGAAAAACTCAACTTTTCGTTATTGGCCATCAGGCTACAAATCGCGCATCAATGTTTCTAGTTCATCATTAGCACGTAAAATTAATGCATTTAACTCGTGGGCATCCTGGCAATGTAAAGGGATATTCCAGAGTTGGTTGCTGTGTTCGTCAACACCTTGAACATGAGTCACGGAGCCAGCATGCTTGAACGTCACTTGCTCAAATTCTGAATCATGGTGTTCTTTTAATTCAACAATATCAATATCTAAATGTCCAATAGGATTGATATCGATATTGACGTGGTGACCGTTGGATTCAGGAAGTAAAAAATTCCGATGTGTTTTTATCATGTTCTTCTCCTTGGTTGCATGTATCTAAGGGAAGCCCATCATGACAAGTTATTGCCTCAACGTTTGTTGATTAGATATTGCCGTTACGCTTCCAGTGTGGTGCTTATTTGCTAACACGCTTAGTAAAAGTGTAGGAGAGAAACAGCGGAGAAATATGAAATTGCTATGAGCGTTGATTTATATCAACAGTATTATCCATTTCCATTTCACAAAGAGCAAGTGCGCGTCGACAGGTAATCGACGCTTTAATTTATTTTTAATCACTCAACAATTATTTTTCGTCACACAACAATAATTTTCGTCACACAACAATATAGCTTGAGTTTAGTTGGTGGTGAAATGCTCACTTAATGCGGAACGACGGTTTTGCCCTGGGCTATAGCCATCCATTGGCACGGTGTGTTCAAACCCTTGTAATATGAATCGTTGAGGAGGCAATGCAGGGGTAATGCGACGTAATTGTGGGGAGCGGGGGGTGCCTACTTTTTCGTAAACCCAGTTGCCACTGCCGGTCTTTAATTTCACAATGCGCCCATCAAATTCATATTGAGTGGCGATAAGGCGGTGGTTTCGCTGTACGCCGTGAGAGGCAAACGTGAGTATTTCAGTGCTTTGTTTTGGTGCGCCGATTTCGATCCAATTGCCATAGACTTGTGCTGGAGAGATGTGCTTTTGATGGCTGTTATAAAAGGCAAAACCCAACCCTGATGCTAGCGCGACCGAGACCAACAAAATGATGATGAGTGTTAAGCTATCATTTGTCTTTGTATGCCTTCCTCTACGTGATGCCATTCACTGCTCCTTATGTGGCCATTAATAAAATATCGACCCGCTTCTTATAAAATATCGACTCGCTTCGCCATTACTTGAGCTTACGTTGACCTATCCATCAATAGTAGATTTAGATTGTAACACTTAATCCTTTTGTGACAGAGGTTTATGCGCATTGTCATCTAAGTATTAAATGTTTACTTAGTATTCAGGCGATAGGATTCAAACAGTGAATGGACATCTACTTTTGCATTAAGTCGAGCCGCGAGCAGATAAAGCCCACCTATTTTGCGGTGTAAGAACAACGCATCTGCTGGGGGAGTATGCCAATAGCCTTTTTCCATACTTAAAATAGTGCCTGCTTGGCTAAGGCGCTGTGGCAAATTGCTGTTACCAAAGTGATAGGTACCTTGTTGCTTCAACGGTTCACAAGCGAGTCTAACAAGATCAAAAATAGCGGATTTTTGATCATCAAGAATATCTTGATTAAAAAAGCCAATTTGAGCCAAAGCGTAGTCAAGAGCATCATCGTCTTCGTCTAAAATGGCGGAGAAAGCGCGTCGATAGCCATTACTGATATTCTCGTCATAACGACGGGTCGCGCCAAAATCCAGCAATACGACTTTCTGCTGGTCGGAGTCGTATAGGAAATTAGCAAAATTAGGGTCAGTTTGAACCAGTTTAAAATCGAAAATTTCTTTAAACAGTAGATCCAGTAACAGGTGAACGACTCGGTCCCGCGTTGTTTGGGGGGCGTCGGTTAATGACTCAATCGGCTCACCATTGACGAATGTCATCGCCAATACGTTATCAGTAGTGAGCTCAGTGATGACTGAAGGCAAAATGAAGTTATTATTGCCATCGAGGTAGTGATGATATTGACTCAGTAACGAAGCTTCAAGAAGGTAGTCAGCTTCGGCATGTAACTGTACTTTTGCTTCTTCTAATAGACCTCGGTAATTCACTCCTTTAGGAATTAATCCTACGACGTTGAGTAAGGTACCGACGTTATCGACATCACTGTCGATGCTCTTTTTAATACCGGGATATTGCACTTTGATAGCCAGTTTTGTTCCATCTTCAATATGGGCTTGATGCACTTGTCCAATGGAGGCGCTAGCGATTGGCTTGAAGTTGAATTCGATAAAGTGCTGCTTCCAATCGACGCCGAGTTCTTGAGTTAACACCGTGGCGAGTTGCTTTGAAGGCATCGGCGCAGCATCGGAACGAAGTCTCGCGAGTATCTCCGCAAGTTCAGGGCTGATTAAATCCCCTGCATCCATGGACATCAATTGTCCGACTTTCATCGCGGCGCCTCGCAAATGAGCAAGCTGATCCGCGACACGCTTTACGTTACTGGGGGTGAGTAACAACTCTTTAGCAGTCGGTCTTTTGCCTTGAGAAAGTTGTTTCGCGCCTTCCGTCACCATCGCGCCCGTCACGCGAGTCGCTAAAGAAGCAAGCTTACCAAACCGTGATACGCGATTGGTGGGCACTTTACTTTCATACTTCGACATAAGAATTCTCCGTTGCTTGAATTATTATTTGAGCGAACGAACACCCAAGACTACCTTGTTATACCAATTGAACCGCGTTATTGATCAATAACTTGTTTTACGTCAAATAGTGCGGTAAAACCATGTTTTTATGTTAGATAATTAAACAGGGAAGTCCCATGATAAAAGAAAATACCTATTTTGATGGTGGTGTTAAATCGCTTGGTTTTACTCAAGCTGACGGTGATAGCAGTGTTGGCGTCATGGCTGTGGGTAGTTACACCTTCGGAACGGCAGCGCCGGAAAAAATGAGTGTGGTGAAAGGCGCGTTAACGATTAAACGCAGCACCGATGCTGACTGGGTGACGTTTAACGCTGGCGAGAGCTTTGATGTTGAAGGTGACTCAAGTTTTGATGTAAAAGTTGAAACATCAACCGCGTATTTGTGTGAATACTTGTAACCTAGCTCTGCACTAACCTTGCTTCTTTACTAATGTTAGTGCTTTATTGATTAAACGATCATGGTGAGTTGAATACGCATCAGAAGTGATCGTTTGATTAATAAATGACGCATCGGCAAGTTGTCGATGCGTGACACATTAGCAGTGAATATCGTGTCCAAGTGTTTTTCCCGATGCCTAGTTAGTACGTTTCAAACAGCCCGGCATTGTAATCATCGATCGCCTGCTGAATCTCTTCTTTGCTGTTCATGACAAATGGCCCGTAGTGAACGATTGGCTCGTCAATGGGCTCACCTGAGAAAATTAACATACCCGATTCGCCAGTCGCGCTAAGTTTCAACAAATCCCCCTTTGATAACAGTGCTAACTCGCCTTGCTGCAACATCTTTCCTTCAATACTTGCCTGTCCGAGATACACATAGACCATGGCATTGTGGTTGGCATCGAGTCGTAATTTAATACGCTGGTCGTGAGTGGTTTGCCAGTCTGCAACCATCAATGGCACCCCGGTTTTTTGCAACGGACCAGCAGCTATGGCGTCATTAAGCCCTAACTCACCAGCAATAATACGAATTGAGCCCATGTCTTCATTGGTTCGTTGTGTGATGGTTTCTGGCTGATAGTCATGGTACTGAGCCGGTATCATTTTGTTGTTTGCTGGCTGGTTTATCCATATTTGGAAACCGTGCAATGCGCCTTCTTCCATAATCGGCATTTCACTATGAATCACACCTTGACCCGCTGCCATCCATTGCGCGCCTCCAGATCGTAATTCACCCACGTTTCCCATATGATCTCGATGTTGAAAGTGCCCTTGACGCATGTAGGTGAGGGTTTCAATCCCTCGGTGCGGGTGTGGAGGAAAACCACCAATGTAGTCTTTTTTGTCGTCGGAACGGAGTTCATCAATCATCAAGAACGGCGAAAACGCTTGATTATCAAAGCCGTGTACACGACGAATTTTTACGCCATCACCATCAGAAGTGGCATGGGAAGGAATAATGTGTTGAACATTTCGATAAACAGTCATAATGAATCTCCTTGGTTTGGAATCACTATAGAACTCAAGTGGCGTAGGTTGCAGGGGAAGGAAGTGATAATGTCGTTCAAAAAAATTGAAGGATGTTTTTGTCGTGTCCCTGTAATGCGAGATAAGTTGCGCCTATCGACGTCCGCCGTGTGTACTGCAGTATGAGCGGCAATGGTCACGGTAGTATCAATAGTGGTAATCGAACGAGTGATCCGTATAATAGCAACCGTTTGCTTCGTATAACCCCAATAATATGGTTTGGGGGTCTCTACCAGTACCCTGAAAGTGCTGATTACGAAGAGTTAAGATCACAATAGTGTTCTTACTCTTTGTGTTGGTATCGATTCAGGATGTGCTCAATCCTTTCTAGCTTCTAGCTTCTAGCTTCTAGCTTCTAGCTTCTAGCTTCTCGCTTATAGTTGATAAAGCGGTCGCTGAATTTCGAAAAAGTGGCAGATCCATTCCATACTAAGAGTAAGTGCACCCACAACACTAATTATAAAGGTGGAATATGAACGCATTTATTCAAGGTCTTCCAAAGGTAGAGCTGCATTTACATATCGAAGGTTCACTCGAGCCTGAATTACTCTTTACACTGGCTCAACGTAATCACATCGATTTGCCATACTCGTCACCAGAAGCGCTACGTAAAGCCTATGAATTTGACGATCTTCAGTCATTTTTAGATCTCTATTATCAAGGGGCAAATGCGCTGATTACCGAGCAAGACTTTTACGACTTAACTTGGGCTTATTTACAGCGTTGTCATGCGGATAATGTTATTCATACTGAGATATTTTTTGATCCTCAGACACATACCGAGCGCGGGATAGCGTTTGATACCGTGATTAACGGCATTGCTCGTGCGTTGCAAGATGGTCAGCAGAAACTGGCAATTTCATCTCATATTATTATGTGCTTTCTTCGCCATTTGTCAGAAGAGTCAGCGATAAACACCTTAACACTCGCACTTGATCATAAAGATAAGATCATTGGTGTTGGATTAGATTCATCAGAGCAAGGGCATCCTCCGAAAAAATTTGAGAATGTTTTTGCTATGGCGAGAAAGGAGGGGTTCTTGACAGTGGCTCACGCCGGAGAAGAAGGACCGGCACAAAATATCGTTGATGCAATAGATATTCTTGGAGTGAGTCGTGTCGATCACGGGGTTCGCTGTGTTGACAGCCCAGAGTTATTAGATTCGCTTATTGAGAGCCAGATGCCACTCACCGTCTGCCCGCTATCGAATATTAAATTACGCGTGTTTAATGATATGTCTCAGCACAATATTGTGGAATTACTGCGTAAAGGGGTTGCTGTGACGATTAACTCTGATGATCCGGCTTATTTTGGCGGTTATATGACGGATAATTTTCAAGCGGTGAGTGATGCTCACCCTATGACGCGCAATGAATTGACTCAATTTACGCTTAATGCAATTGACGCCAGTTTTATTGACGCTTCATTGAAACATGAATATCGACGTCGTGTTGAAAGCTATCTTGGTGAGAGCGTTTAAAGGGTATCTCACTTCAAGGTATCTTGTTTCAAGGTATCTTAATGAAGTCGTCATCCCGAAGGTGGCAGCCTAAAAAAGGAATGACGACTTTTCGTTACTTACATCTATGCCTAGATATAAGAAAGATAGTATTAAATGGAAACTGGCTATGACTCAATAAGTTATCGTTGCTTTATGAGTCTTTTGTTAATGAATGTGATTGATTTCAAATTTGATATATTGAATTAATCTGTGTCTTCGAAGCCAGCAAGGTAATGACACGCTATGCTTATAATCGGTGTGGTTGATGAACTGCGCCTACATCTTAAGCACGTTGCCGATTCTTATGACATGCCGTCGTCTTTCTAAATAGAAGTTGGCTTGTGAAATAATAGTTGGCTGGTGAAATAACAGTTGGCTTGTGAAATAACAGTAGGCTTATGAAATAGAATTCGGCTTATGAGATAGAAATAAGCTTATGAGGCTGAGCGGGCACGGAGAAGCAGAAATGATAAAATATGGATTGGTGTTATGTTTGTGCCTGCCATTGTCGTCATTGGCAATGAATCGTTCATGGGAAGAAGTCACGGTGCCCAGCGACGGAGAATCAAACTCGATTGGGAGCTATGCCAACGGCTGTTTGGCTGGAGGTGCTGAGCTTGCACCAGCAGGTACGGGCTATCAAGTGATTCGAACACAACGAAATCGCTACTATGGTCACGCCGACATGATTGACTATCTGACGTCACTTGCGGCTCGTGTTGATGCCTTGGGAATTGGTCGTATCTTAGTCGGTGACATTGCCATGCCTCGTGGTGGGCGTTTTGTCTCTGGCCATGCAAGCCATCAGACTGGATTAGATGCCGATATTTGGTTGCGACTTCCAGCGGCGCCATTGAGTGTTGAACAGCTTTCAACGCCCAAGCCTTATTCGGTGGTTGATCTTAAGAGCTATCGTTTAGAAAAAGAGAAATGGACGGAGAGTCATGCGCTGTTAATTCAAACTGCCGCAGTGGATGAGCGAGTGGCTCGAATTTTTGTGCACCCTCTGATTAAGCAGCAATTATGTGACACGGCTTGGAAGGATCGCTCGTGGCTAAGGAAAGTTCGTCCGTGGTGGGGGCATTATTCCCATTTCCATGTGCGTTTGCATTGCCCTGAGGGCGATAGCCAATGTGTCGCGCAATCGCCACCACCAAAAGGCGATGGGTGTGGGGCAGAACTCGCGTCTTGGAAACCTAATCCATATGTTGCGCCGAAACCCAAAACACCCGTGCTAAAGCTCGCTGATAAACCGAAGAAAAAACCGGCAAAGCCTAAATACCAAGAATGCATCGCGCTACTTAATCAGTAACGACCATCCTATATGCCGTTGCTTGGACTAGGTCCTTAGGGCACATGACGTTAGTCTGTAAAGTAAGCTTCACAAAGCTGAGCCTTAACACGTTGATAGTACGTCTAGTTACTGGACTCGATATTCAACGACGACTTGGTTACCATCAATTCTTACGTTGGTGATTTCACCATCAATCGTCAACTTGGTATTAAACAGGCGCTCGTCGTTCGCGGCAACCCGAACTGAGCCTTTTAGTGAAGGCAGATGATGGTTAGGGTTGATGTGTAATAACTTACAGAACCGATCAATAAAGGGGGCATCTAATGGATGTTGACCGTTTAGGCGATTGGAAAGTTCAACCTGACTAATACTCAAACGTTTAGCGACTTCCATTTGAGTAATGTGCATTTTCGCTTTTTGTGACATCCAAACGCTGTAGAGCGCTTCTGTATCTTGTAGTGTGTAATTCATGATGTGTTTAACCCTGCAAAGTTTAAGAGGACTTGTGCCCCTTTAATTTATGCGCAGTATTTAACCGTAAATAGAGATTATTGATGTCAGTGCTGCGAAAGCTAGGTGAGCGCTAGGTCGGAGCAATGACAATTTATGGCAAAATTGATTCAAGTTGGGATACTCTCCTAATATAGTTAGTTTTGATTTGCCTTAGTTATATAAGTGCTTAGTTTTATATTGTCTAATGTTGTCCTGCGGTCTTCTAGCCTCATCACTGATTCCTATCCTTAAATATTAGTGACTTCACTCACATTTTTTAGTCGCAATAAAGAACCACCAAGTAATTATTCTAATATACATCTTATTAATAACTGAGCTGAATGATTTGTAATTATTCCGAATCACAGAAAAGGTTGGCACATGGATGTGTTTTCTTTAGATATGAGAACGCTAAATTTTATAATGATTCTCTTTAGCTGCATCTATTGCATAGGCTTGTTGCTTTACCAACGCCCGAACGATCTTCATCCTAACAATCTGCATCCTAATAATCAGCACCCCAAAAGTTTAGAACCTAACCGTTTGATTCGTGGTCATTTACGGGCTAACTCCCAGTGCTCAAATAACTCGGTGAAGGGACTTAAGGTGTTTGCTTTGGCTCTTTTAGCCATGGGGACTGGACCGCTATTAATCAGTTTCAGGGGGTTTGTTTCGGAATGGTTTAGTATCGTGGTAGCAAATATGCTGATTACGTTCGCGTTTCAGATGCTTCTGCATGGTTTATGTTCATTTCGGGAGTCTACTTTTCGATATTCCTATGCTTGTATGGCGTTGATCCCAATTGTTTTTGGGTTATTTGTGTATTTTACTTATGTCGAACCATCAATCAGCGCGCGTATCGTTGTGAGTGCAAGCTATCTGGCAATGGTATCATTTTCCTCTGTTAAAGCGCTACTAAGCGGGACTCGACATGATCTTCCGCTAGCGGTGAAAATGATGTCAGGAGCGTATTTCTTGTATGGTTTATTTATGCTGTATCGTGGTTATCACACGATAGTCAGTGCAAGTGTGACTGAATTTATGAGTGCGAGCTTAGTCCATCAGTTAACGTTTTTGTTTAGTATTTTTCTTATTGTTTCTATTAGCTTTTGCATGCTTTGGATGATTAATGCAAGGCAGTTAAACGCGATCAATGAACTCTCTTTTTACGACTCTCTCACTAAAATAAGAAATAGGCGCGCTCTCGATTTATTTGTTCAAGATTTAAATGATAGAAGAGAAAAGACGCCACGCACAATAAGTCTAATTATGCTCGATATCGATCACTTTAAATGTATCAATGATGAATACGGACACGTTGTGGGTGATAGAGTGATTCAAACTGTGTCTGCTGTTTTACGTAATACATTGCCATCCCTTGGTTTGATGTTTCGTTATGGTGGAGACGAAGTAATCATTGTGCTTGATGATCACGATATAAAGGTGACGGAAAATCTTGCAGAGCGGTTACGACAAAAAATTGAACATGCCCCCTACGTTGATAATCTGGAAGTTCAACCGACATGTAGCTTTGGGGTCGCGCAAATCCATACCAATGAAAGTTGGGATAGCGTAGTCCGTCGTGCTGACAAAGCCTTGTATCAAGCGAAAAAAAATGGGAGAAATACAGTTTGTGTTTCCACTATGGCGGAATTGAAGCGAGTCTATGCGTGAACTTTCTCAATTTAGCCGCAATCAAGCTAATGTAGGCATGGTGAGCCCAACACGCATAAACCATGTCTTTTCCCTAAGCGTCCTTCACTACCTCATTAATGGCATATCACTCATGAATGAGCGCATTACTAAAGTTGCGGCTCTGCAGCCTCATCAACCAGATACAATATAGATTGATACGGTATGCCGCTATGATGTGCGAGACCTATTTCGCAGGTAATACTATTGCTAAATCCACGTTGGCAATCGGCGGGGACTTGTTTTTTTAGTGGTGCGACGGCGGCCTCGTTAAGCTCTGGTGTCGTGAAACCCTTGTCTCCTGCCCAACCACAGCATTGAATATGTTCAGGAACAATGACACGGCTCGCACACTGTTGTGCGAGTTTGAGCATGTTTTGTTCTAATCCCATACGACGTGCACTGCACGTGACATGCAACATGACGGATTCGTTGACTGGAACCAATGATAAATGTGGTAATAAATAGCGGCTGACAAAACCGACAGGCTCGGTAATGTTAAGTGGTTTGGTAAACTGCTCGATACTCCGTTTGGCACAGGGGCTCGTATCCATTAATACTGGATATCTTCCTTCTTCGCTTGCTTGCCATAAGCTGGCTTCTAGCTGCGCGGATTTTTGCGTTGCGATGTCAACCATGCCTTTACTGTCGTAAGGCATGCCGCAGCATTGATCTGATAGCGCCTCAGGAAAAATGATATCAAACCCTGCTTTCTCCATGAGTGACAGTGTCACGTCGCTAAGTGAACGCTGATCTTTGGCTTTAGGTTGTGTCCCCATATTTCGACTCGCACAAGATGGAAGGTAGACGACTTTTTTGTCGGTGAGTATGGGGGACGAAGCGCCAGTCGCAGAGGACGCGATAATAGTAGAAGAAGCGTTTAGCGCGGTATTGGAATGTGAATGCTTATTCGCGGTGGGTGTTTCCGCCCACCACACTGGCGTACGATTTTTACTGAGCTTTCTAAGCCCCTGAGCAAGGTTTTCGGCCCTATTGTTGCCCAATAAGTTTGCAGCTAGCGCGCTGCTTTTTAGCCCGAAACGAGCAATGGTTGTGGTGGTGGTAAAGTGATCGGCCGTCCATTTGGCAATGGGTTGAAATTTTTGATAATGCGCCGTTCGCAACTGTTTGACCAATTCCCCAGTATTGATACCGACAGGACAGCGATCGGCGCAGAGACCAGTGGCGGCACAGGTATCTAAACCTTGATACTTAAAGGCTTGTTCAAGCTGCGCATCGCTTTCGTTAGTCGCTGTGGGTGAGGCCTCATGGCTATGATTGTTGGCAGAGGAATTCGCGACGCTACGTCTTCTTTGGATTTCCCGGTACAGCACGATACGCTGACGAGGAGAAAGCGTAAGAGTGCGTGAAGGGCAAACGGGCTCGCAAAATCCACATTCAATACAGCGATCGATAAGATCGTCTGCTGCTGGCATGGGTTTTAGGTTTTCAATATGCGAGTGAGGGTTGTCATTGATGATCACTCCGGGGTTAAGTAAACCGTGAGGATCAAATAAGGCTTTGATCTGCTGCATTAATTGGTAGCCATCTCGACCCCATTCAAGTTCAACGTACGGTGCCATATTACGGCCCGTCCCATGCTCAGCTTTTAGTGAACCTTGATATTTTACCGCCACGAGCTCGGCGACATCATCCATAAACTGGCCATAGCGTTGGATCTCTTTTTCGCTATCAAAACCTTGCGTGAAAACGAAGTGTAAGTTGCCTTCTAGCGCATGGCCAAAAATAATGGCTTCGTTGTATTGGTAGCGGTCAAAGAGCTGCTGAAGATCGCGAACGCCCGCGGCTAAGTTTTCGACAGGAAAGGCAACATCCTCAATGATCACCGTTGTTCCCACTTCTCGGACTGCGCCGACGGCGGGGAACATCCCCTTACGAATCCCCCATAGTGTGGCGACAGTGCTAGGGTCGGTGGTAAAGGGGACCGATTCAATAATAGTAAAGTCGCAGAGTGCGTCCATAACAGCAGCGTTAGAGTGTAGAAGATCAGCGCCATGCGATGCGTGGACTTCAATTAATAACGCGGCAGCTTCCAAATCGAGGTGTTGAATAAAAGCAGGCATGCCAGGTTGATCGGCAACGGATCTAAGTGAGCGGCCGTCCATCATTTCGACGGCGGCGACTGGGGTATCAGCGATAATAGTGACCGCTTGGCTGGCTTCTTCAATACTGGCAAAGGTCAGTAGGGTAGAAGCTTTAAATGGATGCTCGACCACCGTGTTGTACGTGATGTCTGCAATAAATCCTAACGTACCCTCAGAACCTATCATCAGGTGCTCTAAAATTTCGATAGGATCTTGAAAGTCAACCAAGGCATTAAGTGCATAGCCCGTGGTATTTTTTAGACGATATTTATGGGTGATCTTTTCTGATAGCGTGATGTTTTCTTGGGTTTGTTTAGCCAGGGCCTGTAGACCTGTGACAATATCGGAACGCGTTTCTTTGAACCGAGCAATACTATGGCTATCGCTTGTATCTAGAATGGATCCATCGGTAAACACGACTTTCATGCTATCGACGGTTTTGTAAGAATTCTGAGCGGTACCGCAACACATCCCACTGGCATTATTGGCCGCAATACCACCAATTTTACAGGTGTTGATCGACGCTGGATCAGGCCCTATTTTCCTTTGATAGGGCAGTAAATAGCGATTGGCATCTGCCCCAATAACGCCGGGTTGAAGACGAATTTTATTGCCTTCGCTTGTTATTTCATACCCACGCCAATCGTCGGTTAGGGTTATCAACACCGAATCAGAAACGGCCTGTCCCGACAGACTGGTTCCCGCCGCTCTAAAAGTGAAATGAATACTAAGTGTACTGCATTGTTGAATTGCGAAGATGACCTCATCGAGGCTTTTAAGACGTAGGACGATTTTTGGGATCAGGCGATAAAAACTGGCATCGGTGCCATAAGCCAGTCGCTCAGGCTCGCCGGTGATAATTCGTTGCGTAGGGATTTTTTCGGCAAGGATTGTCTGCAGCGTCTGGTAGCGATCTATCGTCGTGTCATGCTTGGGGGTGTTCATTACTATCATCCTTTAAATGTTATTCATCTTCCAAGAAAATGACGACCAGTTGACTGGGGCCATGCGCGCCGTACGCTAAGGTTTGTTGGATATCTGCTGTCTTTGATGGCCCAGAAATCAACAAGGCGTTGCTAGGCATATAATGATTCCACTGATTGTGCGCCATCGCCTGTTGAAAATGCCCAAACAACATTGATTTTTTTACCAGCGCAATGTGACAAGGAGGAACGAGTGAGAGCGTTCTCGGTTCATGCTCAGTTGGCCACAAAATGATGGCACCAGTATCGGCAATTCCGCCAGCAGAGTGTGTGATGCCAGCATCAACTTGGTCAAAAAGTTCTGTTTTCCAGTGCTCTATGCAGTGGATAAATTCTGTCACTTGAACATGGCTGGTGGCATTTTGGCACGCGTCGATATATTCACCCGCCGTCCCAATAGCGATGTGATTAAGTTGATAGTCTGATATCACGCCCCGAAGAGTGGATACGAGTGCTGCACGAGTCGTGACTTTTACGTCGGTATGGTTGGCCGTCATCATTGAGATGAAGCGTTGTGCTTTGTTATCCATAGTGAGCGCCGAATCACTCCCCCATGGACGATAAACGGGTTCATCCCCTTGATAGCTGGAGCGCGGCGCGCGCTTGAGGCGGCTAAGAATGTTTTCTTTACTGCTGCGTGTATCCATTGTCATCACCTGATTCATAATTATTTTTGAACGCTGACGATCGTTCATTCGCGTACGAGCTTAAATTGACTTGCGGTTTAGATTTACTTACGAGCTTTCATGCGCTGATGCAGTGTTTTATCAGCAGGCTTAGGGCGGGTGCGACATTGCGTCCATGCACCAAGGTTACTTGGAATAAGGTGTTGCAGTTTACTGGTGAGAAAGGTGGCCGAGTGATAAAGGTTTGGTGATGAAGCGGCGAGCGCATAACTGGACATAAGCGCAGATTCCATTGTGCTATGCGCGGCATTTTGTCCTTTTAAGGGGGCATTGTCTTTGCGTGCTGGATGCTTGGCTTCTTGTCTGAGCCGTAATAGCATTTCAGGAATAGGAATTTTGACCGGGCAGACTTCACCACAGGCACCACACAAGCTTGATGCCGTCACAAGGTCTTTGGTTTTGTCCAGTCCTAATAAATGCGGTGAAATGATTTTCCCTATTGGACCAGGATAAACGGTGCCATAAGCGTGGCCCCCTATTTTGGTGTAAACAGGGCAGTGGTTCATGCACGCACCACAACGTATACACTGTAAGGTTTTACGCAGTTCCTCGTCTTGGTAAGCTTGGCTACGACCGTTATCAAGTAAGATGAGGTGTACCTCTTCAGGCCCATCTTTTTCGGCATGTTTTCGAGGTGAGCTGATCATATTGAAGTAGGTGGTAATGGCTTGCCCTGTTGCGCTGCGAGTGAGTGCGCTGTACAGAGGTGGCACATCCGCTAGAAATTCGACAACTTTTTCTATGCCTGTAATGGCAATATGCACCTTGGGTACGGTTGTTGACATTCTGCCATTGCCTTCATTTTCAACTAGGCAGAGCGTACCGGTTTCTGCCACCGCAAAGTTCACCCCAGATAGACCAATATCCGCCTCAAAAAACTGACGTCTTAGCCGAGTACGGCCGGTCTGAATCAAGCTATCGACATCATTGGTCGGAGTAAAATTATCCAAATGGGTGCTAAAGGTGTCACTGACTTCTTGTTTGTTTTTGTGGATAGCAGGCATGATGATGTGTGAGGGTTTGTCACCGTCAAGTTGCACAATGTATTCGCCCATATCACTTTCTAGGCAGCGGATCCCTAGCTTTTCCAACGTATGATTCATTTCTATTTCTTCGCTAACCATCGACTTACCTTTGATGATCAGCTTGGCATCGTGCTGAGCTGAAATATCAGCAATCAGATCATTCGCTTGTTGTGGGGTTTCCGCCCAATGCACTTGGATCCCATTTCGATAGCAGTTGAATTCGAGTTGCTCTAAGAGCTCGGGAAGTTTACTTAAGCAGCGCTGGCGAATAGATTCTGCAATATTGCGGATAGTTTCCTCTTCTTCTGGGTCCTCAAAGGCCGTCTTTCTTTTGTCGCGTAAGTAATCCATCACCCCACGAAAATTATCGCGCAGTTGAGCATCGTCGAGCGCCTCTTTGGCTTGCTGATGAAAATTGCTAGGTTGTTGGCTCATGAATTTACCCCTGTGTACGCTCAAGTAAGAAAGAAGCAAGGTGGCGACCAATGATTGGCTTGTGTTGGTATTCGAACGCGCCGTTGATATTGAGCAAACAGCCCCAATCCGCACTGACGAGGGTATCGGAATGCGTATTGCTGATATGGCGAGTCTTATCTTCGACCATGGCTTGAGAGATGTCTGGATGACGGACTGAAAAGCTTCCTCCAAACCCGCAGCATTCACTTTCGTAATCCTGCACACGCAGTTCGACATTAGAGAGCTGAGATAACAGCTCTGTTGAGGTGGCATGGACATTCATCTCTCGTCGGGCTGCGCATGAGGTATGCATTACGACGGACACCGGCTGCCCGTTATCGGTTAGCTTAACTCGGCAGACTTTGACTAAGAATTCTGTCAATTCAAATACCCGGTCACAGAAGGCGTTCACCTTGGCTTCTTGATGGCTACCTTTGAACAGTGTTGGGTAGTGGTGGTGCATCATGCCACCGCAAGATCCTGATAACACAATGATGGGATAAGGCTCTGGAAATAAATCTATTTGGCTTTGAGCGACCTGTTTTGCTTCCTTGGGATAGCCGGAAGTATAAGCGGGTTGACCACAACAGGTTTGCTTTTCGACAAAAACGACATCAATGCCTTGTTGTTCGAGCAAAGTGATTGCGTCGAGTCCTGCATCAGGGTCAAACACGTCCACTAGACAGGTAGCGTAGAAATAGACCTTTGATGGTTTCGGTGGGTAGATACGCATGATGTGACTCCAACGTCTAACTCAGTTATGCCATATTGTGACTGGGCTGTTAATAAAGTGTGAAGTTAACGCTTCCAATTTCCTTGATACAGAGAAATAATGAAAATGATTATTTCCATAAATGACCTAATGTGATGCGTGCAGATGATTTGATCTTGTTCTATCAGGTAGTTGAATTGGGGGCTTTTAGTCGAGCCGCTGAGCAAAATAACCTGACAAATTCGGTAGTTAGTAAACGGATTGCTCGGCTGGAAGACGAACTAGGCGTGCAGTTATTATATCGAACAACGCGTAAATTAACGTTAACTGAAGCGGGTAAAGCGTTGCTCCACAGTGCTAAAAATGTGACCCAAGCGACGATGGAGGCCGCTGCATCGGTGTCGGGTTTTGGCGAGAATATTAGTGGGCATATTAAAATGTCTGTGCCGACCATATCCGGCGATCTGATTCTTGCCGACGCCGTGGCGGAGTTTTGTAATATGTATCCGGGTCTTAGCGTTGATATGTCGCTAGACAATCGTTTTGTCGACCTCGTGGATGGTGGGTATGACTTGGTTATTCGTACAGGTTACTTAGAAGATTCCAGTTTAATTGCGCGCCACATTCTCGATTCTCAATGGGTCGTGTGCGCGTCGCCTTCTTATATTGCCAAAAATGGTAAGCCGTTAAAGCCACATGATTTAACGCAGCATAATTGCCTTCAGTATGCCTATCAAACTACAGGGGCAACGGATTGGGAATTCAAAGCAGGTCAAAGTGGTAATCAAATCATTAAGGTATCCGGTTCGTTCTCAACCAATAATGCTGGCGCATTAAGAAAGGCGGCACTGGGGGGCCATGGCATTGCGTATGTACCGCGTTGTCTGGTGTACCATGATGTACGAAATGGGCAGCTAGTGGACATTTTTCCAGAGCAAGTTGGGAAAAAGCTGGGTATCTATGCCGTGTACCCGTTTACCCGGCAGCCGCCAAATAAAGTTCGTCTTCTCATTGAACATATACGCACAAGGTATTTGACCATATCCCACTACTTTTAAGCGTAGTGAAACGCAGAGTAACCAGGAGCTGCGAACTTGAAAAGGTTATTTAGCGAGCAACTGCGCCACCAAGTGTGAGGTTTGTTGGCCACTTTGTAATGCGATTGCCGCCAAGAAATATATTACCGTCAACAGTGAGTGTGGCAGGAAGAGTGGTAATGTTTGAGCCACCGATGTACAAACTACCTTTGACGATAAGGTTGTCTGGTAGCTCTGATAGTGGGGTTCGAATCAGGCCAAGATCACCATTAACGATCATGCCGTCAGGAAGTTTAACAACGGGCGTATCCGTTAAGTTGATATATCCTCCGGGAGTCACACCTTCAGGCCATGCCGCTAACTGACTGCCGAGCAGATTCGCATAACCTGTGATTTTCGTTCCTCTTGGGATATACGCCACTAAACTATTGGAGGCGTCTAGGCTACCTTGGATATCTAAATTATTGGGTAAGACTTCTATGGCTGTTTTTGCAATGTTGAGGTTACCTTTGATAATGAGCCCATCTGGCAATGCCGTGTAGGGTTTATTGCGGAGGTGGAGATTGCCGTAATTATCAAGATGGTTGAGAATTTTATGGTGATCAAGCGATGTCGCGTTAAGCTGACTAGCAGAAGCAAGCCAAGTAATAATAAGTAAACAGACGCGAATCATAGAAAACAGAGCCGAAAATTAATGACAATACGGGTAGTGTGCAATGGATAGTCAACGAAAACAATGGAAAACGTGGCGTGCGATTTCAAAATTAACGGCAATAGTTATCGTCGCCGTCGGGGCACCTCTGTCTTCCGTTAATGCAAAAGTAATCACGACACCGGGAGTAGACGTAGGGGCTGCGGTGCTGCTTTCTGATTCTAAGCTAGGTAAACGAGTGTGTTATTTCAATGATAAGGCATTTTCATTGGGGTCAGTGATCAACGTAGAGGGGGTCATCTTACAGTGCGTGGCGGAACAAGACTTTGAGATGAATGGTGAACTGAAGTGGAAGCGTTTAAAAAGCGAGCAATAGTGCTCGCTTTAGCATCTTGACGTGAATGATCCCATTCACGCTCTTATTTGCTAGTGTTCAGTCTATCGCTCAATATTAGCCGATTTTTAGAGGCTAGCGAGAGATAGAGCGTGTCTTAAGTTCAAAAATGAGCTTTTCTGCACTTACCTCAAATTTGAAACGAGCTTGCAGTTCGGTAGAGTCCTCTTCGAGAGCAGAAATGTCGTATTGAACTTCTTTAGAGACTGACTGAGCAAGATCGATATACTTTTGAATTTCTTGCTCTAACAGTGCTTTAGATTCAGCAAAGAGCTGAACCTCAGCCACATCGTCACCCTCTTTGATGATGAAGCCCATTTCTCCGGAGACGCCACAAGCGTCACATACTGCTTCTTCTTTATATGTGTTTGACATAACAATACCTCTTACTAATTATGAGACCATTCTATAACTGTGGTTATCAGGTAGCCAGAAAAAATTGACAGCATTAATGTAAGTACACAAAGTCGTGTTCTGCCGGAGAGATAGTTCTTCATCGAATAAAAGTCACCAGCATTGGCTAACACTTAAGTTGCATATGCATTCATTTGATTGATGTAGATGAAGATCTTGATAGCTTTTATTATGCAAGCTGTAAGTAGTAAGTGTGATGAGGTTCTCAAAAATGAGACAGGTGTCCTAGCGATAGAGTACACAGTTGTATTTACTAAACGGAGTAGTGATAGACTTTATAAGTTATAAATCTATTAATGGTTTTTTATAATATTTCAATTGTATGCATATCTCATATCCGTTTATGAGCATACTTATAATACCGTGATCAAAGGTTAATCATTATTCTTGTTATTTTATTAGATAATTTTACCGAGAATTGCTTTAATTATGGTATAGCATACAGCCAATGCATCACAGCAATATAGAGAAGAGCTTCAAATGCCAAAGCGTAGTAAAGAAGATACTGAAATCACTATTCAAAAGATTATGGAAGCAGTTGTCGACCAAATCATCCGTTTGGGTTACGACAAAATGTCTTACACGACTTTAAGTCAACAGACTGGCGTATCAAGAACAGGGATTAGTCATCACTTTCCAAAGAAAACGGACTTTACAGCGGCGCTTGACGGGCGAATCTTTAAGATGTTCGTGGAACATCTTGAGTTTGAAGGCGGGTTGGATAATTTCGTCGATAGTTGGTTAAAAGCACTAAAGAATGATGAGTTTTTGGCAATTTTAAAGTTACTCTTTCATCATATTGTGACTTCAGAAAACGCGCATGAGTTTGCCTCTAAAGGTATCGACCGCTTATACAATTTAGTTGAAACGCAATATGGCGCAGGAAGTGAAAAAGAATTGGAGTGGTTGTTAGGCCGTTCTTTGATTCAATTAAGTAAGTAAATAGCCCTTTTCACTTTTACTCGTTTATTGTTTATCTACTTAAATACCGCAACTATTAATGGTTGCGGTATTTTTATGGTCAATGAGTTATCTTATCTTAAATGATTTCTTGTCATTTGGAATATTCATTCAATTACTGAGACAACACTAAGGGGAACCCTTTCGTTGGATGTTTGGTAATTATGGAATCATAGCCATAAACGTCGGAAATCATCTGGCGGGTGATAGCCTCTTGTGGTGAGCCATCTGCGACAATTCTTTGTTTATTTAATACCACAATACGATCCGAATATTGTGCAGCCAAGTTTAAATCATGAAGAACGATCACTACGGCTGCATTGCGCTGAGTCGCTAACTCACGGGCCAGCGTGAGTGTTTGGTGTTGGTGAGCAAGATCGAGCGCTGAAGTGGGTTCGTCTAGCATGAGGATAGCTTGTCTTTTAGCATGGTGAAGCTGACTCAGTACTCTTGCAAAGTGGATTCGTTGTTTCTCCCCCCCGGATAAACTGGGATAGGCACGCGAGGCAAGTGGCAACATATCGACAGTGTTAAGGTAATGCTTTGCTAACGCTTTAATATCTCGATTAGGCAGTTTAAGCGGTATAGCACCAAGCTCTACCACCTCTGAAGCGAGAAATGGAAAACTTAACGTACTGTGTTGCGACACAAGACCTAAATGCATGGCGAGCTTAGAAGGCGTCCAGGTGTCGCGTGAGTGACCGAAATAGTGAATATTCGCCTGGGTTTTTATTTCTCCACTAAGCACTTTTAACAGCGTGCTTTTCCCTGCACCATTTGGACCGAGTAACGCGGTGACTTCCCCAGGTTTTAGGTTGATAGAAACGTTGTCCAAAACTGTGGTATGGGCAAACTTAACCGAAATGTTGCTGGCCGAAATGGCGTATTCAGATTCACTAATCACTGAATTTCCTGTCGTTGTCTTTTGGTATGTCATCAAAGAATCTTCCCTTTTTGCTGAAAAAGCAGATAGAGGAAAAATGGGGCGCCGACGATCGCAGTTACGATCCCAACTGGTAACTCTGCAGGTGCAACGACAACTCTGGCGATCATGTCAGCTGCCGTCATCAATAGAGCGCCAAGCAGTGCGGATACCGGCAATAGTGTTCGGTGATCAGGGCCTATGAGCATCCGTCCCAGATGAGGAATGATCAAGCCGATAAAACCGATAGGACCAGATACACTGACAGTGACGCCTACACCCACAGCGGTGAGTAGTATTAATTGACGTTTGAGGCGTTGTACCGCAATACCAAGATGCAACGCCTCAGATTCGCCAAGGAGCAAGGCATTAAGCGCCATTGCCTTCTTTGAAAAGAGGATGAGCAGAACCAGAAGAGTCAATGTTGCAAGCGATATCTTTCCCCATGTTGCACCAGCAAGAGAGCCCATTGACCATAAAGAGAGATCGCGAAGCATTTGATCATCGGCGACAAAATTGAGAAAGCCGATCCCTGCTCCCGCCAAAGCACTTATCGCTACCCCAGCTAAAAGCATAATTGTGACTGATGTTCCAAACTTCCCTGAACCCAGTTTATAGACTAAAACAGTGGTCAATGCCCCGCCAAGAAAAGCAAAGATGGGGACGACGGCGAGATTCATCAATTCCGGAAATTGTGTACCGAGTGTAGAAAAACAGACAATCGCAATCGCGCCGCCCAGTGACGCGCCAGCTGAGACACCTATGATGCCGGGTTCCGCAAGGGGATTACGAAATAACCCCTGCATGACCGTGCCGCAAATGGCCAAAATTGCACCTACTACTAAGCACAATAGTGTTCGGGGCAAACGGATATCATTGACGACTAAAGGGATGTGAGGGGCGAGTTCATTAGAGCGTGTTGTCAATGCGATCACGCTATCTGAGAATGAAATCGACATTGGTCCAACCGTCACGGAGTAGACAGTTGTGACGATAAGTAGCGTGATAAAGCCGGCGAATATAACGGGTAGAGAGTAATGTCTAAGCATAAGTTTGCAAGAGTCGCTAAAAGTTAGGTTAATCTAATTTGGAGCCATTTAGCCAAAAGAAAGGAATGAGAATAAGCGGGTGACAGCCAATGAGCAGGTAATATTTTGATGCATCTCATTGGCTGATTTGAGGTTATTCTGCGTAGAGCTGCTCGTTCAATCTTTGCGCTTCCGAGAGACTTTTTAAACCTAGCCCGCCAACTAGCGCATGACCATCGATGGTGACAAATTTCTGACTTTTGCCAGCAGGCGTCGCGGCTAGCATAGGAAGGGCTTTTAGCAAGGCATCGGCTCCACCTAGTTGACGGTAGCTGCGGTCGCTGACCAAAATGATATCAGGTTGCATTTCAATAATAGCTTCATTTGATAATGGCTTATAAGCATTCAGTTTTGTTGCCGCAGGATTAATCCCTCCTGCTAGTGAAATAATTGCATCAGGCGTGGTACCGCTTCCTGCTACATTTGCAGGCCTACCTTCATGGATGAGTAAGAACAGAATCTTTTTCTTTTCGTTTGATGTCGACGGTTGGTTAGAGGTAAGGGCATCGAGTTGAGCATCGATTTTGTCTTTCAATGCCGCAACATTATGTTGGGTATGAGTTAACACAGCAATCTGATCGATTCTTTTTTTAAGCCCAGTAATGTTTGCCGATGTATCAACAACTTCAACCTTAACACCAGCTTGCTTTAATTGTTCTAAAGCGGGTTTAGGCCCCATTTCGTCGGTTCCAATGATGAGGTCTGGGTGCATCGCGAGCAATCCTTCCGCCGATAGTGCGCGATGATAGCCAACTTTAGGTAACGCAAGAGTTGGGGGTAATACACTCGTTACGTCCACCGCGACCAATTGGCTTTGAGCCTTAAGAGCAAAAAGCAACTCGGTGACTGACGCCCCAGCACTGATGATGTTCTGCCCATCTTCAGAGGAGATGTCGAGCTTTGCTTGAGTGGGCTGCGCGAAGGCATTAAACGCCATCACGGATGTGATGGTACTGATGAATAGCATTTTACGTAGTGTATAAAGCATAGTATGAGAATTCCTAATTATTTGGCAGAGTCTTCCGTTAAGAGCTGCGTTGCGGGAATGCCGTTATCTTGCATAAAGGCAAGCAGCTTGACTAAATGTTGTACATCCGCTGTTTTGTCAGCTGCTATGATGATTGGTTGAGCTGTGGATTTTGACTCTTCTAACAGCGTGATTTTGAAGTTCTCCCAATCGATATATTGTTTGGTATTCAATGCCCAGTATGGAGCATCGGCAAGGATATTGACGGTAAGGGACTGGCTATCGACTTCAGATACGGCATTAGACTCCGTTGCCGGTAATTCAACGTTCAGTGACTCCAAACGAACGGAGGCGGTGAGCATTAAAAACACCATGACAATAAAGATAATGTCTAATAACGGAGTAAGATCAGGGTAAATAGATGCGCTTGATGCAGGCTCACTAACTTTAATCATGATGGTTCCGTTACTGATAATTTATCGATGTTGCGGGTCTGCACTGGATCTTTGTCGGAATGTGGCATTTCAATGCCTTCAAGCCAAAGGTTGACAAAGTTAAGCGTGTGCTCCAATTTCGCGACGATTCTTTCCGCCCATAAACTAATAAGTTGTGCGCCAGCGATGGCAGGTAGAGCGATCATAAGACCGGCTGCGGTGGTTCGCATCGCAAGGCCAAGACCTTGTGCTAAATCGTTTGGCGTTACATTTCCAGAAGCTGCAGCAATACCTTTAAACATCTCAATCAGCCCAAGCACTGTTCCTAAAAGTCCAATTAATGGACTGATAACACCAATTAGCGATAGCAACTTTAGCCCTGAGTAGAGTTGATGTCGCTTATCCTGTAGCCAAATACTGGCGGCATCTTCACGCAATGTTTTCGCAAAGGAGTGGTGTGCTAATAGCATGGCGACACCGCGGTATAACAATGGGCGCTTATCAGACAGTACTGTGGCAAGTTGTTCTATATCTGTAGCGTTAGTGGGTGATATGTGGTTCAACTTTTGGCGAATGGCTCTCATTCCAACGCCAGTGCTGATGACGATTTGAAAGAGTCGTTCGATGATGATCATCGCTGTTAGTGCCGAACAAATAAGCAATGGCCAGGTCATTAGCCCAAGTTGCTGTTGTAAGTAATGTAGTGTTTCCATGATTAATCCAATTTAAAACGAACAGGAATTTGAATACGATGGGCGACCGCAACCCCTTTAACGGTATAGGCTGAAAATTGCCATTGTTTGATTGCGTCAAGTGCGGTCTTATCTAAAATCGTGGCCCCAGATGAGGACACAAGAACTTGTTTTGTCTGGTTTCCGGATTCATCTAACCAAATTTCATAGGTTGCGGTACCTTCAATGCCGCGTTTTCTGGCAACTCTCGGATATCTTGGTTGCACAGGTGTTGTCGTGAAAGAAGGGGTCTTTCTCAGCACGGGTTCATTACTTACCCCTTGATTGACGATGGCTGGTTGCGCCGACGTGGGCGCGGAATCGTTCTCCGATGTTTTTGTTTCTTTATTTTCTTCTTTTAGTTCACTTTTTTTAGGGGCGGGCTTGGTTTGCTCCTTCGGTGATTTCTTTGGGGTCGCCGATGTTTTTTTCGGCGCCTTGTGAACAACGTCTTCCTGTTTTACAGGTTGCTTTTTATTCTTTGTCACCGATGAACTATCCGCTTTCGTTACCGATTTTTGAACAGGGCGACTTTCTACAGGCTTCCTGTGAGTAGAGTGAGTTTCAGCAGAATTAGTTTCAGCAGAATTAGGCGGTACAGGTGCTTTTTCGGGCGTGTCTGTTGGAACGTCGGTATCACTTGCAGGTGTAGGTGCAGGTGCCGGTGATGCCGCTGAAGATTGAGCGATAAAATTGAGTGATACCGATGTAGAGTGACTACCTGACGGCATAGCAAAGACTTGTTGTGTGTCGTCGACCAGCATAAAACCAATATGGAATGCCACAGATAAGCTTCCTGCAACGACATACCTTTTGACGTTCATAACTCAACCTCTATTCACCGTAATTCTCGATTGAACATCGAGCGCCTGCTCTCGTTAGACATTGTTGTCAGTTAGTGAGAGAAGGCGATTATGTATCACAATGAAAATAAGATCAATTATCAATTGCATTATCATTATCACCAATTTATGATCGTGAATATCTTCTAAGACCCCTAATTACGGGGGTGAGTGGTAACAGAGAATAGATATGAAAATCGACTTAACTCATCTTAACGCGACACACTTTGGTGTTTCTTCGCCCGATCCGCTGCGCTTCGCTTTTACGCAGAAGACGTCACCTCATGCTGGTGGCATGGGCGTGCCGATAGAGTCAGAGCGTTATGAGTCTCTATTTCAATCACTGACTTCTGTGTCTTCAAAGCGCTCGAACAAGCGCTGCCTTTACATTCATATCCCTTTTTGCCGGGTACGTTGTACGTTTTGTAATTTCTTTCAAAATGCGGCAAGTCGGCAGTTAGTTGATGATTATTTTGAAGCACTACTGAAAGAAATTGAGCTGAAATCTCGGCTTGCTTGGACTCAAACAGGTTTGTTTCATGCTGTTTATATTGGTGGTGGGACGCCAACGGATTTATCCCCTGATCAAATACAAAGACTGGGCAAAGCGATTCGTCACTCGTTTCCCTTAGCGACAGATTGTGAGATGACGTTAGAAGGAAGAACGAACCGCTTTAGCGATGAAATGTTCGATAAAGCACTAGAAGGTGGGTTTAATCGCTTCTCCTTTGGTGTTCAGAGCTTCGATACTAAAGTAAGACGCAGCGCGAAAAGGCTTGATGACCGCGAGGTTGTGCTTGAACGAGTTTCGCACTTAAGCGCGCTAGACGAAGCGCCCATTATTATCGATCTACTCTACGGACTTCCATATCAAACACTGGAAGTGTTTGCCCAAGATCTTGATGATTTCAAGGATTCAGGTGCGCATGGTGTTGACCTTTATCAGCTTGTTGTCGGCGGCAATGCGCCAATGCTTAATATGGTGGAAAAGGGGCGTATAGATCCGCCCGCCAATTCTGCGCAGAAAGCTGCTATGTATGAATATGGCGTAGCTTTCATGAAGGAACATTTTATTAAGCAGCTCAGTGTTAATCACTGGGCTAGAGATAACCGTGAACGTAGCCAATACAATAGTGTCGCTAAGACCTATGCAGAAGTGTTACCAATAGGGTGTGGGGCGGGTGGCAATATTGGTGGATATGGAATGATGAACCATCGATCATTAGATTCGTATATGTCTGCAATACGTTCAGGTGACACGACCATTGCGATGATGAGCAAACACCATTCATTGGAGCCAGTATTTGCGAGTTTGAAAGCTGGATTTGATAGCGGTGTGGTGCGCCGAAGTGCACTGGCAATGACGCTTGAACACGATACTTTTGAATTACTCACACCCTTGTTTCAAGTGTGGGAGCAAAATGGCTTAGTAGAGTTCAAGGGTGATTATTTGTTATTGACGCTAGCAGGCAGTTTTTGGGCGGTCACGTTGGCACAAGGCGCAATTTCTGCGTTGTCGACCTTGAGTCATGGACAATCTTCTGTGCCAGCGTCTTTGCCTCACAGTAACAAAAAATTGCATTTCGTTGCCTAATCAGCGAAGTGGCATGACTAGTCTCAGATTAAATAGGAACAAAAATGAATTTAAAACAAAAAGTGGCTGCGATTTTGGCGGACGAACCTAAATTATTGCCTGCTGCGATCGCAGATAAACTCGAGGTAAGCGAGTTTGAAGTGGTTTGTGCTCTACCGAGTGAAATGGTCGCGGTGACGGAAGGGAGTATCGCCCAAGACATTCTGGAATCCATTACTACGTGGGGACAAGTGACAACGATAGTCCATTCGTTCGGTTCTATCTTTGAGGTTAAAGCGCCGTTTCCAAAGGGAAAAATGGCAAGAGGCTATTATAATCTTATGGGTAAAGCGGGTGAGTTACATGGACACTTAAAGCTAGACCTGATTACGCATGTGGCATTAGTGAGTAAGCCTTTTATGGGTAATGAAAGCCATTATTTTGGCTTTTTTGATGCGCTTGGTCATAACGTATTCAAGATTTATCTTGGGCGTGACGACAAGCGTCAGCTATTGCCTGAGCAGGTGACTCGCTTTAAAACGATGCAGAGCGAATTGCGCTAATCGTTCGATACGGCAACGACAACCAGTTTACCCCCTTATAAAAATAATCAAAGAAAGTCAGAGAAAGGAACAGAAAAATGGATAAGCAAGTTAAGCAAGAGCGACTACAGGGACGATTAGGGCCTGAAATCAAAGAGTTTCGCCAAACGCGTAAAACGATTCAACTTGCTACCGTCGATGGAGAAGGTTGCCCGAATGTTAGCTATGCGCCATTTGTCCAAAACCAAGATGGTTACTTTGTGTTGATTTCACAAATCGCCCGTCATGCTCGTAATTTACAAGTTAACCCTAACGTGTCATTGATGATGATTGAGGATGAATCTGAAAGTAAGCAGTTGTTTGCTCGTAAGCGCCTGACGTTTGATGCGGTTGCAACTGTGGTGGAAAGGGACACACAGCAATGGCACGCCGTGGTCGCTCAGATGCAAGCTCGTTTCGGCGAGATTATTGACGGCTTAAGCCAGTTGCAAGATTTTGTATTATTTAACCTAAAAGCGGAACAAGGGTTATTTGTTAAAGGCTTTGGTCAGGCGTATCAGGTATCTGGTGAGGATTTAGTCGACTTTGTCCACTTGCAAGAAGGGCATCGCCGCGTAGAAAGCAGCGATACCGTGGAATAATGGTTTTTTTGTAAAACGTCATTCGGCACAGAACCTGTTATGAGGCCGCTTTAGATTCCACAAAGGTTTCAGCGCCTCGTAACATGGCCTCGATGAGCTCTCCGGCATTGAACTTCACTAAAGCTTCATGCGCGCCCACCTGTCTGGCGCGATCGGTACACATCTCGCTAGACAGCGAGGTGTGTAGAATCCGATAGGCACGATTCAATGACACATCATTTTGTACTTCAAATACGAGTTCATAACCGTCCAACCCTGGCATTTCAATATCACTTACAAGGATATCAATCGCTTGAGGGGTGTGCGCTTTTTCACGCATAAAAGCCAATGCGCTGTTGCCATCTTTACAGATTTCAAATGGGATATTGATTTGATTCAGCGCATCGCCGAGCTGCTTTCTCGCGATAGATGAATCATCCACAAGCAATACGTTCAAAGCTTTCATTCGCTCTCGTTGTACATCGGTGAGCATCGGAATTTTAGTATCCGCGTATTGAGGGTAAATTTTCGACAATAGCAACTCTACATCGAGGAGCTGAACGATGTCGCCATTGAACTTAGTGACCCCGGTAACGAAGATGTTCTTGCCGGAGCTTTCAGGAGCGGGTTCTATTTCCTTCCAATTACACTCAATGATTTTATCTATTTCTCGTACCATAAAGGCGACCACGGTACGCAGGCAGTCGGTAACAACCAGGTAAGTACTGGGATACTCTTCCGGAGTGATGGGTCTAAAGCCAATCGCCGCTGCCATATCGATCACGGGTACGGTTAAGCCGCGAATGCTAACAGTACCCACCACATGGCGATGTGAGTAAGGGATTTGTGTTGTCGGCAAAAATGGCACGATCTCTCGAACTTTAAGTGTGCCGATGGCAAAGCGCTGTTTCTGCATATTAAGCGTAAACAGCAACATACCTTGTGCTTGATTGGCTTTACTTATCTTCGTCGACATTGGAATTCTTACTCTAGGTTGATGACAGTCTAATTCTATAGAATAGTTTTATTTTTCCCTAACTTATCTGCGGCAGATTGGAATAAAGTTGACGCTGCTTAGATTGTAAACGTGATTTCGATCTCATTTTGATTTACACTCAGCACTATTATCAGCATCTCTTCATTAGGTATTAGGGTAGACACGTCATGGCAAGAACCGCACACGCACTTCACATCCTTGTTAAGCATAAAGACAAAGCAGACGACATTATGGGGCAGTTGAAAAAAGGTGCTAAATTTCAGGCTCTTGCTAAGAAATATTCTACGTGCCCTTCTGGTAAGAAAGGAGGAGATCTAGGTGAGTTTAGAAAAGGTCAAATGGTTCCACAATTTGATAAAATCTGCTTTACCGGCGAAGTGTTAACACCTCACCTAGTCAAAACCAAGTTTGGCTGGCATATCGTAAAGGTGTTATATCGCACTTAAACTTAACAGCATGGGTGGGGAGTCTGTGGTACACTCCGCGTCCGTTTTATTCATTCGTTTACTAGGTTCAGATTACAATGAGCATGAAAAAAGAAATCCAAACACTTAAAAACCGTCTTGATGCTTGTCGTCATAAGCTAAACAGTGCTCAGTCACGTAGTGACAGCGAGATGATCTCTAAATTTACGGATGAAATTGATAAGCTGACAAAGAAACTGGCTCAGCTTCAGCACAAAGCAAGTTATGACATGAACAAAGAGCGTAAGAGCTTGCTAGACATGCCTTTCTACCGTGAAATTACCAAAGCAGAGCAAGCGGATCTAGGTAAGTTGAAAAAGAGCGTGAAAGGCTTAGTGGTGGTTCATCCAATGACGAAAATTGGTAAAGAGCTACGCCTAGATGTAATGACTGGGTTTGCCCCTAAGAAGTTTTAACTCGATTAACGTCATTAAGACTGGTTGAGATATTAACGCGCCTTTAACGGCGCGTTTTTTTATGTCCATTTTTCCTGCAGTGGTGACAAATACAAGCAACGATTAGCGGCTGCGTAATACAGTATGAAGCGGTTATTCAATCCCTAACGATCGCTACGCCTAGCTTCTCATACAAGAGAAATTGACGAGAGGAGGATTTGGACAAGATTCGTTTCGATATAATGGCAAATAGAGTAACACACGCATTATTGACAGGAGTCAACATGTCACATTCGGCACTGAGTCAGAGTAATGTCATTCTGCATGCCTTTGATTGGCCATATGCATTGGTAGCAGAAAGAGCACAAGAAATAAAAGCTGCGGGCTATAAGACGATACTGGTTTCGCCTCCGATGAAATCATTTAGACAATCAACGTCTGTTCAATGGTGGCAGCTTTATCAACCGCAAGACTATCGAGTGATTGATAATAAACTGGGCAATACAGAAGACTTCAAATCAATGATGTTAGCCCTTAATGCACTCGATTTATGGGTATATATCGATGTGGTTTTTAATCACATGGCAAATGAGTCCAACGCGAGGTTAGACCTTCAGTATCCGAGTCCCGAAGACCTAGAGCGCTATCGTTCACACCACCAATATTTTGAACAACAAAAGTTATTCGGGGACCTCAATGAGCCACTTTTTGATGAAAATGACTTTGTTGAAGCATTTGGCATTAAAAATTGGAAAGATCGTTGGGAAGTTCAAAATGGCCGTTTGACGGGAGGACCAAAGGATCCCGGGCTGCCAACGTTAAGAACCGGTAAGCGGGTGATCGAACAGCAACAAGCGTATTTATGTGCAATGAAGGGGCTTGGAGTGCGAGGGTTTCGCATTGATGCGGCAAAGCATCTTAGCCTCGAGCATATTCAAGCCGTATTTACAGACGATATAACAGATGGAATGCACGTCTTTGGGGAAATCATTACTGATGGTGGCGCAACCAAGGAAGAGTATGAGTTATTTCTGCAGCCATATTTGGAAGAAACCCGGCTAGCAGCGTATGACTTTCCATTGTTTAATACGTTGTTTGAGGTCTTCGAAAGTGACGGCAGTATGGCTTCACTTATTGATCCATACTGCTTTGGACAAGCGCTGACCAATGCTCGTTCGATCACGTTTACGATCACCCACGATATTCCCAACAATGATGTATTCCAAAACCTGGTATTAGCTGAGCAAAATGAATGGCTCGCTTATGTGTATATCTTAGGCCGAGATGGTGGCGTTCCGCTCATTTATGCGGACTTGGATCCAAGTGGGATCATCAATCAGCAAGGGCAACCAAGGTGGGTGGACAGCTGGAAGGATCCTAAGTTGTCTCAGTTGATTGAGTTTTATCATCGAATGCATGGTGAGACTTTTGAAGTGCTAGAAGCCAACGAAGATATACTAGCTTTTACTCGTGGTAGTAAAGGGTTGGTTGTGATTAATAAATCTCAGCGCGATAAGACCATAATGTTTGACCCGACTATGCGTCTAGTGCCCGCTTTTGAGGCTCGTGGAAATGTGATTCAAGGTGAGGTACACGTTGCAAGGTGTAGCGCTGAGGTTTTTTATATTGAGGCGCGGGATGATAGCGCGGGACAGAGCGAGTCATATAGTGGTTAGCGCGTAATAGGTAGCGCTTAATTGTAGCGATAACAGCTTAGTCTTTAGATTAACAGTTGAATGAAAAAGGGAAGAAGCGCATGCTTCTTCCCTTTTTAATCGGTGCAATTAAACGAGTTATCCGGCTATTTTGTGTATCGAGTCAGCACTTCTAACGCATATTGCATACGTTCACGATCAATCTCTTGTTTTGGTAGGAGTCGGTTACTGCCGTCTCTGACTTCGTATAGTCCGTTGCCCTTCAAAGAGAAGATTTTATCTTGTGACACAACCGAATAGTCACCATAGTCAGCAACAATGGTAAATGGTCGATCAATCGCTTCGCCTAATAGATCTTCACCTATGGTGTAGTCTTTTAGGTCATTAGTCACGCCTAAGTAGTTCTTCATCAGCGTTGGGACAAAATCAAAGTGGGTGGTCATCATACCTGCTGGCCACTGATTGCTTGCTTTGTCTATACCAGCACCGAGCATGATAAACGGCACTTTGATTTGAGCTTCAGTAAAGTTACCGTTGTGACCCCAGAAATTTTGTCCGTTGTCGTTAAGCTCTTCGCCATGGTCACCGGTGACAATGATTAAAGTATCGTCGTACGTGCCATCCGCTTTGAGTTTTTCAACCACTTCTTTAATTTTACTATCAACAAAGTGTGTACTGGTGCGATAACGATTGAATATGGGCTCTGGATCCGAATCATTACTGCGAACAAACGGGTTATTGGGCCCAGACATTGGCTCAAATCTTGGCTCGTAGTCTTTCGGGAAAACAAAGCCGTGTGGTGCATCAAAGAACATAAATGAAAAGGCAGGTTTGTCGGTACGGTTGTCATACCACGTTTTCCAATCTTCAACTAGCTCAATGTCTCTCGCTGACGCATCACCTTTTGCTTTACCACGAAGTCGCAAGTTAGGGATGTTTGCAAAAATGGTACGGTTGAACTCTGGTGATTCAAGATGCGCAGAAGTAAACACACCAATTTGATAGTCAAGTTGTTGTAATCTATCCATCAAAACGGTTGGACGTTGGTTCGCGAGCATCGGGTGCCAGTATGGACCCGGCAATCCGTAGAACAAACCGAATGTTCCCATTCGAGTGGCATTACCTGATGAGTAGTGTCTATCAAAAGACACGCCTTCCTGAGACATCTCATAAACGGTTGGCATATATTGCGGTGTTACGGTGTCTGGTCGCCATGAGTCAATCAGGATGAGCATGATGTTTTTTGGTTGAGCTGGCGCTGCGCCCACCAATGGGTTTATTGGATAGTTGAGTCCACCTTGGACTTTCGGTGTTTGAGCTTGGCTTTTTTCAAGTTCTTCACGGTCTAGCCAACCATGTTTCATGAGGAGAGAGTTGGCAATGGTTGGATAAAACAAAGGAAGATATTGGTTTACAAATGTCACCGGTTGATAGGTTTTAGCCGACGCCCAAATGTGAATGCCATGACTGGCTAATGTCGTCACTAAAAACAGTGGGAAGAAGATCTTACGCAGTGATTTAGTGAAACCAAAAGAGTGGCTTTCCATACGACCTAGCGCCCACCATTGCAGCGCAAATACCGCGCCAAGCCCAGCAACAAGCATTGCCCATGCGGATAGCGGGAATTCTACAATTTGCCCTGACATCACCATGGATAGTACGGGGTAATTTAGGTGGAATCGGTAGAAACCAAATACCATGGTATCGACGAACAGAAATGTGAGACCTAAAGTAGCCGTTAGGGCAAGAATGGGTCGTTTAATTTTTAGGGGGAGGACGCAAAGCACCAACCCAAGTAACCAAAATACTAACGCGAGCAGACTCATATGGCTAAAAAGACTGGTTGCGGCAAATGTGGCTTGAATGCCATCAAATGGCAACTCTGGAAAATACAAGAAGTAGCGAACGCCAATCAGGGTTGCGAGCAACGCGTTGAGAATAAGGAACTCGTAATAAGCACTTAATCGCGTTTTAAAAAGTTTAAACATTTTGATTAACCAATTTACTAAATAACATTAATACAACAGGACAATAACCTGGGATTAGGATGGGGCACATTGTAGGGGAGTGGAGAAAAAATATGAAACGAAAAAGCGCGATTAGTGACAAATCGTTACTTTTCGCTCCCCCAATCGCTCATGTACTGTGAGTAACATAGCCGTTCTCCTAGAGTCCTAGAGGCTCGTCGCGAATTATCTACACTTTTGGGACCGTTGTTCTTGGGAAATCAAGGTAATGAGCAAAAAGCCATTCAATGAGTGTGGTAACGGCAGGGAATCGAATTGAATAATACGTGAGCAATGCTCGTCAACTAAAAATACCGTAGCGAATATCGCCAGAAGTATCTTGCAGCATATTCGAAGCAGGAATCGCCTCTAAATAGGGTAACAGGACGCAATGCCGTTACGCCAATTCATTTGACGGTGGGGTTGAAGGTACGATTGGACTCTGAGCGGTTGGATTATTGAAACTACGCAGAGTAAGGCTGTCACATCCCATAACACCAGCGCTTACAAACACTGCCAGATAAAAGACAAAGGCAACCACTTTTCGGTTATGCCTAGTCTTTAATCGCCGCAGTCGGCTATTTGGTTGAGACGTTTTCATATTCACCTTCAATAGTCGCTCCAGAGTCGGCGTCTTGGCGGAATTGTTGGCTATTTAATTGCTGCTCCATTTGCTTTTTAATACGGTTGCCAGTGATAAATGCGGCGATGGCCAGTGGGATTGCCATGAGCAAACTGAATATCATCGCAAAGAAACCAATGATCAACGCGCTAATGGTGATAAGTAAGTTTTTCATAGTAACCTCTGATAAAAAGCGAGTAGGGGGTTAGTATACCGTTTTGATTCTGAATCAAAGATGAACAAGTGAGTATTACTCGCATTTATACAGTGACAAGCGAAGTGTCGATCTATGTGGTCGCGTAAAAAACCGAAAGAACAATAAAAAAGCTGCACGAATGCAGCTTTAGAAACCATTAAACCATTGCGGGACGTAAACCTGATATTCATGGCGGGCGTCCTAGTCATGAGCCTATCAATTCAGCTAGTCACCTAGAGGTTGGCGATCACTGCCTGTTCGATGCGAATCAAGAGCCAGTTTAAGCCTTCGTAGGCGATCTCGAGAGCGGCGCTTATGATTCACCGCTAACTCCATAGAAAGTACGTCGACCAATGCCAACATGGCATAACGAGAAGCGGATGGCTTATAAATAAAATCCGTTTCTTGGTGGATGATGGGCAGTACGATATCGCAGGTGTTCGCCAATGGAGAATCAGCTGGCGTAATCGCGATCAATTTAACACCGTACTCTTTTGCGATGATAGCGGATTCAATGACCTGCGGCGTATGCCCTGTCGCTGAAATTAACACCATGACATCGTTGGGATCGGCGGTAGCTGCGACCATGCGAGTCAGTAGACCATCATTATAGGCAACAACTGGGTAGCCTAAGCGAAAGAGACGGTGCTGCAGCTCTTGCGAGGTAATGGTGGAACCACCACCCACACCGATCGCAATGACTTGCCTTGCTGAGTGAAGCATAGCAACAGCTTGTGCAATATCTTGTTCGTTGATGAGCGCTCTATTGATGTCGAGCGCTTGTTTTATGGATTCATAGATGCCTTGATGGCTGGTATTGTCAGGTGGCTCAATAATGAACCGTTGGCCAACGGCGAGAGATTGAGCAAGCTTAATCTTGAGATCCCGTACATTGATGCATCCCACCGCTTTCGCAAAGCGAGTAATGGTCGCCTCACTGACATTCGCCTGTTGAGCTAGCTCAGTGATACTGGCGTTAGCCGCGCTACTAACATCATCCATCACTAAATCGGCTACTTTTTTTTCTGCATCACGAAGCGCGCTGTAGCGCTCCGTAATTTGCGAAATAATATCGACGTCTACACTCACTTTTTATTCCTTAGAAAGCCGTTTCAACCCATTGTTCAACAACATGATCATCATCGCTGATGGCAATATAGCGCCACTTGTCAAACGTTAGGCATGGATGTGAAGTTGAAAACGCAATCATATCACCAACTTGGATGTCTGAGTCAGTTGGAATCGCTAAAAATGTATGCTGATCCATGACATTGGTGGTGGTGATATCATTTATCGGCACCGCTTTTCCGTCCCGATAGAGACGCTCCGCGGTAGGTAATCCTGCATCAAAGGCAACATCACGTTTGCCCAGTCCAACCACTGCTTTATTGGGTTCCGGTCTTGAAATAACGTAAGCCCAGACCTCCAGAGAAGAGGTGAGGTCGCCACCAAGATCACAGGCAAAGCCTTGATTTTTTTTCGCTCGAGCCATGACTTTTTCTTGTGCTTCCAGATAAATTCCCGTGTCGTGGATAACATAGCAACCAGGACGAATAATCGCTTCAAAGTCATCGAGGTTTGCAAGCGTTTCAGCAACGACGTCATACCATGCAGATCCTGCGCCGGTAAGAATTGGCTGGGGTGGTAGCAGTTTATCATTGAGCAGCTGTCGACCTAGCTGGATAGTCGAGGTTAATAGGTCTCGAACCCGTTGCTCTTCATCTCCGCCATGAATAACACCTTCATAGACTTCAATACCAACGAGTGTGACGTTGGATGTCGCTTCAATGTACTGCGCTAACGCTAGGACATCATCGTGGTGTCTTACGCCACATCGTCCGCCTTCCACACCTAGCTCAATGAGGACGTTAATGGTTTGGTCTTTTTTTGCAAAGAAAGTATTGAGATGTTCCACATTCTTTTGAGAGTCCACACAGCATATAAATTGGCTATCTGTCTCTTCAAGCATGCGGGAAATCATTGCCATATTGGTTTTACCGACCAATTGGTTCGCCATAATAATGTTGGTTATACCACTGTGAGCAGCGATTTCTGCTTGTGGCGGGGTCGCGACGGTAATTCCCCAAGCCCCTTTTGCCTTTTGCTGTTGAAAAAAGGCGGGTGTCATGGTGGTTTTACCATGCGGACACAGTTTTACGTTGTGATGAAGCGCAAATTGTTGCATCCAGTCCATGTTGTGTTCTAACGCTCGTTTATTGATGACGGCAACGGGCAAGCTAATATCTTCGTTAGTCACTTGGTAGCGATGCTCGTGGTGAGCCGCAACGGGCAGTCCTTTCATTCCTCTAATGGATAATAAATCCATTGCGCCATGATTGTTTCTATCACTCATAATAATATTCCCCCAGATTTAAAATGTTAGATAACTTAACTTAAGTTGTTGTTTTTAATGGTTTGAGTGGTGATATATTAAGTGTAATGTTAGAAACTATCAAACTTTCAATTAATAAATGTGTGTTTGGTCACTGAAATGTTCAAGGATAGTTTCTAACATAGGCGTCGTGAAATGAATGGAAAAAGAGAGATGACTATGTTGTTCGACATCATTATAAAAAACGTAGAAATTGTCGATGGAATGAGCTCGAAAGCGTATTTTTCGGACGTGGCAATTGTTGGTGATCGAATTGCTGAAATTGCCCCAATGGATGCAGGGCTAGCTAAGCATGTCATTGATGGCCAGGGAAAAGTACTCAGCCCCGGTTTTATCGACGTTCATACTCATGATGACACGAATGTGATTCGTTACCCTGAGTGTCTGCCTAAAATTAGTCAGGGTGTGACGACTGTGATTGTAGGAAATTGTGGCATTAGCGCATCACCTGCAACTCTCGCCAATGCTCCACCCGATCCGATGAATTTATTGGGTCAACAAAAGGATTTTAAGTATCCGACGTTTGCGCACTACGCCGATGCTGTGATGACAGCACAACCTGCTGTAAATGTTGCTGCGCTTGTGGGTCATACAACGCTACGAAATAATGTCATGGATGAATTGCTGCGTGAGGCAAGTGAAAGCGAGTTGTTATCAATGAAAGCAACACTTTCGCAAGCCCTAGAGCAAGGCGCACTAGGTTTAAGTTCTGGTTTAGCTTACGCCAGCGCCAAACAAGCCACGGCTGAGGAAGTCATGAGCTTAGCAGAGGTGCTAGCGGATCATGGTGGTATTTATACCACACATATGAGAACAGAGTTCGAAGCGATCTTAGAGGCGATGGAAGAAGCCTTTGAAACAGGAAAACATGCCAAAGTACCTGTTGTCATCTCTCATTTGAAGTGCGCAGGGGCTGGAAACTGGGGTCGAACCGTTGAGGTCTTAGAGTTGATGGAAGAAACCGTTAAAAATCAGGACGTTTCCTGCGACTGTTACCCATACTCAGCCAGCTCTTCCACACTTGATCTTAAACAAGTGACAGATGACATTGATATTTTCATCACGTGGTCTGAATCGTTACCTGAGTTTGCTGGGAAAATGTTGAAAGAAATCGCAAACCAAATGAACTTACCATTACTTGAAGCGGCAAAAGCGTTGCAACCGGCAGGGGCAGTTTATCATTGTATGGATGAAGCGGATGTTGAGCGTGTCCTTAAGTACCGCTTGACCATGGTGGGTTCTGATGGTTTGCCAAATGACCCTCATCCCCATCCAAGGTTATGGGGAACCTTTCCTAAAGTGCTGAGTCATTATTGCCGCGATAGGCAATTATTCTCACTTGAAGAAGCTGTTCATAAAATGACGGGCTTATCTGCACAACGATATAATTTGAAGCAGCGTGGAATAATTGAAAAAGGTGCGTTTGCTGATTTGGTAATCTTTGATAAGAATAAAATTAAAGATACAGCAACATTTGAAGACCCTATATCGCTCGCTGATGGAATTGATTATGTTTTCGTTAACGGAAACATTAGCTATAGAAATAAAGAAGTAACAAAAAATAGGTTTGGTCGATTTATTTTTCGACATAAAGAGTAATATTGATTTAATCAATATTTAGGTAAGTAAATAATTAAGTATAAACTTTGGAGTTAAAATGACTATTAAACGTTATGGTATTGAAGGTGGTGTGGGTACTGGTGGTCAGCACCTTCCGTTTGCGAGAGCAACAGAAGCGGGCGGCTTTCTTTATGTTTCGGGTCAAACACCAATGACTGATGGTGAAGTGGTAGAAGGGGGCATCATTGATCAGTCTCGTCTTGCTATCCAAAACTGTGTCGACATTATGGAAGAAGCGGGCTACGGACTTGAAGACGTGATGCATGTAAAAGTAGTACTGACGGATTCTCGTTACTTCCAATCGTTCAATAAAGTATTCCGCGAGTTTTTTGGTGCGAACCCTCCTGCTCGAATTTGCATGGTGTGCGACTTAGTCGTTGATGTGAAAGTAGAAGTCGATGTTACCTGCTATCGTTCAGATCGTGCTTAAATATTACACCCATTAATAATATTAATAGATGTATATTAAGTAGCATTGGAAGGGCATGATGATGCCCTTCACATAACAATAAAAATTTACTTTGAATTAAAATTATTCAATCAATAAATGTTACTTTAAGATAATAACGTAAAACTATAAGTGGTTAATGCACACCACAATTATATTTGGAGATGTTCAATGAACAGTACACTCTTTTTAACTGGTTTCGGAATATATGTGTGTTTTCTTATTTGGTTAGGGTGGTTTGTATCACGTAATCAAAAGTCTGGGGAAGACTTCCTTTTAGGTGGCCGCGGCTTACCTTTGTTTCTTGTTTTAGGTACCACGGTTGCCACCATGGTAGGAACGGGCTCAAGTATGGGCGCGGTCGGCTTTGGGTATGCTAACGGTTGGGCTGGTGCCTTGTATGGCATTGGTGGTGCGTTAGGCATTTTGTTGTTAGCTCTATGGTTTGCTCCTGTACGTAAACTCAATTTCATGACCATGAGTGAAGAACTGGCGTATTACGTTGGCGCTAATCGCGTGGTGAAAAATGTGGTTGGTGTGCTGATTTTTGTCGCCTCTATTGGTTGGTTAGGTGCCCATATTCTTGGTGGCGGGATGTATCTCGCATGGATCGCTGATATTGATCTAAACGTCGCCAAAGTGATTATTGCCGCAGCCTTTACGATTTATGTTGTGATTGGCGGTTACACGGCGGTGGTTTGGACCGATACTATTCAAGCGGTCATCTTGTTTGTTGGCTTTATCTTGATGGCTGTGATGTCAGTGCAATACATTGGTGGTCTTGATAACCTTTATGCTGCGATGGACCCTGCTGCGACGAGCTTTTTAGCGATTGAAAAACTAGGTGTAATCCCGGCTATTTCTTTGGCGGTGGTGATCGGAGTGGGTGTATTGGCTACACCATCGTTCCGCCAGCGTATATACTCTGGTAAAGATGTTTCTACTATTCGCCGTTCATTCGTGATGTCTGGTGTACTGTATCTCTTTTTCTCTATCATTCCAGCCATTATTGGTATGGCGGCTCATGCGATTGACCCATCGTTAGAAAACCCTAACTTCTCATTCCCTTATGTCGCGGCAACGGTATTGCCAGTAGGCGTGGGTATGATTGTATTAATTGCAGGTCTTTCGGCGACAATGTCGAGTGCAAGCTCTGATGCGATCGCAGGAGTATCGATTCTACTTCGCGACGTTTACGTGATGTTCACTGGTCGTATGCCTCATAAAGACTCCATGCTGAACTACTCACGTCTAGCGCTGATTGTTGTCATTGGTTTTGCACTACTATTTGCGTTAACTTCAAACGATATCATTGGCTACATTACCAAAATGATTTCAACCGTCATGTCTGGAATGTTCGTATGTGGCATGCTAGGACGTTTCTGGAAGCGTTATAATTGGCAGGGTGCAATTGCAACTTTGATAGGGGCATCATGTGCATCGTTTACCGTAATGCTTAGCCCAACACTAACGACATATTGGGGCAACCCGGTTATACCTTCTGTGTTAGTGGCGACATTCGCTGGTGTTGTTGTGAGTCTACTGACGCCAGCTAATACCGTTTCCCCTGAGCAAGCACAAGCAATACTCGATGCAGAGCGAGCGCAAATGGAGTTAAGTGATACTTCTGATGTAACCATTAAGTCATCACCAGTGACAGAATAATAAAACGTTAATGGAGTGCCGAAAGGCGCTCCATATTTTTCCATATTTTTCCATATTTTTCCATATTTTTCCATATTTGTCGTAGGTCATACTCCTAACGCATTTTCCCAAAAATAATATGGATACATAGATAGTGCTTTTTAGTAAGCGCTTGGTTGAAATTAACTGCTGCATGGATAGACGGATGTTGTCGGCAAAGTTAATTTTTCGTAAATGGAGGTGCTCTGGCTATATTGGTTTAAGAGGGAGTTTATAGTGTTAAATAGCTCGAAGAAAACATCAGAGTAATAGATATAATAATTCAGCTGTTATAATTTATGTTGCTGTGTTATTGACGTTTCCCTTTTTCTTGTGATGGTATTTGCTATGTAAGTTTAATATGGCACGTCACAACTATTAATTGATAAAAATTATTATGAATAAACTCGTTCCCTCTGCATTATTTATAGTTATATCTTCATCAGCATATTCAGCGACTACGTATCTTGATTTAAGACATGAGTATCGAGACCCTTCAGATCGTCATCGTAGTCGCGTTATTTTAGGTCATCATTTTGATAATGGTTATGGTATTGAAATGCTTACTAACGTTAACCATGGTACTTATGGCGATAGCTTTGGTAGTAACTTGCGCTTATCGAACACGGAGATAACCAATTACTACACCTACGCTGTTAACGATAACTTTGTCTTAAATCCGGGTTTGACCATGAACTTTATGAGTTCTAATACGTTTTATATGCCGTATTTAAAATTGAACTATAACTTTGATAACGGATTATTTATTCACGGACGTTATCGATATGATTTTTCAAGCGCAGAAGCACAAAATGCTGCGGGAGAAAATGAAACTATTCGTCGTAACCGATACGATATGTGGACAGGATATAACACGGATGATTTTACACTCTCATATGCATATACCTATTTCGATCAAATAACTAATCACCCTGGTGAACTTGCTAATGGCGAGCAAACCGCGAGAGAGCATACGTTTAAATTCTTATATAAATACTCAAGCTTTATGAGGCCGTATGCGGAAATTGTTGATGCTGATAAAAATATTTATATTCCAGCACCAAATACTGGCGAAACAGAATGGCGCTATAGAATTGGACTAAACTTTGTATTCTAAGGACATAATAATGAAAAAGAATGTATTATCACTACTCGTCGCCGGTTCACTGATGTCGGCAACGGCATGGGCCGCTGCACCCAATACCGATCTTAATTTAATGCCTTACCCACAATCCGTTGAGTTGGGAGTAGGTCAAGTTGAACTGACAAAAGACTTTAGCGTTTATATTAAAGGCTATCGGTCTGAGCGAGTAGATTTTACCGCTAAGCGATTCATCGAACGTTTAGAAAGGCAAACGGGTTTGCCAACTCTTAATTGGACTGCCGACTCTGAAAGTTCAGCGACGCTAGTTATTGATATAGCAGAAGCACCTCAATCTGATGTGCAAGATATGGATGCGGATGAGTCCTATCAGTTAGTCGCAAAGAACGGTCAAATTACACTTAAGGCCAATCGTCCTTACGGGGCAATCCGCGGTATTGAAACCTTGCTTCAGCTTGTTGTCACGGATGCAAAAGGCTACCACGTACCTGAAGTGAATATTGATGACGCGCCTCGCTTCCCTTGGCGAGGGGTTTCTTATGATACGTCTCGTCACTTTGTTGAAATGGACGTTATCTTACGACAGCTCGATGCCATGGCCTCGGCAAAAATGAACGTTTTCCATTGGCACCTATGGGATGACCAAGGGATTCGCATTCAACTCGATAATTACACAAAATTGTGGCAAGACACGACGGATGGTGATTACTACACCAAAGACGATATTCGCCATGTCGTTGAGTATGCGCGTCAGCGTGGTATTCGAGTCATTCCAGAAATCTCATTACCGGGTCACGCATCGGCGGTTGCTCACGCTTATCCTGATTTAATGTCTGGTATGGGTGAGCAAAGCTATGAGCAGCAAAGGGAGTGGGGGGTATTCGAACCGTTAATGGATCCAACTAACCCTGACTTGTACGTGATGTTAGAGAGCGTCTTTGATGAGGTAGTAGAACTATTCCCAGATGAGTACTTCCATATCGGTGGTGATGAGCCAAATTACAAACAATGGAAAGAAAATCCATCTATTCAAGCTTTTATAAAAGAAAATGATTTAGACGGTGAGCGTGGTTTACAATCTTACCTGAACGCTAAAGTTGAAAAAATGCTAGAGAAACGCGGCAAAAAAATGTCTGGTTGGGATGAAATTTGGCATAAAGACTTACCAAAATCGATCGTGATTCAAAGTTGGCGAGGTCACGATAGCATCGGGCGTGCAGCTCAAGAAGGTTACCAAGGGTTGCTGTCTACAGGCTACTACTTAGACCAACCACAACCAACGAATTATCACTACCGAAATGACCCGATGCCTCAAGGCATCACGGTAGACGATACGCTTCATCAGGGGGAACGCTTTGTCAGTTATGAATGGCAAAAGCCTCGTACCAAAGGCGGTCCAAGAAAAGGATTGTTGACCATTATTCAAGCTAAAGATGGGAAAGTCCGTGCATTTACCGATTACAACGGCAAGTCCCGTACAGAAGTTGAAATTATAGAATATACGCCGGGCGAGAGCTTCCGTGGTCACTTTGATAACTTTATGTCGTATACCGAGTTTAATCTTAAACTATCAGGTGAAGACTTGGCAGAAGGAAGCTATCAGTTAATTGGTAACGTTCGCTGGCCGACTACCGGTAAGGTTGTTGCATCTTCTTCCAAAGAAGGCTCGTCAATTCCGGCTCCAACCGGTGGATACCCAGCAGAGCTCACGGATGATGAAAAGTCATTAATTCTTGGTGGTGAAATTACCGTATGGGGTGAGAACTATAATTCACTCACAGTTGAGAATCGTATTTGGCCTCGCAGTTATGTCATTGCCGAGCGTTTATGGTCCGACGAATCGTTAACTGATGAAGCAAGCATGTATAAACGTATGCGAGCGGTAGACACTTGGTCGGAGATTTCAGTTGGTTTGCGTCATCATACTAATGCCCGCCTGCTGATTGAAAGACTGGCTAACGGAGCGAATCCTGAGCCATTACTAACCTTAGCGGACTACACTGAACCTGCTCAATATTATGCGCGAAATTGGGAGAAGTGGATTCAAACTGAAACGCCAGGCGATTTGTATAATCAACATGAGCGTTTAAACCGATTTGCCGATGCACTCGCGGTAGAAAGCTATGCCGTTTATGAGATGAACGACTTAGTCCAAGCATATCAAATGGGTGATCAAGCTGCGCTCGACGGATTAGAGCAGCATTATGTAACGGTGGCTGCGGCAGCTGAAGCTTCTGCCAAAATCTTTGCCAATAACATCGCGTCTGTCGATACGGTTGATGTAGCGAAGTCGACGGTCAACATCGCGCAGCTTGGTCAAACCTTAATTTCTCGCGCTCGTGCTGGAGAAACATTATCGCCAGCCGATGTAAAAGAGTATCAGAAAATGATTGATGCGGTTGCTGTGATCAAAGATGAAACGATCGTTGCGGTTACTATGCCAACGGAAAGGTTACTTCATACTATCGCAAGAAAATAATAACGATTTTTATCTGTAGATGGTTCCTCTTGGCTACAGATAAGTGTCAAACGTTATGAATTAAACGCCTCCAATTTGGGGGCGTTTTACTTTGGTTAACGAACAGTATTTCTCAGAGGCTTTGGGCGTTGAGTGATGAAAAGTATACTTAACGAGGAGATGGTAGGGCGGTGCATCGGAATATAATTATAACGATAAATCGAAGTGGTAATAGAACATAACTATACTAGTTTTAAAGGACGAGTATTAAGAGTTAAAGACGCTATGCAAACACCACCTATCCCTGCTAATGAAGAGTATCGTGTACATCTTTTACGTCAGCTAAAGATTTTAGATACTCCGCGAGAAGAACGTTTTGACCGTGTTACTCGCTTGGCTAAGCGCATGTTTAATGTCGATATCGCGCTGGTGAGTCTTATTGATGAACATAGGCAGTGGTTTAAGTCTGGTTTTGGGATAGACGCGACGGAAACCCATCGCGACATTTCTTTTTGTGGGCACGCAATTTTAGGTGATGAGCCCTTTATTGTTCCTGATGCGCTGGCTGATCGTCGCTTTTGGGATAACCCTCTGGTACAAGGGGATCCTCAAATACGATTTTACGCGGGTGTGCCTCTAAAGCTTGATGGAGGGGAAAAGATAGGGACATTATGCATTATTGATCGCCAGCCTAGGCACTTTACGGATCAAGAAGTACATGACCTGATTGATTTAGCGAAATTAGCAGAGGGTGAGCTAGTTGCTAATTTAAATTCTACTATTGATGAGTTGACGCAGATATCGAATCGACGTGGGTTCAATGAGTTAGCAGAGAAAGTGATCAGCAAATGTCGCTTTTCGATGGAGCCATACAGTCTAGCTTATTTTGATCTCAATGATTTTAAAAAGATTAATGATACATTAGGGCACTCTATTGGTGATGATGCGTTAACGTCTTTTTCGCGGCTATTAATTGATAACTTTAGAGATTCAGATGTTATTGCTCGCATAGGTGGAGATGAATTCGTCGTGCTAATGTCAGGTACAACCGGTGGGGATGCTCGTTATCCTATGACTCGTTTTGATGAAGAAGTCGTGAAGTTTAACAACGCAAGTCCCCGTGTATACCAACTAGGTTATAGCGTTGGAGTGGTTTCTTGCTCTCCATTGGAAGACATCAACCATAATCAGTTATTAGATAGAGCTGACAAAGCAATGTATCAGTACAAGCGAGAGTAGTGCTATAAGCGTGAGTAGTAGTACAAGCGAGAGTAGTGGGATAAGTGAGTGTAGCTCGTTGCCCCCTCCTCACGCAATGGAGCCGTTCTAGCCCCATTCAACATACCTTCAATGAATTAAGCAGTCCTAGCAGGGTAGGGTAGCTGAAATTGGCTTGGCTTGGTGCATTGCTTTCACTGAGTCCGTTTGAAATGAAGCAGCTCTGACAATTTGCGTTTATGGCCGTTTCTATATCGTAGTAATGATCACCAACATACAGAATCTCCTGCGGATTTAATTGCCACTTATTCATCAAGTGGTATAACGAATCGGGTGCGGGTTTAGGGGCAAACTCTTCTCTTGTTAATAATGACTCGATAGGAAGCTGATGAGCGAGTATCTTTGTTGTCGCAGCCGAGCGGCAATTCCTAGTAATAACGCCTATAAAGTACCCTTGCTGTGTGAGCCAATGAATCAGTTCTTTGGCGCCAGGCATAAGACTACTCGCGGCAGCGTCTTGAATCTCATGATCTCGAATAATATTTGATAATCGTTGCTGCTCTTGGTCACCGAATTGTTCTAAGTGCATCAAGAGATCGCAATCTTGTGGGCAATTAAGTTGTTGGCGCAGCAGAGTAAAGTTTATATTGGAAGAGACGAGTGTATTGTCTAAATCAAATACGATTGCTTTAAGAGTGTGAAGGCTCAAGGGTAGCGTACCAAAGCAGTAGTAGGTAACCCCAGAATAAGATAGCTTACTCTGCTTGGATAGAGAAAGATAAGGTAACTGTGAGGCGGTTATCCATCAAAGTGCTTTTTCTCAAGGGGAGCAGGCTGAGTGCTGTGTGATTCCTCTGCTGATCGACATTGTTCAATAATACGTATCGCTTGATGGATATTTACCTCGACTAAATTAATAAGAGACTGCATATCGTGGATGTTAGGTTGCTGTCCACTGTTAAGTTGTGTCAAGAGACTATCGAGTTTGCTTTCGACAAGGTGTAGTTTGAGGTCACTAATATTTGCCTGCAGTGACGTGAGCGTTATTAACACTTCAGGTATCCCTTTTTCCGTATAAACTTGCACAAGTTCATCTAGAGAGGTTTCTGTTAGGTGCTTAAACTTTATTATTCTGTTGATATCAATAGCATTATCCAAATTCGACTCGCTATTGAGCGTTATCTCCGCTTCGGTGGTGCTGATACTCTCTAGCTTGGTCGTATCATGTCGGATAAGTTGTAAAATATTAGCGTGACTGTGATTTTGTGATGGGGTCATGAGTTGATGGCGGAAGCGTTGAAGCGCATCGATAAAGCTCTCTTTTTGAAGCGGTTTAGTTAAGATATGGTTTGCTCCAGCTGTCATGAAATTATCATGAGCTTCTTTAAATACGTCGGCAGTACAGCCAAATATTACCGTATTACATTTGAGCTGTTGTCGAATAATGCTAGTGGCTTCTATGCCGTCCATAACCGGCATATGGTTGTCCATAATAATCAGGTCATAGGTGTTATTTTTGACACAGTCAACCGCGATCTCTCCATTTTGCGCAACTTCAACTTGATGACCTTGTTTTGTACAAAATGTCTTAGTTACTAAAGCGTTAACCTTATTATCTTCGACAAGAAGAATGTTGAGGGAGCAGGCTATTGCCTGGTCATCAAGTGAGACGGCTTTGTCGTGCGTGGTTTGAATATTTTTAATTGGTATTAGTTCTAACGTTACTGAAAAAGTACTGCCTTTACCGATGGTACTTTTGACAGTGACATCTCCGCTCATCAAGTTGGTTAATTGTTTAACAATGGCAAGCCCAAGACCGGTTCCTCCAAATTGTCGAGTGGTGGATGATTCTGCTTGGACGAAAGGGCTGAATATTGAATCTAATTTATCGCTTGGAATGCCTATACCCGTGTCTTCGATACGAATAACGAGCGTTTCATGCTGAGGCTTCGTAGAGTCGAGATGAGTCAAGGTTATCTTAACGTCACCTGCTGAAGTGAATTTCACCGAGTTACTTAATAAATTGAAAATAATTTGACGAATTCTGGATTTGTCCCCTTTGTAGGACTTACCTTTCGGTAGTTGGTTAACTAATTCAAATTCAATCCCTTTTTCTTTACATAGTGAAGAGTAGGTACTAACTATTGGGTCACAGATGTCTTCGATTGAAAAGTCGAGAACTTCCAATTCAAGCTTACCTTCTTCAATCTTAGATATATCAAGAATGTCGTTAAGCAGTGAAAGTAAGTGGTTCCCTGATTCTAAAAGAATATGCAGCTGTTGACGATGTTGTACGTTAGTGATTGAGGATTCGAGAATTTGGGCCATGCCCATAATGCCATTAAGTGGGGTGCGCAGTTCATGGCTCATCGTGGCAAGAAATGTGGACTTGGCTTGATTAGACGCGTCAGCTTTTTCAACGGCCAATTCTAGACTTTGTAGTAATTTTTTCCGCTCACTACTGTCACGCTCTACGGCAATAAATTGTTCAATTTCATGCTGTGCATTGAGTATCGGGGTAATGACAATATCAATCCAATATGGTTGGCCGTCCTTATGGTAGTTCACAAGTTCTGATTTAACCGTGTTACCTTGCTTGAGCTCTTCAGATATACGGCTAACTTCGCTGTGTGCCGTCTCTTCGCCTTGCAAAACTGTACCAGGCTTTTTCCCCGCGATCTCATGAAATTGATAACCTGATATTCTTTCGAATGCCGCATTGACCCAAGTTGTTTTCCCTTCTTTGTCTGTGATGATGATAGCGTCACTCGCATGTTCAACCACCATAGCAAGGTGAGAGCGCTCTTTTTCTTTAGTCAGAAGGTCTGTATTCAGTTGTCGTTCGCGGTACTGCTGGATTTGTTGTTTTCGATACAAATAACACCCAACAAAGAACAGCAACAGCATGGAAGCAATAGTCATTTTGACTTGTGTTGATAATGTTTGCTCAAGCCAATAGCTATTTGTGGTATCCGTTAGTCGGTGAATCTCGCTATCGATTAGCGATTGTGTTTCTAATTTAATCGTGTTCTTGACCCTATCGTTAAGGATTAGGTATCCCTTTAAAGTCTGGAGCTCTCTGTATTGCGATGCTCCCTGTAGCTTGGGCATTTCCGCTCCTTCTGCCCCCAGTTTAGATGTTGAATCCAAATATTGAAAAATCGCGAGCTTGTCCTGATTCGAATAGGTATTCGTCTTGAGGGTCGTTTCTAGCGTTTTGATCGCATTAGTGGAATATTCCATGGATACTTTTGCACTAAGCAGTCGCTCTAGGCGCTGTGTGAAAGCGCGAAGGTCGTCTTTTATCTGGAGCGCGTAGTCCAATCCTTCCTTCGGGATCGGACTGAGAAAAGAAGGATAACTTTGGCTGTTATTTTTGATATTGTCATAGAGCCGTTCAGAGATGACTTCGAGTTCTACTAATTCGCTTGAAAAGACGTCGTAGCTATCGGTCGAGCTGTACTCGAAAGCATAGATTTCGTCGAGACGGTGAGTCATGCTTTGTGAAAGTGAGAGGTAAGATTTTTGGTATGATTCACTTATGTACATACTGACTGCATTGGTTATTAACCCCCCACAAGAAAGCGAAATGGCAAGTAAATACAGAAAGTCGACGCGTTGCTTTGTTAGTAGTCGGTTACTCATAGGATAGCTCTTTGAGATTAGGTGGTGCGGGGGCGGAGAGTGAATGTAAAAATGCGCTAATTTCTATTACGGTGGTTGCGTCTAGGTCTTGGCCGAGTTGGATATTTGCCATGGTAACGATGGCCTCTTCTAATGTAGTACTGCTGCCATCATGAAAGTATGGCGGTGTATCTGCGACGTTTCTAAGACTTGGCACGCGAAATACGTTTTTATCGCTCTCGATACCTGTCACGTTGTAGCGTCCTAAATCTTCGCTTTGATGTGTGTTTTCTCTTATGTTGCCGAATTTTTGAAACAAATTACCGCCAATGTTCACTCCTTGATGGCAGACGATACAACCCAGCGACTGAAATTTTTGCCAGCCTTTTTCCGCAGCTGGATCAATGGCGTGCCTGTTGCCTTTTAGATAAAGGTCAAATGGTGCATTTGGTGTAGTCAGTGCAGTCATAAAAGTGACGAGCGAGTGCTTAATGTTTTTTGTCGTTATGCCATCACGCCATACTTCGTTGAACTGTTGTCGGTAATGTTTGTTGGACTTGACGTAATGAGTAATGCTATCCCAGTTACTATCCATTTCGAGCGGGTTGTGCACGGGGCCATCCATTTGGTGCTCTAGACTAGCAGCACTGCCGTCCCAAAAAAAACGAGTATTATGAGAGATATTAAATACTGTCGGAGAATTCCTAGTGCCTGCTCCTTTTACACCCGTCGATACTTTGCTGTCCTCCGCTCCGTTAACGAATATATGATGACAAGACTCACAGCTGACTTTGCCGTTAGATGAAAGGTTAGGATCGAGAAAGAGTTGAAAACCAATTTTGGCGATTGGCTTTGTTTCAGCATTGAGTGGACTAGGTTCAATCGGGGAAATGAGAGGAATCGATGAAGAGACTTTGCTGCTAGTAAGTGAATGGTGCTCATGCTCTTCAAGCTGACTGATAGTGAAGGGCGAAGTAAAGCTGAGCAGTAGCCAAGCGGAAAACAGAAAAAGTAAGGTTATAGCGACGAGCCATTTGATGATGTAAGTGTTCATATAGCCCGCCATTGCATTGATGTTGTTTATTAGTATGGGATACGTATTCATCGATTCAATGCGATCTAAAAAAAAAACAAAAATAATGAACTTACCTTGAAACGTATGTCTCATAGAGGGCAGCTAGAAGCGATCCAGTTTTACTTAACAACCTAACCTTAAGGTTGAATTATTGTGTCCATTTTGTTGCTTTTTGCTTGGCTTAATGTACCTTGTACCTTTAAGTAGTTATTGATTTTGTTAGCCTATAATAGTTTTAACTTTTATAAATTTTTATGTTGGGTGGTTGTTATGAAAACTCATTTACGTGTTCTTACTCTGACGGCGCTATTTGGCGTGGTATTGACTGGGTGTAGCCCAGAGCCAGAGGAGAAAGTGGAAGCTCCTGTTGTACGTCCAGTAAAAACAATGGTTATTGGTTTAGAGAACCAAAGCATGATTCGTGAATTTCCTGCACGCGTTTTAGCGTCCGATCGTGCTGAAATGGCATTTAGGGTTTCCGGAAAGGTGGACAGTCTTCCAGCTAAAGAAGGTGATGACGTTAAAAAAGGCACGGTTCTCGCGACACTTGATGATACGAGATTTAAGTTAGCGGTTAGAGATGCAAAAGCGACGTTGCAGCGTTTACAAGCCGATTTTAAACGAGCGAAAGAACTCATTAAAGATAACTTTATTTCGAAAAAAGATTACGAACAAATTCGAGCGGATTTAACAAAAGCTCAAGCTGGCTATGATAACGCGAAAACTCAACTTAGCTACACGAAACTAGTTGCCCCATTCGATGGTTTCGTCGCCCAGCGTAGTATTCAAAACTTTGAAAATGTTGAAGCTAAACAGGTGGTGTTTTCTTTCCAAAATTTAAATACCCTTGAGTTGAAATTTGCCGTCCCAGAAAAACTGGTTAGACAAATTCGCGATGAGCAAGCTGAAAACCCTGTTGAAATCCCAGTCTTTGCATACTTTGACCGTGCTCGCGAAAAACCGTATCCAGTTGAAATCACTGAAGTGTCTTCAAAAGCAGATTCCGATACCCAGACGTTTGAGGTGACAGTGACGCTAGAAGCCCCTAGTGATCAGAATATTCTTCCAGGGATGACGGGTTATGTTACTGCGGATTTCTCAAACTTGAATGAAACGAAAGGTGCGGTTCAAGTACCAAGTACGGCTGTTGTAAGCGATAATTCTCATAATCCTACGGTATGGGTAGTCGGCGATGACAACACCGTTTCTCCTAAGAAAATTGAAGTATCAACAATGGAGGGTGATCGCATTACCGTATTGTCGGGTTTAGAAATGGGAGAGCGCATTGTGACGGTAGGTGTTCCATTCTTGAATGAAGGAATGGAAGTAAGCCTGATGCCAGAAATCGATCAAGCTCAATAACTGTCGACTCAGCGAGAAGAGATGTTTTATGAATTTAGGTGAGTATTCAGTAAAGAATAAAGTCAATAGCTGGTTATTGGTCCTGCTAATGACGGTCGGTGGTGTTCTTGCGTATTTTGAAATGGGAAAGTTGGAAGATCCGGCGTTTACCATTAAAGAAGCTAAGATCATCACCACCTATCCGGGCGCATCGCCAGAGGAAGTCTATGACGAAGTGACGTACCATATAGAAGATGCGGTGCGACTGTTGGGCCAGGTGAAGCGAATCAAGCGTTCAGTTACCCGCGAAGGGCTATCTGACATCACTATCGAGTTTAAAGATGAATACACGTCTGCAGAAATGCCGGGTATTTATGATGAGCTACGACGAAAAATCGCCGACAACAAACATAAGCTTCCTCCTGGAGCCGGTGAACCACAGATTATTGATGATTTTGCCGATGTTTATGGCGGATTTTTAGCGCTAAACGGTGAAGGCTACAGCTTTCGAGAGCTAAAAGATGTCGCGGAAAATCTTAAGAAGCAATTAGTGTTGGTTCCAGGGGTACGAAAAGTATCCATTGACGGTGATCAGCAAGAAGTGGTCTATGTACAAATGTCTCGCACCAAAATGGCGAAACTTGGCATTGACATGGCGACCATTGAAAATCTGTTGCAATCCCAAAACTTAGTGTCAGATTCAGGGCGTTTTCGTGTGGGTCCAGAGTTCATCCGAATCGAGCCTACAGGTAGCTTCAAGCATGTGAGTGAAATTGAAGATCTACTGATTGCGAGTGATGATAGAAAACTCATTCGTTTGGGTGATGTTGCAGAAGTCACCCGTGAGTATAAAGAAGAACCATCAAAACTTATTTACTTCAATGGAAAGCCCTCGCTTACAGTTGGTATTTCGATGCTGAGTGGTAAGAACGTGGTGGAAGTTGGTGGTTTAATCGCTGATAAAATCGAAAGTTTAGAGAATCAAATCCCTCTAGGCATGAACCTTGATATTATCTATAACCAACCTCAAGAAGTAGACGCATCTGTCGCTGGGTTTGTGACCAATACCGTAGAAGCTTTGATCATCGTTGTGGTGGTGTTATTGGCCTTTATGGGTCTGAGAGTTGGACTGATCATTGGTGCGGTTCTCGTGATCACGGTAGCCGGTACGCTGGCTATTATGCATCTTTATGGTATCGAGCTTCAGAGGATCTCGCTTGGCGCCTTGATCATAGCGCTCGGGATGCTGGTGGATAATGCCATCGTGGTTGCCGAAGGCATGATGATACGTATTAAACGTGGCGTGCCTGCAATGAAAGCAGCGGGTGAAGTTGTGGGTGCAAATGGCTGGGCGCTATTAGGCGGCACGGCGGTAGGTATCCTCGCGTTTGCTGCGATTGGTATGTCTCAGAGTAATACTGGTGAATTTACACGCTCACTTTTCTACGTTATTTTGATTTCACTGTCTCTAAGTTGGGTGACAGCGGTATCAACGACGCCGCTACTTTGTGCCCTGCTTCTTAAGAAAGAAGATCGTAAAGAGGGTGAAGAAGAGAAAGACCCGTACGCTGGTGCTGGTTTTGTCATTTATAAGAGTGTTCTTCAATTTGCGCTGAAACAACGAGCACTGACCATTAGCGTTATCCTTGCGATGTTCGTTGCATCGGTATGGGGCTTTGGTTTTGTAAAAAGTGCGTTTTTCCCGAATGCAAATACACCGATGTTCTTTGTCGATGTGTGGGAAGTAGAAGGGAGTGATATTCGCCAAACGCGTGATGACACCTTAAAAGTGGCGGAGTTTATCCGTGAACAAGAAGGTGTTGAATGGACCGCAACCTTCATTGGGGGAGGAGCATCGCGTTTCTCATTAGTTTATACGCCACAAGATACAACAAAAGCGTATGGTCAGGTTATCGTTCGTACTGAGAACCGTGAAATGATCGCTGCACTGCAAGCGGACATTGACAAGTTCATGACGGACAATATCGACAGCATAGAACCTAAAATTAAGAGTTTACGGATTGGTCCTGGACGAGACTCTAAAATTGAAGCTCGATTTGCTGGTCCTGATCCTGCTGTATTACGCGATCTGTCATCTCAAGCTGAAGCCATTATGCTTGCTGACCCAGAAGCAAAAGAAGTCCGTAATGACTGGAGACAACCTGTTAAGTTGATTAAGCCAATTTTCAATGAGCAGGTGGGTCGTCAGTTAGGTATTACACGTACTGAACTTGCGGCTTCGTTACGCGCAGCTAGTGAAGGCTCTCAAGTGGGTATTTATCGTGATGGCGTAAGGTTATTGCCTATTTACTTCCGCACGGACGCAAGCGAGCGCCAAAATGTAGCTCAATTGATGGATGCTCAGGTTTATAGTCCTGTATTAGAAAGAACGGTTCCAATTGCTCAGGTTGTTGTGGCATTTGAGACGGTTTGGGAAGATGCAATGATCCGTGGCCGCGATCGACTAACGACTATCATCGCGTCTGCGAACCCAACGGGTGAGCTCGCTGCACCGTTGTTTGACCGACTGAAGCCTCAGATTGAAGCGATCGAATTGCCACCTGGCTATTCAATGGACTGGGGCGGTGAGTATGAAGATTCTGCTGAAGCTCAAGGCGCGTTGTTTAGCGCAATACCAGTGTCTTTCATTATGATGATTATTGTCGTGGTACTACTGTTTGGTAAAGTGAAACAGCCATTGATCATTTGGATCACTGTACCGCTGGCGATTATTGGTATTACTGCGGGTCTGTTACTTCTTGATGGTGCGTTTGACTTCATGGCGTTATTGGGCGCACTGAGTCTAATCGGTCTATTGATTAAGAATGCGATAGTCCTGCTTGAAGAGATTGACATGCAAGCAGAAGAGAAGCCGGTATACGATGCCATTATCGACTCTTCGATTTCTCGGATGAGACCAGTAATGCTCGCGGCTTGTACGACGATACTTGGTATGATTCCACTACTTGGTGACGTATTCTTTGTCAATATGTCAATTACAGTGATGTTCGGTTTGGGCTTTGCGACTGTTCTAACGCTGGTATTTATCCCGGTAATGTATGCCATTTTGTTTAAGGCTAAAAACCCGGCTTAAATAGTTTGGTTTTTAAACAAAAAGTCAGACTCGTAAGAGTCTGACTTTTTTTTGTGATTATTTTCCTGTTTTAGTGACTAAAAACTCTGAAAACGCCATCCAAGATTTTTTATCTGCGTCCTCTCGATAATTTTTAGAACCAAAGACGGTGAAGGCGTGAGGCGCACCACTGTATGTGATCATTTCGTGAGAGACATTGCTTTCTTCTAGCTCGACTGCTAAATCAGCAAATTGGGACATAGGGATTGCGGCATCCGCGGTACCATGAAGAACCATGATTGGCGCTTTGGTTTGCGCGTAGCTTTGTCCTTTTGGAGTTTGTAGTCCACCGTGGAAGGTGACAAAGCCTCTCGCTGTCATCCCTGCTCTAGCGGACTCTAAAACGGCAGCACCACCAAAGCAATAGCCCATGACAACGGTGTTATCTAGGTTCCCGCCAAGCTTGCCTGCTTCAGCAAGCCCCGCATTCATAAGAGCCTGAAGTTTCGCTCTGTCTTTATACAGTTCACCAGTGTGTTGTTTTTTGTCTTCTACTTTAGTCGGTCTGACGTCTTGGCCAAAAAGATCAACCGCAAAGACGTTGTAACCCATGCTGTTGAGCATCTCTGCTCGTTCTTCTTCGTATTCAGTAAGTCCATCCCAATCATGCACTAGCAGCACAAGGGGAGCGGTATTGTCGATTTTGGCCCAATAACCTTCGTAGGCTTGCCCGTCAAGCTCGTAAATAATGTGTTCTCCCGCGAGTGATAGCGATGAAGTGAGTGTTGATGCGAGTGCCAATCCAATGAGCTTATTTTTCATTATTTTTCCTTATCATAGTAACGTTGCGCTTGTTAATTGAATCTTAGTACGAATATTTAACTCTGTGGTTCAATTGTTTTTGTAATAGAAAAAATTTACCTAATGAAAAGCTATTCAAAAGGGGGGAGACGGTTTTGTTACCTATAGACAGTAGGAGAATGGAAAGGACTACTTTTTTACTGATTTATTATGTATAACAAAGACAGAGTGCAATACATGGATGTAATAAATGGTTTGTAAATTACGTGGTACCTCAATATCAGTACTACTAGGCTTGTCATCATGCGCCTGGGCAGCGGAATATAAAGATCATGTTGATGATAAAAAAGACAAGGTTGAAAGTTCTCGTAAGGCAAGTGGTGAGAAGGAGGGGTTTATTGCTCTCCCAATTCCTATGTCAAATCCTACATTAGGGACGGGTGTGCAGTTACTTGGCTTGTATATGCATGCTAAAGATCCTGAAGCGAAAGCCCACAACGACACATCGGGCATTATAGGCATGTATACGTCGACAGAAAGCTGGCTTGTGGGCGCGTTTCATGATGGGGCGTTGAAAGATGATTCTATTCGATATACCGGGGGACTGTTCCACGGCAACTTGAATTTAAAATATTATGGTGACGGAAACGATCCCATCTTCGCTGACAACCCGCTAGAGTATGGCATGGTAATGAGTGCTGTCATGCTGCGTGCGTTATTCAAACTCGGGCAATCTAATTGGTACCTTGGACCGCAGTATAATTATATGCAGACGGAAATTAGTTTTGACCAGTTTAATGATTTTTGGCCGGAACCTGAAGATGTAAAATCTGGAGGGGTAGGAGCGGTACTGCACTTTGATACTCGGGATGACAATTATTATCCAACTACGGGCTGGTTTTCTCAGTTTAGCTATATGGACTATGGGAAACAGTGGGGAGGAGATGGTGATTATGCGATGAGTAAGTTGGCGGGCAGTAATTATACCAGTGTGCTAGAAAATGTAGTGATAGCGTCGAAAGTGACGATGGAGTTGAGTGGTGGAGACGTTCCATTCTATGAAAAGCCAACGTTGAAAATGAGGGGCTTTAATCATGGCCGTTATCGAAACGACAACATCTTACAAGGGCAGCTTGAAGGTCGCTGGATGTTTAAGCCTAGATTTGGACTAGTCGCTTTTGTTGGGTTAGGAAAAACGGCAGAATCACAGCAAGATATTTTGCGTCAAAGCACCATTGTGACTAAAGGATTAGGCTTTAGATGGCAACCAGTCGAGCAAAAGAAAATGAACATTCGAGTCGATTATGCAAAAGGGCCTGAAGAAAATACGGTTTACCTTTCGGTTGGTGAAGCATTCTAGACGTTTGTTACATTACAAGTGTTACATCACAAGTTATGCCATAAACAAAAAGGGAAGCTATTGCTTCCCTTTTTAGTATTCGTCGTAGTGTTTTCGGAATGATTATGCTGACATTGGTACCAAAACCATCGTACCGATAATCACGGTGACCAACCCGGCAATGACCGGTACAGAAGTACGTTTAACCACTTCAAATGGTGAGATATTACCCATCCCTGAGGTTGCAACGATAACCCCAGAAACCGGTGAAATAGTACGACCAAGGTTAGAAGCTTGTAGCATAGGAATGATTAAGAAAGCTGGGTTAAGACCCATTTTCGCAGCCAAAGAGGGAGCGAGTTCAACGAAGGCGTAAAATGGCGCATTACCAGAGCCTGTCGCAATCGCCGCGGCGACAGTCAGTCCAGTAAGAATAAGCATCAATGCAACGCCGCCAGCGCCAGCTGAGTCCGCAAGGTGAAGTAGGTTATCAATTGCGCCGATAGACATTAAACCTTGCGCAAACACACCAGCAGCCACCAACAACATCACTACGCCTTTAAATGCATCTGCCATCCCTTGGTAGCAAGACTCAAGATCTTCTAGCGTCTTTTTACCATTAAACCTTTGCGTGATGAAGTTAATCACCGCACCAATAAAGATAGATCCAACGACTATGGTGTAGATATCGAGAGATAAGCCCGGAATCGTGCGACCATTAAAAAGAAAAACGCCAATGATTGGTAAGAATGGAAGTAGGCAGTAGTACGCTGGTGCATCGACTTTCATCTCAGAGACGTCAACACGCTCCATGGGTGTGTTTTCTTTTTGATCTAAGTATTTATTCCAGAAGAATGCGGCGGCGGCCATGACAATGATAGCGCAAATAGACACTGGTAGTACTGTTTGCACCGCAAACACGTCGAGCGCTAACCCAGACTTCTCGGCGGCAATGACGACATCGCCAGACGTAGGAGAAAGGATAATAGCGGCAGGAGAGGCACACACTGCCACGGCAGCAGGACGAGAGATCCCCATTGCTGTCATCATTGGGAATAGCGTTGCCATAAGCAATACGCCAAGACCCGTCGCAGAGCTTACGGCGAGAGACATCAAGCAGGCTACGATATATGCCGCGACCAATAATACATAGGGTGATTTGATGAATGACAATGGTTTAGAAAACTGTTTAACCACTACGTTATTGGCGCCAATATGAGTCATGTAAGAGGCAAAACCACATAGCAGCATGATTTGCATACCAAGACCGCCTCCACGATATTGGAGCATATATTTTACGTATTCGAGAGAGTCCGTGACCATATTGCCCGTTGAAGCGATTTTGGACGGTAATACGGTGTGACCCAATATGCCAGTGAGTAAAAGCAATGCAATACCAGCGGTTAACAAAACACCTGCGGGTTTGTAGCCCTTAACGATGAAATAGCCGACCGCTATCGTCACTATTAAGCCAATCAGTAGTTCTAACATAATGGTCCTTTTATTCAGTTAAAATACGCAACAATTTATTTCTAAATGTGTCAGAAAATGTACAGGAAATTGATTTGTGGCACGACAATTACCTAGCGAAGCGATGATCTAAAACAATAAATTAGTTTGGATGAAAACTGCAGGTTTTTAACCTGTACTAATAGTGTTGAGTAGGTGTTAATTTCATATTAATCGCAACATGAAAAAGTTTAGCAATGGTCACGTTGGCTGGTTTTTGACCGCTTTTGGTAGGCCGTGTATGAAGTGTGATGTTTCAGTTGCAAATTTTGCTAATCACGACAAAATCACTTCATGCTCTCAAAGGAATCGTCGATATGTTGCACCCTTCTGTTAATTTGCTAGATGTCCGCGCGTTTGTTCTTGTGGCAAACTTAGGTAACTTCACTAAAGCGGCTGAAGCGCTAAAAGTATCGAGATCTCACGTATCGAGGCAAATCCAATCACTTGAGAAAGAGATGGGGGTGAGTTTGTTGATACGTACTACTCGTACGATGAAACTGACCCAAGCCGGCAAAGCTTTACTGGCAAGCTGTGACAGTGCATTACATAGTATTGATCAGGCAGTTCATGCCGCAATCGATGATATCGATACGGTTAAAGGACGTCTGAATATTAATTGCGTGGGCGGCTATATTGGTGAGGAGTTGGTCGCTCAGTATTTGTCAGAGTTCTCGTTACAGTATCCCGACGTATCTATTGAGTTAGATTTCTCTAGTCATCGTGTTGACCTACTTGAGGAAGAGTTTGATATTGCGATAAGAATGGGCGACCTACCCGACGCGAATTATGTTGCTAGGCACCTGATTGATATTGAAATGCTGACGTTGGCGAGTCCCAATTATTTGGCAAAATCGGCCGTTGTTGAGCATCCTAGAGATTTAAAGCGACACAACTGTTTAACTGGATCTGTGACCAAGTGGCAGTTTGTTCATCGTGATAGCGAAGAAAAGTTAGAAACGACAATCCATGGGCGCTTGAATTGTAAAAACGGAAGGGTGCTAGTGAACAGCGCGAAATTGGGATTAGGGATCATTCGAGTACCAGCAATGTATTGCCAGCCAGAAGTTGACTCTAAGCAACTCGTGCCTGTATTTGACAAGTGGGGAATCAAGCCAGTGCCGCTGTCATTAATCTATCATCGAGATCGATACCAACCTAAACGCATTAAAGAGTGCGTGGCCTTTTTAAAAACTCGTTTTGAGTCTGCTCTGTAAAGCGCATCTGATTGTATTTTCTTTGTATGCACGTTATCTTTGTTCAATTAGCCGCATATCTCGGTTTATATTGACTAGCTCTATCATTTTGACTAGTTCTATACTTTAACTTAGAGCAATTTAAATCACGTGTATTCACTAGATAAAATCAATCAAATCTTAAAGCGAAATCTAACAGAAACAGAGGAATTTAGTTTAGACAGTCTTAACAAAAAATTGTATGAAGTCACGGATGTACTAGATTTTGAACATTTTTTATTCGCAGTTTCTGTCCCAGTGACGTTAATGCGAGCGGAAAATGTTGTTCTAACTAATCAGCCTATCAATTGGCGAGAGTTTTATGAAAACCATGAGGTGATGTACTTCGACCAAGTGGTTTTGCATTGCCGGAATAGTACGGCACCCATTTTGTGGAATGATGTGAGTAAAAACGGACCACGCGAGAATAAAAATGTGGTGAAGTTAGCATCAGACTTCGGGTTAGGAGATGGGATAACCGTGCCGTTAAGAGCCAATTTTGGCTGTTTAGGTTTACTGAGTTTTTCTAATCGAAAAAATTCGGCTTTGTTGTCCAATGAATCGACTCTTCTGGCTACTTATGTTGGAAGTTTAGTTGCCGACTATATTAATGACGTTAGGCGCGTGGTTTGCCAGCAACAAACTGGGTTCGTTGAATCCAATCTAACGTTGCGAGAGCAAATCTGTTTAGCGTGGGTCGCAGAGGGTAAGAGTTCATGGGAAGTATCACAGATTATTGGCTGTTCTGAAAGAACCGTTAACTTTCATATTCAGAATGCGAGTGAAAAGCTCAATGCTTTCTCTCGCACTCAGGCAGTGTCAAAGGCGTTGTTAACTGGCTCGATCGAACCGATGTTGGTTTATCGTAGTGTTGGCAAACCAGTAGCGTAACGCATCATCCACAGGAACGCGCAGTGCAACGCTGCGTGTTGTGTCGAGTAGATGTACTTTTCCATCCCCAATTCGACAACTCGGAATGCCAATTTTTCTCATGATGCGCTCTATTCCGGTTGATGTGAGCGTGACGTATTCCGAATAGCCTTGTTCAATCGCATATTGGACCACAAGATAAAACAGCATCGATGTAAAGTTAATATGGCTAGCTTGTTTAGCTATTTCTCGATCGACGGCAAATCGAGTCAATTCTACAATTGATTTATCATTAAACACTTCCCCTTGCAGTAGATCCGGAAACGTATTGTTTAGCATGTAGACGCCGTTTGTCTGCAAAAGTCGCCAGCATGCTGCGACCTTATTACCATACTCGATGATGATGTATTTAGAGTCTGGACGGTCGTATTCGTCGATATCGAGTTGGCCTTGAGTTTCGATAGACCATTGTAATCGTTCAATAAATACGTCATAGCGCAGTCGGTGCATTTCCATTTTCTGCTTTTCGGTTAGTTCGGTATAAGTGCAGATAGTAATGATTGGTTCCATAGGATGTCCTCTTGGCTAATGAACCAACGAGGTTATCGGTCTAGGGACGTTTACATAACTGATAGATTGCTCAGCTTGTTTTTTTGAAAAGTAACATATGTCAACCTGTCATTTTCTGCAGTTTCTTAATTTGCTTATAAGTGTAAAACTACACATAGGCTCTGTAGACCTTTTAAAAACAACGTCAGAACATAGATTCAATGATTAAAATATAGTCACACTCGGCTAGGTGACTCTCGGTTTACAGAGCTTCTCTCTTTCTCCCCTTTTAAGCATCTCTTTTTAAACATTATTCACTATGTTTGAGTTGTTTGACTTCGCTGAAATCGAGATAATACTTAACTAACTGCTTTTGACCGTTGTCGGTCATTCGCTAGGACTTAAGTTAATTATCGGATGAGTATGCGCAGACTGAAAAAGAATCATACGGCAATTGTCTTGAAGGCGGTGTTGCTGTCTCTTGGCATCTATCTGCTTGTGCTGTACAAAGCAGCGGATAAACTTGTCGACAATGAAGTGGCGAAGTTTCATCTAGTAACGAAATCAATTTCGGATTATCAGTCAACAATCTACTTGCTCGGCGCATTGTTTGAAGCCGAAATCGCAGCCAAACAACATGACGAATTGCAAGGACCCTACCTGACGGTAGGTAAAGTCTACTCCGCCGACGAACATAGTGAACTCACAAGAAATGAACGCATTGTCAGTATCACCGCGAGAAATTTGTTTCTTCGTATGCCAGAGATCGTGAGTGTAGAGCAAATCCTTTACTATTACCGTTCGTATGAAGGTAAAAAGATCATGTCAACGCACTCGTTTGAGCAAAAGAGTGCGACTTATGAATCGGTTTTTTCTCGAAAAACGTGCATTGTCTCTTTAGCTTGTTCGAAGTTTGCCAGTGAGCGCGATTTAGAGGACAGACTCATTGTTTCCAACATTTATCTTGATGACATAACGCATCAGCCGATAATAACGATATCGAGTCCGGTCTATTTTCAAAACGTGATGATCGGGGATGTTAATGTTGATGTTTACCTAGATAAATTCCCATTTTTAGCCGACAAAGAGTACATACCCCAATCGAATGCGGAAGGGCGGCAAGTGTTCGTGGAAGATGTACGTTATCCGTTTCCCACTCACGCATACTCTGCCGATTACCTCGCTGATGAGGATTTATTGGTTACCTATCGAGTTCCATACAGTAAAATTGTCATTGATAATGGCTGGCTCCTTGTCGGGCTGCTTATTATATTTATCTACCTATTGAATAAACTAGAAGAGCTTCAGATTAAACGTGCGAAGCTATCGCTAGCGGAAGTCGCCATTCTTAAGGATGAGCTCACTAGCCTCTATAATCGAGCCATATTGAAAGATAGCGCCTTAAAGTACGCGATGGAAAAGAAGGGTATTACAGTCATCGCCGTGGATGGCGATAAAATTAAAGCCATCAATGATAATTATGGTCATCATGTTGGTGATGAAGCGATTATCCACATCGCGGAAAGTATGCGGCGATGTTTTAGAGAGAGCGATTATCTGATTCGTAGTGGGGGTGACGAGTTTATTGTCATTTTGCCTGGTTGCTCTTTGGCAGCGGCAGAAAAATTAGCAGAGCAACTTTGTTATGAAGCGGCATCTAAACCATTTGGATCGGATGGACTGACGTTGAATATAAGTGTTGGCGTTAGTGAGCTTCGAGAAGGCGAGTCACTACAAAATGTGTTGAAACGAGCGGATGCGCGACTTTACTTGGCGAAAGAAGGCAAATACTCATGACTAGTGAGCAAGGCGGGATGGGGCATTCGTTTAAACCATTGATCCATTTAAAACATTGATCTGTTTACACCGTTGATCCGTTTACACCATGGATTCGTCTAAATACCAGATTGGTTAAGTTAACCGTTTCATATAAATAACAGATCCATTTAAATAATGGATTCACTTAAATAATAGTAATCAGAGGATACGTTAATTGCATAAAGAACATGATTTTAACCTATTGAAAGTGTTGGTTATGATCTACCAATATCGAAGCTTAACAACGGTAGCCGCTCATCTGGGGAAAACCGAAAGCGCCATCAGTAAACATTTGTCTAAGCTAAGAGAGCAATTGAAAGATCCCCTGTTTGTGCGAACAACAGACGGCTTTGAACCCACACATTACTTAGAGAGAATTATTCCAGGTATCGAGCAAGGGTTGAAGTCTGTCGAGCAAGCTCTGTTACACGGTGAAGAATTTGATGCGGCAAACTATGAACAACCTATCAAGTTGGCGCTCTACAATGTCTCACTAGAGCATCTTGGCGACCCATTGTACCGCGAGATTCGACAGGTTTTCCCAAAAGCGATGATTGAGTTGAGCACCTGGAGAGACAGTACCTATCAAGATTTAGGTAGTGGGAAAGTCCATTTAGGCGTTCAGATATTTAACGAAGATTGCCCTAAGTCCATTTATCAAACCAACTTATTTCACATTGAAATGGGGGCCTTGGTTGGACGTCAAAGTAACATTCAAACGTGGCAGGACGTGTTTGAGCATCCGAGTATCTTTTTTGAAGTTAGGGGATGGAATGATATTCACCATCGGTTAATTAAGCTTATGGCACAGAATAATTTAAATCTAGATTATCAGTTGAAATTGGACAACCTGACGGCAACTTATAACATATTAAAGTCACACAATTATTCGGTGTTGTTAGCGAAACATCTGGTGTTAGACTCTGAATTTCGATTTATCCCATTTCCGGAAAACATACAGCCTCATACGCCTCTCGTTGCTTGCATGAAACAAAGCAATAGGCAAAGTCCGCTACACATGCTGCTGCATCAAATTGTAAAAAAGGTACTGATTACACCGAGCGATTAAAATTGTGACGCTATAAGCTAAGACGTGTTAACTAAGCGAGAAGTAACAATTAAGCGGGGAAGTAATAATTAAGCGGGTAGGTTATAACTAGACGGATAAGTAATAACTAACCATGACGCAACTAATCATGACGCTGAAGCTTAGGGTGCATCCGTGCACTATCGGCGTAGCTTAATTGCCTATGGTTAGCTTTCAAGGACATGGTTTTTAGCAGTAGAGCTCGTTAGCGGAGGTTTTAGCTAGCCAGACGTATTTCACATTCGACTACATCATGAGAGTTGACTAATTCTACAATAGAATTCGCTTCGTATTTATCTAAAATACGGGACTTGTAGGTGCTAATGGTCTTGGCACTTAAAGATAGAAACTCTGATATTTGTTTGTTGGTATAGCCTTTTTTCAAGTAGTTGAACACCACCGTTTCACGTTGTGATAAAACAATTTTTCTGTTGCGAACTTTATAGTCCGTTTTGAATAGATTGTATCCACGCATAACGCCACTAATCGCGTCGCGGATCAGTGCAGGATCTTCAGATTTGCTAATATATCCATTTACACCCAATTTATAGGCTGTCTCTGAGTAAATAGGGTAGCCGTAACTTGAAATAAAGATCGCTTTCCCGCGATACCCTGCCGCAAATGCTCGACGCATAAATTCAAACCCATCGGCCTCAGCTAGATTGACGTCGAGTACGATTAAGTCAATGCTTCCTCCTTTTACCAGATCTAAAGCAACCTGAATGTCAGAAATCTGATGAACTAAGTTGATATCGTCAATGCTTGAGACAATGCGTGAAATCGCTTCCCTTACTAAAGGAAAATTATCGATAACGAGGCAGTCTTTTGAGTGTGAGCGGAGCATTCGCATTACCTTGTTGAAAGTAAGAGGTTAAAAGAAAATCAAATTGGGTCCTTCACTCATAGTGCTGCATGACAGTTGCAGGATAATTCTGATGTCCATTACAAAAATTTGACCGTGGAAAGTATAAGTAACAATACGGTGAAAGTGTGGAATGGTCGAAATGCCAATATGGAATAGGATAAAAATTAAGATTAAATATTATATTTCAATACTTTAAACAAAGTCACATCATGCTTTTAATCGTGTTGATAACAAAGTTTGATTGACGATAATAATGAGTTTAGCGTAAGCAAACGAGAGAGAGAGTCAAAAATTCAAAGGAGAATACGTCAATAAATTGCGTCACTGGTCATTCAATATTTGCAAGGTAACAACCCTGATTACATTAAAAGTGTGATCTATGTCTTGTGTTTTTTCAAATTAGGTATAGAATCGCGCTGAATTGAAAACTATTGATAGATTAGTGAGAATAATCATGGGTTATGAATTAGGCGCTGTGTACGTAAGTCAACTTGCCGCCAAAAAAATGATTGATGACATGCTTTATGGCAAACCACAGCCAAAGAAAAAGTCATTTCTCAAGCGAATGATGAAAAAGCTAAGTAAGTAAAAAATCGGAATTACCATTAAAAAAGCTCGCATAACGCGAGCTTTTTTAATTATCCGTGAATAAGATTGCGATTATAAGCACGAGCCGATTGTTTATTCATACGTACGTTTACACATGCGTGCATTTATCCATACGTACGCTTAGTCATGCATATTTTTAGTCATACGTGACAGCGCAGGTTAAGACGCGGATTTTTCATTAAAATTTACCACATTGCTGTTGCTAGAGGCGATAGGTTGCTTTGCTAGCCATAGCTCTAATTGGTCAGCGCCACCAATGTACTCGCCGTCCATCCAAATTTGCGGCACAGTGACCGGTGTTTTCTCGCCGATATGAGCTTTGACTTCTGGGATCATTCGATACAATGCGGCACTGTCTTTAACGACATCGTGATACTGAAATTCAATTCCGGCGTCGTTGAGAAGTTGTTTTGCTTTGACACAGTAAGGGCAGGTTTCTTTACCAAAAACAATAGATCCGGTTAGTTCATCTTGCTTAGTCCATTCTTGGATTATGGATTGAACCAATACACCACGGTTTAATGCTTCCCCTTGGCTAATCACTTTGCCTTCGACCATGATAATAGGGGCATGCCAAGCGCCAACTTTTAGCGGTTCCCACCAGTTAGATAACCAATCTTTCACTTCCAATTCAACGGGCACACCGTCTAACTCGTGTGCGAATGTATCGTTAAGTATATCTTTAGTTAAGGTGCATTCACCGCAGGGAATGGAAACTTTAAATGGTCCCCAGCTCCCAGCCCAACGATATAGAGTTACTTTGATTGGCTTTGCCATGATTATCTGCCTCTTAACGGTATTTATATGAGTTCAAGAACGTTGTCCATATAAGTATAAGAACGCTCGTATCACCGAATAATTTCACATGACATGATTATTTTATGAACTTACTTTTTAGACTTTGTTTCCCAATGAGTAATAAATGCGATGGATGCAATAATAATAGCAGCGCCAACCCACAAACGCCCAGGCGGAACCCAACTAAATACTAGCCAACCAGCAAGAACGTTCATAGGCAGTTTAGCGTGGTCAAAAGGTTGAACGAATGAGGCGTCGGCAACGGAGTATGCTTTCACTATCGCCCATTGAGCGAATGCGGTTAGCGCCCCTGCACCAATAAGGTAAACCCAAATCAGTCCCGTAGATGGCAGTGACCACGTAGGCAGCGCTAACATGAAATTAAATGGGGTAATGAGCAGCAATAAATAGATCACCATGGTAGATGGTGCGTCATGTGCAGATAGTTTTTTGACCATTAAAGAATAACAAGCCCAGAAAAAAGCCGCCCCAACCGGAAGCAACGTCGCCCAGCTAAAGGAATCGGACCAAGGCTCTAAAATCACCAGAGCACCGATAAAACCGCATATTGTGGCAAACCAGCGAGCGTATCCCACTTGTTCTTTGAGTATTAGCCCGGAGCCTAATGTTGCAAAGAGCGGGGAGGTCATCAGCAACGCGATCCCTTGCCAAATAGGTACTGGGTAAGCCAGCGCCCACATCCATAATTGGATACCTATAACAGAAAGCAGAATACGGAAAAGGTGCGCGCCAAAATGTTGGGTGCGGAGCGAGCGAAACAGTCCAATATTGCGAAGGGTTGGGAGAATCACAATAAGTGCAATCGCATATTGAATGAGAGCGATCATGGTCGAAGACATGCCATGATTAATGCTAACAATTTGGGCAATATTGTTGACTAAAGCAAAAGCAGCGCCAGCGGATAGCATCCAAACGGCGCCTTGAAGAGGGTGATGTGGCTGACTCATAGTAGGTTTTCTTAGTTTTGGTTGGCTGATATTACTATGGAAACCGTAATTTACCAATTGCCTAACAGCAATACCGGGCTCTTTGTTAAACGAAGGGAGTACGCACAAAAATCGATATGGGTGTGATAAAGAAAATAGCAAGGGGTTGTAGATTAAGTTTAGGGCAACATTAAAGCAATGCAGGTCGCGTGCTCAACGCGACCTGCATTACTCAATTCGATTAATCCGTAACGGCCAAAGTAGACCAATCGCAGCCGTTAGAAATCGTAGCGAAGACCTAGGCGAACCGAGTTTTCTGCATCGACATCTTTCAGTTTTGCAGACTCACCCTTTTTAAGGTTGTTGAGCTTAAAGGCTAAGTAGGTACGAAGGTTGCTGTTAAACTTATACTGACCAGTCAGTTCATAAAAATTGGTTTTCTCTTTGCCGCTTGATGCGTCGGTGCTGTCTTTTTCTGTATTTTGGTAGGCAGCTAACACTGAAAATCCGTTACCGATTTTATAGGCTGCAGATAACTCTGCACCCTTGAAGTCTTTGCCATTTTTATCATCAAGTTCACCTTGAGTATAAGTACCACCAAGCTCAAGACCACCGATGGCATAGCTTAAGCCTGCAATGGTTTGCTTCGCGTTACCTTCATCAATACCGTTATTTTGGCCATTCCCATTCTGTGCGTAACCCAAACCAAGAGCTAGACCAAAAGGAAGGCGATATTTAGCTGCCACACCCGCGCCATCCGTGTTTTTGCCAGAACCTAAAATAGCGCTCGCTTCTACGGTAAGTGCGTCCATAAAGTCTGCAGAATACTTGACGACATTATTTACTTGCTCGTTACCAGCGTTAATGAATTCTTTTTGAATACCGGTATAGATCTGACCATTATCCGACATTTGAGAGATGATAACGCCAGCGGTATCTTGTTTACCTAATGAAACGGCACCAAACTGGGTATCGAGACCAGCAAACATGTAACGTTGCTTGAATTTATTCGCATCGCTACCATCGTCTTTGCCTCCAGAGCTTACTACGGCATGCTCAACTTCGTACTTACCAAAACCAGTAAGACTATCGTTGATTTTTGTTTGACCTTTGATGCTGAGTCGAGCACGGCTTTTGTTTTCCATGCTTCCATCGATGGTTTGACCATTGTCTTTACCGCCAAAATCACCACGAAATTCCATACGACCGCCAACGTCAAGCGATGTTCCGTCTTTGCTATAAACTTCTGCTGCGCCAACGAGACTAGACATCAATGTTGAAACTACTGCACCTGCTACAACTGTTTTTTTCATTTAAAACGTACCTTGGTTATCAAAAATGAGGCTTAACCCTCAAGAATGGAATCACGGTAGATGAGCTATATGAAGGAAATATGGCAGTTTTTTTAAGTTAATTTATTGATTATTCAGTTGTAAGTGACTTGTGAGCGGTATGTGGTTTTATGTGTTACCAAGTATTGTTAACGACTATTATTGTGGTGGTTACGCTTGGTTTGGTGAGTATTATTGAATGGAGGAATAAAAAAAGACCAGAGATAGCAGCTCTGGTCTTGAGTATTGAAAGATGGAAATAGTAGGGTGACTTAGAAGTCGTAACGCATACCTAGACGAACAGTGTCCTCTGCTGCGTTGCCATTATTACTCACCTCTTCAGCGCTGCGGTTGTCTAGTTTGTAAGACAAGTAAGTGCGTAAAGATTTATTGAAGTGGTATTGACCTGTTAGCTCATAGAAGTCGCTCTGCACGAATTTATCACCGTCGCTCGCCTCGAGTTCTTGTTTTTGATATGCCGCCATAATGCGGAAGCCGCCGTCAAATTTATAAGTTCCTGATAATTCGACACCAGAGAAATCAACGTTGTCATCTTGGTCAAATTTGTATGTACCTTGAGTGTATGTACCACCAACAGTTAGATTTGCAATTGAATAACTCAAACCACCGATAACTTGATCCGCAGAACCATCTTCGGTAATCGTATTTCCGGCTAGCTTAATTTCAGTGAAGTCATTCTGTGCATAACCAAGACCAAAATCTAGACCAAACGGCGCAGAGTAGATACCAGAGATACCGTAACCATTTTCATTTTTCTTTTCTGCGGCAATCACACTTGCGTTTAGAGAAAATACATCGGCGAAAACATTAGAGTAGGCAATCGCATTGTTTGCTTGCTCATCACCTGCGGCGATGAACGTTTTTTGAGCGCCAGTCCAAATTTGACCATCATCCGACATTTTAGAAATCTGTACGCCAGCTGTATCTTGCTTACCAAACGAAATGTCACCAAACTGAGTACCGATACCTGCGTACATGTAACGTTGTTTGATGCTTGTTGTTGCAGCATTATCACCTGAAGAATTAACACCTTGCTCTGCTTCATAAAAGCCAAAACCAGTTAGACTGTCAGAAATTTGAGTTTCAGCGCCAACATTGATACGAAAGCGAGAGCTGTTTTTCATCGTACCGTCAATTTCTTCACCTTTGTCGCCAACGAAATCACCACGGAACTCGGCACGACCGCCGATTTTAAGAGAAGTCCCGTCTGAATTGTAAACTTCAGCTGCAAGTGCTGAACCAGACATCATCACCGCCACTACTGCGCTTGCTAAAACTGCTTTTTTCATCTTACTTTTCCTATTAAGTATTTATAGACATCATGTCTTTTTGGAATGCAGGTAGGTTATGGGGGGGATATGACAGATAGATGTGAGTTATATTACACTTTGATTTAATTGGGTTTTTGAATGCTGAATGTGTAAGTGATTGTTTCTTCAGGTGTGCTTTTGTAAACAAAAAGGGCGAATTGCTCGCCCTTTACATTGGTAACATGACTTAATATCTAAACAGAGGGACTAGAAGTCGTAGCGTAAGCCCAGACGTAAAGAGTTGTCAGCATCCATATAAATAGGATTAGATGTTGTAGAGTTTGAGGTTACTGTTTGCTTGTCTTCTGCTTTCAAATTATTGAACTTGTACGTGATGTAGGTTCTAATTGACTTGTTGAAGTAATAAATGCCAGTTAACTCATAGTAGTCACTAACATTGAATTTCGCACTGCCGTCAGGGTCAATTTGGCCATTTTGGTAGCCAAGAACGGCTTCAAAATTATTCTCAAATCGATACTGCGCCACGAACTCAACACTGTTAAAGTCGTTATTGCCCGCGACTTTTTTAGACCCTTCGCCTTGTGTATAGGTTGCGGCTACGTATAGCCCTTCCCAGCGGTAATTAAGGCCACCAAGGAATTGCTTAGAGTCCTGAGCATTATTTCCTGGATTCTCGTTAGCGGCATAACCAAGACCTAAACCTAAGCCAAACGGCAGGGTGTACAATCCAGACAGTGCCCAACCATCTTCGTTTGCCGCATTCGAAGCAAGTAAACTGGCTTTCACAGACAGCGCGTCCATGAAGTAACCCGAATAGTTAATCGCATTATTGATTTGCTCATCACCAGCTTCGATAAAGGTTTTCTGAATCCCACTGTGTGTTGTCACGGTATCGGTCATTTGCGATATTTGTACGGTTGCCGCATCTTGCTTACCAAACGTCACATCTCCACCGTTAGTTGAAAGACCGGCATACATATAACGCTGTGTAAAAGCGTTATTCTGAGCATTTTGAGCACTGTTGGATCCCACGCCACTGCCGTTTACAACAGTTTGTTCAGCCTCATAGAATGCGATACCACTAAGACTATCAGTGATTTTAGTCTCGCCGCCGACGTTAATACGGACACGAGATTTGTTATCCATGGTTCCATCAAGTTCACTTCCTGAAGCTTGACCTTGAAAGTCACCACGAAACTCCGCACGCCCACCAATGCTTAGTGATGTTCCATCCGAATTATAAACCTCTGCCGCTAATGCTGAACCAGAGACGAGTGTTGTCGTAATCGCTGCTGCGATGGCTGCCATTTTCATAATTATATTCCTTTAATTTGTATCACCACTGCAATGTCGCCATTGCTATTTACCAATGCCTGCATACACATCAGTAACTAAAGCAAGAATAGAACGGCATTCGGAACTTTCCTTATCCTGAAGTGGAGAGTTCATTTTTTGTACTGATTTTGTGATCTATAGCTCATATATAGTGTGCTTCATTGGCATTTTTATAAACAAATTCATGTTTGGGGAGAGTGAATGGCTTATAAACAGGTAACTCGTGGAGAGGGAGAACGATGATTTTTACACCGTTGCAACCTAGCTTGTCTGTTATTTGTCCGCAAGGTTAAGCACAATCAAGAACGCTAAATGGTTGAAATCACGTGCAAGAAAATAGTCATAGAAAGATTAGAGAGCGTAAAGATAGGTGTTTGGAAAGGCGAATTTAGCTAAAAATGACTGAAATTCACGCTTATTTATGTTGTTTTACCTTTTTTATATTTATCTTAAGTTGTTGAAACTATAGCATTTACAAAAATAGAAAACAGTGTTTTTAATCTTTTACGTCTTTTTATGAAAGCTTTGGGAACTTTAGGGTTAGAGTGATTTCCGTCATGTTAATCCAGCGTTACAGCAAGCGGGTTACATGCATAGGTGTTATGTCTGTGTACGTAACAGCTTCATGTACGTTATGTCATTCATTATGTAGATGTATGGCGCACAAAACTTGAAATATGGAAATCCCAATGAACAAAAAATTTATCGCACTAGCAGTGGCAGCTGCAGCATTCGGTACTTCTGCACAAGCAGTTGAGCTTTATAACAAAGACGGTTCTACTTTCGCAGTAGGCGGTCACGTTTCTGTAGGCGTAATGGACGCTGAATCAGAAGCAGCTGGCGTAAACTCTGTTTCTCCGCGTATCAACTTTGAAGCGACTCAAGATCTAGGCAACGGCTTTACTGCTGATGCTAAAGGTGAGTGGGCGCTTAACATGCTTAACGGCGGCGACAACTCTTTCACTACTCGTCTTGGTTACATCGGTGTAAGCCATGAAGAGATGGGTCGTGTAGCAGTAGGTACTCAATGGGCACCTTACTACAATGCTGGTGGTGTTGCGGATCTTCCAATCGCTTTCGCGAATGACTTCCTATACGACAACCACGGCGCGCTAGGTACTGGCCGTGCTGACGCTATGCTTGCTTACTCAAATGCATTCGATTTTGCTAACGCTGGCGCATTCAACTTTGGTCTAGGTTGGCAAGGTGCCACTGACGTCCAAAATACATACAACAACGCAGATACTGCTAAGTATAACTTCGGTCAACGTGCACAAGTAGCTCTTGGCTATGATGTTGCTGGCTTTGGCGTTAACTACGCATACACTGGTGGTGATATCACATCTGCAACAGAGTCAGTTGATGATAAAGCAACATCTCACCTAGTTTCTGCTAAGTATGGTACTTACGGTAAAGGTATTTATGTAGCTGGTGTTTACGCAATGAACCAATACATGAATAGCTACGAAGGCTACCAAGTAGATGACACTAAAGCTTATGAAGCGATTCTAGCTTACGGTCTATCTAACAGCCTAAACCTATCGATCAACTACGAATCTGTTAAATATGACGGAGATCAAGGTGGTCAAGGTTACAATGGCGAAACTATCTACTCAACCACAGCAATCCAAGCTGAGTACGACGTAACATCTCGCATGCGTGCATACGCAGGCTACGAATTTGACCTAGAAGGTACAGGCAAGTTCAAAGAAGACAACACTCGTGACAACGTATGGATGGCAGGTGTTCGTTTCTTCCTATAAGGAAAAAATGACCATTTAGCTCCAACAGTTTGATGAAAGCCGCTCCTTGTGAGCGGCTTTTCTGTATCTGGCGTTTGCGTGCTGAATGTCAGTTATTGCAAGTGATTCACATAACGAATGAGAAAAAGGAAAGAAAACCTAGTAAAAGGTGGGTAGATCTCATGGTTTATAAATCTTTAGTTTTAAGTGGTTGTTTTAAAGGTAGTAAATGATGGTGTGTTGATCTTCTAAAATTTCAGTTTGTTTCACGACACATTCGGGAACTCTCAATTTAAAGTAATTCCATATTTCAAGTTCACGTTTTTAGTGTCTTTAACCCCGAATCGCCTGCCAGCGTTTCACGTTAAAGAAGCCCTTTAAACACCTATCGAGCGACATCGTTCGATAATAAGCCGTCAATATGGAAATCGTAATGAACAAAACACTATTAGCACTTGCAGTAACAGCTGCTGCAATCGGTACTCAAGCAAACGCACTAGAAGTGTACAACAAAGAAGGTACTCAAATGTCTATCGGTGGTCACGCGACTATCGGTCTAACGGGTGCTCACGCTGGTAAAGATGCACGTGTTGAAGAGAAATCGCCACGTATCAACATCGAAGTAATCCAAGATATTGGTCACGGCTTCAAGGCAGACTTCAAAGCGGAATGGGCGATGAACATGCTTGAAGGTGGCAAAGACACATTCAAAACTCGTCTAGGCTACATTGGTCTTGGTCACGAGACTTACGGCCGCATCGCGGCGGGTACACAGTGGTCTCCGTACTACATGGCGGCAGGTGTTGTTGATACGCCAATCGGTTGGTCAAACGATTTCCTATACGACAACCAAGGTATTTTTGGTACCGCTCGTGCGGACAAACTAGCGGCTTACTCAAACACAATTGATTTCGATACGGCTGGTGCACTAACTATCGGTGCTGGTTGGCAGGGTGCAAATTCAGTCGTTGATCCTAAAGACGCTAACAATACATGGATCAGCTCTACTAACCGTGCACAAGTTGTTGCTGGTTACACTATTGCAGGCTTTAACGCTAACTACGCATTTAACAGTGGCAACATCACTGAGCGTGGCGTAGCTAAACTTGCTGATTCTCACCTAGTATCTGGTAAGTACGGTAACTTCGGTTCTGGTCTATACGTTGCCGCTACACTAGCAAGCAACAAGAACATGAACTCGTTTGATAGCAAACTTATCAACGAAACTGAAGCATTCGATTCTATCCTTGCTTATGGTCTAGACATGGGTCTTAACCTAATTCTTAAGCACGAAGAGATGAAAGACACACAGAATGACGTTCGCGTTAAGTCTGGTACGTCTGTTCAAGCTGAATACACAATCTCTCCACGTCTACGTGCATACACTGGCTACAACTTCGACAACCAAGGCGAAACTGGCAGCACAGTTGATTACCGTAAGCGTAAAGACAACCAATTCATCATCGGTACTCGTTTCTACCTATAAGCGATATCCGATGCTAACAATGAGTTAGTCATTGCTGAAAGCGCCCTATTAAGGCGCTTTTTTTATACCGCGTGTTTCTAACCTGCGTTATAGCAGTGCGCGATTCATAGCCATTACCGTGAACGTTAGCCTCAACGAAATGGACTTAACGGAACACAGCACTCAGCAATGAGACTTAATGGCTTACAAGTGAGCCAGTTCAGAGCTTTTATCCGAAACGCGACAGCCTTCAATTAGCGCGAGCACTGCTTTGGTGTCGTCGTTGTTTGTGCAATTTGTGTTGTTCTCTTCGACCAATACGCTGCGGCTCATCTGCGTTAAATACGCTTGAATATTCTCGACGTCTTGCGCTAATAACCCCGGATTTTCTTTCACCCACAAATGAAACGCAGATTGCGCCTTGATGGCATTTTTATCTTTAATCGCTTGTATTAACTGTTGTTTATGAAGCAAGTTTGGTTCATGAAGCGAATCACGACTGTGGCTCGATAGGGAGCCAGAACCTAAAAGAGACGCTCGTTTGTGAGCGCGATACCACATCAATGTTGAAATTACCCACAGCACACCAAGTACACCACTTAGGTAAGGCCAAAATCCAGAATCTTGCACGACGGTAACGGTGGACGAAGGCGAACCGCCATTTAATTCTAAAGCGGCCGCTTCATCACTTTGCTCAACGTTAACTAAGAGACCCGTCAAAACGGATTGATCGGCTTGGTTTGTATCCGTATTCCACCAATTTATCGTCAGCTCAGGGAGGTGGTATTCTCCCGTTTTCTTGGCAATTAAGACTTGCTTAGTTGTCATGGTTACTGAGCCATCACTGTTTTCAACAAACGTCGGTTTTTCAGGGTAGACACGAAACCCATCGGGATTTTGTAGTGCTAAGTTAGGAAGCTGATTTGCCGTCAGACCCATTGCCTGTAAGGTAATGGTTCGGGTGAGCGCATCGCCAGTTGCCATGTCAGTGTGTGGCGTGGACACAAGACTACCATCTGCGCGTTGCCAAGATTGCGTCAGTGAAAGTGCAGACGTCGGTAACCAAACCCCTTGATAGTGCTCTGGAATCGGCTGTACTGTTAAGGCGAGTGTGGGTGCTTCAGGGTTAAGTGTTAGAATTTTGGTTGTTCCACTGCGGTTATTACCATAGAGCACGCCCCCGGAAAGTGTTGGCGCATGAAGCGTAAATGCCCCGGCATTCTGCGCCGTGACTCTGTACTGTTGGTCGATGATTAACACGTCCATACCGTCTAGCACCGCTTGATACTGCTTAGGCTCACCAACCGGCGCTAATGTTACGCCGTCAGCACGTGGCTGGACCATTTCTGGGTTTTGTAACAGGCGGGGATCCACTTTGACGATTATGCGCGTGTCGAGCAGGGTACTTTCTTTCGGAAACAGAGTTTGCTTGCCAATCTGTGTTCTGACTTCAATCATGTCATCGGTGGTTGGTGTTTGTTCGTCGATGGTGACGCTTAAGGTTATTGGTGAGGTTTTTACTCCGTCCACATCAAAACTAGGGATGGTGATTTTCCCAATTCGCTGCGGGGCGATGGCAATGGTCCAGACACTGCTGTCGGTGCGCGACCCGTTGAGAATGTTTACCGATGAACTGAAGTTGGGACGTCCGGTGTAAAAATCATCGCTCAGGTTGTCAAAGGAGACTTTGCTCCCGTCGAGTTTCTCGTCGGCGACGATGCGCAGTTGAATGACTTCGTCCTTACTCACTTTGGTTTTATTAACGCTAGCGGTAACGGTTAATGCCCAAGAGGGAAAGCTAATAAGTCCACACAAAGTGAGCATTAGGCTTAGGATCAAAGGATGCAATTTCATGTTTTTCATTACCAGTTTTTCCCTTGGGCAGTCGGTTGCTCTCTATCTCGAGCTTGCAATAACATTTGGGCTTGAATGAGGCGGCTCGGATCTCGCGCGGATTCTACTTGTTCGAGTTGACGCAATTCTGGATCCAGTGCCTCTAATTGGTCGCGTTGATCGAATGCATCACTGGATAGAGTATCGCTCTTAGCATCCGTTTCTTGGGGAGCTCCCCCTGCCTGATCTTCGGTCATTGTGTCTCGTTTCTTTGTTTGCTGTTGTTCATCACCAGGTTGTTGCCCTTGCGTACTACTTGGCTCGTTGGATTCGTTTGGCGCTTGTTTTGATGTTTGCTCTGACGCGGGATCTTGCTCGGTATTTTCTTTACTTTGCGCAGCGCTAGCTTGTGAAGCGTCAGTCTGTGAAGAGTCTGCTTGCGACATGGAATCGTGATCGTTTTGTGACCGTGAAGCATCGGTGTTGCTTTCTTCACTGTTGCCGTTGTTATTATTCTGTTCGGGTTGTCCGTGCTGATCTGAAGAATCAGACTTTTGTTGCTGTTGCTGTTGCTGTTGCTGTTGCTGTTGCTGTTGCTGTTGCTGTTGCTGTTGCTGTTGCTGTTGCTGTGCTTGTTTAACCGTCGCTAAGTCTTGCTGCGCTGCTAGGTTGTTTGGTTCACGTTCTAGTACGGTTTCATAGCGTGAGATGGCGTTATCAAAATCCCCATTTTGGGCGTAGGCATGCGCCAAATTGTGAATGCCTTCGGTCGTATCGAGTGATTGCCACGCTTTAATTGCACCAGGGTAGTCGCCCGCTTCATATTTGGCGGCGCCTTGCCATTGTGCATCGGTGAACTCGTTCGCCGCTTGCTCGAAGCGTTTGTCTTGAAAGGCCTCATACGCATTCTGGTCACTATTTTTAAACCAACCAATCATAGGGGACGCCTTTACAGGATAAGGGGTGGAAACGAATGCGATAAAGAACAGGGGCAGAGTGAAGATCAATCCTTTTCTAAACAAAGGTAGCATGAGTAACAAGACGACAGGCAGTAACCAAATCCCGTTGTTGACATGGGTGGTGACGGACTGGTTGGTGCTATCTTGCTGTGAGCCACTGTTAAACGAGGAACTGATTGGCGAGCGGACAAGTTGTTCAATATCGCTATTGTTGCTTTGGTAAGTGCTAAACTGACCGGCGTGAGTACTGGCGACTTGTTGTAGAGCTTGAAAGTCGGTCTTCGCCACCACCGTTGTCCCAGCTTGATTTTTTAGTAATGAGCCATCAGGAAGAGGGATAGGTGCGCCAGCTTTGGAGCCAAAAGCCAGTACTGACAGAGTCCAATGGCCATCGCGTAGTAACGCTTCAATATTGGATGTTTCTTTATCGCTGAGGTCATCAGCAAACAATATGATTTCCCCTCGTTTAGCCCCCCCTTGTTTCATCATGGTGATGGCTTGCTCTACCGCTAGATCAGCTCGAGCTCCCTGAATTGGCATAATGTCAGGTGAAAGATGCTGAATTAGGTTTTTTAATGTCGCTGAATCGGCAGTGAGCGGACTCAGGGTATAAGCGTCTCCCGCGTAAGCAATAAGACCTGTTTGCCCTTGTTTGAGCAGTGGTAATAGATCTTGAGCCTTATATTTTATTTGAGCAAGGCGACTGGGTTTAATGTCATTGGCATAAACCGATTGAGACATATCCAGCACCAATACTCGCGCATCGTCAGTGTGCGAGGCGGGTACCGCATGCTTTTGAAAGCTCGGTCCGGCGATGGCGGTGATGACGATGAAAATAAGCACAGAAATCGCAGGTAAACGTAATTGGTGCCCTGGTTTTACGCGAGTAAAGTGCGCGGCTAAATGAGGCGCCATCAAAGCATTGGAACGGCCATTGCGTTTTAACCAGCTTAGCAAGGCTACGCCGATGATCGCAGGGAGCAGCAACCATAAAGCCTGCGGATAAAGGAAAATAAAGTCAGACATCGTCTCTCCTAACGAAAAGTAGCGCGCTAAGTAACATCAAGGCGAGTGACGCTGGTAACCAAAACCATTCGGTTTGAGGTCGCCAACTTTGTGTCGCTTGAGTGATTGGTTGCAGTGCGTTAATCGTGTCATATATTTTGCTAAGATCTTGCGCATTTCTGGCTCGAAAATAGTCACCGCCAGTCATGGTCGCGATCTGAGTTAACGTTTCCTCGTCTAAATCTTCTGCAGTATTAATCGTTCGAGTCATGAAAAAGTCTTTCACCTGCATTTCACCAGCGCCTACACCAATGGTGTAGATCGTGGTCTGGTATTTCTTCGCAATTTCAGCCGCTTTTATCGGGTCGATAACGCCAGCGTTGTTGCTGCCGTCGCTGAGTAAGATCATCACTCGCTGTGGTGCATCCCCGTCGATAAATGTTTTTGTCGCAAGCCCAATTCCTTCGCCAATCGCGGTTTGTGTGCCAATCAACTTTAAAACGGTCTGATTCAGTTGTTGTTTGATGGTTTCTCTATCAAACGTGAGCGGTGTTTGCAGGTAGGCATGATCAGCAAAATAAACCAACCCGATACGATCTCCTTTACGCTTATCGACAAAGTCAGAGACGACGTGCTTCACCGCGGTTAGTCGGTCTATGTAATCCCCTTGAAACGCCATGTCTTCTTTACTCATTGAGTAAGAGAGATCAATAACCAGCATCATGTCTCTATGTTTAGGCTGTATCTCAATGGGTTCACCAAGCCAAACTGGACGAGCGCTGGCGATGATGAGCAGTAACCATGCACTGATTGCCAATAATTTCCCCACATTTCTCACACGATTTGCTTGCTCTGGAAGTGCAGTCAAATGCGGCAAAATGATGCGGGTGGAGGCGACATTTGGCGTCAGTATTTTATGAGCAAAGTAGGGCAGTGGGGTAAGAAAGAACATCCACCACCATTCAAATGACAGTGACATGTTTAGCCCCTATTCCAATTGCGGTACTTGCGTTTTGGCGGCAGTGCTTGTTGAATCCAGCGTTCACAATCCGCGACTAGCGTATGGTGTTCTATATCTTGATGCGAGACCGCTGGTATGGCATCGGCGTCCTCTTTATTTCTGGCTTGAGCATGATCTTTGACATTAGTAAGGGTTGCACCATTGAGCGTTTCAGAGCGATGAGAGCTATAAGCATGTTTCGAGCAGTAAAGTGCCTGATTCCACTGTGTTTGATTGGGAAAAAAGAGACTCTCTGCCAGTTGTGAATCTAAAAATTGATACCAACTTTGGCCATTTAATTTCGCAATATCTTGCCTAGGGTAGTAACTGAGCGCCGCTTGTCGAACGACTTCAATCGCGGAAGACGGCGTTAAGGTGTCCCGTTCTATCTTGAACAAATTAAGCGCGGCACGTTTGGCTCGTGTTTTTTGTTTGTTTCGTCGGTAGCAAAATAGTGCGCCTACGATAATGAAAGCGAGAACTAATCCCGAAATCCACCAACCCGGACCAAGGGGCCACCATGATGGGGCTGCCGGTAGGGTCAGTGAACTCAGTTCTAATGGATGCGATATGGTTGGGGTCATGATTGGCGTTCTAAAATTTGTTGAAGTAATGGCGCACCAGTGGAAATCTGCGATAAATGTATCCCAAATGATGCGAGTTCATATTGAATGCGGCTGTGATGGTCAAGGTACGCTTGTTTGATAGCAGCTCGCGTACGAGCGCTACTCATGTCGAGTGTCATGTCATTGATTTTGCCACGAACCCGTTGCAGCCCTTTGCTGTTGCACTCGGCGATATCGAGTGGATCGTAGAGTTGAATGGCGCGCACTCGATTGTGCTGAGAAAGGCGCTTAACCGTGTCAAAATCATGGGCTGTGGTGGTAGAAAAATCACTAATAAGTACGACTTCGCTGCCTTTTCGACAAAGATTACTCAGCGCATCAAATGCCTGGGTTTTGACGTCACTTTGCTCTTGCGGCGCAAAGGCGGGAGCCTGTTCAGCCTTTGCGCTCATATTGGGCTCAAGTTGGCGGTTGTGCGTAGACACGATGGTATTAAGAAGCTGGTATACCGCGCCTTTAGATGACGAAGGTCGTAACTCAATAAGCCGATCCTGAGTTCGTATTACTGCACCGACCCGGTCTTTATTCGCAACGGCTACCCAACATAAAAGGCTAGCCAAATGACACAGCTGCACAGACTTAAGTAACAGTTTAGTGCCACTAAATAGGCTCGGTGTTAAGTCAAGAAACAATACAACAGGTCGCTCTCGTTCTTCGGAAAACAGTTTGGTGTGCACTTTGCCCGTGCGCGCCGTGACCCGCCAGTCTATTTGCCTAACATCATCGCCGGCTTGATATTGCCTGACCTCAGAGAACGTCATGCCACGCCCTTTGTGGGGGCTTAAATGCGCCCCGTTAAGCTGCGACCACAAACTCTTTGCGGGTGGTTGCCACCGTTTGCCATGAGTTTGGTAAAAGGCGAGCTCGTCTACGGTTAAGCTAACACCGTTACAGGTAGGTAAGTTCCCCTGCTCAATCGCCTGTTGTAAGGGACTCACTTGATTTGATCGACGTTGAAAAAACATAACTGCCTACCGCCTAAATGTTCGTTACGCAGAAGCAACAGTGCTAAGAAGTTCGTCAACCACATCATTGCCAGTGATCCCTTCTGCTTGCGCGTGATAACTCAGCAGTAGTCGGTGGCGTAAAACAGGGTAGATCACTGCGTGGATATCTTCAGGGCTAACGAAGTCTCGTCCGGCCAACCAAGCATGGGCGCGGCTTGCTCTATCCAAAGCGATGGTGGCACGCGGACTCACCCCCATTTCTAGCCATTTCGCTAATTTGTCACTGTACTGAGTCGGTTGACGAGTCGCGATAATCAATCGAACGATATAGCGTTCAATGGTATCGGCCATATGTATGGAGAGCACTTGCTGTCGAGCGGCGAAGATTTCTGATTGTGAAATCGTTTGTTGGGGTGGCGTGTTGTGCCCTAGGGCTTCACCGCGATTAAGCTTTAAAATCGCCAACTCACTCTCTGCGTCAGGATAATCGACATCAAGATGCATCAAAAATCGGTCGAGTTGTGCTTCTGGTAGGGGATAGGTGCCTTCTTGCTCAATAGGGTTTTGCGTTGCCATGACAAGAAAAAGTTCAGGTAATGGGTAAGAGGTTTGCCCGACACTGATCTGCTTCTCAGCCATTGCCTCAAGCATCGCAGCTTGTACTTTTGCAGGTGCGCGGTTGACCTCATCAGCAAGCAGTAGCGAATGGAAAATTGGACCTGATTTAAACTCAAACTCGCCACTCTCAGGGCGATAGATATCGGTGCCAGTTAAGTCGGATGGCAATAAATCAGGGGTAAATTGGATTCGATGAAAGCTCCCCTCAATACAATCTGCTAGTGCCTTTGCCGCCCTTGTTTTAGCGAGTCCAGGAGGGCCTTCAACAAGAATATGTCCATCGGCAAGTAATGCGATTAATAACTGTTTGACCAGTGCTTCTTGACCGATAACCTGTGATTCTAAGTAATGTTGAAGCTGTTGAAAGGCTTGCTTAGGCATGGTTAGTTTCCTTGTTCAATCGGTATCGACTCAATACGTGCGATATACCTGAATATACGTGATATGCCTTAAACATGTATGCATACCCGCGTCGGGCGATGGTCGGTACTTTTAAATTTAATGGTCCGGTAAGGCTCGTTGTATTGGCTAAATCAACATCATGGCACCGTTTTACTGTTAGATTCTGCTGTTGTGTTGATCGCCAAAGTTATCGTGGCCTTTATTGCTATTATTTCCAGTATGCTCGCGTACTACAAAGTAAGCGTGGCTTGTTTGTCTGGTGAGCCTTAAGTAAGTAGTAGAGGCTCGATAAAGCCGAAAGTTCCATTTGTTATGTCATGAGACAGTAATACCTCGGTTTTTCAGCTTCATAACCAAAATGTCTCGTATCATTTTTCTCAATGTGCGCATTAGCACCGATAATGTAGGGGCTTCTTTATCATTGTTCAATCCCCTTGTTATGACACTTGCTATGGTATTGGACGATAGAGCGTAAACTGGCGAGATCGTAACCGCTATGTAGGGGCTTTAAAGAGGTTCACGTGGTTGCATCTTTCCATGTGCCTGCTTTCGGACAAAACGGGCGGCGTATCATTGTTTAGGACAAGAGATGATGCGGCGTTGCTAGCCTCGTAATCGTAAAACCAGTAAACTAGCCAGAATTTGACACATCTTATTTATGAAACTTAGTAAAGGTAATAGGCGATGAGTGATTTTGAGAAAGAACTAGAGGCAATGTCCACTCAGACAGAAGGTGAGCCAGAAGTCTCTCTTCCTTCAATTGAAGAGCAACGTGAAATTGCGCAAAAGCTCAAACAGTTAGAAGCGGAAGGCAAGTTGACTCCTGAAATTTTAGAGCAGTATTTCGGCAAATTTAGCGACAAGAACGCAGCGCCGTTACACTAATTACGCTTAGCAGTGTAACCCTTATTCACGCGGTGTCATTCACGACACCGCGGCTTTATCCTCTCTAATATGAATCTACGCGATTAAACGTTGTGCTTAAACGTTTATCACAAAAAGTGAACAAACTACTTAATAAGCGTATACAGTCTCACTCCTGAGACGCTATGGTTAACCAACTGATAATAATGTTATTATTGCTACTTCTTGGCTTAGTGTCTCATAGCCGACACTTGACGAATGTAAATTACAGGTTAACTTTAGAGTTAATTCTCGGAACCTATACAGACAGGGAGTGTGTTATGTCGACCGTAGACGTTAAGACCCGACAAGCGATTTTGTTGGCGGAAAATAATCTACAGTCAAGCTTACTTAAAGACTCAATTGAGCAGAAGGTTGATCTTCAGATCAAGCTTGTCTCTCCAGAGCGTTTAAGTAGTTGTAAGCTTAGCTTAAAGGAATACAGTTTTGATGTCGTTATTGTTGATCATCAAGCTATGACGGACAAACATATCGAGAGGTACCAAGATCTTCGGGAAAACCTGAGTGCTGAAGCACAAGAAGTGCTGATTAATACATCACCAGACCTTTCTCATGCCGATATGCTGAAATGGCAGCATTTGGTGGGGATATTCTATTCAACCGATAATCTTGACAAGCTGGTAACAGGCTTTGAGTGTATTTTGCGTGGTGAAATGTGGATGAGTCGAAAGTTAGTGTTTGAATACATTAAGTTTTATCGGGGCAGACAATGCGCAAAAACCAGCCCTTACTACTCAAAGCTAACCAAAAGAGAACAGCAAATTATCAAGTTGCTTGGCGATGGGGCATCTAACACACAAATTGCGGATTCACTGTTTGTCAGTGAGAATACGGTTAAGGCGCACCTACATAACACCTTTAAAAAAATAAAAGTGAAAAATCGTCTTCAGGCGTTACTGTGGGCAAAAAATAATATCGCATCGAATGAGTTTGTTTAACGGCATGTTTGATTAGGCTTCACTTTCTATATCAAGGCAGTGATGATAAATGACATAATTGTTCTTTTATCATCACTGCCTTTTGACCTTAGTTCATTTCCCTCCAATTCTATTCCCTTTACATTTTATTGATTAAGCTCGTTTGGTTATGGTAGCGACCTGTTTTTATCTGGAGTTTACCAATGAAATCAATCTTTATTTTAATGGCACTCATGCTGAGCCATTTTGCGTCTGTCGCGTCGCCATACCAAGCGGGACTGCACTACTTAACATTGTCTCAGCAGCCAACGATTGAGCCGCAAGTGATGCTCTTTCACTCTCCATTTTGTGGGCCTTGTGCTGTGGTGCATGATCCCCTTGTACAAATCGCTGACAAACACAATGCCGAGTTAAGAGAGATCGTTGTTGGCATGGGACCGCTTGGCAGAGATGTACAAGAAGCGTTCATCGTTGCAAAGGAGCAAGGTCTAGAAAATAGATTTATGGGAGCGCTGATACGTCGAATCCATTTTAGGAAAAATCAAGCCCCTGAGTATAGGCAAGACTTAGTGAGTGTTCTAAAAAAGTGTGGGGTAAACCAAGATAAGTTTATAGAACAATGCCAATCTATTAGTGTTCAAGTTGAGGACTTTAATCGATTAGTGCAACGTTATCGGATTAGGTCAACGCCGACAATCATCATCAATGGTAATAAGCAGGTGGTTCTACATCAGCTAAACAGTTTTGATGAACTGGAGCAGTTGATTGAAGAGCTTTTGGCTTCATGATGCTAGAGGGAGAGCGAGATCGGTTAGGATAGTTTGCTTCAATGATTGAAGTGTTAGTCCGCTTGCCGTTTCTTACTGGTATGCCACTGATTCATTAATCGTCGTAGTCATGATAATACCAATTCGGCGGTTTAATGGAGGCGATAGTCTGTGATTATATTTTTGCGAGGGTTGTAGACAATCGGCGCAATCGTGACAGCTCAAGTATCGAATGGTAGGAGTGACAGCGCGCCTGAAGTAAATAAAGAAAATAGGGCTACGGGTAATATCCATTTTCCGCATAGCCCTATTTTGTTAATGTATGTTCGAGGTAATAATCTTTTCAACGTTTGTTACTTATGAACAATTATTTATGCTGACTCTATTATTAATACTTCGTAATTTTATTGAGGCTACTTGCTAATGCAATAGTCTTCTTTTCTTCGTTATCACAGTATTTCAGTTGTGGCATTGGAGTACTTAGCAATAATTGGGTTATTGTTTGCTTCGGGGTCGTTTGATGACCACATCCCACGTTCCATTCCTTTAATGATGAGATGAATGACGGCAGCATCAATAGCCGACATAATGGCAATGTTAACGGGTTCGTTATTACTGTATCCCATCTCAACTTCTAGCAGCTCTTTGTAATCAATGAAGCGGAAAGCGCCGAGACCCACTTCGTGAGAAGAGATAGTTTTAGACGTCGTAATACTTAATAATACCTGACCACTTCTCACATCAACGGCACGAAGGTTTACCGTTACTTGGTCGGTTCGATATTGTCCTGATGCACCGACACCAAGGTACTTAGCGCCTAAGCCACCAGTCCGAATATTGGAATCGTAGGCAACAATTCCCCCTTCAATAACCACATTAGCGGAATTCAAAGAAGATAAGTCTGCGCCGTGGTTGGAAATGACTTTATCTTTTTTCTGAGCGGCACGGATGATCTTACGTTCGGTTAGAAGGTTTTGTAACCCTTCACGTTCTAAAGGAATGAACCATTGAGAATCCAACAAGGATGTTGTGAGCAAAGACGTCCCTCCCTGCGGTACAGCAGTAGAGAAATTACTGTTAGGCTGAGGCTTATATTGTCCGGTTTGATCTCTAAAATCGTAAACAGACACGAGAATTTTTCCCGCTGGTTTTGGCAGTGCAATTAAATCCGTATAGGTAGCGCCGCGTGGCATGAGTTTCGGCTCTGCAGATGTTTCTGGTATGTCGAGAGATGTCGCGCAGCCTCCAAGCAGTAAAGCGAGGCTTAAATAAAGTAGACCTTTCATAATACGTTCCTTGTAAATTACAGGTCGGGGTTAAGACCGGAAACACTAATTTCAGTAGATTCTCCGGTTGCCTTATCAACAATTTGTACAGTAAGTAATCCGTTAGTGTCTAACACGTTAAGAAAGAAATCGTCGGTCTCTAACTGTCCGGTATTACCGTTGCCTATATCGGCGAGTAACTGACTGATCAACCTGGACTCCAAGCTCGATGCTAGGCGTTCAAGTGGCGACTCTTCTTCAAAATCAAACGAACTGGAATTTGGATCCTGATAGTCATTAATTGCGTTGGCATGATTAATTAAAATCGTACTGTTTAATGGGTTCCCGCCGAAACTAGGGTTTACTGGGGTATAAACTAATTCACTTGCTAACGCAAAGGGTGAAGCTAATGCGAAGACTAAAATTGTTCTGGGTGATAAATTTGCCATCCTTGCCGCCTTAAAATTCATCATGTTCGAGATCGAAAGTATCCATATAGAGACGCTCAGCTTGCCAACGTATTATGTAGTTACCTACGACCTGTATAGCATCGCCCGCTCTATCCTTCGCTAATCGTCGACCTGGTGATAGAGCGGTCCGGTAAATAGCTTTACGAGAGTGATAAACTTCGATAATGCTACCTGAGAGCGCTGTAGGGATTTCCTTAATAGTGAGATTTTCTTTAAGGTTTGGATATCTGTCGTTAAGTTGTTGAGAAAAGAAAAAATAAAAATCTTCTCCTAACCGAGTTATAGTCCTATCGACAATCACCCCATCAACTTCGCTAAAATCGTTGAATGGTGCCTTAAGTTTATCTCCTTGCTGGCTTTCTAGTCTTTTCCCATTTTCTAACGGTTCGCCGTTCTCCAACTTGCTGTGCGCCTTAGTGACAACAATAGAGGAGAGAAGCAAAATAACTTTCAATGTAAACAGTCGTGTTTTCATGGTGTGTCCCATTCAAAAATCCGTTTAAAAAATGAGAAAGTACGTTTTGAAATTACTCTAAAGGCTAACTCAGTTCTTGAGGTTTAAACATAAACTTCAGGTGTAGTTGAGCAACAATATATTTCATACTTTGGTCAACGTATTAACGGTGACAATACACCAATATTCTGATTATTTATTTGAGTAAATCAATTTTAGTTTAGGGTTAGATTCCCAGTGAAAATATAAGATTATCCCAGTGTGACAAGGGAGGGCGATTTTACGTTCGTGTCAAATGAGTGATTATGGAGAGCTCACATGAAAGTGATAGGGAGCACGACAAGTTTTCGACTGAGTAGGCTAGCAAAGGCATTTTTCGTTTGTACAGGGCTTCTAGCTAGTTCAGCACCTATAATGGCTAATTCGTTATTTTTTGCTCCAAACGGAGGGGTCGAATCTACCGGTGATTTTCTTCACGGAGTGGGTCAAGACGTGATTAACGACTATAACGATTTGGAATTTGGAAATAACGATATAGATAACTATTCAGAAGTGAATATAACTAATGCGACAGACTCTCTTGTCATTGTCTCTCAGGTCAAAGCAGGATTTGGGCGAGGTAATAAGTCGAGTGTCAACCAAACCGGTGTAAGTAATACAGCCATTGTTGGTCAAATAGGGAGCGGAAATGTTGCTTATATAAGTCAAGACGGAGATGGCAATGCAGCTGGTATCGGACAGCTGGGCATGCATGGCGAGGCTTTAATTAACCAAGATGGTAACAACAACTTGGCTGTAATAGGGCAAGCAAACATGATTTATCCATCAAGTAAACTCAGCGTTAACCAAGAGAATGACAATAACATTGCATTTGTTGCTGGTTCCGGTGGGGCTGATTTAGGTATTTCGCAAGATGGAGGAGATGCAGCCATTATAAATGCATCGGGAGCGATGAGAATTTATATAAACCAGACTAACTAGATAAATTAGGTTGGAGTGGTTTAGTAAATGGCTTCTTTTTATAGAAGTCTTAATCGACATGGAAACATAAAAGGAACAAGGAAATTGATATGAAATTATTAGCATTATCGGTAGGTTTAGCACTAGTATCTACGGCTGCTTTTTCAGCAGGGCCCCCAACAGGAAAAGAGATTAGTTTTAACGGCTATGGTCTTTTGTCAGCTGCTGACAAAGACAATAAAAGTGTGATCAAACAAGCTAATGATCAGGGTACCGTAGTTAAGGTAACTCAAGGTCAATTGGGTGTTTTCGATGGTAACCGTTCTGCGGTTGATATCCGTTTACAAAGCCCTGGTAACAACAATAACGTCAATATTAATCAATCCGGAAATAGAAGCTACAACGACTCATTGGTCAAGATTGCGGGTAAAACGGGTGGAGCTGACGTAGACATTGACCAACAAGGTCACGCTAACGATTCTGTTGTATACATGGCGAATGATGAAGATAATTCTAAAGTTGATGTGATGCAGAACGGAATTGACCACTGGTCGCGCGTCAAATCGACAGGTAAGAGCAAATCAAACCGCACATTTGTTAGCCAAACTGGTATTCAAAATGATTCTGAAGTCAGTTTTGATGATGGGTCGTCTTCAAATCTAGTTAGAGTAACCCAGATGGGGGCGGACCATGACTCAGATGTTATATTGGGTGCTGGTTCTTCTGACAATAGAATCTTTGTAGATCAAGGCAAGAACACAACCCGTTACAACAATGAATCGATGATTGATCTGTACGCTAGTAATGAAAATAGAATCAGAGTTAATCAGCGTGGCAACAACAACTGGTCAAATGTTGATTTAGACAATGCTACTAACAACACCATCAGTGTTACGCAAAGCTGGGGTGATGTGTCGAATGTAGTTCAGTCAAACTCAATGAATACCACTGTAACCGTGTTGCAGAACTAATACGGGATGATGATTACATTGGAACTAAAGACGGCACTAGTTGCCGTCTTTTTGACCTCACTAAGTGCGTTTGTGTTAAGTGATACAAGAGAACCTTTTTTTTGTACCGTTGGCAATACATCAATAGAGGTTGGCTTTGGGGAAACAAGCAATCAAGTAGCTATTAAAATCGAAACTGTTACTCAGTCTGAGTTTTATGTTGAGCAGTCCTCTGGTAGCGCGATTTTTGTTTTTGATGAAACAAGCTTTCCACTCAATATAATAGAAAAAACCGGGCAGACATGGTTCGTTGAAAAAAATTGTCATATAACAAAGCTCCCCCAGTCTAAATAAAAAAGGAGGAGCTCTACAAGCAAAGGTGTTCGATAGTCTCTCTTAGAGCGGCTTATAGACCCGCTTCTTTATACAAACGGCGACACGCACGGCCATCACTATGGAATAAGTGACAACGGTGAGCTGGAATACCGATGGCGAATTTATCCCCGGCTTCAACAGACAACGTATCCGGCTGACGGAAAATTACGTCGGCATCCGCGCTTTCAAGGTTAAGATACACTTGAGTTTCGTTGCCAAGTTTTTCAACGATCATCACTTCACCTTCCACTTTTGCATCAGCGTCGTCGGCGCGCAATAGATGCTCTGGACGAATACCTAAAGACATGCGATCGCCTTTGTTTACGGTGGTACCATCGACTGGGATCCAGAACGAATCGCCATCAGAAAGCTGAACCTTTACTTGCTCAGCTTCCACATCTTCTATGGAAACACTCATAAAATTCATTTTTGGTGAACCAATGAAACCGGCAACAAAACGGTTTTCAGGGTAGTGGTACAGTTCTAATGGCTTACCCACTTGAGAGACCCAACCTGCATCCAATACCACAATTTTGTCGGCCATTGTCATCGCTTCTACCTGATCATGTGTGACATAAATCATGGTACAACCAAGTTGGCGTTGTAGCTTAGTGATTTGCGCACGCATATTGACACGAAGTGCAGCATCTAAGTTGGATAGTGGTTCGTCGAGTAGGAATAGGTTCGGTTGAGACACCAAAGTTCGACCGATTGCGACACGTTGACGTTGCCCACCAGAAAGTGCTTTAGGTTGACGCTCTAAAAGGTGACCTAGTTGAAGGATTTCAGCAGCGTGCTCGACACGACGATCAATCTCTGCTTTGTTAGCTTTCGCCAGCTTAAGACCGAAAGACATGTTGTCATACAGATTTAGGTGAGGGTACAGTGCATAAGATTGGAATACCATACCAACCCCACGCTTTGACGGTTCAACGTCATTCATGCGTTCGTCACCAATATACAAATCACCGGACGTGATGTCTTCCAAACCTGCAATGCAACGTAATAGCGTTGATTTACCACAACCTGACGGCCCAACAAAAACAACAAATTCACCTTCGTTGATTTCTAGGTCGATGTTCTTGGAGATCAGTACGTCACCGTACGCTTTACTAACATTTTTTAACGTGACACTCGCCATGTAGCTCGTCCTCGATTCATTTTTATTACTTTCTGCTGGTCATTATAGAGATAATTTGACCGCTGATAATAGGAAATTGGTCATGAGTTCGGTATTGGCGTGTAATATGAAAAATAGAACGCTTCTATTCTCACCAATACTCCTAGATGGAAAGAAAAAGGGGTGGCGCTGTACGATAAGCGCCACCCTCAAAGCCAAAACATCATTCGTATCCCCCGACACAGAATTGAAGCGTCCCCCGTAAACAAAATAGCTACTTGTGCTTCAATGTGTGACTACGTAATGACTCCGGCGATGTAAAACCAGCGCTCTAACCTATGAATGAGCCTGCTGGAAGGGTTCTTGCCATCCACTCTTGGATGTCTGCAGTTTCCTTGAATCATGTAATCTAGACATCCTCCCGATAAAAATAATTATAGGGGGAGTAGTAGGGGAGTAGGGGGCTAGGGAGGAGATTCGCCTGATGAGATCCAGCTCAAAAAAATCGTCGTTGTAATAGTGAAACGGGTCGCAAAAGAAGATTGTTTTGTGATGTTGATCTATAGTCGTGGTCGATTGAGATCACGGAAACCGTCGCTACTTGATAGGGCGTAGAGATTAGGAGGATGAGACCTTGCTGTATTTTTCGGATGATACTTATCGAAATTAAGGAAATCCTCTGGACGACCCTCTGGATCACCCTACTGTCAAAACAATAAAAAGGATATACACATGAAAAAAGCCCTTAGTACTGTAGCGCTAGGCACACTGGTTGCTCTTGGTTCTTTTGGTGCAAATGCTGCTATCGAAGAAGGACAACTCACTATTTGGATTAATGGTGACAAAGGCTATAACGGACTTGCAGAAGTAGGTAAGAAGTTCGAAGAAGATACAGGTATTAAAGTTACTGTCGCTCATCCGGATGGTCTAGAGAGTCGTTTTCCACAAGTTGCTGCGACCGGTGATGGTCCAGACATTATCTTTTGGGCTCACGACCGTTTCGGTGAATACGCGGATGCAGGTCTTCTAGCAGAAGTTAAACCTTCTAAAGAAACAAAAGAAGGTATTGTCGATTTCGCTTGGGATGCGGTTCAATATGATGGCAAAACGATTGGTTACCCAATTGCAGTAGAATCGCTATCTCTTATTTACAACAAAGATTTAGTGCCTAACCCGCCAAAAACATGGGAAGAAGTTGAAGCGCTAAATACTAAGCTGGCTAAAGAAGGCAAGTCAGCGATTATGTGGAACTTAAAAGAACCGTACTTCACATGGCCACTTATGGCAGCAGATGGCGGCTATGCATTTAAGTACACAGGTACGGGCTATGACGTTAAAGACGCGGGTATTGCACAAGACGGTGTTAAAGATGCACTGACTTTCGTTAAATCACTGGTTGAAAAAGGCGTGATTTCGGCGGATATGGATTATTCAGTATCTGAGGCTGCATTTAACCAAGGTCAGACTGCGATGACGATTAATGGTCCTTGGTCTTGGGCTAACGTTGAAAAATCAGGCATCAACTATGGTGTTGCCACACTGCCTAAATTCAACGGTCAAGCATCAAAACCTTTCGTTGGTGTATTAACGGCTGGTATCAGCACAGCGTCACCTAACCGTGACCTTGCAGTAGAGTTCCTAGAAAACTACCTACTAACAAACGACGGTTTGCGTGAAGTGAACAACGATAAGCCATTAGGTGCGGTTGCGTTGACTTCTTTCCAAAAAGAACTCGACTCAGATGCGCGCATTGCGGCAACAATGGATAACGCAATGAACGGCGAGATCATGCCAAACGTGCCACAAATGAGCGCATTCTGGGCATCGGCTAAAAACACTATCATTAACGTGGTTGATGGTCGCCAAACGGTGAATGAAGCCGTTGAAGACGCTGAAAAGCAAATGACGAAGTAACGTAATTAGCGAAACTATTGTTAATTAGTTACTCGTAAATTAGTACGACCCTTTTAAGGAGGGGGTAACCCCTCCTTCATTCTATTTTTTTGATTTATCGCTAGCAGGTCCTTTTATGCAGTCAGTTCAAGGTACAGATGCCATGTCAGCGCCAGCCAATGATACACCGAGCAGTAAAAAAGTATTCCTTAAATGGGGAGCTCTAGGCTCGATCGGTATCCTTAATGGCTACGCTACTATTCTCATGTATTCGCGCGGAGAGCTTGCTTTTGCATTGCTTACTGTCATTCTCACCGCTCTGGCACTTTACATCTTTGGCAGTAAGAAAACATACGCACATCGTTATATCTACCCAGGTATAGCGGGCATGATTTTGTTCATTATTTTCCCTTTAGCGTATACCGTAGGACTCGCTTTCACGAACTATAGTGCTAAAAACCAACTTTCATTAGAACGAACACAAAGCGTATTAACGCAGCGCACCTTTCAAAGTGGTGATAGCTACTCTTTCGACCTGCACAAGACCGAGAACGGACATGTAATTTATGTCAAAGATGGCGAGCAACTATTAGAGACGCCTGAAATTGATATGTCTAACCCGGCCGCAGAGTATGACCTGAAACTTTCCGAAGGAAAAACAGGTGACAAAGAGGCCATTAAAGCAATTATTCAAAGCCGCGCCATACTCAGCACCTTGGATTTGAATATGCCAAGTGGTGAAGATATTCGTATGAGCGGACTACGTAAGTTTGCCTCTGTTCAGCCGCTGTATTCGCATATTGAAGGCTCTACGGATCTTTTGAATAACAAAACAGGCGAGATTTTTAGAACCAACATGGACGTCGGTTTCTATCAACCCATTGATGCTAATGGTGAATTTACAGGCAGCACCGTATCGCCTGGTTTTGTTGTCGGTATTGGTACTCATAACTTCGAGCGAGTCTGGAAAGACGATGGCATCAAAGAACCTTTCATCAGTATCTTTATTTGGACACTTGTCTTCTCAGCAGTGAGTGTAGCCCTAACGGTTCTTATCGGTCTTGTACTAGCAAGCGTGGTCCAGTGGGAAGCGCTACGCGGCCGTGCTATTTATCGCGTACTGTTGATTCTTCCGTATGCGGTACCAGCATTTATCTCGATTCTTATCTTTAAGGGTTTGTTCAACCAAAGCTTTGGTGAAGTGAACATGCTACTTGAAGGTCTATTTGGCATTAGCCCGAACTGGTTCTCTGACCCAATGCTTGCTAAGGCCATGATACTGATTGTTAACACGTGGCTAGGTTTCCCTTACATGATGATCCTATGTATGGGTATGCTTAAAGCGATTCCTGATGATCTTTACGAGGCGTCCGCTATCGATGGCTCAAACTTCATCTCGAACTTTACTACGATCACAATACCACTGATGATTAAACCGCTAACGCCTCTACTGATTGCGGCCTTCGCGTTTAACTTCAACAACTTCGTACTGATTGCCCTTCTAACGAATGGTGGTCCTAACATGATTGGTACTTCTGAGCCAGCGGGTTACACCGACCTATTGGTTAACTACACGTACCGTATCGCGTTTGAAGGTTCTGGTGGTCAAGACTTCGGTCTAGCGAGTGCAATTGCGACACTCATCTTCCTACTAGTAGGTGCACTAGCACTACTTAACTTACGCGTAACGAAAGTAGCTCAAGACTAAGGAGTCCTAAAATGGCAATGGTACAAGGTAAGTCATTAAAATACCGCGTTTGGGCAACACACATCGCTATGTGGGCTTTCCTATCGCTGATTATTTTCCCGCTACTGATGATTATCGCTATCTCATTCCGTGAAGGTAACTTCGCAACAGGTAGCCTAATCCCAGAAAACCCATCGTTGGAGCACTGGAAACTAGCACTAGGCTTCTCGGTAACGAACGCAGATGGCTCGGTAACGCCACCTCCGTTCCCAGTACTAACGTGGTTGTGGAACTCAATTAAAGTTGCTGGCATCTCATCAATCTTAATTGTGTGTCTATCAACAACCTCTGCATACGCATTTGCTCGTATGCGCTTCAAAGGTAAGACTACCATCCTGAAAGCGATGATGATTTTCCAGATGTTCCCTGCAGTACTAGCACTGGTTGCGATTTACGCGTTGTTCGACAAGCTAGGTCAGTACATACCGTTCCTAGGCTTGAACACACACGGCGGTCTGATTTTCTCTTACTTGGGTGGTATTGCGCTTCACGTTTGGACAATCAAAGGCTACTTCGAAACGATTGATGGTTCTCTAGAAGAAGCTGCCGCACTTGACGGCGCGACACCGTGGCAAGCATTCCGCTTAGTTCTTCTGCCACTGTCCGTGCCAATTCTAGCGGTGGTATTTATTCTGTCGTTCATCATGGTTGTTGGTGAAGTACCGGTAGCATCACTACTACTTTCTGATGTAAACTCGTACACACTAGCGGTAGGTATGCAGCAGTACTTGTATCCTCAGAACTATCTGTGGGGTGATTTTGCAGCAGCAGCAGTATTGTCAGCATTACCTATCACAATCGTATTCTTGCTTGCACAGCGCTGGTTGGTAGGGGGACTTACTTCCGGTGGTGTTAAAGGATAATAACGATAAAGGGTGGTCGTAAGACCACCTCTTTTGCTTTGCTTAACGTCACATTGGTTTGGCCGCCGACTAGTTAAGTGAGCACTCTGGTGTTACGCGTAGCTGGCTGTTACCAGGATTCCTTACTATCACTATTAACAGTTTTTGTAACCAATGCCTGAGCTTGCTCAGGCATTTTTCTATCTAACGCTTCTTTCCCCTGAAAGTCTTCACTTTGACTCCCGTACCCTTCCATTCTCTTATCATCTAACTCACTCATTGAAAGGTGAATACGAACGCTGTCTATCGGCTGTGACGACTGACGATGTCGTGACCTATTGTTATTATTAATAATTGTTGTAGAGAAAAGCAGCAAATAGGTTGGGGTGTGATAGGAAGTTGTAAATTCGTGTGTTATAAGTTTGGATAGTACTTAATCTTTGTTAATCCTATATAATCTAGCAATATAAAGGATAAATAGCGTTTATCTGTGAAAGGGAATACCAGATGATTAAAATTGATGAATCCAAGGCGTTAATCGGCTCCGCCATAGGGGCGGGCGTGTTGGCGTTATGGGGAGGCGTGATGGCATTGATCTCGGGATCGAGTGCCATTTTATTAGACGCTTCTTTTAACTTACTGTCGGCGGTAGTTTCCTTTGCTTCGCTGCGTATCGCGCAACTTGCTCAGTCGGGTACTTCTCGACATTACCCTATTGGCTACTACGCTTTTGAACCGCTTATTGTGGTGATAAAGGGCATCACTATTTTAATTTTGATCGCATTCGCTGTAGGTAGCAATATACCGGTTTTATTAGCAGGAGGGCGAGAACCCGCCATTGCATTGATGGCTATTTACGTATTCCCGGCAGTGGCGATTTGTGCGTTTATGTATTGGGTGTGTCACGTCGGATATAATCAATCTCGGTCAGATATATTAAAAGCAGAAAAGAACGCATGGTTCATTAATGGGGTCATATCCGGGGCAATTGGCGTGGCGTTGATATTGGTCTTGCTACTTCAAGGCACAGCACTGGGTTTTGTTGATCGTTATATCGATCAAATTTTGGTCGTGATGTTTAGCTTGGCATTTATCGGCGACCCGATTAAGTTGATTAAAAATGGTATGCGCGAACTCACGCTTGCCACACCACCGATAGAGCATACTAAACCCATTTATCGTGGTTTGCGTGGCCTTGCGCAAGAGTATGACATCGAGCTCGTCGATATTTTTATCACTAAGCTCGGTCGGAAAACGTGGGTGAGTATTTATGTTGACCCGAAAAGAGAATCGATGACCTTTAAAAGCTATGAGCGATTTGTTGAAGATGTGAAGCAAAAAATCGATAAACCTTATGCGACGACGGAAGTGGATGTGATCCTTAAGCGTTCTCCATCATCGTCAACGATGACTAAAGATTCAGCTCTCGGCTAGAAGGGGCACACCCGACGTATTGGAGCAAGACGTATAGACTTTCTTGCTCTAATGCGACTTTTTGGAATAAATCGGCAAATACACCATCACCACCAAAACAGGTTTGGATATAGTGGTTGATTTCGTCGCGATGGTAGCCTTCCACATACATTGTTCTTACCCATTGATATTCAACGGCCTTCAAGTCATTGAGCGTGGTTTCACTTAGGGTAATTTCATTTAGGGTCAAGGCAATCTCCATAGCATTAGCGCATTAAAACTATGGCGATTACATCAAACTTTAATGAAAGAAAAATGACAGATTAAGTGCCCTGACCAAGTTCTGACAATTTAACGCACGCTTTTAGCAAGTTGCCTTAAACTTGAGCAGAAACTCGTCACACTGACCTTCGGTTCTCCCATCTTAGTGTAAATACCAATATTCCCCACCTTACTGCGATCAGTGCTTATTTGAATGAGTCCTTGAGATGTTAGCCATTCATTAGCATGGTGACTGTAGGGCATGACGGCTGGGGTTATTTTTAACATATCAATACTCGCGGCAACAGAATCAATGTCGTAAACAATACGTTCTTCTAGAGCACGGTCATGAGGTAAGCCGTGAGCCAGTATCGATTGATGCCGAGGGTGACTTGGTGTCACGCGAAGCAGGGGGTACTGGTGAACATTCTCGATACGGGATTCAGGATGCGTAACGCCAGTTTGCACGAGAGGATGCTGAGCGCCCACATAGATCGATTCATAATCTTGAAACAACGGCTCGAATGATACACGACAGTGTTCGGAAAGTTCTAATACTTCATGACCTACAAATAAATCTATATCACCTTGAACGAGGTGATTGAGTAAGGTCAGGTTATTACCAAACTCCAAATGAAAAGAACTGGCGGGGTTTTGTTGTTGATAGTCAATAACCGCTGGCTTAACAATATTGTCCCACCATACTTCACCAGTCCCTATCTTGATTTTACCAAATTGACGTTGCTGCATATCATTGAACTGATGCTTGAGTGCAAAGTACTGTTCTTGTTGTTCTTGAGCATAGGCTCGAAACTTGGTGCCATAAGCGGTTAGTTCAACCCCCTTTGATAGCCGATTGAAAAGCGGTGCTCCCAATTCTGATTCGAGTTTTTTTATTGCAGAGGTCAGGGAGGGCTGGCTCAAGTAGAGCTCATCGGAGGCTCGTTTGATGTTGCCATGCTTTGCCACTGCTAAAAAGTACTTAATGGATTTATTGAGCGCCATTGGGTTACCTATGGGGATAAAATAGATTGTGATATACGTAAAATCTATATGATTATACGTAGATTCTATTTTCTTTCCCAGCGTTCTCTAATTACAGTAAAGGTCGATTAAGCAATTATTAAGGGCTAGTGATGGAACAAAAGTGGTGGCATAACTCGGTGGTGTATCAAATTTACCCGAGAAGCTTTTGTGACTCCAATGGTGACGGTATTGGTGACCTAAATGGTATTCGGTCAAAGCTGGACTATTTGGCTGAGTTAGGTATTGATGTTATTTGGCTCTCACCTGTTTATCAGTCTCCTATGGACGATAATGGTTACGACATTTCAAACTATCAAGCGATCGCGCCAGAGTTTGGCAGCATGGAAGATATGGAAGCGCTGCTAAGCGAGGCGAAAGCGCTGGGTATCAAAATCGTGATGGATCTCGTTGTTAATCATACTTCAGATGAACATGAATGGTTTAAACAAGCCTGTCAGTCCAAAGATTCCCCTTATCGTGACTACTACGTGTGGCGTGATGCAAAAGAAGATGGCAGCGCACCGAGTGACATGGGATCGATTTTTGGTGGCAGTGCTTGGCAATGGCATGAGGAAACGCAGCAGTATTACTTGCATATATTTTCCAAAAAACAGCCCGATCTAAACTGGGAGAATCCGCAAGTCCATCAAGAAGTTCATACCATGATGAACGGGTGGATTGACAAAGGAATTGGCGGTTTTCGTCTTGATGTTATTGATTTGATTGGTAAGGAAATCGATAAAGGAATCACCGGTAATGGACCACGCCTGCACCCGCTGTTACGCGCCATGAATCACGCGACATTTGGCAGTCACGATTTACTCACAGTGGGAGAAACTTGGGACGCGACACCAGAGATAGCTAAACTATATAGCGATCAGCAACGTGAGGAACTCTCGATGGTGTTCCAATTTGAGCATATCACGCTGACTTGGAATCAAGGCGATAAATGGTCGCCGTTGCCCCTAGATCTTCCAGCGTTCAAGCAAGTACTCACTAAGTGGCAATTAGAGCTGGGGGATACGGGTTGGAATTCTCTTTTTTGGAACAACCATGATTTGCCGCGAGCCGTCTCGAAATACGGTCATGATGGTGAGTATCGAGTAAAATCAGCACAAATGCTTGCGACGGTACTTCACTGCCTCAAAGGCACGCCATATATTTATCAGGGCGAGGAGATTGGCATGACGAACGTCAAGTTCGATCGCCTTGAGCAATATAAAGACATTGAGTCTTTGAACTTCTATAAAGTGAAAACCGACGCAGGAGTGTCTCACCAAGAGATGATGACAGCGTTGGGCGAGAACAGTCGAGACAATGCGCGAACGCCAATGCAGTGGAGCGCTGAACCACAAGCGGGGTTCACAACAGGCACGCCATGGATTGAGGTTAACTCGAACTATCGTGACATTAATGTTGAGTCTGATCGATGCAGCGAAGCGTCAATTTTTCAACATTACCAAACACTGATTAAGATGCGTCGCGACCACGAGGTGTTCGTGTATGGCGATTTCATTCCTTTGTTTGCCGATAACCAGTATGTGTTTGCGTATTTACGTCAAGATAATGATCAGACCGTGCTGGTGGTAGCGAATTTCTCTGCTGAATCAGTGATGTTAGATTTGTCTTCTGAGCCACAGCTCCAAGGATTGGTCCCAGGAGCGCTACTTAGTCATAATCACACGGTTTCCCTAACTACGCTGGGAACGTTGACATTGAACGCTTATGACTGTTTTGCTATAGCGTTGGATTAACGAACCCTATTCGTTTCGATGCGACTAGTCCCGATAGCACTAGTACTGACAGCAGTAGCCCCGATAGTACTCACGCCAATAATCTAAGCCACAAAAAGAAAAGGAGTCATGTTAGACATGACTCCTTTTTATTGCGATTCCAAGTCGACTAAGGATAAGCGCTTGTTGACCTCAGAATGTAATTTTGTCCGCTAATATGGATAATCGCTATCAGTTTCTATTTCGCTTTCTGATTCGAACTCATGAAGGTTAGGGGCGTATGAGCAATCACCTATTTGATGCCTGGGGCAAATTGCCTCTGCATCTCGCGTGATCATTGGTGTGCTACACATTGGGCAAGTACGATCCATATTGGGCCTCTCATATTCCGTTAATCCATCCATTTAGGGCGTATTGTTCACAGAGTTCAGCTAACCGTGAACGTTTGCTTTCGTCCCGTTTGAGATCATCCAGCACTGTTTGAACAACGCTTAAATTTATAGGAAAGATCACCGTAAAGAGCAAATAACAGAGTGTAAGCAAGTACGACACTGTGATCGGTTGTGTATAAATACAATCTCTCGCGGGCTCACCATCGCATTATTGTTATGGCATGCGCTAAATGACATCATATTGTCATTATCGTCATTTCTTAATGAGATTGCAGAATGAAAAGGAAAGTAAGTTTTCATTTTAAGTTTTTGTTTATATTGAAAATATAGTGTGTTTTGAGTAGTTGTTGAGTAACCAACCGTCAACGAAAGACGGCGGGTCTTGGCATAGTCCATTTCAGGATCAACAATGCCCAGTTTCAGCGTAGCCACCAAAGCGGTCGTGTTGAAATCGTGATTCTAAGGACTGAGGAAACGGCGCGCTCACTTTCATGTCAGTGTTATCTTCAAATTGTCGCCCCAGCTCAGCGAGCCCATTGTCGCCCGCTGCCAATCCAGATGAGCCGTTCACCTTATAGTGGCTATATTTTCAGTAGGTATGAAGAGAGCGGTTTTAGCGTGAGATTGATGGTAGCGGCTTGCTCAGTGACAACGAGTTCAACGTTAGGCGTGTCATTCAGTAAATCATTCAACGGATAGTGACCCGCTTGTAGCGGTAACTTATCAATAGCGTGCTTGCTCAGCTGGATGCATTGTGTGCTTTCTTTGTCATGACTAAAGTTCATGAGGCAGATAATCGTGTCAGATTGATATTGACGCAAATAGCCATAGAGTTGACCTGCAAGGTCTCCATGGCGATCATCTTGTTCAATTTCTAATGAGGTCGTGCTTCCTTGAAAGGCTTTATGTTGTAGTACCACATTCATAAGGCGTTGATAATAAGAACGAAGTTTGATTTCATGTTCTGTTGATGATCCGCCATCAAAAGCGCCTCCATTCATCCAACGTTGATGTGCGGGCACCCCAATGTAGTCGAAAATTGAGGTACGTGAAGGCTGCCCAAATCCTGCATTTTCTGCCCCAGCTTCCCCGACTTCTTGGCCGAAATACAGCATAGTAGGCGCGTGACTGATGGTGGCAGAGAGCGTCATCGCGGGAATGGCAATTCGCGGGTCGCCAACAAACTCAGGAGAAGCGATACGCTGCTCGTCATGGTTATCAAGGAAGTGCAACATATGAGGCTGAATATCTTGTAGTTTGTCTTGAATACGTGAAATATCTTGGGTGTGCGCCTTGCCCTGCATGATGCCCTTTAACGTATCATATAGGTCTACTTTGTCGTAAAGTGCATCCATTTTGCCTAATTGAATATAGTCACGGTAAAGGTGCGGTTGGTAGACTTCGGCAACTAAAAAAGCGTCCGTTTTTTTGGCTTTGATGGAAGCGTTCATGTAGCTCCAAAACTCAACGGGCACCATTTCCGCCATGTCATATCGGAACCCATCCACGCCTTGTGATAACCAATATAACGCGATATCTCGGAATTTTACCCAAGAGTCCGGAACCACCTTGTCACTCCAAAAATCCAGATGCTCGTTACAATCCTTATGTCGATAGGCCTCAGGTAGAGCCTCGAAGTCGCGTGTTCCATCGGGTTTCACGCCGTAATTGATCTTGACCGTTTCGTACCAATCATCGGCATTCGGTTTGGCAAGGCGTGATCCGTTGCCTGTCCATTTTGCGGGATACTCTGTAAATGGCGTGGCCATGCGAGGGTCTTCTGCACCACCAAGCGGACGTAATGATTCTGGCAGATCAGGTAACTGGAATATTTGGTTGGGGAGGTAGTAAAAGTTGTTGTCTCTTCGATAGTCCACCGTGTCATCATCGTTTGCACCAAAATCTGTGATGCCCGGTGGGTTGTTTAACCCGTGATAGTGTCGAGCGACATGGTTGGGGACAATATCGATGATGACTTTCAGTCCTGCTTGATGTGTACGCTGGATCAATGCTTTGAATTCTTGATTGCGTTGTGCAGGATCATCGGCGAGGTCGGGGTTGACGGAGAAGTAATCTTTCACAGCATAAGGGGAGCCAGCTCGCCCTTTTACAATGCAAGGGTGGTCATTGCTAATACCAAATTCGGTATAGTCATTAATCAACGCGTGATGAGGTATACCCGTGTACCACACATGGGTCATTCCGAGTTCTCGGATCGAGGTTAATGCCGTTGGTGTAATGTCGCTGAATTTACCAACGCCGTTGTCGTCAATCGTCCCCCAAGGTTGGTTTAAGGTGGTTTTATTGCCAAACAAGCGAGTAAATATCTGGTAAAGGTGAATATTATTATTGTTCATTTTAGCGTCTATCTCTATAACGTTGATATAGTAAAAAGCTATAAGTCAAAGATAGTGTACTTGAAGGGGTTTAGCGCTCACTCCCCCTTTTTAGGGGGAGCGAGGGCGTAGAAAGAAAGCGACATTGTGATGTGTGTTGGGTACTTACTTTAGGTACTTCACATGTGCTTCCATCTCGTCACCAATTTGTTTGCGCATGTTCATCAATTTGATGGCTGAATCTCGAAGTTCAATGTCTTCTTGGGTCTCTGGCACCCACTCTCGGACTGTGGTCGGTTTACCTTGTTCGTCAACGGCAACCATGATGACAATACAGTGCGTAGTAAGTCGATTCTCTAGCTCTTTTGGGTCGCTGGCTTGCACATCGATTGCAATATGCATCGATGATGTACCCGTATAAATAACCCGCGCCGTGACTTCGACAAGGTTACCCACGTGAATAGGCGCTACAAATCGAATGCCTCCAGCATAAGCCGTAATACAGTATTTACCACTCCACGCTGCCGAGCACGCATAGGCTGCCAAATCGATCCATTTCATTACGGCGCCGCCGTGTACTTTTCCGCCAAAGTTGACGTCTCCAGGCTCAGCAAGAAAGCGCAGAGTAATCTCTCGTTTGCCACTACTCATTATAAAATCCTTGTTATTAATGGGCAAAATCCGAGTATGACAAATTTGTTAACAACAAGCTATCGAGATATGAGTCGAATATCTAAACGAATAAGCATGACATATTCTTTGAACTGAGATTGCGAATGAGTGGCCATTCGGATCGTGGCGGATGCTAAATAATAGAAACGTACCATACGAAAAAACCAACACCGAGGTGTTGGTTTCTATGCGCGATAAACGCGAGCGTCTCGTATCACCGAGACAACTTCACGGCTTATTGACGGTCAGTTTGCTGTCGACAATAGTGGTAACCGGTTTGCGGCGTTTTATTTGCGATAAAATGACCCCTGAAATCACCATTAACCCACCAATAAGATGAAACTCTGTAATGGTCTCACCGAGTAAAGAGGCGGCGAGGGCGACGGCAATTACGGGCAGTAAATTCATAAACATAGCACTGTTTTCCGCGCCAATTAAATCAATGGCTTTCACCCAGCATAACGGTGCAATTAATGAGGCAAATAATCCAGCATAAGCAATGAGAGGCAACGATGCCTGAGTTGGCATAATTTGCTCACTGCTTAACAATAGTGGCAACAACAGGATAACGGCGAAAACGGCTTGGGTGTATATCAACATCAAGCTGGATAGGTTCATTTTCCATCGCTTAAGTAACACGCAGTACGTCGCGTAAATGACCGCCGCCATGGCCATTAAACCATCGCCTTGTGTAATCCCCTGATTGATGAAGAACGCCAGATCGCCTTGGCCAAGCATAAAGGCTAGGCCCGCGAGAGAAATGACGCCACCGACAACACTCAGCATTGAAACTCGCTTGTGCAGCAGCGGTACAGAGATAAACACACTAATCAGTGGCACTAATGAGGTAATGAGTGCCATATTGGATGCGGTTGTGGTTAATGCCGCGTAGTAGCCAAGTGATTGGTTGAGGACCATGCCCAGTAGTGCTAAGAATGCCAGCTTACCGCTATTTTTGCGGATTTCAGGCCAGTAACGTTTCACTTTAGGCAGGCAAAATGGCGTCATAATGAGTACCGCAAGAAACCAGCGATAAAAGCTCATGGCACTCGGTTCAATGGTCTCTGCAGCCAGTTTATTTATAATGGCATTCCCGCCCCAAATCAGTACGGTAATAAAAGGAAGCAAATAAACCACTGTGAACCTCGTCGCATTATGTGTGTTGGGGTATAGTGTGACAGGTCGTTATAAATATAAATATCTCTACTTGGACATTAATCGCGATAGGAAGACAACTTGAAAAAAAATAACAGAAATTTGCATCCTTCATTGTCTATCGAGAAAATGCCGTCGGACGTTTTTATGAATTTTGACGCGTTTTTATCGAACACAGAAACGCGAGTGCATTGTCATCCTTGGGGGCAAGTTCAGCTTATTAGTGGCGGAATTTTAGAAATGGAAGCACAAGGCACACGATTCCTTGCTCCTCCTCATTTGGCTATTTGGGTACCCGCTGGGGTGATGCATTGCAGTTATAACCGTCGACCATTGGAATACTGTTCATTGAATATCGCCCATGAGCTGACGGCTACTTTTCCACAAAAAACCAGTTTAATTAAGGTGACGCCTATTGTTTCGGCGATCATCGAAGACTTTCGTCACCGCGACGTCAATATTGGCGATTCTGAAAAAGATCGTCGCTTAGTTCAGGTGCTACTTGATCAGCTGAGTGAGCAAGAAGAGCAACACCATTTCTTGCCAAGTAGTAATCATAAGTATTTAGCGCCAATTTTAAGCGCCATTGAAGAAGACCCAACCAACGATATTTCTCTTAATGATTGGGCAGGGCGCGTGCACACCACCGAACGAACGCTCGCTCGCTATTGCCAAAGCGAATTAGGGATGAGCTTTACGGAGTGGCGGTTACGGGTTCGCTATTTATACTCAATGGATTTATTACGAAGTGGTCAATCGGTAAAAGAAGTTGCATTTACCTTGGGTTACAACCAAGCAAGTCCGTTTATTAGTATGTTTAAAAAGTACGCAGGCCAAACGCCTGAGCAATATAAGAGCAAACTGCTGTGAGTGCGTGTTTATCAATACGGAACAATGAAAGGCGCCGTTATTTGACTAAATACGAATTGACCAGCGCCACTTTGGCCCTCGCTATAGGGATAGCCTGTTCCGTATTACTCAAAGATACTAAGGTATTTCTGGCTTCACGATGTACCTGAGTGATGAGACTTAAGTTCACTATATAACTGCGATGTACCCGTAAAAAATGCTCTGCCCCTAACTCATTTTCAAAGTTGGTCATGGTCTCTTCTGTCACTATGGTTTGCAGTTGAAATTTTCGTTGTCCCGATGTCGTTAGGTTGACCTGTTGGTAGCGGCCGATGCTCTCTATATAGCTGATATCGCTCTGGGTGAGTCGATAGGTTGTTTTGCCATCACTCACTAAAACTTCAGACTCAACTGAAGGAGATGCCAAAGGGGGAAGGGCTTTGATTTTTTCAAGGCAGCGCTCAAGTCTGGTTTGGCGAACGGGTTTTAGTAGGTAATCCACGACCTTGGTTTCAAATGCGCTTAGCGCGTGCTCTGAATAGGCGGTCACATACACCAAGTGATAAGGGATATGCTCGGTAGCCTTTGCCACCATAAAGCCATCTAAACCAGGCATTTCAATGTCCATAAAAACAACGTTCGGTATCTGTTGGCATATCGCTTCAATGCCTTTTTCTGGATCGTTGTAGCTACCAATAACGTCAATCTCTTCAAACGCCGCAAGGCTACGTTTTAAAGCTTGAGTCGCTGCGGGCTCATCATCAATTAATAAGACTCGGTACACAGGCTTATCCTTAAAAATCATGGCGGACGGTGATTTGCGCACAGCTGGTACCATCGGCAAAATTCATTGAAAAACGGGCGTCGTCGTATTCTAAATTCAAGGTCTCGCTAATATTGCGATGACCACTGCCAGCTTTGAACTGAGGCGTGGTAGTCTCCGGCCAACTGTTACAAACGCAGATGCAAAGCTCTCCCTCGGTGTAGCGGGTTTTGATATCGAGGTGAATGCGGTTAATGGTCTTGCTAAGTGCATGCTTTATGACATTTTCGACTAAAGGCATGATGAGCATTGGCGGGATGTGTAGTGCTTTACTCTTCTCACTTATATCCATGGAGAAATGCAATCGCTCGGTAAAGCGCGCTTTTTGAATGGCCAGATAATGCTCGATCAGTTCCACCTCATCACTGAGCAAAATTCGCTTTTTGTCTGAGATAGCGATAGTGCCTCGGAGCAAGTCACTGAGTTCAAAAATAAGCTCTTGAGCGAGTTCGGGACGTTCTGGGATCTCACTGTGTAGCAGGTTTAGCGTGTTGAACAGAAAGTGCGGATTGGTTTGAATGCGAAGCAGAGAAATCTCAGACTCTTTTAATGACATCTCAAGCTCCAACGCCCTTTGTTTAAGCTGCCAACTGTGGACGACCATAGTGTAGATGGTCACTTGCAGTAATAGATTCAAATGAGTAAGCAGCTTTAGCCGGACGAGTTGAAAGACGGTTACGGTGTCAAACGTCTGCGGCGTCGGGAGACCGCCGGAGGTAAAGGCAATCGCTAATGAAGCCAAAACCAAGTTGATCAAGATTTGATATGGCAGTTTGTGGCGATAAATGGCGCCAAATTTGGCATCAAATAGTCGTCGTAATAGCCAAAATAGGGCGCATATTGAAAAGATGCCTGTGAGGGCACGAAAGACCATGTTCAAGGTGAGTGGCTTATCCAACGCAATCATCACGTAGTACAGAGACGAGTAGAGAATCACAGAGTTGATGAGTGGCCATACAACCAACAACAGTAAATCCTGTCGTGAGAACGACAACTTGGATAACAGTGACTTTGAGAACAAAGACTTTAGGATAGGAGGTTTCAAAATAGACGCTCTAGGAACAAGATGCTGATAGTATAAGTGAAGCGACGCTATCTGTTGACCCACTCATAACCGAAATAGACCCAATCGTACATTCTACCATTTTTCGACACGCTCAACTCATTACTATGGCTCGAAATGAAGTTGTAATGGTTAACAAAATGAAAGTGTCACACAGTTATAAAAATGGATTGACTACCTTGATCGTCGCGCTGAGCCTATTTGGGTGTAGCAAAGATGAGGTACCACAAGCTAAGTCTGCGCCAATTAAACCGGTCAAGACGCTGGTCGTTAGTCAAAGACAGTATCAAGTACGGCATTTTACCGGGATCCTTGAAGCGAATAAGATCATCGACATGAACTTTCGAATCCAAGGTGAGTTAACAGACCTTCCTATCAAATCGGGTCAAAAAGTAGAAAAAGGACAGTTACTGGCGCAACTAGATAGTAGCCAACAGCTTATTAACAAAAAATCGAGTAAGGCTTCTTTAAAACAAGCGAAAGCAGAGTACGAACGAGCACTGTCACTTATCAATAAAAAGGCAATTAGCCAGGCGAACTTGGATGCGTTGGAATCGCAATATATTTCAGCCCAAGCCGCATTTGAGCGAAGCGTAAAGGATGTTGAGTATACCTCTTTACTCGCTCCCTTTTCTGGCATCGTAAGTCAGCGCTATATCGACAACTTCTCGAAAGTTACCTCGTCGACCAAAATCCTCACGTTGCAGGATGTTGAACAATACAAAATCACCATTACGGTGCCGCAATCGCAGTTTGTGAAAATTCAAACCGCAGACGCCGTGAAGCTAAGCGCAGAAATCGAAGGATTTTCACAGTCATTTCCCCTTAAAGTTGATGAGCTTAGTGTCAGCCAACAAAGCAGCCAGCAGCTACACGTTACCTTAGTGTTGCAACCTCCGTCTGAGCGCCGATTGTTTACAGGGACGTCAGTCAAAGTGAAAGCCGAAGCGTTGGGTGTCAGCAATGGGATGGTACTACCTAGTCATACCGTACTCAGCGATGGTGATGAGCATTATGTTTTTGTGGTACATCCAACAAGCAACATATTAGAGAAACGCATCGTGCGTGTCGACGGCGTCAGTGAGCAAGGCATCAACATTGTTGATGGACTATCGGACGGCGAGCGCATCGTGATTGCCGGAGTGAGCCTGGTTCATGACGGACAACAGGTAAGAGTGGAGGCAAAGTAATGTCGATGACTGCCTTTTCTATAAACAACAGTCGCATCACGCTGCTCATTATTGCGATATTGACGTTTTTGGGTATCCAAGCCTATACCACGATCCCAGAAGCGTACGATCCTGGCTTTACGATTCGAAATGCCCAGGTCATTACTCAGTTTCCTGGTGCCAGTCCAAAGAGGGTTGAAGATCTGGTGACGGATCCGCTTGAAAAAGCGGTGCTAGAGCTTGCGGAATTGGACTTTGTTAAGAGCCAATCTAAAAATGGTGTGTCGATACTCACAGTTGCTATCAAAGAGGATTACTCAGACCTTCAGCCAATTTGGGATAAGTTGCGGCGTAAGATAGATCGTGCTGCGAGTAAACTACCTGAAGGGGTTGGAGTGCCTGTAGTCAACGATGAATTTGGCGATGTGTACGGCATTGTTCTTGCGATTCACGGCGAAGGCTTTTCTTATCGTGAGCTCAAGCAAACTGCGGAAGATCTTCGTAGTGGACTGTTTCTGCTTGACGATGTGGCTAAGGTTGATCTTCATGGCGTGCAGCAAGAGCAAATTAAACTTAAATTCGATGCCAACGCGTTAGCGGCCTATGATTTAACGCCCAATCAACTCGCAGATATTTTGTCAAAACAGAATATCGTCTTGAGTGGGGGTAGTGTCGTCTTTGGGCAAGAACGCTTGCCGATTGAGCCGAGTGGTAACTACAACAGGCCTGATGAGGTGAGAAGCACGTTAATCACACTGCCAACGAGCGGAAAAACAGTAAGACTAGACGGTTTGGTAAGTATTGAGTCGGGTTACGAGTTTCCTATCAATAACCCAGTCTATTTTAACGGAAAGCCATCCGTTAACGTTGCGATTGCGATGGTCGAGACCGGTAATAACGTGCGTTTGGGCGAACAAGTCGACGCTTATGTAGAGCAGTTCACTCGTCAGTTACCGATTGGCTTGGAGATCAGCAAGGTCAATTTTGCGCCTAAGGAAGTAGAAGACAAGGTTAATCAGTTTGTCTCGAGTCTAGTGCAGTCAATGACAGTAGTTGGCTTGGTCATGTTTATCTTTTTAGGCTGGCGAACAGGGTTGATTGTGTCTCTACTGGTGCCTATCAGTATGCTACTCACTATTTTGGTGATGTCTAAAATTGGGGTTGGTCTGGATCAGATCTCTCTTGCCGCGCTTATTATTGCACTCGGTATGTTGGTCGATAATGGCATTGTGATGTCGGAAAATATTCTGGTTCGCATTAATCAAGGGGTGAGCAAAAAGGTCGCAGCCATTGAGAGTGCTAATGAGCTGAAACTTCCTTTATTAACGTCATCCTTAACCACGTCCGCCGCTTTCTTGCCGATCTTCTTGGCAAAGTCGACTATGGGTGAGTATACAGGCGCACTGTTTGTGGTCGTAACGATTACGCTTTTGGCCTCTTGGCTGTTGAGCTTGGTGATGATCCCATTGCTTTGTGTACTGCTTTTAAAGCCAACTAAACAGGTAAAGGAAAAGTCAACTACCCAACTCGCGTGGTATGCCAAATTACTGACCAAGCTTATCCGTTTTCGCTGGTTGACGGTTGTGGCGATGCTGTTGGCTACGGTGTTCGCTTTTCAAGCGATGAAGTGGTTACCGAATATCTTCTTCCCGCCATCAGAGCGAACCTTTTTCAAAATGGAAGTGACGATGCCAATGGGCACCTCCATTGAGCAGAACCAAGCCATGGTCGCTGACATTGAGCAGTACTTACTAACCCTAAAAGCTAAGAGCGCTTCGGATGCTAAACCGAGCGATAACTTGGGTATCAAAAACCAAGGAATAAAAAACTGGTCTGTGTATGTTGGCTATGGCGGCCCACGTTATATTTTGCCGCACAGTTCTCGAACGTCGAGCCCAGAGTACTCATTCTGGATTATTAACACGCATGACTATCGTGATAACTCAGAATTGATGCAACGCATAGAGTCTTACATCAATGAACATCACCCAGATGCCATTGCCACCACAAGGCTTATAGAAAATGGTGCGGCAATTTTAAACCCGGTTGAAATCCGATTAAATGGGTTGGATCAGGACAAGGTGTTTGCGATTACTCAAGAAATTAAGGCGAAACTAGCGAGCATTGATGGCCTTAAAGACATCAGTGATGACTGGGGGCAAAAAACCAAGACGATTCGTATTGTCATTGATCAACAAAAAGCCGCGCTCGCAGGCGTGAATAACCGAGATATCGCACTTAGCTTGCAAACGTCATTGGTTGGCAAAAACTTGAGTGAGTTTCGTGACGGCATCTTGAGTATCCCAATCGTGCTTTCTAATGAAGAGCGTGAGGAACTTAATGTTGAGCAAATTTTGGCGCTGCCAATCTATACTCCTGCAGGAAGCGTGACGCTCGCGCACATTGCCGACGTCGATATCGTATGGCAAAACGCCAAGATCTATCGTCGCAATAGTTACAAATCGGTCACCATTGGTGCTCAGTTGGAGCCCGGCTATACCGCGAGTGAAGGACTGAATGCGATTTTACCTTGGCTCGAGGCAGAGTCTCAAACTTGGCCAAACAGCATCTTCTATGAAATTGGCGGTGAAGAAGAGAAGTCGAAAAAGTCGACGGGTAGTATCAGTGAAAATCTGCCACTGGCGCTGTTTGTCATTATTGGTTTGCTGGTGGCGCAGTTTAACTCATTTAGAAAGCCCATCATCATCCTTTCAACGATTCCAATCGCGTTTGTTGGGGTGGTGGCAGGTCTACATATTGGTAATAGTTTCTTTGGCTTTATGACGTTCTTGGGCGTGATATCGCTGGCGGGGATCGTGATTAATAACGCCATTGTTTTACTAGAGCAAGTAGACATAGAGATTGCCTCTGGTAAGCGAGCGATTGATGCGTTGATTGCTGCGGGTAAGAGGCGTATGAAACCGATACTTCTCACTACCTTGACGACGGTACTGGGCATGATACCGCTGCTAATTACAGGTGGAGCGATGTGGCAGACGATGGCGATTGCCATTATCGCTGGGCTTACTTTCTCTACTTTACTGACGCTGATATTTGTTCCTGTACTGTACAGCATCTTCTATCGAGTAGAGGTTTAACACAACTCTCAGTTGGTTAAAGAATAAAGGGGGGAGTCAGTTCCCCTTTTTAAAAGAGATTAGATAAACAAGGGTTTCAAAATGAAAATACTAGTCACACTTTTTTTTACCTTGTGGTCGATGACGACGTTTGCCAATTCGACCTTGATTGAAGGTCTATGGCTGGCGGAAAACAAATCCACACACGTTGAAATTAGCCAAACCGAACCAGGGCGTTGGCAGGGAGTCGTGACAAGCGATCCGTTAAAACCGGAGTTGGAAGGTACGCAATTATTATCGGCCATAGTAGAAGCACCAGATGGTTATGAAGGAAAAGTGTACGCGATTAAGAAAGCGAAACACTATGATGCCGAGATCAAGCCTATGGATAGCACATTGCAAATAGAGGTTACGGCCGGATTTTTCTCGAAAACCATTATTTGGACACGAATTGAATAAAATCGTCGTTGCGATGCGTGTCAACTTGGAGGGAGTCATAGATAAATTGACCCATTGACTCCCGATTTGTACCCATTGGTACGTAAATATGTCGCGTTGTTGCTAGTAGAGCATTAGCTTGGTATTGAAAATAATATCAATAGGATACGCTCTCTATGAAACGGATTTTTACAGCTCTAGTCATGTTGAGTTTTCTCAATGTCGCCTACGGCGAAGAGACGTCAAGCTGCCAACTTAACCAAATCGATAGACTAAATGATGCCACAACATTAGGTGAGGTAAGACGCTACTGCAATAAAACAGACTCGGTTTCATCCATAGCAACGCGTGATAAGTCCCAATCAGGGGCGATCAGTCAGCGTTTGAGTCAGGAAAGAGAGGCCGAAAGAGGTGCTTTTGTTCTGACGCCTCATAGAATGAACTACCTATTACCAGTTTATACAACGTCGAGCCTTACCCCAACCAAAAACCAAAGTTCAAGCGATGTTTATCAGGGGCTCAAAACCGTCGAGGCGCAATTCCAAATAAGCTTAAAGTTTCCTTTGACGTTCGACTCACTCTTTGTGCCTGGGGATAAAATCTATGGAGCGTTTACGCTTGAAGCTTGGTGGCAAGTTTATGCAAAAGACATTTCCAGCCCCTTTCGAGAAACCAATTATCGACCAGAGATATTCTACGCGATGCCACTTGACTGGAATCCCTTAGGTGGCAATACCGGAATGGCGGTAGGCCTAGAGCATCAATCCAATGGTCGTGCTGGCGTTCAGTCGCGTTCCTGGAATCGAGTGTATCTAAATCTCGCTTATGAACGCGATCGAATCGTCGCTTATATTCGGCCATGGTATCGCTTGCCAGAAGATCCTAAAACGGACACAAACGGTGCTCAAGGTGATGACAACCCCGATATTGAAGACTACTTTGGTCACGGAGAGATTGGGGTCGGTTACGATCTAGATAAGTACAAAGTGTCGATGTTCGGGCGCGGAAATGTCAAAACTGGCAAAGGTGCGGTGACACTCAATGTGACAACCCCGCTTTATGGTAAGTTGCGTGGCTATATCAAGGTATTTCATGGCTATGGGGATAGTCTAATTGACTATAACCATAGTCAGACTCGCCTTGGTATTGGCGTGACGCTCAATGATCTGTTCTAAAAGGACATTTCATACCGGTTTAATACCCATTCATTCTCTACAAACTTACTCAATAGTTTGACTGCGTTAGAGTAGCAAGCTCTTTGAATATCACACATTGGAAGTAGAATGCGTACACTAATTATCATGGGCTTGATTGCGACACTCACGGCGTGCAGCGCTGTTTCTGAACGCTCTAAGCACAACGATTTCACTTATCAAGTTAATGCAAACACAGACTCTTGGCGATATGTGTGGTTGCCCGCAGAGTATTCTGATCAAACATTACTCAAAGAGAAGTTCTCCACGTATTCCAATTTTTATATCGAGCCAACACGATTGGAAGTTCAAGATTCTGAGTTTTCCGAGCAGGAGTTGAGAGAGTTCGCCGACTACCTTGAGTCTGAAGCGCAAATTACGTTGACTCGTTACAAAGTGCCAGCCTTTTCTCCTCAAGCGAATGGCCTGACCGTCCAGTTTGCAATCAGTAACGTTGCTACGCCAAATTCGATACTTGCAACAACGAGTTCAGTGCTTCCGATTGGACTTGCGATTTCTTATGCGTCTATGCTGACAACAGGGGAGCATACCAATGTAACGACGGCGAGGATCGAAGTTTTAATCTCTGATAGTCAAACTAAAGAGCCGCTCTTCTCTGCGATTGACATCACTGCGGGTGAAAAAAGCCTGGATAATATCCTAGAGCCAGAAGAGGAAATTAAAAACATACTTAGAGGTTGGGTAAATAAACTGGAACAAACGTTGAACCAAATACCCGAAAACGCCAAATAAGGATTACTTATCATGTATTTTGACTTTAAATCGATACTCCCTAAGGTGATAGATAACAACTATCAAGGAGCAAAGTTGAGCCAATATTTCTTCTATTGCTTAACTGCTGTGACGTTGTGGCGTAGTCAGCATCACTTACTGGCCGCAGATGGCGGTGCGCAAAGTATTGCAACGATCCCGCTAGACACGTTTAGTTCTGGGGCGGCGTCCACCATTGTAGGTGTCTTTGCATTGTGGGGGTTATCGCAACTGTTGATTGCGTTTATCTATCTTTTGGTTTCTATTCGTTATCGAAGCTTAATTCCTTTGATGTACATCATTATGATCGCTGAGTACGCAGGAAGATTAGCGATTGGCATGTATAAGCCAGTAGTGACTGCTGGGGATGCACCAGGAGCGTTGATTAATTTGCCTATGGTGCTGGTGTGCTTTGTTGCGCTGCTGGGTTCTATTTATCGCTGTGACAGCCGTTAGCTCACCATTGTTATTAGTAGCGACCACTTTGATGAACAGTGGTCGCTATCGCAGGCGCTATTTTTTCTTTCCATGTCCCTTACCTGGGTTATCTTTTCCGTGAACACTTCGATCATTCTTTCCTTTGCGATGCTTGCTATCACATTCTTCTGATTCAATTTTAACGCGTTTTGATTCATAGTTAATGCAGTCTTCACTTAGCTCAAGGTGATCGCCTTTAATAGAGATACTCGCATAGCTGATTGATACAGGAAGTAGCATGGCCGTTAGTATAAAGATAAGTTTGCGCATTGTATGGGTGCCTCATTGTGGTAACGATTGGATGAGGCGTAGTGTAGGGGAATACTTGATGGGGATTTGCCATTTTACGTCAGCATGCACAAGTGTTTAGGTTGTTATTGTGAATGGATGTATTTGTCCATGTAGCTAAAATGGCATTAGCCGAAAGTTCGGACTGTTGGTCATGGGTTCGTTACTTGTACTCAATGGATTTATTACGAAGTGGTCAATCGGTAAAAGAAGTTGCATTTACCTTGGGTTATAACCAAGCCAGTCCGTTTATTAGTATGTTTAAAAAGTACGCAGGCCAAACGCCTGAGCAATATAAGAGCAAACTGCTGTAAACGAACAGTTTGCTCTTATGGCAATACGTTGCTTTATGAGGTAGCAGCAAGTTATGCCTTAATGCCGCTTAGGTGCTGGTGGGCGTGTTATTGCGCTAAGTAAACCTTGGTACTAAGTCAACCTTGATATTAGGTAAACCTCGGTGCTAAATCTTCATGATTATTGAGAGTCTATCGCTATTCAGATTCTATGGTCATTCAGAGTATCGGGTGGTTAAGTACCGATGCTGGTTAAAGCCCATGCTTGTTACGAACCCAAGATACTCAATAATCTGTTATGTTCGGGCTCGACGGCGACCTAGCCCCAGCAGTAATAGACCCAATATCGCGAAGGGGTGGGCACTGCCACCGGCTCGGCTCACTGTTGATGTATCCTCTTCTCTTGAATAAATATCAGCACTCGTCGCCCCGTTTATGGGCATTAATTTCACGGCGACGACCGTCTCGGTCTCCGTACCTTCGCCGCAAGTGGCAAAATGGTCAGTGGTATCGTAGCCCGACGCACACTTGATGGCGGTAGCGGCAATCACCCCCGCATCGTTGATGTCGGACGCACTGGTAATGCGATAGGCATTGTTGCTGTTACTGTACTCACCGCCATTCGTTAGATCGTCAAGCCACCATGCTCGATTGTTCATGACTGCGCGGCGTTCTACGTCGCTGCCCGTTCCGTTGTAAGGGTAGATAAAACCACGACGACGACGTTGTTTACTGTCTATTTCCGAATGATTTTCCGCATCTACTTCGCCGACAATTTCATTGTAGTTATTGATTGCATTGACCTCACCCCCGGCGCTCGTAAAGAAAATACTCTGCGATAAACTGGAAAAGTAGACCGCTGTTGGTGAGCTTTGACTGGCGTCGGCGATAAACATTCTATTGGCTGCGGTTCCGCTTTCCGGCACGCTGCCGGATCGTTTTGCTTCACCAACCACCAATAAATGTTCGTTGATGTCTTTAGCAAGAGAGTTGCTATAAATATACGTATCGTCGCTTTCAAGTTTGGCGTTGTTAATAAATACGGATTCCCATGCATTTTCGGCGACGACAAAATTAGCGGTATCAATAGGACGAAATATCGCGGCTTGTATGAGCATATTGTCGTCGGCAAGTTCGGTATTAAAGCCAACCAACACCGGAAGCTGATCATAAACACTATTCTCGCTGTCAATGATGGCAGCCGCACGAATACTCGCTTGCGCTGTGGCATAGCTGTAACTGTCGTAGCTCGTCGCCCACGAGGTTGCTGGGAATCGGGTGTCGCCATTATCTTCTAATGACCAGATAAACGCTTGGCTTGAGAAACCAAAATTTTGACAAGCCGCATTGAGTACTGGCTGATCTAAATCAACACAGCCGCTAAGATCAAGCCCAGCATAGTATTTGGATGAATCGGAGTAATCGAACGTTGCGACAGCGGCATTACCTACGACATAGGTTTGGCTATCACTGCCGCTTGTTGGGTAGGTAAAGGTATCGAATGCGAGTGTGCCGCCCATTTCTTCGATGAGTAATTGCTCACCTTCGGAATCAGCAAAGCTTAAACTGTCATCTGCCAAAGGCAGTAGCGTCGTGACCGTCGCGCCGTTAATGACTATGCCCCGATGGCGATACGCTTGAGCGTAATAACCTTGGTAATCAAAGTAGCCGCTACTGGCATTCGCCAAGATATTTCCCTGAGAATCTTTTTTTAACACCTTAAACTCCATTGTGTCGAGGGCGATACTTAGCGTATCCGAATAATGGGCTGGCAGATAAGGTTCAACAGTCAATGTCGATTGGCTTTCATCGAATGAGCGGTAAAGTGGCGTATAACTGGCGGTGTAATAGGCATCACGTTCATTTTGTAATCCCCCGATGCCATTGCTTGAATCGCCATACCAACGACGACTCGTCCAAGCGTCACAAGTGGCGTAGCCGAGCTCACTGTAGCAGTATGACGACAGATCATCATAATCGAGATAGTAGAAATATTTATCGACACCAAACGCCACTTCTTCATCAAGCGGCAAGCCTTCCAACCCATTCATGCTGTAGCCAATCATTGGGTGATCGGTTTCGATGCATTGTTGCGAAAAGCAAGAATTGGAGTCTGAAGGAAGAATACTTGCAGCGTGAAATTCTGAAGCGGCTTCATAACTTGAGGTCTCGACCTCAACAATACGATAAAGCGCGGAGTGACTTGGGTACGATGTAATAATGCACAACGATATCACAGATAATGGTAAGCCTTTGAGCACAGGTCGTCCTTGGTTGTATTTATCAAGCTGGGAGATAGGGAGATAGGGATATGCGGGAGTGACAAAGTCATGACAGAAGCTAGGTCTCGCTGCTTGTGCAGCGATAGAGATACATATCACTAACTTCCTGACTGCCTTCCTTGAACCAACTCCCTTGAATGGCCTCTCTGGGTATCGATCAGTTGCGTTCGCGCTTTCTTTTCGGCTCAGGAAGTTCGTCCTCCGCTAGCGTACCGCTGCCATCACTATCAAATTGGTCAAAATCTTCTAACAATGGACCTTTGACTTCGTCTCGGCTTAACTCACCATCACTATTGCTATCTAACTCAGTAAATGAGGGAGGTCGACGGTGCTCACGTTCTTCGTTAGCTTGGGCGGGCAAGAGTGCGCTTGATAAAAGTAATGCCGTCACAACGAGGACGATTTTCATAATGAGTTCCTTAGTTCGGTCAGCACATTTTGTTAGAGCTAGGTGCTGGGTTATTCGAAGTAGGTGACATTATTGGTGACTAAATTGGAGGAAATATGGATAAAATGTGGAGAATGGGCCTTAGTTGAGAGGTTGTCGTCAGTGGGCTTGGTTAAGTCCTAATTCTTGCTGCATTTTCTTTGTTAAACCAAGAGAGACCAATCGGTGAGACTCTTGAAGGTAATACGCCAGTTCTTCATCCAATTCTGCGTGACACTCGATACACTGGATCCACTTCATACCTCGCGAAGCAAAATATGGGGCTGGAATATAGCCAGATTTATCACTCAAAAAATCGAAGTTTAGAGTTGATGTTTTAAACGTAATTGCAGGGACGTCCCCTTTGTTACTGCCATTCTGCGTTGGTTGTTTACCCAACCCGCTGATGGCAAAAACTTTGCCGCCTACTTTCCAAACATGGGAGTTATTCCACTGTACAACATAAGTTGTGGCAGGAAGGTTTTTACAAAACTGGTTAAATTCTTCATTTGTCATTGTCAATTCCTTCCGTGCTTTGAGCAGAGCTCACATTCGTGTGCGGTGGTGCCCGTAGGTTTTAGTTTATCAGTCGTTTTTAGGCTGGCCCCTAGGTTTATTTTACCAGTCGTTGCTAATAAGTAAAAAAAACACTTTACCTCAACTTAACTTGAGGTATTAGAGTTGAGATAAACCCAAGGCATACCACGCTGGTTGTTGATTATCGTTGTGATCATCGTTGATGCAATTGATGTGAATGCGTTGGAATACTCGGTCAACAATAAAAAGGAAGATATTATGAACAGTTATGTAGAACACGCCAATATTGCCGTTATCAACGTAAGAAAAACCGTCGATTTTCTTATGGCAGCCATTCCAGAGTGGACGATTCGCGGGCAGGGTAAATATGAAGATTCATCTGGTCATGACGTGGAATGGTTTCATGTTGGAACGGATGACTCTTATCTTGCTTTAGCTTCCAATGGCAAAGGCCAAGCGCCCGACTGGCAGACCAATTACACCGGCGTAAAGCATGTTGGTATTGCGGTTCCGGATCTTGAGTCGCTTGAAAAGCGCTTGGAGGAAGTGGGGTATCTGTTGGATCATCGCGGTGCCGATCATCCTTACCGCAAAAACGCCTACTATATGGAAGATCATAATCTGCAATTTGAGTTCATTGAGTATTTATCTCAACGGCCTTCTGAGAAAAATGACTACAGCTTATGATGGCGCTAATAAATTGGCCGCTTAAAAATCAGCATTAATGCCATGGTTTAAGAGGAATGGTTTAAGGGGATAGACTACGGCTTTACGCTGGTATTGAATACGATTTTTAGGTCTTGTTTACCGCTAGATCTAAAAATCAAATTTATATCCGATCCCGTAAACAGACTTAATGTAATCGCATTGTGAGTTCACATGCTGAAGTTTCTTTCGCAAATTTTTGATATGGCTATCAATGGTGCGGTCGAATACTAGCCGGTTGTCTGGATAGATATGGTTCATGAGTTGTTCTCGGCTGTAAACAAAACCGGCATTATCATGTAAAAAAGCCAGTAGCTTGAATTCAGCTGGGGTAAGCGATAGCGGATGTTGCTGATAAGTCGCGACCATTTTATCTGTGTCTATATGAAGCGCAGCTAACACGGGCGTGGTTTGTGACGCTTGTTGAGAACGTCTCAAGACATTTTTAACGCGCACGACAACTTCTCTAACGCTGTAAGGTTTACAAATATAATCGTCCGCCCCTAATTCTAAGCCAAGAAGTCGATCTATTTCATCAACACGCGCCGTTGCCATAATGACAGGGACTTGCGTAAACGTCCGAAGTTCTCGATAAATGTCTAAGCCATCTCGATGCGGTAGCATTAAGTCTAAAATGATGAGGTCAGGTTGGTGAGCTTTGACCCAATCAATCACGTCTAATCCATCAGAGATGAGTTGTGTCTTCATACCCGATTGCTGTAAGTATTCACACACTATTTGCCCAAGCGTGGGTTCATCTTCAACGACTAATATTTGAGTGTTATTCATGATCATTTGGCTTATGTTTATTCAAAGACACGATGACAATAATGCCACCAAGTTCAGATGGCTTAGCACTGATTTTCCCATTATGCATGTGCACAATGCTGGCGCAAATGGAGAGCCCTAACCCAGCGCCGCCATACTGCCGACTGCGTGATTTGTCGATTCGAAATAAGCGGTCAAATAAATAGGGTAAGGCATCCTTGTCTACTGAAGGCGAGGAGTCTTCAATGTGAAACTCTACACGTTGATCAAAGTCTTGCATCGAAATTCTAATTTGACCATTCGCGTCGGTATAGCGAAAGCTATTCTCTAGTAAGTTACCTATCAACTGTGACAGGCTTTTATCATCTCCCCAAACGATGACTGGTGATTCTGCGTGGTACTCTCTTGTTAGTTTTAGCCCTTTATCTGAAATTCGGTGCTCGTAGTTCCTTGATTGCATTTCTAAAAGGTGGGTCAGGTTAGTGTCGGAGAAATTCATTCTAAATGCGCCTGAATCAGATAGAGAAAGTTGGTATAAGTCTTCCACTAACTTACTGAGAACACGAACTTGATGATGCATTGAGTCGATGTGCTTTGGCTCTGGTTGTCGAATACCATCTTGAATCGCCTCCAGCTCCCCTTGTAAAACCGAAAGAGGGGTACGAAGCTCATGAGAGATATCGGTAATCCATTGCTCTCGGGTCTTTTTTTGTTCTCTTAAGCTGGTGGTTAATAAGTTAAATGCTCGACTTAGTTTGGAGAACTCATCATGGCCTTGAGTGGGGATCTGACAGGTGAAATCACCTTTAGTCAGAGCGACTGCGGTTTTATTTAATTGCTTAAGAGGCATCAAAAAATGGCGAACAAGCAAAATAGCAATGATGAATGAACCAAAGCCTGCTAACGAAATAATCCAAACCATATTCTTCATTTGCTGGGCATAAAAACTCTCGACCAACCTATCGGTGATGGTATTAGGGTGCTGAATGTTGAGCCACCCGATCGTAGTGCCAGACTCGGTGATAGGAATGGATGTGACTGGGTCATCGTTAGAAGTGGGGGGAGAGTCATGACCAATTACCCAATCATGGCTCTGGTCGGTTAAATAGACGCGATGGCTGAGTGGTCTTTGGGACACTGATGGTTTCTGACGATTTGGTCTAGGTTCATCGAACTCCATGAAGGGGCGGCGACGAGGGGGTGGTTCGCCAATTGCAATGAACAGCTCATGCCATAAGTAAGGATCAGACTCTAATTCACGCCAGCCAGCTTGTGAGTCGTAGTACTGAGGGAGAGCAGTGGCAATGACAGCAATTTTTTCGGTTTCTTTTTCATTGATGTACGACTGAAGTCCGATTTTAAAACTGTGATTGATCATCCAAGACATGCCGATGACCATGAACAGGCTGCCCAATAAGATAGAAATAAAAAGCTTTGAAAATATCGTTATTCGCACGGGTAGTCCTTGGTATAAAAAACCATTCGGTATCACTATATATGGCATTTTAGCGAAAAAATGTGGAGAAAAAATGGAAAAAACGACTGAACTGGTTATATAGATTGTGTGGATACGTTGTAGGTTGATAGTTTTGACAATTATATTGACAGAAATAATGGTTTTGTTGCGCTGAGTTAAAGAATGTTCACACAATATTGGTATAAAAGAATTCAATGACAAATTGATACAGATATTTATGCCGATTAAAAAGACGCTTTTCAATGTTTTTCTGATTATGATTTACACTTGGCTGCTTGGTTCTATTTATCATGTAATGACATTTCGAGATAACTTGAGAGATGATGTAGAGCAGATTGTGACAAGAATTGACGCCCACCTTTCTACTGTCGAGCAAGAGTTGCGACAATTACCAGTATTACAACAGTGCGATTCAACTTATATGACTCTACTTCGGGAGCGAGTGTTTAATAGCGTGACATTACGCGGTCTGATAGTGGGAGAACTTCAAGGGCCATTCCCTAATTTGTGTAGTAACTTTGGCTTATATAGCCGTCATGTAGATGAAAGAGATTGGGACTATTCATCACGAGGTGACTTGCTGTTTGGCAAAGTTAAATTTTCTAAGTATCGGCGAGACAGCTCTTTTGCGCTGGCGGTTAGAAGAAACGATGGATTGGTCATCGCGTTGGTTAATCCAAAGGCGATTCTAGGTTGGTGGATTGGCCCCAATAATAAAAAGTCGAATATTACGCTCTCGTTTACCGACGAAGAGGCTATTCGAATAGAACGGTTTGGTTTTTCACAAAGTGATTCGACATTAACCTATTCGTTTGGTTTGTCGTCCGATGTATTCCCTTATCAAATTTCGGTGCACCGTTCTTCGACAGAGTTTCTTAGTCAGTTAGTGACATTTTCGTACCGTTTGATTGGGTTATTCACCGCAATATACGGCGCGTTATTAGGGTACTTATTAATGGTTAAGCATCGTAATCGGGGAGACAATGTTGAAAGGTCCATATAGTAAGGTAGCGTTGATACTACTCGTGATCTTGGCTGTCGCAGTAATAAGCTTTTTTCATGCAAACATGATTGTAAAAAGAGAAATGAAGCACAGTGCAGAATACAGCTTGGATAAAATAGAAAGTCATATCAGTGCTATTTCTCATGCCATTATCTCTCTGCCATATAATCCTAATTGTCCTTTATCCTTGCAGAGAGAATATGCAAATCTGACCTACGAAAATGAGGAGGTGAGGGCGTTAGGGGTTGTTGAAGAGTCCTCAGGTTCATGGTCGGCTTGTAGTATTTTTGGACCGGTTAATAGTAAAGAGCAATATTGGCAAGGTGATCAATTTGCGGATCTTTTCTTAGGGTGGTCAAAGCATACTGACTATTTCCCAGAAACATCATTTGTGATCTCGATTCAGGAGGGAGAGCGTCACTCGTTTGCGTATGTGAATCCAAGAAGAATGGTTGGGTCTTGGATTGCGCCACGATTGGACTTTGCTGATTATGAAATAAGGCTGCCGAACCAACGCGAGCAACGTGCTTCCATGGCACGTCACAACGACCATGAAACTTGGTTTGGTGCACCTGTGCGTCAACAGGTGACTTCACAGGCCTATGGTTTTGATATCACACTTACCACCGCTTATAGCACGGTGATCAGGAGAGCCTGTGTTTACTTTTTGCGAGGTCTTTTGTTAGTCACATTTATTGGGTTCACGATTTGGATGTTAAGTACACCCTACGCCTTATTGAAAGCGAAGAGTATTCGTGATCAACTTTAATTATTACGAGTAAGTTTAACTATTTCTAGCAAATATTCGCTTCTAGCAAATATTAGCCAAAGTGAGCGAATTTATTGAGTTCGCTCCCTTTGACTGACACATCTTAGCGCTTCAAATCTGAGTTATTGAGATCGTAGCATACGGGGAGATTTCAGGTTTTTGCCAAATACATTGATCATGGCGCCCATGACAATCAAAGCGCCGCCCGCATAGGTCCAGAAGGAAGGCGTTTCACTAAAGAAAATAGCACCAAGGATGATGGAGAAGACAATTTGCACGTACGCATACGCAGAGGCTTTACCTGCCGCTTGCGTTTGCATTGCTTTGGTTAAGCCTAATTGCCCAATCTGAGTAAATATTCCCACCAACACCAACAAAAACGTCAGCGTGAGATCTGGCATAACAAACTCATCACCAATCAGCAGTATCGACAAAGGGAGCGCCACCAATGGGAAGTAAAAAATAATGACTGAACTATCTTCTGTCACACTTAGCTTTTTGACGATGACATAAGCGATAGCACTGCCAAATGCTCCTAAAATGGCGATGCCGACGTTAAATAGTGGCAGGTCACTGACACCATTTGAGCTGAGGGTTGGATACACCATCACGTACAAACCCAGCAGACACAGTAAAATACATAAGACGGTTGAGAACTGGACGCGTTCTTTTAAGAAAATAAAGGCGAGAAACGCGGTAAATACTGGGTGGGTATATTGTAAAATGGTTGCTTCAGCAAGAGGTAGTGTGGTGATGGAATAGTACACGCACATTAACGCCATGGTGCCTACCGTGCCGCGTGCAAGGAGGAGCTTTTTATTGTTACCCCACACCGAAATCTTTTTACGTTTTACATCACCATAGCTAATGATCAATGACACTAACGCTCGCGCAGCAACAATTTCAAAAACGGGCAGTCCAAAAGTGCTGACGTACTTAACGCATGCTGACATTAAGGCAAAGCCCAGAGCCGACAGCAGCATAAAGCGGACACCAACAGGGAATAATTCAGCTAGACGAGAGTTCATAGGGCGCTCTTAGTTTAAAGTACACGTTTCGTTAAAGGTGTATTCCGTTTAATAAAGAATTCGATTTAATTTCAATTACTACTGTAACGTGAATTAACTTTGCATCTCAGCGTATTTACGTAAGAAATTATCAACAGACGCTTTCGGTGTTTTGGATAGTTTCTGTATTAACTCAAAACTTGGCGTGGTGATTTGATGCTGCTGGTGTAGCGTATTGAGCAAGACCATCCACAAAGAGGCGGTGACTTCCGCATCTGCCAACGCACGGTGAAATACTCCATCGTTTTCAATATGATGGTAACGGATGAGATCACCCAGTTTATGTGATGGTGCATCTTGCGTTAATCGACGTGAAGCCAGCAGCGAACAGGCAAATGTACCCTGATAGTTGGCTTGAATTCTATCCAGTTCTGCATCTAAGAAGCGTTGATCAAATGATGCATTGTGCGCCACGAGGTTACTATGCTGAATCCAATCTGAAAACTCTCGCATGACCTCTTCACAGCTTGGCGCACTCGCCAGCATGTGGTTGCTGATTCCCGTGTAGTTTTCGATAAAGCCACTGACCCTAAAGCCCGGATTCATCAAAGATTGAAAGCGATCAACGGCAATGCCATTTTCGAGTTTCACTGCACCAATTTCTATGGCTCTATCGCCTTGATTTGGGGATAACCCCGTGGTTTCAAAATCGAGCACAATAACGGAATGGGCAGGTGAAGACATCAATAAATCTCTAATAAACAAGCAAGGTGGCAAAGTCTAACTTGAAGTACGAAGTAGGGGAATATGTTGGAGCGGAATTCTGACATAAAAAAAGAGGAATCTACTGATTCCTCTTTCATAATGATGCTGTGACTATCTAAGGCGTGATTGCTTATAGTTTCTTAGAAAGGAAACCTGTTAGCGCAATGATACCGATACCCACTAACATGATTGGACCTTTACCACTGTCAAAGCCGCTTGAAATACCAGCAAATGCTACGATTGCTACTGCTACTGGGATAACGTATTTAACTAGGTTGTACCAAAGACCAAATAGTGGGAATTTTACTTCGCCATCGTTGGTGATTTCTTTCTCTAGCTCTTCGCGAGTCAGTCTCCAGCCTGCGAAGATACATACCAACATACCGCCAACAGCTAGGAAGATTTTGTCAGTAAGCAAGTCGAAAATATCAAATGCACCGGTATCAAACAGCGTTGGACCTAAACCACCTAGTGATAGGGAAGCGAAGATACACAGCACAGCCATGACTGAAGCTGCAGAAAGTACTGCTGTAATACGTTTGAAGCCTTTCTCATCTATTAGGTAAGAAACGACAACTTCCATTAGAGAAACAGAAGACGTTAGTGCCGCGACTGACAAGCCAATGAAGAAGAGTAGTGCGAACACCACACCAACGCCGCCCATTTCAGCAAATAGCTGAGGAACAACAACGAATACTAGACCAGGACCTGCCGCTGGTTCCATGCCAAGAGCAAACATCGCAGGGAACATCGCGATACCAGCAAGGATTGCAACACCTGTGTCCATCGCAGTAACCATTGCAGTGGTTTGAACAAGATTTTCTTTCTTTCTAAGGTAGCTACCGTAAGTGATCATACAGCCCATACCTAGGCTTAATGAGAAGAAGGCTTGCCCAAGTGCTGCTAATACCACGCCGCTGTCTACTTTCGAAAAGTCAGGGCTAAACAGGAATTCAACACCCGCCATTGCGCCAGGAAGCATCAAACCTTTTATTGATACGATGATTAGAATCAGGAACAGGATTGGCATAAGAACCTTACCTGCTTTTTCAATACCACCAGAAATACCGCGACTTACGATGATTACGTTAAGTAATAGATAGCCGCCCATCCACATCAGTGGTTGGATTGGGTTAGTGATGAAGCCACCAAAGCTGTCGCCAATTGCTTCTGGCGTGCTGAGTAGACCGGTAGACACTTTCTGAACGTAAGCCAGTGCCCAACCACCTACAACTGGGTAGAAGCCCATGATTAGCAAGCCACTTAGAACGCCGATTACCCCAACGAACGTCCAGCGACCATCTGTTGACTTAAAAGCACCAACGGCACTGCGACCGGTCTTACGACCTACCGCAAACTCAGTTAGCATAACGCTAAAGCCGATAAAAATAACAAAGGCTAAGTAGATTGCGATGAAAGCACCACCGCCGTTTTCGCCTGCTGTGTAAGGGAACTTCCAAATGTTCCCCAAACCTACAGCAGAACCTGCTGCAGCCATAACGAAGCCTAGCTTCGATCCCCAATTATCACGGGGCGCTGTGTTTGTATTGCTCGTTGCCACGGTAACTCCAAAATTATTCTGTTGTGTTTGTTTATACTAGGCGCCGAAAAATGTGATGTAATTTTTTATATACACTTTCTAAAGTTTTACTAGGCGCTGTAATCGTGACAAGTAAACCAGTTTGTGGTTATAGATGGAAGTGTGAATAGTGCATTTTTCTAACATTTGTCATTAAAATGTTGTTAAGTGCTGATTTTTTGCTCTTGTTTTCATTGGGGAGCTGTTTTAAGCGTAATATCCAGAAGCTTAACTGGTCGGATTTTACTCGTTTAGATGCATATTTTACAAATTGAATCGATACTTTACGTTATCTAGTGATATGAATGGATAGCTATTCTTGTCTGTGACTTTGCATCAAAAAACGTGGCTTCGTACATTAGTTGTGCGACTTAGCGAAGCAATTTACGTTTTTTTGTTAATTTACGTTTTTTTGTTAATAGGTGTCGTGCATTTTAATGAGCTGGTTGTCAGTTTGGTTCTGTCAATGGGTAGCGCCAGTTTATGTGGGATGTTAGGTGTAAGGTTTTATTGTCACCTATTGTTTTCAAAGATCGTGCATGGTTTAAAACGCATTGACAAAATAGAGATAACTAGAGAGGCTTAACGGCAGAAATCGTATGAGCGATACCTGTATTTTAAGAAGATAAATGAAATGACCGATCTTACCGAAGACCAAGAACACGCACTAGCCACATTCAAAGCGGCCCTTCACCTCCCTAAAGGCGGGTTTCATGTCCTAATTGTCGAATTGTGCAAACAGTATCAATTGCCTTTTCAAACGTGTCGTTCGGTACTAAAGAAAGCACAAAAATCGATAGAGTCAAAGATACGTCTGAACTTCCAAGATATCGACAATAGCGATCTCACTCAGAAGAATTGGTTGAGCCTAATTCACGCGACCCTGACCGATCTGGCTAAAGACAATCAGCCATTGATGGAAAGTATGACTGGCGGTACACGCTATCGAAAATTGATCAGTGACATGCAGCAATCTTCTGACGACAGCGATCGTGAGATGCAGCGGGATAGGCTCCTGACGATCTATGAGCAAGAGGTTTACAAGTCTTTGGCAGCGATGCTACACACTTCTGCACTCTATTGGGAATTGAGGGACGATCTATTTGAAATGAGTGATGAGCGGTTGGCAAAGTTTGCCGACTATACACAACACGTTGAAGCCATTAGGCATCTACAACAATTATCACTGCAGATGAAAGCCAGTTGACCTGCTAAGTTGGCGATCAATAGTCTAAAAACCAAATAAGCAGCGCTACCACTATCGCTGCTTATTTTTATCGCTCTATTTGTTACTGAACTGAACTGAACTCAATCGAAGTGAGCTTAGATAGGTACAACTAGAATATCGATCGGAGACTTATTAATTAGGTGTCTAGAATAAGAAACAATACGGCTCCAGAAATCATGGTGATGACCGCAAATCAAGAGGTCAATCTCGTTTTCTGTGACCGTATCTTCAAGTTTATCACCCAAGTCACCAGTGCCGACTAAGAAGCGTTTGATAGGGAAGTCTGTGTACTGTTTAAAAGCGATGAGCTTTTCATTTGAAGTCGCGCTTAGCGGTTGACGTTCAGGCTCTGCTTGAATATCGACTAAATCTGGGTAGATTTCTCCATGACTCCCATCAATATGAATAAACGACACTTCAGCATCCAGAAGCTTGGCAAAGGATACTGCTTTATCAATGACTACATGGCTATCATCCGACAGCTCTAACGCTACTAAGATATGCTTATATTTCATCACTATACCCTCATGTTTTTGTGCCTACCTTAAGCATAGTTTTGGATCGGCATAAAAACTATCTCAGTGATCGCATAATTCATAAATGACGGCAACTTTGCTGCCTAGTGACGGCTTTACTCTGACGACTGCGCCGTCATCGCTAGGCTATGCTTACTTAATAATGTGATTAGCTAGTCTAGGTTTTGCGAGTTCACACCTCAAAAAAAGGTCAGTTGCCTTATTGGTCTATTTGGGTTTAGAATTTAGCCATCATATCAAGCGGAGCGAACGCCATAATGAAGTACTAACATCCTGACATCCATTTTCTATCTAATTAATTGGACTCTCGGGGTTAGTGGGCGTTACTTCGTCATTTCTATCTGCATCATTGTATTATCTTGGCTGGTTAGCCAAATCCATTGTCGTTGTACTTCGTGTGTTTAGATACTTTGCGCTTAAAGTGGCGTTATGGTTCTTTACAATATAAACGTGTTCGAGCGAATTTGGACGTTGTGATAATACGGTCAAAGTAACGTTTAGCCATTCGGTTCGAAAGGCGCAACCCCTTTTGCATTTATCGTAAAAGGAGGCGGATATGCCTGCACGTAATACACGTCAAAAAACAACGAAAACGCACCCATCATCAATGCAAACTCTACCATCGAGTTCGTTGTTGGTGGCGCAACAACTGTCATTCCAACTGGATACGGGTGAATGGCTATTCAAAAATATACATTTTTCATTGGCAGATCGGTTTACCGGGTTGGTGGGGAGGAACGGGGTAGGTAAATCAGTATTGCTGTCGTTGCTACTGGGAAAGAAGCAACCGACGGAAGGCCAAATAATACGCCATGGCCAATTTTCGTATTATTCACAACAGCCTTCGATACTGTTAAATCGTGACGTGAGTGTTGTTGAATTCCTAGGTATTTCGAAAAAGCGTCAAGCGTTACGTGCTATTAGCCAAGGGGAGTGCGAACAACGCTACTTTGATATCGTCGGTGAAGACTGGTCACTGGAAAGTGATGCCCAGGAGGTACTGAAGTCACTTAGAATTGAGCCTGACTTAGACGCGTATTGCCACTCGTTAAGTGGTGGGCAAATAGCGAGGTTGCAATTGCATCAGTGTTTTCAATCTGGCGCTGACGTGCTTTTGTTGGATGAACCATCCAATCACCTCGATGAAGACGGTCGACAATGGCTGATTGAACAGTGTCACCATTTTGATGGTCAGATATTATTGGTTACCCATGATCGAAATTTACTCAATCAGGTGGATGCTATCGTACAAATGACGCATTTAGGGTTGGATTATTTTAAAGGAAACTATGATCATTACTTGGCGCAATCGACATTGCAGACGACGGCACTCAACAAGAAAATTGCTCAGGTGAAATCTGAGCAAAAAAAGTGTGAGCGTCAGGCACAGCTTAGCCAAGAAAAAGCGCAGCAGCGCGCTGCACAAGGAAACCGACTAAGGCGTTCAGGGAGTCAGCCGAAAATACTGTTAGATGCCATGAAAAATAAAGCCGGACAAAGTCAACGCTCGGCAGTCAAACAACAAAGAAACCAGCAAGATAGCCATAAATCGAAGTTGCAGTCCCTAAAGGCGGAACAGGTGAGTGTCGCTCCTCAAGCGTTCTATTTCTCTTCCTTAACATCCTTTAAGAAAAAGACCTTACTCAATATCGAAAACTGCGTATTAAAGTATGGCGGTATGGGACCGTACTCTTTTGCGGTCAAGCAGGGCGAACGCTATCACTTACAAGGCAAAAATGGATGTGGAAAGTCGACCTTGCTAAAGGCGATACACGGAAGTCATCCTCACCTGTTGGGCACTATCTCTTGCCATGTTCAAACCGTATATCTTGACCAACATTTCAGTTTACTTAACGAACAGCAGTCAATTCTGGACAGTTTGCTCACATATACTCGCGGTATCACGTTAGGTGAGGCGAGAACGCTCCTCGCTGGAATTGGGTTTCGTCGAGATAATGTTCATCGCAAAGTGGCGCACCTAAGCGGTGGAGAGAAGATGAAACTCTCCATGTTGATCGTGACACAAAACGATGATGAGACGGTTTTGTTATTGGATGAACCAGATAATCATTTAGATATTGAATCTAAAAGCTTACTGGCAATGGCACTTCAAGAATATAAAGGGGCATTTATTCTCGTCAGCCACGACTCTAGCTTTGTTTTGGATGCGAATGTTAGGGACGTCATTGCGATGGAATAGAAGTTGATCGTGAAGGTGAAGGTGAGTATTAAATGGAACAAGATTAATGATAATAGAGTAAATAATGCCTCTGAGCGTAGAAATATAACCTTAAATAATCAATGGATTAAAGCAATGATGTTGTTAATTAAATAAAGCGGGTTTTCACGAAAAAAATTATGTGTCGTGGTTACATGGCTCTATTTGGCATTAAACATCTTACGACGTTATCATCCTTAATGCCGAATGTTAGTAGGGTGTAATTGCGTTTAAATACTAACCTAATCATAGGGTTATGGTGGTTTGGTGAGGGTTTTTTAACACAGTAGTATCGTTGTTATTGGACGATAGTGTCAGTCTAATCTTACGCTATCGCCTCAATTACGGGATGTTATGTTTGATGTGTGTATATTGCTGATTTCACAAGGCTGATCTATCTTTTCTGTGTCTCATATAAGAACCATTAATAAAGTCATTCAGGTAAATAAAAACATTTACTACTAGGAGTAACGAAATAATGCCTCTTCATAATAAAGATTCAGTAAGAAATGATCTATTAGATGATATTTACTCATCTCGCGATCTGTCACTTTCCATGCCTAAATATAAAATTCCTGAGCAAGAACATGCACCTAAGCATGCTTATCAAGTGGTTCATGATGAGTTATTTATGGATGGCAACTCTCGTCAGAACCTAGCCACGTTCTGTCAGACATGGCTTGAAGATGAAATTCATCAGTTAATGGATGAATGCATTGATAAAAATATGATCGACAAGGATGAGTACCCACAAACAGCAGAAATTGAAGCACGATGTGTGCACATGCTCGCTGACTTATGGAATTCACCAGACGCAGAGAATACGTTGGGCTGTTCAACGACAGGCTCGAGTGAAGCGGCGATGTTGGGCGGCATGGCTCTGAAATGGGCATGGCGTGACAAAATGAAAAAATTAGGTAAACCAACGGATAAACCTAATTTGATTTGTGGCCCAGTGCAGGTCTGTTGGCACAAGTTTGCGCGTTATTGGGATATTGAATTACGAGAAATCCCCATGGAAGGTGACCGCTTAATTATGTCGCCGGAAGAAGTTATTAAACGCTGTGATGAGAATACCATCGGCGTTGTGCCGACGCTGGGAGTGACGTTTACGTGTCAGTATGAACCCGTGCAAGAAGTACATGATGCCCTTAATAAACTGCAAGAAGACACCGGTCTAGATATTCCAATGCATATCGATGGCGCGAGTGGTGGTTTTCTTGCTCCATTTTGTGAACCAGACTTGGTGTGGGATTTCCGCCTACCTCGAGTGAAGTCCATTAATGCTTCTGGGCATAAATTTGGTTTAAGCCCATTAGGAGTGGGTTGGATTGTTTGGCGTGATGCCTGTGCACTTCATGAAGATCTTATCTTTAATGTCAACTATCTAGGTGGCAACATGCCCACCTTTGCTTTGAATTTTTCAAGACCGGGCGGGCAGATTGTTTCCCAGTACTATAACTTCTTACGATTGGGTAAAGAAGGCTATCGAAAAATCCATCAAGCTTGCTACGACACGGCGGCCTATTTGTCAGATGAGATCGACAAGCTCGGCATCTTTGACATTATTTACGATGGGCGTGGGGGAATACCTGCAATGAGTTGGTCGTTGAAAGAGGGGGTTGACCCAGGCTTTAATCTCTTTGATCTGTCTGATCGTATACGGTCACGTGGTTGGCAAATTGCCGCTTACGCTATGCCGCCGAAACGCGAAGACCTTGTCATTATGCGAATTCTCGTTCGCCATGGTTTCAGCCGCGATCAAGCCGATATGCTCGTATCGGATCTAAAACATTGCGTAGAATTTTTCGCACAACACCCAATTAGTCATGGTAGTGATGCGAAAGAGTCATCTGGCTTTAATCACGGTTAACTCCATCAAGAAACCGTCCCAAGGGCGGTTTCTTAGCTAACCTTTGAACGCATCATTCTACATGGTGCTTTTCACTTCGACGTTATCTCATTTTACGGGAACGTGAGTATGAATATTACAGACCTACCATTTTCGGTTATTCACTATATTGCCGAAAACCCATTTGTGTTTTTGTTCTTGTCTATTGGGATTGGTTACCCGTTAGGGAAACTGTCAGTCAAAGGAGTCAGCTTAGGTTCTACAGCGGGCACCTTGATTGTAGGAATAGCCATTGCGCTGACGGCATATTCTGTCTATGGGCTTCATATCAATGAACCGGGGCTAGTCTCCGACATCTTTTTGATGATGTTTATGTATGCGATCGGAATGAAAGTTGGACCACAGTTTTTTTCTGGTTTGGCTAGAGGGGGATTAGATTTTGTTGTTATTGGACTGATCGTTGTATGCAGTAACTTCATCATTGTCTATTTCGGCTCTAAGCTTCTTGGCTTAGCGCCTGGTTATGCCGCAGGGATCATCTCTGGAAGCTATACGGTGACGGCGGTGATGGGTGTGGCGCAGTCGGCGATTACGTCTGGAGCATTTAAAGCACCAGACGGCATGACGCTTGATCAAGTGAGCGCCAATATCGCAGCAGGTTATGCGATAAGTTATGTTCTTTCTACTGTGTTTATTATTCTACTCATTAAATATTTACCCGCGCTGTTTAAAATAGATCCGGTCAAAGCTGCAAAAGAAGCGGAAGCCGAGTTTGGCGCTGGTGGCGATGCTGAGCCTCTGCCAAGTACGACTGGTTTCTCAAACCTTGGTGTTTTGCCATTGGATATTCGCGCTTATCAAGTCCAGCACCAAGAGTTAGTTGGGCAGGATGTTCAAGCCCTATTTCATCAATTCCCTCATGCCGCAATACTCAAAGTGGTGAGAGGTGAACAGGTATTTGATGCGTCTGAAAACCCGACACTGCAATTGAACGATATCATTGGCGTAAGAGGGAGTTATCATGCGCTGATCACGGGCGGCGATGCCGAGGTTGGCATTGAAGTTGACGAGCCTCGTGCGAGAAATGTGGATATTGAGGTGGCCGATCTTCATCTTGGAAAGTCTCAATACATTGGAAAAACATTAGAAGAAGTTGGCACGGAAGTGGGCTTTGGTATTTATATTAAAGCGTTGTTCCGACAAGGCCACCAAATGCCTTTGCTGGCGAAAACAGTGATAGAAGCGGGTGACGTACTTCGAGTGGCAGGCTCTGATTGGTGCGTTCAGCAAACAGCCAAAAAATTGAATAGTGCACCGATCGTGGAAAGTACCATAACGGAAACCTTTTACCTCGCGATTGCTTTGTTGATTGGTTATGTATGTGGTCACTTTAGTGTGACGCTTGGCGGCATTCCATTTGCTTTGGGAACCTCGGCTGGTTGTATGCTTACGGGGATTATCTTCTCTTTTCTACGTACAAGAAACCCAACCTTTGGTGGGCCGATGAGCGAAGGTGCTCGTAGCTTCTTGCAAGACATTGGGTTAAGCCTCTTTGTGGCGGTACTTGCTGCGACCGTCGGACCTAAAATACTTGCGTCGTTCCAAGGTATCGTCGTGATAAAAATTGCGGTGTTGGGCTTGATCGCCGCATTACTTCCACCATTATTGGCATGGTTGTATGGGCTTTATATTCGTAAGATGAACCCTGCTATTTTAGCTGGCGCATGTGCCGGTGGACGTAATAGCACACCAGCAATGAAAGGTGCACAGGATGCCGCTCAGAGCGCAATTCCAGCGGTTGGGTACCCGGTTCCATACGCGCTTACCTCTATGCTAGTGCTGATTTTTGGTTACTTAGCGATGGTGATTTAGTAATGGTCATCTAACGAGAGGTACTTACCGACGCTTTGGATTTTTAGATACCGGTTTGTCATCGTCTTTAAATACAACGCAATAAGCCCATAGGTCAGGACCTATGGGCTTTTTTATGGGTTGCTGTTGCACACGGTATCTTCTACACCGCGTGTATTTGGTTTAGCACTAAGCTGTTACGGGTGTATTGCCTACTTTTGCATTGTGGCGGGCACCTAGAATAATCGTTAGGCCAAACGCAACGACAAAAGCGATCAGCATACCAACGACGTAGTACATAATATCGTTTGGACGAATGGAGATAATGCCAGGCAAACCAGCCGCTCCCAATGCAGAGGCTTTGACGTTGAACATAGTGACAAAGGCACTAGAAACGGCAGCGGCGCAAATAGCAGCAATGAACGGATAACGTAGTTTTAAGTTCACCCCAAACATTGCCGGCTCAGTAATACCGAGTAATGCTGTGACGCCAGATGGCATTGCTATTCCTTTTGTTTTGGTATCTTTGGTGGTGAAGGCAACAGCAAGTGCTGCACCGCCCTGAGCGATATTAGACATTGCAGCGATAGGGAAGATAAAGGTTCCTCCAGTAATTGCGATGTCAGCGAGCAATTGAGTTTCAATAGCAATAAAGCTGTGGTGCATACCCGTGATAACAAACGGTGCGTAAATGAAGCCAAATAAAGCGCCGCCGATAAAGCCTGCAGAATCGTAAAGCCAATTAAGGCTATCGCCCAATAAGAAACCAATATCACGGGTGAAAGGGCCGACGATGGTAAAGGTTAGGAAGCCAGTGATAAAAATGGCGAGCATTGGCGTAAGTAAATTATCAAGTACTGACGGGATAAATTGACGTAGTCCGTTTTCTACTTTCGCCAAGATAAAAGCGGAAACCAAAACAGGCAATACCGAGCCTTGGTAACCAACTTTTTGGATCTCGAAGCCAAAAATGTTCCAAGTAGGGATCGTACCAGAGACACTCGCACCACCGAAACCCCAACCGTTCAAAAGATCAGGGTGAACCATTAACATCCCCAGCGCCGCGCCAAGGAAAGGGTTTCCACCAAACTTTTTAGATGCTGAAAAAGCGAGTAAAACAGGTAAATAAACAAAAGGGGCATTGGCAAATGTGTTGATCATCCCTGCTAAGTCAGCCATGCCAGGGTAGGCTTCAATAAGCGATAGCCCGTCAATGAATAGCCCTTTAGCCGTAAGAAGGTTGAATACACCCATTAATAGGCCACCCGCCACAATGGCTGGGATAATCGGTACGAATATATCAGAGAGCCCTTTGACCGCTTTTTGGACCACATTTTGTTTTTCGGCACCTGCGGAAGCGACTTCACTGGTTGACATGTCGCTCATTCCAGTCAGCTTAGCCATTTCAGCGTAGACTTGATTGACAATACCAGAGCCGAAAATGACTTGGTATTGGCCTGCCACTTTAAACTGGCCTTTTACGCCTTCAAGGTTATCGATCGCATCTTCTTGAAGTAAGGACTCATCTTTAACGGCAAGGCGTAATCGTGTCGCGCAATGGGCGAGTGCGGTGAGGTTATCTTTACCTCCAATGAGTGCTAAGAGTTCTTTTGCTACAGCAGGGTAGTTCATAACGGGCTCCGGATATCTTGGGTATACCCTAAATCGCTGGGTATCGTAATGACTATTTCTTATTATATTAGGAATAGACTGTTAATTGTTGGGAACGTTTGCAAAATGGATTTTTCGGGAAAAAGGGTATTTAGTCAAAATTAAATGCAGAAAAGTATGACGATGATCGACTTATTTAACCGGATCTGGCGGTTAGTGTGATCACAAAGCACTATCTTTCATGATTATTAGTTGTCAAACTTGCAAACAATTGCAGAAAAGAACAAAAGGCTGAATATTGCATGGCAAGTTTGCATGACGTAGCGAAGCTCGCAGGGGTTTCAAAGTCCACCGTGTCTCGCGTTGTTAATGACGAGTACGGAGTAAAAGAAAGCACTAAGCTCAAGGTCAGAAAGGCCATTGAAGAGTGCGGCTACTTTGTGAATCAAGTCGCTAAGGATCTAAAATTACAGCAGACCAATTTGATAGGCGTCATTGTGCCAACCGTGTCTTCAGGCGCAGTGTCACAAGGGGCTGACGGTCTAAGTCGGGTGTTTGAGCAAGCAGGGAAATACGTACTATTGGCGAATAGCCAGCATAACAATGACAAAGAAGTTGAGTTCATTCGGTTGTTCAATCAAAAACGGGTCGAAGGCATTATTCTCTATGCGACTCACCTTGATAGAGAGCTGGTTAAAGTGATTGGGCAGTCCGACGTACCAGTTGTTCTCGTGGGTCAAGATGGTTCTTTGTTTGATATACCAAGCGTGATTCATGATGACAGCCGGGTTGGGTTTGTTGCTGGTCAAAGGTTGGTTGAGGCAGGGGCAAAGAAAATCGGCTTTATTGGCGTGAATAGTCAAGATATCGCTGTTGATTCAATGCGTTACCAGGGATTGCTTCAGGCCACGGAATTTGCGGGACTCGGTGAGCCTTTATTCCACAGCCGGGGAGAATTTTCTATTGAGTCGGGTTTTGAGCAGATGACTGATCTACTCAATACTTATCCAGACGTTGATGGCGTATTCTGTGCAACCGATCGTATAGCTGTTGGCGCAATTAATGCGATTAAACAATCTGGAAAATTGCCTGGTCAAGATATCAAAATTCTAGGCGTCGGCGATGATGAGCTAGGTAGTGTGTGCTCACCTACGCTGTCGACATTTCATTATTCATTTGACTCGGCTGGTGAGGCGTCTGCGCAAGTGCTGTTGGATTTAATTAATGGAAAACAACAGCATATGAGCAAAATGGTACTTGGCTTTAAGAGCGTGGATAGGGAAACATGCTAGGAAGGTAATATCTGGGGGGGCTGAGAAACGGGTATAAAAGCAGTGTTCAATGCGCCTGTTGTTGATTCCGTAAGTGGTTATTTTTCAGGTGCGCTCACAGATTTACTGTTGGTGGACGATTCGAACTTGAATTTTTAGACACGCTACACTAAAGTTGCAAACGTTCCCAAAATATTAACTGTGAGTGTGACTATGTCGTTAGCCTGTTTTATTACAGACTGTGGTGGAATCCAGAATGTAACCCGAGTACTTATCCCTGATGATGATCTGGTGTTTGAAGTCAGAGATATGGATCTAGTGACCGCGGCACAGCAGTTACCTTCAATGGATGACGTTGAAGAGAAAGTATGCATTGAGATTAATACATTACTAAAGCAAGTGCGTTACAAGAAGCCCGCAACCTTAGCAAGCGCCGATCTGCTTGCCGTTGGGAAGCAGATAGCGAGTCAACAGCGTGTAATGGCGCAAGCATGTGAAGTGCCAACAGAGTGTGAGTTCCGTCCACAGTGGCACATCGCGCCGCCACAGGGTTTGCTTAACGATCCTAATGGCTTCGTATTCCACAATGGACAGTATCATTTGTTCTACCAATGGTCGCCGTATTCCTGTGAGCATAAAGACAAGTATTGGGCTCACATAGTGAGCAAAGACTTGCTTGGCTGGCAGCGACAACCCTTAGCGCTGACACCCTCTGACTGGTTCGATTCTCATGGGGTGTTTTCGGGACATGCTGTAAGCAATGGTGATGAGTTGATGCTGTTTTATACTGGCAATACACGAATTGGCGAGCAACGAGATCGTCACACGACTCAATGCCTTGCCGTGTCAGCCGACGGCGTTACCTTTGATAAAAAAGGCCCGGTTGTAGCAACGCTTCCTCCCCAAGTCACACCACATTGCCGTGACCCTAAAGTGTTTTACCATAGCAATGAATGGCTAATGTTGCTTGGCGCACAGAGAGAAGACATGCGAGGACGTCTCGCGGTCTATAAATCGAATAATCTTCATGATTGGCATTATCACGGCTTGTATGGCGAAGAGATGGGGGATCTCGGTTACATGTGGGAGTGCCCCGATATGTTCCAACTTAATGGTCGTTGGGTGGCACTTATCGGCCCGCAGGGAATTGAGTCAACTAGCCCTCATCACACGGTACCTCATCATAATGGGTATTTTGACGTTGAATGGTCTGATGGACAAAGCATGACGTTCTCTGGTTTTAAAAATCTTGATCATGGCTTTGATTTTTATGCACCACAGACGCTAGCAACGCCAGATGGTCGACGTGTACTGATTGGGTGGATGGGACTACCGGATGAAATCAATCAACCTAGTATTGATAATGGCTGGGTCCATCAACTCACGTGCTTGCGTGAGTTGACGTATCAAGGCGATCGCCTAATACAACGTCCGCTTCAAGAGCTGAAATCAATGCAAGGTGCTGTTGAGGAGTTCGAACTTAATGATGCATCAAGAGATTTAGGCACAAAGTCGTTTGAGTTAAAGGTGGAACTTCAGTGGGGCAGTGAATTAGCCTTGTTCAAAGGCAGTCATCACGAGCTTAAGATAACTCTAGATGCTGACATTCGCTCGTTACGGCTAGATCGAAGCCAAACCTTAATCAGAGAAGGCGACCAAATAAGAGAGCTGCCTCTTTCTAGTTCTACAGTGACACTACACATTTTGGCGGATTCATCGTCGGTAGAACTCTTTATTAATGATGGTGAATACGTCATGAGTAGCCGCGTATTTACGCCGCTTAACGCGACCAATATAACGCTTTCTGGGTGCGCGACATTTTCATTTTGGAGGTTGGCTTTACCTAAGTTGAACTCTGCAAGTAGTAATCTAAAAGGGTGTGAGTAATGAACAGAGTATGGTTGTCTGGTGATGCCGTTGTTGATTTGATTCCTGAAGGGGACACGAGCTATTTAAAGTGTCCCGGTGGTGCGCCGGCCAATGTTGCGGTCGCCATTACTCGCTTAGGTGGGGACAGTGCTTTCTTTGGCCGTGTAGGTGACGATCCACTTGGGCGATTCATGAAGCAAGTACTAAGTGATGAGGGAGTGAGTACTGAGTACATGATATTAGATGCTCAGCAGCGCACCTCTACCGTTATCGTTGATCTTGATGCTCAAGGAGAGCGAAGCTTTACTTTTATGGTAAAACCTAGCGCCGATCAGTTTCTTGTCCAAGAGGATATACCAAAATTTGAGGCTAAACAGTGGCTTCACCTTTGCTCCATTGCATTGGCTAATGAACCTAGTCGAAGTAGCACCATGTCAGCGATGGAGAGTATCAAAGCCGCAGGGGGCTTTGTGAGCTTTGACCCGAATCTTCGTGAAGAAGTGTGGGCAAACCCTAATGAGATTCGAACCGTGGTTCTCAAAGCGATTGAAATGGCCGATGTGGTTAAATTTTCCGATGATGAATTGTTGTATTTGACTAATACCGAGACATTGCAAGAGGGTTTAGCCCGTATCGCACCACTTAATATCCCTCTGGTTCTTGTAACTCAAGGAGCAAAAGGTGCTTTGCTTATCCATCAAGGGTGTCAGCAGCTGATCTCCGGTCAAAAAATGCACCCGATCGATACAACAGGAGCCGGCGATGCATTTGTTGGCGGGCTGCTGGTTCGGTTGGCACAAAGTGATGAGTGGAACAACATCGCCACCATCATGGAAGCCGTCCAGTGGGGTAATGGCTGTGGGGCGCTAGCAACGACTAAAAAAGGTGCAATGACTGCACTGCCTACTCAGTGCGAATTAATGGCGTTTATTCATTAATCATTGATGAATCGGCCGTAATGAAAAGAGAGAAGCCGAGTGGTGGTTGAGCCCTTTTACCCACTGTTCGGCTTATTTAGTAGCGATGTTTTATCGTAATGTCTGTTGTACTTAACCTGTGACCTTGCATTGAATTCATTTATTGAAAAGTTACTCGCTAACGAAGAAAAGACCCATTACCATACCGAGTAGATTCATTAACAGAAGTATCACAGTATGTCACTACCACCTTGCCTCGCATGCCAATCCGAATATGTTTATCAAGACCAAGATCAGCTCGTATGCCCTGAATGTGCGTATGAATGGAATCCCCAGCAATTATTGGACGAACGGTTTGTTGTCCACGACGTAAATGGCGCGCTGTTGGAGCAAGGGGATAAAATCACAGCGATAAAAGATCTCAAGGTAAAAGGTAGCGCTATGGTGGTTAAGATAGGCACAAAGGCGGTGATTAAGCGAATCATTGAAGGTAAGGATCATCAACTTGACTGCAAGGTCGATGGTGGGGGGGAAATTTTAATTACCGCGAAGTACGTAAAAAAAGCGCAGTAGGAAACGAATCTATCATTGAAAACGGTCATTATTGGAGGTGGTATAAAAGCAATCGTCTCCGTTCTCAACTAAGCTCATCAAAGTCTCTTATAACAAGAAACGCTTAATTAAAAGCGGCTGACCATAATACACATGGAATAAAGGATGGACTATGAGCAAGCCGATTATCGCCAATAATGTACCGATCAAAACCGAGCTGACTAAAGACAAAGAATATTACTACTGCACGTGTGGTCGCTCGTCTAATCAACCTTTCTGCGATGGTTCTCACGCGGGAACGGAGTTTAAACCTAAGAGTTTTGTTGCGACGGAAAGCGGCGATGCTTATCTATGTCGCTGTAAACACACCCAGAATCCACCGTATTGCGATGGTTCTCACAAGCAATTTAACCAACAACAAGTTGGGCAAGAAGGACCGGGTGTTCAAATTCAATCGACAGACAGTATGCCTATTGCAACGGTCACAATCGAAGAACCCACGGTTGAATTTATCCACCAATTAGCACGTGATGGTTTACAAAAAGTGGGTCACCATGGCCCCATGACTTCTATGGGGGTTCCTCGCCATCTGTTACCACACTGGGATGACTTGCAAATCATGGTGGCACAAATGGCGACTAAGCCTTTGCTGGAAGATATACCCGTGGCGACGGAGCTGGTTATTGGTCCAATGGCGAAGAAACCGCTGTCGCTAAAAATCCCATTATTTGTATCCGATATGAGCTTTGGCGCGTTGTCTGAAGAAGCTAAAGTCTCTCTTGCGACAGGTGCAGAGTTGGCTGGTACTGGCATTTGTTCAGGTGAGGGGGGAATGCTGCCGGAAGAGCAAGCGGCAAACTCGCGCTATTTTTATGAATTAGCAAGTGCGGGTTTCGGATATGAAGAGTCAAAATTAAAAACGTGCAAGCTTTTCATTTCAAAGGCGGGCAAGGCGCGAAAACAGGCACCGGCGGGCACCTTCCGGGCAGTAAAAATATAGGGAAAATTGCGCAAGTTAGAGGGATTGAAGCCGGCACTGCTGCAGTGTCCCCACCCACATTTAAAGACCTGCACACCGCAGAAGATTTTAAGCGTTTTGCTGATCGAGTTCGAGAAATCACGGGAGGCATCCCAATTGGCTTTAAACTAAGTGCCAATCATATTGAAGAGGATATTCAATTTGCATTGGACGCTAGCGCTGATTACATCATTCTTGATGGACGAGGTGGTGGCACAGGCGCGGCTCCAGCAATGTTTAGAGATCATATTAGTGTACCAACGATACCCGCATTAGCCCGAGCTCGAGCGTATTTGGATAAGCAGGGCGTCAGCGGTAAGGTAACGTTAATCGTGACCGGTGGTTTGCGAGTGCCCATGGACTTTGTTAAGGCGGTGGCATTGGGCGCTGATGGTGTGGCAATATCGAATAGTGCCATGCAATCTATAGGTTGTGTGGCGGCGAGAATGTGCAATACCAACAATTGTCCTGCAGGTATTGCTACTCAAAAGGCCGATTTACGACAGCGACTCAATGTCGAAAAAGCCTCGAAGCAACTCAATAACTTCTTTGAAGCCTCAACCGAGTTGATGCAAGTGATGGCGAGAGCCTGTGGGCATAATGACCTTAGCCAATTTAATCACAATGACCTTGCCACTTGGAACAGAGAAATGGCGCAGCTATCTGGAGTGCGGTATTCGGGCGTCACGTCGTTGTAGCTTTACTTGGTTTACTTACTTTAGTTGCTTTAGTTGCTTTAGTTGCTTTAGTCGCTTTAGCGGCTTTGTGAGTTACGACGCCAAGTACTTTGGTAGTTGTAGCGCGAGGGCACTCGCTGAAATGTTGTAGGACTTATGCGTTCGGAATCTGCGACAAAGCGATAAACGAACAGTGAGCTTGATGTGTTGTGATTGAGCTCACTGTCTTAATTGACGGGTCGCAAAAGCGCTTCGATATTTTCCGGGTGGGTCGGTTTACTAAACAGATAACCCTGTACAACATCGCATGACATTTGTTTAAGTAGCTGGGCTTGTTCTTGACGCTCAACACCTTCTGCTACAACGTAGTACCCTAGATTGTGTGCCATGCCTATCATAGATTCCACGAGGTACTGAGATTTTCTATCCACCAATATATCGTCGATAAAGTACTTATCAATTTTTAACACATCCACATCTAAATGTTTTAATGAGGCGAAAGAGGAATAGCCAGTTCCAAAGTCATCAATTGCGAGTTTTATGCCCAGTGCTTTTAGGCGCCTAAATACGAGCTGATTGGCTGGCTTAGTTTGAATGACCGTTTCAGTGACCTCCAATTCAAGATCGCTTGGGTCCATTTTTGTTTCGTAAAGAATCCGTTCAATCAATGGAATGAAGTCAGGGTCTAAAAAATGTGACGGTGAAATATTCACCGCTAGGCGTATTCGAGGATACCCTGCATTCTTCCACAAAACCGCTTGCTTGCACGCTGTCGCTAGAACGTATTCAGTGAGTGGTTTTATCATTCCAGTTCGTTCGGCGATTTGAATAAATTCTTCGGGGGAGACTTGACCAAGTTCTGGGTGATACCAGCGACAAAGTGCTTCGATAGTAATCACTTGTTGAGTGGTCAAATCTATTTGTGGTTGATAAACAATGGTGATGTCTTTGTTATCTAACGCGCTACGCAATAACTGTTCGACATTAGACTGATATTCTGCTGCTACCGTGAATGCCTTATCATAGCTGACATATTGGTTTTTCCCTGCATTTTTAGCTCGATACAAAGCGGTATCAGCCGACTTTAATACCGTTCTGACATCGCTACCATCTTCTGGGTAATGAGCGATGCCAATACTGCATGATTGCACAAATTCCCGGCCAGAAATATCGGTGGTTTGAGATATTTCACTTAGGCAACGTTGCGCGATTCGTTCACTGTTATGTGTCATTGCTGACTCTTTAACAACAATGCAGAACTCATCCCCACCTAGACGAGAGATTAAATATGAATCATTAATGATTGGTGTTAATCGACTGGCGATATCTTGAAGATAACGATCACCGACATCGTGTCCAAAGCTGTCATTAATATTCTTGAAGTTATCTAGGTCAATAAATATTACGCCAAAGCGTTGTTTGTTTTGTTGAGACTCCTTTACTAACGTTTCAAGCTTGAGATAGAAGTAGGCTCGGCTTGAAAAGCCAGTCAACTCATCGGTATAGGCTAATTCTTGGATGCGTTTTTGGTTTTTATCGCGCTCCATCACAATGCTGGCTAGCATCGCGGCGGACTTAAGGCTTTTGGATTCGTCTTTGTTTGGTGTTGCAGGGTAGTCGTAATACATACCAAATGCACCCAGCACTTCGCCACTGGAGCTTTTAATGGGTTCAGACCAGCAGCTTCGCATTCCATGAGGAAGGGCAAATTGCTTGATATTTTTCCATCTAGGGTCGGTCTCGATGTTTTCGACGATGACTCGTTTACCAGTATAAGTTGAAGTGCCACAAGAGCCGATATCCGGACCAATCTTTAAACCGTTGACGGCTTTGCAGTATTCTTCGGGCATACTGGGTGCACCACCGTGAATTAAAGTGTCTCCATGGAGCTCTAACATTGAGCAGCGTAGCCCGGGGTGACGAGACTCATATAATAAACCGATTTTATTATATATATCAGCAGCGGGGATGCCTTTGCCGATCATTTCTAGGATTTGGGTATGTTTTTTATTAAAGTCGCGGCTATTGTGGCGGCTCACACGTCGATAATTTGTACGAATACATCTCGCGATGTGAGCGGGTGGTTTCCAAACCCTTTTAAGCAGCTGTGGTGCGATTATTTTTGAGAAATTCATATGAAATCCACATACAGCTCGATGGTATCAGTGGTGTAAATGAGACCACTGACAATAATAATTTCAATTATACATATTTGCCGCGAGCGAGAAAGTAGAATCTACAAGTGGCGTTCGTGGTCGGAGTAGGGAATAATGTACAGCGGATAGAACGCGTTAAACCACGATAATTAACGCGTTCTATAGATATTGTGAATAGTTCCAATACTGAAAGAACAACGCTATCTAGGTTTCAATAACGCCATCAGTTTACCCTGTTTCCACATCGCTATTCCTGTTATTGCGACGACAGGAACAAGAATAAATAACACGAGAGTCATAAAGCTTTGGTTCGATTTCAGCGGCGAGTAAAGCGCCGTTCCAATAAGCAACGCGCCAATAATGTGCACCCATCGTAAAACAAGTCTTGTTGTTCGAGCATTCATGATTACTTCTCCCTTATGTTGTTTATAGCCACCATACAATGTGGATTGTTTGTCATGTCGAGATTGCGACGAATGGTTTCGCTGAATCTTGAACGGTGAAATAACCGGATAAAGAGATTAAGACACAAAGGATAATGAGTGTGGGTATAGCAAGGAGCTAATTGAAATTTTTCCTTTTTTGTGTTGTTTTTTCTGTGGTTTACTGTCTGATTAATATTTGGCTTGAAGGTTCTAGCCGCATCTATGACCGTGTTGTACCATTAATGAGTCTCTACGAAGAGTGTTGTTAGAATATGGATGATAACTTACTAAGAAAACTGGACTTTAATTCCCTCAAGTTACTTAAAATCATTGGGGAAGAGCGCAATACCAAACGTGCTGCAGCGCGGATGTTTCTCTCGCAACCGGCAGTAAGCAAACAATTAAAGCGACTACGTGATGATTTTGGTGACGAACTGTTTGTACGCAAGCAATATGGTTTAGAGCCCACACCATACTGCTTAGAGTTGCTGGCGAAACTGCCTAGCGTATTTGAGTTAATGGAGGATATTTTCTCACGCAATCAGCAATTTGATCCAAGCCAGTATACTGGGGATATTAGTATTGCGATTAATACATCGCTTTATCGACCCGTTTCTCGACAACTCTATAGCCATCTTCGACCGTTACTGCCGCACGCGACGTTAAAACTCATTAATTGGGGGCAAGACACAGAGCACGATCTTACCTTGGCACGCCTGCATATGGGGATTAACTACCTACCTTTAGACATTTCTAAGCAGGTGATACAAAAGCATCTCGGGCACTGTTATTTCAAGCTTATTTGTCGAGAAGGACACCCGATATTAGCGACTGAGCGAACCACTCAAGATATAGGGCAGTATCCGCTTGCTCTGCTTCAGTTACCGGATTTTAATAAAAAAGAGAATTTAATCGAAACCACACTTCGCCAAGCAGGGATAGCGCCCAAAGTCAGTATACGTGCTGACCAACTGAGTATTTGTTTGCATGTGGTTGCTGAATCTGACTCGCTATTACCTTGTGTCGATATTTTTGATGTTGATTTGCCAGAAGGAACCAGGTTTTTTTCGGTACATCATGACCATCGCCTCGACAGTGATATTGGTGCTTTTATACCTAGTAAACTATCAAGAACGCCATTAGTACAATGGCTCCATAAAGAAATAAACGATATCTTTTTGGCACAAGGTAGTTAAAAGATATCGGTGCCGTCCCTGGCTGGTATCACCTTTTTAGTTTCCGTAATTAAACGTTGCTTTAGGCGTCATTAACGTTTCTAGTGGTGAGCCTTTATAAATAATATTTTGCACGGTGTTGCCTGCTAGCCCTTCTTGAGGAAGGTAGTAGCGGGCGATGAAGTAATAGTCTTCACCATCGACGACGGGCATCCAGTAGGTCCCGTTCTGAGGGTCGTCACTTGAGAACGTGATGGTAATGTTACCATTGGAATCTGGAGTAGTGTTGCCTCCTGCCCAAACTTGGCGGTCTGAGCCTTTGATCGTCGCTGGATCAAGTGGTAAACGAGTTTCGTCAGAATAACGGGTGATAGACCAAAATTTACCTACAGCTTGCTGGTGAGGCATTGTCAGAACAAAATCTTCTGAGCCATTTAGTTTTTGACCTTCAGGTGTCATCGGAATCATTTCATAGTATGCATGTTCGGCCGGGAATCCTAGGTGCCCTAAGTGCGTAAGTAGCGAGCGTCTTTTCTCATCACCTAGATCGTCGGCATGACCCGGATGTTCAAAGCCAGAGAGGTTGTTTACCACTAAGCCTGATGAACCTAAGTTATGTACGTATTCACGAACGTCACTGAGCCTGGTTTGATCAAATGCTTTATCAGCGATGATAGTCTGCATATTGTCATGAGTTTGTGGCCATCCGTCTGAAATTTGATCGGCGAATTGAATGACCGATTGTACATTTTGACGATCGGGTAGTGCGATGTCTGATATTGGCGCTTTATTATCAATGACAAGCTGTTTACGCCATTCATCTGCTACGCCGTTATCACGATATTCAAACGTCTGTACGCGAATAAATGCGAAAATCAGGTCGTCGTTAACGTCGATTGTATCGATGTATTTGCCTTCAGGAATGTCGTAATCCGCGCCAGAGCGAACCAGAAGATAAGTGCCACCTTCCGCTGGGGTGACTTCATGGTATGCGGCAAAGTGCTCAGCATCAATTAAGTGAAAGGAAGCGTAACGCCCAGCATCGCGTGGTGGTACCGTTACCTCAACAGGACCGTTGGTCACATCTAACATGGCTTTGGCATATATATGGTCCAGCGCGGGTGTAATGACATCCCATGTATGATCAGCTAAACCGGGGAATTCAAAGTTATTCACGCCGTTCTTTTCCATAAAGCCCACCATATTATCCATATGATGGTAGACACGCTGACCAGTGAGTTCCGCATCTGTTGGTATCGTATTTTCAGCATGTGCGAGCGTTCCAATTGTGAGGGAACCAATTAGGATGGACATCATTGTTTTATTCATAATAATACCTAGTTTGAATCGTGTTATTCAACGCTGTATTGTTAAAAGTACAGCGTGTATTTAGAGTGGTTATTTAATATAATTAGAATTGATGGTTATATTCGACTCTGAAATCAGTACCATCGTTTGCTTCGCCAAAGTTCCAAAATGCTCGGATATTACTCTGACTGTTTATTTTATAGCTGGCTGCTATCTCGTGCTGCCAGCCATATAAATCACTGAAAGACTCAATACCACCTAATTGGGAAGTGTACATTGGGTTGTAGTTAAGCCAGATATTGTCTGTTAGCTCAATCTTTGAATATAACCCCAACAATGCAAAGCTTGATGGAATGGTATAACCAATCGAACCTTCATAGCCGGTCTTCGCCTCCGGATCAATCAATGAAGAGTGAATATCTGCGACGTTAATGCCAATGCCTGCTAGGGGATAAAGCTGCACTGCCCCCATTTTCGGTAAGGCTTGAATTATCGAGTAAGATGCCGAGCCAATCTTATTGTCAAAATCCCAGTTTACATCTATCTGTGCGCCAAGACCGCTCTCCGTATTGACATTAAAGTGTCGATAACGAAGTGAATCAAAACTATCATCACCTTTAAGGTTTAGGCTATCTGCAGCAAATCCTTTTGCTTCTAAAACATGCATTGCCATTGTGGCATCATTATTTGTGTCATACGATTGACCTAACTTAAAGTTTAAGCCTTTATTGGTTACACCAAATCCCGCTTGAGAATATACGGCCATCGGATCGGACATATCCTGATATTCATCGGCCAATACTGGTGTGATTGATAATGAAAATACAGATGCGAGTGCTACCGCTGTGATTGTTCTACTTACATTCATTAAAGTCATAATTACTCTGCTCTATTTATTATGCCCTCCTTAGCAAGTATTAATTTGTAGTTGATTTATTTATCTTATTTAAATATTCGAAAACATAAATGCTAATGACTTTGTTCCTTTGTTTTCGATAAGGTGATAATAATGAATATGGATGGGATTCGGAAATGAACGATGAAATTTCAATTATTACCTGTAGTAATAACTGATGGAATAGGAGTGGGGATAATGGGGTTACTTAGTCTCTGTGTGGTCAACGATGAGTGTTACAGATACTGGGTTCGTTTTGTTTTTGGTTGTCTGATTTTTTCGTTATGAACTATGGTTAGTGGGTCGCCTTACAATGTAGGGCGAATCTGCAAGTGTGTATTGAACGGATAGGATATAAGGAGGCGCTTTTGTCACATATCGCCGATAGTTCAGACAACGCTCAAAGTACTACCAGCTCGTTACTGGGCTATGATCACCTGATGAGTTTTAGCGAGTTTATTAGTCAAGTTCAAGATGCAAGAAGACCACTCTCTTTGGCGGTTATTCGCTTTCTCCTCGATAATGTTACGCTTAGTAAAGACGAGGTAAAATCGCTGGCTAGCTTCGAACAAGACCACTACAGTCGTAAACGACTGTTTCGTAATGAGCACTGTGAAATTCTTATTTTAAGTTGGCTTAGCGGGCAGCGAAGTAAAATTCATGACCATAGGGGCACGGCATGCGGAGTGAAAATATTACTGGGTGATGCGACAGAAACCGAATTCCAAATCGCGGCGAATGGTCATATTTACGCGACTCAATCTGCGTTATATCGAGAAAATACTGTGACAGTAAGCCGCGACCAAGATATTCACCAAATCTCAAACTTGCAATCAGACAGTCAACCATTAGTGACATTGCATATTTACTCACCGCCCTTAAAGACTTTTTACCTCTACGAGCTGGATGGAACTGAACCAGAGTTACTGGATGTGCAGGATGAGTCGTGGTTTTACGAAATATAGTGTGGCAAAAGCAGTGCGGTTTTTTAACTGCTGCTTAATGATGAGAGAAGAAGTCGATTAAGGGTTAGTGTTGCCCAGACGTAACTATCATAAGTTTGATGTTACCGAGCCTGCACTCTACTGGGCAATGCTTGTAAGTTAAAAGCCGAGTAGAGTGGCTAGCAATGATGCAGGCTAAACCATTACCGTATCACTGGCATTGTTTGGACCATTATCCCGTTTTGCGATATGCAGCCCCCACATAGCGAGTAGTGCCATGACCAACATAATGATACCGAGGGGTAATTGGCTTGTCGCAGGTATGACTGAAGCACCTAAGGTCGTTAGACCCGCACCCAGATTTTGCATACCTCCTAACACCGCGCCCCCTGTTCCGGCGTGATTTGGGAATGGTGTTAGTGCCCCTGTGGTGGCCGCAGGAAATAGAACGCCCGCCCCAAGAAAGTAAACCGTAGAACCAATCGTTAACGTCCAAGCATCGGTCGAGCCTTGCATGCCGGGAATCAGCACGATAACCGAGCCGATCATAATAGCAATCAGTCCGAATTTAAACGCAGAACGGTTACCGTAGCGTTTGGCAATGACCGATGAGAACCCTGCACCGAGCAAATAGCCTGGAATCGGCAATACAAACAAAATGCTAACCGTGAATGCAGAGAGCTTGAGAACACCAGCAAATAGTACCCCCGCCGCAGCTTCAAATACGGCGACGCCAGCAAAGGTGGCTACCAAGCAGATAACATAGCCTTGGAATCGCTTATCCGACAGAACAAAGCGATAGTTTTCCATTGCGGAGCTTTTTGTTCTTCTTTCTGCAGGCAATGTCTCCGCTAGTTTTGATGACATAATGATCACCACAGCAACCGCAAATAGGGTTAAAAACAGGTAGCTTGAGCGCCAGCCCATCGTTTCTGTTAATACGCCACCTAATACTGGCGCAAGCAGCGGTGAAAAAATAACGCACATACTAATAATGCTGTTTGCTCGATGTAATTCTTCACCAGAAAAACAGTCACGAGAAAGCGTTCTAGACATCGCGCCGCCACTTCCTATTCCAGCACCTTGAATGAAACTACCTAACAAGAAGAATTCAAATGAGTGTGCAAATAGGCTGATGAGAGCACCAATTAGATAGATCCCTAACCCTGCAATAATAATAGGCTTACGGCCCAGTTTGTCCGACAAAGGGCCATAGATAAACTGAGATAGTCCATAAGGGATAAGGTAGCACGCCATTACCGCTTGAAGCATCGCTGGGTTGACACGAAACTCTTGCGCCATCTGGCCTATAGATGGCACATACATCGTTTGTGTCATTTGTCCTACAGCCGTTAAGATAGCGATGAGAAAGGTCAGTTTAGCTAATGGATATTTCGGTGCCATTTTTTTTGGTTCTCGTGGTAATAGCGTGGAACTTATTTAATGATATAGAGCCATAGCGGCTTTTAGGCGCAGATAGTAGAGTTTCAAAGATATTCTAGCAATAGAAAAATGTGATATTAATCACGATAAATCTTTAAGTTAACCATTATTAAAAGTAATGCGAATTGTGGTGGTGATAGGTGTGTTATTTTAGTCGTTAGTGTTATCAGAGGCTCGAAGGGCGACTCAGTCCGGGATAGGGTATTCGCTAGGAATGGCTCTGTTATTAACCCCGTTTAGCCGAATTGGAGCAGTTCAACATTTCCCGTTAGACCCGTTAGACCCGTTAGACCCGTTAGGTATGAGGTCTATCAAGCTGCAAACTCGCTATCATCCTCACTCAGATATAAATACTATTAATTTATCATCTTAAGTCGGCTTTGTTTATTCCTAGGCTTCACCATTAAATAATCTCCAGTACTTGTTAATAGCGAATAATACTGGAGAAAATCATGAAGTTGTCTCGTTTACTTCTCTTGTCTCGGTTGCGTGGAATTAATGCAGCCTACTCAACATCAACCCAGAAATATTTAGAACGAAACATAGCCTCTGCATGGTTAATGACGGTATTTGTACGCATGACTATTTTAGAGGTGCCATCAGCGGCGGATTCATCACGTTAGTGGGCTGCTCTGATCTAGCCCTGCCACTTTCCAAGCTAATAAGTAAGAAGTGACGTTCTCTCCTTCAAGCGGCTTGTTTCCTAAAGGAAAATATTATGAAAAGCGACTCCTTACATCAGAAAGTGCTCAAGATCGGCGCCGTGATCAGTATCACCCTGTTATCTGTCTTTCCTACTTTAGTCTCCGCTCACACCTTAGTGTTTGATGAGTCGATTTACGACCCTCAACAGTTTCCGTTGGATCATGCCGAATGTTATCAATTACTCGATAATGTTGGCCAACAAGAGGGGCAAGGAGCGGTAGAACAAGGCGTGAAAAGGGGATTGCGCGGTGCGGCCGCTGGAGCGATAGCGGGCAGTGTTTCAGGAAACTCGGGAAGCAGCGCTGCCAAAACTGGTGCGGCAATCGGAACCACAGTGGGCGTACTGTCGGGGGCGGGTTCGAAAAACGCAGCGAAACAAGCCAACCAGCAAGAGCGCGATAGCTTAATGCGTAATTGCATGAGTGGGCGTGGTTATGACGCTCTAAATTAAGACCATGAATAACCAACGAGGAACAAGCAATAACACGAGTGTCTAATATAAACGTTATTTATGTTTTAACGTAAGTCGTCGGTCTGCATTCTCTTGTTCAATAGCAGCATAATTGATACCTAAACTAAGCTCGGACTGAGTCATAGACTTTTCAGCTTGCGAATAAAGCCACACGGATGTGATTTCCTGAATCCAAAATAGGAGCTCATTGATGAATGATACACGTATAGTTTCAATCATTGCACTTGTCTCAGTCGCCCTAGCGGCGATCACGAACCTCTGACGAAAAACCATTAACAACGTATGTTAAATAGACCCACCCACAGAGCTAGCTAATGTGCGAAACATGCACATTGCTCATCAAGCAACTACCGAGGAATCGTCAGTAGTTGCGAAATCTGTAACAATTTCAATCTTCCCCAATTGTGCAACAGCGTGTTGCACAATTACAAAACAACTTGTTTTGTCGATTATTTCTGCCCAATTATAAACCAGTGCAAAATTGGATTAGATTTCAACTTCCGCAATTAGACTTATTTTTCCTCATCGCTAGAACTCTAACTATGTGGCCAATTTGGCGATCTCAGTACATACTAAATATGTAGTTCTTTAATCAACTCATATTATTTTGGCGTAATATGACCTATTTTAAAATGAGGTGCACTAGTATTATTCCTACCACAGCACAGGGAGTTACTTTCAAGCGGAATTGAAATCTACGAGCAAAATTGTTGTTGATGCTGATCCTATTTAACGCTTTGGAGAAAACCATGCAGATTAAATTTAGTGCATTACTCGTGTTGTTTATCAGCTTTCAATCGTTTTCGGCGAATCTGATTGAGTGGCAGGATTTGATTCCAGCACCGATAAAGACCATTGAGTTGCCAGCACTAACTCAACAGCAAGTAACCCATCTTTACAGTGTGTTGAAATACGACGATAACGCCAAGAGTCGAGATATGACGGCTGAGGAAACCAAGGAGTATTTGCTGAATAAAAAGGTATTGCAGGATGCAGGGTTTGATGCAGATGAGTTGTTAGCAAAGCGAGAAGAAGCGTTAGAAATAGAGCGTATTCGTTTGACCACCGTCAATACCGATTTGAACCTGGACGACGTCACCATACCTGGGTTCGTTGTTCCCTTGGAAATGGACGGGATGTTAACCACTCAATTTTTGCTTGTGCCTATTGCAGGAGCTTGTATTCATACACCACCTCCACCGGCCAATCAAACCATTATTGTCGATATCGACTCGGGCTTTGCACTTCAAGATCTTTACAAAGTGGTGATGGTGTCTGGGGACATTGAAGCCTATGAACAAGACCTGCCAATTTCATTTATCGATGGCACAGAGGTTGTGAGCACTGGCTACACGATGTCTGCACAAAAAGTAACCTACCTTTAAGTCCTCAAATCACTAGATTTTTAATAGGAAAACCAGATGAAACCAACCATACGTTCAATTGTGCTGCCAATAGCACTCCTCGTGTCGACAACGAGTGTATACGCAACTCAATACGATATCGTTATTCAAGGCGGTCATGTCATTGACCCTGAAACGGGGCTGAGCGACGTGCGGAACATTGGCATTAATAAAGGCACCATCGAGACGATTACAATGGATGCGATTGCCGGCAAACAGGTGATCGATGCCAGTGACCATGTTGTATCGCCAGGGTTTATTGACTTGCACCACCATGGTCAAAACATTGCTGGCTACCGCATGCAGGCTCAGCAGGGCGTAACTACAGCACTGGAGCTAGAGTCAGGCATATTGCCTATTGGTGAGTGGTATCGGGTTCAGTCTGAGAAAAACTTGCCAATAAACTACGGCGCATCAGCTGCGTGGACATTTGCCCGCATCGCGACGTTTACTGAAACCGAGCCCGTGGCAAACCTTGAGTATTTCCAAAGCATGCAGGGCGAAAACAACTGGAAACAAGAAATCGCCACTCCTGAGCAACTAGAGAAGATCATGGCGTATGTGCAGCAGGGTTTGGATGAAGGTGCAATTGGTATCGGGATCAATGCCGGTTACGCGCCAGGTTATGGCCAAAAGGAGTATTACGCCTTGTCTAAACTGGCCGCGGAGCAAGATGTCGCGACCTACACGCACGTGCGTTATGCCAGTATGCTTGAGCCAGGCAGCAGTTTCGAAGCGATCCAAGAGCTTATTGCTAACTCAGCACTAACTGGCGCGAAAATGCACATCAATCACATCAACAGTACCTCTTTACGAGATATTGACGCGACATTAGAGTTGTTTGATGAAGCCACCGCGAATGGTTTCCATGTCACGGCAGGGGCATACCCTTGGGGGGCAGCAAGCACCGTTGTTGGCGCGGCTATGTTCAGTGGTCCCGAATGGAAAGAGCGTTTGGGTTACCAAGAAGAAAGCATTCAAATGGGGACGGAGCGTCTAGACAATACTGAGCTGCTTCAGGCGCAGAAAGAGCAACCGGGGTCGATCATCAACTGGCACTTCCTAGATGAAGCGATTCCGAGTGAACTCTCTGCACTGGACCGATCAATCATCCATCCTAATGTTTTGATTGAATCAGATTCGATGCCTTGGATGCTGATTGATGATGGCAAGGTCAGTTATTACGAAGGAGATGAGTGGCCGATTCCAAGTGAAGCGTTTGCCCACCCAAGATCGAGCGGCACGTTTACTAAAATTCTGGGTTCTTATGTGAGAGACCGTGGTTTATTAAGCATGGAAGAAGCGATTCGTAAAATGAGTTATATGCCAGCAACGGTACTCGATGGTTTTGTTCCTCAAATGAAGAAGAAAGGACGAATTCAGGTGGGTATGGATGCTGATATCGTTATCTTCAACCCGGAAACCGTGGACAACCAAGCGACGTATCAAGTGCCAGCTGCTATCTCAACAGGCATCAATACGGTCCTCGTGAATGGTCAGTTTGTCGTTCAAGACGGTGAGCTACTGACGGATGCCGCACCAGGCCAGCCGATTAGACGTAATATAAACTAGACGCAATTCACGTTAGATGTAATTCACATTAGACGTAATGAATCACGATAATGTAAACGCCAGTGTTCACTCAGGAACACTGGCGTTTTGCTCGTTCCGCTGTCCAATCTGGTAATTAGGTCAGGATGTTTTCTGGAACTGAGACGGGGTTTTTCCACTCCATGCTTTGAATGCGCGATTAAAATTAGATAAATCGCTATAACCACATCGCCACCCAGTTTCAAAAGGAGAAACACCGTTTGCCAGCAGCTTTGTTGCAGCACTGTGTCGGGCTTGGTCTCTGAGTTCTCTAAACGTGAAGCCATGGTTAGCAAGTACCCTTTGCAGGGTGCGCGAAGAACTGCCTACAAGCCTTGATAGCCAATCGATATTAAACCAGGGAAGCACAGCATATGTGTTGATGAGCGCTGTGATGTTTTCTATCCACCTACTATTTTCCCGTTGAGATTCAATGGCGACAAATGCTTGCGGTAATGGCAGCTCAATCGCACCAAAGTCATGCCCAAAGCGAAATGTACTCTCTGTCTGTATTGGGGATAAATCGCGGACCAAATGCTGTGAGAAACTCATAAAGATCGAACGAGGTTCCCAACGGTTTCCTAGAAAAAGTCGAAAGAGTGAAATGAGCGCAAAGGTTCGAAACCATTCGGCTTGATCATACCCTGGAAGCGAGGGGTGATATGAGCCGCGATGGCACAAGTACCACTTTCCTTCGATCTGGCTAGGCCAAACCACAACATAGTTGTTGAATGTTGGCATGAGTTCTATCAAGCGCTGAACAGCATGCTCAACATCATTGCATTGTTTGAATTCTCTAAGTAGCTCTGGAGAAAGTTGGTCTAGGGTGATTAACCGGCCCACATCGACCCCAATGTTCTTTTTGGTGTTTTTCATCATGGCATGAAGAAAGGCCATCACTTGATGCGAAGAGAGCCAGATGTTCTCTTCGTCAATATTCTCGGGGAAGTTGTACTCTGTTGCGACACTTCGCCATTCAATGCCCTTGTCTTCGAAGTATTTAAGAAACGGGGCAAGATTATTCGAGTTACTGATGTTGATTGGGTTGGGCATAGTAATTCACTGACAAGATAACCATCACGTCTATAAATATACCTTGTTTCCAAGTCGAATGTGAGAATGAGTGGGTGTTTCTGGTTTCTAGTTTCTTGGCGTGTGGATAGTGGCCGTTGGTAGCGCAGGAAATAGCGAGGGTGGTAAAGGGACGTTAAAGGAGTGTAGCGAGAGAGGTTTATTGACCTGACGTTAATTTAAACAGGAATAAAAGCGTCCGTGCTTAATGAATCTAGTGGGGGAATGGGCGTCGTGATATTAAGGTTTCTGAGAGTAAGCTCAGAATATTAGAAAAAGACTTTATAGAAGACCCAGGCAGAGGTGTCATTGATGTCGATGGTATGAAGTGAGGACTTCATACTCCCATGGGTGTGTTCAATCTTGAATTGCCCCCAACGCTTTCCGTCACTCGATACCGGAGTTCCTATGGTAAGTGATGTTTTGAGTAAAGATGTATTAACGTCACCATCCATGTAGGTATATTCTGGAGAGAACATCAAGTAGGTGCCATCCGCCCCTGGTTTCCAAGAGAAGTAAGCCGCCGTCATACCACCGATCACGCCGTTGTCAGTCTCGCCCATTTGTGTGATGAAATCATCGTCGTATTGCCCAGCTAGCGCCCCTACGCGGCCAAAGATAGTGAGATTTTCGATATCGGGGTTGTACATAAATACACCGCCTAATGCGGCCGTGGTGAAGTTATCATTATCGATAATATCGATTGATCCCGCGGCGGAAGGTAGTCTTGGGTTTTCAAAGTGAAAAACATGGAAATATTGTAATCGGCTGTCATTGTATTTGCCTTCGGAGTCCATGCTGGCTTCGAGTGTTCCCATTGCCATTTGTCCATTTTGCAAACCATAACCAATGGACCCTGAGACTTTAACATCCCCCTGGTTGCTGAAGCCTAGATACGCAGAGGTATTCACCGAGGTGAGGTTGGATGGGTCAATGACGTCGTCGCCGTTGTTATTCTGAGCGAATGCGAGGCTTATGCTAGAGCTTAATGTTGTCGCTAATACAATTTTTGATACGGCGTTCATAATGGTTGGCCCTTGTTTGAAAGGGGCGCACTATAAACGTATGGGTGTCTATAAATAAGGTCATTTCACGCCACGTGCGGAAGGTGACCGATGATTTTTGTTAGCGAGAGAAATCGCTTGAAACGACACAGGGCTTTATTGCCTAATTCGAGTGAAGTAAATCCGGTTCTTACGTTCAGAACAGTGAAATCCACTCACTAATATGGCCTTATGCCTAAACCTTACTTCAAAACCAAAAACTGGGGCCAATACAACAGTTCATTGATTCATCGAGGCTCGCTCACATTTTGGATCGACGAAGAAGCGATAAGAGACTGGAAACAGTCAAAGTAAGGAACGTGTGGTAGACCTCGGATATTTAGCGATCTCGCCATCACCACTGCTGTTATGGTGAAGCGTGTATTCTCAATGCCTTTGAGGGCATTACAAGCCTTTACCACAAATTCGGATTTCCCTCTGCCGTTTTGCTCGCTTTACCGCTAGAATACCCACATCACAACCCACTCACTTTCCGAATTAATAAGGAATGCCATGAGCAGCCAAAACGCACTATCTAGCGATATAGTGATTGTCAGCAACTCTTCCGATAACCCATTTGCCATCGATGTCGCGTATGCGATGGGGCAGCACGAAGACATCTCAGATGTCATCAGTATGAAGCACTTCATGAACACCGAATTTTGCCCACGCTTTATTTCTGATGAAGACGACATGGACAACATCGGTAACGGTTTAGAAGGAAAAACGGTGGTGATCGTCAGTACCGGCAACCTGGTTACGAGCCGTCAAGAGCTGGCGATGCATAACTTTATTATTGCCCGTGCTGCTAAAGAAAATGGTGCCAGTCGAGTGGTGCTGGTGGAGCCGGATTTATTCTTTTCTGCTCAAGATCGTGGCGCACGCCCTGAACTTGGTGACACGGGGGGGGAGCGTTCCGTTTCAGACATCAAAAAATTTGATGGTCAGCCGTTTACGGCGCAGTTGTATGCGCAGTTATTAAAGCTTTCTGGCGTTGATGATGTGGTCACGGTACATAACCACTCTGATTCGGTACAGAAGATGTTTGGCGACGTGTTTGGCGGCCGTTTTTATAACCTCATTCCTTATCAGATTTACGCGCATTACCTACTCAACTCTAACATGTTGAACTACGGCCCAGACGGTGAAGGTTTGGTACTTTGTGCGCCAGACAAAGGAGCGCGAGACTTTGTCAAAGAGATGTACAACAGAATTGGTTTGAGCAAAGCCAAATTTATCATGTTGGATAAAGAGCGTACTGCTGAGCGTAAAGTGGAAATCACGCTGCATAAAGAAAGTGAAGATACTTTTGAGGGGCTGGAAAAATCGAGCATTGTACTCTTTGACGACATGGTGCGTACTGGCTCAACGGTGGTGAAATCGTGCCAGTTCCTACAGCAGCTTAAACCTGAGAATATGGTGTTTACCGTTTCACACTTCTACGCCAGTACGGAAGGGCGTGAGCGTATGTCTCACCCAGCGCTGGGTGAGATTTTAACACTGAATACCATGCCAACTATCCTTAACCGCGACGAGCAAGGCCGTCTACGCAAGAAGATGGTGGTGTTAAAAATCGAGAAGTACTTGGCTCAGGAACTCAGTAAGATTTTAGCGATCCCGCAGCGCTCAGAAGAAGAAAACCCATATAAGATAGATATGTCCTCTAAGAACCCACGTTTTCAGCGCAAGATTTGGTTCTCTGATCAGCTATCTGAACTGAATGGCTAATTGACGTATCATATTGAAGTAACATATCGACGGAACAAGGCCCAGTGATGGGCGAGTTAACAAATAAACGGCACATTCTTATCATTAGAATGTGCCGTTTATTTGTTTGAAAGCTATGAAACCTGGAGTAGCGCAAAGCGTAACGCACCGAGAACGATACTCCCGAATCAAAGATTAGCCTGCATACTATGTCGTCTTATTGATTATATTAAGTTGGTCGGTTGGATTGCCCGTCGATGTCGAAAAGGCAGAGCTAGAACAGATGATAATTAAAATTCATGTTAATGATTTAATTTAAATTGTTGTGAGGTTGTTGTGTCCGTCATACTATTTATCTATACACATGGCTCATCTTTAGGGATCTAGTATGACTTCAGAGCTTATTGCGTTAACTCTTGCTGGTGTCGGGGTACTCGGTTTATTTTGCCAGTGGGTGGCTTGGCAGTTTAAGTTGCCTGCTATTTTGTTTTTGCTTATCGCAGGCCTGCTTGTTGGCCCCATTTTCGGTGTTTTTTCTCCTCAAGATGCGCTAGGCGATCTGTTCTTCCCATTTATTTCCCTTGCCGTGGCCGTTATTTTATTCGAGGGTAGCTTGACCCTTAATTTCAAGCAGATTCAGGGAATAAGTAAGAGTGTGTGGAGCATTGTTACGATTGGGGCGGTGATCTCGTGGGTCATTACTTCACTGGCGACGCACCATTTACTCGGTCTAGATTGGACCATAGCATTTCTCTTTGGCAGCCTGACGGTAGTCACGGGGCCGACAGTGATCGTGCCGTTGTTACGAACAGTTCGACCAAACTCAAAGCTCGCCAATATTTTACGTTGGGAAGGGATCCTTATTGATCCATTGGGCGCACTCTTTGTTGTCATGGTATACGAATTTATAGTGTCGCATAGCCAAATGCATAGCTTGACCGTGTTTGGAATCATTATTGTCATCGGTTTCTCATTGGGGATTGCTGCCGGTGCACTGGTGGCAGCGATGATTCGACGCAATTGGCTACCAGAGTATCTTCAACCATTCGCTGTACTAACCCTTCTACTCGGGGTGTTCGCGGCTTCCAATTACCTCGAGCATGAGTCTGGATTGTTGACTGTTACCGTCATGGGGATCTGGCTTGCTAATGCAAAAGAGGTCAACATTAGCCATATTCTGCACTTTAAAGAAAACCTGACGATTTTATTTATCTCCGGCTTATTCATACTCCTTGCAGCACGCGTTGAACTTGCAGACTTTGAACAGCTTGGGTTTGCTGCGATAGTACTTTTTGCTGTCATTCAGCTTGTGTCTCGTCCGGTTTCTATTTTTCTTTCTACGTGGCGAAGCAATCTTGAAGTGAAAGAAAAAGCGTTTCTAGCTTGGGTCGCTCCGCGAGGCATTGTTGCGGCTGCGGTGTCTTCGTTATTTGCTATCAAACTGATGGAGCTAAATGTTGAAGGTGCAAACTTACTTGTGCCCCTTATCTTTATGGTGATCATCGGTACGGTAGTTCTACAAAGTGCAACAGCACGACCTGTCGCAGGTTTTTTAGGTGTTGCCGAACCTGCGCCTCGTGGTTTCTTGTTGGTTGGTGCAAATGACGTAGCAAGAGCGGTAGGTAAAGCGATTCAGACTTACGATTGTCGGGTGTTAATGTCTGACACTAACTGGGACTATGTGAGCAAAGCCCGGATGGGGGGCTTTGAAGGCTACTATGGGAACCCTACTTCAAGTCATGCAGACGAGTACCTCGATTTGATTGGTATTGGTCAGGTATTGGCTCTGACGCCAGATCAACATCTGAACTCCGTCGCCAGCGTCCACTTCTCCAATGAATTTGGTCATCGCAAGGTTTTTAGCCTTCAGGATAGAAAAACGCAGGAGTCGTTAGACAAGCATTCGCACAATGAAGAGCATGCTTACTCGCTGCTGCTTGGTGGAAATGCAAGCTACAAGAAGCTTGCGAGCTTGCTGAGCCAAGGCGCTGAAATTAAGCATACCAAGATAAGTGACAGTTTTTCTTTTGATGATTATCAAGCGCAGTATAAAGACGCGATTGTCGTGCCGCTATTCATTGTTGATTCAAAGAAACGTATTCATGTGATTACTCAGCCTGACAATGTTAAGCCCGCAAGTGGTGAGGTGATGGTTTCGTTGATTAAGGAACACGTCGTTAAGGAGCATATCGTTAACGAATAGCTCTCTATTTGATGGTTTGCTTCTTTGTGTGATTGATTAGCCGTTTGAAATTCGTAACGAGGTTTGTCCAGACACTGCCCAGTTGGCACTTGGCCACTCAGAAGCTCGCCATTTCTTGCTTCATCTTCGGATCAGGACATTTGTCATCCCCTTGAAAAGCGGGGGAACTAACAAAAAGTTAGTAACCTTGCAATTTTGCCACAATGTGGTTGCGTAATACCTCTCCAGCTCTGGTAAGCGAAAACTTCTTGCTCGTACAATATTTGATGAGACCTCTGCGGGTTAACGATCGGAATGTAACGGATACGTGACCAAATTCAGCTTGTTGCTCAGGGTATCGATGCCCATTAGCAATCCCCATAATTACGTCTTGTTGCTGTGGTGTGACTCCCTGAACAGCTTTGTTAGTCTTTTTCTCTACTTTCATAATCATTGCCTCTAGGTGAACACATTAACGGCTGAACGACGTAAATAGCGGTTTCACTTTGCTTATGACGAAGGAAATTGCGGCTGTGAGAAGGCAATAGGTTCGTAATATGCATGCTTTCGAGAGTGTTGCCTCAGCGCTTTCTTGTTCCCAAGATCGGAAAATAGTTATATCCCGATTGATAGGAAAGTTATCGACTATTTCACTGGGAATCAAGATAGATAGTATTAGTAGAGTAGATACATTGAACTTCCCATATTTATTCATTATTTTCTATTTTAACAAGAAAGTTAACAGAGTTATGCCCAGAAGTGCTGACGGCGTATGACATACGAAAGTCCCCCCAAAGTGACTAGTGATTACGTCGTGCAGCTCGATGATGCATATTGGGGTGGCAAAACAAAAGGTAAGCGTGGTCGAGGCTTTGTGAACAAAGTGCCTTTTATTGCTGCTGTAGCTCTAAATGAGGATTACAACCCTGTCTATATGCGAATGACGGTGGTTAAAGGCTTTCGTAAATACGAAGTTGAGAAGTGGGCTAAGAAGCACTTAGTACCGTCCACTCTCGCTATACCAGATGGGCTTTCATGCTTTGAAGCCCTGCCCAATGCGAACGTACACCATGATCGGGTTGTTAAAGATGGCGCACCTGATCTTGATGAAATCCAAGATAATTACTTCCATTGGGTCGATACGATGATAGGTAACATCAAGAACTCATTGAGAGGTACTTACCACGCTATCAGTAAGAAACATCTACCCAAATACCTAGGTGAATTTTGCTTTCGATTTAACTACCGATTTAGACTTGAAGAAGTGTTAGATGAGCTGCTGGGATCGTCAATGACAACACCTCCCATGCCATATCGGTTACTAAAATTAGCGGAATCCTATTAAGTGACTTATTTGAGCCACTGATATACCCATCCATCAGCGATTAAGGTCTGTTTGATTTTGGCTTTATCTTTGCGGCTGGCTCGATTGTAGATTGATCGGATCTCTTGCTCAAAGCTATCTTTGTTAAACCCACGTCTAATTGCTTTTTGATACCACTCATGCCCTTGAGCAACATCTCCCAAGATCATCTTACATGCGCCAATTAGAGTGCATGGGCGGTAGTCTTGTTTAGTAAGTTCATGAGCTTGAGTACCAAATTGGATCGCCTTATCAAACATGTTTAGATCACGCTTTGCCCCACCACTTGTGGTTAAGAGTGCCGATTTCAGACTCTTGTTTCCATTTGCGAAGTTAAATGGGAAGTTTTTGTTAACGAGATCGACCGCAATTTTGGGATTCCCAGCCTTTCTGTAATCAGCAATAGCATTCACGAGATTCCAAGGTTTCTTCGTATCTTCCCATTTGCGCCTTGCTAGTTCAGCTCGATTCAGGTAGTGCAGCCCACTTACATATTGATTTTCAAAACCTTTATCGATTAACCATAAGTAATCGCTCTCAGAGATTGTTTGCCCTTTGGTTAATGGTTCGAGGATTTTTGCTGCTCTGGATCGTCTCCGTACCTTAACTACCTCTATAGATGGAAAATCAATGTAGTCCCTCTCATATTGAGCTTTTCGTTCCGTAAACATCTTTTCTGATGCTTCACGCCTCGCTTGCAGCTTTTGCTCTTGAGTCTGGCGTTGTTCATTTCGTTGTTCTGCGGGAGTTTTGCTTCCGATAGAGACATGCTTTGAGAGCATGGATTTAATCATTTCACAATCACCTGCGAACTCACTACTATTAGTCGCTATCCTCTTTTTCGCTGAAAGTTTCAAAGGCATTAACTTCAGAGGTAACGAATAAGGCGATTCAGGTTGGGAATCAAGAAGCAACATCAAAGCCTCGGTGTACTCATCGCCCATCAGTTTGGATATGCCATTAATCTCATTCACTAGGTACTCTTGATCACTGGAAGCGTCAATGCTCTTTTCTACTAACTCTAACCAGCCGTAATGAAGGGGAAACTGAGAGCGAGAGAACAAATTTTTAACTTTGCTGATTGACATGTGAGTTAATTCCTTGAGTGAGTGATGAACTGCCTTTGTTCGCGTAAGTTATTATAAATTGGTAACAAAAAAGCACAACAAAGTGACTTTTCAATTTGGCTGAAAGCTATACGTAATCAGATATTCTAATGACCATTTGATGACATACCGAAACTTGGGTAGTCGAGTTGATGAAAATTCATTACTCACCAAACCAAAATCGCTTCAAGAAGTGTACTGACGAAGTATGAAACACGAAATTATTCGATTATGAACTCGGGTATTTATCTATCACACATTAAGGTTGGGTATTTGACCTACTATTTGTAATAAGAGTCGTGTCTAGTGAGGAAGGGGCCATCGCACCGATAGAATGCCAATGCTGGAAGGGAATAGGAATAATGCAGCGAAAAAAGGACACATGGGGTGTCCTTTAGTTCTTATGTTGTCATTTTATTACTTTGCATCTCGAACCAGGCGAACCCAATTATCAACCGAGATATAATCCGTTGCCATATCAGAGGCGAGCTCATAATCTGCCGGAGAACCGCTTTTGGGGTCACTGCGTTGAGCACCTGCACCATGCCAATCAAAGTACTCGCTAGCATCTGAGTTCTTCTTACTCCATGCCTGCCCAAAAGCAACGTATACCGCGGTATATTTAAAATCACCTTGTGTTGTACTTGTCCAAAAATAATAAGAATCTTGTTGTGATTCGAATTGAGTTGGGGTGACATCAAAGAACTCGGTGTTAATCGCAGGCAAATCCTTCTTCTCATAATCGATTAACGATTGAAGTTCTTTTGCGTTAGGCAGACGCCAGTCACCATACCCAGCAAGATTCGCGTTTTCTGCGAACTCTAACGCTTCGACCCAATCCATTCGTTCACCACTATCACTTTTCGCCCACATTAAACCTGTCGACTGGTCAGTGATGGTGTCATCTTGATTATCAACATACTCCATATCATAGAGCGTTGTTGTATTGCGGACAGCACGCACATAGTTACCAGGAACAAACATGTTATCCGATTTTTTAATGGCTGTGCCATCGAAGAACATACCGGTTTCGTAAGATTTGATATGACCATCTGCAAAGTTAAATCCAAAGCCACCTTCAAGACCACCGTGAGTGGTAAAGTTTTGTACATCCCCTTTGTTATAAACCGTGCTTGACCAGAATGCACCAGCAAATGGAACTCGCTTGTCATACTCGAAGTCGAAATACTCAGTATCAAGATATGGGCTACTTTTCTTGCCACTATCAGGTTTCATTAATTCACCGTCAAAATTGGCCAAAGAATAGAGTTCTTTGATTGTGGGCAATCGCCAATCATTGTGACCACCTAAGGTCATTGCCTCTACGACGGCTTCTGAATCGGCTAAATTTCTTTTGGTTGTATCGTGGCTTTTCTGCCACATTAAACCGGTATTGAGGTCAGTAACGGTTCCATCTCCATTATCTTTATAGCTTAATGGCACCCCTTTAACAGACGCATCTTGACCAGTAAACAAGCTGCTCTTAGAGGCAACTAATGGGTCGCCTTTAACATCATATTGAACACTTTGACCCGTATCTGGCAATTTAGGCGCTTCAAGCTGGGCATAAACGGGATTAAGTAATGATAAAACTAATCCCGCTAGTAATGAGGTTTTTAAAATTTTAGACATATAAATCACCTAATTAATGATAATCATTTGCTGGTAGGAGAATCGTCTCTGTGCACCGCTTGATCGAACCTATGTCATGACTGATATAGCACGCTACGGGCACAATAAGTAATCAAACTGCATTAGTTGGCATGTCAACTAATTTGAAGTCAAGATATAGATATATAGTAGACCTGTCAACTATATTGCTGTATAAACACTCTAACTGGCCAATATCTAAAAGTAACAATCTCTATGAACGGTAAACCACGCGACTACACAAGCAGGCCTGATAAGAACCAGATTTCTTTCGATAAAACATTGGATGATGTGTATCGAAATAAGAATAGGCTACTTTCCCACTTTTTAGATAAGTACTCGCTAGGAAATGGTCAGTTTCACATACTTAACATGATCGCTTGGGACGAGGGCACTTCTCAGGAGCAAATTGCGAGTAAAAGGAATATTGATAAATCAGCGATTGCGAAATCGGTTAAGAAGCTTATTGATAACGGCTACGTGCACAAAGTTCGTGATGAGCAAGACAAGCGCGCTTTCTGTCTTTTCTGTACAGAAAAAGGCCAGCAAGTTATCCCTGAAATCCGCAGAGTTTTGCATCAAGTTAATGAGATTTTGACAAGTGGTTCCACACCAGAGGATCTTGAAGCTTTCCTCCGTGTTACAGACCGAATGAATCACAATATCGATGGTTTTCTCAAACCGTAATCAAAATTACGTGGAACTCGTTAGAAGACCGTGTAACTTAGCCGCTTCTAGCGTATCGATATCAGCACATACGCCTAAATCATCACAATCGAATTCATAAAAATGTGCATGGTTTTGTTTGATGATACTTTTTGCCCCTTCTTCCCGTGTTAGCCGTGACAACGCATCGAATAGCGCACGAGAGAAAATAACAGGGTGTCCGGACTGACCTTCAAAACGAGGGCGACAAATAATGGTCGTCGTTAATGATTGGGTGTGTTTTTCCTCTGTAAAACGAACGAGATTAGTTAACGTCATTGAGTGGATAAAAGGCATGTCTGCGAGGAAGATCGCACAAAAGTCAGGCGGGTTGTCGACACTGAGTATTGTTTTTATCCCTCGTGCTATTGATGCGCCTAAACTTGGGTCATGAGTATTATCATGCGAGACTAATGTGACCTTAGCATAATCAATGTTAATAGATGATAAGTCGTCGCCATCTTTATGGACCAAGACGACACGGTCAAAGGTGGAATACAAAGACAATAGTGTTTTTGATAGAAGAGGGGGAGATCCAATGAAGCGCTTGTCTTCACCAAAACGTTGGCTATTCCCCGCGGCAAGGAGTAAAGCGATGGTTTCCATATTTAACCGCGATTTTTGGTCGCAATGATATCTGCGATGACGGATATCGCGATTTCAAATGGTGTTTTGCTGTTGATAGCAAGCCCAATCGGCGCTTTTAGTTTCTTCATATCTTCTTGACCAATGCCACCAACTCCCTCTAACCGCTTGACTCTTTTTTGTGTGGTAAGTTGTGAGCCCATTGCGCCCACATAAAAAGGGTTCAATTCCAAGGCTGCCATTAGACCTAAATCATCGATTCTAGGGTCGTGTGCTAACGCTAAGACTGCGGTATTGTCGGTGATGTACTCTTCAACAAACAAATCCGGGCTTCTCCAAATGACTTCTACCGCTTCGTATTGCTCGGTGGCAGGGACATTCCAACTTTGTGCAAGCTCTTCACGCATATCACAAATTTTCACACAGAACCCCGCCATTAGGCCAAGTTTTGCTACCCATTCACTGACTTGGCTGATGCCGAGAATTAATAATTGGGTGACCTGTTGATAATGTATGTGGATGATTTGTTCGCTCGGCTCAGATTGTAGAGACGACACCTCAGTGTCATCATAGTAATGAATATCACCGCTGTGTAAGTCAATAACCTTATGGAAAGGGCGCTTTTGATTGGCACTGTCTATAAATGTGTTCAATAAATGGTAGTGGCTAGGAGTATAGTGCTCAACCAGCAATTTAATGCTTCCACCGCAGGGAAGCTCGATGGTGATATCGTTATCGACAAGATCCTTTCCGTAAGTAGTGACCTGCGGGAAGCGCTTGATAAAACCACATTCTAACTTTTGAATAAAAGCATCTTCAAGGCACCCTCCAGAAATTGAGCCAAGCCTTTGCGAACCATTCCAAGCAAATAAAGAACCGACAGGCCGGGGAGACGAGCCATACGTGGCCAATATCGTACATAACCAAAAGCTATGACGATCTTGCATCCACCCTTGAATGTCACGCAATATGTGTAGATCAGTGAGTTGCATTTTTTTGACTCTCCGTCACGGATGTTCGTATTTCTTTGGTTTGCTCTACACTGAGCTGAGCACTATTTTCTGTGTAGGTCGCGGTTAAGTAATTGAGTAAATGCATCAGGTCTTCATTACTTAATTGTTTGTCGTAACCTGGCATGGTGTAGAACGCATTGGTTGGGGTGTAATATTGAGGCTTGATGCCGTATAAAATTGCACTGACGCTATTAAAGTGATTTTCTTGGGAAAGAGTACCGTTGCCTTGCATACTAGGGGCATAGTTCGGTTTGCCTTGACCTTCATACCCATGACAATGGGCGCAAAAGGCTTGGTACACTTCGCGTCCCTCACCTTGTGCATTATCAGGACGGAAAGTGAGCGCTTTACCTTCGACATTGCTGTCGGAATCTAACAAATAAACGGCGGCTGCATTTAAATCGTCGTCATCGAACTTGCTCAAACTGTGGAAAATAGCCTCGTACATTTCACCTACAACGGTCCCTTTTCTCGAATAACCGTGCAGTAACATGTCTTTTATATCTTGGGTGCTCCAACCTTGTTGATTAAGGTACGCCGGCGTAATGTTTGGCGCGAATACCGACCCAATCATGGCACCTTGCAAATGGCGCTCAGAATCCATGCCCATCATGATGTTGCGGGGTGTATGACATTCACCACAGTGGCCGAAGGTGTTCACAATGTAGTTCCCACGATTCCACTCAGCACTTTTGCCCGTTACGGGGCTGTAATTCACTTCTTCTAGGTTCAACATGTTCCAAGCATTTAGACCAAAACGAAGATTAGCAGGAAACATCATGTCATTGTCTTTATTGGGCTGACTCGATGGTTTAATACTTTGGAAGTATGCAAAGAGTGCTTGGGTATCGTCGTCGTTAATGCCCGTAAATGATGTATATGGCATGGCAGGGTAAAGGTGACCACCGGGTGCTCCACCATTGTGAAGCGCATCATAAAAATCTTGGTACGAGTAATGACCGATCCCTTCTTCGGAGTCGGGGGTGATGTTTGTAGAATAGACCGTACCAAAAGGGGTAACAAAAGGAAGCCCGCCACCATAAGGTTCACCGCCTTCAATGGTGTGGCACGCGTAACAGTCACTCATTTCAGCGAGGTACTTACCTTTTTCTATCTGCTCACTCTTATCAGCGACGGCGTGCTGAGTCAGACCAAACACACCGATCAAGCAAGTTAGTGTTTTTATGTTCATCGGGTCGCTCCTTCCGTGTTTAGAATCGCTTCCTTGACAGCGGCATAGTATTTTACGTAGCCAGTACAACGACAAACATGTTCGCCTAATGTTTCCTCGATTTTTTCTTCAATTTCTTCGACGGGAATAGGGTTTCGTTTTAGCTCTTCAATTAGGGCGATAGTATGGTTGGTAAAACCGGACGTACACCAACCACATTGGAAAGCAAACCCTTTGATCAAGGATTCTTGGACGGGATGAAGAGAGATAATTTCTCCTTTATCGTCCCGTTCAGCGTGACCTTCTATGGTACGAAGTGTTTTACCATTAAAACCAAGCGCGTTGGTGATGCACGTTTTATGTATTTCAGAGGTGCCATCTTCGTTATCTTGGATAATAACGCATGCTGAACAAATCCCTTGACCACAACCAAACTTTGTTCCGGTAAGATTCAGATATTCATGAAGAAACTCCAACATCGTGATTTCTGGATCTATGTCGAGTGGTCCATAAATTTTGTTGTTTATAGTGAGTATAATCGATGCCATCATTAAACTACCTTCATGATATCTTGTGGTGTAACGGGTAAGTGGTAAAAACGCGTATTGGTTGCTTGATAGATTGCCTCAACAAGCGCGGCGACAACGGGCACCATCACAACTTCTGCAATCCCCTTAGGGTTATCTGTCTCAGATAGTGGGGGCAAAATAGTATGCTTCATATTCCATACCGGTATATGACTCGCCAGTGGTACTTGGTAGCGGTTAAGGTTCCACGTTCCGTTACCAGCACCGCTCTCATCTGCCGGTAGATATTCATATAAAGTGTGGCCCACACCCATAGCTAGCCCGCCTTCTATTTGGCCTTCTACAAGTTCTGGCACAATCACTCGACCTGCTTCTAACCAAGTATGAGTTTCTAAAATATTGACGTGTCCAGTGGCTTTATCAATCGCGATTTCGGCAAGCGTTGCGGCGGGGGCGTAATAGGTCACCATTGCATTGTTTAGCTGTACTTTTGGATAGTCAACGGCGCGTCTTTCAATCACTTGATACCCAAACTTGTTCTTCGTATAGGGTTTTGCACTGATCCCGTACTTCACTGCTAACCCGTCAATTGGGTAGGTGCTGCGTTTGCCATTGAGGTCAAATGCGGAATTTGCCCAAGCCCATCGATTGAAACCATGTACCATGACGCTGGTAATTGAACCGTTAGCGTGAGCTTTCATGGCTAGCGTTTTGAAAGGGATTCCAGGGTAACCTTGAAGCGTTAACTTACCGTCGACCCAGCGAGCATCGAGAATGTTGTCAAAATCAGGTTCGGTTAAGTTGCCGTTGTAGAATTGTTCCTTCCAAATGGCAATAGCTGCTGGGTAAAGTGACTGCTCAAAAAGGATACGACTTGCTTGTTCAGTGACGTGGGATTGATAAAACGCAGACATTGATGCTGACGATGCCATTGGGACAACTGGCGTCCAACGCGGGTCCTTTTGCATTTTATCCTGGTGCTCTTGCGACATTAAATAAGGGTCTTCGGTATCAAAAAGCTCCATTGCTTCAAACTCTTCAATAACACCACCCACAACGTCATCCGCTAAAACGCCTAAATATTTTTTTGTTATCACGCCTTGGGCTGTATCGGTTCCCGTTCCCATTTCGACAAAACAAGATTGAACGATGACCTTTCCTTCAGGCGTTATCTCCACCGACCCAGAAGGTGAGGCCGCACCAGTACCGTAATCCTTGGTCACGATACTAAAGCCAACACCGTATAACAGGTTGGGGTTTTCTTCTTCAAATGCTTTCTTTTTCGCTATGCGGTCAACCCACACAGGGTGCTGCTCTGCCATATCAAGCATTTCATGGTAACGCGCGGCACCATTTGGGATGGCGCCTTGTGTGTTCTTGTCGCCTGATTGCATTGCGTTCGCGCGACGTATAGTGAAAGGGTCAATGTTTAATTCTTCTGCAGCTTCATTGAGCATCAATTCGATGGTTGGCATAGATTGCAGTGTTCCGTAACCACGCATTGATCCGCAATGTGGGGTTTGAGAGGGGTAACAAACGGCTTCAATATCATTTCTTGGGATATAATAGATGCCTTGCAGCGCACTTGCTCCAACCATAGTAACGGATGAAGAGAAATTTAAGCGACCCCCACCATCGACGAGCATACGCGATTTCAGAGCTGCAATTTTGTGGGTCTTTTTATTGAATGCCAGTTTGTTTGTAATAATGAATGGGTGACGCTTAAGACCGGATTGGAACTGCTCAAAACGGTCGTTGGCGATACGAAGCGGTCCGTTGGCAAATAAGCTTGCGATCACGCCGTAGTAGGGGAATATAGTATGGTCTTTAGCACCAAAGCCACCACCGATGAAAGGAGAGTGGACCACTAAGTTTTTGACTTGTTGGGTGAGAGGGCTTTCAGACAAAATCTTAGCGCTCATCTCATGAAAATCTTGGGGCGATTGAGTGGTGATCACAACATGCAGCGTCTGGGTTTCAGGGTTGAGGTAACCGTTGAAAGCTTCCGCTTCAAACATCATAGGCTCCACTGACTGAGTGTTAAACTCTCTGTCGATGATAAGCCAATCGTTTTCATTTTTGCTTAAATCATTAGCGATGCCATCGGCATAATAAACCGCTCTCGCGGTGTTATTAACACTATTTTTATCGCCCATAGGCCAGTCTGGTTTATGATCTTTTACGCCAGTAAAAATCATGCCATCTTCTAGTACTGAGAAAGCGTCTTTGGCATTTCGGCCGTTGGCATTTTCCTCACGAACAATCCGCCATGTCGCATAAGGGTCTTGATTGGCCATGATTAACGGGACTTCTGCGCCGTAACGGACAACGGAGTCATTAAATTGAAGTCGAATCTTGGCTTTTTTAAATTTACTAAATGAGTCGAAGAGCAAAATGGCGAGTTCATGGCCAAGGTAGTCAGGCGCGTTGCCTTCTTTTAGAAGCATATTTTTGCCGTAATAAGCCGGAAGGCGAAGCTCATTCTGCTCGAGGTCGCTTTGGGTGACGACTCGATATGGCTGAGCGTCATCAGGTAAGCCGCTTAGGTCAAAACCTTCAAAGATATGATTGGCTTTGTTTGCACGGAGGATATAACCGTAATGCTGTTGATCTGGCCAACCGCTTATATCACGTGCTCGGTAATCTCGGCCGTAGATTTTTTGCCCAGTGACTTTTTCTATCGCATCGGTTCGATATTGAGGTTCGCCGTCGAGCTTCCAGTGGCTTTTTATTGACTCGTTGATACTTGTTTGTGCTGCTTCACTGGTATTGAATAACATAGGTGCACTATAAACCGTCACACCACCAATGACACATTGCTTAATAAATGTACGTCGGCTTGGATTGACACAATTGCTCATAATCCCCCCTTGGAATAATTTTGTACCAGTAAACAGGCATTGGTGGCTAGGCGCCAAGCCAGCAGCGAACTAATTTAGTGTAAGAGACAAAAATCTATTAATACAGTTTGAATGCTCAATCCATCGACATACTTAAATGATGCAGCTCTATTGATAAAGTTATAAAGTAAAGAGGTGCTGTATTGATAAAGTCAAAAAATTAGGTGCCGTATTGGTGAGGTGTACGTAGATTGGAATTATTTGAATACGAGATGATTGGATAGGGTCTTGAATAATAGTTTGTGTATAAATAGTAATTAAGTGTTTGAATAATTACTATTTATACGTTGAATAGTTAACGAGAAATCCGTTCGATTAATCTACTAAACTAGCGTTGCCGTAAAGACAACGCCGGAAGACAAAGATAAAGACAAAGATAAAGACAAAGATAAAGATAAAGGTTGCCTCACGATGTATCGTGATCGTGGCGATGTTGTGTCTTTTGAGCAAATGAACGATTGACTCGTTTGTGCATGTAGTGGTTTTACCACCTGAATTGATAGCATTTCATAGGAGGTTTGATATGAAATGTCGTTCTCGGCAGGTTCTGCTGTCCACGTCAGCATATATAGGAAACTTCATCAAAGCGTCGCCATCTTTATTCTAATTGACTCTGACTCGTTAACTATTAATTTAAGTTCCAATTAAACTTAAAAGGCGATGCTTGTTTTTTTTCTAAGTGATTGATTGCCTTTAATAGTGTCTTAGTTTCCATCTCGGAAATGGCGTCAGTCGTACTTTTTGAATACTCAAGCGTTAGTAATTTATTCCAAATCATGATGGATTCAGGATCCAAAGATGATGGAAAATGACCGTTAGAAGTAGGTGTTTGTCCGGCGAGTTCATAGATATCTTGCACCGCTTTGTTGTACTGCTTTCTTTCAATATGTCGACAAAACTGAATGCTTAACTTCTTGGTATTCAGTTGCTGGCGTGCGGCAAAATAGCGTTGTAACTCGCTAAAATGGTTGGTTACTAGCCGCGCAGTCGAGGCAATGAAAAGCGCAGCGATGACGAGATAATACCAATATTGGTTTATCCAGTTCGAAACGGTTTGAAACCCTGAGTTAGTACTCAACGAGTCTAATAACTTTGCGTCACCGACTTGAAGCGTTTGCTGCTCTACCGTCAACGATTCCAGCTGATTGGTTCTTGTGTTCCACCACGTCATGGTCTGTTTTGGTAAGACGACTTTCCCTTGCTCTTGAAGAATTAACGTTACCTGTTGTTTGAGTGTCGCGGTATTGCTTTTATTCAGACGATTGAACACGTTTTCTTTGACTGCTGGCTTGCGATACAACTCAACGCCAGATATGTCTGGGATATTGATCTCCGGCAGCAACATCATGTGTGAGTTTGCCACGCTCAATGTATACGTGGCAGTGACAGCGTGGCCAACTTCGAATTCGTCGGTTAATGGACGATCGGTTGATATTGAAAGCTCAGCATTTGGGCTAACAATCAACGCGTCTGTATCAATGTTGCTCACGGGCATTTTGGATGTAAAGTGAATGGGTTGCGATTGAATCGCCCCCTCAACAACGTTTTTGCTAGCAAGCTCTACGCTAACGGGAATGTTCAATTCAGGGACGGTAAACTCGCCAGCTTGCATTGGGTACAAGTAGTAACGTGCTTTTTGTGTAAACCACTTGGTGCCTTCAATTGTGCGTGCTGAACGCGCGACTTTCTGCTCATCTTTTTTTACGACTGTGTTGGGTATATCTAAGTAAGGTAATGCCAACTCTTCTTTAAAGGGGCGGGTACTCAATACCTCAACGTCGAGTGCGACTTGTTGTTTCACTGCGACACCCTGAGCTTTAATTTCAATGTTTAGCTTCAATTCACCGTCACTGATAAGCTGGCTTATGTCATTAGCACTTGCAGGCATTGAAATTAAAAGCACCATCGCGGATAAGACAGCAAACCAACATTTCAGAAGGTCGAATGATCGGACTGTCGATTTAGTTTTGTTCATTGCTGTATTCCTGCTGAAATTTTTGTCTTAGAAACTTAGATGGATTCTGCCTGACCTGTTTTAGCCAAACTTGGTCAGAGATCACGAGCGCCTTCTGACTCCCTTCTTTTGGTTCGTCGTCGACCAATTTCCTATCATCAATGACTTTTTCTGAATCTTGTTTTGTCGGTGGTGTGTTCTTGATTTTCTCTATCGCGGCTTCCACAACGGCGAGGTTGTTGGTCGCTTGTTCTGAATACTTTTCGTTGTTCAACAGTTCGGTGTAAAGCGCAGTGGCTTTATCAAATTGAGCGGTATGAGCGTAGCTGTTCGCGACGATTAACTTAGCAAAATCAGTCAGCGCTGTCGGTTCGTTACTTTGTTCACTCTTTTGTGGGCTTAATTGGTCAATCGCGCCAAGGAAATCACCTGACAGATAACGACTGTAGGCTTTCCATGTTGGATCATCGAACAGAGCAGCACTTTGCGCGTAGTTGCCTTGCTTGAACTCGACATAAGCGTGTTGATCATTGGATAGCCAGAAATCAAAAAGTGCGTGCTTATCGGCGATTCCCCAAATCAGATTTCCTGCAATAAGCACAAGCAACAAGTGCATTGGCTTAAGTTTGGATAACCAAGGTAAACGACTGGCTTTGTTTGTAGTCGAAGTTGTTGGCTTCGTCAGATTATCTATTTTTTCATTAATTACGTTTTCATTATTTACCATTGAAGTGTCCACCCTTTTCTAAACCACATCAATTGGATAGGCAGCAACAAGAACAGTAACCAATAGCCGGCATCTAACCAAGGTAGGGCGTTATCGCTGACCGCAAACAGGTTGTTTTGAATGCCCTGATAAACCGCTTCTACATCGCTAGCATCGTGGGTGAATGAAACCATGTTTCCATGACCTGCTTGCGCGAGTTGTGACAGTGAAGCGAGTTGAGTTTCTGTTAAACCTGCCGTGCCATTTCCGCCACTTTGTGGGTTTTCACCCATCGCCCAAACGATCACTTGGTGTTGCTGTTGTTCAAACGCTTTAGTGAATTCTTCTATCGCTTGGTCATTGGTCTTGTCCGTCAGTATCAAAACCGTTGATGGTGCTTTTGCTTGTGAGATTAGCTTGAGCGTTGGCTTTAACACCGAAGCCGGTTTGCTCTCGTTATCTGGCAACAAGCTTCCATCCAATACATCGAGGAAGTAGCGCGTTAACGCTTTGTCTTTGGTGACAGGCATAGCGACATGCGCACTGCCGCCGTATATGACTAAACCAGTTTTTGCGTCGCCGCGCAGTTCGACAAGTTGATTGATCTTCTGTTTAGCGCGCTCTAATCGTGACGGTTGGATATCGGTTTTATTCATTGAATCAGAGACATCCAAGGCGATCACCAGCTCAGAATTGTCTTCAAAAAATGGTGAAGGTTGTTGCTGCCACGTTGGACCCGCCATAATGAGCGTGGCGAAAACTGCAAACACCAAAAACAATCGATTAGGAGAAACTATACGCGCTCGATCTTGGTTGAGAGACAGATGTTCCACCATGTTTTTAGACATCACAGGTTGCCACTGCGTGACCAAATCGTCTTGTTGAACAAGTGCGCGATAAAACAACACGAACGGGACCAATGCAAACAACCATAATGGGCGGATGAAATGAAACTGGCTGATATCGCCACCAAACCATGTATTGAAATCAGTCATTGGTGAGCTCCTCTCTACGGCGAATCACGCGCTTTATTTCTTTTTGATGACGCCTTTGACGACGCAGATTGGCACCAAACACCATTAAGGCCGCGAGTAGGTTGCTCACAAGACACACGCCAAATGCATAGTGGTGCAAGCTGTGTTTAGGACGGTGAGATAAAAGCTCGAACTCTTGCTGTTCTAGTTCGTCTATCGTTGCGTAAGCTTGTTCGAGTTGTTTTCGGTCCATGGCGTGAAACATCTGCCCGCCAGTTGCTGCTGATACTTTCTCTAGTGTTGGAAGATCCATCTTGTAGCGACCTTTGGTGCTCGGGTCACCAATTGCAATGGTGTAAATCTTCACGCCATATTTGGCGGCGATTTCCGCGGCTTTGACAGGGGGCATTTTCGAGCTTGTGTCATCACCGTCGGTGAGCAGAATCATCACTCGTTGTCGGCTCTGTTCTTGTTCGAATACGGCAATTGATAAGCCAATCGCATCGCCAAAAGCGGTTTGAAATCCAGCGTAGCCAAGCTCAACGTCTTCGAGTAGCGATTGCCACACGTTAATATCTTCTGTAAATGGCGCTTGAACATAAGCAGAGTCGGCAAACAAGATTAACCCCAAGCGATCATGTTCTCGCTGGGCTGCGAATTCACGCAATACCTGTTTTGCTATCGTTAAACGGTCGTGTTTATTGCCTTCTGTATCGGCAAAATCCTCTTCAGACATCGAACCTGACAGATCAAGTGCGACCATAATTTCGCGAGCGGATTTTTTTTGTTCAATGGGTTCGCCTACCCACATCGGCTTAGCAATCGCGACGACTAAAGCGAGATAGCTAATAATGACCAACAGCCATTGCACTTTACGTCGGCTCATCTTGACCGCGGTTTCAGAGGGATCTTGTGAAGACACGGCAATAAGGCGATCAAAAAAGGGCACTTGAATCGCGCTTTTTGACTCTTTGTAAACAGGCAACAACCAATACAAAGCAAAGGGTAAGCAGAGCAGTGCAAACGCTATAGGGTATTCAAATTCAATCATGTGACACCTCGTGATGCTTTATCCAAAGTGCAACGTTCTCCATGATGGCGTGTCGTTTTTCTTCCGTTAATGTCGCTGCTGAAGAGTAGGCGAGTTGAGCAAGTACGCCTGAGAGTTCCGATGTAGAGAACTCGGTTGAAAATTGGCGATTGGCGCAATGGTCGTCTAACCACTTTTCCCAATCTGTGCCGGTTAAAGGAGCGACCTCTGCACGAGGGAAGGCATACAATGCGGTTCTTCGTATCAGTTGTGGTAGCTTTTGAAATGATGAAATGTCACCAGACTGAGCCTCCAAAGAGAGTTGCTCTAACTCCACTAAGGCAGCGCGTCGGTATGTGTTTGCTAAGTACTTTTGAATAACTAAATAGACACGATATAAAGCGAAGCAAAACAGCAACAAGAGTAGCCAGTACCAGCCTGCTGCATTTGGTAGCCACGAAATACTTTCTGGCAAAGAAGGCTCAGACAAAGAAGCCATCAATGGATTCACGTTCTCTGGCTGTAAAGGCTCAAGCCCAGTGTTAGTCGTCATAGTCTGCATTCTCAGTTAGTTAACTCGCGCCGAGTGCTTTTCTAAGCTGAACATCGGTTGGATCGACGGTGTTGAAAGGCAAGACAGGGATTCGATATTTCTTCGCTACTGCCGTGAAATTATCAATGGCTTGAACCACGTCTTTGGCGAATGCATCGCGTAACTGTGCTTCTTGGCCTGATACGGATAATTGCAATTGCCCGTCGCTGAGTACCATCTTATTGAGCGTGGCTAAATCATGCTCCAGTGGGTCGGTGACATGACACAACACCACATCGTTGTGCTGACACAGCGCTTTTATCTGCTCTTCACTGCGCTCGTTATAGCCGTAGCCATCGGTAATCAAGATCACTAACCCATCATGCTTAACTAACCTCTGCGCCTGATGAAACAATTTAGCGAACGAATTGGATTGGGTGTCTTGAGCCTTTCCCGCCTTGAGCTGCTGATTTTTGCTCGCAACTTCATTGAGTATTTTGAGTACGTGATTTGCGCTGCGTTGTGGTGAAATAGGCAGAGCAGTGCTGTCGTTATAAACAATGGCGCCCACCCGATCGGTACTGTCGATGACTTTCCAAGCAATCAAAGCTGCGATTTCTGCCGCAACCACAGATTTCATTCGGCCGGTACTGCCAAAGAACATGCTGGTGCGCTGGTCGACCATCACATAAACGTTACGCTCGCGCTCTTCAGAGAATATCTTGACGTGTGGCTTGCCCGTTCTATTGGTCACTTTCCAATCCATGGTGCGAATGTCGTCGCCAATTTGGTAGTGACGCATCTCTTCAAAGTTCAATCCACGTCCACGTAGCTTCGACACATGGCGACCGGTTAACGCACTGTTGATTGGCTGATTAGGTAGAAAGTCAAAGCCATGCGCCTTGTATTTCAACAATCGTAATGCCTTCAGATTGGTATAGATATCAGGATCAAGTGTTGGTTTCGTCTCCATGGTGACCTCTCGCGTTACGCAACTGCAACCTGAGACAAAATCTCATCGATGACTCGGTCTGAACTGACGCCTTCAGCCAGCGCATCGTAGGACAGAATCAAGCGGTGACGCAGAACGCCATGAACCACTTTACGAACATCATCAGGGTCGACAAAATCTTTACCGTTTAGCCATGCCATTGCTCGTGAACACTTGTCTAACGCGATGGTTGCACGCGGGCTCGAACCAACACCAATCCACTGTGACAGCGGTGACTCTGGGTACAACTCGGGTTGTCTTGTTGCCACCACAATCGCAACAATGTATTTAAGAACCGCGTCGCTACAATGTATGTCGCGTAGTTGATCACGAGCATCAAAAATGCATTGAGGATCAATAGGTGCAGGTTTGTCTGTGCTTGGTTTTTCCTCACTGCGAACCATCTTAATGATCTGCTCTTCGGCATCCGCGTCTGGATAATCAAGATTTATTTTCATGATAAATCTGTCCATTTGCGCTTCTGGCAGTGGGTAAGTCCCTTCTTGTTCTACCGGGTTTTGTGTCGCTAACACCATGAATAGGTCAGGCAATTTGTAAGTCTTGCCAGCTACGGTGATTTGTCGCTCTTCCATCGCTTCTAACAATGCAGCTTGTACCTTTGCTGGGGAGCGGTTGATCTCATCGGCCAGCAATAGATTGTTGAAAACTGGGCCCGGTTGGAAGGTGAGCGTTGGTTTGCCATCTACGTCTTGATATACCTCTGTGCCTGTTACGTCCGAAGGCAACAAATCTGGAGTGAATTGAACACGACCAAGGTCAACTTGTAGGGCAGAAGCCAATGATTTGATAGAACGAGTTTTTGCGGTTCCTGGTAATCCTTCAAGCAATACATTGCCGTTTGTAAGGAGCGCAACCAGTAATGTGTCGACCATATGTTGCTGGCCGATTACTGCGGATTCCATCTGCTGCTTTAGTTGGTTTATAGCGTCTAAAGTTGGGTTCATTTGCTTACCTATTGATTAATTAATCAAGTGAGATTTAGGTCACCAGATGGCGAAAATATAAATATTGTCAGTTAAAGCAATTGTTTAAATCACCTTTGCTAAGGGTAGTCGAAAATAATTTCGTCACACGCGATCAACCTATCCTTATTTACCACTACTTTGGAAATACCAAATATCATGGTCTATAAATAGGCTACTGTATTGTTAGTATTTCAATCAAGAATAATGCTTGATAAGTAACATTACTTCGCTGCATATCTATTATACGGCGATGTCATTTGTGAATTTGTGCTGTCTTGATAACATTGTTCACAAGTTGAGCGGTTAACGACTAACTGCTCGAAAGCACAAATGGACTATGTATCGATTTAGCGTGTTCGATTTTATTAGAGGTCAACAATGAAAAAATTAGCATTAGTAGTTTTAGGTTTAAGCGCAGTTTCACTTTCTTCTTTCGCAGCTGAAGAAGTGTCCACTCTGACAGAGTTCTTCAATGCCGATGGTGAAGTCACCACCGTCGACAATTACGCGGTGTACGAAACGTCACGCCAATATTTAAAAAACCAAGAGCTTGCTGGTGTTAATAAATTCCTACATAAACGCGAGCTCACACCAACAGACAAACAACCTGTCGTTCGAATGAACCGAGACACATACTACTCGATGGCTGTGATTAACGTTTCACAGGGCGCGACTATCACGTTACCTGAGATTCCTGAAGGCAAATACATGTCGATGGAAGTCATTACAGAAGACCACCGCATTCAGCCAATGCAATACGGTTCTGGTACGTTTGATCTTTCTACTCACAGTGGCGACCACGTTTATGTCATCGTTCGTACCGATGCGACGTTCACCAAAGATGAAGTGCATAAAATCCAAGATAAGATGAGCATTGATGCAAAAGCAGACGCTGAATTCACAGCGATGCAAGTGGATGAAACATCGTTTGATGAGGTAGAGAAAAACCTTAAAATGGAAATGCCAAAACTATTGAAACGTGATGGTGCTCAAGCGACGTTTGGCATGTTTACCAGCCCGGAAGATGCGTCAAAAGAGATGTTTACCAAAGAGAAGTACGCGGTGGGTGCGGCTATCGGTTGGGGTGGTGCGCAGTTAGAAGACAATATTTACGAAGTATCTGGAAACTTCCCCGCGGACACTTGTCATCAAGCAACGTTTGAAGACCCTAAGAACCAAGCGTTTTGGTCGGTAACGGTCTACAACAAGCAAGGTTTCATGTTTGGTGAAGTGGCAAACGTAAGCTCGAACACGGCTGATAAAAATGCAGACGGCACTTACACTGTTAGCTTTGGTTGTGGTGATGATGCAGTAAACAACATCAAAACAGTGAACGACTCTGGCGTGTTTAACTTGGCTTTCCGCCATTACATTCCAAGCCAAAAAGTACGTGATGGATTCCGAGTGCTTCCTTATGTGAAAGCAATGAAGTAGTAGGAATGTTGCATTTCATTATCCTGTAAGTAGGTTTAGCACTAAGTGCTAAACCTACTCAAGTGTTGATGATTCACACGATGGTCTAGAAAAACAGCACCATAACCTTAAATAAAACAGCACTATAATTTTAAATAAAACAATTAATTAAATACCATTAGCGTGTTGATTCTTGACCGCTAGTCTTTCGTCCTAACTAAGACGAACAACTGTAATGCGTCACACCACCCACATCGAAAAGACTCAATGGCCTTAATTGATAATACTTGTGTTCAACGTCTTGCGATTGCTCACCATAAGGGTCTGCCAATACGGCTTGAAGCTCATGAATCAAACCAAATTCTTGTTGCTCCGCTTGTTTGTAAGCGGGTACGACTAACCACTCACGCCATGTATATTTGGGGTTAACTTGCTTCATGCGCTTCGATAAGTCATCAAGACATGCCGAGGAATCAATTTGGCGTCGCCAATGACTTAACCAATCTCGCCACTGAGCCAGAAGATCTTCTTCTGGTGAGGTATAGAAGCTCTGCGCTAGCGTCGAAATATCATTTGGGATATGCGACAGCTGACGGAAAAAGATAGTGAAATCCACATGAGTCTCCATCATTAACTTAAACAGATCTTGTAGTAGGTCGCTGTCGAGGTTATCAAGACCGAGTTTCGATGCCCACATACTGCTTAACTTTTCGTGCATGATGGTTGAAAAGTCGTCCTGTATTTGCCCGAGTTTCTCAATGCTGTCGGAATCAGAGTGAATTAGCGGCATCAACGCGGAACAAAAACTTTCGAAGTTTTTCTCTGCAGCGAGTGGTTGGTTGAAAAAGGAAAAATGACGCCCGCCTCCTGTCCAAGGCTGAAAATAAGGTTCAAAACGCTCACAAAATCCAAAAGGACCGAAGTCGAGCGTGAATCCACCCACTGCGCAGTTGTCACTGTTAAAGTTACCTTGGCAGAAGCCAACACGCATCCACTGAGTGATTAACGAGGTGAGCCTCTCTCGAAAGGCCACTGCGAGAGCGAGTACCTTGTGAGAAGTCGTCGCGTTTATGTCTATTTGCTCTGAATACTCCCGCGCTATTGCATGGTTAACGATCATCTCGAGTTCACGAATTGCATCAGGGGACGTTTGACTACGGGCTCGACGGGCAAATAACTCAAGCTGGCCAACTCGTAAAAATGACGATGCGACACGAGTGGTTATTGCCACTGGGTTTGAGACCATAATGTCGGGATTGTCCGAGTGTGATCCATCTGTATACCAAGGTCGATCGACGCTTTCTGATTGCGATACAAATAGGCTAAGGGAACGCGTTGATGGTACACCTAGCGCATGCATGAATTCCTGCGCAAGAAATTCTCTTACACTAGAGCGTAACACTGCTCGTCCGTCGGCGCCGCGGCAATATGGTGTTGTGCCGCCGCCTTTTAGCTGCATTTCCCAACGTTGGTTATTGAGAATGCCTTCAAAGACAGAAATAGCTCGCCCATCGCCATAACCGTTGCCCGTTTTAAATGGGCATTGTTCGATGTACTCGGTCCCATAAATAGAGAGCGCATACCCTGTCGCCCAACCGAACGTTTCCATTGGACTGGGGACATGACTTAATTCGCCAGAGAACAAGTGACGGAATGCATCCGTCTGCGCTAATTTATCGTCTAAGCCCAGTTCCCGAAAAAGCGAGCGACTATGGCTGACATAAATAGGGTTGGCGATTGGCGTGGGCTTAACAGGAACATAGTGGCCAGAAAACACCGGTCTTAGCGTGTAGTCTTCGCCTGTGCTCGTGGCATCAGGGTCGCGATTAAGCGTGTTCAACAAGGAGTAGTCAGCGGCTTTTGCTAATGCCTCTATAGTGGTGATGCCCATATTTATCTTGTTGCGTTCTGCGTCACTCATCCTTTTTAGCCTCTTAATGTTCAGGTTTCTAACCAGTGAGCCAATAATAATCGGCCTAAACAACGGGTCATGATAGTCGATTAGAATGCTGATTAACGTCGTTAGTCTTTTGATTGTAGAATACTGACGTATCGAAAAATCCAGCCTCGATTATTGAGCATTTCGCTGTGCGAATTCCGTTCACTTGGTGAGTGTTATTGGTACCACATATTACGGGGAAGTTCTCTGTAAGTATGACTTTTATCTATAAAACTAGCTAACGGTCAGTGGATTAGCGTAACATGTCATACAATATGCTTTTGCTTTTCTGCCATTTACTACGGAATATCAATGACTCAAGGAATTCGGTACAAAGTCATTCTGCTCGCCTGCCTTATCATTAGCGTTGGTCAACTTAGTATGGGGTTAGTGTTCCCATCTTTACCTTGGATCGCGAAAGATTTTAATATCACACTTGATGAAGCGCAGTTATTGGTGGGCATTTACCTTTTAGGCTTTGGTCCTTCTCAGTTTTTATATGGTCCCATATCGGATGCAATAGGCAGAAAGAAAGTGCTGCTTAGTGGCCTTGTGATTGCTCTTTTGGGTTTAGCGCTGATTATTTTTATGCAGCATTCTTTTGAAGGCATGGTGCTTGGGCGGTTTTTACAGGGGCTTGGGACGGGTTGCTGCGCCGTACTTGCTAGGGCATCGACACGCGATCAGTTTAGTGGCGCAGATCTCCCATTAGCGATGTCATATATCGCGATGGCGGCATCGATTACTCCGGTGATAGCGCCTGTTTTAGGCGGGTTTATCAACTATCACTTTGGCTGGAGCATGGTGTTTGTTTCGCTGTTTAGCTACGTAGCGCTGGCAGGCGCTGTCATTGCCGTTAAGTTTAAAGAAACCGTCGCAGAAAAGTCTTCTATTCCTTCCCCTAGAATGATGATCACGCAATACCGTGAACTACTCAGGTCTCGTTACTTTATGAGCTTTGCGAGTATAGGGTGGCTGAACTTTAGCCTGATGATAACCACGGTTTCTGTAATGCCGTTTATCATGCAAAACCAAATTGGAATGAATTCCGATGAGTACGCGTTATGGGCGCTTATTCCCGCACTAGGAATGATTTTGGGTACCACGCTTTGCAATCGCGTTCGCCCTATCATCGGCAGTAGAAAAATGCTGTTGTGGACTCCAGTTCTTCATGCTTTTTCGGCACTTTGGTTGTTTCTATGTCCACTTGAGCCTGTCTACCTGATGTTCGGCCAGCTACTCATGATTCTGGGTAACGGTATTGCTATGCCTTGTGCTCAGGCTATGGTGATGTTGCCATACAAAAAGCAAGCCGGTGCGGCTGCGGCGCTGTCTGGTGGTGGTCAAATGATCGTATCGTCAATTGTCAGTATGTCTTTGGTGCAACTAGGGCTAAGTCAACCATGGCATTTATCGATAGTGATTGCCGTCTTTGCTTTGATAACATTCTGCAATATTACTCGTGGGTTCAACGTCGCCCAGCCTGTCTAGGGATCAACGCGGGTCAGTTATTCAATAGCGGAGAAAACTGGATAGCGAAGAAAACGGCTTATTAAGATTTAGTTGAACAAACTCTGCTAGCTATGACGCGGAGGACTGCATTATGTCACAGTTTACAAACTAAGAAATTAACGAACTTAGGGCCAGCTTCCGCCTTGAACCTCTGCATTATTTGATATAAGAATCCAAAACTTTCAGCACGATTTCCATATCGGCTTCACGTTGCTGTTTGTCTTCTTCCAGTACTACATGCTCAAGTAAATGACCTTTGATAACTTCCCTCATCAAACCATTTACCGCACCACGAATAGCCGCTATTTGCTGCAACACATCTTGACACTCATGTTCTTTTTCCAGCATTTTTTTTAGTCCGTTTACTTGTCCCTGTATTTTACTTACGCGGGTATTGAGCTTCTTTTGGTCTCTGGTTGTGTGTGACATGACTTATCTTCTTAAGGTGACTTACTGGGCGATTTTAACCGATAATGTAGCACTAAATTTATACTCCCCCCTAGTATTTAATACTAGGGGGGAGTATAGTTTTTGTAAATTTGAATGGATTACAGAGAATAGCAATGGATTTTGTTGCATTACTACAACAAGGGAATGGGTGGTTTTTTATTCCTAGCGCCATCTTACTTGGTGCTTTGCATGGATTAGAGCCTGGGCACTCCAAAACAATGATGGCAGCGTTTATTGTCGCGGTGAAAGGGACGGTTAAACAGGCGGTTATGCTAGGGTTAGCTGCGACTATTTCTCATACCGCTATTGTATGGTCAATTGCTGTAGGTGGGATGTACATTAGCCAGAAGTTTACCGCTGAAGCTGCTGAACCTTGGATGCAACTTATTTCAGGGGGCATTATTGTTTCAACAGGTGTATGGATGCTCTGGAGAACGTGGAGCGGCGAACGAGCTTGGTATAACGCCCATAGCCATGCTCATGACTGGAAAACCCAAATGGTAGATACTGGACATGGGCATATTTCTCTTTCTATTGTTCCGGATGGACGTCATCATCGCTTCCAATTGCGTACGATTAACGGTAAGCCTTTAATGGCGGACAGTGTCAAAGTTATAGCTTCAAGTAAAAACAAGCAAACCGTTGATACGATTATATTTAATGAACAGGCTGGATACTTGGAATCGGAATGCGGCGTTGAGGCATCTGATGATTTCACTGTCACATTGGCTATTGGACACCACGATCATACTCATGATTTTGACGTTCATTTCAATGCAAATGCGCAGTCAGTTAGCGAGAATAAGGAATACCAAGATGCTCATGAACGCGCTCATGCCTTAGACATTCAAAAGCGATTTGAAAACCAAGAAGTGACAAATGGGCAAATACTGCTTTTTGGATTAACAGGGGGATTAATTCCATGCCCGGCTGCTGTAACCGTTTTGCTCATCTGTTTGCAGCTTAAGGCGATGACTCTTGGCGCAACCTTGGTTGTTTCATTCAGCGTTGGTTTAGCTCTGACGTTGGTTACGGTTGGTGTTGTCGCCGCGGTAGGCGTACGAAAAGCGACATCTAAATGGAGTAGCTTGAACGATATTGCGCGTCGAGCCCCTTACTTCTCGGGGGTTCTGATTAGTGCGGTTGGTTTGTACATGGGGGCACACGGGTATACATCACTGATGAGTTAGTGGGGATGGCGACTTTGTTTTGAATACTTTAAAGGTAATAGCGCTAAGCTGTAGATGAGAACCTAGCTTGTTGAATGATGTACTCGGTTCTTTGACTCGTATAGCATCTTAGGCCATGGTACAGCCTCGATTAGCGGTTAAGAGCCATTCTCATATGTATAAAAAAAGCGGACCCTAAGGTCCGCTTTTTCATTGTATTTAACGTCAGCTGAACATTAATCGATGTAGTTATCGATGCTTGGGCAGCTACATACTAGGTTTCTATCGCCGTATACGTTGTCGACACGGTTAACGGTTGGCCAGTACTTAGACGCTTTTGCTTGTCTTGATGGGAAGCAAGCCAGCTCACGTGAGTATGGACGTTCCCATGTGTCAGAAGACAGATCCACTTGAGTATGCGGTGCATTAACGAGCGGGTTATTGTCTAGCGGCCAAACGCCGTCTTTCACTTGAGTCATTTCTTTGCGAATCGCAATCATCGCTTCACAGAAACGGTCTAGCTCTTCCAAATCTTCAGACTCAGTTGGCTCTACCATTAAAGTACCAGCAACTGGGAATGACATGGTTGGAGCGTGGAAACCATAGTCCATTAGACGTTTGGCAATGTCTTCTTCGCTAATGCCGGTTTCTTCTTTCAATGGACGAATGTCAATGATGCACTCGTGTGCAACACGGCCATTGGTGCCACGGTAAAGAACAGGGTAGTGAGGTAGTAGGTTCTCCATCACATAGTTAGCGTTCAAAATTGCGACTTTCGTTGCTTCCGTCAGGCCAGGTTCACCCATCATAGCAATGTAAGCCCACGAGATAGGCAAGATAGACGCGCTACCTAAGTCTGCCGCGGAAACCGCATAGTCTTCGCCTTCTACACCATTTTCGATGTGACCCGGAAGGAAAGGTGCTAGGTGTGATTTAACACCGATAGGACCCATACCTGGACCGCCGCCACCGTGTGGAATACAGAAGGTTTTGTGCAGGTTAAGGTGCGAAACATCAGAGCCAATGAAACCTGGGGTTGTAAGGCCGACTTGAGCGTTCATGTTTGCGCCATCAAGGTATACTTGGCCGCCCGCTTCATGAACCATTTCACACACTTCTTTCACTTGCTCTTCATACACACCGTGCGTAGAAGGGTAAGTGATCATGATGCTTGACAGGTTTTCGCGATGTTTTTCGATTTTGGCCGCAAGATCGATCATGTCGATGTTACCAGCATCATCACATTTCACTACTACCACTTTCATTGACACCATAGACGCCGTTGCAGGGTTAGTACCGTGAGCAGAACTTGGAATCAAGCAAACATTGCGGTGACCTTCGCCGCGGCTCTGATGGTAGCGTTGAATTGCGATAAGACCCGCGTACTCGCCTGATGCGCCAGAGTTAGGCTGTAGCGAAAAGTCGTCATAGCCGGTGATTTCGCAAAGTTTTTCTTTAAGGTCTTGCGCTAGGGCTGTATAACCCGCCGCTTGCTCAAGCGGAGCAAATGGGTGAATAGAACCAAACTCAGGCCATGTCACTGGAATCATTTCAGCCGCAGCGTTGAGCTTCATTGTGCAGCTGCCTAGCGGAATCATACCGTGTGTCAGTGAGAAATCTTTGTTCTCTAGCTGCTTTAAGTAACGCATCATCTGAGTTTCACTGTGATGCGTATTAAATACTGGGTGCGTTAGATAGCGAGTGCTACGGCGGCAGTTCTCTGGAATTGCCGCAAATTCGTTGTTCGCGATTTCAGCAGATAGCTCGTTAACGGAGTCGTTTACGCCAAATACAGCAAACAATGCAGTAATGTCGTCAACCGTAGTGGTTTCATCACAGCTTACCCCTAACTTACCGTCAAGTTTACGTAGGTTAAGATCAGCGTTTTGAGCCGCAGTGAAGAGCGCATCAGTTTGATCACCAGTGTTGATTGTGATCGTATCGAAGAAGCTGTTATTCGCTAATTCAAAGCCAGACTTAGTTAGGCCAGCTGCCAAAATTGCCGTCATGTGGTGAGTACGACGAGCGATGGTTTTTAGACCTTCTTCACCGTGATAAACCGCATAGAAAGAGGCCATGTTGGCAAGAAGGGCTTGCGCAGTACAAATATTTGAGGTGGCTTTCTCACGGCGGATATGCTGCTCACGCGTTTGCATTGCCATACGAAGCGCTTGGTTGCCGTTGCTATCTATAGAGACGCCAATGACACGACCTGGCATCGTACGTTTGTGTTTTTCTTTGGTTGCCATGAAGGCGGCATGTGGACCGCCGTAACCCATTGGAACACCAAAGCGTTGCGCGGAACCAATAACAACGTCTGCGCCCATTTCGCCTGCAGGCTTGAGTAGAGCTGAAGCAAGAAGGTCAGTGGCCACCGTTACAAGTGTCTTATTAGCTTGCGCTGTCGCAATAATGTCAGTGAGGTCGTGTACTTGACCCGTTGTACCTGGGTACTGAACTAAAGCACCAAATACGTCGTGCTCAGCGAGAGAGTCTAGTGAACCAATGACGACATCGAAACCAATGAACTCGGCACGGGTTTTCACGACTTCAATCGTTTGTGGGTGAACATCGTCAGCAACAAAGAAGGTTTTGCTTTTGCTTTTACCAGCACGCTTACACAGTGTCATCGCTTCCGCTGCAGCGGTAGCTTCATCAAGTAACGATGCGTTGGCAATTTCCATACCCGTCAGGTCCATGACCATCTGTTGGTAGTTAAGTAGCGCTTCTAGACGACCTTGAGAAATCTCTGGTTGATAAGGGGTGTACGCCGTGTACCAACCTGGGTTTTCTAAAACATTACGCAGAATAACGTTGGGAGTGAAGGTGTTGTAGTAACCTTGACCGATAAATGAACGTTTGATTTGGTTTAGATTCGCAAACTTTTTCATTTCAACCAACATGTCGGATTCGCTCATTGGCGCAGCCAGTGTCATTGGTTGTTCTAGGCGAATCTGTGCTGGAACGGTTTCTGTGATGAGGGCATCAAGATTTTGAGCATTGATGGCATCCAGCATTTTTTGTTGGTCTGATTTATTCGGACCGTTATGGCGAGCAACAAACTCGTTTTGTGTGCTTAGCGTGTTTAGTAATTCAGTCATGGTTCCTTTACCTTCTCAAAGATCTTCTGCGAGACCCTTAAAAAACAAGCTGCCCAAAATTGGGCAGCTTTAATTTGTGCTTGGCTTATTCGTCTTCGATAGACGCAAGGTAGTCTTCAGCGCTCTTTAGATTATCCAGTTCAGATGCATCAGACATCTTCACTTTAACAATCCAACCGCCGTCATAAGACTCTTCGTTAATAAGCTCTGGGCTGTCTTCGAGTTCTTCGTTGATTTCTACGATTTCACCAGTAATTGGCGCGTAGATATCCGAAGCTGCTTTTACTGACTCAACGAGAGAAAAGCTCTCACCTGCTTCAATTTCGTCTTCGACTTCTGGTAAGTCAACAAATACCACATCGCCCAGCATTTCTTGAGCGTGCTCTGAAATTCCGATAGTCACGGTGCCGTCACCGTTATCACGAACCCACTCATGGCTGTCAGAAAACTTCAAAGTGTTATCCATTGCTATATCTCCAAATATTTTAAGGATGTTTATTCTTTATTGGTAAAGTGGGAAGCGAGCACACAGGGCTTTCACTTCTTTTTTAATGCGTTGTTCAACGTCTGGGTTGCCCTCAGGGGATTCAACCAAGCCATCAAGAACGTCACCAATCCACTCTCCGATGAGTTTAAATTCTTCAGTTCCGAAACCACGGGTGGTTCCAGCTGGTGTTCCTAAACGAATACCAGAAGTAATCATAGGCTTTTCGGTATCGAATGGGATGCCATTTTTATTACAAGTAATGCCAGCACGCTCAAGCGCCTCCTCAGCTTTGTTACCTTTAAGTCCTTTTGGTCTTAGGTCAACAAGCATCAGGTGAGTGTCGGTGCCGCCAGTTACGATGTCACAACCGCGAGTTTGCAATACTTCAGCAAGAACTTTTGCGTTCGCGATCACTGAATCAATATAAGTACCAAATTGTGGGCCTAGCGCCTCGCCGAATGCGACAGCTTTTGCTGCGATGACGTGCATCAGAGGGCCGCCTTGTAACCCAGGGAATACCGCTGAGTTTATCTTTTTGATGATGTCTTCATGGTTAGTGAGGATCATGCCACCGCGTGGACCACGCAATGTTTTATGGGTTGTCGTGGTGACAACATGCGCGTGTGGTAGTGGGCTAGGGTGTGCGCCAGTGGCAATGAGGCCAGCGATGTGCGCCATATCGACCATTAAGATTGCGTCTACTTCGTCGGCAATCGCGCGGAATTTAGCAAAATCAATGGTACGTGGAATAGCAGAACCGCCTGCAATGATCATTTTTGGTTTGTGCTCGATTGCCAATTCACGAACGGCATCGTAATCAATTTCCAGCGTTGTTTTGTCTACACCATACTGAACAGCGTTGAACCATTTACCCGATAAAGCTGGGCGAGCGCCGTGGGTAAGGTGCCCACCTGCATCGAGTGACATTCCCATGATGGTATCGCCAGGTTGCAGCAGAGCAAGTTTTACTGCGCCATTAGCTTGTGCGCCAGAGTGAGGTTGAACGTTTGTGTATTCACACTTAAAAAGAGATTTAGCGCGTTCGATAGCGATGGCTTCAACAGTATCGACGTGTTCACATCCACCGTAGTAACGGCGGTTGGGATAACCCTCTGCGTATTTGTTTGTTAGACAAGTCCCTTGGGCTTGCATGACCGCTTTGGAAACAATGTTCTCTGAAGCAATAAGCTCAATCTGTTCATTTTGACGAGTGAATTCGGCTTGAATACCAGTAAAGACGGCGTCGTCAGTGGCTGAAAGATTGGTTGAGAAAAAGTTTTCTAAGCTGTGGCTTTGGTAGCTTTTTAGGTACTGAGCAGTCATGGCAGTTTACCTTCCGTTATTTGTTCAATATGACGTTTATTCAATATGACGATTATTCAAACTCTCTGTTATTCAGTGGCCGCTTGCGGCGCTGTTTTATGAGTTGAATACTCTGTGTCGTTGTACTGCGCGAACAAAAAAGTTGTTCAATAATGCAGCGTGAATAGGTCCCAATCATTAGGACTAAATCATTCAGCAAGGTGGGTTTTGAACACTTCACTGATTGCGTCAACGCATCTCTTCATCTAACAAGTCGGTAACATACCTCGCGTGACGCCAATAATCAATCAAAAATTTCCTATAGGAAACACAGTTTCCAGTTTTGTTAACCAGAGCACGCTTTATTTTTGACCATGACCTTTAATGAATAAGTCGCTTCATGCAACAATGTCGGTAAGATAAAGGAAGCGACTATTTCGAGGGATAATATGTCTGAAGACATCTATGATGAGTACCCATCTTTGACGCTAGCGAAAGACGCTGCCGATGAACATATAGAGCCGCTTAAACTGGGCGAACGATTAAAAGATATTCGTGCCAAAATGGGCCTGACGTTGGAAGAAGCTAGCCAACGAACCGGCTTGGCGCGTTCTACTTTAAGCAAGATTGAGAATGAGCAGATCTCTCCGACTTTCCAGGCTATGCAGAAGTTGGCGACAGGCCTTCAAATAGACATGCCGCAACTCTTTGAACCACCAAAGAAAAAAGTGGCGACTGGGCGTCGAGACCTGACTAAACAAGGGGAGGGGAAACCACACCCAACTCCAACTTATGAACATGAGTTGCTTGCGACGCAGCTTTCTAATAAAAAAATGATGCCATTTAAGAGCACTGTCCGAGCGCGTGCTTTTGAAGAATATAGTGATTGGGTCCGTCACGATGGCGAAGAGTTTTTGCTTATCCTTTCCGGCACGGTACGTTTCTTTTCTGAATTCTATGAACCGGTAGAAATGAATGAAGGCGACAGTGTGTATTATGACGCAAATATGGGGCATATGCTGATTTCGGTAAGCGAAGATGATGCCCATATTTTGTGGGTGACGGCGAAATAACAAGCGATTGAATGAGTTTCCAATAATAAAGGCAAACGTTTGCTATTGCCGCTAAAATCGCAGAAATTACAGGAAATAAGCAGAAAAGTGCATTGAACAGGCCGCTTCATTTGCATTTGGTTGTGTAATGAGTTTGTTAAATGTCACATTTATGCCTGTTCAAATGTTGTTAATGATGAAAAATTGGCGCATTCTTGTTTATTATAGGAAACATAGTTTCTGGTAGGTGGATTTTTAATCATTGAGCTGATTGATGATTCACTGTGAGAAACGGTGTAAAGCATAGTAATGTGCTCTAGCGGCGAATGCGTTAGGGCTTATAAAGATGACGTGAAAGTTAAACAGCGGCTGATTACAGCTCACGGAGAATAAAATGGCACAAGAACAAGTGACTCAAGATCTATTGACGACACCTTTACACGCTCTTCATGTTGAAGTTGGCGCTAAAATGGTTCCATTCGCTGGTTACGATATGCCAGTACAGTATCCTTTGGGTGTAAAAAAAGAGCATTTACATTGTCGTGATGCGGCTGGCCTTTTTGATGTGTCGCACATGGGTCAACTGCGTTTGCATGGCGAGAATGCCGCTAAGATTCTTGAGTCATTAGTCCCTGTCGATATTATCGATTTACCAGTAGGAAAGCAGCGTTACGCTTTCTTTACTAATGAGCAAGGTGGCATCATGGACGATCTGATGGTGGCCAACCTTGGGGAACACCTGTTTGTTGTTGTTAATGCGGCTTGTAAAGAGCAAGACATTACTCACATTGAAGCGCACCTTACTGATGGCGTTGAGATGGAAGTTATCCAAGACCGCGCATTACTGGCGATTCAAGGACCAAAAGCGGCGCAAGTTTTGGCTCGTCTGGCACCAGAAGTCGCGGATATGCTGTTTATGGATGTAAGAAGCGTTAATCTACTTGGTGCCGACTGCATTGTATCGCGCAGTGGTTACACTGGCGAAGATGGGTACGAGATTTCTGTACCTGCGAACCAAGCAGAGGAGCTTGCTCGTAAGCTTACCGCAGAAGAAGAAGTGGAGTGGATTGGCCTTGGTGCTCGTGATTCACTGAGACTAGAGTGCGGTTTGTGCCTATACGGTCACGATCTTGACACCACAACGACGCCAGTAGAGGCAAGTTTGTTGTGGGGAATTCAAAAAGTACGTCGTGCCGATGGTGAGCGTGCGGGTGGCTTCCCTGGTGCGGATATCATCCTAGATCAAATTGAAACCAAAGCCGTGAGTCGTAAGCGTGTTGGTCTGGTTGGTCAAACTAAAGCACCGGTACGTGAAGGCGCGGTACTGTTTGATGCTGATGATAATGAAATTGGTATTGTCACCAGTGGTACAGCTGGGCCGACAGCAGGTAAGCCAGTGTCTATGGGCTATGTGAAAACAGAGTTTATGCCAGTAGGCACTGAAGTGTTTGCAGAAGTGCGTGGTAAAAAGTTGGCAATGACCGTTGAGAAAATGCCGTTTGTGCCTCAGCGTTATTACCGTGGATAGCTCGTTTGCGTGGATAACTAGTTACGTAGATAGCTAGTCGCGCGGATAGCGAGTTGTGTGGATAGCAAGTCGTATAGATAACTGGTCGCAAGAATAGTAAGCAGAACAAGTGCCCCTGAGAGTCTGCGACTGACGGTTACTCTTAAAAACACCGCATTATGCGGTGTTTTTTTTCGCCTCTAGAAACTGAGAGTGCGCCTAAACACATATGGCTAACGCAATAAAGTGCGAGAAATGTTGTACTTAATGAGAGTTAGGTTGGTATGGCGCCTTTGGCGTTTGCATGAAGTTGGTTTGAATGATATCAATTGAACTCTAGCCATACAGAGCGATAGTCAACAGGGAGTAACTATTTCGTGGTTCAGTTTTTAAGGAAATCTTATCTAGCGGTCATTGCGCTATCAACGCTATGTTCAAACGTATTAGCTGAAGACAGTACGAGTTCAGCAGTGGCGATATCGCCTTATATTGTCAATGGCTCCAATGCTGATGTGAGTGATTACCCCTCCTTTGTCAGCCTGTTTCAGGATTCGAGTGAGTATAATTTTTTCTATTCAGTGGCACCATATTGTGGAGGAACATTACTGAATGATCAGTATGTGCTGACCGCTGCTCACTGTATTTATGGCAATCAAGAGTCACAGCTTTTTACTATGGCTGCCCCCCAATTACAGAATGAAAATGATTATCTAACCGCTGAAAAGCAACGTGTGGTCGAGATTTATCATCCGGCGAACTATAGCAACGATATTGGGCAACTATTGCCTAATGATATTGCGATATTAAAACTTGAGTCTGCACTGAGTATCGGCACCGCGATTGCCCAGCCAAGGGATGAAAGCTATCGCAGCGGCAATCATGTTTTTACGGCGGTTGGTCACGGTAATACACAGTCAAATGTTGATGCGACAAGCGTGTTACAAAAGGTCAATCTTAGCTGGGTGGATAATTCTGTCTGCGCGGGAGAATTTGATAATGGTCATTACCTAGAAAGCTTCCATCTTTGTTTTACCGGTGATTATAGTGCGGTAAGTCACTTGCTTGCTGGGAGCTGCCAAGGTGATTCTGGCGGTCCGATTTATTGGGATGATGCGGGCGTGCAGACGCAAGTTGGGATTACCAGTTTTGGTCCTGTTCCTTGTGGAGACAATACGCGGAACGTGACGGCTGTATTTACAGAAATTGCGGATTACTCAGACTGGATTAATGACGTATTAAACGGGCAGATCGATCCAGACTATGTATCCACAGACGAAGAAAGAACGGCGTACTTGATTAGTCAAGGCTTTGATATTCGATCAAACGAGAGCACAACATCGAGTAGTTCTGGTGGCGGCGCGATATCATTATTTGCGTTGTTGATGCTCACTTTTTTTGGTTGGAAGAGAGAGCGTCACGTGTCAGCCAAGTAACACTTTTTCGCTATTGCTTTTTAAAGACCTCGCAGTGCCGTTGCGGCCACGGGGTCTTTGTTTTTCTCTCCTACGAATACAAGCGCACAATCAGCAGCCATATTGCCCCGACTCTATTCTTAAAAATGATACTTAGCCAGTTAGTCTCAATAAACGGGCTTAGATGCACGTTGGCTTGATACTTTTCAACGATTTTCTTTCTATACTGTTAATGAAAGCACAATAAATTTGCCAATTTGGGATGTGCGTCAATTGTATGGAGGGGCTTTGTATGGCATGGATGTTGAAAAAGCAAACTCGTGAGATCACTCAGAAAATACTGCTTGCTATGTGTGCTTTGGGCGCGCTTCCTATTCACGCTGAAGATGTAGATATCGCCCCTATGATTGTCAATGGCGAGGATGCTAACGCGGCTGATTACCCTTCTTACGTCGGCCTTTATATCGATTCTAGCGAGTATGATGGTCGCTATTCGGGTGGGGCCTATTGTGGGGGTACCTTATTGAACTCCGAATATGTCCTCACCGCCGCTCACTGTATTGAAGGCGATCTTGCCGCTGGTTTATTCACCACTGTGATTCCGATGTTAGAAAACGAGAGGAACTTTCTAAACGCTGATAGAAGGCGAGTGGTTGAAGTGTATATCCACCCCAGTTTCTCAAATAATATTACCGCTCTGCTCCCTAATGACGTGGCAGTGCTGAAATTAGAAACTTCCACGTCTTCGGGTACTGCCGCAACGCTAGCATCCTCTGAAAGTTATCGCTCTTCCAGCAATACATTTACCGCGGTAGGTCATGGTAACGTCCGATCGAATGTTGAAGGAACGACAATCTTGCAAAGAGCCAATTTAGTGTGGGTCAACAATTCGGTGTGTGGTGCTAATTTTAGAAATGGTGGCAACTTAACGGATAAGCAGGTGTGCTTTACCGGCGCAGTCAGTCAATCAACAGGATTAAAAGCAGGCACTTGTCAGGGGGACTCTGGCGGCCCCATTTATTGGGATGATGCGGGTGTGCAGACACAAGTTGGCATCACGAGTTTTGGCCCTTCGACCTGTGGGGACAGCAGTTCGGCAGTGACAGCCGTGTATACCGAAGTGAGTGACTATCGCGTTTGGATTACTCAAGTGACTGACGGATTAGAGACGCCTAGATATGTGTCGGATGACCTCGCACGGAGTAACTATGTCGCTCAGTATGGCCAAGTTGTGTATACCGGAGGGACCTTTGCCTCTGGTGGTGAGGGAGGAGGCGGTAGTGTTGGTTTGTTCTGGTTAGGCTTATTGATGGGCGGATTTTTGATAAGAAAATTGCCGTCTTAGACAAGTATTCGCTAGATCACTAGCCGTTCAGACTGCGACTAGCTGAGATAGCGTTCAGTTTAGATAGCGTTCAGTTTAGATAGCGATTGGTTTAGATAGAGAGGAATTTAGATAGCGAGTAGCTTGGGTAACGGCTACCGTTAATAGTGATATGCATTGAAGAGACGACTAAGGTGTGGTTTCTCAACTCACGGAAAGTAAAAGGCGCCGCAGATGCAGCGCCTTTTTTAATGATGGTGACCCACCCTAAGTAGTCTGTCTTAAATCATTCGGACAAGGAACCTTCGTACCCAATTAAGCGTTAGCCACCTGTTGCGTTTCCGCGCGGTGCTTTAAGAAAGCGTAGGTAAAGCCTGTCACCAAAGTACCCGCAGCGATAGCGACTAAATACATCAGTACTGGTGAAATTGCTCCAGGAATAAGCAATACGAACAGACCACCGTGTGGTGCCATCAGTTTTGCGCCTACAAGCATAGATAGTGCACCCGTTAGCGCGCCGCCAGCCATACATGATGGGATTACGCGCATTGGATCTTTTGCTGCAAATGGAATGGCACCCTCAGAGATAAAGCACATGCCTAGTACGAAAGATGCTTTGCCTGCTTCGCGTTCACCCGCTTCAAACTTATCTTTTGCAAGGAAAGTCGCAAGCCCCATACCCAGAGCCGGCACCATACCTGCGGCCATGATAGCGGCCATTGGAGCATAAGTTTGAGACGCAAGCAGACCAACGCCAAAGGTATACGCTGCTTTGTTGACCGGACCACCAAGGTCAAAACACATCATGCAGCCCAAGATAACACCGAGTAGAACCGCATTCGCAGAACCCATATTATTTAGGAAGTCCGTCATTGCAGACATAATGCCAGCCACAGGGCCGCCCACGATGTAAACCATGACTAAGCCAGTAAACAAGCTGGCAATAAATGGAATGATCAAAATAGGTTTGAGCGCTTCCATTGATTGCGGCAACTGAACTTTATCGGCTATCAACTTAGCTGAATAGCCCGCAAGGAAACCTGCAACGATACCGCCTAAGAAGCCAGCACCAGTCGAGCTTGCCAGCATGCCGCCGATTAGACCGGGCGCAAGACCTGGACGGTCAGCAATGGAAAAGGCAATAAAGCCAGCAAGAACCGGAATCATTAATGCAAATGCGCTGCCACCACCGATGGTCATAAGCGCAGCAGGTAGAGACCCTTCTTCTTTAAAGGCTTCAATACCAAATACGAACGAAAGGGCGATAATCAAACCACCAGCAACCACGACAGGAAGCATGTGAGATACACCTGTCATTAGGTGTTTATAAACGCCTTTTTTCTCTTCTGTTGCGGGTGCTTGATTGTTTCCACCTGCGTGAGCATAAGGAGTCGCTTCAGAAAATGCCTTGTTGATCTCTTGTTCGGTTTTTTTCAATGCAAGACCTGTGCTGGTCTTGTACATGTTTTTGCCGTTAAAACGATCCAAAGGAACTTCGATGTCGGCGGCGATGATGACAAGATCGGCATCTGCGATATCTTGATCACTAAGTTGATTTTTAGCGCCAACTGAGCCGCGAGTTTCCACTTTAATCTGGTGACCAAGGCGCTTCGCTTCGTTCTCCAGTGCTTCTGCTGCCATGAATGTATGCGCGACACCAGTCGGGCATGCTGTGATAGCGACAATCTTTTTCGTGGTAGACGAACTCTCGTTATTTACGGGCTCGGTAGTGGAAACGGTGAGTGCCGCTTCTTGGCTTAATGTTTGAGCATCACTGATCGCTTTGCTTAAAAACGCCTTAGGGTCACTGGTGCACTCAGAAATATTGGCTTGATAAACACGTTTACCAATTAAACGCTGTGTATCGACAGGCGCGTTTGCTGCAATGATAATCGCGTCAGACTCAGCGATTTGAGCCTCAGTTAATACTTGCGTTTCTACAACACTGGAGTGGCATTCAACGCTGGCATCATGGCCGAGTGCTTTGGCTGCTTGATCAAGTAATCCGGCGGCAATAATGCTGTTCGCTACCCCACTAGGGCAGGCGGTAATGATTGAAATTTTCATAGATTCGACCTTTATGTCCATTTTGTCGTGTTAAATCAGAATCATCAATACAGATGCTTAACGATTTAGCGCTTGTGACGGTATTTGTTTTTGTAGGGATACAACGTCTTCTTTACTTGGTACACCAACGCCAACCTGGCCAACGGCCAGAGCAGAAAGTGCAGTAGCAAAGGAGAGTAATTCGAGTTTTGGCATAGATTGCATGTGGCCCCAACATAGCCCAGCAACTAGTGTGTCGCCAGCGCCAACTGTGCTGACTACACGCATTTTTGGCGGCTTTGCTTGAAGCCATTGGTTATCATGTAACCATAGAACGCCTTCAGCACCCATGGAGACAACAATGTTATCTATGCCTTTATCAGAAAGCGTTTCGGCCGCTTCCAAACAGTGTTCTTGAGTGCTGAGTTCACGCCCAACGAATTGAGAGAGCTCTTCATCATTGGGTTTAATTAACCATGGCTTCGCATCTAAACCCTGGGTTAGCGCATCGCGGCTGCTATCAAACAGAACTCGTTTGCCATTGCTTTGTAGCTTTTCAATCCATTGTGCGCACTGCGCGGCGCTAATACCGCGTGGTAAGCTACCAGCAAAGACAAAGTAGTCATGGCTATGCATGAGTGTTTCGAGTGTTGCCTCAAACTGAGTGATCGCTTGCGCGTCAACCTCAACACCCGGGAAATTAATGTCACTGACTTCACCACTGTTTTCAACTAGCTTCACATTGATACGCGTCGAGCCAGAAACACGAATGAATTCGTCTTTGGCGTTTAACTCCGTAAAGAGTTGGCAAAAAAGCTCTTGATTGTCGGTTCCTAGAAAGCCTGTTACCGTCACGTCTGCGCCTAAGTCGGATAATACTTTAGCAACGTTAACGCCTTTACCTGCCGCATGCAGTGAACCGTTGTTGACTAAGCTCACTGAACCTTGATTGAGCTTATCTAAGCTGCCAGTAAGATCTAAAGCAGGATTGAGGGTAATAGTGACAACTTTATTCGTCACTGATGGTTCTAATTGAGTCGTCATCATCAATCCTTATCCTTCACCAAGACCAGAGGCGATAGCTTTTCCAATGGCGTCTAGGGCTTGCTCGGCATCGACACCGTCGGCGCTAAATTGCAATTCGTGACCGTGCTTAACACCTAAAGCAATCACTTTCATTAGGCTCTTCGCGTTAACTGCTTTCCCTTCGCCGTTTAGGTTTGATACTTGAATCGTTGCTTCAAATTTTTTCGCTTCAGCAACCAGCATTGCGCCAGGGCGGGCATGCAGACCATGAGCATTTCTGATTTTGAATACCGCGACATTACCACTGTCACTTTCAACGACTGGTGCTTGTTCACCAGTGAAGAATGAGAGTAGTTGTTCTGCAGAAAGTGATAGCAGTTTACTTTGCTCTTGCTTAAAGACGAGGTCGGTAATTTTACTAAGCATCACTTCGTGGGCGTTGTTACATGCCGCGAACGCAATAAGTGCTTGTACTGGTGTACCATCCAATTCGCATTGGTTAATCGTTGAGACAAAGGCCATTCCAGTGCGAGTGACGGCTTTATCACTACTGACTAGCCATAACCCTTTGCCAAGGTGCGTGGGGGACTTGGTCACAAGGTCGGCAACAAACTCAGCGCCAGTGCCACCTGTGTTTTTAAGTAAGCCACCGGCAACCGCAGCCATTTGAATCATTTCACTTGCAGGGAAGTTAAGTTGAATTAGTGAAGCATCAAAATCGGCTTCAAGCTGCACGTCGCCATTTAATAGCGCCATGATCTCTTGTTCGGTTTTTGCCTGTTTCAGCTTTTGCTCCACACCATCAGCAGACAGCACTTTAGTCAGCTGTTTCAAAATACCTAAGTGTTCGTCTGATTTAGCCGCAATGCCTATCGCGACGTAAGCGATATTACCGTTACCCCAGTCAACGCCATTAGGGAAGTGATGCACTGCAACACCAGTCGTTTTTACCAAATCACGGGTATCTGTCGTGCCATGAGGAATCGCGATACCATTACCTAGAAACGTTGAATTTTGACCTTCGCGATTAAGCATCCCATCGACGTAACCTTCTTGAACTAACCCTTTTGCAGTTAGGTCTGCCGCGATGACTTTAATGGCACTAAGTTTGTCGTTTGAAGATTGATTGAGTTTAATGTTGTCGCTATTGAGTTGAAGCATGTTTGCTCACCTACGTTATTCTTGTTTTTAAACCGATTAGTTCTTTGCTTTACATAAAGACTGAATCGATTCAGCAAAATTATAAAAAAATTCAGCAAACCATTTTCACTGCATTGGTTTCACTGTACTGGTTTTACTGTGGCGATATCCTATCACTGTAAATATAGGCCAGTTTTCAAAAGTGTGAACTTTGCTGAATCCTTTCAGCTTTTATACTGAACCGATTCAGCATATAATTCAACTTGTCAGCATGGTTGGAATTCATTTATATGATCCATCGCACAGAAAGGATCGAGATATGACTTTAGATGAAATAGCAAAGCTTGCAGGGGTGTCAAAGACCACAGCGAGCTATGTGATTAACGGTAAAGCACAGAAATATCGAATTTCTGAAAAAACTCAAAAAAAAGTGATGGCGGTGGTCGACGCCCACAATTATCGTCCCGATCACGCAGCATCGTCGTTGCGCGCAGGGCATAGTCGCTCGTTTGGTCTTATTATTCCGGATCTCGAAAACTCCAGTTACGCCCGGATAGCTAAGCTCCTTGAGCAAAACTCTCGTAAGGCGGGATTTCAAATTTTAATTGGCTGCTCTGATGACGATCCGGAAACAGAAAAGCGCGTAGCAGAGGCATTAATCTCGAGACGTATTGATGCGCTATTTGTCGCCAGTGCGATTACGGACGCCAGCGATTACTACTTTCCTATCCAACAAAGAGGGACGCCAGTTATCGCGATAGACCGCTCGTTGGATGATGAGCATTTTAGTTGCGTGATCAGTGAAGATTTTGGTGCGGCATTTAATTTGACGTCTTCGGTATTAGATGAAGAGACCAAGAGTATTGGTTTGATTGGGGCGTTGCCTTCGCTCAATATCTCACGCGAGCGTCAACTCGGTTTTGAAGCTGCGGCCAAGTTAGTCACGACGCAATCTAGCGTGGTTTATGGTGAACACTTTAATCGTGAGGAAGGTAAACGTCTATTAGAGCAGTGGCTTGATGCAGACCAATTGCCAGACTCCATTGTGACGATGTCATACACCTTGTTAGAAGGAGTCTTAGACGTTTTCCTAGAAAAACCGGAACTGATGGGAAAGGTGAAGCTAGCAACCTTTGGTGATAATAGACTGTTGGACTTCCTTCCTTTCAAGGTTAATTCATCTCCTCAACAGTTCGATCTTATTTGCGATAGTGCGATGGAATTAGCGTTGAACGCCGCGGCTAAGCGATACAACCCTGGCATTGAATTGATTCCAAGAAATATGACCATCCGCCACACTGAGGATTAGTTGCGATTCTTTAAACTCGACTCATGTATTTAGCAGATGCAGCTAAGAAGACGAAGAGATGTGGTAGAGAAAGTGGAGCTGTAAAGCGTAGCGGCGTGATTAACCGCTACGTTATTTTCAATCAATGACTTTTGCCATCAATTACTGCTGAGCGCAGTTAATGTCACCCAAAGCGGTACAAATTTCTTTTTCGTGTTGCGCATCGGCTTCCATTTTATTGCCAATTTCTTGGTTGTTACGATTCTCGTTGGGCGCTGCGCATCCCGCCAAAATAGCCGCTAATCCTAATGCACATACCACTGCAAATTTAGAACGCATAACGAACTCCTTGTTAATTATTGTTACATAAACTTATCATCTTTATTTAGGTGGTTATAGTGATTAATTATATAGATGCCCTGATTGCTCATTAATTGGCTAAGTTATAGGGGGAATATCACCGTGATGAGGAGTTTTCGTACAGTACAATATTCGATGACTTTGTTTACCTTTAACTTTGTATTTCTGTTGCCCGCTCGTAGACACAAAATGTGATGTTGCCCTTTTCTTATTGGCAAGGAATTCGTTATGTTGTGACCTAACAAGAAATAATAAGAGAATTCACAACACCAATGTCAGCTCAAAAAGCCACCATTTATGACGTAGCCAAACGTGCAGGCGTGTCAGCAAGCACCATTTCACGTTATCTAAATCGCACCTCATTCATTGCAAAAGAAAAAGTCGATGCCATCGAGTTAGCCATATTTGAAACGGGCTTTAAGCATAAATCTCGCAAAGGAGAGCCAGATACAAAAAGGAATATGACTATAGGCGTGATTGTTCCATCCTTTGATACGCCTTACGTTAGCCGAATTTTGCTTGGTATGGATGCGCAGATGCATAACCACAGTTATGACCTTATTATCGAGACCACGAATTGGGACGTCGCGAGAGAACGTAGTGAACTGAAGGATTTAGTTAATCGGCAAGTGGATGGCGTGATCATTATTGGCGGTGAGTTGGTAGAGAACGAGATAGTGCGTATGACCGGAGACATACCGGCATTACTGATGTGTCGCAGTGGCTCCGGATTGCTGCCTATGATTAACGTTGATAATGAAATTGGCGCGTATCTCGCCACGAATCATCTGTTGCAACTTGGGCATAGCAAAATATTTCATGCCATGGGCGCGAGAGGTAACATTGAAACTGAGCAGCGATTAGCTGGGTTTAAAAGAGCAATGACAGCGGCTGGGTTACCAAGTGGTGAGCCGACGTGGATTTCGGCTAACTTTGAACCAGACGAAGCGTGTCAGAGAACCATTGAAATAATCGAATCTGGCGCCGAGTTTACCGCCGTGTTTGCCGCTAATGACTTATCCGCATTTGGTGTGATTCAAGCCTTGCACCGAAAGGGGGTGCGCGTGCCCGATGATGTGTCCGTTATCGGCTTTGATGATTTGCCCATAGGGGAGTTCTACATACCGAGACTGTCCACCATGCGTCAACCGTTTGCGCAGATGGGGGAGATTGCTATTCGTTATATATTAGACCTTATCAGTGGTAATGAACCGGACTATGACATTCCACCCGTGTCTATTGTGGTCAGAGACAGTACGAGCAGCATTGCGCTTAGTTGATTGTTAACGAACTTAACCTATAGGTTTATAGGTTTATAGGTTTATAGGTTTATAGGTTTACAGGTTTATAGGTGAATAAGTTAATGGATTCATAAGTTAACGGTGATTAGTTCTATAAGCCATTAAAAACGGTTGTGTACAAATATTGACCATATGTAGGGGCAAATTAAAGGCCATATAGAAAGTTTCATGCTAACTATCTGATGGGTAGGGATTTAACCATAACTCGACACATAAGTTTCATGATGTCTGGCGGTATTGTGGAATGTTTCCGAGTTTTGTTACCTACTCTCAGAGGGGCTTATTCCCTGTGATTTAGGTCACGAATGAGACGCTCGTTCGCTTATATCATCGCTGAAAGTTTTGAGTTCAATGCACATTCACCTCTAACGCCTCTGCGAGAGCGTGCACTGACATCTTATTTATACGCCCGGTATCAAACCCTTAGGACATTTCACATGACATCAATCACGCCTTATTTCTCAGATTGGCCTCGAATCAATTCCTCTATTCAAACCGATCCAATGGTTGAGAAGGAGATTGCCCGTATTGTTGCTTTGATGACGGTAGAAGAAAAACTTGGTCAGATGATACAACCTGATCTGAGGGGGGTGACTCCCGAAGAAGCGAAACAGTATAAGCTTGGCTCTATCCTAAATGGAGGAGGGGCGTGGCCAAATGAAAATAAGCGTTCTTTAGCGCAAGACTGGGCGGATAAAGCCGACGAGTTTTGGCACGCAACCGAAGAGGCGTTCGCAGATCGGCCATTTCGTATTCCGTTCATGTGGGCAACGGATGCCGTGCACGGTCATAATAACGTGTATAGCGCGACGGTGTTTCCCCATAACATTGGGCTTGGTGCGGCGCGAGATCCTGAACTCATTCGTCGAATCGGAAAAATTACCGCATTGGAAGTCGCTGCGACAGGCTTAGACTGGACATTTGCGCCGACAGTCGCGACACCACGCGATCTCCGTTGGGGCAGGGTATACGAAGGATACTCTGAAGATCCCGAGATCACTTACGCTTATGCGTCGCAAATGGTGATTGGTTTGCAAGGTGACCAAAATGAGCTGAAAAGTGAGTATAAAGTCATTTCCAACGTCAAACATTGGGTAGGGGATGGCGGAACCTTAACGGGTGTTGACCGTGGGGTGAATGCCTATAGTGAAGATCAGTTGCGTAATATTCATGCCATGGGCTATTTCAGTGGCTTAGAGGCTGGAGCGCAAGTGGTTATGTCGTCGTTTAATACTTGGGAAAATCCCGCCAACTATGATCACTCGCCACAGAGTGATATCACCGGTGAGGGCAACGCTTATAACTATAAGATTCATGGCAGTAAGTATCTTTTAAATGACGTACTCAAAGACAAAATGGGCTTTGACGGACTGATTGTGACCGACTGGCATGGCCATGCTGAAATTAACAAATGCACCGATGGTAATGCCACTTACGCTATCAACGCTGGCAATGACATTTTAATGGTGCCGGTTCATGAGCACTGGATTGAAGTGTATCGCACGGCATTAGCGGATATTCACTCTGGCGTTATCCCCATGGCGCGTATAGATGATGCTGTAACACGCATTCTACGAGTGAAAATGAGAGCGGGATTATGGACAAAGCCAGCCCCTACTCAGCGAGTCCTTGCTGGTAATCAAAGTTTGCTGGGTGCACAGGCACACCGAGAGGTTGCTCGTGAAGCGGTACGAAAATCGCTAGTGTTATTAAAAAACAACAATCAAATATTGCCGCTGAGTAAAAACCAGAAAGTATTGGTGACAGGCAGTGCCGCCGATGATCTTCAAAAACAATCGGGCGGATGGAATCTGACTTGGCAAGGTGATGAAAACACCTTAGAGGACTTTCCTGGTGCGACGACACTGAAAATGGCATTAGTGGCTGAACTTGGAGAGAGCAATGTTACGTTTGATCCTGCGCTGAAAGAAGATGTGCAGCCAGGAGATATCGCGATCGTGGTCATTGGCGAAGATCCGTATGCGGAAATGATGGGTGACATTAAAGCATGGCAAACCCTAGAATTTGCCCAGTTGAAGCGCAGTTATCGAAAAGATGTGGAGAAAATACATCGCTTGCATGCGGCGGGTGCCAAGATCATTACCGTGTTCTATAGTGGTCGTCCTTTATATCTTAATAAAGAAATCGCCATGTCTGACGCATTTGTTGCCGCTTGGCTTCCGGGCAGTGAAGGTGAGGGCATTACCGATGTTTTAGTCGGAGATGAACAGAAACAGCCACGTTATGACTTCCAAGGTAAGCTGTCTTATAGTTGGCCAAACAAAAAGCTGAGTGCAACGGTGAATCGCATTCCTCAGCACATTCCTAATTACCAAGTTTCACCGCATGAACAAGATCCTAATGGGGAGCATGCACCACTGTTTGAGTATGGCTACGGGCTGAATTATACCTCGCTATTGCAGGAGCGCGATTTGGATCGGCTTGATCTCGATGACAGTGACCATTTCACGGAAGGCAATGTGCCTCCGGCAATCGAGCTGTATGGTGTTCGCTCAACGATTGGTGATTTTCAGTTACTTGTTGCCCAAGCGCATGATGGGGAAGGCGTTGAAGTGTCTCGCAATAACCCAATGAGCTTTGCATCGATAGAGACTAAACCCTATAACTACCAGCAGCAGCAAGATGCGGTGAGTTTGGTATTTAAAGAGGCTGGCGCGTCGGTTTTCATCACAACAACGGATGGGGAAACGGAAGACTTTAGTCGCTTTGCCCACCCAAAAGGCGGCTTGAGTTTTGAAGTTAAGGTCACCGAGTGCCCTACTGGATGCGTGTATGTGGCAGCGCAAAATCGACAACAACTAGGGGTAGAGTCGCGCGTAGTGAAAATTGATATTACTGAGCAACTGCAAACGGTTGATGAGTTTGTGACAGTCATGGTTTCAAGTGAAGAGTTTACTAACAAAGGGGTAGATTTAAGTCAACTTGATACACCATTTGTGTTGTTAACAGACACAAGGCTTGCGATGGTATTAGCCAACATCCGCTGGTGGAATGCACCTTAGTCTGTGAACGCGCCTTAGTCTGTGATCGAACCTTAGTCTATGAACAAACCTTAGTCTGTGGTTAAAACTCACTCAGTCGACGAAAAGCGATAACCTATTCAGCTAACAGGGCTGATGAAAAAAGGGGAATTCTCAATGAATTCCCCTTTTTGATCTGACTTGTTGTTTAATGCTAGCTATCGACTTTAATGACGCGAGCTAGATTCTAATCAACCGACTTAGATATGAATAAGTCGCTTTAATCGGCAATAGTAGGCTTCGACGCGAATACATACAGTAATTCAAGCGCAATGGTTGCACCTGCCAATGCGGTAAGATCGCTTTGATCATACGGAGGCGATACTTCAACCACATCCATGCCAACCACGTTCATACCAGCCAAGCCACGGATGATTTTCAACACTTTATCAGAGTTAAGACCACCACAAACCGGCGTGCCAGTACCCGGAGCAAACGCGGGATCTAAGCAATCAATATCAAAAGTGATGTATACAGGTTTATCACCCGTAATGGTTTTGATCTGCGCTACAATCTCTTCAACACTCTGGTCGTTGGCTTGCATGGCATTAATGACATTGAAACCATGATCGTCGTAGTCATATTCGGTGCGAATCCCAACCTGAACCGAGTGCTTCGGTGAAATCAGGCCTTCTTTTGGCGCATGATAAAACATCGTCCCGTGATCGTAGCTGCTGCCATTGGCATAGGTATCGGTGTGCGCATCAAAATGAATCAATGCCATTTCACCATGATGCTTCGCGTAAGCACGTAAAATTGGCAGCGTAATAAAGTGATCACCGCCAAGTGCGAGCATGGTTTTACCATTTTTTAAAATGTCGCTTGTCGCGGCTTCTAAACGATAAGTAAAATCTTCTGCGTCGCCGCAATCAAAGACTAGGTCACCTGAGTCGATGACTTTGAGTTTATCAAATACGTTGAATGTCCAAGGGAATTTTTTGCCTTCCCACGCAAGATTGACAGACGCACGACGGATAGCGTCTGGGCCTAAACGCGCGCCAGGACGACCAGAGGTCGCCATGTCTAGCGGTACGCCAAGAACGACAACATCGGCGTCGGTTCCAATCGGGTTTCTCACGTAAGGACGGCGGACAAATGTCATCGCATTCGAATACAGAGAATAATCAGTTTTTGTAAACAAATCATTCATTTATAAATCCTCTAGATAGGTATAACCGGTTAGGCCATACTCTAACTCTTCTAAAATAAGTGCTTGCTCGTCAGCATTAATATGACGCTCAACCAGTTCTCTATAGTTACTACGAATAGCATCAACGTCAATGTGAACATAGCGCATCATGTCTTCAACCGTATCACCAAGGTCAATGGTTGCAAAATCAATATCGCCATTATCAGTGACGTTAACCACCGCACTGTGAGTGTCACCAAATAAATTGTGCATATCGCCCAATATTTCTTGGTAAGCACCGACAAGGAAGAAGCCCATTAAGTAGGGTTGATCCTTGTTCCATGCAGGAACCGGTAATGTGGATTCAATACCTTGCCCATCTACATACTGCTCAATGGTACCGTCTGAATCACAAGTAATATCAAGCATAATGGCTCGAGTTTGGTCTTCTCTGTCTAATCCAGATAATGGAAGAACAGGGAATACTTGCTCAATACCCCATGCATCGGGTAATGATTGGAACAGCGAGAAATTCACAAAGAACTTATCGGCCAATCGCTCGTTCAATTCATCAAGAATTGGACGGTGGAAACGGTTTTTATTGTCCATCTGACGATGTAATTCGCCATAAATGGTTAAGCTCAATTGCTCTACCCATGCTCTTTGATGCAAATCCACCACACCTGTTGCGAACAGGGTTTGAGCTTCTGACAGGTCGCTTTGCGTATCGTTATAAATTTCGATCAACGCACGAGCATCGGTTCCTGACTTTAGGTTTTGCCAATTCTGCCACATGTTTTGCAGTAAAATCGGCGCTTCCTCAGACGGCGCATCAACGTGTTCACTTGCATAGCTTTCGGTACCAATAACATTGGTGATAAGCACGGCGTGGTGCGCCGTTAATGAACGGCCAGACTCGGAAATGATCACTGGTGCTTTTTCGTCATATAGCGCACAGACGTCACCTACCGTGCTAACAATGTTACGAGCATATTCAGCCAGCCCGTAGTTCATTGAGCTGCTTGATTGGCTACGAGTACCATCGTAATCAACCGCTAAGCCACCCCCAACATCAAAGTAGGCAATCGGCACAGACATTTTACGCAACTCGCAATAAAAGCGAGCCGATTCGTTCACACCATTACGTACGTCACGAATATTCGCCATTTGCGAGCCCAAGTGGAAATGCACAAGTTGCAGCATATCCAATTGATCTTCTTGCTTTAGGCGATCAACGACTTGTAGCACTTGCGAAGCGGACAAACCAAATTTAGATTTGTCACCGCCACTTGATTGCCATTTTCCAGCACCTTGAGACGCTAAGCGAATACGTAAACCAATACGTGGCTTAACATTGAGGCTACGAGCCTCTCTTAATACCGTATCCAGCTCTGACAGTTTTTCTAACACGATAAAGACTTTGTGACCTAGCTTTTCACCAATGAGTGCCAAACGAATGTACTCACGGTCTTTATAGCCGTTACATACAATCACAGAGCTGGCACGTTGCGCCATTGCAAGTACAGCAAGTAGCTCTGGTTTACTACCAGCTTCTAGACCGAGCTGTTTGGTTTCCGCTTCCGCTTGGCTTGCTAGGATTTGCTCAACCACGTCTTTTTGCTGGTTGACTTTAATTGGGTAAACCAGCAAGTAATCATTTTCGTAACCGTAATCGTTAATTGCTTGGTTAAAAGCGTCACAGATACCGTGTACTCGCTGGTGAATAATTTGCGGAAAGCGCACCAACGCCGGCAGTGTGAGGCCTTTGTCTTCCAAAGCCTGAGCAATACGAGTTAAGGGAATATGATGTTGAGCATCTTGACGTGGCGAGACGTAAACGTCGCCATCATCATTGATGCCAAAGAAATTTTGGCTCCAATGTTGCACATTGTAGTTCGCACGAACATGGTCAAGTTTGGAAGTGTTAGTCACGGCTTATATTACCAAAGCAATAGGTTTTACTAATCTTTCTCGATTGGATAATGGATATTAGCGTTAACCTGAAAAATTACACCCCGTGATTGTCGTCCTTGATGGTCACGAAACACCTCTAAGTAGGGCAAAGTTGTGGAGAAAACGCCCTCTAGAGTCGCACGCATTAACGGATAAAATGGGGCTCGAGTCTAATGAAAGATTTTTATCGACACGATAGTGTTTCGTTGTCGAAATATTGGGTTGGTATGTTATTGAATATAGAGTGATTAATAGGGCAGTTGATGATTCTAGATACTATTAGGTGTGAGCGGTTTAAACGGCAATGAAAAAAAGGAAATAATTGGTTAATTGGTTGTTTTTAATAGGGTTTTATTGATGTTGAGATTAAAGCTGTCATTGCTAATGTCGAATGACCAGTTAGAAAAAAGGCCTCGATTACTCGAAGCCTATAAAATTGGTCAGCGTGTTGTTATTGAGGAACAACGTTTGTCGCTTGTGGGCCTTTTTGGCCTTGTTCAACTTCAAAAGTGACCGCTTGGCCTTCTTTCAGTGTTTTGAATCCGTCACCAGAAATAGCACGGAAGTGAACGAATACGTCTGCTCCGCCATTTTCTTGCTCGATGAATCCGTAACCCTTTTCTTCATTGAACCATTTTACTTTGCCAGTAGTCGTGTTAGACATTTTTTGTCCCTTACCTTTCAGATTAAAAATTTCGCCTTGCGGCTGTCTCGCTTAGTGGTTCTGTTTATTTAATCGAGGCGTAAATGGATAAAACGAATGACAAATACTCGCATATGGAACTATCTGACAATACAACTCGCACTCTTTTTACTCTTACGTTAAATAACTCTGAACACCAGAGCAAAATTAGTTTAGCACAGCAAATGGTCGATTAAATGAAATTATCATGACGGCGAGCACAAAATAGGGCAACAATTAGACAATTGTTGCCCTATGTTAAAGCGGTTATGAAGGGGAATGTCCTTCGGGCTAGCGCTTAAATGTTACGTCTTCAACGGCATCTAAGTGAATCTGTGTTTGCGCAGGTTTCGTTGTCGCAATAATGTCACCCTTACGAATAGAGTAACTAACTGGCACTTGGCGTCGAACGGCATCAAATCCATTGTCCGCAGGCAGTAGCAGCAAACTGCCGTCTTTACCCACGTCTAGTCCATGTGTCGCTTGGATGTTGAGCGTCTTAGCAGAGTTAGTGCTGATAAGATCGAGCGATTGATTGATTTGATCGTAGCCCATGACTTGGCATACATGCAGACCCATATGCAGGACCTGGAGCATGTTTGCCGTACCTAATGGATACCAAGGGTCAAAGACGTCATCGTGACCAAAACAGACGTTGATATCTGCAGCTAGCATTTCTTTTACGCGAGTGACACCACGACGTTTAGGGTAGTCATCAAAGCGACCTTGCAGGTGAATGTTAACCAATGGATTGGCAACAAAGCTAATGCCCGACATCTTCAATAGGCGAAATAGGCGAGAAGCATAGGCACCGTTATAGGAGTGCATAGCGGTAGTATGACTGGCCGTGACCTTGTCACCCATTTCGTATTTGTGCGCCAGCGCCGCCAATGTTTCGACAAAACGTGATTGCTCGTCGTCAATTTCGTCACAGTGCACGTCAATCAAGCAATTGTACTTGTTGGCAAGTTCAAATACGTAGTGTAGGGACTCAATGCCGTACTCACGAGTAAACTCGAAGTGTGGGATGGCACCAATCACATCCACACCCAGTTGAACGGCTTGTTCTAGAAGTTCTTTGCCGTTGGGATAAGACAGAATGCCTTCTTGTGGGAATGCGACAATTTGAATGTCGACCCAAGGCTTCATTTCTTCGCGTACTTCCACCATTGCTTTAAGCGCAATTAATGTAGGGTCAGAGACATCCACGTGGGTGCGAACATGTTGGACACCATTGGCAATCTGCCATTTCAGCGTTTGTTTCGCGCGTTGTTTAACGTCTTCGATAGACAGTAAGGCTTTGCGTTCTGACCAGCGCTCAATGCCTTCAAATAGTGTCCCAGAAATGTTCCAACTCGGCTCTCCAGCCGTTTGTGTGGTATCTAAATGGATATGAGGTTCACAAAATGGTGCGACAGCCATGTGACCAGCAGCATCGACGACGCGATCCGCCTGCATTTGTTGTGAGCCTGCAGCTTCAATAGCCGTGAACACACCGTTTTCAACAAGAATATCAAAGCGACCTTCTCGTTGATCTATCGCGGTATTTTGAATGAGTAGAGATGACATAACTGGCACTTCCTAATTATTGAGTATCAGCGCTAGCAAGTGCTGCACTGTTTTTATTGAGCATTGGGTTTAATACAAGATAGCTCAAAGCACCACCTAGTACGGCATTGACGGGAACGACGCCTGGTAAGAAGTGTCCTGCTGCTACGCCCACTGCGACTGCAATAATACCTGCCCAGTTCACGGTTTGGAATTTTGTTGTTTCAAAATGCTGATACTTTTTACGATTTGCAATGAAGTCCGCAATGATAACGCCACCAATAGGAGGGATAGCAATGGATAGGAAGGTTAGCCAGCCGACAAAGTTATTGTATAACCACAATGCGCAGAGGGTACCCACAACACCGTTAGCCATCGAGATATATTTACTTGGCAGCCCCGTTACGTTCGAGAAGCCTAAACCAGATGCGTAAAGCGCGTTATCGTTGGTGGTCCAAATGTTCAAACCCAGCACGATAATGGCAGGCAGTAGCAAACCTTGCGCAATCATGACTTCAGAAATGTCAGCTTGACCTGTTACTGCTGCGCCAGCCGCGCCAAAAATAAACATCAGCGAGTTGCCAATAAAGAATGCCGTCATGGTAATAAATACTGCGCTTCTTGGTTTCTTACCAAAGCGAACGAAATCGGCGGTAAGCGTACCTGCACTGACAAATGAACCGACGACCATCGCAAGCGCGATTGAAAAGTCGATGGGTTCAGAAGGTTGAATTTTTTGGAGTTCAGCGACACCACCAACACTATCAACCGCGGTGAATACAGAGTAGCCACCTAGAATGGCAATCGCGGGAACCGCGATGGTAGACAAAACCATTAAGGCAGAAATACCAAAGTAAACGGTTGCCGTCATTAATAGGCCACTGACGATAATGAGTGTGTTGGTATCAATACCTGTCGCTTTTTGAACGGGAATGGCGAACATAGCCACGCCAACACCAAACCAGCCAACCTGAGTGCCGCCTAATAAAATCGACGGAAGCCATGAGCCTTTAGAGCCAAAAGAGAAACGAGCAAGAAGGTGTGTAGAGAGACCAGTAGAAGAGCCGATGTAACCAAGAAAAGAAGTATAGATGCCGAGGATTAAGTTGCCGATGAGAACAGCGAGGAAGAAGTCATTGAAGGAGAGTCCGGTACCGAGTGAACCACCTGTCCACATGCTTGCGGAAAAAAATGTCAGTCCCAGCATCACCATAGTGAGTGACGCGACCCCTTTCCTAGCCGATTTGGGAACCGGTCCAAGACTGTAGTTATTATCAGCAGCCATTTTTTACCTCTCGTTAAATCAAAATACTTAAGTCAAATCCCTTACGGAATGCCTGCTTATTTCGCGCAAACGGCGTGCATTATGGCGATGTAACTTTGAGAGTCAAGAGGAGTTTTTCTAGGTAAATAGCGATAAGTAAATCTTTTTGGCGTTTTTATTAATAAAAACAATATTCTAACTTCATTACTGTGCATGAAAAAACTAATTTTCATTCATTGAAAGCGTAAGTTACCTCTTAGGCAATGCTTTGCCATTACCGTTTTATCTCGTAATTGCCATTTCTCTTATTATGTTAATAAGGGTATAGCAGTGGTTGGCTGAAATTAAATGATCGCAGCGAAGATTGCGAAGTCGACATAATGGCTTTAAGTCGTCGAAAATCAGCCAAGTTTAATGTGCTATTTATTTCATATTTGGTGTCATGGTGTTATCTAAAGTTCGCAATATGTTTACGGATTGGCGGTAACGGTATAATTGTCTTATCAACTCATATTGCTCGCCGGAGAGATGAATGAAGAAATTAAGTATTGCGTTTGCCTCTGTAGTGATTGTCGGTGGCACTTTTGCCGTTGCAATAAGTGACGTAAAGGCGGCGGGTCAAAGAGTGGTAGACAATCAAGAAAGCGGCATTAAACCGATTATGGCAGAGTTTGCCTACTATGAGCGGACGCATGACGACTACGAGTATTGTGTTTATCAAAGTAACGGTTTTGTTAGTGGCGTGTCCCTCGATCATTTAGGGGGAAAGGATGGTAATGAATGTCCAGCAGCTCTAGTGTTTACATACAACGAATCCCTGTGATTTTGCATCGTTACCATCGTTCTAACCAGTTGTTTTTAAAGCCGAGGTCGTTAATGTTAAGATTTGTAGAACGCAAAAAAGCCCGTCAAGCCATCATCTATAATTTGGTCCTTGCTGGACTGGATCGTGATGATGCTGAACAGCTTGTGTATGAACACTCTACGCCTGATATGCTGTTTGACGATATGTTAGCCGCCGTCAACGACCTCACAACAAACAACACAGAAAAAATGCTCTGTTTTTCCTATGTTATGTTGTCAAACGAAATTGCGTGCCGAAGAAATCAAAAGCTTATTAAAAGCGAATTGGCTTCTTCCTATCAAGTAAATATGTCATACCAACAAATAGCTGAAGGTAATACAGCCGATGTGTGCAAGCGAAAAGCACGGTGCGCGATGGTTACTCCACAACGTAGTCGTGATTTGGGGGAGGTGTTTATGAATCTCAATGCGCTTATGACGGGAGAGACCGTCATGGAAGACAATCAACTTGACCGCATTCGGAATCGCTATCGTTTAATGATTGATTATGTTGCGTTGAAAGAGATGAATGAAAGGTTGTATTCATTTCACCTTAAGAGCGCGTAACCTTGGATGTAGGTGAGACTGTTTATTTAAAAAAACAGCACCTCGTGATGCAGAGGTGCTTAACATAGGTCTATTTTAGCGTTTTTCAATTACTTCGCGTTTTTCACTTACATCGAGCTAAGTTTATCCCATGCTGATGTCCAGTGACTGCCCGTGCCCGGTTCATACTGAGTGGCAGTTGGTGACCATTGAATACAATAGCCCGAATACGGGAAAGGTTTACATTGATAGATCCCGCCATCGCTTGCTAAGACTTTTGTCCCTTCGGTATATTGAGATAGATTATTTGGAAAGACAAAATCGTAGTCGCCAGGCTCAGTGGTGTCGACCAACATAAAATCATTCGTGGTTTGGTCAATAAGGTTATCGTTTTTATCTTTTACGCGAGTCACCAACATATGATGCCCAGGTTCTGATTTCGATAATGTTAAGGTCACGTTTTGTGAGTCGCCGTCGGCAATCTCGATCTTTTGATTGGCAAGAGATTCTTGGCCATGATTGTACACATCCATTTCGACTTTTACATCGCCAGTGGCGGCTACGTTCAAGTCAAGAGCGATTGGTGATTCTGTTATCGTGTATTCTGGTTGTAAACCCGAAATTTCGACGCCGATGACCGGTGGCGGTGTCACTATGTCATAATTGATTTCAACACGCTCTAACGCGCTGTTTTCAGCAATATAAATTGGGTTGGTACCATAAACAGGAGTCGCATTGCCATTGCTATCCATGGAGCCGGCTTTGATATCTTTATGTTCAACATTTATCTGTGAAGCCAGTGCATGAGCCCATTGGTTAGCTTGGCCTTGGCTTGCGCTATCAATCGTAATGCTGGTGGAAAGGTGTGGTAACTCGCCATTGTTATCAAACACACGAGTATAGACCGAATCACCAGTATTAAGATCCATGGTTGGGTTGATGCTGCCTGCAGGTGTCCAACCTGGAATACCTGGATTTTCCCCACTAAACTCGACATCGATAACGTTATAGAAAGCAGCAGCGGTATCGCCCACATCCCATACAGCTAGAATGACTTGATAGCCACTGCGCTCTGGAACTTGGCATTGATGCGACATTAGTTTAGGGGGCTTCTCCATATTCCCGCTAACCACACAGAAAGGGTCCAAATCAAATGAATCACGAGTGAGAGCTTGATTCGGGTTCCAATCAGGTTGAGTAATATAGTATTTCCAATCCTTGGTCACGTGGTTTGCTGTGAATGTCCATTCAAATTCTTGCGCGCCAGAAGTAATAGGACGTTTTACCCAACGATCTGCCGTCTGTTCATTGAGCGGTGAAAATTGCGTGAGACCTGCACTGGCAATTTGCCCATCTACAGGGCCGCCTTGTGGAAAACCTTCTGGTCCTTCTATACTTTGTGGCTCCCACTGTACCGCGCCACACCCCGTATTTTTTTCACCCGTGCTGGTAGGGAATTTACATAATGTCCCCCTTGCTTCTGCAATACCATTTTCAACGGCTGACACATAGCCATGGCTAAAAACCTGTGGACTCATTGCGAGGCCGATAGCAACCACTGGTAAAAGAACACTTGAATTCTTCATACTATTCCCTTCTCTTATTATGTTAACGGTACATCTTGTTTAAATGTATTTGACGTACTGCCATGCGGATCTTTACTTTCTTTACGCCTGCTAATGCAAACGCTGGGCAGTAATTTAGCGCTATAAAATAAGTGGGGCGAATGGGTTGAGTGTTTTATGGAATTAATTTCTATAATTTTGTATTTCTATCTGAAAATTTACATTGTAAAGATGATTGATCTGTAAATATGTACTATAAGGGTCATTAATGTTGATTTTATCACTTGTTGAGAAAGTGTCGCCCTAACTTGCTTGCCTAGATTAGATTAGATTAGATTAGGGAAACCAAAGGCGTTGATTAGGGCTGAGGAGAGCAAACCGTTATGGAAAATAGACATAACGGTTTGCTATAGAGGGAGGTCAGGCAAAATGGTCAGGCTTACTTGACTTCGTATCTTAGTAATACTTCGTTATCTAGCACGACATTGGTTGACCAAATAAAGGTTGCGCCAGCACCACTGAACTTTTCTATGAAATTCATATAGGACTTCTTGTTGTTGACGCCAATATCGTCTTCTGAGTAGGTCGTAGCTTGTGGCCAAGTGGTGGAATCAAAGTTTTTATCCATCCATTTACTTGGGGTTTGCCAATGCACGGCATATGCATTTTGACCATTATCTGTGCCTTCTGTGGTACAAGTGTCGGATCGGCGCTCACCGTCCGTTTCTTTTAGACAAGCCAGATTATAGATAGGCGATGTGTAGAAGGTTTGCGCTTGCCAGTCTGAACTCGTGACGGTGCCATCACTAAAGCTAGCGATAAAGCCTCCATCTCCAGGGTGATAAGCTTTCCCTCGGTTATTTTCTGTCCCTAAACCTAAATTCTCTTCCCAATCAATGACTTTTACGGCGATGGTATAAGGCTTTTTTACCTTAAACTTAACAATACTGGAGTTAAAAGGGGTAAATGGCACGGTATCCACGGCGATGAGACTGCCATTGATGTATAACTCAAAGTAATTGTCCGCAAAAATATAGCCAGTAATCTCATCACCATCTGCATCAATTACTGAAACTGGCACAGAGCTTTCATCAACATTGCTAAGGCTTTGTGGAGTAATGCTCTCACACTCTTCATATAGATCAACCGCTTTAGGTGCGGTTGTGAAATGGTTTTTGGCGGGGACTGTCCATGTTTTTCCTTGTGAATCGGTAACTTCACCCATACCAGCAATTCGACTGCGACCATTCTTACACTCAAAAAGATTGGTTTCTACGGTATTCGCGACACCTTGAGTAATGCTGCCTGAGCCTTGGTAATCAGTAATATTACTGCTTGCTGCTACGTCTGGTGATGGTGAGCACCCAGTAGCCAGTAACATGGCGGATGACAGCGTCATGATTGAATAATTTTTCGTTATCATTGCAGAGTGTCCCGAGAACAAGTTGAATTAACAACATAGCAGTCTCCTTAGTTGTCTACAAAAAATGACAGCAAATATTTAAAACCAGATAGTTATCGTGATTTTAGATGTTTACTGTCATTGCCTATTGCTAATTAAGAGCACGACGTGTCTATTTTTCAAAGATGATGTTCGCTGGGCTACGAAAGAAGAAAGTCTTTAAAATGAATGGCGACGGCAGAGGCGGTAGCGGGCGGCTGGTAGTAAACATTTAAGCTCCAAACGCTAGTATCAAAATCCTCCAAAATAGGGGTGATTTCGCCACGGTTAATGTAATCATCGACCAAAAATGCAGGCAAGTAGGCAATGCCAGCGCCATTTAATGTTGCTTGCAGCAATAAGTCGCTGTCGTTGACCTCTAGTGATTTAGGTACCTTGATTATTTGACACTCATTATTTTGATGGAATACCCAGTCATTGCTACCGGTCAGGGTGGTGGCAAACAGACACTGGTGTTGAATTAACTCACTAGGGGAGGTTGGGGTATTCTGTCTTGTTAGGTAGTCAGGAGAGGCTACGACCACAAATGGGCTTTGCATAATCTCACGGCGTACTAAGAGTAGGTCTCGTTCTCGGTATCCTTGATAGGTCGCGTTTGCGCTAATCGTAATATCGCTGTCGGCGGCATGATCGAGTGCCCAAGGCGTGATATTGAGATTAAACGTCACATTTGGGTTTGTGGTTAAGTATTGGCTTATTTTTTCCATTAGGAAGTGGTTAGCATTTACAAAAAGGCGAGCACTCTTCTAATGTGGGAACAGAGGTGGATAGTCACTCATTAATGCAACCTTTAGGCGTTTGTGTTGGTATTACCCCGTTTAATTTCCCGGCGATGGTGCCAATGTGGATGTTCCCGATTGCGTTGGCGACAGGTAACACGTTTGTATTAAAGCCTTCGGAGAAGGATCCTTCTCTGGCGATAGAGCTCGCCCACTTGCTAAAGCAAGCTGGCTTACCTGATGGTGTGTTTAACGTTGTTCAAGGTGACAAGCAAGCCGTAGATGTATTACTCACCGATGAACGGGTGCAAGCGGTGAGCTTTGTCGCTCCACGCCAATCGCGGAATACATTTACACGACGGCCTCAGCGCATGGTAAACGATGCCAAGCGCTGGGCGGCGCAAAGAATCACTGTTTAGTGATGCCCGATGCGGATCTCGATATGACCGCTAACGCCGTTATGGGCGCGGCTAACGGGGCCGCGGGTGAGCGCTGTATGGCGTTATCGGTAGGAGTCGCGGTGGGGGATGAAACCGCAGGCCGATTAATCGATAAGTTACAAATGCAAATTCAAACGATGCGGGTCGGGCCGGGTATTGTCGATGGTAAGGAGAACGACATGGGACCGGTAATATCTGCGCCACACAAGCAAAATATTTGTGACATTGTCACAATGGGCGTTCGGCAAGGCGCTTCATTGTTGGTTGATGGACGTGATTTGGCGGTGGCAGGTTACGAGCAGGGCTATTTTGTTGGACCGACGTTGTTTGATCATGTCACCCCAGAAATGACGATCTACCAAGAAGAAATTTTTGGACCGGTATTGGTGATTGTACGCGTGCCAAACTACACGACTGGACTAGCGCTAATTAACCGCCATGAATATGGCAATGGAACGGCCAATTTAACACGCGATGGGGAAGTGGCGCGCCAATTTCAAGAAGAAGTGTTTGCTGGCATGGTGGGTGTTAACGTGCCATTGCCAATGGCTTTTCATAGCTTTGGAGGCTGGAAGCGCTCTGTCTTTGGTCCGCTAAATATGCATGGTAGCGATGGTGTCCGTTTTTATACTCGAATGAAAACCGTGACGAGCCGATGGCCCGCAAGTGTGCGTTTAAAGCAGCACACCGCTAACTTCAATTTTCCAACGATGTAAGTCTATAGCGATGGTTATCTAGCAGCAGCTCAGGCTGCTGTTTTTTTTAGACTAACCTGGTGAATATTCTTTTTACCTACTGGATGTTTACTTTCTCTTTTCAGCTAACCGTAAATCGCTTCTTTGAGCACCGACCTGTCTACGGGCTTCAATACCTAACAATCTTTTGGGTATATTATTTGTTTTGGGTATAGCCTATTTGGCTTGATTGAGTACGTTGAGTGACGTTTAGGGTCGGTGCAGTGTTATTGATTAGCGTTTGTTTAGAGCTATTATTTTTAAAGGAAAAGTGATGATTCAATGGCCGTGTGTTTTTAAACTAGACGGTGATTATGAGCTCATGTTTATAGGCTCGGAGTCAATGTTAGCGAGCGAGTTAGAGTCGTTAATTTGGAGTGATGCTGATCAGTTGATTGATAGTGTTGGCCAAGGGTACATAATTCGCGAATCGAGAGGGCACTATGCATTTGAAGCAAGTGGGGAACTGCTGTCCCTGACGGCAATCACACAGTTAATTCAAGAACATGAGTTTTCAAAGGCTGAAATGTGTCTGACCAAAATACAGTTCACATCGGTGCAAGAAGCTATACAATCTTTGGCCGCGGAACAATAAAGGAGCGCGAATTGCTAGAAATCAAAACCCTTGGCCTGTTTTTTATAACAGCACTTGCAGAAATATTAGGCTGTTACTTGCCTTATCTGTGGTTAAAAGAAGATAAGTCGGTCTGGCTTTTGATCCCAGCTGCATTCTGCCTCGCTTTATTCGCGTGGTTGTTATCATTACACCCGACAGCCGCGGGAAGAGTTTACGCCGCATATGGTGGCGTTTATATCTTTGTGGCCGTTCTTTGGCTTTGGGTCGTTGATGGGATTCGTCCAACGTTGTGGGATATTATTGGTGTATCAGTGGCGTTACTCGGAATGGCAATTATCATGTTCGCACCCAGAACGACCTAAAATATGAGATGACGTCAACTGTCAGCCGTGACGCTACCTTGCCTTTACCTTGTTCATATCGCTTTATCTTTCCGCTTATATGCTAACTCGCCTCACTCGCGCATACTCAGCCTTGCATTCAATTAAACATATTTGCTATTGGAAGGTAAACCAAGACTGAGGTCTATATCCTTTCAGATTGGCCAAAATGTGCTGATGCAAACTTGAGGCAAGATTCTGTTACTAAACGTAATTTAGTGCTATAGCTGAATATACTAGGTTCACGTTATTCAGCTATTAATGAGTTAATTATGGATCCATTAACGCAGGGTTTATTAGGCGCGTCTTTGCCCCAATCGGTGAGCAAAAAGCAGCATTTTGTCGTCGCCGGGGTGTTAGGACTACTTGCGGGAATGGCTCCTGATTTGGATGTGCTCATTCGCTCGTCGAGTGATCCGTTGTTGTTTTTAGAATTTCATCGACAGTTCACGCACTCCCTTTTTTTTATCCCGATTGGCAGTTTAATTTGCGCCTTAGTTTTACACCGACTTATCGCTAAAAAACGTGGGCTGTCATTTAAGCAAAGTTGGCTCTACTGCGCCCTGGGTTATAGCACTCATGCGCTGTTGGATTCTTGCACGACTTATGGCACTCAGCTGCTTTGGCCATTCACCACTGAGCGCTATGCTTGGAATACCGTATCGGTAATAGACCCTGTTTTCACGTTACCAATATTGATATTGCTAGTATGTGCAACGCTAAAACGAAATCCCTGGCTGGCTCGGACAGCGTTTCTTTGGGCGCTGATCTATCCAACGCTTGGGATGATACAACGAGACAGAGTGGAAGCGGCGGGATGGCAATTAGCTAAGGAGAGGCATCATACACCCGTCCAGCTTGAAGCTAAGCCGAGTTTCGCGAATATTTTTTTATGGAAAGTGATTTACGAAGTAGAGGACGACTACTACGTTGATGCTGTGAGGGTAGGGATATCAGTAAAAACCTATCCGGGCGAATCCATCGCTAAATTAAACGTGAATCGAGACTTTGCGTGGCTTGACCCTGACTCTCAACAAGCCAGAGATATTGAACGTTTTCGCTGGTTTTCAAATGGGTATTTAGCGCAAGACCCAACCGATGAACAGCGTATCATCGATGTGCGATATTCTATCGTACCTAATCAAGTTAAGGCGCTATGGGGAATCAAGTTATCTCCGTTAGCGACCGAAGATACCCATGTTGAGTACACGACTCATCGAGATAATACCCCAGCCTCCAGACAACTCTTCTTCGATATGCTCACCGACTTTTGATGATTACCTATGTGAGTTATGTCATTTACAGGCAGTGAAATCCTTTGCAATGTGAACCGTTAAACTGTGGTTTTGAGATGGAACGCACAACTTGCTACAAATAAACTGCATTCAGGTGGTTGAACTGAAGTTTAATTAATAATGAAAACGCTATTTATAGCTAACCTGCTAATCTTAAAAAGGAATTGTATAAGATATGGTTTGTGTATCTAAGACCGCGTGTTAAAGATACGTCTCAAGGATAGAGTAACAATGAATAATACCAAGGTTTCATTCCGGGTCACGGTAGTGGGAATGTTTGTCGTCGCGACGATATTGACCGCCATGGTAGCGGTTTCGCTACAATACTATTTTAGTAAAAAAATGGCGACGGAACAGACGTTGTCTAGTCTCACTATGGTTTCCCAACAGTTGAATGAAGTCATTGGCAAAGTGGATGCCGATGCGACCAATACCGTTCAATTGCTCTCAAAGATTAACCGCTCGATTAGTCATCATTTATCGGATCAAGAGAGAAGGTCTATCTTATCTGAGGCAGTAAAAGATAACGATTTGTTCTACAGTATTTATGTGGGTTCCGACAACGATAATTTCTATCAGATTATTAATCTCGACGCTTCACCTGATGTTAGGAAAAAACTGGGCGCGGAAGCGAAAGACCGTTGGGTTGTGATCACCATTCGCGGTATTGGTACTCAGCGAACCCGGAAAACCAGCTATTTTGATGCGGCTTTTGACCTGAGAACAGAAACGGTTTCGAACAGTAATTATTATCCCACGACTCGGCCTTGGTATATTGAAGCTGACTATGAAACGGTGAGTAAAACGGATCCGTATTTATTCCATCACCTACAGGTCACAGGGCAAACCTATTCTTTGGCCTTTCAATCGAAACAAAATGATATCAGCCAACAGGTTATTGGGATTGATATTATTTTATCCTCGTTAGCGGATCAAATCTCAGCCACCTCATTGGGCTTGAAGCAGGACAGTGAAGTTGAAGCGTTTGTTTACTCTAAGTCCGGTAATATTATTGCCTCGAATAAACAAGCTTCACCTCAAGATGTGTTCCCCGAAAGCCCAACGCTTAATCTTACTGAAAGCCAAAAAGCGATCATCGCAAGTGCGAATCCTATTCTCATTTCCAACCAGAATGATTGGGGTCCTATGGATTATTCCGTGGCAGGTAAGCCAAATGGTTATGCCATTGATGTTATCGCTCTTATCTCACAGAGCACAGGTATTGAATTTGATTTTGTGAATGGATTTTCTTGGGGAGAGCTAACTACGAAATTTGCGCAAGGTGATTTAGATGCTTTGCAGTCTGTGCAACAGCAGCGGGGAAGCGTTGTTGATGACACGAAAGGTATTTATACACTTTCTATTTATGAACTGCCATTTTCCGTGGTAACCAAAATGGGATCCGAGAGCATTGCTCACTATACAGAGTTGGAAGGGAAGAAGGTCGCCATACTTGCTGGGTGGTCGATATCTCCTACATTAAGGCAAGATTTTCCAAATATTGAGCTTATTGAATTTGACTCGCTGCAAGCGGCGTTTGACTCCGTTGAGAACGGAGATTGTTTTGCGGTGATAGATTCAAAGCCAGTCCTTTCGTTTATTTTGGATAGACTATTTTACACCGATCTAAAGGTTAACGAAAACTTGAAAGACTTGAGTGAAAAGTACTCAATGGATTTTCATATTGTCGTCAATCGCGAGCTCGCTGATCTTGTGCCAATACTTGACCTGGCGATAAATAATATTACTCAAGCGCAGAGATTGGCTCTCGCAGGCAAGTGGTTTCATAGTAAAGGGGAGAAAAGCGATAATACTGTGCCATATACCGAGCTTTATGAACTGGTACAGTCTTCAACGTTGAGCGATGACATCATGATGATGACCTTAAATGGTGAAGAGAAGCACGTCTATCTAAAAGAGATCGAGACAGGGAAGCACTACTCTGAGTATTTTGCTGTTGTCATACCTGAGCGAGAGATCTTTGAGACGGTTCGATCTCGAGTGATTACCTCTATATTTATTACCTTGTTGTTAATGTGTTTAACGCTACCGCTTACGTGGGTGTTTGGGGCACCTATTGTCAGACCGATTAAGCAGTTGATCGTAGAGGCCGAAAAGATACAGGATAGGCATTATGAAGAGGTGGCGGTTGTTAACACGCCAATAAAAGAAGTGTGGGAATTGTCGGTTGCCATTAAAGATATGGCTAAAGAGCTAAAGCAACATGAAAAGACGCAAGAAGAGTTCGTAGAATCTTTTATTAAGCTGATTGCACAAGCTATTGATGACAAGTCACCATACACAGGGGGACATTGTCATCGTGTTCCGGAATTGGGCATATTGTTAGCGGACGCGGCTGAGAAATCTCAACTTAGCCATTTCGCACAGTTTAGATTTGAAAATGATGATGCAAAACGGGAGTTTCGTATCGCGGCATGGTTGCATGACTGCGGTAAAATAACCACGCCTGAACATATTGTCGATAAAGGCACCAAGCTTGAAGCGAACTACAACCGTATTCATGAGATTCGTACCCGTTTTGAAGTACTCTGGCGTGATGCTGAAATTGCAGCGTTACAACAGCGATTAAGTGGTCATCACAATACCGAACAAATCGAGTCTGAGTTGTATGAAGTTCAGCAGAAACTTAAGCAAGATTTCGAGTTTGTTGCTAACGCTAACGTCGGCGGTGAGTTTATGAGCGAGGAAAAAGTGGCGCGAATTAGGGAGATTGCGTCAACGGTTTGGGTGCGCCATTTTGATGACACGATAGGTTTGTCGCCTGCAGAGGAGAGCAATAGGGGAGAGGGCGCATCACTTCCATTTGAAGAGAGGCTTCTTTCTGATAAGCCTGAACATATTATTAAACGTGAGCAACCTATTTCGTTTGACCCTAAACATCAGATAGACATGATAGTCCCCGAACATCTATACAATCTTGGTGAAGTGTATAATTTAACGATTACACGCGGCACATTAACCGCTGAAGACCGATTTAAGATTAATGAGCACATGATAGGCACCATAAAAATCTTAGAGAGTATCCCTTTCCCTCAAGAACTCAGTCGTGTGCCACGGTATGCCTCAACTCATCATGAAACCATGAAGGGGACAGGATACCCAAGAAAACTCAAAGGTGAAGAGCTGTCGATACCTGAGAGGATTTTGGTTGTTTCCGATATATTCGAAGCACTAACCGCAAGTGATCGCCCATATAAGACGGCGAAGCCGATCAGTGTGGCGGTTGATATTATGTATAAAATGGCATTGGACGAGCACATAGATATAGAAACATTCAAGCTGCTGTTAAGTAGTAACGCTTATCTCATATACGCACAGAAGTACCTGAAGCCAGAGCAGATTGATGTCGTCGATGTCGCGAAGTATTTTCCTGACTTGGAATAGTGGTAGGGAACAGAGGAACGAATAGTTTCTAGTTAAATAAAAAAGCCCATACTGCCGACTTTTTCAAGCTGGTCAATATGGGCAACAATGACGTGGAGCGTCATAACGGTTTATAACGTTATAGCAGTACGTAGCGTAATTACGGTTGCTAACGTAATAAGCTACCGCTAGGGCTGCGGCATAATAGGTAACGGATTGGGGATCACAAGTGTTGCTTCTGTAGCTTGCTGGACTTCCTCTGGGCTGTAACCTGGGGCTATTTCGGTCAATATCATTTGTGAGCCGCAAATAGTAATAACGCCCATTTCTGTGACAACCATATCCACTTGATTGAGAGCGGTTAATGGCAATGAGCAGGTTTTTAGTAGCTTATGTTTACCTTTTGCTGTGTGTTCCATTGCCACAATGACTTTCTTAGTACCGACGACCAAATCCATCGCACCGCCCATGCCTGGGACCATTTTTCCAGGTATGATCCAGTTCGCGAGGTTCCCTTGCTCATCAACTTGCAATGCGCCCAGCACGGTGACGTCCACATGCCCACCACGAATAATGGTAAAAGAGTCTGCACTATCAAAATAGCTGGCACCGATACTTGCGGTAATGGGTTGACCACCGGCATTGACTAAATCGGCGTCACGATTACGTTCATTAGCGATGGCATCAATGCCCAGTAAACCATTTTCCGATTGAAGAAGCAGCTCAATATCGCTATTGATTTCGTTAGCGACAAGTGAGGGCAAACCAATCCCTAAATTGACCACATCGCCATCGTTTAACTCTTGTGCAACGCGCCAGGCTATGTTTCGGCGAATGGCGGCTTTATCAGTAATTTTTCACCGATAGGGGCGTTACCATAAAGTGACAGAGTTGAGAGGAAATTCGTCATTATTTTGCCTCCGTTTGATAAACATAATCGACGTAAAGTCCTGGAGTGTGGACACTTTCCGGCTCTATATCGCCAAGCGGCACCAAAGATTCGGCTTCAACAATGACGAGATCAGCGGCGGTTGCCATTAATGGGTTAAAATTTTGCGTTGTCTTGTTGTAGAAAACGTTGCCTTTTACGTCCACACGCGAACCCCGAATAAAGGCGAGATCGGCACGTAGTGGTTTTTCTAACAAGTAATCTTTCCCATCTATGTTGAGGACTTGCTTTCCTTCCGCCACCATGGTGCCTAAGCCTGTAGGGGTGAGAATTCCGCCTAATCCTGCGCCTCCCGCTCGAATACGCTCCGCTAACGTGCCTTGAGGAACAAGCTCAACGTCTAATGTGCCAGCGTTCATTTGGTTGCCAGTTTCTGGGTTTGTCCCTATGTGAGAGGCAAAGAGTTTTTTAATACGCTTGGCTGCAATTAAGCGACCTGAACCAGATGTTTGCGTGCCTGTATCGGTGGAGATTAGCGTGATGTCTTTAATGTTGTGCTCAAGTAACAGGTCGATAAGACCTTCTGGTGCACCATTTGCCATAAAACCACCAATCATGATGGTCATGCCATCATGCAGTTTTTCGGCAATGTCGTTGGCGGTGATTTTCTTTCTCATAATTTGCCCTTATACAGAGTTGGCTTAGCACTAGGCGTTGTTAGCGTAATTTCTTGTTATCATTTTATTCTTATTTACAAGGTTAAGAAGTGGGCCGCTAAGCAACACATCGCTTAACGATCACGGCGGTACCCATTCCTCCACCAATACAAAGTGACGCAAGTCCATAGTCTTTGTCTTGACCTTCTAGCTCATACACGAGGCTGACCAAAATTCGGATACCGGATGCACCGAGTGGATGGCCTAATGCAATGGCGCCACCATTATGGTTGGTGCGGTCGAGAATCCAGCTTTGGTCGACATTGTGTTGTTCAGCTAATTGCTTGGTCACACCAAGCGCTTGAGCGGCAAAGGCTTCGTTGAGCTCAAAAACCTCGATGTCTTGCAGTGATAACGCGGTTCTTTCAAGTGCATTGGCGATGGCCGGAACGGGCCCCAATCCCATCACTTCGGGAGATAACCCAGCTTGAGCATAACCAATAATTTCCGCTATCGGTTGCAGCTGATATCGTTCTACGGCTGACTTTGATGCCAAAATAATCGCAGCGGCGCCGTCGTTAATGCCAGAAGCATTGCCTGCAGTCACGGTTCCCTCTTTTTTAAACGCAGGACGCAAGCGAGCTAGGCTATCTGATGTGGTGTTCGCCTTTGGATACTCATCCATTTCAACGGTATATTGCTGACGACGTAACGACACATCTATTGGTTCGATTTCGCTTCTGAAACCGTGAGTCTCCAATGCATTTGCGGCTTTCAATTGGCTGTGTAAAGCGAATTCATCTTGCTCTTCACGCGAGATAGAGAGCGACTCAGCGATGTTTTCTGCGGTTATGCCCATGTGGTATTGATTAAAGGCATCGGTTAGACCGTCAGTGATAATGCTATCTTCTAAAGAAATATTGCCCATGCGAACGCCGCTTCGGACTTGGTGAGTCTGGACAAATGGCGCTTGCGACATACTTTCCATACCGCACGCGACAACAATCTCTGCATCCCCTGCTTTAATATGACTGGCCGCATCCATGACCGTTTTCATACCACTGCCACAAATCATGTTGAGGGTGTAGGCCGGTATCGTTTCTGGAATGCCAGCTTGCATTGCTGCTTGACGACCGGGGCCCATGCCAATGCCCGCGCTAAGGACATTACCGACGATCACTTCATCAATCAGGGTGGGGTTGATATGACATTGGCTTAGCGCACCTTTAATAGCCGCCGCGCCCAGTGCTGGGGCGGAAACCGGAGATAGGGCACCGTTAAAACTGCCTATTGGCGTGCGTTTTGCTGCGACAATATAGATAGGTTCCATGGTTATATCCTGTAATCAATGTACGCCGAAAGTAGCGGCTAAATGTTTAGTGATGAATCCATTCTAAAAGACGCAGTGACAGGTGTGTTATAGCCATTGGCAGAAACGCGGTTTGCATAAATGCAAAATGAAGCAAGAGGGGTTTAGAGTATATTGATTAGGTGAGAGCGCCACCATAACCGCACTGATTAAATGCCGGTATCAACCCATCACAAAGAGGATAGTCATGAATAACTTTATCGCGTGTGCACCCTGTTGTTGGGGAGTCGAATCGGCGACAAATGTGAACAACCCGCTCTGGACCACCGTCGTAACGGAAGGAAAATCAGCGGGGTATCAAGGGTTATACGGCTATATGCCTCTTGAAGGCGATGGTGTCAGTACCGCGATGTTAGAAAGTGGCTTAACAATTTGCGCGGGGACTATCTTTGAGCCACTTTCATCGATTGAAGATAAAGAAAGTATATTGGCTAGAGCCCATGACTTATGCTCGATGCTAAAACGTATTGGCAGTAAAAAAGTTGTGGTGATTGATTGTGTTAATGACTGTCGCAGCGCCTGCGCAGGGCTAAGCAATGAAGCACCGCGGCTTGATGATCAGCATTGGGACACCATGATGCAGACGATTCGCGAAATTGCGATCATTGCCGCTCACTATGGTATTCGACCTGTTGTTCACCCTCATGCGGGGGGCTACATTGAATACCGTGATGAAATTGACCGGATGCTGGCTGATCTTACCCATCATGAGGTAGGCCTTTGCTTGGATACGGGGCACTTGCATTATGCCGGCATGGATCCGGCTCAAAGCTTAATTGACTACGCTTCTCGCTTGGAATACGTACATTTCAAAGATATTAATCAGGCAGTGTTTGCCCAGGTTATTCAAAATAAAGTCGGTTTTTGGCAAGCGTGTGCACAAGGCGTGATGTGCCCCATTGGTGAGGGGGTCGTAGACTATGCGGCGGTGCACTTGGCGCTAAAGGAAATTGGTTACTCTGATTGGATCACTATCGAGCAAGAGCGAGACCCGAAAAACGCCGCTGGAACGTTAACCGATATTAAACAAAGCCGTGATTTTTTGTTTGCCAAAGGATTTGGCTAGTGGTTTCTCTCTTAATGGAAAGGGCGCAGATAAACGCGGGTCAGGGAGCGGGTTATGTTATTGGTGACTGACCCGTGGTTTTACATCACCGCGATTCCTGCTGTGCTGATTTATGGCATTGGTAAAGGCGGATTAGGCGGAGCATTAGGTATTATCGCAGTGCCCTTGATGGCGATGACCATTGCTCCGACACAAGCCGCTGCAATTCTGTTGCCGATACTATGCGTAATGGATGTGTTTGCTGTGAAGCATCATTACCGCAATGCAGATTATTCTGTGATTAAGCGGATGCTTCCTGGGGCGATTCTTGGGGTTGTGTTGGCTGGGTTGTTCTTGAGCGTTACCCCAGAAGCTGGCCTTAAATTACTGATCGGTACACTTTCATTGCTATTTTTCGGGCAATACTGGTTGGTGGACGCGAATAAGCAAAAACCAGCAGGAAAGTTGGGCGCGTGGTTCTGGAGTTTATGGAGTGGCTTTTCTAGTACCGCTATTCATGCGGGCGGCGGACCTGCGAGTATTTATATGTTGCCACTGAGACTGGAAAAAGTGGTACTGGTCGCGACAATGGCCGTGTTGTTTGGGTTAGTTAATCTCGTTAAGCTTGTTCCTTATACCGCCCTTGGTGAGTTCGATAGAGTCAACATATTCACCGCGCTTATTTTGATGCCACTTGCCCCAGTCGGAGTACAACTAGGGGTGTGGTTATTACATCGTGTTAGCCAGCAATGGATATACCGATTGTGCTATCTATTTTTGTTACTCTCAGGGATAAAACTTACCATCGATGGGCTTTCGTGATGGCCACCACTGGCTGGCTTTATTAAATAGATTACCGAATAATATTGAGCAACTGAGACATATGCTGGATATGAGTAGAACCAAACACGTCAATCTCTTCCAAGTGCGGGGCGTAGTAAACACTGGTCATTCCTGCTCGGTGCGTCGCTTGCAAACCCACTAAGCTATCTTCAACGACACAACAATGTTCTGGGGCAAACCCCATCGCGTGTGCAGCATGTAAAAATAACTCAGGTTCTGGCTTCCATGAGCCCACCTCATGAGCGCTGAATATTGTGTTGTCGAAGTATTTTTCCAGCCCGGTAACGTGTAAAGCATGTTCTATTTTGGCGCGTGGTGCTGATGAGGCTATGCAAAAAGGGATAGTGAGAGACTCTAGCACTTCGGCAACCCCCTCATTGGCGGTTAATTGTAGGTCGAAGAGATCACGAACTTTAAGGCGATACTCTGCCTCAAACGACTTGGGAAGCGTCAGTTGGCGTTCAGATTGAATACTGGACAAGATTTCAGTGAATTTAACGCCACGGTAATGGGTGATGAGCTGTTCCGCACTGTAGCGAACACCAACTTCAGCAAGTTGACGCTCCAAGGCAAGATTACAAAGACGTTCGCTATCGACTAACGTACCGTCACAATCAAAAATAATAAGCTGCATTCTAGGTGTCATAGTCTTGTAAAGTCTCTTTGTCGTATAAAAATTATGTCTAGTTATCATAAGATTAATAGAAAATATAACACTATAGCGCCATCACGTTTAGGTTATTTTGTGATCGGGGATCAGAGAATCTCCAATCATCTTTTTAAAATGCAAAACCTACGTTGAAAAATGTTAGGCCTTGTACACCAAGCTGTCCGCCGAAGGGGATGATGTCATGAGATACCTGTAGTGACAATGAATTCATATTGGCCGCTAAAAATAACCCAATGGTAAGATCTAACGGGTTGTTTGATTGCTGGGGGACCATGGACATCTCTGAATTTGAATAAGATGTGGAAGAGTAACTTAGTCCTCCTTTGGCTCCAACATAAAATGGGCCGGATACCTGATAACGTAAGGTAGAGCGCAGAGAGGCAGAATGAGTATGCCATTTTTCTTGGTAGTTGCTGTTCCAAAGGCTACCATTTTGTTCACCGCTCCAGTCTAGATAGGAAGCTTCAATCCCTACATGGTTATTAATTTGATAGCCTAATGCTAAGGTGGGTCCAAATTCAGCACTGTTGCCGCCTAATCCAGCGTTAAGGTAAAAATGAGTTGGAATGTAGGCAAAGGATAATGTTGGAACTAGGGTAACAAGTAAAAGGAAGGCCCTAACTATTACAGGTTTTATGTATAAATCGTTCATGCGAAAGTTATTCATTGGAGAGTAAGCGCTAAGTAAACAATAGATTGGACGGCATTATAGGTAGGGTTTAATGTGCTGCAACAATACTATGCTGATCACCTATCGGAAGGGGGTATGGGTTCTATTTGGTATTCGAATTGATTTGTGCGTCTCAAACAAAATTATCCGCTGTGGTTTTCTTATAAAGCTAGTTTTGGATTACAAAAAATAAACCGCGCAGAAAACGAGTATTCATGCACGGTTTTTGTAGAGATAGCCCTGTTAGAAAAAGAATCTAGATACTTGGTAAGATATTTTCCGGCATTAGCTGGTGATGCAGCGCCAGTTTAATAATGTCGTTTGCTTTGGCGATATCAGGAGCAAAGTAGCGATCCTTATCGTAAAACGCGACGGACTCCCTAAGTAGCTGTTTGCCTTGCTCAATTCTTGGAGATGAGAGCAATGGCGCTCTAAAATCTAATCCTTGAGCTGCGGCTAAATATTCAACGGCGAGAATGCCTCGGGTATTTTCTGCCATGTAACGCAGTCTGCGAGCGGCAAAGGTGGCCATCGATACGTGATCTTCTTGGTTTGCTGAAGTGGGTAAGCTGTCTATCGATGCCGGGTGCGCGAGGGTTTTATTTTCACTCGCCAGTGCGGCCGAGGTCACTTGCGCGATCATAAAACCTGAGTTTACCCCGCCGTTATCAACCAAAAATGGCGGGAGCTTACTTAGCGCATTGTCTATGAGTAGCGCCATTCTTCGCTCTGACAAACTGCCAATTTCAGCGATGGCCAGTGCCAGATTATCCGCTGCCATTGCGACGGGCTCTGCGTGAAAGTTGCCGCCAGAAATAATATCACCGTCGTCTGCAAATACGAGGGGGTTATCAGACACGGCGTTGGCTTCTACTTCCAGTGTTTCCGCTGAATTTCGTATTTGCTGTAAGCAGGCGCCCATGACTTGTGGCTGGCACCGCAGGGAGTACGGATCTTGAACCTTTTCGCAGACTTGGTGAGAGTCGCCGATATCACTCGATTGATCTAAAAGATGTCGGTAGGCGAGGGCGGCATCCATTTGTGCGCGATGTCCTCGTACACGATGAATACGAGGATCGAACGGTCGTCGGCTACCAAGAGCGGCTTCAACGGACATGGCGCCGCACAGAGTGGCCGAAGCAAAGAGGTCTTCAGCAACAAACAACCCTTCTAGCGCAAAGGCGGTGGAAGCCTGCGTACCATTAAGTAAGGCGAGCCCTTCTTTCGGTGCGAGGGTGATTGGCGTCAATCCAGCAATTTGTAGCGCTTCAAGGCCACTGATGATTTTGCCATTATGTCTGGCTTCGCCTTCTCCCAACAAAATGGTGCTCATATGGGCTAGTGGTGCGAGGTCACCTGATGCGCCCACGGATCCTTTCTGAGGGACACAAGGGTAAACCTGAGAATTAACCAGTTCCATTAATGCTTGAATGACGGGTAAACGGATACCTGAGTAGCCTCGGGCTAAGCTATTGATTTTTAGCAACATCATTAAACGTACGGTTTCGTCGCTCATGAGTTTGCCGATGCCCGCTGCGTGAGAGAGTACGATGCTTTTTTGAAGGACTTCGAGGTCTTCTGGTTCGATTCGGGTGTTGGCAAGCAACCCAAAACCGGTGTTAATGCCATACACGGTTCGATCCTCGGCAATGACTTGCTCGACAACACGCGTACTGGCCTCGATACCTTCAAAGGCATCGGGGTGAAGTGACAAATTAACTGGTGAACGGCTGATTTGACGCAATTGTTTCAGTGACAACTGACCTGGTTCTAGAACGAGTTTTAACATGATAGGCTCCTTAACCATTGTTGTGCTGAGAGTGGCTGCTGGTAGACTGAGTATCGAGCATCGGCAAATCAAGCCCTTGCTCGGTTGCGCATGTTTTGGCAATGTCATAACCGGCATCCGCATGACGCATGACACCAGTGGCGGGGTCATTATGAAGTACACGACCGATTCTGCGAGAGGCATCCTCGCTGCCATCACAGCAGATCACCATGCCACTATGCTGTGAAAAGCCCATACCGACGCCGCCGCCATGATGAAGTGATACCCATGTTGCCCCTCCTGCTGTGTTGAGCAGAGCGTTTAATAAAGGCCAGTCTGAAACCGCATCGGAACCATCCATCATGCCTTCTGTTTCTCGGTTAGGGCTGGCAACAGAGCCTGAATCGAGGTGATCTCTACCAATGACAATCGGCGCAGATAATTCGCCATTTTTCACCATTTCATTAAAGGCTTGCCCAAGTCGTTCACGGTCTTTCAAACCGACCCAACAGATCCTGGCTGGTAAGCCTTGGAATTGAATGCGCTCTCTGGCCATGTCTAACCAATTGTGAAGATGAGGGTTGTCGGGGATCAGCTCTTTCACTTTTTGGTCGGTTTTATAGATGTCTTCTGGATCGCCAGACAGGGCAGCCCAACGGAAGGGGCCGATGCCTTCACAAAATAGCGGTCGTATGTAAGCCGGGACAAATCCTGGGAAATCAAAAGCATTATCGACGCCTTCTTCTAGCGCCATTTGGCGGATGTTGTTGCCATAATCGGTGGCGACCGCGCCTTTAGCCTGCATTTCTAAAATGGCACGAACCTGTACAGCCATAGAGGCTTTCGCCGCTCTGACGACTTCCTCTGGGTGCTGTTCTCTTTGAGACTTGGCGTGCTCCATGCTCCAACCTTGGGGTAAGTAACCGTTTAATGGGTCGTGAGCAGATGTTTGGTCAGTGACCACATCTGGGGTGATATTTTTCGCGACCATTTCAGCGTAAACATCGGCGGCATTGCCCAGTAATCCAACAGAGATTGGCGTATCACTTTGCTCGATAATAGACAGCGCTTCGCTAATGGAATGCGCTTTGGTGTCGACATAACCCGTGTTTAATCGGTAATCGATGCGCGATTCATCACATTCAACGGCGATCATTGAAAAGCCTGCCATGGTGGCAGCAAGTGGCTGTGCTCCGCCCATGCCACCTAAGCCACCGGTGAGAATCCATTTATTTTTTGGATCACCAGAAAAATGTTGTTTTGCCATGGCGACAAAGGTTTCGTAGGTCCCTTGCACAATGCCTTGAGAGCCTATATAGATCCATGAGCCAGCGGTCATCTGCCCATACATCATAAGACCTTCTTTATCGAGCTCATTAAAATGCTCCCAAGTTGCCCAGTGCGGCACAAGATTTGAGTTGGCGATGAGTACGCGAGGTGCATCTTTGTGAGTAGGGAACACACCGACAGGTTTACCCGACTGCACTAGAAGGGTTTGGTCTTCTTCGAGACGCTTTAGTACTTCAACAATTTTGTCATAACAAGCCCAGTCCCTCGCCGCGCGGCCAATTCCGCCGTAGACCACAAGTGAATGAGGGTGCTCTGCCACCTCTGCATCAAGGTTATTCATCAACATACGCAGCGGCGCTTCTGTTAACCAAGATTTGGCATTCAGTGTTGTGCCACGTGGTGCTTGGATGGAGCGCTCTGTGTCTAAGCGAGGGTTACATCTGTGTGTCATGGTTCTTTTCCTTTTGATGGCTAACCAGAAGCTCTTTTATCGTCGTCCCTTCATTAAAGTGACAACGCCAGCCTCTTTATTGGTAGCGTTTAGAGTTATTGGGTTTACTTTTTTTAAGGTTTTAAGGTTTTAAGGTTTTAAGGTTTTAAGGTTTTAAAGCTTTATCGTTTGTAATGCGTGTGTTCTAGTCTGTCTTTTGAGGAGCGCTATTTTGTCTCAGATAGCGCGGTCATAATTTGCCAAACTAGACGAGCCGCCAGTTTGGCGGTGCGACCATCGATATCAAAGTTTGGGTTGTACTCGGCGACATCCGCGAGGCGAAGTTTGTCTTTGTGCTTTAATATGGTTTTGAAATATGGGTAAAAAATCTCTGGAGACAGACCTAACGCGGCTGGCGCACTGACCCCCGGTGCATGAGCGGCACTAAATACGTCAAGATCGATGGTTAAATAGAGGTGATCGACGTTGTCCATGAACTGTTCTAGCGCTTGTAAATGAGGCGGAGTGACCTCAAATAGCATGTCTTCATCAAGCAGAGTGTGTACATTGAGCTGCTCGGCACGCTCAAATAGCGCCTTAGTATTGCTGGCTTTGCTGACGCCGATACACAGGTAATTAAACGCTAGCTGATGCGATTGACAGTAGTCAGCAATTTGAGAAAAAGGTGTCCCCGAGCTAGGTTGTAAAGTTTGGCTATCCGTACGCGATCGATATTCTCTGAGATCAAAATGGGCATCGAAGTTTATGATACCGATGCGTGGCGTCTTATCGTGCTTGGTTAAGTTCTGAGCAAGCCCAAGAAACGAAGACCACGCAATTTCATGACCGCCACCCAGTACTATAAGGGGGGCATGGTCAAGTTCACGACTAATAATCTCTGCGGTCAGAGCTTGGTTTTCTTCTAGTGCTTTTGATGTTGTAGACACGTTTGTGGTCACATTGCCTAAGTCATACAGCGTGGATGCTTCATGCCAAGCTAAGTTGCAAAGGGCTTGACGAATACGATCCGGAGCCTGACTGGCACCAATGCGCCCTTTGTTTCTTTGTACGCCCTCGTCGGTTTCAAAGCCCAGTAAGGCAATACTTGGCGGCGTTCCGGGTGCTGGATTGGCGAGTGCAGTTAATGTCTCGACTGACTTTACCACATGGTGAAGACGATAGCGTTTTTCACCATCTTCTTGGTCATCTCGTCCTTGCCAATGGAAGCGATGGTTGGTTTTTGCACGATCATTGGACATCTTCAACAACTCCACTAACGACTCGATGTTTAAGCTCACCCATGCCTAGTTGATAGCTAAGCTCACTTGGATGCGCGATGTCCCAAATCGCTAGATCTGCGGTGAAACCGACCGCAATTTTTCCGAGGGTATCTTGTTGCCCGATGGCTCTCGCAGCGTGGCAGGTCACGCCACGTAAGGCTTCTTCAGGGGTGAGGCGAAATAGGATACAAGCCATATTCATGGTCAAGCGAAGGTCTGCAAATGGTGAGGTGCCGGGATTGAGATCTGATCCAAGAGCCATAGGCACTTTATGCGATCTGAGTGCTTGAATTGGCGGTAATTGTGTTTCACGCAAAAAGTAGAAGGCGCCGGGCAACAAAGTGGCGACCGTGCCGCTTTGCGCTATCGCTAACACGCCAGTTTCATCAAGATACTCAATATGATCAGCGGAAAGCGCGTGATATTGCGCGGCAAGTTGCGTTCCCCCTAAATTACTCAGTTGTTCAGTATGTCCTTTAATCGCCAAGCCATGGTCTACGGCTGCTTTAAATACGCGCTCTGTTTGCTGTAAGTCGAAGCCGATTGATTCACAGAAAACGTCCACTGCATCGGCGAGTTTGTGCTTGGCTACGTAAGGAATGATAGTACTGACAACGTATTCAATGTAGCCATCGGCATCATTTCGAAATTCTATCGGCACGGCATGAGCCGCAAGCAGCGTGGTGGTGATTCGTATGCGTCGATGTTGTTCTAATGACTTCGCCGCAATAAGCATTTTCGCTTCATCTTCCAGTGTCAGACCATAACCGGACTTAATTTCTACGCTGGTACAACCGCTTTTGATGAGGCTGTCTAGACGAGGTAAGGCGAGCGCAATAAGTGACTCTACATTCGCTGCACGCGTTGCTATTACGGTGGTGTTTATACCGCCGCCACGCTGTGCGATGGACTCATAGGACTCGCCTTGCAGTCTTGCTTCAAACTCTTCAGCGCGGTTGCCCCCGAACACAAGATGAGTATGCGGATCGATAAAACCAGGTGTAACGATAGCGCCTTTGCAATCCAAGTGAGGAAAGCTTGCGTAGGTATCTAAGGCAAGTTCGCACTCAGGCAATAGACGAGTAATCACGCCGTTCTCAATGACGACGGAGGAAGGCTTGGATGGGACATATCCGCTTGTACCGTCTACCATGGAGATCAGTTTGGCATTGGTTAGAATCAGGTTCATATTGGTTCGCTCATTATTGTATATACAAATATTTAGTTTAATCTATACAATTGATCAAGAGGATCGATAATAAAACGTGATCGTTGAGGAATTATTGAGCAGGAAATTTAAAGAGTAGGTGGGGTGTGGGACGGTAAATCCATGCATTTTCCGCCAGCGTTGGTTCGATCTATTTAACGGTTCTATTTAGCTATTTAGCTATCTACTTAACGGATCATTAGAGTAACGGGTCATTAGAGCGTGATTTTTGAACTCAGTTGGTAACGGCTGCCTGGATGATAGAGTAGGGCACTGCTGATTAACTTATCACCACTCCATGTTCTGCGGTGGAGAAGTAGGCAAGGCTCGTGCGCACTCATGCCAAGCAGAGACGCAAGGTTAGCGTCACAGGTAATCGCTTCGACGGTATGTTCAACGGCACTCATTGGGCAATTTTTACTAAGGTATTCATTAGGCGTAACAGTAGTGAAGTCTTGCTGGTGGTAATCGGGCGCATATTTCGCGTTCACCCAGCGGCATTCGAGTTGGATGGGCTGTTCGTCTTCTTTATGCAGAATTTCACTGTAAAAAACGAGGCTGTCTAACATGATGCCGAGTTTAATCGCGATTGCTTGATCAGCATTGATCGCCATATGTTGGATTACTTGGCTTGAGTATGCTTTGCCTCGCTGCTGTACTTCTTCGGCAATGTTTCGAGTATCCAGCAGGGGCGATTCTGCTTTTGTTGCCGGTGCTTTTACAAAGGTGCCTAGGCGAGGTTTTCGTTCTAGCTTACCTTCTCCAACCAAATCTCGGATGGCTTTGTTCACCGTCATTCGACTGACAGAAAACTGCTTGGTCAGTTCCATTTCTGTTGTGATCTGATGACCCACAGCCCAGTGACCGCTTTCGATATTACTTTCGATGAAACGTTTGATTTGGATATACAGTGGTTCAGATGACATACAGTGGCTACTTCGCTTATTCAATTGAATATACAAATGGTCATGTAAAATGACTCAAATTGCAAGGTTCAATAAGGATTGGTGGCAGATAGTCAGACAAAGACCAAGTTGTGGTGTGTATTTGACTCGAAACACAAACCTCGATCTTCACCTCAACTTTACAAAAATAGTGATAAAATCATCAAGTTGTCATTGATGTTCCGTTATTATACGTGGCTAGCATTGCTGGTTGGCGCTTGTCGCAGAATACACTCTCTGTATGACCGCGATGCGTTCTTGATATGAATTGCCGGTATGTCTAAGGAAGGATGATGAAAACAGTTTTAGTCGACAATGAGCAGCACACCCCATCTAAAATACTGTGTGTTGGGCGCAATTATGTTGAACATATTGAAGAACTTGGTAACGAAGTGCCAGAGAATATGGTGGTTTTTAACAAGCCCAATTCAAGCATTGCGACAGAACTTTTTTCTTTTATCGATGAGCCACTTCATTATGAAGCTGAAATCTGTTTTTTAGTTAAAAACCAATGCTTTTATGGGGTTGGTTTTGGGTTAGATTTAACCAAGCGCGCACTGCAGTCGAAGCTAAAATCAAAAGGTCTACCGTGGGAGCGGGCAAAAGCGTTTCACCACTCTGCTAAATTCAGCCGTTTTGTGCCACTGGACGGTATTGATATTAATGAACTGGAAGTCGAACTATTTATTAATAGCATGCGGATGCAGCTTGGTGGTACTAAGCAAATGATCTATAAACCTGATGTGATTTTGTCCGAGTTATTGTCGTACACGGATTTAGAAGATGGTGATATTGTCATGACAGGTACGCCTAAAGGCGTTGGTGAAATTATGGCAGGGGATCGCTTTCTTGGTCGTATTAAGCACCATGATGCCACCTTGATTGAAATAGAATGGGTGGCGGTTTAAACCAAACCGCTATTCGTTGCCGTTGTCCTTGCCGTCGTTAGAGAATACCGCTTGCTCTTTGATGTATTGTGGTACATCGCGAAAGACGCTTGATTTTATCGTTTTATGAGTCGATGGATTCATATTCTTGTACGATTTATTCATAAAACCAAGCAATTAAGTCTCGGAATTGCTACTGACTTAAAAGCGAGCCGCGGCGTTTTTGATTTATAATTATCAATTAGTGTATTCATGAAAGATGGTGACTTAATGTCAAAAACAACGAAGATTGAAAACGAAGATAAGCTGTTCAAAAAAGCATTAGAGCTTGGTGCTAAGATTGCAAAAATGCAAGGTTATCAACTATCTAACCAAGGCACGACTCAAGCCATGAAGGCGAAAGCTATTTACCTTTTTCTAGTCGAAGTTAAACAAATAACGCCACTTCCTGCCGACAAGTCTGATCTTAAGAATATTAAAAAGCGATTAGCGCTATGGCTTCATAGCGCTTTACCTGAGGATGACCCTCTAAAGTAACCTCATTCTTTAACCGTTTGCCGTTGCTTGGCAGGTAGCCATTTCCGCCACTGAATGGGCATGATTGGGATGACAATCAAGCCAATGCCAAGCAGCGTCAGTAAATCTGGTATCTCATCAAACCACATTACCCCAAACAAGGTCACGAAGACCAATCCTGAATATTCAGCCAGCGCGATTTGATTAGCTGGGGCTTTCTTATAGGCCATGACGACTAATGCGTGATAACCCAGAACGAATAGGTTGATTGCCATGATCCAACCGACATGTCGCCACTCGATGTCTGCCCATTGAGGCAAAGCAAGTGCGAGTGCTAGTGGGAGAGTCATTAATCCAGTCCAAAAAAGTGTGGCGATAATGTGCTGATCGTCAGGAAGACGTTTGATCAGAATGTTGCCCACACCCATCGCAAGTGCGCTGCCTAAGCCAGCAATGGCTGCCCAATGAAATTGCTCGGGGCGCAGTACGATCAATACCCCGATAAAGCCAATCAATGTGGCGATAATTTTGGTTGAATTGGGTTTTTCTTTTAGTAACACGACAGATAACGGAAGCATCAGAATAGGACCGACATAAAACATCGCATTGGCGGTGGCGAGTGTTAAATGCGTGATGGCAATCATTGCGCAACCACTGCCCATGAGAATGAATTGCGCCCGCAAAAAATTGATACGACATCCACCCTGCATGCGACGTGCTGTAGGAAGCTTGAGCCAAAAGGGAAGCAGCAAGAGTACGCTTAGTAATTGCCTAATAAAAACGTATTGAAACGTTGGCACTTCTCCATTCAGAACTTTCAAAGATACGTCGGAAAATGATGCGAGTAAGTTGGCAATAATAAGAAGAAATAGTGCTTGATTGGTAGTGTTACTTATCGGCATAGGGCAGTAGTGCTGCGTCACATAAAAGGTGGCGAATCATATACTGGAATAGAGAGAAATAGAACTAAAATCCACACTAAACAGGGTGTTAATTTCATGTTGTGCCAAGGATGCTGACATGGAACGTCCCGATTATCCTCTTAAGGTATCGGTGAGGAAAACGAAAAGTTAGGCTAAACAATGCGTTGGATACTTACCGTGGGCGCATTTCTCTATCCTTTAGGTGGCAGTGTAAGAACTTTCAGCGTTCTATTGCAATTAAGTAGTTGATATTGACAAGATGCTCAACTCCTGTTTTATTGAGGATTACGTATAAATGAAAGTACGGTCAATTAATTTTAGCAAGTACCCTTTTGGGTAGTGATGGCGCCATGAGTGTTTGGCGTTAGTTGATGGACTAGTCATTTGGATCCATTTTGAGGAAGTAATATGTCTGAACTAAAAATTATAAAAGCTGACTATTCTGCTGTGCCAGCACTGAGTGAAATGTTTATTGATGCATACGCAAATAACGAAGCCATGCAAGCGGCTTTACGACAAGATGAAGCTAGCGACTTTGCGCATGCTTCATACTGGCGTTGGGCACTTGGAGAGTGGGGCCTAGCGGGTGGTGAGGTATACACCACACCTGAAAATGAAGGCTGTGTGATCATGCGATCTCCGGGTAAACATGAAGCCGATATTATGCAGAAGATGGAGTTGCTTGCGATTGTGACGCGCATGATGGGTTCGACGAAAATTGAATTGGCGAAGGAAGTTTGCGAGCAAATGTTGGCCGTTCCTCCTCTTCAAGATTGTTATTGGTTATGGGGATTGGGTGTTTCTCCGAAAGCCGCTGGTAAGGGGTTAGCGGGCGCGCTGATAAAAACGGTGACCGACCAAGCCGATGAAACGGGTAAGGCAACGTATGTGGTTGCGTCAAGTGAGACCGTAGTGAAGACGTTCGAGCGCAGAGGCTTTAAAGTGTTATCGAAAAGTGAGAACTTCCCCTATTGGTTCATGCTTCGACCGGTTCAAGCTTAATCACGAATTACGAATTACGAATTACGAATCACGAATAACTAAGGGCCAATGACATCCATTCGCCCTGCAAGTTAGACTCGATTATCAGAGCGCTAGACTTTTCGTCTAGCGCTTTTTTTATACGGTACCGGTCGATGGAATTGAATCTACTGAGGGCATCGATTGATAAATTCGAATCGAGATTCTATTTTGGTATTTGTCAAAATTTTTCGAAAATCCAATCAGCCTTCATCACAAAATCAAGCCTTTTATTTTTCTTCTTGCAGAACTCGACTTCTCTAACTAGCATTTAATTAACAAAAATATAACAAATGCTTACGTTATATTGATTGACACTAAACCTAATAAGTAAGTGGTTCGTTGTTTGCTTTGAGTATTTACCTGTTGGGTTTGTTTGAGTCTTTTGGCTCACCTTGCTTCGCTAATTTTTAGTGAAGCGTGCTAGAACTCAATCCTCTTTTCGTTGGCTATTTTACTGGTTACCTGCATATTGCGGGTACAAAGATGAAATGGTTTTCAACGGCAAGACGAAGTGGGTTTGATTACGTCATCACCATCCTAATCAGTTTGATCACTGCTTGGACGTGCTTGGTAGATGCTTAAGGGGAACCACATCAGGACAGGTGTGGCTAGGCAAAGGAGAAATCTTTTGAAAAGATTGCTGCCCGTTTGCTCATGGATTGCGATGACGGCGATGCTCGCCAGTCAGCCTGTGAGTGCTGAATCAAACAACTACAACCTCACCCGTGGGGTGACGGACATTAGTAACAAGGTCTATGACCTTCACATGCTTATCTTCTACATATGCTGCGCCATCGCATTTTTAGTCTTTGGTGTGATGTTTTATTCCATCATCAAACATCGAAAATCGAAAGGCGCTGTCGCCGCCAACTTCCACGAAAGTACCAAAGTCGAAATTCTGTGGACAGTGATTCCTGTCATTATCCTCATCGCAATGGCGATTCCCGCGACTAAAACGCTAATCGCCATGGAAGACACGTCTCAGTCAGATATCACGATAAAGATCACCGGCTCACAGTGGAAATGGCACTACGAGTATTTTGGCGAAGATGTCGGTTTCTATTCACTACTTGCAACCAGTCAAAAGCAAATCGATGGCATTGAAGAAAAAGGCGCTCATTATTTACTTGAAGTAGATAACCCGCTTGTGCTTCCAATCAATAAAAAGATTCGCTTTCTCATGACGTCAGATGATGTGATTCACTCATGGTGGGTACCAGATTTTGCGGTCAAAAAAGACACGATACCGGGCTTCATTAATGAAGCATGGACTAAGATCGATCAGCCAGGTGTCTATCGAGGGCAATGTGCTGAACTATGTGGTAAGGCTCATGGATTCATGCCGATTGTTGTGCATGCGATGTCGCAAGAGGATTACGACATGTGGCTAAGTGACAAAAAACAAGAAATGGCATTGGCGAAAGAGGAAGCGGCGAAATCGTTGGATGCAACCTTATCAATGGAGACGCTGATGGTGTTAGGTGAAGAGGTATACACCGCTCGTTGTGCCGTATGTCATCAGGCAAATGGAAGCGGAATTACGGGTGCATTTCCTGCGATAGCGGGGAGTGCAGTGGCAACAACTGGAGAGGTATCGGTGCACCTGGCTAAAATTGTCGATGGTGTGAATGGTACAGCGATGCAATCTTTTGCCAATCAGCTTAGCGATAAAGAAATCGCAGCTGTCGTGACTTATCAACGAAATGCTTGGGGCAATGATACCGGTGATACGGTGCAGGCGTCAGATGTAAATGCGTACAAAACTCAAGGAATGGAGCCCGTTAGCTCCGAGGAGCAGTGATGAAGATGGATCCTATGGAAACAACAAAATCGTCAGCTGCGACAGATGCTGAATTGAGCCGTGCGGAAAGTGGTGCACTCTCCGAGGGGCTATTACACGACGAGAGTGAACATGATGAGCATCACGCGACACCAACGGGTTGGGCACGCTGGGTGTATTCCACGAATCATAAAGATATAGGTACTCTCTATCTTTGGTTCAGTTTCATCATGTTTTTGACGGGTGGTGCGATGGCGATGGTCATTCGCGCAGAGTTATTTCAGCCCGGTTTGCAGTTGATTGATCCGCATTTCTTCAATCAGATGACAACGGTTCACGGTTTGGTGATGGTATTTGGTGCCGTCATGCCCGCCTTTACTGGACTCGCAAACTGGATGATTCCGATGATGATCGGGGCGCCTGATATGGCGCTGCCTCGTATGAATAACTTGAGCTTTTGGATTCTACCTTTTGCGTTCCTTATCCTTCTATCTTCGTTGTTTATGCCCGGTGGTGGGCCAGATTTTGGGTGGACATTTTACGCCCCATTGTCCACAACCTATGGCCCAGACAGTACTGCGTTGTTTGTCTTTTCAGTCCACATCATGGGTATCAGTTCTATCATGGGTGCCATCAACGTCATTGTGACTATTTTCAATATGCGTGCTCCGGGTATGAAGTTGATGAAAATGCCGCTTTTTGTGTGGACATGGCTAATAACCGCGTTTCTGTTGATTGCCGTCATGCCGGTACTGGCAGGAGCGGTAACCATGGTGTTGACAGACAAGTACTTCGGAACCAGTTTCTTTGACGCGGCTGGTGGCGGTGATCCTGTGATGTTCCAACACATCTTTTGGTTCTTTGGGCATCCAGAAGTTTACATTATGATTTTGCCATCATTTGGCATCATTTCCGCCATTGTGCCTGCATTTAGTGGCAAGAAGTTATTCGGCTACCACTCTATGGTTTATGCCACATGCAGTATTGCTTTACTGTCCTTTTTAGTGTGGGCGCATCATATGTTTACCACAGGAATGCCCGTGTTTGCCGAGCTGTTCTTTATGTATTGCACCATGCTGATCGCGGTTCCTACAGGAGTCAAAGTCTTTAACTGGGTCGCAACGATGTGGCGTGGGGCGCTGACCTTTGAAACGCCAATGCTGTTTGCCATTGCTTTTATTATCTTGTTTACCATTGGTGGCTTTTCGGGGCTGATGCTAGCGATCGTGCCTGCGGACTTTCAGTATCATGATACATACTTTGTGGTGGCGCATTTCCATTATGTTCTCGTCACTGGGGCTGTCTTCTCGATTATGGCTGCAGCATATTATTGGTTACCTAAATGGACGGGACACATGTATGACCATAGGTTGAGCTTGTGGCATTTTTGGTGTTCGGTTATCTCCGTTAATGTGTTGTTTTTTCCTATGCATTTCTTAGGGTTAGCAGGTATGCCAAGACGGATCCCTGATTACGCCATTCAGTTTGCCGATGTGAACCAGATAGTGTCCATCGGAGGCTTTGCCTTTGGTCTATCTCAACTTATTTTCTTATGGTTGGTGATTAAGTGCATTCGCGGTGGTGAGAAAGCGCAAGCGAAACCATGGGAACGAGCTGAAGGCCTAGAGTGGACAGTGCCCAGCCCAGCACCGCATCACACATTCTCTACGCCACCACGTATCGATTAATAGGCGGGTATCTTGATCGAAGGTAAACCTAAGTCGTCCAATAAAAAACTGATAGCCATCCTATGTGCTGCGGTACTTGGCATGTTTGGATTTGGGTTTGCACTTGTCCCTTTGTATGACGTGATGTGCGATGTATTGGGCATCAACGGCAAGACGAACAGTGTATCTGTGGTGCAGCCAGTTGGTATGCAGGTCGATACATCAAGAACCGTTCGTATTGAGTTTATGTCACATATCAACCCAGATATGCCTTGGGCGTTTACGCCTGAAAAGGTTTCTATGGATGTCCATCCAGGTCAGGTTATACAAACTGCTTATATCGCAACAAATAACGCAACACAATCATTAGTAGGACAGGCAGTTCCTTCGGTCTCTCCTGGGACGGGAGCGGCGTACTTTAATAAAATAGAGTGTTTTTGCTTTAATCAACAGCCACTAGAAGCAAACGCTCAGGCAGAAATGCCGCTCATTTTTTACATAGAGCCTGATGTGCCTGAGTCGATACATACTCTGACTTTGTCATACACGCTTTTTAACATTACTAAAACGACCAATGTTACTAATACGACCAATAGTACTAACAGAACCGATAGTACTAACACAACCAACATTACCAATAGTGCCAGCAATAGTGACTCAAATAGCGTTAATTCGCAGGAGATCGTTGATGTTACTCAAAGCAGTACAGGCCGTAAAAGCGCACTAAACAGGGAGTTAAGCAATGAGTAAACCTCAATCTTATTACGTTCCAGCGCAAAGTAGCTGGCCCATTGTTGGCGCCATAGCGCTTTTCTTAGTGGCCGTAGGTGCGGGCTTAACTGTGCAACATTTAGAGGCTGGAGGGGCAGGGAGCGTCATTGGTAATGTGATCTTGGCGCTAGGCTTCGTTATTTTACTTTATATGCTGTCAGGTTGGTTTAGTAACGTCGTGACCGAGTCTTTATCAGGCCTCTACTCCGAACAAATTACTCGCTCATTCAAGCAAGGGATGAGTTGGTTTATTTTTTCAGAAGTGATGTTCTTTGGCGCTTTTTTCGGTGCACTGTTTTACGCGCGAATGATTTCTGTGCCATGGCTCGGTGGTGCGGACAACAATGTGATGACCCATGAAGTATTATGGCCAGCATTTGAAGCTATGTGGCCGTTGACTCTGACGCCTGGTGGAACGGAAACAGAAGCGATGCCTTGGCAAGGTTTACCGCTCAAAAACACCGTTCTCCTGCTGTTGTCTTCCATTACCTTACACATGGCTCATGTCAGTTTAGAAAAAAACAAACGTACTGCCCTTATTGTGTGGCTGGAAATTACTATCGTATTGGCGGTGTTCTTTCTCTATTTTCAAACCGTAGAGTACGCGCATGCCTATCAAGATATGGGATTGACGCTGCAATCGGGCGTGTATGGGAATACTTTCTTCATGCTCACGGGATTTCACGGCTTACATGTCTGCTTGGGAACCATCTTTTTAATCGTATTGCTATTTCGAATTGCTAAAGACCACTTCACTCCCAAGAATCATTTTGCTTTCCAAGCGGGTAGTTGGTATTGGCATTTTGTCGATGTGGTGTGGTTATGTTTGTTTGTCTTCGTGTATGTGTTGTAGAAGGCCAGCTTACAAGGATTAGGATTTGAAACGGTCGAACGAACGATTGAAGAGCCGATGGCTGAGATTCTAATAAGGTCTGACATTGGGGACTAAAATACCGCTTTTGAGGGCAATAATTAGCAAAATAACCACTATAGCAGAGAAAATTACGCGTCGTCCAAGGTAGTAGCTCATCGGTTTTCCAGAGGTTGTGTCGTCTTTTACCATTCGAATCAGAGCAAGGGCTAAATTGAAAATAATGAAGAGTAGCAGCAGTACTAAAACAACTTTAAATACTAACGGGGTCAACATAGGGGCTCCTAGTATGCTGTCAGGTTGGTTTTGGGCAGCGTTGATTTTAACTGTGGTCGTGTTTTCGTTATTGGTCAAATTGGGTTTCTGGCAATGGGAGCGTGGGGTAGAAAAACAAGATATTGAATCCATGCTTGTAGAGCGCGCTCAGCAACTGCCTGCGCAACTCTCAGAGCTGGACATCCCTACAGCGGCTGCCACCGGGAACACGGATGATCCCCAATATGACTATTACGCTTTTCTTGGTTTTCCTGTACTCGCAAACTTGCAACCTGAACCAATTTTATTTTATTTAGATAATCAGACAGTTGATGGCAAAGTCGGCTATTTGGTGTACCAGCTCATGCGAGATTCTGTGGGCCGTCGTATTCTGATTGAATTAGGTTTCGCTCCGGTGGTGGGCAGTCGAGATGTACTGCCTTTTGTTTCTCCCTTTACTGGTAATAAGAAAGTAAGGGGGCGCTTGTATCAAAAGCAACCCAATCCATTAGGAAACATGCTGTATTTAGAAACATTGTCTACGTTGCAAGAAGTTAAGGCAGGCGTCTATACCTACCATAGGATTCAAAATTTAAATTTAGCTGATTTAGCTGAGTGGTTGTCACAACCTTTGCTTAGTTGGGTCATCCAGCCCACCGATGGATCAACGGGTAATGTGCACCCTTGGAAGCCGATATCGATGAATTCGAACAAGCATTTTGGTTATTCAATGCAATGGTTTTCTATGGCGGTGGTGTTTGCATTAATCATGCTTGTTGTCGTAAGAAGAATGTTTAAGTCATCGCGCAAGGAGGCGTTATGAGCAAAGAGAATACGTTACAGCACCAATATAAAAATCCCTCACGCTCGTTAGGAAAGCATGATAAAGCGGGGCCCAATCGTCGTGCTCAATGGAAAGGTCGGCTGACTTTGCTTGTGCTTATTTTGTTCTTTACCCTGCCTTTTATTTTCGCCAAAACTATTTTGTCTAATCATTGGTATCAATCTGGTGTGACAAACCACGGAGTACTTGTTGAGCCAAGAATGACCTTTGAAGATCTTGGCTTAAATAACCCTTTACAACGCGACACCTGGCAACTTGGTTATGTACTTCCTAGCGTCTGCCAAGTCGAGTGTCAGAATCGTTTATATGTCTTGGGACAGACGTATATTGCGTTGGGACGTCACCAAGAGCGAGTGACGCCTGTGGTTTATGTGTTACCCGGTCAAACGTTGCCTGAATTGCCTGACTCGGTGATGTTGATAGAGGTTAATCCCCAGTTTGTAAGCGTGGTTCCAGAAGAAGGGTATGTGATCGTTGATACATTAGGGCAGCTCGTTATGTCTTTTGAAGCGTCAAACGCTGAGAATGAGGCGTCACACAGTAAAGGATTGCTAACGGATTTTCGAAAGTTACTTAAGCTGTCGCGTGTCGGGTGAAACATGGCGTGACTGAATTCAGGGTTTATTGGCATTAGCGCTGACGTTTCGCTACTTGGATGCAGAAAATGAGATAACAAGGAGTCGCTATGAAGTTGATTCATTTAATCAGATTAAGTTTAGTGCTGACTGTGATTGTCATTGCGATGGGGGCTTATACGCGTTTGGCAGATGCGGGGCTTGGTTGTCCAGACTGGCCAGGTTGTTATGGTCAGTTGATGGTGCCTACGGATAAAGTAGCGGTGCAAGTGGCTAACACGCTTTATCCAGAAAGGGCAGTGGAGCAAGACAAAGCATGGCTTGAAATGATACATCGTTACCTAGCGGGCGGTTTGGGGTTGCTGGTGTTTATGATCACCGTGGTTGGCATTGCTAAAGAACGTCACAAACTTGGCTGGTTGTTACCTTTGTCTTTGTCGGTTGTTATCGTTTTTCAAGCAGCTCTGGGTATGTGGACGGTAACATTGAAACTCATGCCGATTGTCGTAATGGGGCACTTACTGGGTGGCTTTACCATGTTCTCATTGCTGTTTTTTAGTTATCTAAGGTTGCGACCTAGTGTGGAAGTTGATAGGCAAATAGGCAACAGCGATGTGTCGGTGTCACCACCACGCAGGCCTTTCCTACCAAAAGTGATTCCGCCGAGTCACGTGCCAGAGCCTACGTCACTTTCCAGACAAGCGTCTGCACCAGAGTTGCCCAAAACACTTAAATATCTAGCTGCAGCTGCACTCGTCGTCACCATCATACAAATTATGCTTGGCGGGTGGACATCCTCCAATTACGCAGCCGTAGTTTGCACAAGCTTACCGATATGTGAAGGGCGTTGGTTTGAATCCTTGGACTTTATTACCGCGTTTACCCCCGCACATTTAGGGGTAGAAAGCTATGAGTTTGGGATTTTAGATTATGCCGCACGCATGACGATTCATGTTACGCATCGTATAGGCGCAATGCTGGTTACGGTTGTAGTGGGTGTGCTTATTCTTCAGTTAATACGCCAGCCACACAATGCCTTTAAGCGTTTAGGTAGAGCATTAGCCACGATGTTAGTGGTGCAATTATTACTTGGTGTAAGCAATGTCGTGTTTCATTTGCCATTGGGTGTTGCTGTGCTTCATAACCTTGGAGCAGCGTTGCTTTTATTAACGTTGATTCACACGAATTACGTCATTCGCACTGTGCGGGTGACGACGCATAGCAAGCCTACGTTTAGTGTTATCGAATCCTATGATGAGATCCCACATGCGCAAGCTTCTGGAGATAAGGAGAGTTCTCTATGAATAAAGTAACGGCAGTATCCTCAGTGGCTGGTACCTCAGCGGCTGGCTCCTCAGTGACAGTAGCCCCAGCGGCGGCTTCCACGCAGGCTGGTGGTGTTTCGCTTATTCCTTCTTCGCGTAGCGCAACAGTTAAAGTTGCTACAACTCACCAATCTGACTGGAGAGTTTATCTCACGCTTACCAAACCTAAAGTCGTGGCGCTCATGATCCTGACCGCGCTAGTTGGGATGTGCTTGGCGGTTCCAGGGTCATTACCTTTACAGCAAACGATCATGGGATTGGCTGGGATTGCATTGATGGCAGGTTCCGCAGCGGCGTTTAACCATCTGATTGACCGTCGAATTGATGGGATTATGGCTCGTACCCATAAACGTCCATTACCGTCGGGTGATTTGAGTGTATTTAAAGTGTCGGTGTTTGCCTCAGGGATTGGAGTGGCGGGTTTTGTCATTCTAGCCGCAACCGTCAATTGGCTAACGGCATGGCTTACCTTTGCTAGTTTATTGGGTTATGCGGTGGTGTATACCTTGTACCTGAAACGAGCGACGCCGCAAAACATTGTTATTGCAGGGATTGCGGGGGCGATGCCGCCACTGCTTGGTTGGACTGCGGTTACCGGCGAACTTCATGCCAATGCTTGGTTATTGGTCATGATCATCTTTATTTGGACACCGCCTCACTTTTGGGCGCTGGCGATTCACAGAAAGGACGATTATGCGAAAGCGGACATTCCAATGTTACCTGTGACCCATGGCGTCGAGTACACGAAAACCTCCATTTTGCTCTATACCATTTTATTGGCGTTAGTGTGTCTGATGCCAGCGCTGGTGGGAATGACCGGGCTGCTCTATCTCATCGGCTCAACAGCTTTAAGTGCTGGCTTTATTTATTATGCGTGGAAATTAAAATACGCAGCGGATGACAAAACAGCGATGGACACCTTTAAGTTCTCAATTATTCACTTAATGGTATTGTTTGTTATTCTGCTTGTGGATCACTATTTGCCTATTTAATGATAGGAATGAAAGTCAATGATAGGTATGAAAGTCAATCTCAATAATTAAGACTCAGTAACGCTCTCAAAGTCTGCCGTCCTTTATGTTAGGGGACGGTGAGATGATTCAAGGCGTTTAAAGAGTAGTGAAAGTGACAAGCATAAAATAAAGTAACACAAGCCAACGATCAGCCAAATTTCGAAGATCAGACCGGAAGAGTTAGCGATTTCGGTGCCAACAAATGTCATTTCTTGGATTGAGATTAAAGAAACAATCGAGGTGTCTTTTACTAAAGAAATAGCCTGTCCTGCGAGCGCTGCACTGATCATGGTTAGGACTTGCGGGGCAATAACCTGTTTATATTGACTCCAAGTCGATAACCCCAACGTCTTGCCTGCTTCCCATTGTCCTTTTGGTATTGCCGCCAACCCGGAACGAACGATCTCCGCTACGTACGCCGATGACAGTAGCCCAATGCAAATCACCCCAGACAGTAAATTCTCCCATAAGGCACTAGGACCAAATAGAAAAGATTGAATGCCATTGATAGCCCCTGAATGTTCTCTAAGAATGGCGGTTAGTCCAAGCAGTGGAATCAATTGGTTCGAAACAAAAAAGTAAAAAATAAAGATGAATACGAGTGGCGGTATATTCCTGACTAACTGAATGAATAAATTAGCAGGGATCGCCAATGCTTTAATCGCTGAGTGTTTGGCTAGCCCGAGAAATGTACCCAAAGATAAGGCTAGCAGCATTCCCCATAGACTAAGTCGAAGTGTTGAAAGAATACCTTGAACAAAATAGGGCAGACTGCCATCTGCCCTTGGAGTGAAAACCAACGCGAATGCTTCGCTCCAGCGCCACTGGTAGTGGATACCAATAGATGAGCGATAACCAAGCCACACAGCCAACATCGCCACGAGAGTTAACAAGACAACATCGAGCATGTTTAGGCGCCAACGTAATACGCGTGGTTGGCGAGACTTGGTTGCAAGTGCGTTGGGTTTGCTCATTATTTATTGTCCACTTGCAACTTGGTTTTGCCAGTCGAGGGTAGAAAACCAGTACTCGTAGCGTTCTTTTAACCAACCATCATCTGTACGTGCTTGGATCCATTGGTCAAAAAATGCTGTTTTATCATCTTCGCCTAAACGCACAGCAAACGCTTCATTACCTTTAGAGAGACGATCGTCAAACGGGATAAACAGAGCGTCTGAGTGTTTCACCGCTTCATGTTCAGGTTTTGGGCTAGAGGCAATAACAGCATGAGCATTGCCATTGAGGACTTCTTGGAACGCTTGTGCGTCGTCATCAAATTGGAGTACTTTCGCTTTTGGAAAGGTCTCGCGAGCGACTTGTACCGTATGGGCACCTCTACGGGCTGCAATTTTAATGCGTCGTGAGTTAAAGTCTTCAATGGTTGAAAAATCGCCAGCAAGCTTTTTACTTGCCGCAATTTGAACACCCGAGTGAGAGTATGGTTGCGTGAAGAGTACACTTTTGGAACGCTCAGGCGTGATGGATAGCCCGCCTATGATGACATCAAACTTTTGCGATAGTAGCGCTGGAATGATTCCGTCCCATGCTGTGGGTACAAACTCAACTTTCCAGCCTGAGTCTGCCGCTAATCGTTTTGCTACGTCGATTTCAAAGCCGACTAGATCGCCTTGCTTATCACGCATCGCCCATGGAACGAAGGTAGACATACCGACGCGTAAGGTACCTCGTTCATTAATCTTATCGAGATTGGGTGTGTCGCTGGCATAAGCACCAATGGAAGCGCTTAGCCCCAAAAGTAAAACGGTGGCCGCCTTGGTTATTGTCGTTAATGTCCTTTTCATCGTGTGGCTCCTTGAGTACAAATGAGGTTAGGTCTGTTTTTCGGTGTTTAGTCTATGCTCTAGCCAAGCTGAAACAGCCGATAGCGAGAGCGTTAATACTAGATATATTGCCGCAACGGTAAACCATATTTCAAAAGGCATTGCCGTTTCCGCAACGATATTTCGCCCTTCGGTAGTGAGGTCAAAAATCGCCATAACACTAACAATAGAAGAGTTTTTAATGAGTGAAACAACCTCATTGGTGAGAGGTGGCAGGGTACGGCGCACAACTTGAGGCAATATCACATCGTAATAGGTGAAGAAGGGTGACAGCCCGACGCTCTTACACGCTTCTTGTTGACCCTTTGGAATACTCATCAATCCCGCTCGGAGTATCTCCGCTGTGTACGCCCCCTGAAATAGAGCGAGAGCGAGAACAGCGGTCGAGAAGCGATCGAGCCCAATGATTGGACCGAAAACGAAGTATAGGAGGTAAATTTGTACGAGTAGAGGGGTGTTTCGAATTCCCTCAACGTAACCGTGCGCAATGCCTCGCCCCACTACTGAGTCTGAACGTTTGAGCAGAGCGGTGACCAAACCAAAGATGAGGGTGAAGATAAGTGCGACAGCACTAATTTGTATGGTCACTAACAAACCATCAAGTAGCTCAGCAGGCCACCATGTGCCATCTTCATAAAAGGCAAGGTAATCAGGTACTCGCTCCCATTGCCATCGGTATCCCATGTTTTGGGCACCACTATCTAGTAGCCATATTAGGCCACAGATAATAATAGCTATCTGCAATGTTGCTGAAGCGACTGGTTTAAGTATCTTTACCAGGGCTGATTGAGTTACGGCTTTTGATGTCATCAATGGTTAAGGATCTTATCTAAAAATGCTTTAGTACGAGGATGGGCGGGGGCGTCAAAGATAGTGCTCGGTGACGCTGATTCGATAATACGACCTTCATCCATAAAGACCACTTTGTCGGCGACCCGTTTAGCAAATCCCATTTCATGCGTGACACACAGCATCGTCATGCCTTCTTCAGCAAGCTCGATCATCACGTTGAGTACTTCACTAATCATTTCAGGATCGAGCGCGGAAGTGGGTTCGTCAAACAATAATATGGTGGGCTTCATGCATAGAGAACGAGCGATTGCAACGCGTTGCTGCTGTCCTCCAGAAAGCTGAGAGGGGTACTTGTGTGCTTGTTCGGCTATTTTAACTCGAGCAAGCATTTCTAGCCCGCGTTCATTTGCGGCGGCTTTTGATAATTTGAGCGTGCGAATAGGCGCTAATGTAAGGTTTTCAAGTACGGTCAGATGCGGGAAAAGATTAAAATGCTGAAACACCATTCCGACTTGTCCAGGAGCAATATCCTTGGCGTTATTGGGGTGGCCAAGAACGGTAATAGCACCACAATCGTGCTGTTCTAGCCCGTTAACGCAGCGAATGAGCGTCGATTTTCCAGAACCAGACGGCCCGCAAATAACGACGATTTCACCCTGTTTAACGCTCAGGTTGATAGCGTTGAGTGCTTGGAATTCACCAAACCATTTATCGACATTGTCAAAAACTACTGCGTTCACTAGAACTCATTTTCTTGTTATTTTTTGATACCTTACCAACAACGCTAACGGCTAACAATCCTTTAAATCTTGTTGATAGATTGAATATAGTGTCATTTTGACTGCAAAGTGTCTTTTGTTTATGGTGGTAGGTTGTCTAAATGACACAGTTACATTGTGGTTATATTGTTAAATTTCATTAAAATCAATGAATTATATTTTTATCTCTCTTGGCACGGTAAGTGCAATTAACCAGTAGCTAATAAATGGCTTTGGCAATGTACCAGAGCAAGGAATTTAAAACACTGGAGTTCAAAATATGTTCTGTATTCAATGCGAACAAACTATCCAAACCCCTGTATCTAAGGGCTGTTCATACACTCAAGGCATGTGTGGTAAAACATCTGAAGTATCTGATTTGCAAGATGTATTGGTTTATACGTTACAAGGTGTTTCTTTTTGGGCTGAGCAGGGCCGCAAAGTAGGCATTATTGATCAAGAGATTGACCAATGGGCACCTCGTGCATTTTTCTCAACATTAACCAATGTAAACTTCGATCCTGAGCGTATCATCGAGCTCGCTAACCTAGCGGCGACTTATAAACAGCGACTGCAAGAACAAGTTACGGCGGCGGCAACCCTGCTAGGTATTCAGCTTGATCCTTTGTCACCAGCGGCATTATTCGACCTACCTATCACAAAAGAAGCGCTGTTAGCGTTTGCACCAATAGCGGCAGTAAACCGTGGCCACGATAGTTTACATGAAGACGTCATTGGGCTTCGTTTGTTGTGTCTTTACGGCTTAAAAGGGGCAGCTGCTTATCTAGAGCATGCTCGAGTGCTGTCACAAACCGATGAGGCCGTCTATGCAGAATACCATCAGATCATGTCTTGGTTAGGCACTGACCCAACTGAACTTGAAGCCTTACTCAATACTTCTATGCAGATTGGTTTGATGAACTACAAGATAATGGAGATGCTGGATAAAGGCGAAACAGATACCTTTGGTCACCCAGAGCCAAGCCAGGTGAATGTTAAGACCATTCAAGGTAAGTGTATTCTCGTCTCTGGACATGACCTACATGATTTGGAAAAAATTCTGCAACAAACGGAAGGCAAAGGCATTAATGTGTACACCAATGGTGAAATGCTTCCTGCACATGCCTATCCTGAACTTAAAAAATACCCTCATTTAGCGGGTAACTACGGCAGCGCTTGGCAAAATCAGCAAAAGGAATTTGCAAACTTCCCTGGTGCTATTGTTATGACCTCTAATTGTCTATTGAACCCAGATGTAGGTCAATATGCTGATCGCCTGTTTACTCGTAGCATTGTTGGTTGGCCGGGTGTCGTGCATCTTGAAGGTGACGATTTTAGTGCCGTGATTGAGTGCGCACTTGCATTAGAAGGCTTTAAGCACAACGAAATTGAACACATGATTACGGTTGGATTTGGTCGCAATGCGCTGATGCAAGCGGCGCCTGCTGTAGTTGAGCAAGTGAAAGCTGGCGCGATCAAGCACTTCTTCTTAGTCGGCGGTTGTGATGGCGATAAGTCTGAGCGTAGTTACTACACCGATTTCACCGCTCAGGCTCCAGAGGACAGTGTTATCTTAACATTAGCCTGCGGTAAATTCCGTTTCAATAAGAATGAGTTCGGCAGTATTAACGGTATTCCGCGCTTACTGGATGTAGGGCAATGTAATGATGCGTATTCAGCGATTCAATTGGCGTTAGCACTTGCAGACGAGTTTGACTGTGGCATCAACGAATTGCCATTGACACTTGTGTTGTCTTGGTTTGAGCAAAAAGCGATCGTTATTTTGTTGACGCTTTTTGCACTAGGCGTGAAAGGTATTTATACCGGACCAACCGCTCCCGCTTTCTTAACGGATAACCTACTGAAAATCATGCAAGACAAGTTTGATATGCGTGGTATTACAACGGTTGAAGAAGATCTTAAAACTATCTTAGCGGCGTAGTGAATATCCAGCGAGCTGAATTTGATCGCAATGTAGTGGAGTAAATGGTAATGGTGCCTTAAGGCACCATTACCGATTGTTAGGAGAGTAATATGGCATGGTCTCAGTCGGGGGCAGTGGAACTTACGTGCACGAAAAAATGGGTTGAAACACCAGATTCAGTCACATTTGAGTTGTCGCCAAATCGTCACAACGTCACGTTTCAGTTTAAGCCTGGTCAGTTTTCATCATTAGGTTTTGACATCGAGGGCGATAAACATTTTCGAGCTTACTCTATTAGTTCAAAGCCCGGAGATAGCAAATTACGTTTTACAGTGAAACGCGTAGCGAATGGCTTGGTGTCCAATCATGTTGTTGAACAGCTAGAGGTTGGTCAGTTGGTTGAGGCAATGGCGCCCATAGGCAAATTCAACAATGTAGACTGTTCACCTCAAGACAAGGTGCTCATGATTAGCGCCGGATGTGGTATCACACCAGTAATGTCGATGGTCGATGATTGGTTAGCTAGTGATACTTGTGTAGATATCGAATTTTTGCATTTAGCGAAAAGTAAACAAGATGCGATCTATTTCAATAAAATCAGTCGATTGAATGATTCCGTAGAACACTTCAATCTTAAAATGTTGCTCGAAGATAGCAGTGGGACTGATTACCCACAGGGCTTAATTAGCCTAGAGTGGTTGCAAACATTAGTAGCGGACTTTCACGATCGCACGATTTATTTGTGTGGACCAACTGGGTTTATGCAAGTGGTTAAATCAGCATTAGAGCAAGCTGATTTCGACATGTCGAATTTCCATCAAGAGAGCTTTACTCCTGCAGAACCCGAGCCTGTTGTGCAAGATACGGCACCGGAGATTAGCCAACATGTTGCCTCGGTGAAAGTCATGGTTCCCGACTTTGGTGTCGAGCTGGATGCAGAGGCGGGCAGTTTGCTACTGGATGCGTTAGAAAAAGGTGGAGTGCCTGTCATTGCGGCTTGTCGCAGCGGTATTTGTGGGTCTTGTAAATGTAAAGTGAAAGTAGGCCAAGTACTGTCTTCAAGTAAAGAGACATTAACGGAGCAAGACATTGAAAATGGTTTTGTATTAGCCTGCTCTAGCCAAATACAGTCAGACGTTGAAGTGGCGCTAACTTAGTGTTTCATGCTAACCGTTGATAGAAGGTGGCGATTGTCGTCACCTTTTTGTTTGAGATATAACTATCTATACTGACTCACCTTAACGCTATTCATTCCATCATTAATGGGGAGGATAGGCGAATCGTGATAGTGATAACAAGAACGATGATATAAATAGATCGTCTCGTCAGTATTGTTTTATTTGAGTTTGAAATGGCGAGATAGACGCGGGCATTATAGAGCACACTGGCAATAAATAGCAGTAACGGAAGCTCTATGAGGTTACCAAGACTTTGCTGCCCAACACCAAAAGCGGCGAGCAATGACCAGCATCCGATCACCCAAATAGGAAGTAATGTATCAATCAGATGGAGTTGTTGATGCTGGTATGCTTTAAATCCAGCGAATCCTGTCAGTAAAAAGTAGCTGAGTAAGCAGGTAAAAAAGAAAACAGTCAACGCGAGACTCCAAGTGGACCTGAACACTCATTATTGCATAACGCTTCGCCAGTAACTGCGTGGAATTGTATAGAAAGTGTATGAGGTCATCATATTGTCATTGATGGATAACACCCTCCGAAGCTCGAGGTATCAAGGATCTCGTGAGCAAATTTAGTCGACAAACTAGGGGATAATCGGCGCTAAAGGGAGTCATTTGATTGGGCAAGTCGAGAGCGAATGTAATCCAAGAACAGCTTAGTTCGAGTGTGTTCATAGTCCAATGCCGGATAATAGGCGTATACAGTGGAATCCTCGGCTTGTATCTCGGGTAGTATCGGAGTAAGAGCGCCAGACTTGATATCTTCTTTGATCATAATATCGTTACTAATTAACACGCCCATGCCACTTTTTGCTGCGAAAAAGAGTGCTTCTGGGTTAGTCGTGGCAAAGTTGCCCGATAACATCACCCTTTGAGTTTTATTGATTTTGTATTCTCTTTGCGGGCGCTCGCCCCATATTAGGATGTTATGTGTTTTTAGCTGTTCAATTGATGTGGGCTCCCCATGTTGCTTAATATAGGAAGGGGCAGCATAAAAGCCTACTCTTTGCTCGAACAGCTTGGTCTGCTTCATACTCAAAGAGTTCATTTGCTCTATTTCACGGCTAATAAAAACATCGAGATTGGAGTCGGGTAATTGTCCCGGTGCGGTGGTGGTAAGCTGGATGCGAATTTCCGGGTATTGAGTGAGGAAGTCATGAAAGTACTGAACAAGAAACTTCGATCCTACCGCGATTGTCGCGCCAATCTTTAATAGACCTGCCGGAGTTTGATTGACCGAACGAGTTTCGTCGATGATTGATTGAAATCGATCCATCGAATCTTTTGCCCGCTGATAAAAGAGCGCGCCAGCTTCGGTTTGGGTGACTGAACGGGTTGTTCGTTTGAGCAGTTGGACGCCAATGACTTCTTCTAGCCAGTGAATCCGCTTACTGATCGCTGAGTTTGTGGTGTTCATTCGTCTAGCTGCACCATTGAAGCTGCCTTCCTCTACGACTTTGATGTAGCTATTGATACTTTGAATCCAATCCATAACTGCGCCTATTGTTTCCTATGAAGATATAATCTATTTCCATCATACTCTATTATCATAAACTAATACGCAATATAGAATGTGTATATGAATAGAGAACAGTCAACGTCATTTAATAAAACCCCGATGCTTTTGGCAATGATGATCATTGCGACAGGGCAGGTCGGTGTGAGTATTTATCTACCATCATTGCCTTTGATTAGTGAAACGCTGTCTCTCACGCAGGCGGATGCGCAAATGCTCGTCACATTATTTTTAGTTGGCTTTGGTCTATCGCAGCTATTTTATGGACCGTTATCAGATTCGATTGGCAGACGACCGGTATTTTTGCTTGGGCAGGGTATTTACATACTCGGTACACTGGTGTGCATCGTCTTTTCCGACCATCAAATCGCGTTGGAATCAGGTCGCTTGTTACAAGGGCTTGGCGCTGGCAGTGCATCGGTGCTTGGACGAAGCGTGCTGAGAGACAGCTATGATGGCAAGCAATTGACAAAAGCCCTGTCGTACATTTCGATGACCGCTTCTATTATGCCGATTGTCGCACCAGTGTTTGGCGGTTGGGTAGCATTTCAACTGGGTTGGCATGCTGTCTTTGTTTGTGTCCTTGCATACCTTATCGCAATCTACGTGCTTGGTTGGTTTATTTTGCCAGAAACCTTGCCGTATCGACCTAAACGTTTTGAGGTGAGAGGAATTGTACAAACCTATTCTAAGCTTATCGTTAACCCTCAGGTGATAGGCAGTGCTAGCTATAACTGGATCAGTTACTTAGGGGCTGTTGTCTCGTTGAGTATTTTTCCATTTCTAATGCAGCACGAGCTTGGTTTAACGGTTGCTGAGTACGGCACAATAATGATCATCCCCTCTGCCGGTTTATTGATGGGAAGCGTCTCGCTCAACATACTTAACCGCTACTTTTCAAACGCATGGCTGTTATTACTTGCGATTACTATTATGGCGCTTTCGGGCTTGTGGCTACTTATGACATCAATGTCCGTAATGAATCTAATATTTGCATTTACCTTGCTTACCGTTGCTCAGGGTTTGTCATTTCCAATTTCAATTAGCTTGCTTTTAGGGCCGCATAAATCTCAAGCTGGCGCTGTGTCAGCGCTGTCGGGATCGATTCAGATGATGGTTGCTGGAGTATTAGGGGCGTACCTGGTGGAGCATTGGATAGCCGGCTCTAAAAGCTTAGGCAGCTTCTATATTGTTTCTGCCGTTCTTATGGCATTGGTGTTATTGGTTAGCCAAGTTAAGCGTTATTCTTCACAAGCTGTTATTGAAGATAGTAAGGCGTAATTATGAAGGTTTACAATTGGATAGCTCCCAGATTACGCATTTGCTTTATAACCCATTGAGTTCGCTGCTGCACATAGGGCGTGGCAGGTACTGGGCTAATGCGATAGGGGTTGGGAAGCACAACCGCAAGCTGTGCACATTGTACGCGCGATAGCTGACTTGCAGGGGTGCCAAAGTAGAACTGACTGGCGGCTTCAACGCCATAAATTCCGGGCCCGAACTCAATGACATTGAGATAAAGTTCCATAATACGCTGTTTGCCTAAAATCAATTCCATTAAAATCGCAATATAGAGTTCATATGCTTTTCTAACGTACGTCTGACTCGGAAACAACAAGACATTTTTAGCCGTTTGTTGCGTGATGGTGCTCGCTCCCCGTCTAGATGAAGTGCTATTTTCACTTAACGCACTCAACGTTGAGTCTATATCGACACCATAATGGTGAGCAAATTGTTGGTCTTCTGATGCAATGACCGCCAACGTCATATCTGATGGTATCTGGTCAATGGGCAGCCAATTGTGAAGCACAGTATCTGGATAGCTTTCTGGTGGAAAAAAGGTACGGTTAATTTGCCAGCCCCAGACAGGAGGGTTAATAAATTTTAGCGATGTAACAAGTAAGATAGGTACACCGAAAAGAATAAGTAGTGTATTGATTAATATCTTCTTTATCATAAAATTTAAAAGGTTACTCTATGTCTGTATGTAGGGTATTGTAGATTGAACTTATCGCGGCGGCTAGTTTCAAGTGCCTTCCTCGTCGCTCTTTTTGCATTAATTTGAACTATCCACAGACATACTCGTCTATATCATCAGTGATGTTCAGCAGTAATGGTTTATTAAGGAACGATATGTTAGTTAACTTTGGGCGATACGCGACGCTAGTGGCTTGTTTAGCTGTAACACCATCGGTGTGGGCGCAGGGCAGTGAGTCAGCACCAGTGAGAGATGTCAGTGACACGTCACCAATTGCTGAAACGACAGCGATACCAGCAGAAAATCATGACACGGTTTCAAATTCATCGACGAGTAAAATTGACGCGACGATGAATCGCTTTAAAGAGGCGCAAGCTACCCACTCTTTTTTTGATAATGCTTACGGATACGCTGTCTTCCCAACTGTCGGGAAAGGTGGGTTTGGGCTTGGGGGCTCTTATGGAGAAGGGCAGGTGTTTCGTCAAGGTGTGCATGTTGGTGAAACGACCTTAGCTCAGTTAAGCTTTGGTTTACAGCTTGGGGCCCAAGCGTATAGTGAGATTATATTTTTTGAAACAAAAGCGGACTACTACGCCTTTACGAGTGGGAGTTTTGAGTTTGGCGCGCAAGCTTCTGCGGTCGCAATTACTTTAGGAGCGAGTGCTCAAGCAGGCTCCACCGGAGCTGGTGCTCAAGCGGGTGATAAGCAAAGCAAAGCCGCTTATATTAATGGGATGTCAGTGTTTACATTAACCAAAGGTGGGCTGATGTATGAGGCTGCCATCGGTGGGCAAGGATTTACCTTTGCCCCAAATGATAATTACGATAATCAATAAGAATGAATTGAAAAGCCTCCAAATTGAAATTTGGAGGCTTTGTGTCTCACGATAATCAAGCCCTGTTAATTAAGTCAATCTCTACTGTTGACGCTAACCGTTAGATGATGGCTGTAGTGGCTGGTTAATGTTTAGCTTCGCAACTAAATGTATAAGAAGCATGATGCCAGTGACGGCGAGTCCAACTAGAATACCGCCCCAAATCCCCGCCATTTGATAATGCTGCATGAGAAACCAAGCCGAAGGCAAGCCAAAGACCCAATATCCTATTCCACTCATAATGGTCGGTACAATCACGATCTTCATTCCGCGCAGGAGATTCATAGCAAGCAGTTGCCATGCGTCTACCACAAAACATAACGCTACAACCCACATTAGTGATGACAACATTTGCGTTAGGTGAGAATCCCCTTGTTCATCGAGCTGGAATAAGCTTGCGATAGCGTCTGGCCAAAGGAGAAACACTACCGCTAACACTGCGCTAAGTAAGGTAACGAGGGTAAAGCTGCGTTTTGCGGTGGCTTTAATACCCGTAAAATCGTCATTACCGAAATCTTTACCGACTAGAATAGCCGCAGCCTGTGAGAATCCAAAGTTTATGTTCCAAGTAAAACTGAGACACTGTAACAAAATTTGTTGGAGCGCTAACGCGGCCACTCCAATCATGCCAGACATCAGAGTTCCGCCGTAAATTAACCCCATTTCAAGCGCTGCTGCAACAGCGATAGGCAAGCCCATTGAAATCAGTGGCAATACCAGTTTCCATGTGTATTCTTCAAGATGCAGCCACGGGGCATATTTATAATAGACTGGGCGTTTAAACACCCAAACTCCATAGCCGATGAGCACAATAGATGCGGCGAGTACAGTACCAATACCTAAACCCGCAATCCCCATACCAAAACTAAATGCGAGCCAATAGCTAAGCGGTACATTGAGTATAACGGTCACAAGAGACATCACCATTACCGACTTTGCATCGCCAAAGTTGCTGGTGAGTCCGCGCAAGATCAATAGCAAAAGGGTAGGAAGCATTGCCCATTTAAGCGTATCCAAATACACCATGGCAATACTAATAGTGCTGTGAGGTTGCTTGGCAAGAACCAGAAACTGAGGCGCAAAAGCAAAGAGTAGTGTTAACGACACACTCAAGACAACGGACAGTATCACCGCGCCTTTGATGGCGAGTCGAATTTGTTTGTGTCCAAACTCAGGCCTAGCAACGGCTTGACCGTAGGCAATGGCAATTAAATTGGCTACACACCCTACTGTACTACCAGCAACTAAGAAAACAAACGTGTAAACGGACGCCCCCAATCCACCGCCTGCTAGGTCGGCAACGCTAAGTTTCGCCATCATCCAAACGTCGGTAAGAACTAACGCCATGGATATAAGTTGAGAAATAATAAGTGGGGTCGCAAGGGACAGGATTTTCTTCATGATAGCCTCAGGTGATAGTTGGGCTATTTTATATTGAAGCTGGTGGTGTTCAAGCAACATTTGTGTCACTCTGGCATGACTTAAACTCATGTGAGTAAATATGAACCCATATTCAACTATTCCCTATTCACACAATAGCCTTAAAGTGTTTGAGGTTGTCGCAAGGCATATGAGCTTTACGCTAGCGGCTAATGAGCTTCATGTCACTCAAAGTGCGGTTAGTCGCCAGGTTAAACAACTTGAGGATGAGTTAAACGCATCTTTAATTATAAGAGGTCATCGCAGCATACAGTTAACGTTAAAGGGCAAGGAGCTTTATGATGTATTGGGGCGTAACTATCTGGCATTGCAGTCATTACTGGATTCTTGGCGTATGCTGCCAAATCAAAAAATAGTCATTAGAGCCGCGTTAAGTTTCGCAACTCGAGCTCTGTTACCAAAGATACATCAGCTTAGTGAACGTTATCCTAACAATGAAATTGTCGTTATTCCCGTCATTGACGAAGAAGAGGGGCGACGCGCTGGGGATTATGATCTGTTTGTCTTTACCACGCGTTATGGAAAGCAATTTGAAGATGACCCTGACATACTATTTCTACGCGAGGAATACATGGCGCCGGTTTGTACTAAACCGTTAATGAACAATCATGGGGATATGAATACCTTATTATCGTTACCGAGACTTCACCCAACACTGGATCACCACGACTGGCAAGTATGGCTAAAGAAAATTGGTCATATTGATAACGAACCAGTAAGGAATTCAACGTTTTATACCCTTGATTTAACGCTTAGTGCGTGTTTGTCTGGTCAGGGCGTAGCCGTGACAGATTTGTTGCTGGCGTTGCCGGAACTTGAGCGAGAGTACCTTTTTTGTCCTCAAGAAGCTCCCGTCCACTATAGTGCATGGCGCTATTATTGCCACAAGCGAACCGACTCACCTATCGTTGATGAGTTGGTGGAGTGGCTAAAGCAGGAAACGCAGCATGAAATAGAACGGCTCACTCGTCTATCCCAACGACATAATTGGGGATTACCGATTGAGCTATTACCAAAAACTAGCGACTAATCACTGAAATCGTTGGCTGGACTTGGTAGGTTGCAAGTAGAAGTTAGCATGATCGGGACGTGTTGGTTATACAATCAAACACACCCAAGTAATATAGGTTTAACGACATGAGAAGCGGGATATTTTTATTAGCGTGTATTGCTATTACAGTTTGGATGATATTTGATTCAGGCAAATCTGAGCAGGTGTTGTCATTACTGAGCGAACTTAGCCTAGGTGATGTGACCATGCCAAGTATAGATGAGCTTGGGCAGTACATTAGTGAAGGGTTTTACTACATTGCACTATTGATTGGTGTTGTTTATCTAGGGCGAAAATTTAAAAGTCAGCGTCGTCGTCAAGGTTCATAGTGTCATGACAAGTGTGGTGTCACGGTAAGTATAGTGTCACGGTAAGTATCAAAAATTTGCCAACGAATGAGCAACAACTACGGAATACAAAAAAAGGCGTTAACGATTGCTATCGTTGACGCCTTTTTTTAGCAATGTCGTGGATAAGCCAGACTCGTATCGAAAACGATGCCGTCATTAGTCTGACGTGACACTGCTTACTTAATTAGCATCTAAGCTTTGCTAATTAGCCTGAGAATCGCTTTATTGATGCCGATCAGGTCATTGATAGACGCGGCACTGTTTAGCGCTTCTATAAGTGACTCTTTGCTACAACAAGGGATCATATCGATATTTTTAACCTTTCCAATGAGCGTACTTTGCATCAATTGAAACGTTTTTTCGTCAAACATGTAAGTAGTCAGCCTCTAATGTTGTTTGTATTAATGTTGGAACAATGAGTATTGCTTTATTAGATAGCAACGACTCAAACACCAATGAATCTTTATCGTTATAGTTTTTATGGGTAAGCCAATTTCCCGCCGAGCATGTTAATCGTTTGCGAATGCCGAATCAAATCGAAAGATGATATAGATGGCCGGAGAGCATTACTTACTTGGATTGTTAAATGTGAAAATGGATGTTTTATCCTATAAAACATAGGGTTGTTCATTAACGTTGTTCATCAAAATTTAACGTTACAAATTGCTAAGCGACGCAATAGGTTGCGCAATCACAAAGAATGAGATCTATAGCACATAGATGTGCCTTATTAGAAACATAGGTCGAGGAGGGAAGGATAAAAAACGAGCGTCTCCGCTCGTTCAATTTAAAGCTTTTCGCAATTCAGCTGCGAATTAGTCAGCAGATAGCCAAAACACAGCATCGTTGACTTTATCACTTCTTGGGGTGCCTTTAGCAAGAATCGTAAATTGAGTATTATCACGTAGACCAGTAAATTTTCGAATTTCAGTAATCGAATTACTGCGGTCTAAAAGAATATAATCATAATCTGGGTCAACCCCGTCAAGGATATCTTGCGCTCGAGATAGATCCACTTGAGGAACGGCCCAATCGTGATAGAGGAAGAAGATGGATGTCATTGTTTCCGAGAAACGCAGACTAGCGGTACGATCTCTTTTCTCTTCCGGAATTTGATTCACAAATGCTTGTAAATCAGGCTTCATATCTTTAGCAATATCAACGGCCGGAAATAGGTAAGTAAAGGCACTAGAAAAGAATAACGCAGTGATGATGGCAAGCTTACTCCATTGAGGCCACGGCTTACGTTCAACGACAATCATTAGCACAATGGCAGCAAGTGGAAGTAGAGCTATCCAGTGCCAAGAGGTTAACCATGCCATTAGTGCTGGCGGGATTTTATGCTCAGGAAGTAGACCTGCCCAAAGAGGCACCACAGCAAAAGCGACCAATACAAACGACATCAGTGCCAGCCAGCCGCGTCGGTACCAATCTAACCATTTACCAGCGAAAGTTTGCAGTGCGTCCGCAATAATAAGCGCAAAAAGAGGCATTAATGGCGCTAAATACATAGAGCGTTTTGTCACTGAGTAAGACAACACGAAGATTGCTAGGGTGAACCAGAAGATCAAAAAACCATCAATCCAGTTAAGCTGTTTAGGTTGGCGAAGCTTATAGAAAAAATGCCCAAGCCAAAGAATCAACAACGGTGTCCATGGTGCGCCGTACTCCATCACGCCCTTGATATAATAGAACGGTTTCCCTGAATGATTATGACCAAGCTTATTTGTCGCTTCTCCGGTTAAACGGCCTACTTGGTTATCCCAAAACCATGCTTTCCACAGTTCTGGTGATGCCGTTTTGTAAAATGGGTAGATCCAACTAGCAGCAACGAGGCACATGACGGCGATACCGACAATATGCATAACCACAAATCGACTCATAGAAGCGGATTCATCAGGAAACTGCTTACGCAACGAGAGTGCTCTAAGCACTAATGGGACCCAGGCTAATCCGATACATAATACAATTGCGACAGGACCTTTGCTTAAAAATGCCAGACCAGTGAACGCCCCTGCAATAATTAAATAGCCGAGCTTTTGACGCAAATAGGCTTCAGAAAATGCCCATACCGCAGCAATGGTGGTGAACATGAGCGCAGCATCTACGCGTAGCCAGTGAAAGTTGAGAACAAACCCTTCCAACGTGCCCAAAACCGCAAGCGCCGTCCAGGCGAAGTTTTCACCCTTGAAAAGAAACGCAATGCGATACGTGGCAGCGAGTGAGCCTAAACATAGTAGCGCAAGTGCTAACCGTCCTGCCAAGATCGCATCGAGACCAGTAACTTGCATAAGCAACGTGGACATGATGAAGAAAACTGGCGGTTTTTCAACAAAAGAAATGCCAGCAAATTGAGGAATAATGTAATCCCCAGTTAAGTACATGCTGTGAATAATCGCTGCCACGCGCGGTTCATCTGGTGTCCAGACATCGTGGTCAAATAATCCACTGAATACGACCGCGACTATGGCAAGCAACAAACATACTTTCCAATGGGTAGCATTGGTCTGCTGGCTTGATGGTGTTATCGACACTTTTCTTCTCCTTCAAAGCAGCCTTGTGAGAATGCGACCACTTTAAATTGTTAACAAATTTAAACTAAAAGGGGTAATACTAAAGAGCAGTTGGCAATTCAGCAACGCTTACTTGCTGATAAATGGCAAAAATATCATTATTTATCGATATTCTGACATCACTATATCTTACCATTGATGTTATTAATGTCTGCAGTTTGTAACGAAAGATACCGTTATAGTTATTCTTTAATGAGTATTAATGGACCTATTAATATGAAAAATGGTTATTGAAAAGTGTGTTGCATAAAAGTGTGATTTTGATCTACTATTTGCATCAGGTGATGGGGTTCCACCTACTTAACCGCCGTTCGGCTGATGACTCCTACAGTTTTTGAAAACAGGTGGTTCTGTTTAGCCAATCTAGTGATAGGTTGCGAACTGTAGTGGTGTTTTTTCCCTAGCCCCTGTTTTCCTTGATCAAGGAAAACATCATGCAATATGCTCAAGAAATCCAATCAATGTGCCCGATCCAACGGGGCGATCTTCATGCTTCAGCACCGATTCCTGTCGAAGGGCGTTGGGTAAACCCAAAAGAGGTGATCGCGATCTCTGGGCTTAGCCACGGTGTCGGGGCTTGTGCTCCGCAACAAGGCGCTGCAAAACTTACCCTCAATGTCAAAAAAGGCATTATCCAAGAAGTGCTTATTGAAACAATAGGCTGTTCAGGCATGACGCATTCTGCCGCAATGGCGTCAGAAATCCTCACAGGTAAAACTCTTCTAGAAGCGATGAATACGGATCTTGTTTGTGACGCAATTAACGTTGCAATGAGGGAGATATTTTTACAGTTTGCCTATGGGCGCACGCAATCTGCATTTTCGTTAGATGGACTAGAGATTGGTGCCGCGTTGGAAGACCTAGGTAAAACACAACGCAGTCAAGTGGGCACCAGCTATTCAACATCACTTAAAGGACCTCGTTACATGGAGGTGGCGGAAGGCTATGTGACCACCCTTGCATTAGATGAAAACGGCGAAATTATAGGTTATGAGTATCTCAATTTAGGAAAGATGATGGCTGAGGTTAACAGCGGTTCCTCTGGAGATCAGGCAATGAAGTCAGCGAAGGGGACGTATGGACGCTTCGATGAAGCCACGACAACTGTTAACCCACGTCAAGACTAAATTGAGGACACTATTATGACTACTACTAAACAAATGCTACTAACTGAAATGAATCTTACCTCGACTGATGAGGCGTACCAGTACTGTCTTGAAAGACAGATTGATCCCAAAAAATTGGTATTAGACACGCAGCCAATCGCTTTTGATAACGCCTGTGAAGCCTATACGTTAGGCACAGCGTTAGCCATTTATAGACAGGCAAATAGTGCCGCGAGCGCGGCAACGATAATTGGCGAAGGTTTACAGGCTTTCTGTAAACCGGGCAGTGTCGCTGAGCAAAGATTAGTTGGGTTGGGCCATGGTGCGTTGGCTGCTCGCTTATTAAATGATGACACACAATGTTTTGCTTTTCTGGCGGGGCATGAATCGTTTGCCGCGGCTGAAGGTGCGATAAAAATAGCGTTGAATGCCAATAAATCACGTCAAACCCCGTTACGAGTGATCCTCAATGGTTTAGGAAAAGATGCAGCGTACTTGATCTCTCGCATCAACGGTTTTACTTACGTACGTACTCAGTTTGACTATACGACGGGCGAGTTAGCAGAGGTGAGCCGTAAACGTTTTTCAAAAGGGGAGCGTGGAGAGATTTTATGCTACGGCGCTGACGATGTTCGTGAAGGTGTGGCTATTATGCATGCGGCAGGTGTAGACGTGAGTATTACAGGCAATTCAACGAATCCAACGCGATTCCAGCACCCGGTTGCGGGAATATATAAATCAGAACGGTTGGCTCAAGGTAACCCCTATTTTTCAGTTGCATCGGGTGGTGGTACTGGTCGTACACTACACCCAGATAACGTCGCGGCAGGCCCAGCAAGTTATGGTATGACTGATACGATGGGACGAATGCATGCGGATGCACAATTTGCAGGTAGCTCATCAGTACCCGCACACGTCGCTATGATGGGTTTTATTGGTATGGGAAATAACCCTATGGTAGGAGCATCGGTCGCTCTTGCGGTTGAAGTCGATATGCGACTCAATCGTTAATACGGCAAGCGCCGTTATGTATTTGTATGTTTGATTGCGAAGTGATGGAAGCGTTATAGTTAGTCTCTGTTTAGTAGCAAATTCGTCAGTATGACGAATTTGCTTGAAAGCACTGGGGCTGGGCTTAAAGCTTTATGACGTTGGATTCACTTTCGTTGATTAAGCGATTGACGAATTGATCGACAGGTATCGGACGATCATAGTAATAGCCTTGTCCAATCTGACAGCCAAACTGGGCGAGTTTTCTTGCCTGCTCTCGTGTTTCAATGCCCTCCGCAACAACCAATAGATCTAAGTTTTTTGCCATTGCAATCATTGCCTGAACCAACTGCTGGTCTTTAACGTCAGTGGTAATGTCCTTGATGAAAGATTGATCAATTTTGATGCCGTCAACGGTAAAGCGACGTAAGTAGCTTAACGACGAGTAACCGGTACCGAAGTCATCTAGCCAAATCTCTATACCACTTTTCCGAATGGCTTTGAGAGATTTTTCAGCTTCGTCTTCGTCTTGTAATAGTAAGCTTTCCGTTATTTCCATACGGATGATATGCGGAGGAACTTGATATTTTTCCATATAGAAGGCGAACATTTCAACAAGGTTTTGTCGATATAGCTGTTTTGACGAAATATTAATTGAGGCATGAAAGTTACTGTCGAAATAAGGCATCCATTGTTGAATTTGGAAGCATAGGCTTTCAATTAGCCACTGTCCAAGCGGAAGAATCATTGCGGTTTCTTCTGCAATTGAAATGAAATCTAACGGAGAAATGAGCCCGATTGTAGGGTGATTCCAGCGCACGAGAGATTCTGCACCAACCGTTTTTCCAGTCTTTAAGCAAACAAGTGGTTGGAACCACAGTTCGAATTGCTTTAGATCCGCAAGCGAGCGGCGTAATTCTCGCTCCATGTTAGCTCTGTGCACCACAGATTTGAACATCTTGGGAGTAAACAGTTTGTGCGTGTTTTTACCATCAGACTTAGCGCGATACATGGCAATGTCGGCGTGCTTTATTAGTTCATCTGCTGATTTACCGTTATATGGGTAGCGTGCAACACCAATACTGCCGCCAACGACTAACTCTTCGTTTTCCATGAGAATAGGAGACCGCACCGCAACGAAAATTTTGCGCACCACCGAATCCACATCCTGTATTGATTTTAGGTGTGGAATGAGCATTAAAAATTCGTCACCACCAATACGTGAAATCATCGTCAGGGGATGGTTATTGGTTAGTTCTTTCGCGCAAAGAGTAAGCTTTTCAGCGAGTCGGATGAGCAGAAAGTCACCACTATCATGGCCATAATTATCGTTCACGACTTTGAATTCATCGAGATCCAAAAAGAGTACCGAAAAAGAGGTCGCAGGGTAAGATTTAATCGTATTTTGTAGGTGTTGAATGAATTGTGTTCGGTTTGGTAAGTCAGTCAAAGCATCATGATAAGCAAGGTGAGTGATTTTTTGTGTTCGTTGTTCTAATTTTGCTGCCATCACGCGAATTGCTGTGCTTAGTTCGCCAATTTCATCATTACGTTCGATCGTGGCAATATCTTCTGTCGAGCCGAAGTCACCTCTTCCAATGGCGTTAGTGTGTTGAGTTAGGCTGGAAATAGGGGCGCTCCAACGCTTTGAGATGATAGAGGCGGCAATGGCCGAAAACATCAGCATAACCGCAGACACAGCGATTAAGATAACCGATAGCTGCTGATTTATCTTGTCGTTGATCGTTGATACGACCGTATCCGACGCTTCAACATGATGATGAATGCTGTCTGTGGTCATGCTGATATAAAGCGCTGCGATGACCGTTTCATCGACGATGATAGGCTGAATACGCGTAAAGGTGTTTTTTTGAAACTCTGTTACTGCTGTGCGTTGAGAAAACACCGTTTCCACATGTTGTTTGAATGTATCTTGTTCCAAATTGTACGCATGGGCGACTGCGGATTCACTGCGGGATATCGGTACGTTTTTATCAGACGCTATAGGGTTCGCGGTTTTGTCTAGAACTAAGACGGTCTGAATTTCCGGTAAAGCTTGTAAAGGTGAAAGCACTTGGCTCACTAGAGCCATATTGGATTGTTGCAATGGTTCTACCAATAAATTGGCTAAATAGTCCGAAATTCGCTGGGCGTTTTGTGCCAAATGATTTTTAGTGGCGAATTCGTAACGAGCAGATAGCTCAGTGCGCAGTTGTTCTGACTGTTTTGTAGATAACCAAACGTGAATAGACATGCTAATCAGTATCAGAGTGACTGCTAGCATAAAAGTGACAAACGTGTATTGGCCCTGAAGCTTAAGTTTAAATCTCATTAATTCACTTTGCCTAATAAAGCGGCGAATGGTTGCTGTTTGATCTTTTCAATTTCGTCATTGTTTACATTATAGCCAGTTGTACCTTTAACCGGTTGACGATTAGACACTTCATAGAAACTAATGTGCTTAGTAGTCGAGTACAGTTCTAATAATGATGTGCAGCTATAAGTATTCGACACAGACGTTCCTTTGTAGCTAATCTTTATTTAGACTAGTTGATTTTATCGCAGTAGCGAGAAAATAACTCACGCGTTATGGTAAAGCCTTAATGAGTAAAATAGAGTCGTTGGTTAATGCATAAGTGGCGATAACATAGCTCGTAATTACTAAGTAATTTAATGGGTTACGAATCAAATAGGATGATACATGATAGCTACAAAGCCTAAACATCTAACCGCTATGACAAGGGACCTGTGTTTGTATCATTTGTAATGATTGTTTTTCAAGATAATATTGTCCTGCCGCATGGATTATTGTGTTGAGACTGTGATATTCGTTCTAAACTACGTATTAACTTTGCCCTGATTTGAGCGGTAATATAATAGAGAGTTAAATTTTTGATGAGATGGATGTGAAAAGATTTTTTTGGATTGTTGCAATTATCATTGTGCTTATCGCTACTACGGGTGCGATCTATTGGCTTGGTTTTCGAGGCAATGACGATGAACCCTTAAAGAGCGGAGAGGCAAAGCAAGCAGCAGTTACGGACTTAAAAGCGATCATTCCTACGCCGCAAGACCCTACACTAGATCTTACACAAGAGCTTCTTCAAGAAACAACGCAAGACTCTGCTATTACGTTGCCGAGTTATTATTTTGTTTCCAAAGCGTCTGTTCCTGTTTACGTTCAACCCACAGAGAATGCCTTAGTTGATGGAACCGCGTATTATGGCGAAAAGTTACGAGTGATGGAGCATAGCTCGGAGTGGATTCGTATTGCGCCTATTTATCAAATGGACGAAGGTGAAGAAGAAGTCTCTCAGTGGGTTCGTATGAGTGATTTATCAACGGATGCGGTGAGCTTAACCGGTAAAAAGTGGAATGAAGTCTTATCTGGGTATTTGTTTAAAAGCGACGATTTTAATCAACATCAGGAGCGGTTCATCGAAGCGTCTACGGAGTTACTCGAAAGTAAGCGGTGTCGTTTGTATGATTTTGAGCAAGTTGGTGGTTGGATAAAGTCTTTAAATCATCCTGATGATGTGTACTTTACATACTGCGGTGGGATTGAAGTATCGAATAAAGTCTACCTAAATACCACAACCGGTGTTGTTTTTTAATAGGGTCTCTTCGTTCTATCCGATGGATGATGTACTGCTTAAGTCCGAATATCCACACTAAACAAACTGAAGGAGGGGTAGGGAGCATTGATGACTCGTGATGCCACTTCGAGAGAGTTGATTTATATAAGCTATTTAGGTCAACGCCAACGAAAAAGCAGACGCAATGGCGTCTGCTTTTTTAATTCATACCTATCGCTTATGACTCTTTATCTTTACTTAATGATAAGAACCAAAGTGATACGGCTGCCACAACAGCGAAGCCTGAAAGTATGATAACTGGCATGGCGGCATAGCCAAGTACATGCCATATAACCGACTCTAATGTACTCATTTAATGCTCCTTATTGCCAGCCTTCAACGCCGTGCATGTCTGGTAGTTTGTGCGCGATGCCTTTATGACAATCTACACACGTTTTTTCACCAGATGCTAGCGCTGTCGAGTGCTGTCGCACGCTTCGAGGGCCTTGCTCTGAGAAGTCCATAAATTCAAATTCGTGACAGTTACGACACTCCAATGAGTCATTATTTTTTAAGCGAGCCCATTCCCGTTCTGCGAGGTGTGCTCGGCGTGCTTGGAATTTCTCTGGTGTATCAATGGTTCGGGTTATGAAGTGAGCAAAGAGCTCTTTTGATGCCTGAACCTTACGTACAATCTTGTCTGTCCATTCATGTGGAACGTGGCAATCAGAACAGATAGCACGAACACCCGAGCGGTTAGAGTAATGGATTGTTTCTTGGATCTCTGCGACGATCGGTGCGTGACAACCCGAACAGAACTCTTCTGTATTGGTTGCTTCCATTCCCGTGTTAAAAGCACCCCAGAATAACAAACCACCGGCGAAACCCATGAAGAGTATTACGCCTGCTGCGGCTTTGCTTGGGGACTTTAAACGCATCCAAAATGCTTTTAAAAGTTTCATATATAGCCTCTCTTAACGTCTATGGCTATTTATCACGCAGTGAATCAACGCGTTCAAAATCGTTATTAACTAGTGGTTTTGCATCAGCCTGAGGAACGTGGCACTGCAAACAGAAATAACGACGAGGAGAAACATCAGCGAGTACAGCATCTTCACGGTTCATGTAGTGAGTCACACTGATCTTTGTTGCTCCCATTTCTTTCGCATTTTTCCAGCTATGACAAGCTAGACATTTGTTAGCGTTAAGTGACACTTCGTATCCACGGATTTGATGTGGTACCAATGGAGGTTGGTATACATAATCACTTTCGATGACTTGATCGCGTGGGTATTTTTTGAAATCGTCAGCAGGACGAGTATCTTCCAACTCAGATGCACCGCGCAATGACTCAACACCACCGATGCCACCAGGATTATTCAATTCTGCTTGTGCAAGACCAGTAAGCAATGCGCCAACAGAAAGAACAGCGACTAACAGTTTTTTCATTTTATATTCTCCGCCAAATGGCTAATTCTTCGAAGGCTGCCTAACCCGAGTTAGACAGCTCCACAACATGTTCTCGATTCTAATTACGCAACTTTGGTAATCTTAACTGGACACTTCTTGAAGTCTGTCTGTTTAGACAGAGGATCAGTCGCATCTAAGATCAGTTTATTAATCAAGATTCGTGCATCGAAGAATGGTACAAATACCAATCCTTGAGGCGGACGGTTACGACCACGTGTTTCCACACGAACTCGTACTTCACCACGCTTGTTAGACATTACTACTTCGTCACCACGACGCAGACCGCGCGACTTAGCATCTTCTGGGTGGATGTAACATACCGCATCCGGAACGGCTTTATACAGTTCTGGTACTCGGCGTGTCATTGTGCCTGTATGCCAGTGCTCAAGAACACGGCCAGTACATAACCAAAGGTCAAACTCTTCGTTTGGTACCTCAGGTGGCGCTTCATATGGCGCAGATATAATCCAAGCTTTACCGTCTGGCTTACCATAGAAGTCCCAGCCAGAGCCTTTCTTAGCGTATGGATCTGAACCTTCTTTATAACGCCACAGTGTTTCTTTACCATCAACAACAGGCCAACGTAAGCCGCGAACTTGGTGGTAAGTATCGTATGGGGCTAAATCATGGCCGTGACCACGACCAAATGCTGCGTATTCTTCAAATAGCCCTTTTTGAACGTAGTAGCCAAAGTGATGCGCATCGTCATTCAATTCACGAGCTTCTTCGATAGGGAATTTATCGACTTGACCATTGGCGAATAGCATGTCGTACATGGTTTTACCACGGTACTCTGGTGCTTTTGCAAGTAATTCTTCCGGCCACACATCTTCCATCATGAAGCGCTTAGAGAACTCCATAACTTGCCACAGGTCAGATTTCGCTTCGCCGACTGTGCCAACTTGTTGATACCAAGCTTGTGTACGACGCTCTGCATTACCGTATGCACCTTCTTTTTCAATCCACATTGCAGTAGGAAGGATAAGGTCACCAGCTTGTGCTGTCGCAGTAGGGTATGGGTCTGAGACAATGATGAAGTTTTCTGGATTACGGTAACCAGGTAAACGCTCTTCGTTGATGTTAGGACCCGCTTGCATGTTGTTATTACATTGTACCCAATAACAATTTAAGACACCGTCGTTAAGCATACGGTCTTGCTGTACCGCGTGGAAGCCTGGTTTTGGTGGAATCGTACCTTCAGGTAGTTTCCATTCTTTTTCGGCAATGGCGCGGTGCTTAGGATTTGCGACCACCATGTCAGCTGGTAGACGGTGAGCAAACGTACCCACTTCACGAGCAGTACCACACGCTGAAGGTTGGCCTGTTAGAGAGAATGGGCTGTTACCCGGTGTAGCAATTTTACCCGTTAATAGGTGGATGTTATAAACGAGACCATTCATCCAAACACCACGTGTGTGCTGGTTCATGCCCATTGTCCATAGTGACATCACTTTGACATTTGGATCGGCGTATTGCTTAGCAAGCTGAATCAGTTTCTCTTCTGATACACCTGATATTTCCGACGCTTTTTCAACAGTGTAAGGTGCAACCGAGGCTTTATACTGTTCAAAGTTAATAGCGCTCATCTTACCTGAGTTTGGATTTGCTGCTTCTTTTTGAAGAGGGTTATCGTCTCGCAGGCCGTATCCAATATCAGTGTCTGCTTGTTTGAAGTTGGTGTGCTTGTTAACGAAGTCCCAGTTCACAGCATCGTTTTGAATGATGTAGTTAGCAATGAAGTTCGCGATGGCGAGGTCAGACTGTGGCTCAAAGATGTAACCTTCATCGGCAAGTTCAAAAGAACGATGGTAATAAGTAGAAAGAACGTTCACTTTTACGTGAGGATGGCTTAAGCGACGGTCAGTAATACGAGTCCAAAGTACTGGGTGCATTTCTGCCATGTTAGAGCCCCAAAGTACGAAAGCATCCGCATTTTCGAAGTCGTCGTAACAGCCCATTGGTTCATCGATACCAAATGCACGCATGAAGCCAACTACCGCCGATGCCATACAGTGACGCGCATTTGGGTCGATATTGTTTGAACGGAAGCCTGCTTTCATCATTTTTGCAGCGGCATACCCTTCCATGACTGTCCACTGACCAGAGCCGAACATACCGACACTCGTTGGACCTTTAGCTTTCAGTGAGGCTTTCCATTTCTCAGCCATGATGTCGAAAGCTTGATCCCAAGAAATGGGGGTGAATTCGCCTTCTTTGTCGTATTTACCATCGGTCATGCGAAGCAAAGGTTGTTGCAGACGATCGTTACCATACATAATTTTTGAGAGGAAGTAGCCTTTGATACAGTTCAGGCCTTTGTTCACAGGTGCTTCAGGATCACCTTGCGTCGCCACTACTTTACCATTTTGTGTTCCGACTAAAACTGAACAACCAGTACCACAAAAACGACAAGGCGCCTTATCCCACGTGATTTTAGTTTGATCTGAACTAGCGATCAGATTGGTCGCAGAAGCGGGTAGAGTGATACCAGCTACTGCGGCTGCTGATGCAGCTGCGTTCGCTTTCACGAACGCTCGTCTTGTCATTTTCATACTTCACCCTCAAGTTGGGAATGGTTACTTCCAGTGTTATCGTTTGAATCCTCGTCCAACCCAGTCTCTATTTGGTGATAGACTAAAGCGGTATTAAGGACATTCGGCAAGTTGTTGATAGCATCAATGGTGTCAGTGACGTAACCTTGATTCTCGGTTTCTAAAACGACAATAATCTTGCCGTCTTCACTTTCACCATAAATTTCAGCGTTATCGAATGCTTCGATTTGCGCTTTGATTTCTGCGAGGCATTCCGCCCGACAGTGAACTACTAAACTTGAAATGTGCACTTCATTTAGTGACATAAAGAGTTCTTCTCATTGTTTTTATAAATTGCTCACAGAGATTGATGAAGTGGGGCAGATTGACACGCATGCGCCACAACCACTACATTCACCTAACTCGATTTTTGGTAAAGCGACGCCACCTAATCTTAGCTTGAACTGAATCGCCATTGTTTCACAAGCATCGCCACAACTTCGGCATTCGACATTATGATGCGCTAAACAGCTGTCATTGATACTTGCTTTGGCGTCCCATGGTTGGCTGTCTTCGCTATTAAATATAGGCTCTGGACAAATTTCTGCACACTTATAGCAAAAAGTACATTCATCAATTGTGAAGTCGATACTAGGATATCCACCATCACCCTTTATAATGATGCTTGTCTCACAAGCGTCAATGCAGTGTCCACATCGAGTACACAAATCCGAAAAAGCTTGGATACTGTTAACCCAAGGTAACCGTATTTGTTTGCTATCAATTTTTTTGCGGGTAAAAAAACGACGCTTCGAAATATCAACCATTTGCACCACCAATAAAGACTGTTTTCGCTCGCTTTTTATACGCTTAAAAGGAGCGATATGATCTGTTAACAATCTTTAATTAACATTCATATAAATTGTAGGTTTTGATACATTTGTATAAATACCCCTTAGGAGGTAATTGTAGGCTATCATTGTTTTAGATCAATAAATTACACGCCCTGGATGGACATAGTGTGACCTCCTAAATTCCGATAATTAAGATGTATTTAGAAAGTTATAGATGAGATGAACAAAATATGAAAAAACCGAACAAATCATTGACCGGAACAATAGCCAAAGCCATGATTTGTATTCTACTGTTGTCGGTGGTGACGACCAATTTTGCGATCCTGACCCTAGCGTCAAGTTTGAATGATGCTGAAGCCGTGAACGTTTCGGGATCAATGCGAATGCAAAGTTATCGTCTTGCTCATGATATTCAGTCAGACTCCTCACTCTATATCCTTCATGTCCAACAGTTTGAAGCATCGTTATACTCTCCATCTATGCTTGCGTTACAAGCGTGGGATGTGCCAGAAAGCATCACTAATGAATATTATCAGCTCATATATCGTTGGCATGACTTGAAGAAAGTGCTTGATGGTAACGATAGGGCTGAATACCTACTTTTAGTCGCAGATTTTGTCGATAGAATCGACCATTTTGTGCTTAATTTGCAAGAACACTCAGAAAATAAGCTGATTCGTCTCGCTTGGGCAGGAGGCTTTGGGCTTGGCGGCATATTGATCGTCGCGGTTTATGTCGTATTGTTTGTGAGAAGACAAGTGGTACGTCCACTTGGGCAACTCATATTGGCAAGTGAGCAAATTCAGAATCGTTCTTTTGATGTGTCCGTGGATATTCGATCGGATAATGAGTTGGGTATCTTGTCACGCGCGTTCCAAAATATGGCTGAAGATCTTGGAAAGTTGTATCGAGGTTTAGAATTTGCTGTGAACGAAAAAACACATAAACTACAGCATGCGCACCAATCTCTTCAAGTTCTATATAAATCGTCGCAAGAATTGGCGGCAACAAGAATTTCGCACGAGAACTTTCGTGCCATTCTGGCGTATATTTACAGTGTTGAAGGGGTTGTCGCCGTCGAGCTAAAAGTCGATGAAGTAGAAGGTCGTCCTTGGATAGCGACCGAAGGTAAATTTACTGAACAGCCAATTCATACCAAAGTGCTCTATCTTGATGGGCAGACATTGGGAACCCTTCGTTATCAGCCCGGTATTCCGTGTCCAGATGAAAAATTGATTGATAACTTTGTGTTGATCCTCGCGCGCGCTGTGTATTACAACAAAGCGCAGCGACAAAGTGAGCATATCATTTTAATGGAGGAGCGTGCCACGATTGCCCGTGAATTACATGATTCCTTGGCACAGTCGTTGTCTTACCTAAAAATACAGGTAACACTACTCAACCGCTCTTTATCCAAAGAGATGACAGATCTGCAAAAAAGTCGCTCGCAAGTTGTGTTGAATGACATCCGAGCTGGGTTAGACAATGCGTATACACAGCTTCGAGAATTATTGACGACGTTTAGATTATCTATCAAAGAGGGCACATTTGGTGAGGCAATCGCCGAAATGCTGCACCAATTAGATGAGCGTACCGACGCTGAAATCAATCTGGATAATCAGCTATCCTCATTGGAGTTAGGTGCGAATGAACAAGTGCATTTGTTACAGCTGATTCGTGAAGCCGTACTTAACGCAATTAAACATGCCTATGCCACGACCATTACCGTCTCGTGTATCGAAGAAGATAATGGCTTTGTTACTGTTAAAATTACCGATGATGGTGTAGGGTTCGACCAAAATACTGAAAAGCTAAACCACTATGGTATGAGTATTATGCAAGAACGAGCTGCTCGCTTAAACGCACAGCTAACGGTGAATGCTGAGCACAATGCTGGATGTGAAGTGGTGTTAATGTTTCAAAGAAGTAAGGAGCCACAGAGTGAGTGAATGTAAGGTCCTATTAGTCGATGACCACCCGCTGATGAGGCGTGGTATTGGGCAGTTGTTGAGTTTTGAAGATGAGTTTGATGTCATTGCTGAAGCGAGCAATGGTGCAGATGCGGTTGCTTTGGCAAAAGAGCATAACCCAGACTTGATCTTGCTTGATTTGAACATGAAAGGCATGTCTGGTTTAGATACACTAAAAGCATTGCGCGAAGACGACTTCCAGGGACATATTGTCATTTTAACCGTTTCAGACAGTCCAGCAGACATAGAATCACTCGTTAAGGCAGGAGCAGACGGTTACTTACTTAAAGACACCGAGCCGGATGAGATCATCGATAGGTTGAACGGTTTGTCTAGTGGTGAGAAAGCGTTTAGTAATGTGATTGAAAAATATCTCGAAGAGCGTGGCAATACCGAAGACGTTTTTTCTTCACTTACCGAACGTGAAACGCAAATTCTTCAAGAAGTCGCGAAAGGATTTAGGAATAAGCAGATCGCGGACCGCTTGTTTATTTCAGAATCGACAGTAAAAGTTCATATGAAAAGCCTGTTGAGAAAGCTGCAGGTACCTTCACGGACGGCGGCGACTATTTTGTATCTTGAAAGGTACGGTGAGCTTAAGTAGCTCTGATTAGCTTGATTTGAAACTCGTATTATTAAAAAGGGTCAGCACTGCGTGCTGACCCTTTTTAATTGTGAATAGAGCAGGTCATCAATCGCGACCGAATGCTAGTCCTGAAGGTTGGAGCATTAAAGCGCTACGCTTAACTCTATATTCTAAACCTTAACTCTATATTTTAAACGTTAACTCAACGTTCTAAACTTTAAAGCTTCCTAGCAACTGCTCTTGCTGATGAACATTAGAGGTTTGCTCTTTCATTGCTTCGTTCGCGCCTTTTGCTGAGTCCGCCACTTGTTCGCTTAAGTCTTTAATCTTTATAGTGTTAGAGTTGATCTCTTCTGCGACTAAGCTTTGCTCTTCCGCGGCAGCGGCAATCTGCATGTTCATGTCGGATATTTGTGCAATGGACTGGCGAATTTTTTCAAGTGCATCGTTAGCCTGCTGAGCACGCTCGACAGCTTGAACAGCGCTGCCCTTACTTTGCGTCATTGCATTGGAAACCAGATGCGCGCCGGATTGCAATTGCTCAATCATACTGCGGATTTCTGTGGTTGATTGTTGCGTGCGTTGTGCGAGCGTGCGAACTTCGTCGGCGACTACCGCAAAACCGCGTCCAGACTCTCCCGCTCGAGCTGCCTCAATTGCCGCATTAAGCGCAAGTAAGTTAGTTTGATCGGCAATATCGTTGATCACTTTTAAGATAGTTTCGATATTGTCAGTAGCCACTTCTAACCCTTGAACTTCGTGCACAGCGTCATCGATGCTTGCAGACAGGGTGGTTATTGCTTCGGTCGTATCCATTACTACAGTTGAGCCTTCCAGGGTAGCGTTGTCAGCTTCCTGAGCCGCACTGGCTGCACCTTGTGCGTTATTGGCGACCTCGGCAGAAGTGCTCGCCATTTCATTCATGGCAGTAGCGAGTTGTTCTAGCTCCTGCAGTTGCGTGGTCATCGCACTGGCTGATTGCTTAGAGCCTTCCGTCGTCTGTTGAGTCAACTGCATTATTTTTGAAGAAATGAGTTTTGACTGAATGATTTGCCCCTGCAAGTTCTCTGTAAAGGTATTAAACCCACGAGCAAGCTCAGCAAACTCTTCATCTGTGTTTGTATCTAGACGGTGAGTTAGGTCACCATCACCATTAGCAACATCTTGGATGGCTGAGTTTAATTCGTTTAGTGGCTTCATTAACACGCGAATAAGCAGTGTTAGTAAGATGACGCTAACAATTAGACCTGAAATGATAAAGAAGATGGACTGGTTACGCAGTTCACTAAGCGCTGAGAAAGCGATACCTTTATCAATGATGGCACCTACATACCAGTTTTCTTCAGGAACGAGCACAAGGTTAACTTGATAATCTTTGCCATCAAAGCTTAATTGTTGAGCACCTTCCTTTAAAACAACGTTGGGGAGGAAAGCATTAATAGGCTCACCATTTAAGCTGCTATCAGGGTGAGCGATCGTCATGCCATTGTTGGTCACAACAAACAGGTAGCCCGCGCCGAATAGATCAGTTTGGTTAACCAAATCTGCGAGGGTGGTTAAGGTAACATCAAATACTACACTTCCGATAAACCGACCATTGGCATCATTGAGAGGAGATCCAAGTGAAATAATAACGTTCTTGGTTGAAGAATCGACATAAGGGTCAGTAATAATGGTATCACGAGCGGTTTTGGACTCCGAATACCAAGGGCGCGTGCGCGCGTCATAGCTAGCATCGGGAACCCAACCATCGTTGCTCAATAAATCTCCTGTATCTTCAAAACCAATACCCACAGCCTGAAAAGTGCGCTTAAGGGTAGGAGTAGTAATGACTTCAGTTACGTATTCTCGTTCATTCGGTGCAATTTCAAGAGATTCTGTGACGGCACTGGCTAAATCACGTTTAGCATCTAAATCATATGTAATGGTACTTTTAACACCCGATATTAATTCGTGAATGCTGGTGTCAATGTGAGTTTGTAACTCACTCCTAACGGTCAGCAATTGGGTGACGCCGAGTGTTGATACTGTAACCAGCAGCAAGGCTGCCGAAGCAGAGACTATTTTGTGACTGAATTTCATACATTACCTTAAATTTAAACTAAATTTCAACGATTTAGATTGCACTGTCGTTTTTATTATTATTGTCATTCTGTATGTGTACTCACTATTAAGTACATTGTTTTGTATAACTATATATATTATCGGTGCCGATTTGAGGAACTTTAATATATTTGCGCACTTTTTTACTGGTCAGCGCACTTTGCACTATCACACGCAATAATCACCTTCATGAAAACGATAAATGGAGATAAAGACGGTGCTCATTTAGCAGTAATGAGATCGCTCACTTGAAGAGTTGTAAGGTATTGCATAAGTTAAGATGACATCATTGGTTAAGAGGGAAGCTGACACATGAAAACGATAGGGTTACTTGGTGGCATGAGCTGGGAATCAACAACAAATTACTACAAAGCCATCAATGAGGGAGTTAAATCTGAGCTTGGCGGTTTTCACTCTGCGAAAATTGCGATGTACAGTGTCGATTTTGCAGAAATCGCTGCACTACAACACAATGGCGATTGGCAGCAAGCCGCGACTATCTTAAGCCAGGCTGCGCAAGCGGTGGAGTCAGCAGGGGCTGATTGTTTACTAATCTGCACGAATACCATGCATAAAGTCGCCGATGACGTGGCAAGTAGTGTATCCATCCCGTTGATTCATATTGCCGATGCGACAGCGATCGAGTTAAATCAAGATGAACGTCGAGTAGTAGGGTTGCTCGGCACGACCTTTACTATGGAGCAGAGCTTTTATAAAGAACGTCTTGAAGCTAAAGGAATAAAAGTTCTGGTACCAAATGGTGTTCAAAGAAAGCTTGTCCATGACATCATTTATCGAGAGTTGGTGTTGGGGGAAGTCAAAATGAACTCCCGTCAAGATTACTTAGAAGTCATTGCAGATTTAAGGGAACAAGGTGCAGAAGCGATTATTTTGGGCTGTACGGAAATTGCGATGCTTATTAATGAAGAGGTGACTCAGATACCGTTGTACGATACGACCCAGATTCACTCCGCTGCGGCGGTGAAGTTCGCTATAGACAGCTAATAGTATAAATACAGGTTCGGTGAACATCCACATAATGGCAGCAGGTTGTTCATTGTGAGGTAGGGGACTAGCATGACGTTTTCATGACGTTTTCATGGCGAATTGGCAAAGGGTGACGTTCTACAATGGTGCCCGAATCTTTTTATTAATGATTAATTAGTTATTTATGAGATACAGGTCGTACTTGTTTGATTTTTTGGCAACACATCACATAAATTATGCCTATATATAGATTCTGTGAATGATTATTGTGATCTATATGGAGATTTGTTGTGAGTTTACTTCAATCGGTGGTGCGTCATTTGTCGATGCTCGCTCTGATTTGTTGCACGTTACATGTTCAAGCTGCCCCTGAGACATTAACGATTTCAAACTCAAAGGCGTGGAAACCGTATTCCTATCTTGACGAAGACGGCGAACCTGCTGGTATCTTAATTGACTTATGGAAAAGCTATGGTCAAGCCAATGATGTCGAGGTGGTCTTTCATTTAGTGGACTGGCAATCTTCTATCGATTTGGTTTCAGATAGACAAGCGGATATTCATGCCGGGCTATTACGTTCAGAAGAGCGTGAGCAGTTTTTAGTGTTTGGCATAGACCTTCTACAAATTGATAATCAACTCTATTTTCATCACGACTTGTTGAATTTTGAGGTTAACGACTTTTTGCTCGGTTCCCACAGTTATGAAGTAGGTGTCGTTCATGGGGGGTATGAAGAGACTCACATGCGCAAAAACTACCCGAACATCTCATTAAAAGCGTTTCAAAATAATGAAGAGATGATCAATGCTGCACTTCGAGGTGATATTCTTGCTTTCAGTGCGGACTTACAAGTCGCGAATTACTATCTTTACAGCGAACGGAGTAACCAAGATTTTATCGCCGTTAAGCACTTGTATACTGGGACGCTCTATGCCGCCTCTGAACGGTCGAATACTCAATTACTTACTCAAATTTCCACGCAGTTTCAGAATATTAGCTCAGAGGAAAAACAACGTGTACTGAGTAAGTGGATGCACATAAAAACGGTTTATCCAGAGTATTTATTGCCGATTGCACTGAGTTCATTTGGTCTACTAGTTGGTGGTTATACGGTGTTACTTCGCTACAACGTACGCAAGAAAACCGGCGAGCTAGCAGCGATTAATAAGGATCTTAAATTCTTGTCAGAAACTGATGCGCTGACTGGATTGAGCAATCGCCGTCGTTTCTTTCAATGCCTGGAACAGTTCAGGAATAGCCAATTTACTCTTACTGTGGTCATTATAGATATTGATGACTTTAAATTGGTGAATGATAAATATGGTCATATAAGTGGTGATGTGGCGATTCGAGCGGTAGCAAATGCGATTAAACCCATGATCTCAGACGATCAAATTTTTGGCCGTATCGGTGGAGAAGAGTTTGCTATCTGTTGTTGCGATAGGAGTTTTGAACAATCCACTAAGCAAGCTCAGCGTCTTTGTGAGTTAGTTCGAGAAATTAAGCTCCCGGATATTGGATTCACCCCACTCACGATCAGTGTTGGTTGTGCGGTGTATCAACAGGCAAAAGACTACAAGACACTAGCCGACGCAGATAAGTTGATGTATCAAGCAAAAGAGAACGGTAAAAATCAGGTTGTTTCGGGGCGTATCTTGCCAGTCGAGCAAATTAATGCGGAAGCCTCGTGATGCTCAGGTATTACTGTGTCAGGTAGTCATGTAAGCCCACTGAGGGTATGACTTGCGTAGCGTAGGTATAATATTGATTCTTTAGCAGTTAATCGGTTTTCTGCTTAGACAACTTGGTGTAGAGTTGCTCTGTTAATAAGGAGCAAGCATGACACTAACAACTTGGATTTCGCTTTTTACGATATGTTTACTTGGTGCAATGTCACCCGGACCTAGTTTAGCTATTGTGGCTAAACATAGCCTGTCTGGGGGACGAGTTAACGGCTTTGCCACCGCATGGGCACATGCTGTTGGGATTGGCATTTATGCCTTGGTTACCGTTCTTGGTTTAACCGTTTTACTGCATCAGTTCCCACTTGTATTTAAATCACTTTCACTAATGGGTGCACTTTATCTGGCATGGCTAGGCTACAATGCGTTGCGTTCTAAGGGCGGGATAGTTGAGCGATTAGAGTCGGGTCAGCCCGTATCGGTATTTACGTCGGCGAAAGAAGGTTTATTAATTTCTCTGTTTAGTCCTAAGATTGCCCTCTTTTTTACCGCTCTTTTTAGCCAGTTTGTTGCAGTTGGTAGTGAACTGTCTGACAAGGCGATCATTATTGCGACTCCACTGGTCGTTGATGGGCTTTGGTATACACTTATTACCGTGATGCTTTCCTCACCTTACTTACTCAAATTTTTGAAATCGAAAGCGCGTGTGATTGACCAAATTTCAGGCGTCGTTCTGATTCTTTTGGCGATTCGTGTATTGTTCACTCTTTAACTTTAACTTTAGCTTTAACTACAACTACAACTGCAACTGAAACTGAAACGCTTCACCTGAAGCTATTTGCCTCATCGATTTCTTGTAGCTTGTGATATTGGCAATCTGTTCATACACTTAACCTAAAATAAAATACTAGGAAAAGCTGTGAACCGATTGTCATTTAACAAACAAGCCCCTTTTGCTATTTTCGTTTTCATTGGTTCTTTAACGGGCTGCCAACCGCAAATGATGGACGAACCTTTGCCCGAAAGGTTTGGGCTCGATAACGTCAATATACTGGTCCAGCAAAAAATATTGTTACCAGAAAAGCTCGAAGCGTCCCCACAAGATTTCCAATACAAAGCGGGTGCGATCGATCTGAATTTGGATGGTCGCGATGAAATTATGGTATTAATGCAGGGCTCTTATTTTTGTGGTTCAGGAGGCTGTACCGCTTACCTATTTAATGACGAAGGTGAGCAATTGAACCGTATGACGGTTGTCAGAGAGCCCGTTTTGGTATCTGAACGTCGCTCAAATGGCTGGAAAGACTTTTATGTATGGAGTGAAGAATCACTTCGTACAATGAGTTATGACGGCGTCAGTTACCCTAAAAATCCTTCGTTAGCACCCAAATATGAGCGTCACTTAGAGCAAAAAGCCGCGCGACAGCTTGCAGAAATCCAAGAGATATATGTTCAAGATGGTTACGATCTAGCACTGGTCGATGAAGTTCCATTGTTTTATCCAGTCCATTCTTATCCGTTCCAATTTAAGCATTATGGTGACCCGAAGAGCGAATATAAACTTACAGTTAATATGCTAACTGGTCACTTGGACCTTGAAACGTTTGATATTTCGGAAAAAAAACCGTTACGTTAACGCTCGGCTTTCTCATAAGTGAGATTCATCTCGCTCGAATTCAGTATGCAGGTGTTCTAACCTATTACTAACAATAAGGTTTAGGTTACATATCATGAATAGAATCTTACGCATGGATGCGAGTCGCAGGTTAGCTAAAGTCTTATCACTCTGCGCATTATGTGTTTCCAGTTTTGTGTATGGGGGACAGAGCGTCATTTCCTTATATAACTGGGAAGCATTTTTAGCTGACAGCGTAAAAGAGCGATTAAGAATAAGTCACAACGTGTCTATCGAGGAAACCTATTTTTCTGATGAAGGTATTAGAGATGAAGTGATGTTAAGTGAGCGTCGTCATGCTTTCGACCTTGTAGTTATTGAAAGTGTTAGGCTGCAACTGCTAGCTAATCAAGGGGTTGTCGCAAAGGTACCTCAAACACTTAAAGATGAACTGTCGTCAAACTTTGATAGTAAGTGGAGTGACGCATGTGGTGATTATGGGATCCCGTATGCGTGGGGAACCAGTGGTATTTTGTATCGAGAGTCTGCGTTTGCAACGCCAGTCACCTCTTGGAAAGCGCTGCTAGAACCATCGATGGAATCCACGGGTCGTATTGCCATGTATTATAACCCTGTTGATGCGGTTGCTATCGCGTTACTTTCTGAGGGCAAAGATCCCTTTTCGAGTGTTAAGCAAGATCTCCAACAAGCTTATTCATTGCTTAGTCAGCAACGTCCCTTTTTATATACGTCAGATTACATTCTAAACTTCATAAATTCACCCGAGGAATTGAGCAATATTGATATAGCCTTTGGTTTTTCTGGCGATGAGTTTGTGCTTAATGAAGTCGTTCAGGGAGAGGAAGGCGAGTGGGTATATGTTATACCGAAAGAAGGAACTATCATTTGGTTAGAGTGTTTGGCGATACCGCAAGGTGCCACTATCACACCAGACCTACTTACTACCATTCGTTTTCTTTCTCAGCCCCAAATTGCTGCGTTAAATGCTGAAGAAACTTGGTTTTCGACCCCGAACCCACGTGCTCTAGAGTATGTTGGCCAAGATTATCTCAATGCCCCCTCGCTTAATCTTCCTCCAGCGATATCTGAAAGGAGTGTTCTATATCGGCGCGTGACGGACTTAGGACTGTTGATGAGGCAAAGAATTGTAGAGGATTTGAGATAAACATGACGTTACTTAAACGGTTGCATTTATGGTTAATCCCTATCTTAACTTTTTTGGTGATAATTGCAGGAGTGGCAATATATTATCAACGAATTGAAGGATTCAAGGCGCTTGAAGTGATCAAGTGGCGCGACAAAGTCACCAGCGCTTTCAGTGCGACTAATTATGAACAACACGGCATTTCTTCAATGGCACATGAAATAGCAGGGACCATTCAATTTTTACGCCTTACTCAGAATACCAGAGATATCGCAAGACGTAGCTTCTTAGAAAAATACCTCAATCAGTTAGTTGAAAAGCCAAGGATCAAAGAGCTTGATGGCGCACAGATCTTTGTGATTGATGAGCTGTTTACTGTTGTCGCAACCTCAATAAAACAGGGGCCGTTTTATTTCCCAACCCTCCCTGATGAGATCTATCAGAAGACGTTTGACACCTATGTCGAAATCTCATTAGGAGAACCGTTTATTAGCGATGGATTTATTTATCAATCGGGCAGTGATCAGATAAGGTTTTCATTCGTTGGTGCTTATGACAGTAAACTGTTTCCTGAAGACCCGCGAGCTCAAGTGCAAAAAGAGCGAACGATATTAATTACCGATGCACCTTTAATTCATTTAACGGCATTGTTAAATAGCATTAAATCGATGACTTATGTGAATGCTGATTTTTCTTTAGGAGAGCGTAACGATATTGTCCCTGCGGGAGAAGTTAGAATTTCGCAAGGAGTGGATAGCCTGACTGACGGAACAAAGCTGTCATTCGCAGGTTCAAAAATGACGTTAACACTGAGTATATTGGAAAGCCATTATGATGGTGAAAAACGACGTATAGCGCTGGAAGTGTTTGGCTATATCGTTGCTATTGAAGCAATACTCCTGTTTGTGATAGTTACTATTTTACGGGTAAGAATACTTAAACCCATTTCACACCTTATTGATGACATAAAAGCTGGCGGTCAAGAACTGCGATATTTTAAACGTTCAAAAGGCGATGACGAAATATCCGTGTTGAAAAATGTGTACATCGACACGCTGAGTAAAGTCAAGTTTGAAGCGGAATTTGATTACCTAACTCGACTGGCAAATCGTCGCACATTTACATCACACATAGAAAAAAGGATAGAGTGCTATTCAAATGAGAATGCATTCATTATTGGTTGGGATATTAAAGATTTTAGAAAAATTAATGACCTCTACGGTACGGAAATTGGCGATCGTGTACTGGTAAAAGTTGCGGAATGTTTGAGAACATTTATTCATACTTATCAAGCCGATCTTGGTATGGGGTGCAGCGATTATTCGATTAGCCGCTATGGAGGAAACTGTTTTGTCGCTGTTATTGATGTGAATCATGGCGATAAAATCGACCACTTTATTCGACAGTTTGAATCAAAACGAGGCAATTGTGTCATTGTAGATGGTTATACCTTTAACTTGGACGTGGCGATTGCTATTTTCCCTTTGTCATTAAGTGAGCGAACCGACTTATGGCAGAAAGGGCTTGAGGAAGCTTTTAATAAAGCTAAACAAATTAGAAGTAGCCAAGCGCTTGTCATTTTTGATGAAAATTTGGCGAGTCAACTAGAGCGTCGTGATGAGATTGAAAAAATGCTGCTGTCATGCAGTCAAAGCGGTGACTTTAAGCTTGAATTTATGCCATTGATCGATGCAAAAACTATGCTGATTAAGGGTATGGAAGTGCTAATACGGTGCCCATCCTTGCTCCAGTTTAATACAGGTCCAGATGAATTCATTCAAATCGCAGAACAAGCCAATATTATTTCTGCAATAGACCAGTGGGTAATCGAGAATGCTTTCTCCGCGTATCAACGAATGAGGAATGAATGTAATTATCAAGAAAGTATTTCGATTAATGTGTCTGCATTAGAGTTATACAACCGGATATTTATTGATTTGCTTACTAAGGCGAGCCAAAAATATCAAATACCGCCACAAAAAGTGGTAATCGAAATCACTGAAACTAGTTATGTTAAGAGTACACAAGATACAATAGGCATGGTTGAATCGCTACGAGAGCTAGGCTTTAAAGTCTCTCTAGACGATTTTGGAACGGGATACACCTCGATTAATCAATTGCTACATTATCCGGTCGATGAACTAAAAATAGATAAGAGTTTTGTTGAGCTCATTGGTTCAGGTAGCGGTAATGAGAAAATGCTGAATTCTATCATTAGCTTGGCTCATACATGTGGTGCTAGTGTCGTTGGAGAAGGTGTTGAAGACAGTTATCAAAGCCATTATTTAAGTAACATTGGCTGTGATACGTTGCAGGGCTATGTGTTTAGCCAACCACTTTGCTTTGATGATTTTTGTCAGATGTATCGTACTTATGACGCGGAAGATTATCGAGATCAAGTCAGTGATGTATCACTACTCCATAAACAACGCCCCCCCTTTAATGAGTAGCTAAGAAGGGGGCCAGTGAACTAAGCCCTTGTTGACGCAGCTTTACGGCGAGAAAGTAGTGTTAATCGTTCCAGAAGCATAGAGCGATGGACCTTTTGTTCATGAATGAGTGAAATATCCATGATTAGCTCTAAGTCACCCAAACAAATCGGTTCACTTAAACTATCCCTCATAACTTTCAACGTTTGTTCATTTTGCAAGGATTGGTTATGTGCACCTAGGGCAATTAATGTTGCGCCGCTATAGCGATATAAGTTGAAGTGTTTATCCATGAGTGCGTATGTTTTTTCTGCCGCAGACTTAATTAAAATGTCACCATAATCGATACCATATTTCTGGTTTATTTCATCTAAATTTAGAACTCGAATAGAAAGTATACTGTAATAGGTTTGGGAAAATTGTGGCTTTAAGTCGTGAGTAAGCGCTGAACGATTCATCAGTCGAGTGAGTGGGTCTCGTCGGAAAATAGACTTTCGTATTAAAGATTCTACCCAAAAGACGATTATGATAATAACAAAAAGGGAGACAAGAACCATAGTTGTCATTTTTTGTATTAGTAACAGTCTTTTTAACTCATGGGAGTTTTTCTTAACTAAGGGGCTTTGTAATTTAAAGTTGGAGTTAACGAAATTAATCACTTCATCAAAGTTCAAAATAACACGATGCTCAAGCGCTTCTTTTTTTATTTTACCGGACTCAAAAAGTTTAATAGAGTTTTCCAACGCCTGAAATCGCTCGAATTGGTCTGAAAAGAAATAGTAATAGTTTGCGTCTTGAATAAAGTTGGAGGATTCTCGGCTGTTAAGGATAATATCGAAACGACTCCAAGTTAGATCGAAGTGCAGCCAAAGACTTTTGGTTTCGATAGGGGTAATGCGGATTTCAGTGACAAATTGAGAGTACTCTTTAACCAATTGAAAAACGAACCATGTAGCTTCATTTTTGCGTTCAGAAAAGCCATCATTGATCGTGTTGATCTTCTCAATGGTTATGATGTTAACGGCTATCGCCAACGTGGTAAACAGCGCTAAAAACAGCTTGATTATGTTAAGAGGAACGACTTCGACCAGATATTTAATCATAGACCTACATTTGAATTCGTTTGAGTTGCCAAATCATTTTAGAATGATATTCCGTGTTGTTTAACTCTGGTTTAGCCGCGATTGGAAAAATAACCCAAAACGGCCCTTTGTGCCGGATGGACATCGGCTCACCGTTTTTAAGGATTGCAACGATTGGGGAATACGTTTCAATATCCGACCTCGGTATAACCACCTCATAATTATTTAAAGCAACGAAGGTCAGACTTGGCGGCAGGGTTAGGTTAGATTGCTCGAATAGTGTTTGTAACGTAACGCCCTGAAAGGTCGCCTCTTCTTCCAACCAAGGCAGTGTTGTAGAAATGGACGTTTGCGGCATGTCCAATAACTGACTATCGGAAATCATATACTTAATATTATTGGTGTCGACAATAGTTAGTTGGTTTGCCCAACTCCATTGGCTGAAAAACACCGCTAAGACAGTTATCCAGGTTTTCATTTTGGGATTCCTTCCGCTTCAACGATTTCTTGTCCATATTGATAGTCTAGGAAGCACGGAAGGAGTATCAAGCATGATCCTGTTTCACTTGTGAGACAATTGTTATTGTGCAATTAATTGAAATGAATGCTGCCCCGGCTTGTCTAGATAGGAAAGGGGGGAGGTACGATTCGGGAAGTCTGGATTAATGGGGTGTGGCTCGTGCGAATGGGAATAAAGGGAAAATAAAGAGCCATAACGTATACCGTTATGGCTCTTGAAAAGGCGAGAGTGATATCTCTTTTTACTGACGTGATATCAATCTCTGCTTCCTCGATATTACGTCGATTATTTTAGTAAGGTACGTGCCGTTTCAACAACATTTTCAGTGGTAAAGCCAAACATCTTGAACAGTTCACCCGCAGGCGCAGACTCACCAAATGTCGTCATACCGATGATCTTGCCGCCGAAACCAACATACTTGTACCAGAAGTCAGCGATGCCCGCTTCTACAGCGATACGTGCAGTTACGTCAGATGGAAGTACGGACTCACGGTACTCAGCGTCTTGTTTATCAAACGTGTCAGTTGCTGGCATAGATACAACGCGTACTTTCTTACCTTCAGCCGTTAGTTCAGCGGCAGCGTTAACTGCTAACTCAACTTCAGAGCCAGTAGCGATGATGATTAGGTCAGGCTTGCCAGCGCAATCTTTCAGGATGTAACCACCCTTGGCGATGTTTGCTACTTGCTCGGCGTCACGATCTTGTTGTGCAAGGTTTTGACGAGAGAAAATAAGCGCGGAAGGACCGTCTTTGCGTTCGATTGCCAGTTTCCAGGCAACAGCAGACTCAACTTGGTCACATGGACGCCATGTGCTCATGTTTGGCGTTAGACGTAGAGAAGCGATCTGCTCAACCGGTTGGTGAGTTGGACCATCTTCACCTAGGCCGATGGAGTCGTGTGTGTAAACTTGAATGTTCTGAACTTTCATCAGAGCAGCCATACGCATTGCGTTACGCGCGTATTCCATGAACATTAAGAACGTTGCACCGTATGGTACAAAACCGCCGTGTAGAGCGATACCGTTCATGATAGCCGTCATACCGAATTCACGTACACCGTAGTGGATGTAGTTACCAGAGAAGTCAGCTGCTTCAAGAGACTTAGAACCAGACCACATAGTCAAGTTAGAAGGCGCAAGGTCAGCAGAGCCGCCCATGAATTCTGGCAGCATAGCACCAAACGCTTCTAGTGCATTTTGAGATGCTTTGCGTGAAGCGATGTTTGCAGGGTTAGCTTGAAGATCAGCAATGATTTGGTTTGCTTTCTCTTCCCACTCAGCTGGAAGTTCGCCATTAGTACGACGTTTGAATTCTGCTGCTAGCTCTGGGTAAGCCGCTGCGTATGCGTCAAATTTCTCATTCCAGGCTGCTTCTTTCGCTGCGCCTGCTTCTTGTGCATTCCACTGCGCTGCGATATCCGCTGGGATTTCAAAAGGACCGTGTTCCCAACCCAGTGCCGCTTTAGTTGCTGTGATTTCATCAGCGCCTAGTGGAGCACCGTGACAGTCGTGCGTACCTGCTTTGTTAGGAGAACCAAAGCCAATCACTGTTTTAGTACAGATTAGAGTAGGACGAGGGTCCGCTTTAGCCGCTTCAATCGCTGCGTTGATAGCGTCAGAGTCGTGCCCATCTACCGCTGGAATGACGTGCCAGCCGTAAGCTTCAAAACGCTTAGGTGTATCGTCAGAGAACCAACCTTCAACTTCACCATCGATAGAGATACCGTTGTCATCCCAGAAAGCAACCAGCTTACCAAGACCAAGCGTACCTGCTAGCGAACAGGCTTCGTGAGAGATACCTTCCATCAGACAGCCATCACCCATGAATGCATAAGTGTAGTGGTCTACGATGTCGTGGCCTTCTTTGTTGAACTGAGCAGCAAGCGCTTTCTCAGCCATTGCCATACCAACAGCGTTCGTGATGCCTTGACCTAGAGGACCCGTCGTTGTTTCGATGCCTGGCGCGTAGCCGTACTCTGGGTGACCTGGAGTCTTAGAGTGCAGTTGACGGAAATTTTTAAGGTCTTCAATAGAAAGCTCGTAACCTGCTAGATGAAGCAGAGAGTAAATCAGCATAGAGCCGTGGCCGTTCGATAGGATAAAACGGTCGCGGTCAGCCCACTCTGGGTTTGACGGGTTGTGGTTTAGGTGCGAGCGCCAAAGCACTTCGGCGATATCTGCCATACCCATAGGGGCACCAGGGTGACCAGAGTTGGCTTGTTGCACGCCGTCCATGCTTAGAGCACGAATAGCGTTAGCTAGTTGCTTTCTATTTTGAGGAGATTGATTCATAAGAACTTCCGAATAAAAATTAAGAAAAAAAAATTGATAAAAGTAGGGGAACTGAACGTTCCCCTATTTGAATTTGGTAAGAGTGATTACAGCTTAGCTGCGATCATGTCTTCGAGTTTGCCTTGGTCAACGGCGAAGTTGCGGATGCCTTCAGCCAGTTTCTCAACAGCCATTGCATCTTGGTTGTGGTCCCATAGGAACTCAGCGTGAGTCATCGCTGCTGGACGCTCTTTAGTACCGTTAGAGTCGATAAGCTTCTCTACTACTTCGCCTTCTGCTGCTTCTAGGTCTGCGAGAAGTTGAGGGGCGATAGTTAGACGGTCACAACCAGCAAGTTCAAGGATCTCGCCGATGTTACGGAAGCTTGCGCCCATAACAACAGTCTTGTAACCGTGGTCTTTGTAGTAGTTGTAGATATCTGAAACAGAGATTACACCTGGATCTTCTGAAGCTTCGAAATCACGACCTTCTTTCGCTTTGTACCAGTCCATGATGCGACCAACGAAAGGAGAGATTAGGAATACGCCAGCTTCAGCACAAGCACGAGCTTGAGCGAAAGAGAATAGAAGCGTTAGGTTACAGTTGATGCCTTCTTTCTCTAGGATTTCAGCAGCACGGATGCCTTCCCAAGTAGAAGCCAGTTTAATAAGGATACGGTCGTTAGTGATGCCAGCGTCGTTGTACATTTTGATAAGTTGACGAGCTTTAGCAACGCTGCCTTCCATGTCGTAAGAAAGACGAGCATCGACTTCAGTAGAGATGCGGCCAGGTACAACTTTTAGGATTTCTTTACCGATGTTCACGTTAAGCATGTCGCAAGTATCTTGAACTTGCTGTGCTTTATCACCGCTTTGCGCTTTTGCGTATTCGATAGAAGCATCGATTAGAGGAGCGTACTCAGCAATTTGAGCAGCTTTAAGAATTAGAGAAGGGTTAGTTGTTGCATCTTCAGGAGTGTACTTGCTGATAGCTTCGATATCGCCAGTGTCAGCTACAACAGTTGTTAGTTTACGAAGTTGCTCTAATTTATTGCTCATTTTGATCATCCTATGTATCGCATAACACCTCATTAATGGGAGAGGTGTGGGCATTTGCAAGCTAACTAATGAAGTTCTCAGTGGTTGTACCAGTGAGCCAAACTTACATTAATTTAAATTTTTCTTCGAACGAACATTTGCACAGAACATTTGATCGCTCGATGAGTAAATGATGTAGCCATATTTATCCGATCTAGCATCAAAGTCAACGGTAAATAGTCCTGTATGGTGACTTCAGTCAAATATATTTCGCTCTAGTAATCATGAGGTATGCAAGCAATCGTTTAATGAGCAAAGTGAGGCGAATTAATCAATAACAAAACGATGGTTATCATGGCGATCAAATGTATCTTGCTGTGACATATGCTCAAGGTGTAAACTTGTGTATCACTTGCTTAGGCAACGAACATTTGCGCTCCAGGCAGGTAAAATAATTGTTAAATATTGGTTGGGTGGTATATGAGTAAGAATATCCAAGATGTTTCCGAAGAAAACACTGATCTCCTCACTGAAGTAGCGGTTGCTTATTATCAAGATGGTGCCACGCAAGAAGAGATATCTAAAAAGTACTCTATCTCCCGTGCAAAGGTTGGTCGAATGCTCAAGCAAGCACGGGATGAGGGCATCGTGGAGATCACTGTGAAATACCACCCCGTCTTTAGTGCGAAGATCGAGCAACGTTTGATCGAACGATTTGGTGTAAAGCGTGCTCTTGTGGCACTAGACCAACCGAATGAAGAGAAGCAGCGATTACAGGTTGCTGGTTTGGTGTCTAGCTATTTAACCAGCACCCTAAAAAACGGCATGGTGGTGACAGTAGGACAAGGGCGCAACGTATCGTCTGTTGCTCACTACACTGGCGTAATTACACCACGTGACTGCAAATTTGTATGTGGTATCGGCGGTATTCACCCAAGAGGTGGTATGTTTAATGCCGACCATATATGCAGGCAGCTAGCCAAAAAGTACGGTGGATCTTCTGAAACCTTGTACGCGCCTGCTTATGCAGAGAATAAAGCGCAAAAAACCGCATTCATGGAAAACAGTACGGTTAAGCAGACACTCGATCTCGCTCGAAAAGCCGATGTTGCTTTAGTCGGTATCGGTGATATGAGTGAAAACAGCTATATGGTCGACTTAGGTTGGTTTACGGCAGGTGAGGTCGTTCAATCTCGTTTATTACAAGGGGTCGTCGGCGACTTTGCCGGTTATGACTTTTTCGATGTTCACGGTAAAACAGCAAATACAGTAATGAGTGATCGTGTGATTGGTTTGGCGTTGGAAGAGTTCCGCCCAATAGCGGAAGTCATTGCGATTGCAGCAGAGAACAGTAAACCACTCGCTTTGTTAGGAGCACTCAGAACGGGCGTCATAGACGTTATAGCAACAAGTGTGAGTAATGCATTAACAGTGTTAAACCTCGATGAGCAGATGAGAAACATGGAAGGTAGCCAACATCCTCAAACACGATGAGTATTGGTAAACGGATTAAGAAAAGTCTCGGTCTTTGAGTATGCTTAGCAAAGCTTGATAACGGGCAGGTAGTTCTCTTCGTTTCTTTTTGATGAGATATAAAGGTTCGCTGATAACATTAGGCGTTGGAGTGACGCTTACTTGATGTTGATAGGCCGAGTGGTTGATAGCAACTTTAGGTAAAACGGTTAAACCAATCCCCATAGAAACCGGTTGAAGAATTTGGCTCAATTGGTTGATATACGTCACTTTGGTTAGCTTTGACCAGTCCAAGTCTTGCAGTGCACTATCACCGCTATGTTCAAAAAACTGTTCAAAATAGTGTTGTGCATCTGGATGGGCGACGACGCCTAAGGACTCAATATCACTTAAAATACTAGTGCTTGGGACATGATTTTTTGGCATTACAAGGCTAATTTCCAAGCGCCCAATCGATTCACAGGCGAGCTCCGACTGGTTAGGTATGTAAGTAACAATGCCTATATCAACGTTCCCAGATAAGACATCTTGAATGATTTTCCGGTTGGGACCGGCTTCTAGATGCGTTGATAGCCCTTTGTGCTTGGTTTGCAGTGATAGAAGCTCCGGGTAGATGGCGGTGGCGATGGCACCAGGCGCCGCAATATGAAAAGCACCTTGATGTGGGTCATCGAAACTGAGTTGTTCTTTTAACACTTGTTCATGCTTGGCAAGGTTTACCGCATATTGATATACGATGTGTCCCTGCTCAGTCAGTTCGAATGTTTTTCCTTCACGACGAAGAAGCTCAGATCCCAAATCGCGTTCTAATTTTTGAATGTGCTGGCTGACTCCGGGTTGAGTCATGAATAATTTTTCTGCCGTTTGCGTAAAGTGACCGACTTCGACAAGCGTTCTAAAAGTATGTAGCCAAGTAGCGTTTACCACAAGTTAACCCATAACAAAATGTTATCATGCAGTTAGTATACGATAAAATAGTGATTTATAAACACTCGAATAGATAAGTCCTTGGCTGCGTTATCGCAGCCAAGGATTTTTACCAGATTCACGCTTAATTTATAAGAGTTAATCTAGATAGATTAGCATTCGATTGATAAGTCGTGTCTCTGTCCCCACTCAGTCCAAGAACCGTCATAAACCGCCAAGTTTTGATACCCGCACATCGAGGCAGCAAGCGCCAAAATACAAGCGGTAACACCAGAGCCGCAGCTAAACACTAATGGTGTGTTTTTATCTTCATTAATAGATGAGAATAAAGTTTGAAGTTCATTCACAGGCTTTAATGTGCCATTACGCATGAGCTCTAAAAATGGCAGACAAACAGAGGAGGGGATGTGTCCACTGCGTACGCCTTCGCGAGGCTCTTTTACTTCACCGTTAAACCTTGCGAGCGAGCGAGCATCTACTATGGTTCGAGATTGTTGACTGGCGATCGTTAAGACTTGTTCTGAATTGAGAAAATGTCTGGGATCAACGGGCTGTTCAAGTGTAGTTGGTCGTGGAGCAACAAATGCTGTGTCAACGGGGTACTGATGCGCTTTCCATGCAGGCAGTCCACCTGATAATACATAGACATGTTCTAACCCTAGGGCTTTTAGCATCCACCACGCGCGGGGGGAGGCGAATGTACCAGAATTGTCATACACTACAACGGTAGATGTTGGGGTGATACCAAGTAGTGAGGCTCGTTGATTAAATACCGATTCTGATGGCATCATATGTGGTAGGGGGTTGTTGGAATCACAAAAGACGTTGTCATAGTCGAAGCGTTGAGATTGCGGAATTACTCCATCGGTATCCTTTGTCGGCTCCATTGGAATTTGAAACTCAATACTCGCATCTAGAATGACAAGCGAGTCATCTACACCCAGCTTTTCATATAACCATTTGGGTGTGACGAGTGGTAATGTCATAGCATTTATCCTTTTATTGCTGCTGACAAGAAACCAACTGATAGGTGCTTGTCGAAGAAAGTGGACTTTGTAACTGATCCAGGGTGGCAAGTGTGCCGATTTGGCAGCGACGTGCAGAATCAGTGGTGACTCTTACCGTCGATTTATCGGGTAGTTCAACGGTTAAATAATGACGGTTGCCATCTAAAGACTGTGTCAGTGTTTGACTGAGTACTTGGCCTTGTATTGTGGCGACTGAGAGCGTTAAAGGAAACCAAAGGAGAGCGACTAACAGGCCTAGACCTGCGCTTAGAAGGATAATAGCGGCTTTTAAAGATTTCAAAGTGCACTCCTTAAGCATTAAATTCGGTTTAGCACTACAGGTGCTGGCTTACTAAACCGAAGAATTTAAAGCGTTTAACGCGCTAGCCGCAAGTTGGGCAGGTTGGTGATTTAGGTAAGCCCAACTCTCGCCAAGTTAAGGTCAAGGCATCAAACAACAATAGTTTGCCTTTTTTGACTTGACCATAATTAGTAATAACTTTAATGGCTTCTAGGGCTTGCATCGCTCCAATAATGCCGACAACGGGTGACATCACACCCGCTTCTACGCACGTTAGAGATGTCTCTCCAAACAGTGCGCTTAAACACTGATAACAGGGAAGCTTCTCGTCATCATAGGTAAATACTGATATTTGCCCTTCCATTCGAATAGCGGCACCACAAACGAGGGGCGTTTTGTTCGTAAAGCAAAGTCGGTTGAGTTGATTACGTGTATCGACGTTATCAGTGGCATCCAGGACAAGCGAGTGCTGCTGTATTAATTCAGATAGCACTGAGTCATCTAAACGTTCTTGAATAGCAACAATTTTTGAGTTGGGGTTTAGCGCTTGTAGGGATGCCTTCGCTGACTCGACCTTCGCTGTGCCAATATCACCATCAGTGTGGAGTATTTGGCGCTGCAAGTTAGAAAGCTCTACGTGATCGTCATCGACGATAGTGAGTTGACCCACCCCGGCCGCAACTAAGTATTGGCTGGCAGCGCAGCCTAACCCGCCCGCGCCAATCATCAAGATTGATGATTGTTTAAGCGTCTCTTGTCCTTCGAAGTCAAAATTCTTCAATATGATTTGACGGTTGTAGCGAAGCATTTCCTTATCGGAGAGAATATCCACAACGCCCACCTAGTATAGTGTTGGATTGAGAAGTTGGATTTGCACTGTCTCTCCAACAGATACATTTCCGCGGTCTTGCTCAAGAACCACAAAACAGTTTGCCAAGCTCATTGAACGGAACGCGCCGGAGCTTTGGTTGCCTGTTGATTCTACTTCAAACTTGCCATCTACAATGGAGTAAATGCCCCGTTGGTAGTCAGTTCGACCGGGTCCCTTTTTAAATGCGGTTTTAGTGATTGCAGGGATCGACTCGGGTGCCTTCCATTGTGTGTGTCCAGCCAGTTTTGCAATAAGGGGCTGAACTAAGACATACATGGTTAAGACAGCAGAAACAGGATTGCCAGGGAGTCCACAGAACCAAGCATGGTCAAGCTCGCCAAAAGCAAAGGGTTTACCTGGTTTGATCGCAAGTTTCCAAAAGCCAATTTGACCTAACTCTTCTAGAATGTCTTTGGTGTAATCCGCTTCACCAACACTAACACCACCTGAGGTAATAACAACGTCCGCCTCTTGTTGGGCGCGAATAAAGGTGTTGCGTAGCGTCTCTTGGCAATCTGGGATAATACCAAGGTCAATGGCTTCACAGCCAAAGTTATCGATGAGAGGTTTGATACCGTAGCGATTACTATCGTATATCTGACCATCTTGCAATGTGCTGCCTAATGGTCTGAGTTCATCACCCGTTGAGAAAAATGCCACTTTGGGTTTTCTAAAAACTTTGATGTGGCTAAAGCCCAGTGTTGCGATCATCGGAATATCACGAGCTGTCAGGCGAGCGCCTTTCGCCAGTACAACGTTACCTTGCTGTATGTCATCGCCAGTTGGGCGGATATTCATATTGTGTTTGATATTGTCTTGCGTGAAAGTAATGGTATTACCATCGACCTGCGTATTTTCTTGCATGATCACGGCATCGCAACCGGAAGGGATTTTTGCCCCAGTCATAATTCGAATACAGGTTTGTTCTGGCCAGTCGCCTTCAAAGGGTTGACCTGCAAAAGACTTACCGGCAAGTGGCAATGTAGTACTTTGCTCTAAATCGGCAATACGAACGGCGTATCCGTCCATAGCAGAGTTGTCAAAAGGAGGTACATTCATTGGGGAGCGTAGGTCTTCAGCAAGGACAAACCCTAATGCCTCAGGAAGCGAGCGTTCAATGATGTCTGTAACTGGTTTGATTGGTGTGAGCATTTTTGATAATGCTTCTTCTATTGGCATTAAGCCCGGAGCGTCGCAGCAACCCATAAAATATGTATTCCTAATTCATTGCTAATATCAGACTAACTTTACCATATTTTTAGCTTGTAGCCCCTAAGTAAAGAAGGGCGGTACGACAAAACTAACGATAAAATGGGGGTGTAATTCAAATGGATTCCGAGTATCCTGTCGTCCCTTGCGGGACTAGTAAGAGGTATGCAAATGTCAGAGTTAAGCGAATCAGCACAATTGGTCAAGGAAGCTCTCTCGAAGCGCGGTTTAGAGACACCAATGTTGCCAAACACCGTCAGTCGAGAAGAAAAAAAAGAACGCATTGAACATCATATGCGGGAAATTCTTACGTTACTGCAACTCGATTTAGCTGATGATAGCTTAATGGAAACGCCGCAACGTATCGCAAAAATGTATGTAGATGAGATCTTTTCAGGATTAGACTACGAGCGTTTTCCTAAGATCACGGTCATTGAAAATAAAATGAATGTCAGTGAAATGGTGCGCGTAAAAGATATTACAGTCACGAGTACATGTGAGCATCATCTAGTAACCATAGATGGTAAAGCAGCAGTGGCTTATATTCCACGCGGTAAAATCATCGGGCTGTCTAAAATTAACCGTATTGTAAGATTCTTTGCTCAACGACCTCAAGTACAGGAACGAATGACGCAACAAATCCTAGTCGCGTTGCAAACCTTACTTGAAACCGATGATGTTGCGGTGACGATTGATGCGGTGCATTACTGTGTTAAGTCTCGAGGCGTGATGGATGCGACGAGTGAGACAACCACCACAGCATTAGGGGGAATATTCAAATCTATCCCCGCGACCCGCCATGAATTTCTGCATGGCCTGCGATAATGTGAAGTTTATTCACTAGCCTATGACTATTTTCACAACAACGCCTTCTAGATATGAAGGCGTTGTTGTATTTACTATCCGTTTTCAGCCATACTATTGAAAATCGAAGAAAATTATAAGACAGTGTTGGCATATTTCTCTAAGCAATGGGTTTGAGTCGTGAATCTCGCCTGTTACGCTAATGCCAGTCTCTTGGACGAGTTGGATGAGTAGACTTCAAAAAATCTATAATTATGCAGAACCAAACCTATTTCTAGTAGTGATAATGGGTGGGTTGGGCTATCCGCTGTATTATTGGGTATGGGAGTTTCTATTTCCTCAGCCATACGAAAACGTATGGTTAAGACTTTTTTGCAGTGCGTCGGCGTTGCTGCTGGCTTTTCGTCATTCGCTTCCAAGATACTTCAAGGCCTACCTTCCTCATTACTATCTTTTTGCGATTGGACTTTGTTTACCTTTTTTCTTTTTTTATATGATGTTAATGAATAATTGGTCAGATGTGTGGGTACTGTCCTTTATGTCATCAATATTCATTCATATTCTTTTGGTTCACGATACACGTGTGATGTTCATGCAAGTCGTGATATCGCTGTTGCTTGCCACTGGGGCGGCGTATATTGCCTCAAATGGAGCCATTGAGTTTGCCCATAAAGCCAGTTTTATCCCTGTATTCGGTTTTACCTATGTCTTCGGAAATCTATTTTACTTTCGAAATCAAACCGAACATGAGGCGAAAGTATCTATTGCTAAATCGTTTGGTGCTGGTATCGCCCATGAAATGAGAAACCCCTTGAGCGCGCTTTTATCGTCGTTTGAAGTGATGCGCTCTATTGTGCCTAATAGCAACTCATCTTATCGACACTCCTATCACCTAAACGCGCAAGAAATCCAAACCATGAATGACATTATTGATGATTCAATGAAGGTGATTTGGGCTGGAAATGAAACTATCGATCTGCTGTTAACGTCAATAGACAAAAATAGGGTATCTACCTCAACATTTTGTAAGCACCGTGCTAAGGCGGTACTAGAAAATGCTGTGACAAGCTACGCATATAAAAATGAGTCCGAGCGTCGAGCCGTTCAATTAGAGCTCGATGAAGATTTTGAGTATTTAGGTAGCGATACGCTGTTGAAATACGTGGTATACAACCTGCTAAAGAATGCGTTCCGTCACCGAGGTAAAGAAAAGTTTACTATTTCAATACGCTCTAAGAAAACCAGTGATGGGTTTAGCTTATTGTTCAAAGACACTGGGCAAGGCATTGAACCTGAATTAATTAAAAATATTTTTGAAGACTTCTATACAACAGGAACAAACGGCACGTTTGGGTTGGGTCTATCATTTTGTAAAAAGGTAATGACATCATTTGGTGGCAAAATCAAATGTAGCTCTATACAGGGAAAGTGGACAGAGTTCGAATTGCAGTTTCCTTATTATACCTCTACCAAAATTACTCATATTAAGCGCGAGTTAATGAAATCGAAATCTCTCCTATACATTGGGCAAGAACAGTCGTTGATCCAGCAAAAACTAAGTGAAGTGAGTACTCAAACTGAACTAACACTTAAAACAGCCTCGATGGAAGAAGCCTCAGAGTACGAAGAACATCAATTTGAATACAATCTCATTGTGATTGACGGTCGTCTTGACCGTCAAGGGTGGGCATTTATGTCACGTTTGGAAGGGAAGTTGACCTTTACTGAAGCAAGGATCGCATTCTTACATGATCCGACAGACACGCGTAATTTATATTTTCAGCGTTATGTTGCTATAGAGTTATTCGAGTGGCAGCAATTTTTTGAAAAGACTGCTGACTCGCTTGACTATTTGATGTTTGATCAGCTCAAACAAATTGAAAATGTGTCGTCGTACAATGAAATCTCGACTCAAAGAACGGTCATGATCGTTGATGATAACCATTCCCTTCGTTCTATCACATCGATTATGTTGGAGAAGCAAGGGCTCCACGTGTTACAGGCTGAGAATGGGCAAGTTGCTTTAGATAAGTTAAAGCAGGAAACGGTAGACTTAATACTGATGGATATTGAGATGCCAGTACTCGATGGCTTGACGACGACCCGGATGATTAGACAGTCTAACGAAGAGTATGCGTCTATTCCAATTTTGGGGTATACCGGAGATAAAAGTGAAGAAACCATTCTCAAAATTAATGAGTTTGGCATGAACGACTATATTGTTAAGCCTACGCCGAAAGATGAGTTAATCGATAAGGTTGCGTCTTGGGTTTAATGCTAAATCCATATTCTATGCTTCAACGTATTACTTATACACGCACAGCACCATGCGTCATGTTGCCTCATGGAGCTGTGCGTTTAGATAGTTATACGAGGAACCACTTCATAATAACGAAGCAGCAATTAGTGTGATAACGAAGCAGTAATTAATGTCACTTTTCAAATCCATGCTCGGTAAGAAACCTTTCCCGAACTTGGTTTCTACGTGCTACTAATGTTGTGTATTCACCATTAGTCAAAACTTAGCTCGGGGTTATCCCAAGCTTGCTTGCATACGTTGATGACACGCTCTAACTCATCTCTAGTGTGCTCTGCGTTGATCGAAAATCTTAATATGTGCTTACCATTAGGAGTGGCTGGTGGGCAGAATATCGAACCGAAAACGCCATTGCTCTCAAAGAAATTACGAATTTTAAGTGTATTTTGTGCATCGCCTGTATCAAGCCCAAATATTTGAGATTCACTACGAATATCGAAACCAATTTTTCGTAGTGCGCGATTTAAGTATTCGGCACTACTTTGCAACGTTGCACGGCGCTCGTCCGCTTTGATGATGACATCAAGTGTTGCTTCTAAACGTTTCATTTCATAGGGAAGCATAGCGGAACTAAAAATCGCCGGATACGCGACCATAGGAATACAGTATGCTGTTTTTTTGTTGGTAAGTATTGCTCCAGCGCGGTAAGAAAATGTCTTTGCTAAACTGGCGGTTATAAAGTCAACATGCGCAGTCAGGCCAAGTTCTGCAACAAGTCCTGCGCCTTTTGGACCATGTGTTCCCAGGGAGTGCGACTCATCAACCACCAACGCACATTCGTGTTCATAAGAAAGTGAGACCAAGTCTACGAGAGGCGCAATCGTCCCGATCGTACTGTAAATGGAATCAACTAATATAATACCAGGCCCGTTTCGTTTTATCTGTCTTGCTAAATGGCGGGTATTGTTATGCATAAATGGGTAAACTTTCGCCCCAGCAATTCTTGCCCCTTCCCATAGCGATGCATGGGCAAAAAAGTCAATGTAAACATTGGTGTCCTTATTACAAATAGCTTGTAGTAAATTGACATTTGCGGTCCACCCCGACTGGGATACTACGCAACTTTCAAACCCTGTGAGTTGTGCGAGTTTGGTTTCAAAAGCCGGTTTTTTTTCGTTGCCTAATAGGAATACACCGGACATTAATAGACTTTCATCATTTTCTTGAATAGCTCGAATGTGGGCATTTTTAATGCTTTCATTGCTATTGAGACTCAGGTAATCGTTGGTCTGCATGACGACATCACCGCGCTTTGGCTGCATTCCACAGATAATCGGCTTTCTATCGGCATTAGAATGAATACGATCTTCAATGAAAAAATCATGTTTTTGGGTAATAAAATCAGGGAGAGCCTTTTTAATCTGAGTTAAATGCATAACAGTATTCTCTGAGTAATTGAAATTATATGTCGGCCGATGCCCTTATTTATTGCCGATAATAGAATGACTGTCACTACCCAAAAACTCATTCCTTGGTTATGGTTGCAGAATGAACTATAACTTATATTAATATATTGATTTTACGTATACCTATTGGAGGTCTGCACAAAGCAAAGACCTCTTTTTCATTTCGGCTTTTGGATGAAAATTATTACTTTTTTGTAGAGTATTTCAGTTCAGGCCAGTACATGATAATAAATCCGACGCTTACCCAGATGACGGCAAACGTCGCGATAGTGAGCTCAAGAAACCCAAACTTATGAAGCCAGTGCCAATGAGGATACTCTACTTCGAAAAAAGCGGTCAGTCTGTGCATGGCAATTGAGCTGATCACAGAAGGGAAGGTGATGGCAGCGATAGAAGGTTGAAACTTGAGTTTAAGGAGCCGAAAATAACACAAATAAATCATCAGAGTCATCGTGATAGCAATGCCAGCAAGAGCACCTGTGAGTATCGGATCGGGTTCATTAAAGTTCACCAGATAGGCGGCTAATGTGAGGTTGATAGGGGCCGCCATAATTGCAATAGTGGGTCTTGCTCGTTTCTTCAACATACCTTCGAACACTAACCGATACAAAACCAATGGCAGCATAAAAAAGTACATTCCAATACAGAAGCTCGCGATAGTTTCAGAGTAGACGGTGTGTCCAAATTGAGTGCCTGCCAGAGAGCTACTAATTAAACCTACAGGGTATAAAAACCAACTTGGCACAATATTCGCAATTTTAAAGTTACGTAATTGGTAGAAGAAAAATAACACCGCGAGTGACAAATGTAGCGTTAATGCAGCAAACCAAAGTGGATAGGCAATAAGTGGTAAAACTGCGGCCAAGTAGTCACAAAGAATAAGTAAAGCCATACTCATCGGTGCCATTAAGCTACCGGTAATAGAGTGTTTTATATCGGCTGAAAAGATATGTTTATTTAATAGATATTTTAATAAAACGGGGAGCAGTAATAGAGCCCCAATGCTGGCCAAAACAGGCTGTATCTGCGTGCCTAAATCAGGTAAGTACAATGCCCATGCATGGCCTAGTCCTACAACGCCAAGCGCTAATGAGGCTTGTGATGTTGGTACATTGTGAAACTGAGTCAGTCGTTTTATAGCGGCTCTATTCATTGTTACCTAATCAATTCGTTATGATCATATAGTAAAAACGACCAGTGCTGAGCAATGAGCACTAGAAGTCTAGCCGTCTGATTGTATCGTAATTTCTGATAAATTGCGCTCTAGTTTTCGCGAGCGGGCAGATCCTCTTGCTTCAACTTCGTGTTCTTTAACGTTCGATGAAGGAGTTGGCTATATATTGGTTGGCCACCAAGCATTTGTGCAACGATAGTTGCGCCTAACGCAGTAATAATCAAAGGAAGAATGAGATGATAGTTATTTGTCATTTCAATCACCAATAAAATACCGGTGATCGGAGCACGCACGGTCGCGGAGAACAAAGCTCCCATCCCAGCGATAGCGAAAACGCCGGGCTCAATGGGGAGTTCAGGAAATAGCAGTTGTGCCATCAAGCCGAATGCGTAACCAAAAGAGGTACCTAAGGCAAGCATTGGAGCAAATATGCCTCCGGGCGCCCCAGATCCAAAACAGACAAGTGTTGTCAGTACACGGCCAATAAAGAGGATGAATAGAAAACCAGCGCCGAAGTCCCCATTAGTGATTTCAGGTATTAAGCCAATACCACCACCTGTTAACTCAGGTACATAAAGCAATAGAAGCCCAAAAATACCACCAATGACAGAGCCGGTTAATAGGAATCGTTTTAGATCATTTTTATGGATTTTTACAAACAAATCTTGAAATAGCGTCACCAGCCGATTGAAAACCACACCAAAAATGCCAAACAAAGCGCCGAGTACCAAGAATAGCCACAATACTTGCATATTCGGCGAGTCATACTGTGGCATGGTGATCACCGCCCCTTGTCCATTGATTGAGCGAAAGACAATCGTGGCAGAAACAGCAGAAATCAGCACCGCTTTAATAGAGATTAATGAATAACGAAAGTGTGGGCGCATTTCTTCGACGACAAACATAATTCCTGCAAGCGGAGCATTAAATGCAGCGGCTAAACCGCCTGCTGCACCTGAGGCTAGTAGTGTATGGCGGCTATCATCGTCTTTCACACGAAATATGTCCGTGACCATTCGACCGAGGTTACCGCCCATTTGTACCGTAGGCCCTTCTCGTCCAAGAACCATACCTGAACCAAGCGCACCTAATCCTCCAAAGAATTTAACGGGCAGTACTCGCCACCAACGTACTGGCCTCATGTTATCCATTGCCCCTTCTATTTCGGGGATACCAGATCCCGCGGCTTCAGGAGCGAATTTATGGACAAGAAAATAACCGATGAAAGCTAGGACGGCACTGATTATAAACGCAGACGCCCAAAGAGGGAGGACAGACCCGATTTCATCTTTAAGCCACTCTGTTCGAGTATCCGTAACAAAATGAACGCCAAGTTCGAACAAAGTACCTATAAATCCAGCTAAAATACCCACAACGCAAGAAAGAAAAAGAACAGAAACTGGCGTTTTATCTCTAGAAAGAAACTGGTTGAAGGTTTCTCGAGGTACACGAACGAGCAGAGACTGTTTAAACTTCTCTCTTTTGGTCATAAAGAATGAGCCTTTCTAGATTAAGGGTTGTAAGGTAAATTATACGGGTTCTAAATTAGACAAACAGTAACAAGTTTGCAAAGTAGCATTGCAATAAAAGTAGTATTGCAATATTAGTGAACTGAGAAATGCGATAAATCTGACATAAATTATTGAGTGATAAACTTGTAATTAACGGATTATGGTCCATAGTTAGAGTGTAGGGTATGTATTCGACAAGCACGGAGGATTTGAAGCCCCTACATACAATTTGGATGTGAAAATATACACATACTACTTCCTCGTAAATAATCTCAGCATCTCGTATGGCTTAGAGATTCGCAAACTCACGATTGAGTAACGAGGGTCGAGGCGCACGCAAAGTGCGCCTTTTGTCGTTTGTTACTTTTGTTTTTCTATCATTACTTATGCAAACGGTGTACAGGTGATAGCTTAGCTAATTTTTGTATCGGTAGAGTGATTTCTGCATAGAGCACCCTTTGATCGAGAATAAATACGTTTATACTGGTGACATCATTTCGTTTCACTGGATTCAATATGTCAATTCAAGTTCCTACTACTATCATCACCGGTTTTCTTGGTGTTGGAAAAACCACAACCATCCTTAATCTGCTTAAAAATAAGCCTGCTAATGAGCATTGGGCTGTGCTCGTAAACGAGTTCGGTGAAGTGGGTATTGATGGGGCAATGTTGGCTGATGGTGGGGCGATGATCAAAGAAGTGCCAGGCGGCTGTATGTGCTGTACAGCGGGTGTTCCCATGTCGGTGGGTATTAATGCACTGCTGCGTCAAAAACCTGATCGCCTAATCATTGAACCCACTGGCTTAGGGCACCCCAAGCAAGTGATTAAGACGCTGACCTCCGAGCAATATCAAAACTATGTTGACTTGAGAGCCACCATTGCATTGGTTGACCCAAGGAATCTATCTGACAGTAAATATCTGTCAAATAACAACTTCAATGACCAGCTGGCTGCCGCTGATGTTGTGATTGGCAATAAGGTCGATCAATGTACTTCAGAAGATGTTGATGCATTTAATGATTGGGTGAGTGAGCAAGAGCCAGCGGTGATTTATCACCAATTGGTTAAGCAGGGTAACCTTCCCATTGAGTTGCTTGACATTGAACGCAGAGAAAATACAACATCGAGTAAGAATGGACACTTAGAGCATGAATTGCATGACCACAGTGATATGGATCCAGTGTTCGAGTTGCCTCCCGAAAAATCGTATATTCGTCGAGAAAATAAAGGTCAAGGTTACTTTAGCTGCGGCTGGATAGTCGGGGCTGAGTACTTATTCGATTTTGATCAGTTGTTTTCTATGTTAAGTGATTTGACCGCTGAGCGTGTAAAAGCGGTGGTGAACACCAACAAAGGTTGTTTTGCTTTTAATGTCTCGAATCAAGTGGTCTCTGTCAATGAGGTGTCATTGCAAGGGTATGAATCTAGAATTGAAGTGATCGATAGTCAATTACTTCCATGGGCGGATTTAGAAGGCATTTTACTCGCGTTATGTGGTTTGAAAGGCTAAGTGAGCGTCTATTCGGTCGCTTGATTTGTCTTCTCATCGCTTGGTCATGGTGACGGTTGACTGCTAGTTAAGATACGGCTGAGTAATGGTTTAGATACGGCTAAGTAATAGTTAAGATACGGCTGACTATTAGCTAAGACACGGCTTAGTATTAGTTAAGATAAAGCCGCCATGAGGTGATATTTCACTGATATGGCGGCTAATCCTTCGTTGTAATTACAAAGCCATATTGGTTTCTAAAACTGCATTCTTAACGATACATTAAATGATAGTCGGAGATATGCTGCTCCCAAAACGCGGGCTCACCAATATGTTCTTGGACAGCTTTAATAAATTCTTTAACCAGCAATGTATGTTTTCGATGAGGATAGATGGCGTAAATACCGGTTTCTTTGGTTGATAGTAAGTAGTTGGTCAACATAGGTGTTAACCCCATTGATTCGATTGGGGCTTCCAAATTAAAAAGATCGATCAGAGCATACCCAAGGCCATCACGGACGGCGTCAAGCATGGTTCTTACATCACTTACTTTATAGTTACCTTGCATCTTATAGCTTTTCATTACATTGCTATTCGGGCTTTCACTCATGTCGAAGCTATCGAGACTGACATCCCCGTTACTGTATATAACCGCGGGCAATGATAATAAACCTTCAGGTGAGGAAGGGAGACCGTACTGTTCAATAAATTGGTGTGAAGCAACTAACGCGAAATTAGTATTGGCGATTTTTTTAGCAATTAAGTTAGAGGTTGTCAGTTTTCCAATTCTGAATGCCACATCAAAATGGTCGGCAATAATATCCGAACGCTTATCATCAAGAATCAAGGTGACTTTGACTTCAGGATACAGTTTCATGAATTTTGATATGACAGGCTGCAAATATTGTTGGCCAAAGAATATAGCCGAAGTAATGCGAATCAGTCCTTTCGGTGTTGATTGGTAAGAATCTGCTATTGCTTGAACGTTTTGTAGGGTTCCTCTGAGAATGTGTGCCTGTGAGAGGATCTCCTCTCCTGCTGCTGTTAATGAGAATGAGCGAGTCGAGCGGTTAAGGAGTTGTACGCCAAGCACGAGTTCCAATTTTTTGATCTGCTTTGATAGTGCGGAATTATCCATATCGTGCAACGCGGCCGCTTTAGCAAATGACCCCTGCTGAACAACATCAATAAAAAGCTCCAGTTGGTGAGTGATGGACATGATTTTTCCTTATTACTGGAACGGTATCAAACATATAATAGATAAGCTCTAGGTAATTAGCTATGAACTTAGTGGTTTCGAATCATAGCCATTGAAAAGCCGCTTTTATTATACAGTGTCGTGCGCCTCTTTAACTTAAGTGCTGGCCGCAACTTTTGGATAATGCTTGAGATATGCTGAAAAAATCTAGTAAAACTAGTTGGATAGAGACAAAAATACAGGCATGCTATTCGGTAACAAGATTCTAACACGGAGTAAGAATAATGATTTTTGAGGACGGCGCTGTTCATATTGATTCGTTTATGGCAGTAACGATGGGGATTATTGTCCTTTTTGTCGGCAGGCGACTTAACCAAGTCGTAGGTTTTTTAAAAGAATTTAGTATCCCTGAACCTGTTTCGGGTGGCATTGTTTTTTCTGTACTATTTGCGTTACTTCATGTTGTGACCTCAATCGAAGTGAGTTTCGACCTGATGGCTCGTGATGTCTTATTAGTTTACTTTTTTACCACGATTGGTATTAATGCCAGCTTGGGTGACTTAATGAAAGGGGGGAAACCTCTGATCATTTTATTGGTCATCACAATTGGTTATATGTTGATTCAAAATATTACGGGCATCACCGTTGCGACTCTCTTCGGACTAGAGCCTGTTGCAGGACTTCTAAGTGGTACGGTCTCTCTTATTGGTGGGCATGGTACTGCGATTGCTTGGGCACCAAAGATACAAGAGCAATTTGGTCTTGAGACCGCGATGGAATTAGGGATCGCGAGCGCAACGTTCGGACTGATTCTCGCCAGTATCATGGGCGGTCCGATCGCTAAGTTTCTTATCAAGCGCTATGATCTAAAACCAAATGAAGAAGAAGCGATGGATGTGGGTATTTCAGACTCCGCGTCTGATACAAAAATCACTTCTTATGACTTTCTTGATGCCATGTTGGCGATTCATACCTGTATCATTGTTGGTGTGTTTTTAAATGAAGGTGTTGAATATTTAGGGTTGCAACTGCCGTTGTTTGTTACCTGCTTGTTTGCCGGTATTATCCTGTCGAACTTAGTGCCACATAATTACCCGAGAATTACAGGCACTAGATGGCCTGCGAATAAGCCCGCGGTAGCGCTGATAGCGGATATTTCATTGGGCGCGTTTTTAGCCATGTCGTTAATGAGTATGCAACTCTGGACGTTGGTTGATTTAGCTGGGCCAATTTTCGCAATCTTAGGGGCTCAGTTTATTGTGGCCATTCTTGTTAACTTGTTCATCATTTTCCCAGCGATGGGCAAGAACTACGACGCCGCCGTCATTTGTTCAGGGTTCGGCGGTATTTCTCTTGGTTCGACACCGACAGCAATGGCCAACATGTCTGCGGTTGCACAAAAATATGGCAACTCCCATCAGGCCTTTATTGTTGTGCCGTTGGTGTGCGCATTCTTCATCGATTTAGCTAACGCGTTGATCATCCCTTACTTTATGGGTTTGCTTGCTTAGCTATTGAAGGAGTAACGAGATGTAATGAGAAGCCACCAGGCTTCTCATTTTTTTTTGATAAATGGAGCGAGTTAACTAGGATTAAGTAATGCGTGTCTGGGAGGGCAACATGTCATCATACCAAGTACTCTTAATGCTCACATCCCATAGCCGATTAGGTTATACCAATCAAATAACTGGCGTTGACTTAAGTCAATTTGAAACATGTTATCGAGCTCTCGTGTCTAAGGACATTAAGATAACCTTGTGCTCGGTCAAAGGGGGAGCTCTGCCGATTGATCCCGCTTATGATATTGATTTACGCGATAATCAACAACAGGCTAGCCGTGACTCATTAATGGAGGTCTTAGCGTCGTCCAAGACCATTACTCATGTTGATGCTACAAAGTATGATGCCATCATTATATGCGGTGGTTATGGGGTGCTTTGGGATTTGACCTGTGACCCTGACGCGGTTTCTTTACTCGATAGCTTTCATAGTTCAGATAAATATATTTGCGCTTTGAGTCATGCATCAGGCGCTCTAATTCATGTTACCCGAGAAGATGATTCTTCTGTTTTGGAGGGAAAAAGAGTGACCGGTTATAGCAATGCGGAAGAGTTGATGGGCAACAGGGCGGCGATGATTCCGTTTTTTGTAGAAGAAGAATTAGTACGGTGTGGTGCGATATATACCGCAGAAGAGGCGTCCCAAGTGCATGTCGAAATTGATGGTAAGCTAATCACAGGACAAAACCCTGCTAGTGTTGCTTTAGCGGTTGATACATTGTTAGCCGCACTTAACGAAAGCTAACCTAGAATAGGACTACGGTTATCTAAGTCCGTTCTGCAGCGGCCCTTTCTTGACGTTATCACAGCTTGCTCAAAATGTGCTCACCAATATCTATTTATTGCATATTTCCACAAAACCATTCGTTACGATCAATGCTATTCCCAATAGCGAGGGGTTACGGTATTTAGATGGACATTTAATTCGTCTATTATACGATTGATAGATTGTTGGAAGTAAACGATATTTTTTGAGTTGGAAAGTAATGAAAACAGAAAAGCAAAAAATGCTTGCGGGAGAACCCTATCTTGCTTGGGACACGGAGTTGTATCAAGCAAGGATAAAGTGCAGAGAAGTTCTGAAACAACTGAATGATAGTATTCCTGACTCCCCACAATGGAATGACGCCAAAGAAGCACTTATCGAGAACAATGGCGGAGGGTTATATCTCGAGCCTCCATTTAGGTGTGATTATGGCAGTAACATTCAAGTCGGCAAAAACTTCTACGCAAATTTTAATTGTGTGATTCTAGATGTAAATCGCGTCGAAATAGGTGATAACGTGCTTTTTGCTCCAAACGTTCAAATCTACACTGCGGGTCACCCATTGGAGGCCAAAGCACGCGTAGATGATGGTGTTGAATTCGGCTTGCCAATCAAAATTGGCAATAATGTATGGATTGGTGGCGGGGCGATAATTTGTCCGGGAGTGAGTATTGGCGATAACGCAGTTATTGGTGCGGGGAGTGTCGTAACAAAAGATATTCCAAGTGATAGGCTAGCGGTAGGCAATCCATGCAAAGTGATCAAAGAGATTAATAACAAATAATGAAAGTGTTAGTGACCACATGTGATTATTGATGGTAAGTACAGGTTGTTATAATTACGATATGTTGTTACTGGCAATTTGATTACTATAAAAAAAAGCGTCAAAAAACTGTTATCTTACCAACGAAAACTTGACGTTTTATTTGATGTTAATTCCATAAATATTTATGATGTAGCGCTTAGTATCATTGGGTTTATCATTAGTGGATCATATATCGCCAAATTCAACTCTAGAATTGTCGTTCGGCTTGATAGCAAACGCGCTGCAAAGTTGCGCCGCGGCAATTTTGATAACCGATGCTAAGGCGAGCATTAAGTATGCAAATGACCAGTTTTATCAGCTCACTGGCTATTCCGCAGAAGACGTGGCCAACCGAAACCCTAACATTTTAAAGTCGGGAAAAACCAGCCCCGATACTTATCGTGAAATGTGGTCTGCGCTTTGCAGTGGAAATTCGTGGTACGGTGAACTCATTAATCGCAAAAAAAATGGCGATTTATTTATAGAGAAGGCGCAAATTAGCCCTTTTACTCATCAAGGTGAAACGTACTATATTGCTGTTAAACGTGATATTACATTAGAAAAAGATACGACAGATAAACTGAGTGATTTAGCCTATTTCGACACGCTGACTCGCTTGCCCAACCGCACATCATTCTTTGAACAATTACAGCGTTTTCTCAGTACGAACCCTCACGCATTAGAAGCGTACTCGCTATTACTTATCGATCTCAATGAATTTAAGTCAATCAATGACAGTAAAGGTCATGATTACGGTGATCTATTCTTGCAGGCGGTGGCGAGACGCTTTAAATCCGTAGTAAGTGAGCACGGTATGGTGGCTAGGCTCGGTGGGGATGAATTTGTAGTCCTGCTTCCTTCGTGTAATTGTGAGGGTGCCGCCAACTATGCACAGCGACTTATTGACTCTATTGCCTATATAGAAATTGGTAATAAGTATGAGCGCGGTTCTGCCGCGATTGGCATAACCACGAAGTCATCAAAAAATATAGAATCAAGCTTGTTGTTAAAACAAGCTGATCTCGCGATGTACCGTGCAAAACAATGTCAGGCGAATTGGGTGTGTTATACAGAAGAGATGGGTGAGCAGTGGGGTAGGAAGAAGGCCCTGGCTCAAAGACTTTCTGAAGCGATAGAGCAACATCGTTTAGAGGTGGGCTTTATGCCCGTTGTTGACCTTTCTAATCACGAAGTGGTCAGCTTTAAAAGCCGTCTTTCGTGGCACGATCAAGTGTTTGGTGAAGTAAATCGCTTTGAATTTATTCCCATTGCAGAAGAAAGCCAACTCATCCGGAAGTTGAACCTATTTACTATCGAACAAGCCTGTAAATATGCCTCTGTCGGTGCGCTACGAAAAGTCGCCGTTAAAGTTTCTTCGAAAAACTTTGGGCACGGTTCATTTGTGGACGAAGTTGCTCAAATACTTCAACACTATAGCCTATCAGCGGATTGCTTAATTTTAGAAGTGTTTGAAGAATCCTTATCTAAAAAGCGCAGTGTGGATGAACTGTATCAGCTTGTTGAGCATGGTTGCCAAATCACCGTCGCGGATTTTGGTATGGGTCATATCTCAATTTCAGATCTTCGTGATTTACCGATTCAGAAGATAAAAATCAGTGCACTATTAACAACAGAAATCGCCGAGGATGACTCCGTTAAACAAGTGGCTAAAGCCATTGTTGGGCTAGCAAACTTACTGGATATAGACACTATTGCAGAGGGAGTGGAATCTGAGGAGCAACTCTTGTCATTGAAAGCGATAGGTTGTCACTTTGCCTCTGGAGAATACATTTCTACCCTTATGCAATATGGCGCTTAGCAGCGTCATTCTTCTCTAATTATCCTGCCCCAAACCTGATATTCACAATTTGAAACTATTCACGTTTAACGCATCGATACGTTTCGATGTGGTGATAATGATCACGTTTACTTCAGTTCTCACTCGAATTTTTCAATATTGGCGTTAGGATTATCGCCATCGAAACGTATCGATGGTGATTGTATATTTTGGACGCTCATCGATGATCTCAAGAACCGAGCAGGTACAAAAATGAAAAAAAGTGCACTAATTAACTCAGAGCTTTCATATTTAGTTTCCACTCTTGGACATACTGATGAAGTCACTATCTGCGACGCGGGTTTACCTATCCCTGAAGAAACACTACGAATTGACCTTGCACTCACATTAGGCGTGCCATCATTTTTGCAAACGGTCAAAGTTTATTTATCTGAAGTGCAAATCGAAGGTGTACTTTTAGCTGAAGAGTTTAAACGCGTTTCCCCACAAGCTCACGACGCTTTGATGGCGTTGATCGATAACGAAGCAAGAGTAACGGGTAAGGACATTTCAGTATCGTACATTTCTCATGAAGAATTCAAAGTTAGAACGCAAGACTCCAAAGCAGTCGTGCGTACCGGTGAATGCACACCGTACGCGAACGTAATCTTTCAATCTGGTGTCGTATTTTAGGCCACAAAATTATGTACGAGCAGGACAGCCCTATGTTGCAACCCATACTACAACTTAGTGAGATAGAAAAAGCCTTTCCGGGTGTCAAAGCCTTAGATAAGGCGAGTCTAAACGTGTATCCAGGCAAGGTTATGGCGCTACTTGGTGAAAATGGCGCAGGTAAATCAACGCTGATGAAAGTGTTGACGGGCATTTATTCTAAAGATGCGGGTGAATTACGCTATCAAGACAACGACGTATCATTTGCAGGACCAAGAGATTCGCAGCAAGCCGGTATAAGTATTATTCACCAAGAGCTCAATTTAATTCCAGAGCTGACGATTGCCGAGAATATTTACCTTGGACGCGAAAAAACCAACGCGTTTGGTCGCATTATGTGGAACGAAATGTATTCAGATGCTGATGCATTGTTATCTCGTTTAAACGTAAAACACAGCTCTAAAACCTTGCTTGGTGCGCTCAGTCTCGGTGAGCAACAGATGGTAGAGATTGCGAAAGCACTGTCATTTGAATCGAAGGTTATCATCATGGATGAGCCGACGGATGCATTAACGGACACCGAAACGGCTTCTTTGTTTAAAGTGATCAATGAGCTTCGCCAACAAGGCTGTGGCATTGTTTACATTTCCCATCGTTTGAAAGAAATCTTTGAAATTTGTGATGATATTACCGTCTTAAGAGATGGCAAGTTCATTGGTCAAACGGTGGTCGCAGACACAAACGAAGACGCGTTAATTGAAATGATGGTAGGTCGAAAGCTGGATGAACAATATCCGCGTATTCATGCGGTACACGGCAAACGTAGTTTAGAAGTAACGGGTGTTTCTGGTCTTGGTGTTAGTGAAGTGAGCTTTCATGTGGATCAGGGTGAAATCCTTGGCGTATCAGGGTTGATGGGTGCTGGTCGCACAGAGTTAATGAAGATTGTCTATGGCGCTCAAAAAAGAGAGTCCGGTGATGTGACGCTTTATGGCAAAACGATCAACCCAGACAGTCCTCAGGAAGGATTAGCCAATGGTATCGCCTATATTTCTGAAGATCGTAAAGGCGACGGCTTAGTATTAGGTTTGTCGGTTAAGGAGAATATGTCGCTGTGCGCATTAGAGGCTTTATCAAAAGGATTGCAGCTTCAACATGGTGATGAAGTCATCGCTGTGGAAGATTTTATTAAGTTATTCAATATCAAAACGCCTTCTAGAAATCAGATCATTGGTAACTTATCTGGAGGTAATCAACAAAAAGTGGCGATTGCTAAAGGGCTAATGACTAAGCCTAAAGTGCTTATTCTTGATGAGCCAACACGCGGTGTGGATGTTGGTGCTAAAAAAGAAATTTATCAGCTGATCAATAAGTTTAAGGCAGATGGCATGAGCATCATTTTAGTGTCATCGGAAATGCCAGAAGTGCTTGGGATGAGCGACCGAATTATGGTCATGCATGAAGGCCGCGTAAGTGGCGAATTTATGGCAAACGAAGCCGACCAAGAAAAACTATTGGCGTGCGCAGTGGGTAAAAAGGTAAACGAGGAAGCAGCATGAGCAACAAATCAATGAGTGTAGCAACAGAAAAGAAAACGACGTTGTTCAATAAGGAATGGCTAATCGAGCAAAAATCACTGATAGCATTGGTTTTTCTTATTGTCGTGGTGTCTTTTTTAAACCCAAACTTTTTTACTGTCGACAACATCCTTAATATTCTTCGTCAAACATCGGTCAACGCCATTATTGCAGTGGGTATGACACTGGTCATTTTGACGGCGGGCATCGACTTGAGTGTTGGGTCTGTCTTGGCATTGTGTGGCGCGTTTGCTGCTAGCTTAGTTGGCTTGGAAGTGCCAGTCATGATCGCCGTGCCAACCGCACTTGTTGCCGGTGCAGCATTAGGGGCAATCAGTGGCATCATTATCGCCAAAGGTAAAGTGCAAGCCTTTATCGCTACCTTGGTCACAATGACTTTGTTACGTGGTGTCACCATGGTTTATACCGACGGACGCCCAATTTCTACAGGGTTTACAGAAACAGCGGATGCCTTTGCTTGGTTCGGTACCGGTTATGCTTTGGGCATTCCAGTACCGGTGTGGCTAATGGTGTTGGTGTTCGCTTCGGTTTGGTATTTATTAAATCACACACGTTTTGGCCGTTATGTTTACGCATTAGGTGGTAATGAATCGGCGACACGCCTATCAGGTATTGATGTCGATAAAGTCAAAATTGGCGTGTATGCGATTTGTGGTTTGTTGGCGGCGTTGGCGGGCATTATTGTCACCTCTCGTCTTTCTTCAGCGCAACCTACAGCCGGAATGGGCTATGAACTTGATGCTATTGCCGCGGTAGTATTAGGCGGAACCAGTTTAATGGGCGGGCGCGGTCGAATTATGGGCACATTAATTGGTGCGTTAATTATCGGCTTCCTGAACAATGCACTGAACTTGCTTGATGTATCGTCTTATTACCAAATGATTGCAAAAGCGGTGGTTATTCTGCTGGCTGTCTTGGTTGATAACAAAAACAAATAGAACACCGATTACTTAGGAGCGAGATGAAAGCTGGTGTCGCTCCTTGTGAAACGCAAGCACAACTGTACATGGTACTTTGTCGTGAGGTACCCAGAACTATTAGAACCATTTTACATTTATTAGTCACACCCCCTACATACAATATATAAAGGAATAGACCATGAAAAAATTGGCAACGCTTATCTCTGCAGCTGTACTGTCAGCTTCTATGTCTGCGACCGCAACAGCACAAGATACAATGGCGATCGTTGTGTCGACACTGAATAACCCGTTCTTCGTAACAATGAAAGATGGTGCGGAAGCAAAAGCTAAAGAACTTGGCTATAACCTTATCGTTTTAGATTCACAAAATGATCCAAGTAAAGAACTTTCCAACGTGGAAGACTTAACGGTTCGTGGTGTGAAAGCGATCCTAATTAACCCGACTGACTCTGATGCGGTATCGAATGCCATCCGTATGGCGAATCGATCCAATATCCCAGTACTGACTTTAGACCGTGGTGCCAGCCGAGGAGATGTCGCGAGCCATATCGCGTCTGACAACGTTGTTGGTGGTGAAATGGCGGGTCATTTCATTATGGAAAAAGTGGGCGAAAAGGCAAAAGTAATCCAACTTGAAGGTATTGCTGGTACGTCTGCAGCGCGTGAGCGTGGTGAAGGTTTCATGAATGCGGTTAAAGGCTCTGATATGGAGCTACTGGCGAGCCAACCCGCCGACTTTGACCGCACTAAAGGTCTCAATGTTATGGAGAACTTACTTGCAGCAAATCCAGATGTCCAAGCGGTCTTTGCACAGAATGATGAAATGGCATTGGGCGCAATGCGTGCAGTGCAAGCTGCGGGCAAAGATGTGATGATCGTTGGTTTCGATGGCACTGACGATGGTATCGCGGCGGTTAAACGTGGCAAGTTGGCTGCAACTGTTGCACAGCAGCCCGATATGATTGGTGCGCTGGGTGTGGAAACCGCTGCAAAAGTCTTAAAAGGCGAAGTGGTAGAAACGTATATTCCAGTACCTCTTAAGATCATCAACGAATAATTTTCGCTGACCGGACAATAGACGCCCACACTCTGGGCGTCTATTGGAGTCCCTGTTTTAGATAATCAAATTAGAGAAGCAAGATAAAAACACGTTAGATGCTTGATTGGTTGGATTGGTTGAGTGCGCTTCCATTGTCCGGTGTGAGGAGATTATCTAACGCGGCAGGTCGAACAAGAGTATTTTGGCTTAAACGATTAATCCAAAGTTTTCTTATTCCTAGTTACAAGGAACATTATATGAATCAGCTCATTGTTTTGGGTAGCGTCAACGCTGACCATGTTTTACAGGTGCCTTCTTTTCCAAGACCTGGTGAAACGTTACACGGTCACCGTTATCAGGTTATCCCCGGCGGAAAAGGCGCAAATCAAGCGGTCGCTGCCGCGCGATTAGGGGCGGATATTGGGTTTATTGCATGTGTTGGTGATGATCCGTTTGGTGTTAATATCCGTGATGCTTTTCAAGTTGATGGCATAAACGTGGAAGGCGTGTCAGTAGAAGCAGAGACGCCTACCGGAATCGCGATGATACAAGTCTCTGATAGTGGTGAAAATAGCATCTGTATTTCAGCGGAAGCGAATGCAAAGCTGTTGAAAACGCAGGTGGAAAAGCATCGGAAGTTGATCGACGGAGCCAGTTATTTGCTCACGCAATTGGAAACGCCACTGGAAGGTATAAAGTACGCGGTCACACTCGCTAAGCAGTCAAAAACTAATGTTATCTTAAATCCGGCACCAGCCCGAGAATTGCCAGACACCATACTGTCGTGTATCGATGTAATAACACCCAACGAAACCGAAGCCGAAGTGTTAACGGGCGTGACGGTTACTGATGATGAATCCGCCCAACGAGCAGCCAGTTTATTGCATCAAAAAGGCATTGAAATTGTTATGATTACGCTGGGTTCACAAGGGGTGTGGCTGAGCCAAAATGGGCGTGGTAATCGTATTCCTGGATTTAACGTTGACGTGACAGACACTACAGCGGCAGGCGACACCTTTAATGGCGCACTTGTCACCGCACTCATTCGTGGTGAAAGCATTGAAGACGCTATTGTTTTTTCTCATGCGGCAGCGGCGATTTCAGTGACACGATTTGGTGCGCAAACGTCGATCCCAACCTTAGATGAAGTGAACGAGTTTATTTCGCAGCAAAGCTAGAATGGAGAGTTAAGCTAAATGGCTTCGATGAAGGATATTGCAAGGCATGCTGGCGTTTCAACCTCAACGGTCAGCCATGTCATCAATAAAACACGATTTGTTAGCGAAGAGATATCAGAGCGCGTCAACAGGGTGGCAAAAGAGCTAAATTATGCGCCATCTGCGCTTGCTCGAAGTTTGAAAATGAATCGAACAAGAACCATTGGTATGTTAGTGACCACGTCGACTAACCCTTTCTTTGGTGAGGTCGTAAAAGGCGTCGAGCGCAGCTGCTATCAGGAAAATTACAACTTAATCCTCTGTAACACAGAGGGAGATTCTGAGCGAATGCGCGCATCCATCGATACATTGATGCAGAAACGCGTCGATGGGTTAATATTGATGTGCTCGACGGTAGAAGGGGAGCACATCGATATTTTCCAACAGTATCCGACGATTCCGGTGGTCGTGATGGATTGGGGACCGATACATTTTGAAAGTGATAAAATTCAAGATAATTCATTTTTTGGCGGTTACCTTGCTACTAAGCATTTAATTGAATCCGGTCACCAGGAAATTGGTTGCATTACAGGCCCGTTAAACAGACAGCAAGCACAAATGCGCTACGATGGCTATAAAAAAGCCCTTGAGGAAGCCGAACTTGAGCTTAATCCAGACTGGGTTATCGAAGCTGACTTTGAGTGTGAAGGTGGCGCGCAGGCGCTTAATGCGCTCGTAGAGCGTGGTCGTTTACCAACCGCATTATTTGTTTGTAATGACATGATGGCGATGGGGGTTATTAATGTCGCTGACCGACGGAATATCCAGATTCCAGATGAGCTATCAATTATCGGTTACGATGATATTCACATTGCCAAATACATGACACCGTCTTTAACAACGATCCACCAACCTAAATATCGCTTAGGGAAAGCGGCGGTCGAAACGCTGCTCGATAAAATTGAAAAGCGTGTTGAGCAGCCTGATCTGATTCAATTAGAGCCGACATTGGTAGAGCGAGAAAGTGTCAAAGCCCTCTAGCGCAGTAGAATGGGTAATCGGTTTATTTATGATACTTCGCGACGAGTCGACGGCTTATTAGTAATGATGTCGTGATAAAAAAGGCGTTAAACTGGGCTCATACAGAGCTTCCGTTTAACGCCTTTTTAGTGTTCAGAGTTGAGCCATTAACACGTAAGTGCCATGCATGATTTTATTTTATAGAGCGTTCTCTAAGATGGTACGAGTGACATCAAGGGTGATGGCTTTATTTTCGCCCATTTCTAGATAACCATTTTGTTTGAGCTTAGTAATGACTTGCTCAATCGCGTCACTTTTATCTCCCGGTACTTCCGACAATACAAGGTCGACGTTTAATCCTTGGTAGAAGCTTTCAATGGCGGCGATGGTATCTTCAGCTAATGAAGGACCATCGGTAAATCCGAAGACATTTCGACCCATTTGTTCAAGCTTGGCGCGTTTCGCTTCAATTTGAACACGCAGTAAAGAAGGCTGAATAATGGCAAGTGAGCGCGCGTGGTCAACATGCCACAAAGCTGTTAACTCATGGCCAATCATATGTGTCGCCCAGTCTTGGGGCATGCCTGCGCCAATGAGACCGTTGAGTGATTGGTTGGCGGTCCACATTAAATTTTCCCGCCAAGCGTCATCTTGCTGTTCAAATTGATGCCCTAGTGTCAGGAGGTTTTTTAACAGAACTTCAGCGTAGCCATCTTGAACCATATTGCCAGTAGGATAGGTGATGTACTGCTCACAGACGTGGACCCAAGCGTCGACAAGACCATTCACGAGTTGCCTTTCTGGCAGAGTTTTCATTGCGCTAGGATCTAAAACAGCAAATACCGGTCGTACCGCTGGAGACATGAAGCCCAACTTTTCATTGGTGGATTTCTTTGTCACAACCGCGCCCATGTTGGACTCCGACCCTGTAGCGGGTAGCGTTAGGATAGCGCCAAGTGGGATTGCACTCTCTACAGTATATTTACGCGTCACTAAATCCCAGCTATCGCCATCATGCAGTGCAGCTGCGGCAATGTATTTAGCGCCATCAATGACCGATCCGCCACCAACGGCAAGGATGAAGTCGATGGATTCAGATTTAGCAATGGCAATGGCTTTGTCTAATGTTTCTTTGGTGGGATTCGCTTCGATGCCCGAAAACTCCATCCAGCGATGATCGCTCAGTGCGGCGACAACTTGGTCATAAACGCCATTTTTTTTGATGGAACCACCACCATAGACAACGAGCACATTGGCATCGGAGGGTACATTGGCGGCTAACGTACTGATTTGTCCAACACCAAAATGAATGACCGTAGTATTAACGTAACTAAACTTCATGAAAATTGCCCCTTGTGACTCAAAGTACTATGCGAGACATCTGTGCTTATGAACAAAGAAAGCTGATGCGCAGAGATGCTAATGCATAGAGAAATAATAGGTTGAGTATATAAGATAGATTAACACTATGGTTGGGGTGTATTTTTGGGGTTCAAGGGAAACCCCAAAAATAGATGAAAATAACTAGCTACAAGTCGGTGGCTTTCCAGCGATTTGGCGCTCTTGTTGAAGTTCTTTATGTAGAGATTGCAGCTGTGTTTTTGCTTCTTGAGTGGAGCTAACAGATTGGCTTAATTTGATGAAACGATTGACGGCATTATCAACGCCTTGAGAGTTGTTTCTATCGTAGTCAATCAGTGCCTGCATTGCCACGCCTGCCTCTTGATAAGATTGCTGAGAAGCTTGCTCTGCTGCCAGGGCCGAACGAAATGCGGTGTCATATTGACAGGCTATTAGGGCGTTAACTGAGGCGTCTATATCCGGTCCAAAATCTAGCGTCGGCTTAGATTTTGTGGCTTGTTGCGCCGCTTGTTTAGCTTCTTCTTTTTGGTCCTTTGAGTAACCATCGACCGCGCCTGCCGTCCCTCCAGCTAAAGCGCCCGCCGTGACATTTCGGCTAAGACGATACGTATTCACTTCCCCGTCAACAATAAGGTCGGTGAGGGCGCCTAGCATGCCGGCTGATACCGCACCAGCAGCGGCACCTTCGGCTGCACCTTGTGTCGTATTGGCCCCACAGCCGAAGAGAAAGGTAGACAAAATAGTGATGGCAATAATGGAAGGTTTCTTCATGGCTTAATCCCTAGGTAACTTATTGTTATTGAAAATCTTGTTGTTGAAAATTGTACTCTTGAACAAGTATAGGGCAACTGTTTTTGTTCGATCAATTTATAACGGCGAAAGCGAAACTTTTGTGAACTGACACCAGACGGGTTGATAGGCTCTTTCGTTATGTATTGATGAAAGCTATTTTAGGTTGGGGGCGGGTGTGTTGATGAAAGTTATATGGGCTGGTGAATGTTAAATGTGGAGGGCATGGTTTATCAATGTGAAGCCTTAATCCACGCTGGGGTTGTGTGCGGTTAGTGATTGGCGTAGCTAGTACGGGGAAAAAATACAGGTTAAGTTACTTAGAGCACGTAACGATTTGTTATGCTCTTGTATCAGTGTACATATGGTTTTTTACGCTATAAAGGCATGGGTTTGAACCATTTTTAAACATGTGATAGCATTTGCGCCGAATTATTGATTAGAACTCTAAACAAATGGAGGGCGGTTTTTTTGTTTTCTCACCAGAGTAAAACAAGTAGGAAGCGTATTAGTTGTATTTATGGAAAAAGCATTAAAGAAATATAGTATTGAGACGACGGACTATCAGGTCGGTCAGGACAATGTACAAAAATGGGGGTTCGATATACACAACCCGGTATTCGGGACGAGTGCTGCACTGGTCATCCTATGTTTACTTTCACTTCTCATCGTTGAACCTTCCACGGCGCTTAGCGCATTAAACAGTGTTAAAAATGGCATCATCCAAGACTTTGACGTCTTCTTCATGTGGGTGACCAACTTCTTTATATTTTTTGCTTTAGCACTGCTTGTTTCGCCGTTAGGCAAAATTCGAATCGGTGGTAAAGAGGCTAAATCAGAACATTCCACGATTTCTTGGCTTGCGATGTTATTCGCGGCTGGCATGGGTATAGGCTTGCTCTTCTGGGGAGTAGCAGAACCTACCGCTTACTTCACGGATTGGTGGGGCACCCCATTGAATGTTGAACCTAATACGGAAGCAGCAAAGTCACTTGCTATGGGTGCGACGTTATTCCACTGGGGTTTTCATGGTTGGAGTATTTACGCCATTGTGGCGCTCTCGTTAGCCTTCTTTACTTATAATAAAGGACTGCCGCTTTCAATCCGCTCTGCGTTTTATCCTGTTTTTGGTGACCGAGCTTGGGGTTGGTTAGGTCATATCATTGATATCATGGCGGTGCTTGCGACACTATTTGGTCTGGCGACCTCTCTTGGCTTAGGCGCACAGCAAGCCACGAGTGGCATCAATTACGTATTTGGCCTAGATGGCGGGATTGGAATGCAGCTTGGCGTTATTGTTTTCGTCACAATGATTGCTGTTGTTTCTGTTATTCGCGGTATTCACGGCGGGGTTAAAGTTCTTAGTAACGTCAACATGATCTTAGCGTTTTTGTTGTTGGTGTTTGTCACTGCTGTCAGCTTCGACGTAGCCGTGTCATCGTTGTGGACCACGACGTCAGGGTACTTGGGAAACATCGTTGAATTGAGTATCCCTCATGGCCGTGACGATACGGTTTGGATGCATGGTTGGACGGTGTTTTACTGGGCTTGGTGGATCTCATGGTCACCATTTGTCGGTATGTTTATCGCTCGTGTATCTAAAGGCCGCACGGTTAGAGAGTTTCTATTAGCGGTTATCTGTATTCCAACCGTGGTAACGGTAATTTGGATGTCGGTGTTTGGTGGTATCGCCATCGATCAGGTTATGAACAATATTGGCGAACTTGGCGCGACAGGTTTAACCGACATTTCACTGACTTTATTTCACGTCTATGATGCTCTGCCGTATGGTGAAGTCCTTTCAGTGATCTCCATCGTGTTGATTTTAGTCTTCTTCATTACGTCATCTGACTCGGGTTCTTTGGTCATCGACAGCATTACAGCAGGTGGCAAGATTGATGCGCCAGTACCACAGAGAATATTTTGGGCTTGTATCGAAGGTGCAATTGCGGGTGTGATGCTGTGGGTTGGTGGGAAAGAAGCCTTGCAAGCATTGCAATCTGGGGTTGTGGCGACAGCGCTTCCGTTCGTATTTGTATTACTGTTGATGTGTTTTAGTTTGGTCAAAGGACTAAAAACAGAGCTTTCTGACTATAGATAATCGAATACTGTTGTGGAGTATTAAAAGGGGCCGATAGGCCCCTTTTTCGTTGCGTACATCATGTTGGCTTCGATATGCTTTTTATAATCAGAGCGGCAGCACTAATGGATACTTTGCTACTGAAGCATACTGGTATAAACCTGTCGACCGAAGTCCGTTAACGTGTAAACACGATTATCTCCTTTTGTGACTAACCCGGAGTTAAGTAATTGCCTTAAGTGAAAGTTGAATTTAGTGTGGTCTTCAATACCTACGAGTCGGCAAAGGTCCATAAATTTGATTTTGTGGTGAATTTTTAGCTGGCGGACAACAGCGCGACGGATTGGATTAGAGAGGGCACTAAATACTTGATCGCGAGATTCAACATTGGGATTTTCTTTCGGAGAGCGTGCGGCATGCACCCGTTTTAGTGTTACTGATAGCGCGGAAAGGTTAAAGGGTTTGGTGAGAAATTCATCGGCCCCTTTTTTCATAGCATCAACTGCGATATCGACGGTAGCAAAGGCGGTAGTAATAATGACACCGATATTGGGCTGGAAGCGTCGTAATGTAATGAGCGCATCAATACCTGTCATGCCGCTCATGACTACATCTAAAAGCGCCAAATCAAACGGTTGTGCTTTGGCTGTGTCAAGAGCATCTTCTGCGTTTTCGCAGGATGTGACATCAAAGCCTTCGGCTATTAGCGCTTCGGTAAGCACTTCTCGCAGGTCTGTATCATCTTCAGCTAAGAGTAATCGTAGTTTCATCTTTATGCTCCTGGTAATGTGAGTTCAACAATTAATCCGGGGCAAGCATTGGAAAATTGAATTGACCCGTTGTGTTGTGTTGCCGCTTGTTTGACTAAAGCGAGGCCCATCCCAGTACCTTGACCAATAGGCTTAGTCGTGAAAAAAGGCTGGGTTGCTTTACTGAGTGTTGCTGGTGTCATGCCTGTTCCCCAGTCACGAACCTTAATGATCACTTTGTCTTTGTGTTGGATGGCGTAAACGGCCAACCTTCTATTTTTCGAACTCGCGTCGATTGCGTTCGATATAAGATTAACTAACGCCTCTTCAAGTAATGCTTTGTCACCAGAGACAAAAATGTTTTTTGAAGTATCAAGGTTAAGTTCATAGCTGGAAAGTCGATATTGAAGTAAGTCAATTGCAGAAAGAATCAGTTCTTCAACAGCGATTCTTTCATGTGCGATTGTTCGTTGGTGAGAATATCGCAATACTTCTTGGCTGATATGGGCTGCGCGTTCAAGACCGCGACGAATACGGTTCACATTGCGCTTGGTCGCTTCGCTATCGTGTAAACTTTGCTCTAGTAAGTCACAACTCATTAGTGCACTGCTGATGGGGGTCTTAATTTCGTGAGCAACCGCGGATGATAACTCACCTAACTCTTTAAGCTTCTGGTTTTGAAGGGATAAAGAGAGGGCCTCTTCGATCTGTTGTTTTCTTTCGATATCAAATACTTTAAGCGCTTGCCATAAGGCCGCGAGAAGCGCGACCGCGCCAACACAACGAAATATCAACACCCAATGACCAACATGCTCAACCATGAGACCGCTTCCGATGCCATAGATAAAGAACGCAACGCCGGATAAGAAGAAATAGCCGTGCTTGGGAATTTGTTTCTGACGCATAACGCGTGAGTATTGGATGAGTGCGCTACCCGCAATGGCGCTAGCCACAAACCCAAACACGATACGCGTAAAATGTAGGAGGTCAGCGTAATAAGCGAGTGGGTCGCCGTTTACGTATTGATAAACAAAGTTCACAATGTAAATGACAACGACCACGCACCAACTTTGACGAATCGCTCGCACATAGGGCCAGTCAATAATATCTAACATTTTCCAAGCAAACACACTGAGAGGCAAAAGGGCGATCAGGAGTTTACCTATCAACAGTAACCTTAAAGGATCGGTGATGATGGATTCTTGCTGATAGATGACGAGGTAGAGTTCCGACCACTCATGAAAACCTAATATTAAACCGGCGGCGCCAAGGTAAGGCAACACTCTCGCGATCCGAATCGTGCTTTTGGATGTGTCTCTAAATAGAATAGAAAAAAATAGAGTGATGAACGCTAGTCCGTACACGAGGTAAATTTTAAATACGAAGAGAGTGCTCATTGATGACATTTTTTATAAAAAACGAATAGCGTTGTTATAGCATTCATCAATGTGATCTTGATCACTGATAACTTACTTTCTATTTTTGGGTTTTAGTGAAATTAGATGAAGATAAAAAATGCGCTATGTAAACAGAAACTTAAAGGTTAGGGGTAAAACCTAAAGTTTTGATTTCTTGAGTTAATAGACATGTGTTACCTAATGATTGCTAAGAGTTGGTCGTTAAGGTTGGCAATCGAAATGAATGATAATCACCCTTTTATTAACCGCGTACATAAACAGATAATAAAAGGGTGAGAATTAAATTTAACCTAAATGCTGTAAAGGTGAATTTAAATTATCATATTACACTAATTATATTTAACTACTTTTTAATCGCCATTTCTAATGGAGTTACATCCTTGTTTTTTACTTTACCAGTAAAAATTGTTCCTACCAGGTGAATTTAAATCCTAATAAATAAAAATACAACAAAATAATGATTACCAAAAATGGAATTATAAGTTTCGCATATTTTCAATTTTATTGGTTAGAAGTTATGTGTATATTTTGTCTCATTGGAAGCACAAGGTGATTATGTTTCTCAATGTTGTGGAATGAAATTATCAATTATTAATATTACTTGTTAATTTTATTTATCATGTTAAAAACCATTAAGGGTAAATTATGGAAGCTAATATGACTGGAGATGACATAATGTTAGCTGGAAAAAGGATATTATATAGCCAGTTGATAATCGGCTCGATATTCATTCTCTATGAGACATTCTTTAAAGATAAAATAAATCTAGAGTCAGCGTTAACTGGGATGGTTATCGCGATAGTACCGTCATTGATTGGAATGATTTTCGCTTCATTTAAAGCGAAATATAAACCAAAACAAAACCTGAACGATTTAATGCAGTTGAGTCGAAATATCAAGATCATATATACAATAGTGATGTTTGTTTTGACATTTCGATTCATGGCATTGAGAAATGTGACAGTATTAGCTGCTTATTGCATAACGGTGTTGGGGTTCTTTATTAGTCCTCTATTCAAAGATAAGCAGGAGAACTTTTAATGGAACATGTTCAATCAACACATGATTATATCGAACATCATTTAACCTTTTTGACCGTAGGTGAAGGATGGAGTGCGATCAATCTAGATTCGATGATTATGGTATGGTTGTTGGGTTTGACCTTTATCATAGGCTTTCGCTATGCCGTTTCTAAGGGAACGAGTGGTGTACCTAGTCGATTCCAATGTTTGGTAGAATTGGTGTTCGAGTTTGTTGAAGGGCTAGTAAAAGAAATCTTCCAAGCACAAGATAAGATTATTGGTCCCTTGGCCTTAACGATATTTGTTTGGGTGTTCTTAATGAATGCCATTGACCTTATACCAATCGACTTTATTCCTGCTTTTACGCGAGCAATTGGTGTGCCTCACTTTAGAGATTTGCCTTCTGCGGATGTGAATGTTGCTATGTCCATGGCATTAGGTGTGTTTATATTAGTATTAGGGTACTCATTCAAATACAAAGGAATAATAGGATTCTTTAAAGAATTAACAACGCAACCATTTTCTCATCCATTATTATATCCGGTTAACTTATTGCTCGAGTTAATAACCTTGATATCCAAGCCTATTTCCTTAGGGTTGAGATTGTTCGGTAATATGTATGCCGGTGAAATGATATTTCTACTAATTGCACTGATGCCATGGTGGATGCAATGGGCACTTAGCGTTCCTTGGGCTCTGTTCCATATACTGGTTGTTGTGTTGCAAGCGTTTGTTTTTATGGTCCTTACTATCGTATATATGGGTATGGCGGTTGAAGAGCATCATTAGTTTTCAGTTTAAGTTTAGTTTTAAGTTTAGTTTTAAGTTTAAGTTTAAGTTTAAGTTTTAATGTTTTGGCATTCTATTGCCACGTGTTTATTGTTTTTTATTGTTAGGAGTTGTTATGGATATTGTTAGTGCTGTTCTATACGTTGCAGGTGCACTATTAATCGGTCTTGGAGCTGCTGGTGCGGCAACAGGTATTGGTAACCTTGCGGGTAAATATCTAGAAGGTGTTGCTCGTCAGCCGGATCTTACTCCGATGTTGCGCACTCAGTTCTTTATTATGATGGGCCTAGTTGATGCGGTCCCAATGATCGGTGTTGGTATTGGCCTTTATATCATCTTCGCCGTTGCTTAATTCAGAGTCAGTATTTGAACTAATTAACTAGGTGAGGATGTTATGAACCTTAATGCAACTATGTTAGGTCAAGCAATCTCTTTCGTTATCTTTGTTTGGCTGTGTATGAAATATGTATGGCCACCATTGGTAATATTGCTTGATGAACGCAGAGAAGAAATAGCGGTAGGTCTTCGAAACACAGAAGCGGCAGCAAAAGAGTTGGAACTCTCAAAAGCGAACGGTGAATCTTTAATTGCGGAAGCAAGAGAAAAGGCCCAAGCCATTATTGATTTAGGTCAGCAACGTCAGAACTTACTGGTCGAGCAGGCTGCGGAAATGGCGAATCAGGAAAAGAATCGAATAATCGCTGAAGGTCGAGCTGAAGTAGAGAATGAAAAAACTCGCTTACGCCAAGAACTAAAAGCAGAGATGGCTGATTTGGTGATTGAAAGCGCAAGCAAGCTTATTCGTAAGAATCTTGACTCAAAAAGTAACCGTGAGCTTGTTGACCATATGATTAACGAAATATAGAGGTAGGTCTAATGAACGATTTTACTTCTATTGCTCAACCGTATTCCAAAGCAGCTTTTGACTTTGCCATACAAGAAGGATTGCTTGATGAGTGGGGACAAGCATTTGGCTTGCTAAAGCTTGTTGCTAATCAACCAGCAGTGATCGCAGTGATAAATGACCTTGAAGAGCAAGGCTCAGAGCAGGTGTTGTTGGACATGCTCCTAACCACTTGCGATGAGTGGCTGAGTCAATACGTGAAAAACTTTCTTAAAGTGATGGCAGAGAATAAGCGCCTGAAATTACTTGCGACTGTGATTACTGTGTTTTTTGAGCTCAAGGCTGAGCATGAAAAAACCATGGAAGTGACAGTCTACAGTGCAGAGGTTGTAGAGCCAACTCAGCTTGACGCGATGAAGCATGCTCTTGAGGCCAAATACGGTAAAGCGGTTCGAATCGCGCAAGAAATTGAGCCATCGCTAGTAGGCGGTGTTGTGATTAAAGCAGGTGAGCAGGTGTTAGATGGCAGTATTCACTCGTCTCTAAGCCGCCTCGCTATCAACCTACATACGTAGTAGGGGAAAAATATGCAATTAAATTCAAATGAAATTAGTGAACTGATCAGAGAGCGTATTGCCAATTTTGATATGGCAAGTGAAGCGAGAAATGAAGGCACTATCATTTCTGTCAGTGACGGTATTATTACCATTCACGGACTTGCCGATGCAATGCAAGGTGAAATGATCGAGCTTCCAGACAATCGCTACGCATTGGCACTTAACCTAGAACGTCACTCTGTTGGTGCCGTGGTAATGGGTCCTTATGCCGATTTGTGTGAAGGGATGAAGGTTCGAGGTACCGGCCGTATTTTAGAGGTACCGGTAGGCCCTGCGTTACTTGGTCGTGTTGTTAACACGTTAGGGCAACCGATTGATGGTAAAGGTGATATTAAGGCTGAGCGTCATGATCCTATCGAGGTGATAGCGCCGGGTGTTATCGAGCGTAAATCCGTGGATCAACCGATTCAGACCGGGTACAAGGCCGTTGATGCCATGGTACCTATTGGTCGTGGACAACGTGAACTGATTATCGGTGACCGTCAAACCGGTAAAACCGCCATGGCAATCGATGCCATCATCAACCAACGCTCGACAGGCGTGAAATGTATCTATGTAGCGATTGGGCAAAAAGCCTCCACCATCTCTAACGTGGTTCGTAAACTGGAAGAGCATAACGCGCTAGAAAACACCATTGTGGTTGTCGCGTCGGCGTCGGAGTCGGCCGCGCTGCAATACCTTTCCCCTTACTCTGGGTGCACGATGGGCGAGTATTTTCGTGACCGTGGTGAAGACGCATTGATTATCTATGATGATCTTTCTAAACAAGCGGTGGCGTACCGTCAGATATCATTGCTGCTAAAGCGCCCACCGGGTCGAGAAGCTTTCCCTGGCGATGTGTTCTACCTTCACTCACGTCTATTAGAACGAGCAGCGCGAGTCAATCAAAGCTATGTCGAGCACTTTACTAATGGTGAAGTCAAAGGCAAAACCGGTTCACTGACTGCATTACCTATTATTGAAACCCAAGCAGGGGATGTGTCTGCGTTTGTTCCTACCAATGTAATTTCAATTACAGATGGTCAAATATTCTTGCAAACTCAGTTGTTTAACTCAGGGTTACGACCTGCGGTTGACCCAGGTATCTCGGTATCTCGAGTCGGTGGTGCTGCGCAAACCAAGATCATTAAGAAGCTATCTGGTGGTATTCGTACTGCATTGGCTCAATACCGAGAGTTAGCTGCGTTTGCGCAATTCTCATCAGATCTTGATGAAACAACACGCAAGCAGCTTAATCATGGTGAAAAAGTCACTGAGCTGATGAAACAAAAGCAATACGCACCTATGTCCGTTGCTGAGCAATCATTGGTTATTTTTGCTGCAGAGCAGGGCTACCTAGAAGACGTAACCATTAAGAAGGTTGCAGAGTTTGAAGAAGGGCTGATTGCCTTCGCTAAACAAACGGCACCGAAACTTATTGAAGAGATAGATCGTAGTGGTGATTACAACAAGGACATCGAGACTCAACTTCGACATGTTCTTGAAGAATTCTCGTCGCTGCAATCGTAATTCCATCAACGAAGTAGGAGTCAGCAATGGCAAATACCAAAGAGATACGCACCAAGATCTTGAGTATACAAAGTACTCAGAAGATCACCAGTGCGATGGAAATGGTGGCAGCAAGCAAAATGCGTAAGGTTCAGGACAATATGGAAGCGTCACGACCTTATGCACAGAACATGAGAAAAGTGATCAGTCATGTGTCATCGGGCACCTTGGAATACAGTCACCCGTATTTACAAGAAAGAGACGTAAAACGCGTGGCGTACATCATTATTTCTTCTGACCGTGGTCTTTGTGGCGGGCTTAATACAAATTTATTTCGCAAAGTATTAGGTGAAATGCAGCAATGGCGAACACAAGGCGTTGAGGTGGACACGACTCTGATTGGCTCGAAAGCCATTAGCTTTTTTCAAGCTTCTGGTCATGTCATTGCGCAAACCTCTGGGCTTGGTGATCACCCACAACTGAAAGATATGCTCGGTACCGTGCACGCCATGATGGAGCATTATTCCGAAGGGCAGATAGACCGACTATATCTCGTCTATAGCCAGTTTGTTAATACCATGACGCAGCAACCTACGGTGACGCAACTTCTGCCGTTCCCAATGGAGCAAGAGAAAACAGAGACGCGCTGGGATTACATCTATGAACAAGCGCCACGAGACATACTGGATCACTTGATGCTTCGTTATGTTGAGTCATTAGTTTATCAAGGAGTGGTCGAGAGTATCGCTTGTGAGCAGGCCGCGCGGATGATTGCGATGAGGTCGGCGTCAGATAACGCCGTGCAACTTATCGATGATCTGCAACTGGTCTTTAACAAAGCGCGCCAGGCAGCTATCACACAAGAGCTCAGCGAGATTACCGCTGGCGCCCAAGCGGTATAACAGAATTTAGAGGTTTGATTATGAGTATTGGCAAAATTGTCAAAGTTATCGGCGCGGTCGTTGATGTAGAGTTTGAACAAAACCACAGCCCGCGAGTTTACGACGCACTGAGGTTGATTGGTGAAGAACATTCATCTTTGGTGTTAGAGGTACAACAGCAAATGGGAGGGGGCGTCGTTCGTTGTATCGCCATGGGAACGTCGGATGGACTGAAACGTGGACTTAACGTTGAAACGACGGGCAGTGCTATTACCGTTCCTGTAGGTGAGGAAACCCTTGGGCGGATTATGAACGTTCTAGGTGAGCCCATCGACGAATGCGGTCCTATTGGTGAAAAACAGAATTATGAGATCCACCGTAGTGCGCCAAGCTATGAAGAACAAGCGAACAGTAATGAGTTACTAGAAACCGGCGTTAAGGTGATCGACCTAATTTGTCCTTTTGCTAAGGGCGGTAAGATCGGTCTCTTTGGTGGCGCGGGGGTAGGCAAAACAGTCAACATGATGGAGCTTATTAATAATATCGCGAAGGCGCACTCCGGGCTGTCTGTTTTTACAGGCGTAGGCGAACGTACTCGTGAGGGAAACGACTTTTATTATGAAATGAAAGATGCGGGCGTTCTCGATAAAGTGGCCATGGTCTACGGGCAAATGAATGAGCCCCCTGGTAACCGACTTCGTGTTGCGTTAACGGGTTTAACAATGGCAGAGCGCTTTCGTGATGAAGGTCGTGACGTGCTGCTGTTCATTGATAATATCTACCGCTATACACTGGCCGGAACGGAAGTGTCAGCCTTGCTTGGACGCATGCCTTCAGCCGTAGGTTATCAACCGACACTAGCCGAAGAAATGGGCGTACTTCAAGAGCGAATTACGTCTACAAAATCGGGTTCGATTACGTCTATTCAAGCGGTTTATGTGCCTGCTGATGATCTAACCGATCCGTCACCTGCGACGACGTTTGCTCACTTGGATGCCACTGTTGTGTTGTCTCGTAACATCGCTGCATTGGGTTTGTATCCAGCGATCGATCCGTTGGACTCTACGTCTCGCCAACTTGACCCGCTCGTTGTTGGTCACGAACATTATGACATTGCCCAGTCAGTACAGAAAACGTTACAACGTTACAAAGAGCTTAAAGACATCATTGCGATCTTGGGAATGGACGAGTTGTCTGAAGAGGATAAACGTTTGGTGTCTCGTGCTCGTAAAGTAGAGCGTTTCTTGACACAACCGTATCACGTGGCAGAGGTGTTTACTGGTCAACCTGGTGTCTTTGTACCGTTAAAAGATACCTTAGCCGGATTCAAAGGTCTCTTAAATGGTCAATATGACGACATCCCAGAACAAGCATTTATGTATTGCGGTTCTATTGATGAAGTCTTAGAAAAAGCGAAGACGCTTTAGTGAGGTAGCACGATGGCAATTGGAGTTTCGCAACGAACCTTCCAGCTTAATGTCGTGAGCGCTGAAGGCACGTTATATTCAGGCCCCGCTCATGCTATTGCTGTGACGGGTGAAGATGGTGAGTTAGGTATCCGTCCGGGACACTCGCCGCTCATCAGCAAGATCAAACCCGGAGTGGCTAGGATATTGGGGGACATTAAAGAATCAGAGACGATTTTATACGTGTCAGGTGGATTGATTGAGGTTCAGCCCGATGTGGTGACGGTCCTTGCAGATACAGCTCTACATGGTAAAGAAATCGATAAGGCGAGGGCAGAGACCGCAAGGCGAGCTGCAGAAGAGAATATCAATAAGTACACGGATGATATTAATTTTGCGCAAGCCCAACTTGAATTAGCAAAAGCAATAGCTCAGCTAAGAGCGGTTGAACTGACGATGCAGCAGCGACGTCGTTAATTGGTAACGACTACTGCTATTTCGCCGTGGCGGCCGTTAAGCTATAGCACTAATGGTAGCTGAGAAGAATAAAGGCCTTGTGCCTTCCTCGGAGAGTGAAGGCAGAAGGTCTTTTTTGATTTTATTACGTGAGTTACTGTGGTTTAAGGGCTAACGATTAAGAATGCTGCGATTTATTCTGACGCGGTCTCAATATGGAGTGTCGAGATAAAAGGTAGATAAAGAAGAAAAGCAGCACATTGTGCGCTAGAAGTAATACGTTCTCGATGCAAAATAAGTGATGTCTAATTGCATTGAAGTGGCATTTTATTGCGAGTCATTCTTGTTATTTAGTCAATAAAAATATCAGTAAGGTTAAAAAAGAGACACTTTATTTTCTCTAGAGCTAAAGTGATGTTGTGATGTAAAGGGCATGTTACCAGGTTGTTTCCTGTTTTTTGTTAGCAAACTGCCAATAACATCAGCATGACCAACTACTTATGGAGAAAATATAAATGGAATTCACTAATAGTCTTCAACGTACTAGAAAGTGGGGCAAAGTCAGCATTTTAGCGGCTATCTGCTCTACTTCTTTCCACATTCAAGCGAATTCGGTACCGGTTGTTCACTCAGAATGTCGCCCAGACGGGCTTTACAAAACGACGGACATCGATGTGCCATATTGTACGGCTTATGATACTGAAGGGCGCGAAATTATGGGTGCGGATCACCCTAGACGTGTGATCGGTTATTTTACTAGCTGGCGCTCAGGTGATGATCCTCAATCATCCTATTTAGTGAATGATATTCCTTGGGAGCAATTGACTCATATTAACTACGCATTTGTTAGCATTGGCTCCGACGGTAAAGTGAATGTGGGTGATGTGAATGATCCTAATAATGTGGCAGTAAATAAAGAGTGGCCCGAGGTAGACGTTGATCCAACGTTAGGCTTTAAAGGTCACTTTGGTGCGTTAGCAACCGCGAAGAAGAAGCATGGCGTAAAAACCCTTATTTCCATTGGTGGCTGGGCGGAGACCGGTGGTCACTTTGCTACTGACGGTAGCCGAGTTGCTGATGGTGGTTTCTATACGATGACGACTAACGCAGATGGTTCGATTAACCAACAGGGTATCGAAACGTTTGCCACTTCCGCGGTAGAAATGATGCGTACCTACCAGTTTGATGGGCTAGACATTGATTATGAATATCCAACGTCGATGGCTGGAGCTGGCAATCCGGACGATGTCGCCTTTTCGGAATCAAGACGCGCCTACCTAATGAATTCTTATCATGTTTTGATGAAAGTACTACGTGAAAAATTGGATGCAGCCAGTGCGCAAGATGGTATCCATTATATGTTGACGATTGCGGCGCCATCTTCTGGCTACTTGCTCAGAGGAATGGAAACGATGTCGGTAACCAAGTATTTGGATTACGTCAACATCATGTCTTACGACTTGCATGGCGCGTGGAATGATCACGTCGGTCATAATGCAGCCTTGTATGATACGGGAAATGACTCTGAATTGGCACAATGGAATGTCTATGGAACCGCAGCGTATGGGGGGATTGGCTACCTTAACACTGACTGGGCTTATCATTATTTCCGTGGCTCAATGCCTGCCGGGCGGATTAATATTGGTGTGCCGTACTATACGCGTGGATGGCAAAATGTAACGGGTGGAACAAATGGGCTGTGGGGTCGAGCGCCCTTACCCAATCAAGCAGAATGTGCAGCGGGTACCGGTGAAGGTGAAAAGAACAATTGTGGCTATGGTGCCTTAGGCATCGATAATATGTGGCATGACAAAGATGCTAACGGTGAAGAAATGGGCGCAGGCTCAAACCCAATGTGGCATGCAAAGAACTTAGAAAAAGGCATTATGGGCTCCTATGCCGCAGCTTATGGGCTTGATCCTGTTAATGACCCTGCCGATGGTTTATTTGGAAAGTATACTCGCCATTATGACAGTGTCGCTGTTGCGCCATGGTTATGGAACGCCGATAAAAATGTCTTCCTCTCAACAGAAGATGTTGATTCAATTAATGCAAAAGCTAACTACGTTATCGATAAAGAGATCGGCGGCATCATGTTTTGGGAACTGGCAGGGGACTACAATTGCTACACTTTTGACGCCAATGGCAATCGTGGTGCGATTGACTTGAGTGAGCAAGCCTGCGCAACGGGTAACGGCGAATATCACATGGGTAATAGCATGACCAAAGCCATGTACGATAAATTCTTAAGTGCTACTCCATACGGAAATACCGTTGCAACAGGGGCAATTCCAACCGAAGCGGTGGATATCTCAGTCGCGATTGGTGGCTTTAAAGTCGGGGACCAAAACTACCCTATCAACCCCAAAATCACCTTTACCAATAATACTGGCAGTGATATTCCAGGTGGGACAGAGTTTCAGTTCGACATCCCAGTTTCTGCTCCAGATAATGCCAAAGATCAATCGGGTGGTGGCTTGAAGGTTATTGCTTCTGGGCATACACGCGCCAATAACATTGGCGGATTAGATGGTCCAATGCATCGCGTAGCCTTTACGTTGCCAAATTGGAAAAACTTACCAGCCGGAGCCACTTACGAATTAGACATGGTGTATTACTTGCCGATTTCAGGACCGGCGAATTACACGGTCAATGTAAATGGCGTGGACTATGCTTTCGCATTCGAACAACCAGATTTACCGGTCGGTGATTTGACGACAGGTGGTGGTAATAACGGCGGTGATAATGGTGGAACGCCGGGTACGTGCAGTTCAACGGGCGTTAACGCTTACCCTAACTTCCCGCAAACCGATTGGCAAGGCAACCCAAGTCATGCCAGCGGTGGAGACCAGATGAGTCACAATGGAGTGGTGTATAAAGCAAAATGGTGGACCAATTCTATACCAGGTAGTGATGGTAGCTGGGAAGAAGTGTGTACGTTGTAATAATCGAACTGTGCACGGCGTGATGAGTGCGAGTCATTCACTGAATCGTTACATCATGTAAAAAGCGAGAACGAATAAGCCCGCCTGACCATACTAGTCTGGCGGGCTTTGCATTAGGCAATCTTTTTTGATGTGTAAATTGTACTTGTTAAATTGCTATGGCTTTACTTGCTGCTAGCTAAATAGCTAAATAGCTAAATAGCTAAATAGCCAGCTAGTTAGCTAAATTGATACCCTTCTGAAACGACCACAATGCCTTTATCTGAAATAGTAAACCTGGCCTGATCTTCCGCAGGGTTTAATCCAATGACAGTGCCATCTGGGATCTGAACATGCTTGTCAATTATACAGCCTTGAAGTTGGCACTGCTCACCAACGGTGACACCATCAAACAAAATACTATCGGCAACGGTAGCACCATCATTAATTCTAACGTTTGACGACAAAACTGAACGGTGTACTGACCCACCTGAATTCACCACCCCGTTTGAAATAATCGAATTAATGAAAATACCTTCGTTTCCCGTCGCGGAAGAGACGGTTCGAGCAGGAGGGAGTTGTGGCTCATATGTTCGAATTCCCCAATCATTTTGGTACAGATTCATGGGGGGAACAGGCTCAAGTAGATCCATGTTTGCTTCATAAAACGAGTCGATTGTACCAACATCTCGCCAATAGCAGTCCTTGGCCACTCGACCGGTTTCTTCACCAAAGTGGTAGGCGAAGACTCCTGAACTATCAATCAGCTTAGGTATCAGGTCATGACCAAAATCGTGACTAGAGGACTCTATTTCAGCATCTTGGTTGAGTGCATCTTGCAGAGCTTTCATGGTAAAAACATAAATCCCCATTGAGACTAGAGACTTTGATGGGTCATTAACCATTGAGGCGGGATCAGTCGGTTTTTCTTTAAAATTAACCACTTGTTGTTTGTCATTGGTCTCGATCACCCCAAAAGCGGAAGCTTCGTCTCGTGGTACATCCATACAAGCGATGGTCAACTCTGCGCCTGTTTTTTTATGAGCGTCAATCATCGCTGCATAATCCATGCGGTAGATATGATCACCAGATAGCACCACGACATGTTCAGCTTCGCTGCGCGAGAGTAACCACATGTTGTGATAGATCGCATCAGCAGTCCCTTCATACCATTTACCGCCTTTACGCATTTGCGGAGGTACGACAGTAATGAATTCTTTCAGCTCAGGATTGAATATCGACCAACCATCTCGAATGTGTTTATGAAGAGAGTGTGACTTATATTGAGTCAGTACCAATATCTGTCTTAGTCCTGAATGGAGACAATTGGTCAGGGTGAAATCAATAATTCGATATTTTCCGCCGAATGGCACTGCTGGTTTTGCGCGGTCATCGGTAAGGGGACTAAGGCGAGACCCCATACCCCCTGCGAGTACGATCGTGAGAATATCTTGCATGTTGACTCTCCTGTTTGGTGCACGAGTGATTGAATACAGGGTTAACCTTACAAGAATCAAGCCAATAAGTAAGTACTTGAATGTTGGTTGATATTCATGTTTTTTTTCATGCTTTGCACCATTTTAAATCGACGTGTAAAACGTGCGCACTCATGTGGTGCAGTTGTCATTGCAAAATCAAGGCAAGATAATATTTGGTGTTATTACAAAGAGGTAGTGGCTACGATCACAGCTATGACCATCTGAAATTGTTATAGTTTACGTAATGTTGATGCGACGACTATTTTGACAACTATACAGAGGTAAGTGTCGATGAGATTGATGGCTCATATTCTATTTTTGGCTTTGTACTTACCCAGTACTGCGCTATTGGCTCAAACCCCGACTGAAATAATTGAGCAATCTGATCAATCCATGCGTGGTGACGCCAGTTACTCAGAGCTGACGATGAGGATCATTCGTCCAGAGTGGACTCGTAGTATGAGCATGAAGAGTTGGACAAAAAACCAAACGTTGTCATTAGTGTTAGTGACGGCACCTGCTAAGGATAAGGGGTCAGCCTCACTAAAGCGTGATCGCGAAATGTGGAACTGGATTCCAAATATCGAGCGAGTCATTAAGATTGCTCCTTCGATGTTGGGGCAATCTTGGATGGGGTCGGATTTTACCAATGACGACCTCATCAACCAGTCGTCAATTGTGGTGGACTATACCCATGACCTAGTGGGTGAAGAAACGTTCGACGGTGTGGATACGTGGGTGATTGATGCGGTTGCTAAGCCTGATGCACCTGTTGTCTGGAGTAAAGTAAGGCTCTGGATCTCAAAAACGTCTTATTTACAGCGTAAAGCTGAATTTTATGATGATTTTGATGAAAAAGTCAGCACGATGCAGAGTTTTGACGTTAAGACGTTAGGGAATCGAATGGTGGCGACGCGTATGGAAATGGTACCAGCGGATAAGCCAGGCCATAAGACAGAGATGATTACCCATGCTGCGCAATTTGATTTTGCTATTGAAGATAGCTTCTTCTCACAAAGCCAAATGAAAACACTAAGATAACCTGGCGCCACTCTGATAGCGGGTGATATTCAACAGTAACAAAGGGGACTCAATGCTGGTTAAGCTTGCATGGCGTAATTTGTGGCGACAAAAAAGAAGGACGATATTGACGGCGTCTGCACTGGCGTTGGCACTTTGTTTGTCGTTGCTCACACGAAGCTTTCAGGAAGGGAGCTATAACGCCAATATCGATAACGCGGCACGTTTTTATACTGGGTTGATTCAGTTACAAGATCCTGATTATGCAGACAATGCGAGCATTGATGACTTGTTATCCGGTAATCTAGACGATTTTAAATACCTGAAATCTGAGGCATCAATTGAATATATATTACCTAGGCTAGAAAGTGTCGCATTGGCAGCGGCGGGTGATCGTTCCAAAGGGGTGATGGTACTGGGGGTCAACCCTGAGCTCGAAGATCGTTACTCCGGCATTAGTGAGAAGGTTTCTCAAGGGCGTTTTATCCTTGATAGTGAATTCGAGAAAGGAAGCGGTGTCCTTATCGGGGAAGGACTGGCCAAGTATCTACGATTAGAGGTTGGTGACGAGATAATATTGTATGGGCAAGGCTACCAAGGGCAGACAGCTTCGGGTCTTTACACTGTAAATGGCTTGCTCAAATTCCCGGTAATGAGCTTAGATAATCAACTTGTTTATATGCCAATACGCGAGGCGCAGCGATTATACAGTACCGGAAATCAGCTGACATCTTGGGTTTTACACACACAAACGCTTAACGATGTTGGAACAGTAGAGGCTTCATTAGCGGCTCACTTTGGTGATGCGATTCGAGTGAGGGATTGGAAGGATCTTTCTCCCGAAATGGCGCAGCAAATAGAGATGGATCGAGCTGGTGGTATTTTTCTCATTTACTTACTGTATGGGATTGTTGGTTTTGGATTGTTTGCGACGATCATGATGATGACACTTGAGCGCCAACGAGAATTCGGCGTGATGCTGGCCGCTGGTATGAGCCGAGGAAAGCTGGTGTCTTTATTATTTATGGAATCGAGTTTTATTTGTATTTTGGGGATCGCTCTTGGTATTACACTTGCCATGCCTATTCTTGGCTATTTCCATTTTAATCCTATCCATATAACAGGCGAAGCCGCTAAGGTTATGCTAGAAGCTGGATTTGAGCCGATTCTTCCCGTCTATCTTAGTTTAGCTCTATTTATAAATCAGGCGCTTGCGATCACACTCATGTTACTCATATGCCTATTAGGTCCGACTTGGAAAGTGCTACGCCTGAATCTGGTTGGTGCATTAAAAGGAGGTGGTCATGATCATTAAACTGGCGTGGCGAAACCTTTGGAGGAACAAACTACGAACCAGCATTATGCTTGGGGCGATGGTGTTTGGTTTGACTGGCGTTGTTACCATGGTGGGCTTTATGAATGGGCTTGTTGATAACATGGTACATAATGCTATTGCTTGGCAAACCAGTCATTTGCAGATTCAGAATAAGCAGTTTAAGGAAAATGCGGACATCAATGCGTATGTTTTCGATTCTCAAGCGATCGCAGAACAGTTAGATAATCAGCCCGACGTGTTGAAATGGAGCTCCCGGTTTCTAGTTGATGGCATGATGGCATCTGCTCGCAGTACTCGTGGCGTGAGAATTGTTGGCGTGGATCACGAGATAGAGGCAGACTTTACTCCGCTGTCTCAACATATTACTGATGGGTCGTGGTTTGATGGGACAGGACGACATCCTATCCTAGTCTCAGAGAAAAATGCGGAGCGATTAAAACTACGAGTGGGATCTAAAGTCGTTTTAACGTTGACGGATCAAGGTGGTGAAGTCACGGGCGCCGCTTTTCGTGTTAAAGGCATTTTCAACACCCCCTCAACCAGCTACGACGAAGGTAATGTTTTAGTACAAAAGTCGGATATTCAATCCATAGTTCATCTTCCAGAAGTTCATGAGTTTGCTATTCTAGCCGCCGCTGAAATTGGCGCAGAGAGTCGACAATCTATTATGACACTCGTTTCCAAAATCAACGCGTATTTACCCCCAGAAAATGAAGCGCGAGCATGGTTTGATATACAGCCATTACTGGCATCAATGATGGCAACGATGGACGTGAGTAATCAAGTGATGCTGGCCGTGTTCGTGGTTGCGATGGGGTTTGGCATTATTAATATTATGCTGATGTCTGTGTTTGAGCGCACTCAAGAATTTGGTGTGCTGATGGCCGTAGGTATGCCTAAGTTTAAGATCTTTTTACTTATCATGTTTGAGACATTATTTTTGGGTTGCGTCGGAGCGGTACTGGGTGTGCTTAGTAGTGTATCCGTTATTGGCGTACTGAACTTCACGGGAATATCCCTTGGCTCACATTCAGACGGTCTTGGCGTGTATGGTGTGGACACTGTTTTGTATCCACAAGTCAGCGTAGACCAGTACATTATGGTTTTTATTATGGTTCTATTCGCATCTAGTGTTTCAGCGCTGTATCCAGCACGGCAAATATTAAAGCAGCGCCCCGTAGAAGCCATGGCCGAGAGGAATTAATGATGAGAATCCTTAAGGGGCAATTGGAATTCCGGCGTGTGACTTTTCAACGTATGGGGCTAAATACCATGATTAATCGAGCAACGGGTATGTAATTTATGACAATATCAATGAGCGCGTTGACCAAAACCTATAATGCGGACAGTGAATTTCCAGTTCATGCCGTGCAAGGGTTATCTCTAACGATTGAACAAGGTGAATTTGTCGCGATTATGGGGCCTTCAGGGTCTGGTAAAACGACCATACTTAACATGATAGGCGGCATTGATGAGCCGACGTCAGGCCAGATTATCATTGATGGGCAAGATATCGTTGGGTTATCTGAGAAACAACGTATTGTATTTCGACGTGATCATATTGGTTTCATTTTTCAAGACTACAGTTTGTTACCGGTATTGACGGCGATGGAAAATGTAGAATTTGTTATGCAATTACAAGGCGTAGAGGAAGCGAAGTGTCGCCAACGCGCGAATGAATTATTGGATCAAGTCGGGTTATCGAATCAAAAGCATAAACGTCCAGCGAAAATGTCGGGTGGGCAGCAGCAACGAGTCGCTGTTGCGAGAGCGCTCGCGTCTAAGCCACGATTTGTGATGGCAGATGAACCCACCGCAAATTTAGATGCAAAAAGCACAAGTGAGCTGTTAGACATTATGCAAAAACTGAATGAAGGAGAGGGGACCACATTCATCTTTTCTACTCATGACCCTCGCGTTATTAAAAGAGCGAAACGAGTGATTGTTTTTGAAGACGGGCAGTTAGTATCAGACATTTTGCAACGTGGTCAATAATCGCATGTTGTTAATCGTCAGCTCAATCATCAATTTACCCATCTATCGATATCGTGCGGTACAAGCAGGCGCAACGACCCAATGATGCTGAAGAAATTAGTCGCGAGCCTATTTATTGTCGGTGCTGCGTGCTACATGATAAAAGTCAAAGCTGAGATCCCAGGGTTGGTTCCAGAGAGTAATTGGGACCTTGGCGGATACGTTAAATATATGGCGACCGGTTCGGTGCCCGATCATAGTGATAACGCATTGGATCACTTAGTCCATCAACGCTTCAACTACGAATATCGTTTTACTTCATCATTTCGTTTTAACGCAGGAATGCGTAATCGAGTCCTAATGGGGGATAGTTTGTCGTTACCCTATTACTCGCAAGTGACGGAGTGGGATGCGGGGTATTTTGATCTATCACGCAATATTGTTGATAACGATAAGGTCATCGTAAATAGTCAATTTGACCGTTTGTATTTGGACTGGCAAGGAGAGAAATGGCGCTCTCGTGTTGGGCGTTATCGTGTTAATTGGGCGATGAATACGATATGGAACCCTAATGATATCTATAACGCGTACTCTATCTATGATTTTGACTATGAGGAAAGACCAGGGACTGACGCAATTTCTATTAGCCGTCAGTTAGGCTTTGCCAGTAGTGTCGATGTGGTGTACAGCCCAAGCAAAGACAGTAATTTACAGCGTTATTCCGCCCGTTATCTCTTTAACTATCACGGTTGGGATATGCAAACGTTGTTAGGACGTTCGGGGGTGGACAATGTGCTCGGGGCGGGTTTTGCTGGGGACATCAAAGGTGCGGGCATTCGCGGCGAGTTGACTTGGTTTGATCCTTGGTTGAAGGACTATCAAGGGCAAACGTACCAGCAAACCCCAATTTACCAGCAAACGATTGTGTCTAGTATCGAAACGGACTACAGCTTTGGCGGTCAGCGTAATTGGATTGCTCGGGCTTCTGTTCTATACATTAGTGAGCCTCAACAAGCGTTTGATGCGGCGACGTATTTAACCTTACCATTGACGGCAAGAACACTTAGTTTTACTCGCTATACAGGGTATGCTGATGTGAGTTTTGAACTGTCACCACTGAGTCAGTTCAGGGCATCAGCAAGTTACTACCAAGATGGATCGTATTTTATTGGTGTGTCTAACCGCTATTCATTAGCCGATGACTGGCAATTGCTCGCGGTCGTGCAGAGATTTGATGGTAGTGCAGAGAGCTTGTTTGGAGAAACGCCCTCTACACTGCTATTTGCCAATATAAAATGGTCATTTTAAAAGGTCATCGTATACCGTTATCCCAGCATACTAAGTTTAATTGCTCTTTTATTAACAAGCGACTTACTGAGCTGCTCAGCGGCCTAAGTCCCTTGCTACTTAGTTATTTAGCTATCTAGCTACTTACTTAGCTACTTAGCTACTTAGCTACTTAGCTATGAATATGCTGTTTCACTTTGTTATAAACAAGTGTAAACCAAGCGGTAAATTCATCGCGATGAGTGAGTAATCTTGCGTCGAGTTCGCCTTCTTTCCACCACTTGCAGTCACTGGCTTCATCGGGGTTTAACTCAGTACTTACCTCATCAATATTGGCAATCACCACATAGTCGAGCTCATTTTCTGTTAGGCCATTAGAGAACTTTGCACAGTAGCTAATGTGGCCTATCTCTTCAAGATCAAGCGTATCTTCAATGCCCATCTCTTCATAAAGACGTCGAGATGACCCTTGTGTGATTTTTTCGTCCGGACGCGGGTGAGAGCAGCAGGTATTGGTCCAAAGACCACCGCTGTGGTATTTGTTTAGCGCCCGTTTTTGCAGAAAATATTCAAATCCATCATTGGTCTTACGATAAAGCAACACTGAAAATGCTAAATGCCTTAGACCTAATCGGTGCGCGTTTAACTTTTCTTCTACACCAATTTGATTGCCTAATCGATCTACAATGATCACTACATCGTCATACATATCGTTTGCCTTATCGCTTTATATAAAGTGAGCAAAGCTCCAAGCCTTGTTTACTTGTAAAGATAGCTCACGATGCTCCTTTCGCGAGTGCCGGCGACTATAGCATAATTCCATTTCTACAACGCCAGTTAAAACAAGCGTAGTGTTGGCAGTTTTCAGAAGAATCTAATGTAGTAGGTTGCCAATGTAATGATGGGCTACCTGGGTATTAAGACAAGGCAGGCGGAGTTTTCGGGCTTTTGATGACAAAATTAAGCAGCATAAGCAGTGCGATTGGAAATAGTGAGGCAACTAGCATCCACGTCCAGCCTTGTGAGAACAACACCATGCCAGCCCCTAAGGACCCAGCGGCCTGAAAAGTAGTAATGGAAAAGTCGTTCACGGCTTGGACTTTAAACCGTTCGTGAGTGTGATAGGTTTGTGGTAATAAGCTGGTACCGCCGATAAACAAAAAATTCCAACCGATTCCAAGCGCCACCAGTGCCCACCAATAGTGATGTACAGAATGGCCAGCTAACCCCACAGCAATGCAGCCAAGGAAAACCACACAGCCAACAGTGATCAGTTTGTAGAGACCAATACGCTTAATAATTAAAGGCGTGATTAAAGAAGGGAGGTACATCGCCATAACGTGGCTCTGAATCACCCATTTTGCATTTTGAATATCGTGACCATGTTCCTGCATTGCTAACGGAGTCGCCGTCATCAAAAATGCCATCACTGCGTAGGCGGTTAGCCCAGATCCTATCGCTAACCATAATATTGGTTGTTGAAAAAGCTGTGGTATGGTTCGGACTGGTCCTGGATTGGTATCCGTTTCTCTGATTTCGAGTGGCTTCATAGCCACCGCCAAAATACACGCCCCCACCGCCTCAAGTATTCCTAGCGCAACATAGGCATTGGCGTATTCCGAGTCGAATATTGCGACCATTTGACCAAGATTTAGCAGTTCCGGACCTACCCATGCAGCGGCGATTCCACCCACTAAGACTAGGCTAATGACCGATGGATGTTGAGCAGGGGTGTGGCAACTTTCTATCGCCGCAAAGCGGTATTGCCCCACATAGGAAAGTTGTGTACCCAGGATAAAGGTGCTGAGTGTGAAGCCCAAAAAGTGACCTTGTTCAATGTTCCAGCTGGCAAAAAAGGCAGCTAGGCTGCTGACAACTGCTGCAATAATAAACGCATTTTTACGCCCAATAAGACGTTGAATTTTTGCTGCGGGGAAAACGTTTAGCGAGACACCAAGGATCAAAGTGGTGACTGGGAGGGTCGCATAAGCGGGTGAGTCGTGTAGGGCTGCACCAATGATACCACCAAGAAACACATTCAATGCACCGACCGACAACACAAAAGGTTGCACAGCAGCAAGTAACCAGGCATTCCATGGCAGGTTTTTCATTCAGTTGTTTCCGACGTTGAAGCAAAGACACTGACTGTTGTACAAGAAATATCTATAAAATGAAAGAGAAAGGCCTTAATAGTCGAATATCAAGGCCTTATCGTGCTGTTAGCTGTTAGCTGTTAGCTGTTTGAAGTTCTGCTTTAGCTTGTTTTTGAGCTAGGAACTTAGCGATAACGGTCACACCAGCAATATACATTGCGCCGCCTAGCAGGCCTGTCGCCATCCAAGAGAAGCCGTGCTCAACAACGTGATCTTTATGTAGGATACACATAACGACGTACGCGAAGGTAATGTAACTAAACGCAAAATGTGCAACAGGGCCTAAACCAATAGTAATCAGTACTACGCCACCGACATAGATGTAAAATGCATTTAGACCACCTACGTATGGTGCTAAAGCGCCAAGAACAGAAGGGATTAACATACCCATCGCGATGCCAGCAATACCTGCGGCAAAGATGTTCTTTAATTTGCTTAAGTCGAATTTTGCTTCAAAGAAGAAAATAAGCGCAAGGAAAGCTGGCCATTTGTCGTGAATGCCCAGCTCTTGAAGAATAGCGGTGCCCGCCACAATCCAAAGTGTAAGTAGGACAGTTTTTGTAATATGTGCAGAATTGAATACTTGATTCATGTTCAGGTTCTCTGTAGGGAGTGAAGTAAAACGGTTTGGGCGCGCATTCTATAGATACATGGAGATTGGGTCACTAGGGGGAAACCATGCAACTATCTGAATTATTGAGGTAAGTGGCCGCTCGGTATCAGCTATTTCTATTGGTGTGTAAAATTCAAACAGTAGTATTTTGTTTTCAGATGTAAGGCGGGCGTAGTACTGGCTTTGGTGGATTATATAGTGCGAGAGAATACTATTCACCATGGCAATTCAGTGGTGGCAGGGGCGCTGTTGTCTGGAATGTTTTAACGTTTTGGGCGTTAAATGAATAACGCTTAATCACAACCCAAGAGGCATGATTAAGCGTTATATATTATGTTGAACTCTCAATGATCCATACAAGCGCTGCTATTACGCAGCGTTATTCTTTACCGCGGACGGTTTCTCTTCATCGTCTGATTGAGACGTATCACTTAACACATCGGCCAGCGTTGATTTTGAAAGGTGACCTTGTAAGTCGCCGTTATCATCGACTACTGGCAGCGGGTGGTCACTGTCGAGGGTTTCAGGGATAACGGCTTCGAGCAACGCATCACTTTGAACCGCAGGGACATCATCAAGCATCTGAGATGGGATCTCTTTGTGGTAATCTTTTTGCTCGACTTGGTCTAACGTTTCTTGCGTAATCACACCTTGGTAACCCTCATCGTTAACGACATAACCATAGTCTTCTGACGATCGGCGCATTTGTGTTATGGCTTCACCCAGTGTTTCGGCGGTAATACGAGCAATAGGCGGCTGCATGACCGTTTCAACGGTAAGCGCTCTTGCTCGATTGACGTCTTTTACGAACGCTTCGACGTAATCATCGGCTGGGTTTAACAAGATGTCCACCGGTTTATCTTGCTGCACGACCACACCATCACGGAGAATTGCAATGCGATCACCTATGCGTAGCGCTTCATCTAAATCGTGTGTAATAAAGATGATGGTCTTATGCAGTTTCTCTTGAAGTTCGATCAGTTGATCTTGCATCTCACTTCGAATTAATGGGTCGAGTGCAGAAAAGGCTTCATCCATCAGCAAAATATCGGCGTCAGTACACAATGCTCGAGCAAGTCCGACTCGTTGCTGTTGTCCACCAGAGAGCTGGCTAGGATACTGTTGTTCATACCCATCAAGCCCTACCGTTTTGATCCACTCTCCCGCTTTTGCGTAACGATCTTCTTTACTTAAACCTTGAATTTGTAACCCATAAGCGACGTTATCGATAACGGTTTTGTGCGGTAGCAGGCCGAATCGCTGGAATACCATCGACATTTTATGGCGTCTAAAGTCACGTAGTTCTTGGTTAGAAAGCTTCATCACATCGGATCCATCGACAATGATTTCGCCCTCAGACGGGTCAATAAGTCGGTTGAAGTGACGAATCATCGTCGACTTACCCGAACCCGATAACCCCATAATGACGAATATCTCGCCGGGATAAATATCAAGATTAATATTTTGCAATCCAAGGGTATGACCGGTTCTAGCAAGAAGATCATCTTTGCTTTCGCCATCTTTTACCGCTTGCAAGTAGGATTTGTCTTTTGGGCCAAAGATCTTGTACAGATTTTTGATCTGAATAATAGGTTGAGGCTGAGTCATTAGTCTCTTCCTCCTAAATGTGCTTGCGTACGCTTAGCATAGCTTTGCGAGACGCGGTCAAAGATAATAGCCAGAGCTACGATCGCGAGACCGTTGAGCAGACCAAGAGTAAAGTATTGGTTAGTGATGGATTTGAGTACCGGTTGACCTAATCCCTTAACACCAATCATAGAGGCAATAACCACCATCGCAAGTGCCATCATGATAGTCTGGTTGATGCCAGCCATAATATTTGGCATAGCCAGTGGCACCTGTACACCAAATAAGCGCTGCATCGGGCTTGCGCCATAGGCAGTAGAGGCTTCTAACACATCTTTATCCACTAAGCGTATACCTAAGTCGGTTAGGCGGATAACCGGCGGGATGGCGTAGATAACAACGGCAATAACGCCAGGAATTTTACCAATGCCCAGTAGCATAACAACGGGTATAAGATACACGAAGGCGGGCATCGTTTGCATGATATCGAGAATCGGGGTAATGACGGCTCGGGCTTTTTTCGATTGAGCCATTAGTATTCCGGTTGGAATGCCCAGCGCAATGGCGACAAAGGTTGAGACGAGAATGATACTCATGGTTCGCATGGTATTATCCCACATACCAAAGAAACCAATTAAAAAGAAGGCGACGGCAACGGAAAGAGTCAGTTTCCATGAGCGACTGGCAACAAATGCCAGACCTGCCAGAATGCCAATAATGAGCCACCAGGGGCTACTTAGAAGCAGTTTTTCAAACCAAATTAGGAAGCTTAGAAGAGGATCGAATAGCGATTCAATCGTGTCTCCGTATTCTCTGGAGAATTCTCTATACGCACCATCAAGTGTTTTTCGTATATCGAGTAGTTGTTTTCTATCAAGCTGAGGAATTTCACTCAACCAGCTGGCATCGGACATCTGTCACTCCTTGACCACTTATGCCACTATTTTTTGCCATGTTAATGATTCACCACAAGGGCTTATCATTGGTGACCTCTTAAAAGGAAAACCATGGCTCAATAGCAAAAAAGGTCGCTCGGTTTAGCATCTTTGCCTAAAAGGTGAAGAGATTACGCTAATCCAAAGGCGACCATACTTATCTTTCTTATAAAGAGAGCATTGATCGAAACGGGTAACACTTGTCAATGATCAATGCTCGTTCGCTACGATAACTAGTAATTACGCTCGAATTACAGTGCGTCGATAGCAGCTTGTACTTTAGCGGCAACATCAGCAGGTAGCCACGTCGCCCATGTATCTTTGTATTCTTTCATGAAATGTTCAGCGGCATATTCACCGTCAGCTTGCTCATCTTCCATCCAAGCCAGTAGACCATTCATCTGCTCATTGCTGAAATCACGTTTAGCGAAGTATTCCATCGCGGCTGGTGAGTTTTCTGCAAATGACGTTGTCACAACCGTCTCGACAACAGAAGGTGGATACATTGTTGCTTTTGGTGTCAAACAGTCTTCACTCGTAATACATTCTTTGAAGTATTCTTCGTCAACGCCACTACCGAAATCGACCTTAACCATTTTGTATTTACCGAGTACAGCAGTAGGTGCCCAGTAGTAGCCAAACCATGCTTCTTCGCGCTCGTAAGCTTTAGCGATTGAACCAGAGAGGCCAGCGCCTGACCCTGGGTCAATGACTTCAAATCCGGCTTCTTCTAGATTAAGAGCGGTAAATAGGTTACCTGCCGAAATTTGGCAGTTCCAACCCGCTGGACAGGAATAAAAACCTGACTTAGCAGGATCTTCCGGGTGACTAAAGAGTTTGGCATTAGCGACTACGCCTTCAATGGTGCCAAGAGACGGATCTTTTTCGACCATATAAGCAGGTACCCAAAAGCCTTCTTCACCGCCATCAGACAGTGTCGTACCAGCGTACTTAATACGGCCTTCTTTTACACCCGCGTCTAGCGCTTCACGCATAGAGTTACTCCAAAATTCAGGAGCAATATCAGGCTGTCCTTTTGAAATCATGGATGCGCCGGTTGGCATGGTATCGCCCGGAACAAGTTCTGCTGGACAGTCATAACCATTTTCTAGGATAAACTTATCGATATTGGCAATGAGAGTAGCGGAGTTCCAGTTCATGTCAGCGATGGTGACAAGTTCACATTCACTAGCAGAGGCGGTTTGAAGGGATGAAGCGACGAACAGTGAAGAGATTAGCAATTTCCTTGCAAGGTGTTTCATAATGATTTTCCATATCAGGGTTCACTATTAAGTATATGAAATATGTCAAAATATTACAAACCCCATTCACATTCTGTTCACACCCAGCTCACTAATTGTCAATTATCGTCGATTTAATATGCGATCGATTGCGCTTTTTTTCTCGCTTGGTAAGCCAAATAATAGGCACGACGATCATCAAGGTTCCGATTGCCATAAAGATATCGGGCATTTCGCCAAACCATAATAGACCGACAACCACAGCGCCAATCAGCCCACTGTACTCGGCACTGGCGATTTTATTACTGTCTACGGCGCGGTACGTTAACACGCACGTCGCAGCGTAAATTAAAATAAATGTACTTGAAGCTGCAGCGGTGGGAAAGGCACTCCAATCCCAAGCTTCTCCTTCCAAATAGGCCAAGCAAAGCGCGACAGGGATACCCGCTAAGTTAGTCATGAGTAAGGTGTGCGCAACAGATTGATCCTTAGGTAATTTACGAATAAGCAAATTGTTAATCGCAATAGTGAGTGCGACCACTAATGCGGCAAGAGCAGCAAAATCGATTTGATCGGGGCGAATAATGACCAGTACTCCGGCAAATCCCATGATTGCCGCAGAGATGGTTTGTGAAGAGAGTTTTTCGCCAAAGAATAGGGCAGCCAGCGGCAACATTAATAATGGAGCAGCATAAAAAATTGCATTGGCGGTCGCTAAAGGCATGGATGAAATAGCGTAAACCATGAATACGGCCCCAAATACCCAGACGTGTGCACGAACAAAGTGCCATTTGAGTCCAGCGGTTAGTTTTTTAGGTTTACTAAGCAAAAATAGAGGTAATAAAAGCAAGACCGCTGAGATTTGGCGGAAAAAAACAAACTGGAATACGGCGACGTCATTACCCACGCTTTTAATCATCGCGTCAGACAAAATCGCAACTTGATTTCCAAAAACAAGCAATAACATTGCGGTGGTGACTGACATCGTTTTCATAACATTCCTCTTCATTTCTTTACCAGAGAATAGAGTTATCTTAGGATGAAGTTAAGTGATAAATATTTTCTTAGTATGAGTTATTTAGATAATGAAATTACCTCCATTGAGAGCGGTGCATTGTTTCGAATCCGTTGCGCGAAATTTAAGTTTTTCGACAGCAGCCGCGGAACTTAGCGTCACGCAAAGCGCAATTAGTCATCAAATCCGTTTGCTTGAAGATTATTTGGGTGAAGCGCTGTTTATTCGACAGGGGAGGAAACTGTCTTTGTCGGAATGTGGCGAGCAGTACTTAGAAGAAGTGAGCCCCGCAATTGCATCCATTGCTAAAGCGAGTCAGCGTATCAGAGAAGGTGAGCAAGGGACTATCCGCTTGGCGTTATACAGTTCGCTTGCAGTGAAATGGCTCATACCACGTTTATCAGAATTCAAGCGATTGTACCCAGATATCGAGTTGACGTTAAACATGGTCGCAGAGGATCCCGATCTTTCAGACAAAACTGGGGACTGTTTTATTACTGTTGAACAGCCAACCAGAAACTATGTCGCTGAACCACTATATAATGAAGTGCTTTACCCCGTCTGTAGCCAGAAAATTTGGAAAGAGATCCGTGATAAATCGTTACCAGAAGCGATTTGGGACTATCCGATACTCTCAACCGACTCGGTGTTTCGGGAACGAGGCAGAGATTGGAAAAAGTGGTGCGAAGCGGGAGGAATAGCGCTGCCAAAGAACCTCGATATGCAGCATTTTAGCCATATGTTATTGGCTGTAGAAGCCGCCAAGTACGATCAAGGGATCACATTTGCGAATGGTTATATGATGACGGAGCGAGATTTACAAGATTTGGTAATGATACCGTCCCACGGTTTGGAAACGGGGGATAATTTTTACTTTGTCTACAAGAATAGCAGAGCGCGTCAACCAGAAATCAAAAAACTGTCCAATTGGTTACAGCAACAATGTGTCCAGCGATACGTGGATTAAGACTTGTCAGTGTAGGAGAGGCCTCCTGACACTACACGAAAGACATCGTGAGCATCAGGACATGTGGCTAAACCATCTCTTCTACTTGATGGGTGTTGTGCAACAGTTGCAGCACTTTATCGATCGAGAAATGTTTATCGACTGCTAAGGTAAATTCACACAAGGCGACTTTAATGATCAACACGTTCAACTCAGGGAAAGTGGGATGAGGTTCCAATGCGATACTTTCGATAAGTCCTAACCGTATGAAGGTGTGACCAAACTTATAATTAGCATCCTTGACATCAATAATGTGCTTACCCTGGTTGGCGATGATCAAATCCACACCATCTGTCATTATCATTGAGCGAAGCAGTTTGTACTGCACGAAGTTGTGGTACAGATCCATCAGACTACTGCGTTTACGTTCGGTTAACGATAGCCCGCTTTGATAGGCCAAAATGTGTAAAGGGTCGAGGGGCTTTTCCGTACCGCAATAAAAGCTATAAGTGACTTTGTCGAGTAGACTTTTATCATTCAGCTCGTTAGAAACTGGGTAATGCTTACGTGGTGATACCATTTCGCGTAGCAATTTGATGACATGGCTCGCGACGTCTTGAGAGACAAGATTATACTTGATGACCATCTCACCTTGAATGGACTGCAATCCAATATAGTTATCGAGTAAATCCCCTCCGTGAGTGAGAAAGAGTACATCGGTATACCACATTTTTTCAGCCTGAATGCGTTCACCGTCTATCTTTAAATGCAAAATAAAGTCTTTTTGAATGATGACCACTTCAGGGTAGAGCAGCATGCCTGGTTTCATGTTCCTACGTTCTTGATGAACCGGTATTTTGAAACTGTAGACGGCATCGTCAAAAAACTGCTGTTGCTCGGAAAACTGCGGCGGAATATCTTGTTCTGACTTGATTTCGACCAACCAAGGGCCGAACTGGTCATACTCTTTTTTTAGGTCGTACATACCTTACCTTCCTTGCTGTCTAGTAATTAATCAATACAACTCTATGTAAAATAATAGCACTTTGTTGTGATCTTTCTCGAAAGACACTGGAAAGGAGGCTCATATAAAGAGAAGTGAAAGGATAATTGCAAGTTCCTGGTTCCTAGAGATAGATGTTAGGTGGCAAGTGACAAAAGAAAAAGGAAACAAGAAAAATCGTTTCTCATTTCCTTTTTGATTAGGGTTCTTTGTTAAAGGCGAGCCATATCGGTCTCGTCGTTTGGGCGATATCTAGTTAGAAAAATACCGCTGCGCCAAGGAAGAAGTGGCGGTTTCTGCCATAGTAGTCATGCGTCCCTCCTGTGACCCAGTTGGTAGAGCCATTTAAAGTCACCGCGTCAGAGTAGGACTCAAGGTATACTTCTCCCCAAGGCACGGGCGCCCACGCGGTGCCAAGGTTGAACATGGATGTTTTGGTGCCCACGGCGTTAGTGTTGTTGTCCCGCTCGATACCAAATTCATACCCGCCATAAATGCGCACAGAATCTAATACATATAAGTTTGCGCCTAGACCGAAATTATCGGTGGTGGTGTTCAAATCTGTCCCACCATTACCGTTGCGCGCTTCAAAACGCTCAAATCTGGCAGATAAAGAAGCGCCACCATCGAAAAAGTGGTGTTCTACGCCAAGCGCCAACTGTTTGATATTGGCATTGCTTAGTGTGATCTCTTGATTGGCGTCGCCCAGTAGATCAATCACTTTTCCAGAAATATTATCGGCTTGGTTATAAGCGGCGACAAAGTAGGTGCCGAAGGAGGTGGTATAAGCGGTGGCGGCGCCAAAACCACTATCGATGGTGATTTCGTCACTTACGGCAGGCAGGAATGCACCAAAGTTTAGGCGGTTACCAAATCCAATATGGTCTTCGGAACGCTTGGCTTGATATTGCAGTCCAACATAGAAGTTATCGGTTTCTTTCTTCCATATTAGGGTGTTTTTGGTGCGACGACTGCCCAGCTGGTCTGACTGCATCATGTTTAATCCGCCCGCAAAATAGGCGTAGTAACCAACGTCGGACTTCACATAGGGGCTTTCTTGGCGACCAATCGTAATGTCGCCATAGGTCGTATGGCCAAAGCCTACATAGGTTTGTCGTTGGGCTAAAGCGACATCGGATTCATCGGATTGAGTGCCAAAGTTGACATCGTATTCAAGTTTAACAATGGCGCGATAATCTCCGAGGGTATGGGTGATGTCAAATCCAATCCAGGAGCCGGGATCTTCGATGTAGAGATTGCCGGACTCGTAACCAATGGCATCGCCACTGCCCATTGGAGATTCTGGGTCATAATGATAGCTGCTCAAATGCGCGGCAATGGCACCATACATCGTCAGATCTGTGTTGTCATCGTTGTAGAGCTCCACTGCAGTGGAAGAAAAAGTTGCCAAAACTAGCAGGGAAAGGGCGTGCGAAAAATTTAAATGCTTCATATTCTTGTACTTATATTAGGTAATTAAAAGCGAGTATTTGTTTAAAACACCAGCGACTACTTTATTAATTAGATAATACTTTGATTATTGATATGTATAATATTTGTTAATGTGAATAATGGTCTTAATAACCAGTAATTATCGCAAGCAGTCTATTAATAAAACGCCATTGCATTTATGAGGATTATCACAGTTTATTTTTTTATAAGTTTTTATGCATTCGATTGTCAGGGGGTAATGGAGGTGTTGTATTGATAAATTTAATTGATTCTGTGATTTGTACCATTATTGGTAGTTATAACGAGTTTGAGGTGAAGATGAGTGATCTGGAGTATTGTTGAAGAGATGTAAAAAAGCCCTTAAGAAAACTTAAGGGCTGGATTGGTCAGTACGTTTTTATCTAGATTTGGCTTAGAAGAATACGGCTGCGCCTAGGAATACGTGAGTGCCTTTACCTGCCTCTACTTCATAAAATTCATTTTTATCATTATAGGCTTCAAGGTAAACCTCGCCCCAAGCAACAGGCGCGTAAGCGGTACCAACAGCAAACATGCTGAAGTCGCTAACTGCTATATCAAGTATGTTGCTTTCTTCTTTGCCCATTTCATAGTTAGCGAAGATTCGCCATTGATCGCTTAGGTACATGTTTGCACCAATACCGAAGCTGTTACCGCTTACATCGTAAGTCGCTGTCGCTGCGCCATCTTTTGAATCATAGTGCTCGTAACGTGCTGAAAGTGATATACCGCCGTCCATAAAGTGCTGCTCTGCTGCAACCGAGTATTGTGAAAACTCTGCATTTGTAAGAGTAGTTTTAGGAGCTGTTACTGGGTCTAAAAAGCTGTTTAGATCACCGTTAATATCATCGTTTCTGTTATACGCTGCAGCAATGTAAGTTCCGGTGCTTTCAAAAGTGTAAGCAATCGCTGCCCCAAAGCCGCTGTCGATGGTTGTATCGCCCACGAATACCTCGCCATACGTACCACCATTACCAAATGCAATCTGGTCTACTGAACGCTTGGCTTGGTACTGTAGGCCGACATAGAGATTATCAAAATCATTTTGCCAAACGACAGCATTTAGAGCACGACGAGAGCCTAGCTCGTCAGAGAAGCTTTGGTTAAACCCGCCAGCCCAATAAGTGTAGAAGCCTTTATCTGTCTTCATGTAAGGGCTGGTTTGCCGACCAATAGTTACAGCACCAAAGTCGTCATGGCCAAAACCGGCGTATGTTTCGCGAGCTGACAGTGGTTCTTCTTGCTTAATGGATGTCTCTGATGTTGGAGATGTTTGGAAGTTTAGATCCCACGCGACACGAGTAAGACCGTAGAAACTCCCTTGCTGGTGTCTAATGTCAATATTTAGGTAAGAGCCTGGATCTTCGATAAGCATATTTTCGCTGTCAAAAGCCTCGCCTAAGGCACTATCTTTATCGTAGCCATAAGAAGCCATCTGGGCTGCGACAACGCCTGATATTCCGGCAGTTGTTCCTTCGTTATTATAAAGCTCAATCGCACCAGCTTGCGAAGCGGCAAAAACACTGATTGCAAGCGTAGAAACTTTAAATAGACCTTTCATAGTTATTTCCTTTTTATTGTTATCCATTTTGGGAGTTTATTACCCCATTTAAAAATAGATTCTATTTTTAAATACCACTGTTGGGGGACAGGTTTACATATTGCTAGTATTTCAGTTTTGTATATTTTTCTTGTATTTCACTTCGCGAATTCATCTACGCGTCATTTGAGTTAAGTGTAAAATATTTCTTTCAAACAGGTGTTTAATCTAGGTCACATAAATTGGACCGATGAATTTATAACTATTATGTTTGTCAATAGGTGGTTGGGGGCAACTGACAGGAAATGAGATTGATGTTAACTGGATGTTTCTTGTTATAAGTGTATTGCTATCGCTTGAGGTTTTTATATTGCTTCTGTGAATGATAAGGATAACTCTTTTGGGTTGGCTTTTGGCGGATTTTAGGGCGATAGGGTGTTGTCTGGCGTTTGGTTGCTTGTGTGTATTTGTGATGTTTTGGTTGGATTGATGATTTTTTACCTTTTATTTGTCATTTTTAGGAGGGGTAGGTGGGCGGTGCGGGGGCTATTCACCAAATTCGGCAATTAGTCATTGAGGGGGATGTGAAAGCAGCTTAGGATATCGCTAGGTAAAATAAGGAGTCAACCTATGGTTTCAACAGCGGTTTCAACAGCGGTTTCGAAAGCAGTTTCTAAAGTCACCACCGCGCCAAGCGGACCAGAGCTTTCACAGTTGGTTCAAGGGTATTGGCGACTCGCCGACTGGGGTATGACCCCGCAAGAGCGACTCACGTTTCTTAAGCAGCATATCGAACTCGGTGTCACGACGGTTGATCACGCTGACATTTATGGCAACTATGAATGTGAGCAGTTGTTTGGTGAAGCGTTAGCGTTAGATAGCCAAATCAGGGATGAGATTCAAATCATCACTAAATGCGATATCAATTTATGCAGTGAAAAATTTGCTGATCGCAAAATCAATCATTACGACACCAGTGCAAAACACATCTACCAGTCTGTAGATAACTCATTGCAGCGACTTGGGGTTAATGAGATAGACGTGTTGTTGATACACCGTCCGGATGTGTTGATGGATGCCGATGAAGTGGCAGAAGCATTTACTGAGCTTCACAAAGTCGGCAAAGTGAAGCATTTTGGTGTGTCTAATTTCTCACCTCGCCAATTCGATTTGCTGCAATCTCGCCTTAGCAAACCATTAGTGACTAACCAGGTGGAAATCAATCCACTGAACTTTGAAGTGGCGCATGATGGTACGCTTGATCAGCTACAGCAACTTCGCGTTTCTCCTATGGCATGGTCAACGTTAGCAGGTGGTGAAATCTTCTCCGGACAATCTGAGCAAGCACAACGTGTCCGCGGTGAACTGGAAGCGATTCGTCAGGAAGTAGGCGCGAGTAGCATTGACCAAATTATCTTTGCTTGGGTGAAACGTTTGCCGTCAAAGCCATTGCCTATTGTTGGCTCAGGTAAAATCGAGCGCGTTAAAGCGGCGGTAGAGGCGATGGAAATTGAACTCACTCGTGAACAATGGTATCGCGTTTGGGTTGCGTCTAAAGGCCATGGTGTGCCATAACCATCATTCAAAAAAAGGGCATTGATACACAGAGACGAATTGAAACGTTTAACGTTTGACGCCTTAAAAATAACCGCACGTGCTAGGTTTAACTACCTAAATGAAGCGACTTCATTATGCCGTGCGGTTTTTTGTGTCTGTAATTTGCTTACCCTTTGTTTTCTAATAAAAGTGCACCGCTTCATCAGACTATTTCTTTTTCTTTAATTTTAATTTAGAGTTTTAAACTAAAAACCCCATTAGAAACACCTTGAAACGAAAGGTATGGTAAAATAAGAGCTATGATTGTCTTTTATTATACTGTTATGTTATAACATAACAAATTTTCAATTCATTTTTATCATGTCCTATAAATTCTCTCCTTGGATGCTTTGCCTCTTTTTCGTCACGACGCTGGTTGTTGGTGTATCACTTTTCGGCAATAGCCACCGTTCGTTCATTACCGAGGTATTTTTACCAACAGCTAATCCAGAGCCCCATGATACGGTGAAAATTACCCCTTATGATGGCAAGCTTTCAGGTGAAGCGACGAGTACCGCTTCACCTGAAAGGGACCTAACCAACATTGAACGTGTTCATTACTTCATTCAGCCAGGTGACTCGTTAAGCACAATCTTTGAAACGCTGAGGGTACCTCTCGCAACGATACCAGAGTTATTGTCGGCAGATATTTCAGATCTAAAGCTCGATAATCTTGTACCAAACAAGCGATTAGAGTTTGTCGTTGATAGGTCTACAGGCACGCTTATCACGTTGACGTATCACCTTAGCCTTGTTGAGCGCTCGGTCTACTCTCTTGTTCACAGCGAAGAATTACCAAACCAGACTTTGTATCATTATGATTTCATAGAAGAGAAGGGGGAGTGGACGCCCCGTATGGTTATCGGAGATATCGTTGGCAGTTTCGCCGCATCTGCCCATAAGCAAGGTTTAAGTTCTCGTCAAATTTCAACTGTCAGCCGTGTTATGGCTGACAAAATCAACTTTGCGCGTGATTTAAGGCCTGGGGACAGGTTTGAAGTCTTAGTGAGCGAGCAATACCTTGGTTCGTATGCGACCGGAAATTCTGAAATACAAGGTGTGCGCTTTTACTTGGGTAGAGAGGTGGTGTCTGCCTTTTTAGCGCGAGATGGTCGATTCTATGATCGTGATGGAAATAGTTTGGAACAAGCCTTTAATCGATACCCGATTGCTAAAGAATATCGCCGGATCACTTCTCCATTTAATCGTTACAGAAAACACCCGGTTACGGGAAGAGTCTCGCCTCATAATGGTACAGATTTCGCCACGCCTGTCGGAGCGCCAATCTACTCAACTGGGGATGGCAAAGTTGTGGCGGTAAGAGAGCATCCGTACGCAGGAAAATATTTGACGATCGAGCACAATAGTATTTATACGACCCGCTACCTGCATCTTAGCCGCTTCCTTGTTAAACCGGGCGAATTGGTTAAGCGTGGTCAAAAAATTGCCTTGTCTGGGGCCACTGGCCGTCTTACTGGTCCTCATCTTCATTTTGAGGTGTTAGTACGTAACCGACCAGTTGATCCTATGCAGGTAGACTTACCATTGGCACAATCGTTAGCAGATCAAGAGAAGGATTCATTTGCCACACTGATCGCAGCTTTTGATGATGTGTCTTCACAGCAATGGCAGCGTCGTGACGAAGATTTGGCGGCTCGTCATGCTTCCTAGCAGTCGATCTGAAGATGGGATGTTTGGTCGTTCGAAACATCGAACCACGACAGCACGCCCGTTTGCTGCGCTGATACTTTTTTTGTCACCACTTATTTGGTCAGCACTTTGTTATGGCCATCCACACTCATGGATAAGCCATACCTTAACCATTCATGGTGAAGAAACTAGAGTCGATAGTCTCGAAATGGAATGGGTGTTTGATCCTTTTACTAGTGCCTATGCCTTAGATGGGGACTTTACCGTTTTTGACAACGAGGAACGTGCGTCAGAAGAGGCGAGGCGCTTAATGTTAAATTTACTCAATACCCATTATTTTACCTACCTGTATTTGGATGGGGAGCCACTTAAGTTTCGAATACCCACATCGTACTCATTAACAAAACGTGGTAAGCGAATGGTATTGGCATTTTTGTTGCCACTTTCGAAACAAGTTGAACTCTCTGGGCAGCACTTGTCAATTCAGACTTATGACAATACCTACTTTATCGATATTGCGTGGAAATCGGTACGGTCGATTAAGCTCGATTCGAGCGTCGCGTCTCAATGTCACGTCGGTTTAGTACAACCATCGCCGTCACAAGAGATTCAAAATTACGCCATGTCGCTCGCACGAGACAGCGAAGAAGATTCGGAACTAGGTCAACATTTTAGCCAAACCGTGAGTATTCATTGTGGATAACCACCGATATCAATTTAAGCAAGCTGGTGTCATTTTACTTGTTAGTGTTGTGCTGATTGCGGGTCTGTACTGGATAGTTGAAAACTGGGTTTATCTTCGTTGGCAGCTTCACTCACTGCAACGGATGCTACTAGAGCAGCTAACAGACGCTCTAGAAGCGAGTCAGCGAGAAGAGGGGGCACAATTATTCAGCACCAGCCAGTGGGCGCAGTGGTTGGTAGTCCTTGCGGTTTGTGGCTACGGTTTTGTCCACTCACTGGGGCCTGGTCATGGTAAGTCAGTATTGTTGATTGCAATGCAAGCCTCTAAACCGACCTTACGCCGGATCGCTGGTTTCTCCCTAGCTATCAATGTTGTGCAGGGGCTCAGTACTTGGTTAGTCGCATCAGCTCTGCAGTGGATTTTAGTCTTAGGGTTTAAAGATACCATTGCGTTAGTGGGTAGCCTTAATCAGTGGGTTGGTGCAGGGATGCTCGCCATTGGGGGATTTGGTGTGCTTAAACGAGTGTTTTTGTTAAGCCAAGCACCGAAAGAAAAACAGACCGAACCCTCTCAGCGCCCTTTCTCCGGATCTTCCGCAATCTCGTCGTCTTATGGGGTAATGTTGGTGGTGGCGCTGAGACCTTGCTTAAGTACCAGCTTAATCTTTCTCTATACGGCCTTGTGGTTCGAGCAATCTATCGCAAACCTTTTGTTGATTGCTAGCTTTGTGGGCAGTTTTTTATCCTTGTTACTGGTGTCTTTTCTAGCGTTAAGCGTCCAACGTCGTTTTGTTGGTCAAACCAAAGAGGAAGGGGCAGGATTTACAGAGCATAAACGTTGGCAAAATGTCACAGTGCTCGCGATCAACTTCTTTTACATGGCGTTAGGCTGGACATTGTTAGTAAATGCAAAGGTGACAATGTCACCGATATTTTAAGGAACAGTCTCAAGGTGGGGTTTGCCTCAAGGAGTGAGTCTGTCTTGAGGTACGGGCTTGGCAAAAACAAAAACACTCTCATAAAAGAGAGCGTTTTGCGGCATAGCGTTAAAAATTCTATCTTTAAGAATTAGCGCTTGTTCTTCAAATAGCGTTTACGGCGCTCTTCTTTCTTCTTAATCTTCGCTTCTGTTTTACGTGCTTCTTCAATCTCGACTTCAATCAACTCTTTGGTGATCATTTCTGGTAACTCAAGTGTGATTTGTCCAAGCGTGCCACTACGTAGCTCATGTAATAATATCTCAGAAGCTTTATGAAGATTGACTCGACCGCCAGATTGCAGCGCACCACGCTTCTTACCAATCAACTCCATGAGTTCTAGGTCAGATTCAGGTAGCGCTTCATCAATCTGGTAGCGCTCTTTAAGTCGCTCTGCGTAGTACTGCGCAAGGTATTCAACCGTATAAAAGGCCACTTCATCGTATTCAATCGCGGTATCTTTTACTGCACCGGTAGCCGCAAGGCGAAATCCACTGTGTGGGTTCTCCACTTTTGGCCACAATACGCCTGGAGTATCAGATAGCACGACGCCATTTTGCAGGTTGATTCGCTGTTGGCGGCGAGTCACCGCAGGCTGGTTACCAGTAACGGCGATAGTGCGACCCGCAAGGCTATTAATGATGGTGGACTTACCTACGTTAGGGATACCCATGATCATGGTGCGAATGTTTTTACCAATCGCTTCGCGATTTGGAGCCAGCTTTCGACAAAGTTCAAGGATCTGCTGCACTTCATGCTGATTACTCGTGGTAATTGCAATCGCTTTCACGCCTTGCTCTTTTTCTAAGTGTGCGATCCACAACTCGGTTTTCTCTGGATCGGCTAAGTCGCGCTTGTTCAACACTTTAACGACAGGCTTATCACCACGTAGGCTCGCAATCGTTGGGTTCTCACTACTAAAAGGGATACGAGCATCAAGAACTTCGATGATGACATCGACTTGCGGAATCACTTCCTCAATTTCTTTAAGTGCCTTGTGCATGTGGCCCGGAAACCATTGAATGGACATGAATGAAAACCTCAGTGTTAAATTTTTTGCCCATTTTAGGGGGATCTTACAGATAGTAAAGGGTTAGCGGCGCTAGATTGCAATTTATTGCTAAGAAAATGCTCTCTTGAGTACGCTGTTAGGTGAAAATACTGGTCTAGAGATTGGTTGATTGAGCAACGAAGCTAAAACGAATAACTAACAAGATAAGTACTTGTCCATGACTATATTACTTGGAGAATCGCACAAAAAGGGGAAAGGCGGCCTAGTCGCTTGAAATAAACCAAAGCCTCTTTAATATAAAGAGGCTTTAAATAAAGATAGATAAATATATCGTTTAAGTAATTAATATCTAAAACAGGATATTAGCTTAGTCTTTTACACGCTCTAATACAGAAGCGTCAGTATGGGAAAATACACCATCATAAATTTCTAGCATCGTAGATTGAGAGTAGGTGAGTGTGTCACCCTCAATATTTAAATTCATGGTGAAGTCAGTTGTGGTTGCATTTTCAGTCATAAAGTTAGATTCAGCAACACCACGACTAGACATCTTTAACGTCATGTTATTTCCAGCAGGGCCTTCAGCTGTTACACATGTTGTCCTAGGTACACAGAAAGAGTTGTAGACGATTTGGTTTTCTTGGTCGTAAATAAAATAACCGCGCTGGTCATGAAACTTAGAATCGTCCGTCTTTCTGAATACTTCTTGCTTGTAATAAAGGGCAACAAGCGTTTGTTTACTGGCATTCACGGCATCTGCTGCGACTTCAAAGGTCATCACTTCGTAATATGGAGTCACAGCCGGTGCACCTTGGCCTTGTGGTGTGCCTGCTTGAGCTGGAGACATATCTACGCCGCCAGTATCAGCTGTCTTCCAAGTGCCCACAAGTTGAGCGAGTGGGCCAAAGTCTAAGCCGTCAATGGTGGTATGATCTGCGTACGATGACATTGGTATTAGTGCTAGAGATGTTAAGGCTAACGCTTTCGCTAATTTCATTGTTACTTCCTTTTATTTATAGTTACTTCGTTGTTATGACGTCATATTAATGCCTTGAATATATTTAGTAATTAATAAAAATCAATTTTTTGTTGATCAAAATAGAAGTAGTGAATTATCAGGCCTGGTTATTGGTGGTTGTATTTTTATTAATGGTAATTGGCGAAAGTTAGGCTGGTTATCATAACCATTACTGTGATTAGTGGTTATTGGTGAGGTATTTATGACGTTTCGTTGTGAGTTGTCCTATTGTTATTTATAACAATAGATGTATCGCGATGTAATATTACGACCTGGTATCAATAGTGTTGTCTGATAAATGTCATTTTTTAATGTTGAGTGTTGAATAGTGAATAGTGAATAGTGAATAGAGGATGATAGGTGATAAGTGCTAGATATTTGTACTGGTGGGTATGCTAAAGGTCCCCCCAAATTGCGTAGTCTATCTACGCAATTTGGGGCACCTCATTTTTATAACCGCTGTGTGGTGTTGGAATCAAAGATAGAACAGCGCGCCGCGTCGACTTTTACAGTAATGTTTTCTCCAGCATGGATTTCAAACTCTGTGGTCGTGCGATGAGATAACGTATGTTCACTATCAAACCGTGACCACACGAGAGTATCTGAACCCATCGGTTCAACGAGTTCAATAACACCAGTTAGGCTGTTTTCGTCTTCATCTTGTGTTAATGACGTGAACAAATGCTCTGGTCGCATGCCGAGTGTGACAGCCATGCCATCAACAGCCGGTGATTTAAATGGGTAATCAGTGACATTGAGTGACAGTTGATGGGATTGAAAATATGTGTTCTTTCCGTCAACCCTTAACTGACCTTCAACACAGTTCATAGCGGGAGATCCTAAGAATGTCGCCACAAAAAGATTTGAAGGTTTGTTGTAAACATTATGTGGTGTGTCCAGCTGTTGAATGATGCCATCTTTCATGACTGCAATGCGATCCGCTAAGGTTAGCGCTTCAATTTGATCATGAGTGACGTAGATCATGGTTGATTTAAGGGTGCGGTGGAGTTTTTTAATTTCGAGCCTGAGCTCGGCCCTTAGTTTCGCATCCAGATTGGAAAGAGGTTCATCGAACAAGTAAATGTCGGCATCACGTACGAGTGCACGCCCAATCGCGACTCGTTGGCGCTGGCCCCCGGATAGTGCGGATGGCTTACGGTCGAGCAGGGCTTCGAGTTGCAGCAATTTAGCCGCCCATTGTACTTTTTTGTTGATGATCTCCTTATCAACCCCGGCAATTCGAAGCCCAAAAGACATGTTTTTCTCAACTGACATCGTTGGGTAAAGTGCGTAGGACTGAAAGACCATGCCAATGCCACGATCCTTCGGGTCAGTCCATGTCACGTCTTTTCCATCAAATGAGATGCTGCCACCACTGGAGTCAATAAGTCCCCCAATCGCATTGAGTAGGGTGGACTTTCCACATCCTGATGGTCCTAGAAGCACGAGAAACTCGCCATCATTGATATATAGGTCTAATTGTTTGACGACTTTAGTGCTCTCATAACTGATATCGAGCTTATTAATATTGACTATACCCATGATGATTATCCTTTTACTGCACCAGAAGCGATGCCTCTGACAAACCAACGTCCCGATGCCACATAGATGATCAGAGGAACAAGAGAAGTAAGAATGGTAGCGGCCATGTTGACGTTGTATGCGCGCTCACCGGTGGTGGTGTTAACAATGTTGTTGAGCTGTACTGTCATTGGTAAGTTCTCGGTACCTGCGAAAACCAAACCAATCAAGAAGTCATTCCAAATATTGGTTACCTGCATAATCACGGCCACGATGATAATAGGCACGGACATCGGTAGCATGATGGCAAAAAATACTTTGAAGAATCCCGCGCCGTCGATTCGGGCCGCATTAAACAACTCCATTGGCAGCGTACTGTAGTAATTGCGAAATAGTAGCGTCATGATTGGCATTCCAAAAATAACGTGCGATACCACAACGCCAGTAAGCGTGCCGTAGATACCTAAATCAGCGTAGACGCGGATAAGTGGGTATATAAACACTTGATAGGGAATAAATGCCCCAAGTAATAAACACGCAAACAGCAGGTTGGCGCCTTTTATGCGCCAAAAGGAAAGGGCATAGCCGTTAATCGCACCAAACAGAACAGAAATCAGAACGCTGGGAATCAAAATCTTAACTGAGTTCCAAAAGCCAACTTGTAAGCCATTACACTGGAGTCCTGTACATGCACTACTCCAAGCGACTTTCCACGAATCAAAAGAGAGTTGCTGTGGTAACGCAAAAATGCTGCTCATGCGAATTTCATCGAGCTCTTTAAATGACGTCACAAGCATGACATAGAGAGGCAGCAAGAAAAACAGTGCTGTGATGATCAAAAAGCCATAAATGCCGATGCGTCCCCAACGCGCTTTGGTTGATATTGGTCGTTTGGTGACAGCTGGCGTCATTGTAGGTGAGAGAGTATTCATAGCCTACCTACCTTGTTTCTTGATGTAATTGGTATAAATGAACGGTGCAATAAGACACAGAACGGTGGTGAGCATCACGGTTGATGCAGCAGTGGCAATACCTATGTTTGCACGTTCAAAAAGGTTATCCATAATGAACTTTGCAGGTACTTCACTAGCGACGCCGGGTCCACCTAACGTCATAGCTACCACCACGTCATACATTTTGATGATGCTGATGGAAAGCAGTACCACGGTGGTGATAATCATTGGGCGAAGCATAGGTAATATAATGCTGACATAGACGCGCCATGTTGGAATGCCGTCTATCTTGGTTGCTTTCCACAAGTCCTCATCGATACCACGAAGTCCTGCAAGAAGTAATGCCATGACCAAACCTGAACCTTGCCAAACCGCCGCGATAATAACGGTATAAAGCACCATGTCTGGATTCACGATCCAATCAAAAGTAAACGACTCCCAACCTAAGCTGCGCATCGCACTTTGAATACCTAGCTGTGGATTGAAAATCCATTGCCACACTAATCCTGTTACGATGAAAGACATCGCATAGGGGAAAAGGAAGACGGTTCTAAAAAAGCTTTCAGCTTTGATTTTTTGATCAATAAATATGGACAGTAAAAAACCCAGTACAAAACAAATCGCCAAAAACAAAAAGGCAATAATAAGTAAGTTTTCGAGCGACGTTACCCAGCGTGATGTTTCGAATAAACGTTCATATTGAGAAAATCCGACGAAGTCATACTTAGGCAGCATTCTGGAGCTAGTGAATGATAGCCTCACCGACCAAAACATCGTGCCCATGTAAGCCACAATAACGGTAAACGCCATTGGAAGGATAGCGACATAGGCTAGCGTGTTTCTTCGAATATGCCGTTTAATGGCGACTAGATCCATAGGGGGGATCTCCCTTGTTGATTGGATACAGAGAAAAGGCATCAGCCGCAAAGCGATTGATGCCTATCAGATTAATCTCTTAAAGCACGCTCAAAAACAGTGACGGCTTGCGCAGTGGTGATATTTGGAGAGTTCCAAACTTCGGTTACCGCATCTTTTAGTGAGCCATAAAGGTACTCTTCCATCAACATGGAGCCATCAGGAATTTGACGTTCTGCCACTTTCAAAATAGCGGCACCTTTTTGTGCACAAATGTCCATAGAAGAAACATCTATGTCGGTTCTCACTGGAACAGAGCCTTTTAAATTATTGAATTTAATCTGAGTCTCTGGATTAAGCATGGACTCAACCAAGCTTTGCTGAGCTGCAATCTGCTCTTTGTCATCGGTTTTAGGGAAGACAAAGACATCGCCACCGACGATATAGAGAGAGTCATCGCCTAAACCAGGAAAACAACCGTAATCTTGGCCAGGGATCTTGTTTGCCTGAGTGAATTCGCCTTTTGCCCAATCTCCCATTACTTGAATACCAGCTTTGTCGTTGATAACTAAGCTGGTGGTATCATTCCAGTTACGACCAGGTGAGCCCGTATCAACGTATGGTTTTAGTTTTAAGAAGGTGTCTACTACGGCTTTAAATTCATCAGAGTTCAACGTTTTCGAGTCTCTTTTACCCAAAGCGTCAAGATAGAGCTGTTTACCGCCAATATTACTCAGTACGGTGGCGAACAAAAGGTTCTCTTGCCAGTTTTGACCGCCTAATGCGAGTGGGATATAACCAGCTGCCTTTAACTTATCTAATGCGGCAAACAACTCTTCTGGGGTTTGTGGTTCTTGCTGAATTCCCGCTTTATCAAACGCTTCTTTGGAATACCAGAACCAACCAGGCATATGAATGTTGACAGGCGCAGCGTAAAAATGGCCATTTACTTTGATGGCATCTAGCGTTGGCTGCGGCAGGATTTGTTCCCAGTTATTCGCTTTAGCGACCGCATCGATGTTATTGAGCATGTCTTCAGCGATCATCTCATGATATTGCTGCGAGGTATTAAACAGTGCGGCAGTCGTAGGCGAGCCACCAATCATACGGTTAATAGCAGCAGAGCGAGCGTTTGAGCCACCCGCTACAGCACTGTCTTTCCAAGCGCCCCCATCGGCTTCATAAGCTTCCGCTAATACTTTTATTGCAGCGGATTCTCCGCCAGATGTCCACCAGTGCATGACTTCAGCTTCTTCTTTGGCAAAAGCAGGTGAGACGGAAATGGCGATGGCAGCAACGAGTGTCACGTTCTTGATCATGAGAATACCCTTTCGTTAATTTGTTATTGTTCCTAAGTAGTATTTCTTTCAATGGAATCGATTCCATTTACTATTTTATATCGCTTCTTTATTTTCAGATCTAGGAACTTTTTGAGTAATTTATAAACATGAGAATTGGGTCACTAATTTTACGACTTTGTATGATAACTGTAAAAAGTGGTGTCTAAAGTGATGAAATTTAACTAATATGAATAAACTATAGTTAGGAATATTCCATAGGGCAGCGACCAATGGCAACGATAAAAGATGTGGCAAAACTTGCAGGAGTGGGTGTTGGAACTGTTTCCAGATATCTATCAGGGAATGCCTCGATTTCGCAAAAGACAATGGACAAAGTTGCAACAGCGATGGCGGAACTTAATTACCGTCCGAACAGTATGGCGCGATCGCTGTCCTCTAAAAAGTCGAACATTATCGGTCTTTGGGTCCCGTCATTTTCAGGTTCGTTTCATCGCAAAATGTTGCAAACGATAGAAAGGGAATTACGCAAGCGTGACAAACATATTATCTTAGCAAATGCCGAGGATGCGACTACAGATGAAGAGCGGATTGCGTGTCTGGATTACCTCATCGAGCGCGATTGTGACGGGATTTTGATGTCATGCCCAGAGTTATCCGTTATTGAGTTGGCAAAGATCGAAGCGCGTTACCCAAAAGTGGTTTTCATTAACCGTGACATCGAAGAATTGCATCAAAAAACGTTTAGCGCCGATCATTATCAAGGCGGAAAGCTAGCTGCACGCCATCTAGTTGAACTAGGCCATAAAGATATTGCGGTGGTCAGTGGAAGAATGAGCGCACAGGATGCAAAAAAACGCCATCAGGGCTTTGTCGATGAATTGAAATTATCAGGCATTGAAGTTGATGCTGATCTTATCGAATCTGGCGGCTATAGCTTTGAGCAAAGTGCGATTGCCACCCAGCGCTTGTTGAGTAAAAACAAGCCATTTACCGCTGTCTTTTGTGGCAACGATAATAGTGCAATGGCGGCGATGGCGACGCTGCACCGTCAAGGGTTGCGTGTTGGTGAAGAAGTATCAGTAGTGGGGTATGACGATATTGATATTTCAAGTTACACCTCGCCAGCAATGACCAGTATTCATGTACCACTCGAAGAGATATCTCGTAATGCTTGTCACCAACTACTGAATTTATGTTACGACGAAAAACTGCCTATTGAGCAGAATTTCACGCCCACTTTAATGATCAGAGAATCCACCGCCATCGCGAGGAAGTAGCTTAGTTTCCGCGTGAGGTACAAATTTGTTTCAACGTTAGTATGCCAGTAAACCGGTCATAAAAGATCATAACCATAATGTGTAAAGAGGTCTCATCATGTCTACCTTTCTCGAACAAGGAACCCGGTTTTCACTGTCGGATCCTACGCTTCTTCCGAACTCCGCAGGGTATTTGTGGAATCGTAAGATGATGATACATGTCAATTGCCAGGGTTATGTCGTGGCACAGTATATGAATCCAGAGCCAAAGAAATATACGCATGTCCCAAACCTCGCCGCAACCAGCTTTATGCAACCAGAGCAACCCTATTTTGCTCATCATCCGGGGCGATTTTTTTATGTAAGGGACGAAGAAACTGGCGAGTTATTTTCCGCACCATTTGCGCCTATCAAAACCCAACTGGATAGCTTTGAGTTTCAACCGGGGTTAAGCGATGTTAAATGGCTGGTGAAAAATAATGATATTGAGCTGGTTGTGACCTTAACATTAGGCGAAAATGAAGCGGCAGAGCTTTGGAATATCACAGTACGCAATGTGGGGACTAAGCAACGTAAACTCTCTATCATTCCTTATTTTCCTGTGGGTTACATGTCTTGGATGAACATGGGGGCGCATTACGACGCTTCGCTCAATGCAATAGTTTGTACCTCGATTACGCCTTATCAAAAGCTAGAAGATTATGAGAAAAATAAACATCTTAAGGACATGACGTTTTTCTCTGCCGATGTCGTCCCTGATGCTTATGAAACAAGCCTACCTAGGTTTGAAGGGCAAGGCGGGCTTCACAATCCTAGTGCACTTCAGCACAACAGCGATCTGAGCTGTAAAGAAGCCAACTATGAGATGCCGACATGTGCAATGCAATTTAAGCTCAATCTTAGCGCCGGAGAGAAGAGACCTCTTAATTTTATTTTTGGCCCTGCGCTGAATAAGCAAGAGATCCAGGACATCATTAACACGCATTCCGGTGATGAAAAAGATAAGGTCACTCAAGCGTATGCGGAATATGTATCCTCAGGGTCTGGTGTCGTGGAAATTGACACACCAGATGACACATTTAACCATTTTGTTAACCATTGGTTGCCGAGACAAGTGTTCTACCATGGGGATACACATCGTCTAACGACAGATCCTCAAACAAGAAACTATTTACAAGATGGTATGGGGATGGCGTATGTACAAAGTGAAGCAACTCGAAAGGTTATTCTGACATCGCTTTCCCAGCAAAAGGCCGATGGAGAGATGCCAGACGGTATCTTACTCACACCAGAAGCCACCTTGAAGTACATTAACCAAATCCCACATACCGATCATTCGGTTTGGCTTGCTCTGATTATTGAAGCTTATTTAAATGAAACCAATGATTTAGAGCTTCTACAACATCCGGTGAGTTGGGCTGATGATGATAGACCAAGTTCAGTGTTGGAACACATGAACCGAGCCATGATGTATATGTGTGAAGCGCGCGATTATCGTGGTTTACCTTTTATCGCACAGGGCGACTGGTGTGATCCTATGAATATGGTAGGACCGAAAGGCAAAGGGGTATCGGGTTGGTTAGCACAAGCACTTAGTGTCGCATTACAAACGTGGGTGAAGATCTCACGCAAGTACAACGATGCAGAGATCATCAAACAGTTTGAATCAACGATAGAGCAGTTAGCGACCATTTCCCACGAATATTTGTGGAAGGGAGATTGGTACGCCCGTGGTATTACAGATGACAATGTGACTTTTGGCGTGCCTGAAGATAAAGAAGGGCGCATCTTTTTGAACACACAAAGCTGGGCGTTTTTAGCGGATATGCCAAATCCTGCTCAGAAAGAAAAAATGCTTGCAGCTATTGATGAACAATTAGATACACCATACGGTGTCATGTTATGCGCGCCGGCCTTTACCGCCATGCGTGAAGATGTGGGGAGGGTTACACAAAAATGGCCGGGTTCTGGCGAAAATGGGTCCATTTACAACCACGCAGCGGCATTTTACGCCGCGAGTCTTTATGCCATCGATGAACCCGATCGCGCCTTTAATGTGTTACGTAAAATGGTCGCCGATCCTCAAAGTGATACGTTTGAGCGCAGAGGGCAACTGCCAGTTTATATTCCTAATTACTATCGTGGAGCTTACTATCAATATCCGGACACAGCCGGTCGTTCAAGTAATCTATTTAATACGGGGACAGGTGCTTGGTTTTATCGGATGGTTATTGAAGAAATGCTAGGCTTAAAAGGCTGCGAGGAAGGGTTAATGATTGATCCTAAACTGCCTTCTTGTTGGTCAGATTTGACGGTGAAACGAGACTTTAGAGGGGCTCAGTTTCACGTAACATACCATCGTTCGCCCGACATACAACAAACAGAGATACACATAGATGGTATTAAGTTACAGGGTAGCGTAGTGAACAATATCCAAGCGTGTTCTAATTACCGAGTGACGGTGGCTTTGCCTCAGAGCGAGTGATAGCCGTCATTTGAAGGCTATTTTTGGTGAAAACACATAATTGAGTCTCTAGAAAAGAACAAAGCCAGTTGGGAATACCAACTGGCTTTATTATATTTAGCAAATGAAGAGCTTATGCCTTATCTGATGAGGACGGTTCTTCTGGGGCTGGCGCGGCTACGGGCTCAGCAAACACTTCAACTGGTTTCGCGACAATGCTACGTGTGTCAAGATTCACATCTGATAGTAGAACGCTAAGAGTATCGCCTAGACGGTAAACCAGGTTCTTATCAATCGACACGGTGCCATTTTCGTTATTACTGACAATACGCTCTTTATTACTCACAATTAGCGAGTTTGGAATAAACACCGCTGCACCATTTTCTGTCAAACGTGCACGCATGCCTGCACGGTTAATATCGAAAATCTCAGCAGTAAACTCAGTACCGTTTTGTGGTTCATTGACTAAAGTGCGCGCGTAGAGCCAATCACCCACCGTACGCTCAGCCATTCTATGGTGCTTGCGGTGGATTGCCAACTCATCACCCAATACATCATCTGGTTTTTGGGTAGGCTCAGTTTGAGTGATATGTGCCTTAAGAAGACGGTGGTTAACCATATCGCCGTATTTACGGATTGGTGAGGTCCAAGTTGCGTAGACGTCAAGCCCCATCGCGTAATGAGGAAGAGGTTCATTACCTACTTCGCTGTAAGCTTGGTATTTGCGTACACGGTTATCCAAGTAACTTGACTCTAATCCACCTAAATCACGACGCAGCGCGGCAAAACCGTCTAGTGATGTGATTTGCTCATCGGTGTAAATAGGCTCTTCATTGATTGGGTTAACCAGCTCAAGCACGTCTTTAATTTTTTCTGGCTTGAAACCTGCGTGAGTATTGAAGACGCCGTAGCCAAACGCTTCTTTTAACGTACGACCCGCACAAATGTTAGCGGTGATCATGGCTTCTTCAACCAGACGGTTAGCACTGCGTCTAGAGTCTGCGTGAATAGCGATAACATCATTATCTTCGCTTAGCTCAAAGCGGTAATCCGGTCGGTCTGGGAAAACCACGGCGTTATTTTCACGCCACGCTGCACGAGCTAATGAGAAGTCATAGAGATCACGAACAACCGTTGCGATTTCATCACTTGGTTGCCAAGTATCACTAGAGCCCGTTTCCAACCAATCGGATACGTGTTGGTAAGCCAATCTTGCATGAGACTTCATGGTTGCCGTAAAGAACTTGATGTCATCTTGAATAACACCCTCTTTATCTACGGTCACTGAGCAGCATAGTGCTGGGCGTAGTTCATTTTCAATTAGTGAACAGACATCGTCAGCGAGATCGCGGGGAAGCATAGGAATATTGCGACCTGGTAGGTAAATGGTGTAACCACGTTGTCGGGCAACCACATCCATTTCATCTTGAGGGGTAATATAGGCGGTAGGATCAGCGATGGCGATAGTGACTTCAAAGTCGCCATTGTCCTTTTTCTTTGCAAACAGCGCGTCATCCATGTCTTTAGTAGACTCACCATCTATTGTTACAAATGGCATTGCAGTAAGATCAGCGCGCTCTAATGCTGCGTCATCTTTGATTTCCCATGATTCTAAACCTGCAGGCTCACTGTTCGGTAAATCATTTTGCGCCAAGGTGACCCACCAAGGAGCAATTTTGTCGTCGCCATCGGTGATCTTCTTCGAAATTTCAGCCAAGAAACCGTTATCCCCTTTTAAAGGGTGGTTGATAACGTGCGCGACTACCCAGTCGCCGTCGTTAAGATCGTCGGCTTTAATCCCTTTTTGAGTCTTAGCTTTTAATGACAGCTTTCTAAGAGCAGGGTGATCAGGTGTAACGTTAAGACGCCCTTTAAAGCGTTTTACTCGTGCAATAAAACGAGTGATACCTTGCTCGATAAGTTCTTGTGGTTCTGCTAATTCACGATCATTTTCAGTTCGGATAATGGCCACGACTTTATCACCATGCATACATTTCTTCATTTGCGGTGGTGGGATAAAGAAACTGGTTTTAGCATCAACTTCTAAAAAGCCGAAACCTTTTTCGGTGGCCTTGATTGTGCCTTCTTTTTTAGGAAGGTTCTCTTGAATCTGCTGTTTGAGTTGAGCGAGTAGCGGGTTATCTTGAAACATGTATCTACTTCTTAGCAATGAAAGTGCGAACACTATACCCAAAGGCTCGGTCAATGCCTAGTTGAAACTCAAGGGTGAAAGGGGAGTAACATAAGAGGGCAGCGCTTAAAAAGTTGTCAATTTGGTGGCACATTACTCAATAATGGCTATGTAAGAATAAAATTGTGATGTATTTCAATTTTTTCTGGCTTTTTTTGTGCATTTAAGGAATAATCCGCCTCCTTGTTTACGTCCCTAGTGGCTTGATGCGATTTGTCACTTTTCCGCATCTGAATGGAATCAGCTCTTATCTACTGTTTTTAAAGCAGTATTGGATCAGTTTGGAATTGGTAGAGCTCATGGGACCTGTGTTTATATTTACTTTAATGGGATCCCAATGCAAGATTCTGCAATTCAATTCAATGAATTAGCTCTTAACGACAACATTCTTTCAGCTCTAGACTCTATGGGCTTTGTATCGCCAACTCCAATCCAGGCGGCTGCAATTCCTCTATTACTAGAAGGAAGAGATGCGTTAGGTAAAGCTCAGACGGGTACGGGCAAGACAGCAGCATTTTCTTTGCCGCTTCTTAACAAAATCGATCTTAACCAGCACAAACCTCAAGCGATCATTATGGCTCCTACACGTGAGCTTGCGATTCAGGTTGCTGCTGAAATCAAAAACCTTGGCCGTGATGTCAAAGGTTTGAAAGTTTTAGAGATCTACGGTGGTGCTTCTATCGTTGATCAAATGCGTGCTCTAAGCCGCGGTGCTCACATTGTTGTGGGTACACCTGGTCGTGTTAAAGACCTTCTAACTCGTGACCGTCTACACCTAGACCAAGCTCACACATTCGTTCTTGATGAAGCGGATGAGATGCTAAAAATGGGCTTCGTTGACGACGTTACTTGGATTCTAGAAAAAGCGCCAGAAACAGCACAACGCGTTCTGTTCTCTGCAACTATGCCTCCAATGGTAAAAACAATTGTTGACCGCTACTTGCGTGATCCAGCACGTGTTGACGTTGCAGGTACAAACCACACGGTTGATAAAGTTGCTCAAAACTACTGGGTAGTGAAAGGCGTAGAAAAAGACGAAGCAATGGCTCGTCTACTAGAAACTGAAGAGACTGATGCTTCTATCGTTTTCGTTCGTACTCGTCAAGATACTGAGCGTCTAGCTGATTGGCTAAGTGCACGTGGCTTTAGCGCGGCAGCACTACACGGCGATATCCCTCAATCTCAACGTGAGCGTACTGTTGACAACATCAAACAGGGTTCAATTGATATCCTAGTAGCAACAGACGTTGTTGCTCGTGGTCTTGATGTACCGCGTATCACTCACGTATTTAACTACGACATCCCGTTCGATGTTGAGTCATACATTCACCGTATCGGTCGTACTGGTCGTGCTGGACGTAAGGGTAAAGCTATCCTTCTTGTTCGTACCAACCAAATCCGTATGCTGCGTACGATTGAGCGTGTAACTAAGTCTCAAATGGAAGAGATTCAACTTCCTCCACGTGACCAAGTTGCAGAAGCTCGTCTAGTTAAGCTTGGTGCTGAACTTGAAACTGAGAAAGGCCACAAGTCTCTAGAGAACTTTGCTGAGCTAATTGAAAAGCTTCAAGAAAGCCTAGAAATCGATGCAGCAACACTAGCCGCGATTCTACTTAAGCGTCAGCAAGGCAAACGTCCATTGTTCTACGTTGGTGCCGATCCGATGATCGAAGCGATCGAGCGTGACAAGAAACGTCGTAAAGAGCGTCGTGATAACCCAGATGCTGGCCGTGATGGTCGTCGTAGCTTCAACGCTCAAGATTGGGATACATACCAACTTCAAGTGGGTCGTGAGCAAGGCGTTCAAGTTAAAGACATCGTTGGCGCACTAGCGAATGAACTAGGTCTGACTAAAGGTTCTATCGGTGCTATCAAGCTAGATAAAGGCCAAACTTACGTTCAACTGCCTAAACAAATGACTTCTGACGTTGCTGGTAAGCTTCGTAAGCTTCGTATCCGTCAGAAAGAAGTTGGCGCAGTAGTTGTTGAATTCAATGACTTCCGTGAGTCTCGCGGTCCTCGTCGTGATGGCGGCGGCAGCCGTGATAACCATCGTGGTGCTCGTCGTGAAGGCCATCGTGGTCAACGTGACGGCAACCGTGAAGGCGGCAATCGCGAAGGCGGCGGCTACCGTGGTAACCGTGACGGTGCTAACCGTGGTCAACGTGCTGAAGGTGAACGTCGTTTCGACCGTAACCGTGGTGGCGATCACCGTGGCAGCCACCGTGGCGAGCGTGGTCAATCACGCAACACTGAGTCTTAATGCAAAATAGCATTATAGATTGATTGAAGGCCGAGCGAATGCTCGGCTTTTTTGTGCCTGTGAGTAAACTTTTTAAATAAATAGTCATTAATGATAAAAAACACAATTAAATTCAATGGGTGAATTAATTTAAAATTTGATCTTTATCAAGAATTTTCGTTTTGAAACAAATATTCTTATAAAACAAATTTGAAAGATTCAAAAATTATTGAATAATACAATAAGATTATATGGGAAGGCTTCTTTTCCCCTTTTCGCTCAACAACAGGATACATTTTCATGTCTGATTCGTTTGTTCTCGTCATAAACTCCGGTAGCTCGTCTCTTAAATTCGCCGTCATCGACTCACAAAGTGGAGAGGCTGTATTAAGTGGCTTAGGTGAGTGTTTCGGTTTGCCTGATGCACGCATGGCTTGGAAATTTAATGGACAAAAAACCGAAGTTGCCGTTGAAGGCGAAGGTAACCACCACAAACTAGCGATTGGTAAGTTGGTTGGTCTAACTGAAGAATTAGGTTTTGCTGATAATATCGTTGCGATTGGTCACCGAATTGTCCACGGTGGTGAAAAATTCACTACGACCGTTCGCATTGACGAGACGGTGACACAAGAAATTGAAAAACTCGCTGACCTAGCGCCGCTGCATAACCCAGCGGGTGCCATTGGTATTCGCGCTGCAATTGAAGCATTCCCAGCGCTTCCACAATTCGCTGTATTCGATACCGCTTTCCACCAGACTATGCCAGAGAAGGCATTTACTGGCGCTATCTCAAATGAGTTGTATAAAGACTACGGTATCCGTCGCTACGGTTTTCATGGAACAAGTCACTACTTTGTTAGCCGTGAAGCGGCGAAGATGCTCAACAAGCCAGTAGAAGAATCGAGTTTCATCTCGGTTCACCTTGGTAATGGCGCATCAGTTTGTGCAATTAGCAACGGTGAGAGTGTTGATACCTCTATGGGCTTTACACCGCTATCTGGTTTGATGATGGGTACGCGTTGTGGAGATTTAGACCCAGGCATTATTGAATTCTTGATGAAGAAAGGCTGGAGCCAAGAGAAGGTCTTTGAGACGCTAAATAAGAAGTCAGGCTTCTTAGGTGTGTCAGGCATTACTTCTGACGCTCGTGGCGTGCTAGAAGCGATGGAAGACGGACATGAAGGGGCTAAGCTTGCCTTTGAAGTCTTCACATACCGTGTAGCGAAGTACATTGGTTCTTACTTGATTCCTCTAGACCACCTAGACGCGGTTATCTTTACCGGTGGTATTGGTGAAAACTCACTACCTATTCGTCGTGAAATCATGCGTAACCTTAAATTGCTTGGCTTCGTCGAAGACGAGAAGGGTAACGAAGACGCGCGCTTCGGTGCAGCTGGTATCGTAGGCAAGTCTGAGCTTCTAGGTGCAGTGGCGATGGTTATCCCAACCAATGAAGAGCTGGTAATTGTAAGACAGAGTGTTGCACTGCTGTAAAACTTGTGTAAGTGTAAGAGCCTCCATATATTGGGGGCTTTTTTATGCACGAAACAAAACCAACCACACGAACTGCTTACATATACTCACGAGTGTCTAAACTCATTCAGGCTGAACAGGGGCAGGGGTTAGTACGTCAGCAAGATAAAGCCACTCAGTTTATCACCTTCTTAAACACATCAAACCCTGATCACCAATACGTTATAGCTGATGGTCTGATTATCGATAAAGGGCTTTCGGCTTTTTATGGTTTGAATACTGCTGAGAATGGTGGCTTAGGTGCGTTTATAGCTGCTGCTGAGAAGGGTGAGATCCCACCTTACAGCCTTTTGGTAGTAGAGAACGTCGATAGGATTAGTCGCCTACCTGCTGATGATGCCAGAAACCTGTTCATAAAATTGAAGGGTTTGAAAATAGATGTTGCTGTGACCAAATTTAACCTTGTGATTAGTCATGATTCAAAAAGTGATCTAGCAAGTGACTTAGTTCTAACCGTAGCCTTCCACCTAGCGCATTTGGAGAGTGAACAGAAATCACAGCGTATCAGAGCAACGTTCGATATTAAACGTCAGAATGAAAAGCTAGGGGGTGAACGTAGAACTAGCGTTTGTCCCGCTTGGATGAAATTATCAGGTGATAAGAAATCCTTCGAATTGATCCCTGAACATGCCACTACTATCAAACAGATTTTTGAGTGGAGGATACAAGGACACGGGGCACATGTGATTTGTAACCGGCTTAACGAGAGTGATACCCCTAGACCTGCTAAACCAAAAGAGGGGGCGCGAAAGGCGTGGTCGAAGCGTATGGTAGAGAAGTATTTAAAAATGCCACAAACCTACGGAGAATTTCACCCCACTACTCACAAAATGGTTGATGGTAAAAGGGTCAGAGAACCATTAGGCGAACCGATACAAGGTTATTACCCTGCTGTTGTAGATAAGGACACTTTTATACAAGCACAACAAGCTTTTAAAACGGGCAGACACACCAAAGGCAGGAGAGCGGCGCAAGGTGCAAACCTGTTCGGGTGGTTGTGTAAGTGCCCCAGCTGCGGAGAGAGTATGACCTATTTTAAACCAACTAGAGGTAGGAAGAAAGTTCGTTGTCGAAACCAGCTCGATAAGAATCACTGTACCCAAAAGGCTATTAACTATGAAGAAATGGAAACCCTGCTTGTTGAAAAACTTTCAGGACTCGACTATTCAAAGCTTCGTGGTGACTCTTTCGAAAAGTTGCAGAGAGATATAGACCTTTTGAAAGCACGTATTGACGAAGAAACCCAAGCTATTAATGAGTTACAGGAACGCCTTGAAAGTGCTAGTCCTTCGCTAATGAGTGTTTTGATCAGCACAGTCGAGAAGCGCACTCAAGCCTTAGACAAATTCAGAGAAAACCATACCCAAAAGCTACAGGTAAGATTTAACTATTCCGAAGAATCCTTAAATACATTAGAACTGACTAATACAGATGACAGGGAGAGGTATAATAAGTTTCTGCGGCAGTATATCGAGTATGTACTTTGTGGTGATGAATCAACGGGGGTTGTGTATGTCAAACTTAAGCAGATCCCTAAGATATTACCTTTTTATTATGGTGTATCCCCACTTAGAATTAACAAGGCTAGGGCAGCTTCAGAGGACGTTATTAAAGAGGTTTACACTCATAACAGTAATGATATTAAGATCCCATTTGGAGCGTTCCCTGCTGTGGATACAAGACTTTTTGAGGTGGGTACAGTACCAGTACCTGATAACCTAAATGATCCTCTTACACGCCTTAAATACCTCCATGCGGTAAATCGAGAACTATCCTTAAACCCCAGTAAGTGGAAACCAATAGTCGAAGGGTGGAGACTAGATGAAAGCGAGTTTTGAATTCTCTGAATTTTGATTAGCCTTGAAGAGTATTGCTTATAAATGCTAACATTATTAATGTCATAGCATAACGCCCGTTCTTCTAGGAAGAACGATAAGCAATTTAGTGCTATGTAGGACTGCGTACATTTGTGAAGCGGTAAGGCTGCTAAGCAATAATATGTGCGAGTTTGACAGTCTGCGGTAGAGTTCAAACTCTCTGCCATTTCTCAACAACGTCGAACACTGTTGAGACTTCGTTTCGAATGCGAAGTGAAATAATTTATTGGGATTATTTTTCCAAGTCGACTTGGGAGCGTTCATAGGGGAAACAATTATGTTTTCACTCGAAACTTCCACTGTAATACTATCAATTGATGTCGCAGAGATTTTTTATTATGCAGGTTTATTGGTAGTTCTACACCTGAAAAGGTAGTAGAGGGTTGGTGGGCTTGTCCCACCGTAAACCCCCTATTCTCTTAAAGGAGTAGATTTGTCATGTGATTGTTCCTTTTCTGGTTTTGTGTGCTTGCATTGTTTAGCCTGCATTTAGGTATACCCCTGTTTACAAAAGTTGTGTGGGAAATATCCTGGGGCTTATTGTTTGTGCTTTTTGACGATACGTTGAACACTCGACAAGCTGATATCCACTTGCTCGGCAATTTTGCGCTGTGACATACCTTCTTCAAGTAATTTCAAAACCTCAGCACTTTGGCGCATGGCTGTAGTTCTGCCTTCGTAAACGCCTTTCTCTTTTGCCTTGGCAATACCTTCAAGCTGCCGCTCTTTTCTAATTGCTGTTTCGAATTGATATACGCTGGCAAGCATATTAAGCAATAGCTCGTTCATGGGGTTTGATTTATCCGCCGTGAAAGTTAAGTTTTCTTTTAGAAAGTGGACGGAGCAGCCTGCACCAGTGATTTGCTGAATTAAGTCGTGCATGTCACTGATCGAACGGGCGAGGCGGTCGATACTCCACACGTGTACCTCATCGCCTTCTCGAATACTTCTGAGCATTTCTTGCAGCTGTGGGCGGTCTGTGTTTGTGCCTGTTGCTTTGTCGGTATATGTCTTGTCTGCGGTGATTTCTTGGCGGTCGGTGTGCTGATCTGTACTCGATACTCGTAGGTAAGCAATCTTCATTTTGTAATCCCTTTCTGCTGAATCTGTAGATATTGTATCCACTTTAGACTGTATTCACAAGTTTAGACCCAAGAAAGTTTAGAAACTTGGTAGCTGTCAGCCCAACAAAACGGTGGTTTTTGTATTCAGCTTTAGGTGTATTCAGTGGGTATACTTATGAATACATGAATTAAACCCTATTAATGTATGGGTATTTGGCTGGTGGATGTAGCTGTGGTGGGGTTTACCGTCAATCATGCCGTTAAATTGATTTTTATGTAAATTGTGACAACGAGAGGAGGTTGTTAAGCATTTTGATGAGTATTAAGTGAAATGTTGAACTAACATAGAAAGCGAAAACTGGGGTTAGCAACACTCCAAGTGTATCTTCGTTAAAAAAGGGCAGGATTATGGCAGTAAATTTTACTATTCTGAAAGGTGAGTTCGAAGGTACCAATTGGATACTTGATGGAACGACACTTTCTAGTGGGTTTTACAAGAAGCTTGATATTCCAATGTCTGAGGTAATACGCCTTAAGGAAAGGGATAGGATTGGTAAGGATTTATATATCGACTTTGAACTAGGGACAACCCAAGCATTTACAGCCAAGATGTCGGAAAAAAGTTATAAGAAAATCTATGACAAGTTTCTTGAGGTAGGTAACAACCCAAAACACAATAAATTACCTCTTGAAAAAAAATCTATGGGTAACGTACTTTTCGCTGTATTTGGTGTTTTAGTCGTAATTGGCATGCTATCAGGGAAAGCAATACTTCAAGTAGCAGTTCATCAAGTAGTAAAGATTGGGCTGATGTTGATGCTATTACGTACTGTCAAATTGCGCTGGAAGGTGCCGCCAAGTATGGTGCTCGGTTTCCCTTTGGTATGGATAAAACAGCATCCCCTTACCCAAGTAACAAGAACAAATTTAGTGTTCTAATGAGCGCTGAGCTTAAAAATGCTTATGGTACTTGGGCAAAAAGTCGAGTTAGTTGCGTAGTCAACGGTAAAAGTGTTGAAAAACTAGTGGTCGATGGTTCCGTTATCTGGGGTAATTGAACTATTAGCCACAACTCTCAAAATGGGGGCTCTGATTCATCGAACACAAACGGTTCTGGGTTGTTGTCTGGCGTTGTAACGGTTCTTTTTTCCAGTGGCGGAGCTACTAACGTTAGGTTGTGCACTTTGATAGCTGGATGGTCGGTTAGTCTTTTAACTAAACGCTGGGAAGTTTGAAACTCCTCGCCAATGTAATCCTCTGGCAATGCTTGCAGTGGGTCAGTTTTGGCTAGGTAGCTTAGATGATGGAATATACCCACTTCTGAGGCTGTTTCTGTGCGCTTTGTCGGTTTAGTTAATGGGTAAGTGCCATTTTTTCCTTTCCCTTCCTTTAAGGTATCGTGAGAGCCGTAGAATGCGTTTTTATTTACGACACCGCCTAGCTTTTCCCACTGCTTAGTTAAAGCAGCTTCTACTTTTGCGCTGCTATACAAAACATCTCTGTTCCAAATTACAACAAGGTGGTAGTGATATCCCACGGCTTGATCTTTGTGCTTAGCACTAGGTCGATATTCTAATTTCCAGATGTGATGAAGTGGTACTTTTTCACCATTTACCTTTACCGCTCTGCGTAGGTGGCGAAGAAGGTTGGTAATGTTGTCCGGATTATGCTGGCTGCCGTCCGTGTAGCTTAAAGTTACGTTTAAAAATTGATAGCGGTGGTGGTGTAACTGGAGGTAGTTGTAAAAGTCTAAGAGACTTTGGAGGCGATGCTGATCGTACTTGTATTTACTATTCAAACGGTAGCTACCTCTGTAAAGCATACCACCTCCTTAAAAAGTGTACTTACGTACTATTATATAACCCATGTAAAACCTTTAAACGTAAAACAATGCTTTGAAGCTTGCTGTATAAAGTCTCGCTACTAATTATTGTAATTACCACGCCACCAGCTAAACAATGCCAATAATATCTAAAAACGCTATGTATAACGGTACTTTTGGCATATATTTGGTGCAAAACTACAATAAAGCAAAAATGTTCAACACTCTATATTAAAAAGCATAAAATCAATTGTGTAAAGTGATGGGCGGTGGTTACTTGCTAAGTGCTTCGAGTAACTGTTGCTTAAGCGTCTCTTGTCGTTCCTTTAACGCCTTTTCCGCATCCTTTGCTTGTTCCTGTAGCGTTTGCTCAACTTGCTCATTTATCCACGTCTCTACAAGGCTCTGGCGGTATTCTTTCACTTGCTGATTGATATCTAACTTGCCTTGCTTAATTGCTGCGCTGATCTCTGCATCAGTTCGTTTGTAGTAAAGTTTAAAGCCTTTCGCCTCCGGAAATACAACCAACTTGCTTGCGTCTACTTCGTAGCCTGCTCGGGTAAGTTCAGCCGTTAACGTTACAAGCTGCCGTGTGTTGGTTGCGCTTTTGGTATGGTACTTAAAGGTATCTGTGCGGTGTTGTGCTTCAAGCGATGCCATTAAATTGGCTTTATATGTAGCAACTTCTTTTTTAAAATCGGGGGCTTCTGCTCTAAGTGTTTCGATTAATTTATCCATTAGATAATCCCTTCCTTTTTTAATTGACGTCTACAGCTGTAATACTGGCTGATTAAATTTGAGGTGCTTACATTTGGCAGTAAGCGCATGTTTATTACTTCTTGAACTGTTAAACCTTCCAGAAGTGCACTGATTAAAATGACTTTCGTCTGGGTGTGTTTGTGCATGTCACAATAGTGCTTATAACTATCTGTGTTTATTACTAATTCCATAAAATTTAAATTCCTTTTATTTAGGGGGGCACAAACGCAACCAAGGCAGGCTGTTAAACCAGAAAAAAGCCTACTGGAAGTGTTTGGATTGCGTTGTGCGAATAGGTGTTGCTGGGGGAGTGGTAGATGGGCTGATAATTACATTATAGCAGGAAAAAGATGCAAATGCAAATCATTCTCACCTATTCATGTGAAGTTAATTATTGATATATATTACCGCAAGCAGATTGTGACTTTTGTCTTATAAATAGCATTCCAACCAATGAAGAGTTCGTGATTGCTCAACAGTCGGTAGAACTTCTGTAATAGAGTCTAAGCAAATCAGATAACGAAAAGCGAGCCCAAGTGGCTCGCTTTTTTTGTTTTTCGCTACATAGATATTGCAAACGGGTAGAGCACTTGTCGTTAACACGGCACACCTAACGTTATATCGATCTATTTAAACTTGTTTCGTTCAGTTCTAATAAGCTTTACTGGCTTTGGAATCGTCATTAATGCAGCCCCCAAACATTGGAAGCTGGCCTAATAGAAATAGGATACCAAAGAAATTCGGACGTCTTTACGATGATTTAATCTAAGTTGCTCACTTATTTGTGCGCTTTGAGAAACCCTCACTTTTGTGAAGATGACGGATACTACTATTGGAAAAAAGGACACGACACCGCCCTTAACCATGATTAGGCTTGTGCACTAATATTGATAGTATTGCACCAAAAAAGGCCATCTTTCGAGAATATTAGTAACCGCAGATTTGATTTAAGCTACTGATAGTAAGGGCTTTAAGTTTTGGCATGTAAGTTGCTTATTCTAGTGTAAGTTCATGAGAGCATAAAGTTTGTTGGGCGGCTAAGCGCATCAAATACAATTTGGCAATAGACATCTAGGGTTCCGGCTGCCAAAGCAGTGTCTGGGTCGAGAGTTGTCAACCTCGCACGGGGTCACACGGAGGGATAGAAGCCCGGGAGAATAAACCAAGCCAGTTGGTTATGTCTCTTGTGTTGATATCTAGTGACTCATGGAGGAGATTCCAATGAAAGCTCAAATCAAAAAAAACCTACTCGCGACTGCTGTCGGTACCACTCTACTCACCTCAGCCTTTTCTCCAATGGCGTTAGCCGAAGAAAAGCAGAAATTCACTCTGGCATGGTCTATCTATGTCGGATGGATGCCATGGGATTATGCTGACCATACCGGAATCTTAGATAAATGGGCCGATAAGTACGGCATTGAGATTGATGTGGTACAAGTTAACGATTACATCGAATCTATTAATCAGTTTACCACTGGCCAATTTGACGCAACCGTGATGACTAACATGGACGCTCTAACGATTCCAGCGGCAAGCGGTATCGACTCAACTGCGCTTGTTGTTGGTGATTTCTCAAATGGTAACGATGGTATTGTTCTTAAAGGCGATAAAGAGTTAAAAGATCTCAAGGGGCAATCTATCAATTTAGTGGAGCTAAGTGTTTCACATTACTTGATGGCTCGTGCTTTAGAGAGTGTCGGTATGAGTGAGCGCGATGTGAGAGTGGTTAATACCTCAGACGCTGATCTTGTGGCCGCGTTTAGCTCCAGTGATGTGACTTCGGTGGCCACTTGGAATCCGTTACTGAGTGAAGTGACTTCACAGCCAGATACCTCTTTTGTTTTTAACTCTTCTGATATCCCCGGTGAAATCATTGACCTGCTAGTGGTTAATACCGATACGCTTCAAGAAAACCCCGCACTAGGTAAGGCTCTCACGGGCGCATGGTACGAAATCATGTCGATCATGCAATCACAATCGGCAGGGGATGACGCTAAATCTTATATGGCTCATGCATCCGGTACTGATCTTGATGGGTACAACTCTCAGCTAAAGGCCACGAATATGTTTTACTCTGCCGATGATGCGGTGAGCTTTACTCGCAGCCCAACACTTGCTGCGACGATGCAGAAGGTAAGTGAGTTTTCCTTTGAGCATGGGCTACTTGGTGATGGCGCACCAGATGCGGGTTTCATTGGCATCGAAACCCCAGCGGGTGTTTATGGGGATCCAAGTAATATTAAGCTTCGATTTACTTCGGAATACATGCAGATGGCAGCAGACGACAAACTGTAACCACCGTATTCGGTCATTGTAAATGGAGTCGTTATGACCAAAGTAATAAATCGTCAGCCTTCAAAGCTCGGGCGAGTCATGTTGGGTGTCATGCCGTTTCTCATTCTGCTCGCGGTCTATGTGACAGCATCAGATGCGAGATTAGCAGCAAACTCAGCAGATAAGCTATTGCCCGCTTTTAGCAGTTTTGCCGATGCAATCGACAGAATGGCTTTTACGCCAAGTAAACGTACGGGTGATTACCTCCTGTGGAACGACACATTCGCAAGTCTTACCAGGCTTGGGTGGGGGATTGGAATCAGTGCACTTATTGGCTTATCGCTCGGGATCGTCACGGGCATTATTCCATTGGTTCGATCATCATTGTCACCGGTGATTACTGCGGTGTCGCTTATCCCGCCAATGGCTATATTGCCTATCCTGTTCATTTCGTTTGGTGTCGGTGAGGTATCCAAAGTGGTGCTGATCGTTATCGGCGTTTGCCCTGTCATTATTCGTGACATTCAGCTAAGAGTGCAAAGCTTACCAGATGAGCAGCTTATCAAGGCGCAAACCTTAGGGGCGAGCAGTTGGCAGATCATTATTCGCGTTATTCTGCCACAAATTGTGCCTAAGTTGATCGAAGCCGTACGTCTTACTTTAGGGAGCGCGTGGCTGTTTTTGATTGCAGCTGAAGCAATAGTCGCTACAGAAGGTTTAGGCTACCGAATCTTCCTCGTTCGACGTTATCTGTCCATGGATGTGATTTTGCCCTACGTATTGTGGATCACCATTCTAGCGTACTGCATGGATTGGCTATTGCGCATTGCATCGCAAAAGCTAAGTCCTTGGTATCACCAGTCTCAAGGAGAAAATAATGGCTGATAAGTTACCCATTATTCAAGTCAAACAGGTGTGGAAAGAGTACGGTGACAACATTGTATTAGAACGTTTGAACCTTTCGGTGAACGAAGGGGATTTTGTCAGTATTGTTGGCGCCTCTGGTTGCGGAAAAACATCCTTCCTCAACATGTTATTAGGAATAGAGACACCATCGAGAGGTCAACTTTTACTTGATGGTGAACCTCTTTCCCAAGAACCAGGAATTGAACGAGGGATTGTGTTCCAAAAGTACTCGGTCTTTCCTCATTTAACGGCGCTGGAAAACGTTATGCTCGGATTTGAATTCGAGGCGAGCGGAGTTGCCAGTACCGTTCTGGGGCGTCTGTTTGGTCCAAAGAAGCGACAAGCAAAAGAGCAAGCGTTAGAGATGCTTGATCAAGTAGGGCTACTGCCTGCGCAAAATAAGTATCCCCATGAGCTGTCTGGAGGGATGAGGCAGCGTCTTTCTATTGCTCAAGCATTGATCAAGAAACCAAGAATACTGCTACTCGATGAGCCCTTTGGTGCATTGGATCCGGGCATTCGAAAAGACATGCATGTATTGGTGAAGTCGTTATGGAAAAAACAGAACTTAACTGTATTTATGATCACCCATGATCTCAGTGAAGGGTTTCATCTCGGGAATCGTCTGTGGGTATTTGATCATGTTCGTCATGATGAGCAAGCCCCGGAGAGATTTGGCGCGCAGGTCACTTTTGATATTCCCACTGCTCAATTGGAGCAAACCCCGCCAGATGTACTTTTACAGAAAATAGCGTAAGGAATAAACATGTTAGAAAAACGGGAAGTGAATTTTTCAGATACTCTGCCAGGTGCTGCGCACTGGTCGATGGTGGTACCGAAAGGGAAAACGGTTAGGTTTAAAGATCTTGAGGGCGGCGCAAATATGAGTGTGTTGTTCTATAACCCCGCAAACCTACTGGAGCGTTATAACGCACCTGATACCTTGAAGTGCCAACATACCTTTAAGCTCTCGACTGGGAATTGCTTGTATTCAGATATGGGACGTATCTTCTGCTCAATTGTCCGCGACGATACGGGCTGGATTGACACAGTATGTGGCGTCGCGAATAAACAGAAGGTTGCGAACAAGTGGGGAGAGCGAGACTACCAACAAGACCGAAATCAATGGAAGCAAAATGGCTATGACGCGCTATTAGTTGAGGTAGCTAAGTACGGATTAGGGAAACGCGATCTCGCCGCTAACTTGAATCTATTTAGCAAGGTGGCGACAGACGAGCAGGGTAATTTAGCTTATGACCGGACGCACAGTAACGCCGATGACTGTATTGAGCTTCGTTTTGAGATGGAGACGTTGGTTGTCATGACGACTTGCCCGCATCCTCTAAACCCATCGGAAACGTATCCTTATAAGCCCGTTGGGGTGACGGTATTTGAGTCCGAGCCGATGCGAGAAAGTGATGCTTGCCTCAATCATCGGGAAGAGAATGAACGAGGTTTTGAGAATAATCGCCGTTATGTCAACGCGGATCCAAAACAAATGGAACCCTCTCATGTGACTCATTGTTGTTAAAGGAACTGAACATGATAGTAGAAAGCCAATTAGAGCCAAGTGATGCGTTGTATCGTGATGTTGTCCCTGCCGGGGATTACTACATGAAAGTGATAAAAAAAGGACAGACGGTACGGATTCTCGATCTAGAGGGTAACCAGGCCGCCGATACCCTGTTTTACAACGCTGATGATCCTTCAGAGCGTTACAGCGCCATTGACACGATTCGCGAGCAGGGCAATGTTTATCTTACGACAGGCACTAAAATTTTGTCTGATCAAGGTAACGTGATGCTTGAGATTGTCGCTGATACCTGTGGCAGACACGATACTCTTGGCGGCGCATGTGCCACAGAAAGTAACACGGTGCGTTACGCTAACGAGAAAAAGTGCATGCACGCTTGTCGTGACAGCTGGCTACTGGCCGTGGCTGAGAATGAACATTTCGGCCTGTCTAAGCGAGATATTACGCACAACATCAACTTCTTCATGAATGTGCCAGTGACCGCGGAAGGAGGGCTCACTTTTGCCGACGGCATCAGCGGAGTAGGAAAGTACGTTGAGCTAAAAGCACATATGGACACTATTGTTTTGATGTCTAATTGCCCGCAATTGAATAATCCGTGTAACGCCTACAACCCAACCCCTGTCGAGATGCTTGTCTGGAAATAAAGTAGGGGTATTCGTAGTAAAGATAGAGTAAGGGACGACCCTATTGGATGCTCTTTATATCTCCGGGACGACCCGGATTAGGGACGAAATTATGTTTAGTAAGGTGTTGATTGCTAACCGTGGTGCGATTGCTTGTCGCGTTATCCGTACATTAAAACAACTTAGTATCGAAAGTGTGGCTGTTTACAGTGACGCTGACTCTCAAAGTTTACATGTCGTCGATGCCGACGTCGCTTTTTCTCTTGGAAAAGGTGGCGCATCGGAGACATACCTCGATCAAGATAAGATTATCTCAGCTGCAAAACAGTCTGGTGCACAGGCGATTCATCCCGGTTATGGTTTCCTCAGTGAGAACCCTGAATTCGTCGAACGCTGCGAACAAGAAGGTTTGGTTTTTTTAGGACCAACCGCACAACAAATGCGTTCGTTTGGCCTCAAACACTCGGCAAGAAATATCGCGACTCAAGCCAATGTGCCCCTGTTACCGGGAACCGATTTACTCAAAAATAAGCAACAAGCACTCACCGAAGCGGAGAGTATTGGTTACCCAGTCATGCTGAAGAGTACCGCGGGTGGCGGTGGTATCGGCATGCAGTGCTGCTTCACGAGCGATGAACTCGAGCAAGCGTTTGATAGTGTAAAGCGACTTAGCGAGAACAACTTTAGTAACAGTGGCGTTTTCCTTGAGAAGTTCATTCAGCAAGCGCGTCATATTGAAGTGCAGATTTTTGGTGACGGACAAGGCCAGGTGGTGGCACTTGGAGAGCGTGATTGTTCCGCACAGCGTCGAAACCAGAAAGTGATTGAAGAAACGCCCGCACCGAATCTCAGCGATGAGATACGAGCAGAGTTACAAAATACCGCGATTCGGTTAGCAAGCGAAGTGAAGTATCGAAATGCAGGCACGATTGAATTTGTCCTTGACCAACAAAGCCAAGCTTTTTATTTCCTAGAGGTGAATACACGTTTACAGGTTGAGCACGGTGTGACTGAAGAGGTCTTTGGTGTGGATTTGGTTGAGTGGATGATTCGCCAAGGCGCAGGGCAGTTAGACTTAGCAAGTTTAGACACCGATCTTAAATCAACCGGTCATGCTATCCAGGCTCGCCTGTACGCGGAAGATGCGAATAAAAACTTTCAGCCGTGTGCTGGTCTTTTAAGTCAAGTTGAATGGGCTCAACAAGATAATCTGCGAATCGAGCATTGGATAGAAGCAGGGATTGAAGTCTCGCCATTTTTTGACCCTATGCTGGCGAAAATGATTGTTCACGCTAAGGATCGAGAAACTGCACTTACCGAGCTAAAGCAGGGGTTAGACAATAGTGCTATTTATGGCATCGAGCACAACCAAGCGTATTTGAGTCAGCTACTAAGCAGTGATTTGGTAAAAAAGGGGGAAGTGCTGACGCAATCACTGAATGCGTTTGAGTTTAAACCGAACACGTTTGATGTATTGAGTGGCGGTACTCAAACCACTATTCAAGACTACCCTGCACGCACGGGCTACTGGGATATTGGTGTGCCACCTTCTGGCGCAATGGATAGTTTAAGTTTCCGTTTAGCTAATGCACTGCTTGGTAATCATGAGTCGTGCGCAGGGCTGGAAGTGATAGTGTCGGGGCCAACATTGAAGTTTAATCAAGCCACGTCGGTTGCACTAACAGGGGCAAGCATACAAGCATCACTGGATGGTGAGCCTGTTTCGATGAATACTCGGTTGTGTGTTGAGCCGGGACAAACATTAAAGCTAGGTAAAGTGCTGGATGGCGCTCGTACTTATCTGGCGCTTCAAGGCGGCATTGATTGCCCTGAATATCTCGGCAGCCGTTCAACCTTTACCCTTGGTCAGTTTGGTGGCCATGCTGGTCGTGCTTTGGTCGCGGGCGATGTGTTGCACATTAACCAAGCAACTCCGTCAGCGGTACCTCAAATCCCCTCAATCAAGCAGCCTGCTTTCAATGGTGAGTGGGAGATCCGCGTAATTTATGGTCCCCATGGTGCGCCCGATTTCTTTACTCAACAAGATATAGATACCTTCTTTGATGCCGAGTGGAAGGTGCATTTTAACTCTAGCCGAACTGGGGTTCGTTTAATAGGACCTAAGCCGAACTGGGCAAGAACTGATGGCGGAGAAGCAGGTTTACACCCATCCAATATTCACGACAACGCCTACGCTGTGGGTACTATTGATTTCACTGGTGATATGCCGGTTATTTTAGGGCCAGACGGTCCAAGCTTGGGTGGCTTTGTTTGTCCTGCGACGATCATCAAAGCGGATTTGTGGAAGGTGGGCCAGCTCAAAGCAGGAGATAAAATTCGTTTCACTCCGGTAGCCGTTGAAGATGCAGAGATTGCGGAGCGGGCGCAGTTGACTCAAATACAGACGGGTATGATTGATGAAGTTGCTATTCCTAGCTCTGAATTGTCGTCACCGATCATCAAAACCATTCCTGCGCAGCGATATGGTGAGCAAGTGGTTTACCGTCCAAGTGGTGAAGATTATTTGTTAGTCGAATATGGTCCGCAGGTGTTAGATATTCGTCTTCGTTTCCGTGTGCATGCCTTGATGATTAAGCTACAACAACAGGCGTTAGTGGGGGTTGAAGAGCTCACCCCAGGTATTCGCTCACTACAAATTCACTACGATAACCTTGTTCTATCCCGCGATCAGCTACTCATTGAACTCGAAGCCATTGAAGCGGAGCTGGACAACATCGACGAACTCATTGTTCCGGCTCGCGTCGTCCATTTACCTCTCTCTTGGGATGACGAGGCGACACGTTTAGCAATACGAAAATATGATGAAGTGGTTCGAAAAGATGCCCCATGGTGCCCAGACAACATCGAGTTCATTCGTCGAATTAATGGCTTAGATTCTATTGATGATGTGAAGAAGATTGTCTTTGATGCTAGCTACCTCGTGATGGGGCTAGGCGATGTCTACCTTGGTGCGCCGGTTGCGACGCCAATGGACCCTAGACATCGCTTGGTCACAACGAAATACAATCCAGCGCGAACATGGACACCGGAAAATGCCGTTGGCATTGGTGGAGCGTATATGTGCGTGTATGGCATGGAAGGCCCTGGTGGCTATCAGTTTGTTGGTAGAACCTTACAAATGTGGAATCGCTATCGCCAAACCGAGGCGTTTTCTAACCCGTGGTTGTTACGTTTTTTCGATCAAATAAAGTTTTATGAAGTGAGCGCTGAAGAGTTGCTTGATATTAGAGAGCAGCATCCATTGGGTCATTACCCTGTGAAAATTGAAGAGACCGAGTTTTCTTTGGCGACTTATCAGTCACTGCTTGAAGAGCATGCAGACGAAATTAAATTGTGTAAAACACGCCAACAGAAAGCATTTGAAGAGGAGCGTCAACGCTGGGAAGCATCAGGGCAAGCCAACTTTGTCGCGACTGAGATCGAGCAATCTTTAGTTCAAACTGAGCTAGAAGAAGGACAAGAAGCGATTGAAAGCCATGTGGCGGCTAACATTTGGCAAGTTCTGGTTGAACCGGGGCAGCACGTTAAAGAAAACGATGTGGTGATGATTTTGGAAGCGATGAAGATGGAATTGGAAGTCACGGCCAGTGTCGCAGGGATCGTGGACTCGATTTGCCATGACGCAGGTGCTCAAGTGCATGCCGGCGAGCCACTTCTTGTAGTGAATACTTGAGCCACTTAATCATTTTAAAGGAATAAGAAACATGACAGATTTAAAGACACCATGCTCAGAGACATCGTTAGAACAAGCGGCACTGTTAACCATTGATGGCTTACTCGGCGCTTACCGTAGCGGGAAGATTCATGTCGCAGAGTTTTTGCGCACCAAGCTGAATGCGGTAAGGGCAGACAACTCGAATGCATGGATTTCGGTCATCTCAGACCAGCAGCTTGAAGCGTATTTAAGCCATTTAGCGACTCAAGATCGAGAGTCATTGCCATTATATGGTGTGCCCTTTGCGATAAAAGACAATATCGATCTCGAAGGGCTAGACACCACGGCTGGTTGTGAAGCGTATCGCTATCAACCATCAGAATCGGCGTATGTCGTACAGCAACTGATCAGCGCCGGTGCAGTGCCATTGGGCAAAACAAGCCTTGATCAATTTGCCACTGGTTTGGTTGGCACTCGCAGCCCTTGGGGAGCAGTAAGCAACAGCTTTAATTCAGATTATATTTCTGGCGGCTCAAGCTCTGGCAGTGCTGTCTCGGTTGCTTCTAATCAGGTTTATTTTGCGTTAGGCACCGACACGGCAGGGTCAGGACGTGTACCTGCAGCGTTTAATAATCTCTATGGTTTGAAACCAACAAAAGGCTTACTTAGTTGTAGCGGTGTTGTACCCGCTTGCCGAACGTTAGATTGCGTGACTTTCTTTGCTAAAAGTGCGCAAGACTTGACTACGCTTTACCAAGTGGGAGCAAGTTATGATGGGACAGATTGCTTTGCGCGTGAAGCCGTTGAGAAAGGGCGGGAAGAGTGCACACAATTCTCTGGTCTGCGTGTTGGGATTCCAGCTGACGATCAGCTAGAGTTTTTTGGTAATCAAGAGTATCGCACGCTCTATGCTCAGGCGGTGTCACGTATTGAGTCACTCGGTGGCAAGGTGATTCCGTTTGATTTAGCGCCTTTTATTCAGGCAGCAAACTTGCTTTACCAAGGCCCTTGGGTCGCAGAGCGGTATGCAGGGATAGATGCGTTCTTTGATGGTAACAAAGAACAATGCCTAGAGGTGATTCAAACGATCGTCGGTGGGGCGAAAAACCTCTCTGCAGCCGATACGTTTAAAGCAATCTATCAACTTCAAGCGTTCAAGGTGCAATGTGATCAATTGATGGACAGTGTTGATGTGGTATTAACCCCAACTGCAGGTACGATCTACACCAAAGATGATGTGAACTCCGATCCCATCGCTTTAAATTCCAACCTCGGCTATTACACAAATTTTATGAACCTACTCGATTATAGTGCGATTGCGATGCCGTCTGGGTTTACTGGCTCGGGGCTTCCATTTGGGGTCACTTTGTTTGCCCAAGCATTCCAAGACGAAGCGCTTATTTCGCTTGCGTCTGAATGGCAGACGGTGATGGGCTTGCCGCTAGGAGCGACTCAAGTTGAGCTTGAGAGTGCAGAGTGTATGGACCTATTGGTGTGCGGAGCACATATGAACGGTTTGCCATTGAACCACCAACTCATTGAACTAGGTGCAAACTTTAAGCGCCGGACCACCACCGCTGACCGCTATTCTCTATATTGTTTAGCGGGTGGCCCGCCACTTAGGCCTGGACTCGTACGAAACCAAGTACAAGGTGAGCGAATTGACGTAGAGGTGTGGCGTATTCCTAAAAAGCACCTGGGTGCGTTGTTAGAGCAAATACCACACCCTCTCGGCCTAGGCAGCGTTGAACTGGCGTCTGGCAAGTGGGTGAAAGGTTTTATTTGCGAAGGTATTGGTATTGAAGAGGCAACCGATATTACAGAGACGGGAGGTTGGAGACATTTCCTCACGCAATCATAATTATACTTTTCACCCAATGAGTAGGCTTAGGTGATTCTCTAAGCCTCTACTACTCGTAGATAATGTTTGTACAAATCTTTAATGCATAAAGGTACTTATTCTAAAC
>NZ_JAMKMS010000019.1 GCF_023634655.1 Vibrio methylphosphonaticus | reverse complement strand
GGTCGACTTCGCCATTGAAGTTCTCATTTGGAGAGAAGGTATAACTGCCATCACCGTTGTCGGTGAACACACCATCTGTACCAGAGTAAGACACATCAGCAACAGATAAGTCATCGCCATCAATGTCTGAAGCGCCTGCTAGAAGCTGCTCATCAGTAAAGGTCAACGAGCCATCTTCTTGGATGGTGTAACCCACATCTTCCACAACCGCGGCGTCATTCACTGGATTTACCGTGAGGTCAGCAGTGGCAACAACGGTATCCGTGCCGTCTGAAAGGTCAAAGCTTAAGTCAATGTCACCATTGAAATCCGCATCAGGTGTGATGGTAAAGCTACCATCTTCATTGGCTGTAACTGTGGCGTTATCGCCTGCGCTTAAGTTAGCGGCGGTGAGATCATCGCCTTCAACATCAGAAGCTTGAGCCAATAATTGCTCTTGGCTTAAGGTGATAGAGCCATCTTCGTCAACGCTGTAAGCTAGGTCGCCAGAGACTGGCGCATCGTTGATTGGAAGTACATCGACGTTAATGACGGTATCAACCGTCGCCCCATCTTCATCCTGGATAGTGACGCTTAGTTGGACTTCGCCGTTGAAGTTTTCGTTTGGTGCGAAGCTACACGTTCCATCACCATTAACAGAGAAGATGCCGTCAGGGCCATCATAACTCACGCCAACCAGTGACACGTCACCTTCGATGTCGGAGGCATTGGCGAGGACTTGAGATTCATTGAATGTCAGTACACTGTCTTCATCAATGGTATAGGATGTCGGCCCCGCTACTGGCGGATCATTCACTTCAATGACCGTCAATCCAGCGTTGGTTTCAGCGGTAGCGCCTTCTTCATCCGCTATGACTACGTCAAAGCTGACCTCACCAGAGAAGTTCTCATTTGGCGAGAAGGTATACGTACCGTCACCATTGTCAGCAAACACACCATCAGTACCCGAGTAAGACACATCTTGTACTGAAACATCGCCCTCCACATCAGAGCTGTTCGCAAGAAGTTGCTCGTCAGTGATAGTGATGGAGTTATCTTCTTGTACGGAGTAAGTGGTAGAGCCAGCGACTGGAATGTCGTTAACCGCTTCTACGGTAACATCAATATTGGCTTCAGTAGTAGTTGTTCCATCGCTGACTGAGAAACTTAAGTCTACGTCACCATTAAAGTTTTCATTTGGTGAGAAGGTGTACGTACCATCCCCATTATCGGTAAAGACGCCATCGGTTCCACTATAGCTGACATCAGCAACCGTAAGATCATCGCCATCAACGTCTGTCGCACCAGATAATAATTGTGCATCTGTAAAGGTTAGAGAACCATCTTCTTGAATCGTATACGCGACATCTTCTACTTCAGCATCATCGTTTACATCATCTACCTGTATTTCAAATGTTTGTGTCGTGGTTTCTGAATCAAAGTCATCATCTTGACGGTCTTGGGCAAGGTTTGCGTCTCCATCATCAAGGACGTTAACTTCGAAAGTTTCGCTATCTGTCTCTGAGTCAAAACCATCTTCTGAGCCACCAGCTGGGCTCTGTGATGCAGATGCAGCCGTAGGTGCTGCCGAACCTTGTTGAGTTTGCCCTTCTGAATCGCTGCCACCATCTGAACCCTCAGACTGTTGACCGCCTACGCTTTGAGCACCAGCTCCACCAGCTGCAGAATCACCACCACCAGATTCTGCCGAGGCTCCAGAATCTGACGCTTGACTATCGACGACATTGGATTGCGCCCCTTCGGATGATGCAGTATCACTATCCACGGCTTGTGCCGATTGTGCACCACCGGAGCCGTCAGGTTCATCTGAACTTCCGGCCCCGCTGGGGTTATCTTCAAAAGCTTGATTTATATCATCCGCTGAATCGGCCGCGTCTGCACCTGTTGCGATTGTGGTAGCAATAGTATTTTGTTGGTTTTGCTGAGACTGTTGCTGATCTGTACCATCACTGGTCGTTTCTACTTGTTCTACTGCATCATTTAGTGGGTTGTTTTCGTTATTCTCAGCCATGTTGCCTCCATCGCTACGTCAGCTTTAAAATCAAACGTTTCCTAATAACGAAGTAAAGGATAAGATGAACAAAAGGCAAGAAAATATGCTGCAAAACACATACTAAAGTTTAAAAAATTAGACCTCTATAAACCCTCTCAACTCCACTCAGTTCGATTATTTTAAATCAAACCACAGATTATCAAGGATTTATCTTTGAAAAATGACTAAAAATATACTTAGCTATTGTTATCAGTTATTTTATTAAACTAAGTCTAATAGTTTGTAATTGTTAGATTTCTAATGCAAAAGTTTAGGAAAATCACCCAAGGAGGCGTTTGTGAGTAAAAGTAGCATCGAACATCACATAAAAAACGCATTGATCAGAAACGGTGAAAAGTCTGAATCTGACTATGTTGAAGCACTCGAAATTAAGAGTGCTATGACTGTGATCCATAAAACGCTTTTACTTACTTTTTTTATTATTCTCATATTACTAGTTATCGCTTCTCAAGCTCGCATCGATATAGTTGTCTCTTCTCGTGGAGAGCTTTTATTGGAATCAGACATTGAACGTGTGCAGCACTTAGAGGGCGGAATACTTGATGCGATGCTCGTCAAACCCGGTGATATCGTCTACGAAAAACAACCCATTGCACGATTGCGAGCATTAGAACGAAACTCTCAGCTTTCAACGGCAAACATTGAAATTGCGCAGTTGGAAATGGACAAATTAAGATACAAACATCTTATTAACCAATCACTTCCTGACTTTAGTGCTTATGCAGCCTTTCCTGAGCTAGTTAAAGTAAATCAACAAACTTGGAAGCAAGAGAATGACAAGAACATCTCCGCTGAGGCGCTAATTCAGCATGATATCAACCACAAAAAAAGGTTGATAGGTTCAATGAAAAAAAGGAAGGTAAGTTCTCTTAACCAGCTGAAACTGATTAGAAAGCAGCTTGAAATCAAGCAAACACTCTACCGGGAAGAAATGGCGTCTTATGTTGATGTTTTGAATATGCAAGTACAAGAGTCGAATATGGTTCGAGAAATTGAAAATCTAGACGAATCATTGATGAACGAAGATTTTCAGTTGATTAGATTGGACAAGCAGCTTAATGACTTAATTGTCAATCGCAATGCCGAGTATCAAGCTCAGATGATTCAATCAAACAAAGATCTCGATATAAAAAAGATACAACAGCCTCAACATTCAGACAAAGTTGAACGATTAGTCGTTTATTCCCCCGTCGATGGAGTTGTTGATAAAGTACATTTTAATTTCAGATCTGCCGTGATTCCTCCCGGAGAAAGCATTGCTGATATTGCCCCACTTAATAATACCCTTCACGGGGAAGCCAAAATTCCGAGGAAAGAAATGGGGTTTGTAGAAGTTGGACAAGAAGTGAAACTTAAATTTGATACGTATAACTTTGCTAAATATGGTTTTATGGCAGGGACAATCACATCTATTAGTCGCTCATCTTATGAGGAAGAAGAAACAGAATATTATTTAGCTAAAATCACGATTAAGCACGATTATTTGGAGAGGTCGGGAACAAAGTATAGTTTGTCTCCTTACATGGAGTTTACGGCTGATATAAAAACAGGTGATAGAAGAGTGATAGAGTATGCAGCAAAACCTGTAATGTCAGCTATTGAGGATGCATTTGATGAGCGGTAAATGATGAAAAAGCAGCACAAGATTTACAGCTTTCCTGTGATAAAAATAGGCATAGTATCATTACTATGCCTGTCTGCTTTAGGTCTGTCATTTGCGCTCAAATATTACACTACAGCGTCAGGTGATGGTACGTTGACCACGCCAATTATCACTCAAACAAAAAAGCTAAATGAACAATTAGAGTTCACAATATTGAGTCTAGATGATTGCTTGCAAAACAGTGATTGTCACCCCGTAATCAGCAACATAACGGAGTTATCTCATCAAATGCGGAGTTTTAAAGCCCTAGCGGCTCTAGATAAAAAACAAGTGAGTTTAGTTGGCGCTGTAGAGTACAGTAACGTCGAATTGGCTATTAATCGATTTGATGATAAAACCGAAATCGATACCGAAGATTATTACCTCTTACGGCACTCGCTGAGCAAAAACTACGTTGAAATTCGTAACCGATTCGACGATCTATTTTTTGTGGAACACAAGCAAGCCATTGACGAGCTCAAAACATCGGTAAATGTAATAATTATAATATTTCCTTTGCTATCGATTATTGCTATCTCTGTCGTTTTAGGTGGCTGGAGCAGGCTAAAAAAAACCGTACGAGACCGACGCTCAGTTAATGAAAGCTTCGAATCCCTGGCCAGCAGATTGGATGAACTAGACTCCTCAAAGATTGATACCATCCTAAACTCTACCGATGTAGACCCAGTGGAGCGAAGTATTTATTCAAAACTCCGTTTACTTTATGAAAAGGTCGATAAACAACAACAAGATGCAGACCTTAATCAACAGCTCTATGGCCTTATCGGCTATGAGATTCGTGGGATCACCAATACAATTAAAGGGGGGATCCATTATCTCATTCAAGACTCTGATGACAGTACAACCGTGCTCGCTCAAGATATATCATCAGCGGCAAACACACTTTCTGAATTAGCGGAAAATTATAATCGACTTCTGTCTCAAGGCCGGGACAAAAGCAGTACTGCTTTTTCTTTTTTAGATGTGATTTCCGAGTTAACGATTCACATGAAAACGAAACTTCAACGTGACAACCTTTCCCTCGACTGTGCTTTTATTGGTAGCGTTCCCAATTTAGTCTTAGGCCATCAAACTAGTTTGTTTTGGATGTTATTTTTAAAACTTTCTAATGCGATTCAGGTACAAAGCAATCGAAATGTTCTCCTAAAGATAGAAACCGGCAGTTCCGCAGACGCTGATAAAGCAAGAGTTAGCTTATCCCTAACCTTCTTAACCAGCACTAACGTCAAATTGGCAAAGATAGATTCCCTTCATTGGAGTCAGCGGGCCGACTCAATAGGAAGCAACGATGAATGGACGAAATCAATATTAGGAAATGTCGGTCACTTCAATTCAATGTGGTTAGAGTCTGGTAAACAAAGGCGCCTCCAAGTTGATCTTGATCTTGAAGCTCACAACTATTTTGCTCCAAGCTCGAGTGCGCTACGTGGTAAGCACATCATGATTTGCAGTTCTGGGGCGTTATCGTTAGACATTCTTTCCGACGTGCTGTCAAAAAGTGGCGCGACATTCGTTATCTGTGACGATCCTAATGAACTATTCAGAATCAACACAAAGGAAAACAAAATTGACGGCATAATCATCACAGATGCCATCGAAGGTATTCAGATTGCACCATTTAGCAAAACGTTAAACTCACGCTTAAAAACGACCGGCACCAAGTTGTTTTTGCTATCAAGTAACTCTGAGCTTGCGCAAGACACTCATGAGTTCGTAGACAAAGTGTTTTTCAGCCCTATTCTTCCCCATGAATTTATTCCTAATCTTCACGAAGCACTAGAAGCTGAATCTGTCGAAGAAACCTTGGAACACAGTTCGTTTCTCATTGTGGAAGATGACAAAGTGCAGCAATTCTTGCTTAAACGGATTCTGATGAAGCAGGAGTACAATGCTGACACCGTTGGAGATGGTTCTGCAGCGGTCGAATGGGTTAAAAATCAGCGGGCAGATATCATTTTCATGGACTGCATTATGCCGGGAATGGGCGGGATTCAAGCGACCAAGTTAATTCGTGAGCACGAGCGCACGAATGAAACCAACAGACCCTCAACAATCATAGGAGCAACAGCGCTAACTAGCGTGGCCGAGCATAAAGTATGTATTGAAGCAGGTATGGATTACGTAATTAGTAAGCCTTATAAAAGTGATGAAATCATAAAGGTAATCAAAAAATATGTTGCTTATCAGAAGATTAACTAGCATTACTTTGGTTGGAGCCCTTTCTCTACCATGTTATGCATTGACGTTACTTGAAGCGGTTGAGGTTGGGTTAAACAACAATGTGTCACTTATTGCAAGCCGTATGGGCGTTGAAGAAAATGCTTATAACATCAATGTTAGTCGTTCCAAATTTCTACCAAGCATATCGGCCAATGCAACGACGACATGGAGTGGGAACCGCACCGTTCTAAATGGCACTGACGATACAACCAATAGCTACAATGACCATGGATACAGTATATCTCTTAGTCAAAGCTTGTTTAACTTAGCGGACATTTACAAATATGGTACTGCTAAACTTGACTTCAACATTGAAGAAATTAAGAACGAAGCAAAAACTCAGGATATTATCCAAGAAATCTCCGCTCAATATTTTGAGTTTTTGAAAAATGGGGCTCAAACAAGAGCCACCAAAGCTGAGTTGGATTCTTCATTAGCACGCTTAAAGCAAATGCAACGAAACGTTGAGCTCGGTAATGTTGCTGCCAGTGAATTGTATGAAGTTGTTGCTCAAAAGGAAGGGATTGTTAACCGCTTACGAACGTTAGGCAAAGACAAAGACGTGATACTTAATACACTCGAATTACTAACACAATACCCAGTGATACCGAGTCAAGATCTTCAACGTGCCCTGATTCTGTCGGAGATTACCTTTAACGAGCAAGGCGACCTTCTAGAGCAAGCCATGCAGTATAACAATGATATTATCGTATCTGAGAAGACGTTAGAAAGAACCTTTCGAACGCTTAAAGAAACGGGATCTAATTTTGCACCTAGCCTATCAGCCAGCGCGAGCTATCGTCATGATGATACCAATAACTTTGATCCCGTTACCACTCCCGGCTCTACGGGAATAAGTGACTCAAAGTCTCTCGGTTTGACACTTTCAGTACCTATTACTACGGGTGGTTCAGATTACTACGCGTACAAAAAAAACGAGAAGAGTATAGAGCGTAATGAGCTTTTACTTGTTGATACGCGAAATACTGTCAAGAACGATTTAGAAACATCGATTCTCAATATCAACGACTATTCTCAGTCTATTTTCACCTTCGAAAATATTATTCGTGCGAATTATTCTTCCTATAATGGCATTAAGAGAGCGTACGAACTGGGGACAAGGACGCTAACGGACCTTTTGGCAGCGGAAAGTAAGCTATTCAACGCGATAAGAGATTATGAAAGTGCGAAGTACGACTACGTCATTGAGTCTATAAAGCTTGATAAGACCGTTGGCAACTTGTCGCCATTGAGTATAGAAAAGATCATGGGCTTAATGGTTAATGAATCGAGCATTCGTGATATGGATGTGATTCCAGACCATTTGAAAACTAAATAAGGGAATGAGTGGCATGAGTAATGAGCATTTCACACAGCGAATAACCAAAGCTGATACCGTTTATCTGTCTTTCTCAACCATTATATCGACTCTGTTTGCTCTTGTTCTTCCGTTCTCTATTCTAATCATTTTCGACCGTGTGCTCCCTAATCAAGCTAAAGATACACTTGGTCTTCTTTTTGCCATCATCCTCACAGCCATTTTCCTTGATTACCTACTCAAGAAACAAGAAGAGGTGATTACCTCAACACTGATGAAAGACTTTGAGAGTGATATAACGAACAAAGTTTTCAAAGCCGTATGCCTCGCAGAAATAAACAAATTTAATAAATTAGAACCCGGTCAGTATCTAGAAAGAATCGCTACCATACCCGAGATAAAAAGCTTTTTTGGGGGAGAAACTGTCAGAGCTGTGATCAATGGTGCGGTAAGCATTATAACCGTGGTCATTATCGGCTTAATCAATTTAGGTGCTGGGTTAACGCTGATAGCCGCTTCTTTAATTCTATATTACGCTGCCTTAAGGATTTCTGATAAGAAAATACAAACACTAGAGGAAAAAACAGAGATAGAAGGACTCACGAATTCAAAGATCATCGAGATTGTGTCTAGTCCCCTAGATAACAAGAGTCGAACTATGGAATATAGACTAGAAAGTCTGATGACCGAAATGGTGAGAGTCAGAGAAAAAAAGAGTATTGAGTACGAAAACCTTGAGTCAGAATTTAACTTGGTGCTCGCCTTTATACAACAGCTTTCTATTGCTTGTGTGGTCGTGTTGCTCGCGATTTCTGTAATCAACTTATCGGCAAGTCAAGGGGTTATGGCTGCAATCATCATGTTAACCAACCGATATTTTGCACCTTATCAACAAGTCATGCGAACCATAGGCCGCTGGAAACTAAACAAACTTCACATTGAAAATGTAACTGAACTCTTGGATCTCGAGTATAAACACCAACGCGAAATTTCCGCACATGATTCCAACCATACATTGGTCCCTTTAAATGCCTCTGACGCCGTTGGTAACCTGATCGAAATAAAACAAGCTACTGGTCAAAGAATAGAGTTTTCACTTGGCAAGCCTACGGTCATTAGGGGCAAGTCTGGAAGTGGGAAAAGTCACATAACTCGTTGTTTAACACAAGATATCAAAAGTAGTTCTTATGAGATCTTTGTGAACAATCGTTCATTGGAGCATGTTAACTATCATGTGTGGCGCGAAGCCGTGCATCGTATCGATACCCACAGCACCTTAGTTGAAGGTACTATCATCGATAACCTTACCTGTTTTCGTCCAGTCCTAAACAACGCCGCGTTCAACTTGTGTAAGAACTTGGGGATCAAGCAGCAAATAGACGGCTTGTCCGATGGCTTTTATACGCAACTTACGGGGCACAAGAATGCGCCGGTTTCACGGCAGGTGCAATATGCTCTATTGGTCGTGAGAGCAATGCTGAGTCAAAAGAAACTCTTAATACTGGACGACATAGATACTGTGTACGACGATGCCTTTGCAGAGCGTGTGGTGTCTACCTTGGCACCAAAAGCAAACAACCAATTCTTGATCATTATAAGCAACAAACTCGACGCAAACAAATTTGGTCTCAAATCGATCAGGCTGACTAACGAAATGGTGGCCGCATGAGCATACTCGTCGACTTTAATAATATTACTCAGCGTATTGAAGATTTTGAATCAGAACAATTTCAACAACGCTACCAAAACTCCCCTCTTATGCGAGGGATTGCGTACACCCTGATTGCCATGGAGTGGGAAGGTACACCAGAATTACTGTCTGATGCATTTATTCCGGGCGACTCTGATTCTGCTGGCTATGAGGCCACATTGACCCGATTAGGTTATCAATGCCGCACCACCAAGTATGAGAAAGCCCAAACGCTTGATTTACTCAATCAGCACCTACCTTGTTTTATTGAACTTGATAAACTCGACGCGGTTCTCTTATCGGTAGAAGATGGACAAGGCATTCTTTTCGATTATAACAACAACAACAGTGTCACTGTGCCACTTGAGGGTAAAACCTTCTCTCTTACTGTCATTTCTGAGTACTCAAAATTATTTCGCGAGCCGCCCCCAGAATCGCAAGACAAATCAAATTGGATTAAATATGCGTTTTATCGTTATAACGATGAGTTCAAAAGTCTGATTTTTTTGTCACTAGTGATCAATATCTTTGGTGCCCTCCAACCCTTTTTTATTATGAGCGTATATAACTTCGCTCTGGCTTCGAGTTCGGAGTCAACACTTTATTGGTTAACGCTATTTGCTGTTTTTCTTGCAATAGCAGAATACGGCGTCAAAAAGGTTAGGATGAATATTTTGGCGACTTCTGGGCAGGATCTCGCTGTCCATATATCTCGGAACGTGATTTCAAAGTTATTGTGGCTGCCCTATTCCATGACTTCGACAGCGGGAGTTTCGTCTCAGTTGGCACGTCTGAAAGATATTGACCAGTTCAGAAAGCTGGTGACTGCTGAAGCAACACTCAGCTATTTTGATATGCCCTTTATTGTGATTTTCATATTGGCCGTCACCATTTTATCTGGATATGCGGCGTTGACAGTATTAGCGGGTATTCTTCTGATGATCGTTTTCTGTATCTACTCCCGATACATTTATTCTCAAGCGACAGCAAATAGCTCAAGAGCCAACGCCATGGTTTCATATCAATGGAATGAGCTATTCCGAGGAATCAATACTATTCAAGGGCTTCCTCTACTAAGAGTTATCCAATCTCGATTTAACGCTTCCCATGAGCAAAGCTCCAATGATGCCGCTCATGTTGCAATGACAAACAGCAAAATCCAAGCAATTGGCGGAGGACTTATTCAAGCGATAGGGACTGCATCGATCGTGACGGCAGTCATAACCGTAATGGACGGTAATTCAGATGCTGGCGCAATGTTGGCTACCGTTATTCTCGTCTGGAAAGCACTCGGTCCTATAATGGGGATCTACAACTCAATTACTAAGTTCCAAACAATAAAGTCGTCAGCTGCTCAGATTAACGCTCTTATGTCGTTAAACGATGACAAAACCTCACTTGAAAAGAGCCCTCCTATCCGAAGATTTAACGGAGAGGTCGTAGGGAGTGGCGTTACCCATCGTTACCAGGGCGCGCAAACTGGGTTAACCAATTTAGGATTCAAAGTCGTCCCTGGCAGTAAAACTGCGATATCAGGCCCAGCAGGTAGCGGTAAAACGACGCTGCTTATGATCATTGCCGGATTAGAGGACCGTTATCAAGGTGCCATCTATATCGATGGTTATAATATTAAGCAGTTTAATAATTTTCGATATCGAAAAGCCATTAACTTTATCCCTTTTGATTTGCACTTATTCGAAGGGACGATTCGTTCGAACTACATTCTGCACAACGGAGTGATATCGACTGAACAAATGGATTATACATTCCGTTTATTAGGCTTATTAGCATGGTTTGAACACGGCTTAGACAGTACGCTCAATACTGACATTCTAAAAAATCTTCCGAGTGGCGTTAGAGAGAGGTTGCGTATTGCAATCGGTCTGGGCGATATGTCTCAAAATCTTGTTATCATTGACGAGCCGTTTGTCGGAGCTGAGCGTGAACACGCATCGTATTTGAACCAACTCTTTTCTGTTGCGCTCAAAGATAAAACCGTTATCTACACGACAACGGACCCTTCTTTGATCACAAACTCCACACATTGCTTATTGTTAGAACCAGATGGAAACCAAAAATACTTCGGACTACCTGATAAAGTGATGAATGCGATGGGTTAAACAGAAGATGAATTCATCACTCTATTCAATAACAACACTAACACTATTTCCAGTGCGTGATGTGACCTGTAGATCGATTGGGTGGGCAAGACTTTCAGTTGATGAGTTTTTCGCCAACTCTGTTAACGTTCCCTCAATATTTCGGGCTTCAATTGTTAAATCTTCTGTTTTTGTGAACTTCAACACCTTTGCTGATTCTTGATATATAAAAGTGACCGTTTGTCCATCAAAACTCACGTCACATTGACTATTAGGTTGGCAAATGATGGTTTTTGAATCGTTATATGTAAAAGTCCTGTATGTAAATGCTGCGATTAACACCGCCATCATGATTAATATTTGTGCAAGCCTTCCTTTTGTAAGTTTCTGTGCCGCCATAATTCCCCTTTCTCCGTGTAACAAACTTCAAAGTTTTGAAATAAATGGACATAAACCAGACCAAGAGTAAGGTTACTGCCCTGTTCTTAAATTGTTAATTGCAGTATTATTGGCGCTTGAAAATGCTACTTTTTGTTAAAACCTACAAGAGAAGTAACGTTTTGAAAAAGCGTTAGTTCTATTGCGCGTTTGGGTAGCATTACGACATGAGTCGTGTTGGAAGTAAAGTATAGTAAATTATAAATTGGAAGCATGTTAATGAGCCAGGAAAAGCAGCTTGAACAAGTTTACAACTATACCGTCGTACGCCAGTTCACTTTAGTGACCATTCTCTGGGGTATTGTTGGTATGGCGGTAGGCGTTTTAATTGCCGCTCAATTAGTTTGGCCACAGCTCAACTTTGATACGCCGTGGTTGACGTATAGCCGTTTACGTCCGTTACATACTAATGCGGTAATTTTTGCATTTGGTACCAGTGCTCTGTTTGCGACGTCTTACTACGTTGTGCAGCGTACCTGTCAAACTAGATTATTTGGAGGGCCTCTTGTCCCATTCACTTTTTGGGGATGGCAAGCAATCATTTTAGCTGCTGCTATTACTCTACCTTTGGGTTATACCTCAGGTAAAGAATACGCAGAGTTAGAGTGGCCTATCGATATTGCCATCGCTATTGTGTGGGTGTCTTACGCGATCGTCTTCTTTGGAACACTAATTAAGCGTAAAACGTCACATATCTATGTAGCTAACTGGTTCTTCGGTGCATTTATTATCACCGTTGCCGTACTGCACATTGTGAATAGTTTGGCTGTACCTGTCTCACTAGGTAAGTCTTATTCCGCTTATTCCGGAGCTGTCGATGCCATGGTGCAATGGTGGTATGGACATAACGCAGTAGGCTTCCTGCTTACCGCTGGTTTCTTAGGTATGATGTACTACTTCGTCCCTAAGCAAGCAGAGCGTCCGGTCTACTCGTACCGTCTATCTATTGTCCACTTTTGGGCGCTGGTTTCGTTGTATATCTGGGCAGGTCCTCACCACCTACATTACACAGCGCTTCCAGATTGGACTCAATCGCTAGGCATGGTGATGTCATTGGTTCTGTTTGCTCCATCTTGGGGTGGCATGATCAACGGTATTATGACGTTATCAGGTGCTTGGCATAAACTCCGTTATGACCCAATTCTACGCTTTTTGGTTGTCTCACTATCGTTTTACGGTATGTCGACATTCGAAGGCCCAATGATGGCAATTAAAACAGTTAACGCCCTATCGCATTACACTGACTGGACTATTGGTCACGTACACTCAGGCGCATTAGGTTGGGTAGCGATGGTCTCTATCGGTGCGGTATACCACTTGATTCCAAAACTATTTGGTCAAGAGCGTATGTACTCTGTCGGTCTTATTAACACTCACTTCTGGTTGGCAACAATCGGTACTGTACTTTACATCGTCGCGATGTGGATTTCAGGTGTTATGCAAGGTCTAATGTGGCGCGCAGTTAACTCAGACGGCACATTAACTTACAGCTTCGTGGAATCAGTTCAAGCCTCTTACCCGTTCTATACGGTTCGCTTCATTGGCGGTTTGATTTTCCTTTCGGGTATGTTCTTGTTGGCGTACAACGCATACAAAACGATTACTGCAGAGAAAGGTAGCCTTAAAGCTATCCCTCAATCGGCATAAGGAGATTAGAGAATGAGTTCAAATTCGAAAAATCGCCATGAAATCGTTGAACGCAACGTAGGCTTGCTGGCTATTTTGATTGTTTTCGCCATTAGTTTAGGTGCTCTCGTTGAGATTGTGCCACTAATGTTCCAGAAGCAAACAACAGAACCGGTGAAAAACTTACGTGTTTACAGCGCACTAGAGATGGAAGGTCGCGACATTTACATCCGTGAAGGTTGTAACGTATGTCACAGCCAAATGATTCGTCCGTTCCGTTCAGAAACAGAGCGCTACGGTCACTACTCTGTTGCTGGTGAAAGTGTTTGGGAACATCCTTTCCTTTGGGGTTCAAAACGTACTGGACCTGATCTTGCCCGTGTTGGCGATCGTTATTCTGATGAATGGCATCGTGTTCACTTAATTGATCCACGTGAATTGGTTCCAGAATCCAACATGCCAGGCTTCCCTTGGTTGGCGGAAAACGAGTTGGACGGTAAATTGACACAGAAGAAACTTGAAATCTTCCGTAATCAATTTGGTGTTCCGTACACGGATGAGCAAATTGCGAGCGCTGAGAGCGATGTAAAAGGTAAGACAGAGATGGATGCCATCATTGCTTATCTTCAGTCTCTTGGCCACGCGATGAAATAAGGAGGAAATTATGGATATCGGTACTATTCACAGTATTTGGACCGTAGTTTTGTTCGGTTGTTTTATTGGTATTGTTTGGTGGGCTTACGGTAAAAACCGCAAAAGCCGGTTTGATGAAGCAGCAAACTTAGTCTTTGCTGATGAACAACCAACTGCCTCCGAAAAAGAAGGAGTGATTAAATAATGACTACATTTTGGAGTCTATTCATTATTGTCATCACTATCGGTACGTTGGTTGGTTGTGCTGCCCTACTCATCTGGTGTCTACGTGACAAAATGGGCGTCGAAGAAGGTGCTGACATGGGTCACGAATACGATGGTATTCGTGAGCTAAACAACCCGCTACCGAAATGGTGGACATATTTGTTCATTGGTACGTTTGTTTTCTCTGCGATTTATTTGGCACTGTACCCAGGTCTTGGTAACTTTAAAGGTCTATTGGGCTGGACAAGTTCAGACCAGAACGTACAGTCAATTGAAGAGTCAAGAGCGTCTGTAGCGGCATCGACTGCCAACAAGCAATTGGATCAATATGCGAAAGAACTTGGTGATGCAGAAGCTTACTTTGGTGAAGCATTTAACCGTTTAGCAAAAACGTCGGATGGTGGTTTACGCCCTATTCCGGAAATTGCGGCTGACAACGAAGCGATCAAAGTCGGCCAACGTTTGTTCTTGCAAAACTGTTCTCAGTGTCATGGTTCATCAGCTCGTGGTCAGAAAGGCTTCCCTAATCTAACCGACAACGCGTGGTTATATGGTGGTGAGCCTCAGGCTATCGTTACGACCATTATGCATGGTCGTATTGGTCAAATGCCAGGTTGGAAAGATGCATTAGGTGAAGACGGTGTTCGCGAAGTGGTTAGCTATACGCTCAGCTTATCTGGACGTAAAGTCAATGCTCGTGAAGCAGAAGCGGGTAAATCACGCTTCGTTGTCTGTGCAGCTTGTCACGGTACTGATGGTAAGGGTAACCCTGCTGTTGGCGCACCAGACTTGACCGATCAAGATTGGTTATTTGGCGACTCTCGTGCAGACGTGACTGAAACCGTTATGAACGGTCGTTCAGGCGTAATGCCAGCTTGGAAAGACATTTTAGGTGAAGAAAAAGTTCAACTTGTATCTGCCTATGTCTGGAGCCTAAGCAATTCTGAAAAATAAGTAACATTTCAATAACAGCCCCTTGTAAGGGGCTGTCTTTTCTAGATAATTTATAATCTCTTTCTTAGTCAGCTGTTGAGAACTTTTTTATGGTAAAGCCTTGGTATAAACAATTCTGGCCGTGGTTTCTAATCGCGTTGCCACTCTCTGTTGTTGTTGGTACGCTCTATGTGGTACTAATTTTTTCCCAAAACTCTGTAGACCTAGTCGCTGAGGATTACTATAAAAAAGGCAAAGGGATTAACGTTGATATTACTAAAGTCAATGTTGCCCGTGATCTCCAACTCAATGCCTCTATCTCGTCTGATAAAAACGTCATTCTTATCGCTTTTGATAAAGGTGAATTGGATAACTTTCCTGCGTTGACTACCACGTTTACGCATCGTACTTTACCAGACCAAGATTTTGAAAAACTGTTAACTGCCGATGCAAAGGGTACGTACCGATTAACCCTTGACCATGATATGCAGGGACCTTGGTTTGTTGAATTGCAACCACATGATAAAGCGTGGATGATTCAAGGCCGTGTTACCTTCCCTTCCTCTGATCCAGTATTAATAGACTAACTATGTGTAAATCGTGTTATCACTGCGGTGAAGAAGTACCAGCCAACACGAATTTTTGCGTACACATTCTCGATGAAGACCGGGACATGTGCTGTCCAGGCTGTGAGAGTGTGGCGCAAACCATCGTTGATAGCGGACTGGTATCTTATTACCAGTACCGCACCGCACCTGCGGAAAAAGCCGACTTAGTACCAGAACAATTAAAAGCGCTCATCCATTACGACAATGAAGACATACAAGGCGAGTTTGTCCGTAGTCAAGAGGATGAGAAAGAAGTTACTCTCTCGATTGAAGGTGTGTCATGCGCCGCTTGTGCTTGGCTTATTGAGAAACGAATGTCCACCGAGTCAGGTATGCTCTCCATTCGTGTCAACACCACGACCAATCGTGCAATTTTAAAATGGGATAGTACTCAAACCAAACTCAGTACTCTTTTGTCTGCGATCCATGAGTTAGGTTACAAAGCCGCGCCATTCGAGGCGGATAAACAAGAAGCCGCCTATCACCAAACTATGAAGCAGTATCTCTATCGACTTGGGATCGCCGGGTTGGCGACTATGCAAGTCATGATGTTGGCTGTAGCACTTTATTTAGAGGTTTTCGGCAGCTTAGAGCCAGAGTTCAAAAATTACTTCCGTTGGGTGAGCTTAATATTTGCTACCCCAGTTTTACTGTATTCCGCACTCCCCTTCTATTTGAATGCATGGCGAAGCTTAAAGGGTCGAACGCTGGGCATGGATGTTCCGGTTTCTATCGCACTAATTTTTGCATATGTCGCAAGTTTAGTGGCGACGGTAACTGAGCAAGGAGAAGTGTTTTTTGAATCTATCTCAATGTTTACCTTCTTTTTATTGGTTGGTCGTTACCTTGAGATGCGTGCACGACGCAAGGCAGCAGCAGCCAGCGGCAACCTTCTGAAGCTCATTCCAGCTATTGCCATAACGCTAGATGGAGAACAGATCCCCGTTAAGTCATTGCAAGTAGGTGATCAAGTCCGTGTTTTGCCCGGAGAACATATCCCAGCTGACGGCGTTGTTTTAAACGGTCGGATTCATGTTGACGAATCAATGCTCACAGGTGAGTCTTTGCCTGTCGTAAAACATCAACATGATACCGTTTACGCTGGCACATTAAACGGTGACGAAGCGTTTGATCTTGAAGTCCGCTGCAGCAAAGCTGACTCTATGATTTCAAGCATTGTACGATTACAAGATGAAGCGCAGTTAAGCAAACCTAAAATTGCTGAAATAGCTGACATTGTCGCGCGATATTTCGTCGCGATTATTCTAATTATTGCTGCACTTACTTGGTTTTACTGGCATCAAAGTAAGCCTGACGACGCGTTCTGGATAATGTTGTCCGTACTAGTTGCAACCTGCCCTTGTGCGCTATCCCTTGCTACACCTACTGCAATTACGTGTTCAAGTTCTAGGATGGGGTCTCTAGGCATTTTATCTCGCCGTGGTCACGTATTCGAAACCTTGTGCAAAGTTAATCACCTAATTGTTGATAAAACTGGAACACTTACACATGGCGACATCGAAATATCAAAGACTACCCTTTTTGGTGAGTACTCTGAAGCCGTAGTTCTTTCATTAGCCGCATCGCTAGAAAGTCATGCTAACCACCCTATTGCGCGCGCCTTTAAGGTTTACAATGAACAGATACCTGCTTGTGAAACCGATACTCAAGTAACACAGGTAGAAAACGTCATCGGTTCTGGGCTCACAGGACAGTGGAATAATGCGCAAATCAAAATCGGTAACGCTCAGTTTGTTTTAGGTCGAACAGATGACGCCAAGAACACCGTTTACTTGTCGTTAAATGGTCAACACATCGCAAGTTTTAATTACCGAGATCCAATTCGAAAAGAAGCCAAAGACTTCATTGAACAAATGCACTTAGCGGGTGTGAAAACCACTCTTCTTACCGGTGATACATTAGCGAATGCAGCGCCTGTAGCACAAGAAATTGGCATTTCTTCTATTGTGGCTAGTGCGTCCCCAAGCGATAAACTAGCGTTCCTGAATACGGTCGATGGCAACGATGTTACGTTAATGATTGGTGATGGCATTAACGATGCCCCTACGCTTGCAGGTGCACACCTTTCTGTCGCGATGGGCGGGGGTACAGATGTGGCCAAAGCCTCAGCGGACTTGGTGCTACTTAGCGATCGTTTAGACCGACTATTAGCCGCCCGTAAACTGGCAATTCAGACACGAAAGATTATTAGAGAGAACTTAGCGTGGTCTTTGGGATATAATCTACTGATTCTTCCTCTTGCCGTAGCTGGACTGGTCGCGCCGTATGTAGCTGTTGTCGGTATGTCCGCAAGCTCGATTATCGTTGTCTCTAACTCGCTACGTTTACTAAAAGAAGACCAATAGCATGGAAAGTCTGTATATATTAATCCCTATCGCTATCGTACTTGTCTGCGTGGCTGTTGGCATCTTTCTCTGGGCCGTTAAAAGTGAACAGTTTGAAGATTTGGAGCGTCAAGGGCACAACATTCTCTTTGATGAAGATGTGACAACAGAAACAGAGCCAAACAAAAAAGAAGAAGATCAACGTGACTCTTGATCTTTTAGGCGCTTTTACCATCGGTCTATTAGGCGCGGGCCACTGTATGGGAATGTGCGGTGGCATAGCGTCGTTGTTATCTATTGGGCAACCGCATAATACCCCTACCTTACTCATCATAAACTACAATCTCGGTCGATTGATTAGCTACGTAATGATCGGTAGTGTGGTAGGCGGAATGATTGCAGGGATTGCAACGTTATCTCAATTTAACCATGCGCTATCGTTGTTACGAATACTAGCCGCACTTTTCATGATCTTACTCGCGCTCTACGTTGGGCGTTGGTGGAATGGTCTATTGAAAGTGGAAAAATTGGGGCAGCTATTATGGAAGAGTATTTCACCTCTCGCGAACAAGCTCCTTCCTCTTAAACATTCAAGTTACGCTATCCCATTTGGGTTCCTTTGGGGTTGGCTACCATGTGGGCTGGTTTATTCAACGCTTACGTGGGCTGCCGTCTCGGGAAGTGCACTCGGTGGCGCGATGACGATGCTTGCATTTGGTTTAGGCACTCTACCCGCCATGCTGTTAGTAGGCAGCAGCGCTGCTAAACTACAATCCCTGCAAAATTCAGCTAAATTTCGTAATATAGCCGCATTTTCCATACTGATATATGGCTTATATACAGGTTACGATGCGGTGACTATTTTTAACGCAAACTAATAGATGATTGTTTTATCATTGATTTTTTAGCTACCCTTTAGAGGTAAGGAATGATAAAATATTGATGTACATCAAATAGTGATAGGTTGTTATGATTTCTGAAAAACCTGCAGCAAAACGAATTCAATCAGGTGGCTGTGCCATCCATTGTCAAGATTGTAGTATTAGTCAACTGTGTATTCCGTTCACTTTGAATGAAGCAGAGCTGGATCAACTTGATCAAATTATTGAACGTAAAAAACCCTTTCAAAAGGGTCAAGAGCTGTTTAAAGCTGGCGATGAACTAAAGTCTCTTTATGCTATTCGCTCTGGAACTATTAAAAGTTACACCATTACAGAGCAAGGTGATGAACAGATTACTGCTTTTCATTTAGCTGGCGACCTCGTCGGATTTGATGCTATCACTGACGATGAGCACCCAAGTTTTGCTCAAGCACTAGAAACATCAATGGTATGTGAAATACCGTATGAAATCTTAGACGACCTTTCGGGCAAAATGCCTAAGTTACGTCAGCAAATCATGCGTTTGATGTCGAATGAAATTAAAGGTGACCAAGAGATGATCCTCTTGTTGTCAAAGAAAAATGCTGAAGAACGTCTTGCGGCTTTTCTTTATAACCTATCTACGCGCTTCTCTCAACGCGGCTTTAGCCCAAGAGAATTTCGCCTGACTATGACTCGAGGCGATATTGGTAATTATCTGGGCTTAACCGTAGAAACGATCAGTCGTCTACTCGGTCGCTTTCAAAAGTCAGAAGTCCTAAGTGTAAAAGGCAAGTACATCACCATTATCGACCATGACGCGTTGATGGAAATGGCTGGCGTATCTAAAGAGTAGTCTTTCGCTTACTTTGTTGCTTAATATAGTGGCTCTTTGATGAGCCACTTCAAATTTCTTCCCCTAACCCCTTACTTTCTCTAAAAAGATTCTCCTAAGTGCGCTAAAGTTAAGTGAACGAAGTTACCATTTTGGTAAGGAGACTCTATGAGCATATACAATAACATTCTCGTCGTTGCTAATTTAAATAGCGAAGAGCAACCTGCTCTTGTTCGTGCTGTACAGCTTGCAAAGAAAAGCCGCTCAAGAAGTCGGATATCGTTTTTTCTCTCTATTTATGATTTTTCTTATGACATGACATCGATGCTTTCCCATGATGAAAGAGATGCCATGCGACGTGGCGTTATTCAGCAGCGTGAAGAATGGATGAAAACACTTGCTGACCCATTTACTGACGACAGTTTTGATTTGGAAATCAAAGTCGTTTGGCACAATCGCCCTTACGTTGCCATTATTGAAAAAGTATTTGAAGATGGTCACGATATTGTTATCAAGGCGACCCGCAAACATGACATCTTAGAGTCTGTTATTTTCACCCCCACCGATTGGCACCTTATTAGGAAATGCCCTGCTCCGGTGTTATTAGTGAAAAACTCTGACTGGCCAGCCGACGCCAATATCGTAGCTTCCGTTCATGTAGGCTCAGAAAACCCAACGCATATTGATCTCAACGATAGCATGATTCAACAACTTGATAGTTTAACCGAGCGTTTGGGGGCGACGGGCTATCTGGTTAACTCCTACCCTGTAACTCCCGCTAATATCACCATAGAACTGCCGGAGTTTGACCCAGCAACTTACACTGATGCGGTAAGAGGTCACCACCTCACTGCGATGAAAGCATTACGTCAAAAACATGGTTACGCAGAAGAGCAAACCATCGTTGAGCAAGGGTTACCGGAAGACATTATTCCTGAAGTGGCAAAACGCTTGGACGCTGCAATGGTTATTTTAGGTACAACTGGGCGCACGGGGCTATCTGCTGTTTTCATTGGTAATACAGCTGAGCATGTGATTGATAAGATTAATTGTGATGTGCTTGCGCTTAAACCTGATGGTTACATTAGCCCACTAGCACCAAACGACGAGTAAGGTCACTAGTCAGTGTTAGATACGGTCACCCATAAGCCGTTGTCAAAAAGAGGCGGTTAAAAAAAAGAGGCCATTAGCAAAAAGCCCCATTTATGGGGCTTTTTGCTGCTTGTTCGTCAGTGCATATCCGGAAAGGGGCAGCACTGATGACCGCTAGATATTTGCAACATTGATAAACATCGACTCATCGATGTTTGAAGATGAAATTTCCGCTTCGTTAAACCCGTATTGAGCGCGCTCTCCTTCTCTATCAATCGGGAGGTTTTCGAAATCAAATAAATCTTTATCCGCTAATTGGCTTGGGCTTACATTTTGAATCGACTTGAAAATCTTTTCTACGCGACCGGGGGTCTTCTTATCCCAATCAATCAGCATTGCTTTAATACTTTGGCGCTGTAGATTTTCTTGCGAGCCACAAAGGTTACACGGAATAATTGGGAATTCTTTATGCTCAGCATACTGGATCAAATCAGCTTCACGACAATACGTCAGCGGACGAATGACCACATTACGACCATCATCTGAACGAAGCTTAGGCGGCATCGCCTTTAAACGTGCACCATGGAACATGTTTAAAAACATAGTTTCAACAATATCGTCTAGATGATGACCCAATGCGATTTTAGTCGCACCAATTTTTTCTGCAAACGAATATAAGGTGCCGCGGCGTAAACGTGAACATAGGCCACATGTTGTTTTACCTTCAGGGATTTTCTCCTTCACGACTGAATAGGTATCTTTATCAACAATGTAATAAGGAATATTCAATGTTTCAAAGTACTCAGGCAAAATGTGCTCAGGGAACCCTGGTTGTTTCTGATCGAGATTGACCGCTACAACGTCAAAATGAATTGGCGCCGCTTCTTTCAATCGTAACAAAATATCGAGCATCGCAAATGAGTCTTTACCACCACTGATACATGCCATGACCACATCATTCTCTTCAATCATGTTGTAATCTATGATGGCATTACCAACATTTCTCCTAAGGCGTTTTTGGAGTTTGTTGAATTCAAGTGTCTCTTTTCTGGTATCTTTTTGATTCATTGCGATTTCTCATACTACCGACTTGTTCGACGATCATTGACCGTCGGATGCGTTCTAGGGCGCGGATTATACTTTGTTTTGTAGGATGTGAAAACAAGCAAAATAATAGTCAGCCTATTACTTGCTTGTTTTGTCTGTCAATTAGCGACATCGGCCAGCATCTAGCTCGCCAACGCAGTTAATTTGCACTAGGGATATATGGTAATACTCGGCTCGTTTTCGCGGGAAGCTGCATGAAACCGTTTTTATCTATTTGTTCGAGTAAGACTTGAGCTTTACCATCAGAAATTTCGATAAACGCTCCATCGGATAGCTCAATACGACCGTCCGATAGTTCAGCAAACTCTAAAGTAAGCCCAGCAACATCTGCGGTAAACCAACCAGAAAACATACCGCCAAGATCGGTAAGCATGGTCTGCATTTGCGGCAAAAGATTTGCAATATCTTGATAAGACACCTTCCCAGCTAGCGGTTCTTTAGTCATCACAACCATAGAAAAGTCACATTGTCTCATTGGTGGCGTTTGTATGTAGACCAATGGATTTGCCTGCTTCAAATTACCGTCTAACGGAACTAGTAACTCGTTGTATTTGCTTGTCTTTAACTCTTCGTATTTTTCCTCTTTTTCCATCCAAGCTTTATCAATAGTACATAGCTGCTGGGTCTGGGCATCCACAAAGAAAAATCCGACCTTAACGTCTTCATGTCCTTCTTTGATATTGTTCTTCATTTGAGAATAGAGTTTAGAGTAGGTAAAACGATATTCTTGTGCTGTTGCAGGCATGGCTAACACGCCCGCGATCAGTCCAAGTAAGGCTAAGTTGGCTGCTTTTTTCATAGTTTTTATTTTGATGTCCAGAATTCTTCATTATGGCGAATCATCGCTTGTAAGTCTTTGACGTATGCCTCACCGCGCTCAGAGTAACGAAGCAAACCATTTGTCATCGCCAGTGCGGAGGTTTCCGTCAATGGCGATGCTCCACTCTCACGTAATTGAGTACGGATAGCTCGAAGTTCACTATAGGCATTGTTTCTATTTACATTCATGAAATACCCATGAATAGATTGCTGAGGCGATGAAAACTTAGCAACCTCATGTGTTTTACCTTCCCCACGCTGCAGAGGCACTAGGCCACATCCGCTGCTATAACACCATTGCCCGAAATAGTTGTTGGCTTCTTTTGCAAAACGAGACGTTCCCCAGGCCGATTCATTGGCGGCCTGTGTTAACACCAATGACTCTGGTAATACGTCGACGCGCTGTAGAATTTGCTCAACCCACTCATAGGTCACCTCGGAAGGCTCAAGATTGTATAATCGCCCTATTCGCTTAGCGGTTTCAATTTGCTCTTGCGTTAAAGATTGCTCATCGAGGGCCAGCTTCAATTGTAAAATTCGCTTACGCTCGTTCACTATTCGCGCATTTTCTATGGCGACCCCAGGTCTTAAATAATCAAAAAATGTTTGTTTCTTTTCTTTAATGTCGGTAATCGCACCAATGTCCGGTGGTGAATCTGAGATTGGCGTCAGTGCTGTCTCTGAAGCATCATTGCCATCATAGCTTTCGTTCTCTTGATTCAGGTACCACAACGTACTGCCCGACAGCAACACGGCGGCTGTAACTAGCTTGTGCGTCTTACGCATCGAAAACCTCAGGGTTTTTGTTTGGTTTATCGTTATTACTGTCGTTGCCATTATCGTGTGGTGGTCGACCTTGACCTTCATCAGTATCATCATCTTGATTCGCGGTTATTTGAAGTTTAATGCCAAACATTTCGCGATATAAAATACCTTTTACGTGGAAGAAAAATGGTAAGACAAAGATCAGTCCTATTCCGTAGAACATAGCGCCAACGATAAACATCAGCATCATAAGCGTATAGATACCTGCAAGAACAAAAATTTTCTTATTTACCGCGCGCAATGACAGTAAAAGCGATTGCATTGGTGGAATACGTTTTTCACAAATAAGTAATATCGACTGACTAAACGCTAGCGACAGATACATAGAGATGAACGGCAGCATCATCCCAACTACGCCCTGTAGTACAAGGCTTGCTAACGTAGCAATAATGACTGGCACGGTAAACTGTAAACCTTTTGCAATATGACGAGACTTCGTTGTCAAACCACATGCATGACTCATTGCCATTAATGACACGCTGGCATAAAACGGTGCGCTTACGACTTCATAACTGAAATTGGCGACAAAAATAGCTTGAAAGATTCGTTCATCAAGTAATGATGGGTCCTGAAAAGCTTGTAAGATCAGGCTCGGATCGCCCAGCTGAAGTTTGAGCGCGACATAAAAGATACCTAGCTGAACAAAAATAAGAGCGATGATCGCAGGAGAGAACGACATGAAATGCTTCATGGTTTGTTTCCATGCTTCTTGAAATACGTCGCCGGCTTTTAATTCATACTGACCCGATACCGCTCGCTCAATACTTCCACCTAAATTGAAGTCTCTTTCAAAATCATTTTTCATAGTTTTTCCATGTCACACTTAAGAATGCGAACGTCTATTTTTCCGTTAAAAAGGCTGCGCCATTATAGCGGTATCACGTAACGATTATCACGCTAATAAGCTTGCTTTATTATCTTTTTGGATAATAATTAACCACTTGATAAGGTGAATTTTTCATCTTGAAGCTTTCTGAAACAAGTATGGTTAATAATGTTTAGTTTTACCTGCGAAATTTTTTTTGTTTCAAGATAAAAAGTACTTTGATTTCACCCCATTGGTGATTATGATGCGCGCCTTAATCGTGTATCGCAACAGGCCAAGAAAAACCAAACGGCCAAGGTGGAGATAAGCAGACATTGAACGCTAAACAATCAGTAGGAACACCAGTCATTCAACTAGCTGGTGTAAGTAAAAGTTTCGATGGTAAGGAAATCATCGCAAATCTAGACTTAAACGTAAATCATGGTGAGTTTCTTACTATCTTAGGTCCTTCAGGTTGCGGTAAAACAACCGTACTCAGAATGATTGCAGGTTTTGAAACCGTAGATAACGGTTCTATTAGTCTTGCAGACCAAGATGTCACCGAAGTTCCTGCTGAGCAAAGGCATGTCAATACCGTCTTCCAAAGCTACGCCCTATTCCCGCACATGACGGTTTTTGAAAACGTCGCGTTTGGCCTGCGTATGCAAAAAGTGCCAAGCGCGGACATTGAACCGAGAGTGACGGAAGCGCTTAAAATGGTTCGGCTTGAAAAAATGGCGCAACGTAAACCTCATCAACTTTCTGGTGGTCAGCAACAACGTATCGCAATTGCTAGAGCTGTGGTGAATAAACCAAAAGTATTATTACTTGATGAATCGTTGTCAGCACTTGATTACAAACTCCGTAAGCAAATGCAGATTGAGCTAAAGCAACTACAACGTCAGTTGGGCATTACCTTTATTTTCGTCACTCATGACCAAGAAGAGGCGTTATCAATGTCTGATCGCATTATCGTTATGCGAGATGGCGTAATTGAACAAGACGGGTCACCGCGTGAAATTTATGAAGAGCCTAAAAACCTGTTCGTAGCACGCTTTATTGGCGAGATTAATGTCTTCAACGCGACGGTTAATCAACGCATTGACGATAAGCGCATTCAAGCTGTGATTGAAGGTCAAGAGTGTATTGTTTATCACGACCAGCCTTGTACCGATGGTGAAAAGTTACAAGTATTACTTCGCCCAGAAGATTTACGAATAGAAGAAATCAAAGAGTCCGAAACCAAAGGTATTGTTGGCCATGTTGCTGAGCGTACCTACAAAGGCATGACGCTTGATTCTGTTGTAGAACTTGAATCTGGAATGCGTGTAATGGTCAGTGAATTCTTTAATGAAGATGATCCTGATGTTGACCACTCTTTAGGTCAAAAAGTTGCCGTTACTTGGGTTGAAAGCTGGGAAGTGGTATTAAAAGATGAGCAAGAAATTTAGTTTACAAAATGCCATCATCGCATTAATCGTTAGCTGGTTAGTACTCTTCGTATTAATCCCAAATGTGATGATCATCGGCACAAGTTTTTTAACTCGGGACGAAGCTAATCTCATTGAGATGACGTTTACGCTTAATAACTATGCCCGTTTGTTGGACCCGTTATACGCCAAAGTAGTCATGCATTCGTTCTACATGGCGATTGTCGCGACCTTAATTTGTCTTGTTATTGGCTATCCGTTTGCCTACATCGTTGCCAAGATGCCAGAAAAATGGCGTCCGTTTATGCTCTTCCTAGTGATTGTACCTTTTTGGACGAACTCTTTGATTCGTACTTATGGTTTAAAAATAGTTCTAGGTACTCAGGGAATATTGAATAAAGGCCTACTAGCACTGGATATTATTGATAAGCCGCTTCGTATTATGTATACGGAAACCGCTGTCATGATCGGTTTAGTCTATATTTTACTGCCGTTTATGATTCTTCCTCTCTACTCAGCGTTAGAGAAATTGGATCATACCTATATCGAAGCGGCAAAAGATTTGGGCGCAAGTAAATGGCAAACTATTACGAAGGTTATTTTGCCTCTAACTATGCCAGGCATTATTGGTGGCTGTTTGTTGGTGCTTTTACCTGCACTCGGTATGTTCTATATTGCCGACCTGCTTGGCGGAGCGAAAAACCTACTCATTGGTAACGTAATTAAGAGCCAAATTCTTAATGCGAGAGATTGGCCATTTGGTGCGGCGACCAGTATTGCTCTAACAACAGCAATGGCCGTTATGCTCTATGCCTACTATCGAGCAGGTAAATTATTAAACCGTAAAGTGGAGCTCGAATAATGGGTCGCACTGCTAAATTTGGTTTCATGACATTAGTTTATGCATTTTTGTACTTACCAATCATTGTATTGATTGCTAACTCCTTTAATGCCAATAAATTCGGTATGAAATGGGGTGGTCTCACCACCAAGTGGTATCACGCACTGTTCAATAACGATAGCCTTATGCAAGCGGCTTGGCATTCGATTAATGTTGCCGTATTTTCTGCGACGGCAGCGACGTTAATTGGCAGTTTGACTGCGGTAGCGCTGTTTCGATATCAGTTTAAAGGTAAGCAAGCGGTAAGTGGTTTATTATTTATCGTTATGATGTCCCCTGACATTGTTATGGCTATTTCATTACTGGCCATTTTCTTGGTAATGGGCGTTCAACTTGGTTTCTTAACCCTACTGGTCGCACACATCACGTTTTGTTTGCCGTTTGTTGTTGTAACCGTTTATAGCCGCTTAAAAGGCTTTGACGTTAAAATGTTAGAGGCAGCAAAAGATCTTGGTGCAAGCGAGTGGACAATCCTAAAGCAGATTATTCTGCCACTGGCTAAGCCTGCAGTAGCCGGCGGCTGGTTGCTAAGTTTCACATTATCTCTTGATGATGTCATTGTGAGCTCGTTTGTTACTGGGCCGACTTATGAAATTTTACCGCTGAAGATTTACTCAATGGTGAAGGTTGGGATTTCTCCGGAAGTGAACGCCCTAGCAACCATTATGCTTATTGTGTCGTTGGCTTTGGTCATGATGTCGCAGTTTCTTGCTCGCGAAAAAATTAAGTAATGGTCTACTGTCGTCAATTTTAAAAGTGAGAGCAGAGTGACGGCGTCACTCTGCTTTTTTTATTTATGCCATTATGGCAGCGTTTGTTTGGAGCTTACGTCAATGAAAAAATGGGCTACTTTATTAGCTGGTAGTGCATGTGCACTTTCTCTTGCATCAGGCATGGTGAGTGCTAAAGAGCAACAATTGGTCTTCATGAATTGGGGACCTTACATCAACAGCAACATCCTCGAGCAGTTCACTGAGGAAACAGGCATAAAAGTCATTTATTCAACTTATGAGTCTAATGAAACCCTTTATGCTAAGTTGAAAACACATAATAAAGGTTATGATCTTGTCGTTCCATCCACCTACTTCGTCGCGAAAATGCGTGATGAAGGGATGCTACAAAAAATTGACAAGAGTAAACTCAGTAATTTCGGTAACCTTGACATCAATTACCTAGACAAGCCGTATGACCCAAATAACGATTACTCGATCCCTCACGTTGTCGCGATTACGGGTCTTGCGGTCAATACCGACATGTACGATCCAAATGACTTCACCAGCTGGGCAGATTTATGGAAGCCTGAGTTAGAAGGCCAGTTAATGATGATGGACGATACTCGTGAAGTGTTCCACATCGCGTTACGTAAACTGGGCTATTCTGGTAATACAACTGATCAAGCTCAAATTGATGAGGCGTATGCTGAACTTCAAAAGCTAATGCCAAACGTATTGGTGTTTAACTCAGATAACCCTGGTTCACCGTATATGTCTGGCGAAGTCGGTTTGGGTATGCTGTGGAACGGTTCAGCTGCTGCTGCGCAAAAAGAAGGCGTCCCTTTACAGCTGGTTTTCCCTAAAGAAGGCGGCATTGGTTGGGTCGACAACTTTGCTATCAGCTCAGGCGCCACCAACGTTGAAGCCGCCCACAAGATGATAGATTTCCTGCTGCGTCCAGACATTGCAGAGCAAATCTCAAATGACACGGGCTACTTGACCGCAGTAAAAGCGTCAAACGACAAGTTCAAGCATGAACCAGCCCTATTTCCTTCTCAGGAAGATTTAGATCGAGTTGAATGGCAAGACTCAGTGGGCGATAAGACCGTTGCGTACGAAGATTATTTCATGAAGCTAAAAGCTGGACAGTAGTTTCGCTACTTTCCTTAAATAAAGGTGGCAGATGCCACCTTTATTATTTCTAGACGCCCTATTACATTCTAAACGTTTATTTTTTGTAAACAGCTACATAGAGATATCATTCAATCACTGATATAATCTTGTGACTTACGTCAAATTATCTATGACGTCCAAAGTAATTTGATGTTAATGACTAAACCATCATCAAATTGTCATGCGTTCTATGGCGCTTTAGTTAATAAAATACAAACGGAAAAGTAATGAAAAGCAAACTGTATGCTAGCGCCCTTTGTGCGGCGACTCTCTTCACTACCCCGGCGTTTGCTGCCAACGAAGAACTCTATTTCTACAACTGGTCTGAATACATTCCAAGTGAAGTATTAGAGGACTTTACTAAAGAAACAGGGATTAAAGTCATTTATTCAACCTATGAGTCTAACGAAAGCATGTACGCTAAGTTGAAAACTCAAGGTTCGGGTTATGATTTAGTGGTTCCTTCTACGTATTTTGTTTCAAAGATGCGTAAAGAAGGCATGCTGCAAGAAATAGATAAAGACCAACTATCACACTTTCAAGATCTTGATGTTAACTATTTAGATAAACCGTTCGACCCTGATAACAACTTTTCTATTCCTTATATTTGGGGCGCAACAGGCATTGGCGTTAACACCGACATGCTCGATAAATCTGCAGTTAATAGCTGGGATGACTTGTGGGATCAAAAGTGGGAAGGTCAGTTGATGATGATGGATGACTCTCGCGAAGTCTTCCATATTGCGCTAACAAAACTGGGTTACTCTCCAAACACGACAAATCCCGAAGAAATTAAAGCCGCGTACGAAGAACTGCGTAAGCTCGTTCCAAATGTATTGGTATTTAACTCAGATTTCCCCGCCAACCCTTATTTAGCCGGTGAGGTATCACTGGGTATGCTTTGGAATGGTTCTGCTTATATGGCTCGTCAAGAAGGGGCATCCATTGAAATCGTTTGGCCAGAAAAAGGCACGATTTTCTGGATGGACAGCTTAGCGATTCCATCGGGTGCTAAGAATGTTGAAGCCGCTCATAAGATGATTGACTTCCTACTACGTCCAGAAAATGCTGCTAAAATAGCATTGGAAATTGGCTACCCAACACCAGTAAAAACGGCTTACCCGCTCCTACCAAAAGAATTTGCTGAAGACAAAAATGTCTTCCCACCACAAGAGGTGATGGATTCAGGTACGTGGCAAGATGAAGTAGGTGAAGCTGGTGCGCTTTACGAAGAGTACTTCCAAAAGCTTAAAGTTGACAATTAAGATAGTCTAGCGTGACTAATAGGGCTGCGAGCATTACGTTACGACTACCCTATTCACTCTAAATCAAAGCCCTCATTTTAAAATGAGGGCTTTTTTTGTTATCCATTTATTTTGTTATCAACAATAACGAATTGATGGCAGGTATGGAATCCGTGTTGTATTACAATAATGTCTCGTGGTCTTGAGTTTGCAATGCCAAGAGTTCTCTCACTAATTTTGGAACTTCTAGACTCGCTTTACCGTATCGTTTTTCTTCAAATTCACTTTGAACGGCGCTGGGCTCAAGGTTAATTTCTATAGTATGCGCACCATGCATTTTTGCATCGTGCACAAAGCCAGCAGCCGGGTAAACCACACCCGATGTACCGATCGAAATAAACAGGTCTGCAGCCTCAAGCGCTGAATAAATATCTCCCATCTTTAACGGCATTTCACCAAACCAAACAATGTGGGGGCGAATCTGGCTCGGTAATTGACAGCAATGGCACAAATCACCTGTAACAATGTCTTCTTTCATATCGATCACTTGTCCAGACTCAGAGCATCGGGCTTTTAGCAATTCCCCATGCATATGAATGACATTATCACTGCCACCCCGCTCATGAAGGTTATCGATATTTTGCGTAATGATGGTAACGGAACCATCAAGATCTCGTTCAAGTTGGCCCAATGCAATATGAGCGGCATTAGGGATAATGCTGGGTTGTTGAAGCTTTTTACGCCTTTGATTATAGAACGTTTGAACTAAATCCGGATCACGAACAAAGCCTTCAGGCGTAGCGACATCTTCTATTCTGTGGTTTTCCCACAGCCCATCTTGTGTCCGAAATGTTTGTATCCCCGACTCAGCTGAGATGCCCGCACCCGTTAAAACCACAATATTTTTATAAGGGAAGTTCATAAACCATCCTTGTTCAGATCTAAGCTATACCACAAGAATAACATGGATTACTGTCGTCACCCTAGTTTTGACCGTTAGACCATAGTCTAATGCCTTTGATTTAAAAGAATTATTTATAGATTTTACGCCGAGGGCTTCTCACACTTACGTGTTGTAAACATTACAATGCAAAAGAGGCGTCTATCGACGCCTCTTACTATGTAAAATACATGCTGTTTCCGATGACCTAATCGTCACTGGTTGATGAAATTTTATGAATTGCTAAATCCGCTCCGTTAAATTCATCTTCTTCGGATAGCCTTAGGCCAGTCACCTTGTCTAATACACCATAGACAACCAGGGCACCCACAAGTGCTACAGTGATACCCGCAAGCGTTCCAACCAACTGCGCTGCAAAACTTACACCACCTAGCCCACCTAATGCGCTTTGACCAAATATACCTGCAGCGATACCGCCCCAAGCACCACAAAGACCATGTAGTGGCCATACGCCTAATACATCATCAATTTTTGTTTTATTTTGTAGGTAGGTAAATACCCAAACAAACAAAGCACCAGCGATTGAACCGGTGATCAAGGCGCCGATTGGGTGCATAAGATCTGAGCCAGCACAGATTGCAACAAGACCCGCCAGTGGACCATTATGAATAAAGCCTGGGTCATTTTTCCCAACGATAAGCGCCGCTAATATCCCGCCAACCATCGCCATTAAAGAGTTCATCGCAACAAGCCCACTGATGCCCTCTAGCGCTTGTGCAGACATAACGTTGAAACCAAACCATCCGACACTTAGGATCCATGCACCTAAAGCTAAGAATGGGATATTGGAAGGCGCGAAGTTAGTGTGTTTCCCTGCTCTGATACGCCCTCTTCTCATTCCTAAAAATATAACCGCAACTAACGCAATCCAACCACCGACACCGTGCACCACAACAGATCCGGCAAAGTCATGAAATCCTGCGCCAAATGTTGTCTCTAGCCACCCTTGAAATCCAAAGTTTCCATTCCAAATCATGCCTTCAAAAAAGGGATACACTAAACCAACAGTAAAGAACGTTGCCAATAGGATTGGATAGAATCGAGCACGCTCCGCGATACCTCCTGAGACGATCGCCGGTATTGCCGCTGCAAATGTTAGTAAGAAGAAGAACTTAACCAACTCATAACCGTTTCCTTGTGATAGCGTTTCCGCATCAGCGAAGAAGGTGCCACCATAAGCAACCCAGTATCCAATAAAGAAATAAGCGATAGCTGAAACGCCAAAATCGGCGAGTATTTTAACTAGCGCATTCACTTGGTTCTTTTGCCTAACGGTACCTACCTCAAGAAAAGCAAAGCCTGCGTGCATTAAAAACACCATAATCGCTCCTAGTAATAAGAAGAGCGTGTCAGAGCTTTGTGTGAGTGTTTGTACTGCGCCATGTACCTGTTCTACCGAAGGGGTCATGTATCGATTACTCCTTTAAACCATATTTCCATGTAAAGCATCATTGTTGTGCTTCATAATATTTCAAACACACCAAGTTGGTGCTTAAAATTAACATGGCTTGATAAAAGCAAGAACCATTCCAAAACCTGCAATTAGATAATCAAAAAGTAACATACTGATTTTAATATCATTAAACTTCACCACGGCTATCAAAGCACCTATGCGCTGGTATTTTTATGCACCAGAATGGTGATAAGCACTAATTTTGTGCGCACTGTAATGTTGCAAAATAGTTAATAACACTTCAACATAATGGAATATCAAACATAGTAGAAGGCATAATAAAGGTAAGCGGTAAAAGAAAAGTTCACGACAAAAAAAAGCCCACATTTCTTTCGAAATATAGGCTTTGTTAGAATCAAATCTTGGGTCGCAGCCCCTATTGGGTTGTATCAATCAGTTGAGGACCTTTATCAAACGTCATAGGAATATTACGCTTGAGCATATCCATTCCCTTAAACATACGAACGATCCAAACGATAATAGCAATCGCGGCGAACACCATCCCAACATAGGGAATTACGTTGGCAATTTGATCGAGCCACGTCGCTTTGTACCAATAATGGGTCACACCTTTCAGTAATCCGTTCGATGTTGCAACGGTCACAATGAGTACGACAAAAAAGGTTAAGTTTAGAAAAAACGTCCTAATTAGTCCGTAATAATGCGAGTTGACGACATCTGTATCTTCGCCTTTATCTAACCTATAGCCTGCGTAAACAATGGCAATAACGCCGGATATAAGTAAAGTAAAAGGCGTAAAGAGGCTTAGGATGTACGCATACCAAATGCCTTTATGTTGTTGCTGCATACTAGTCGTACTCCCTTAAGTCAGTTTACTATCAGATTGAGCCGTCGTAGCGCTCGAAGAAGCATTCGTTACCGAATTTACGTCGTCATTTTCCGAGTTCTTCATTTCTTCAAACCACAAATCATGATGCTCTTTTGCCCATGTTTCATCGACTTCGCCAGTGACCATCCCTTCCAGCGCACCTTCCATGCCAAAGAGACCTATATAGATGTGAAACACAAAGCCACAAATTAAAATAAGCGCAGAGAACATGTGCACTAAATTTGATAGTTCCATGTCACGTCGAGTTTGACCAAAGATTGGGAAATCTAAAATCAATCCACTGACAGCGGCAACAGCACCAAAGCAGATCAGTAACCAATAAATCGCTTTTTCACCACCATTTGAGAAGCCAGCCGATGGGTGTGACCCTTTATGTTTACCAACCATGCCGCCAAGCTTCATAAACCACTGCACGTCAGTTTTATTAAAGATAGATTTTCTCCACCATTTAAATAAAACGGCGAAAAGTAGGATGAAGAACAATGGACCAATGTAGTTATGATATTGCTTGGCAATGTAAATCGTCCAACCCCAAAGCTCAGTCGGTACATACGGTTTCATGAAGTGCTTACCGTAAACCAACATTAAGCCACTAAAAGCAAGAGTGAGGAACGTGAACGCCATACTCCAATGGAGCGCACGATCCATTCTAGACCAGCGTTTAACCTTTTTACCCGTTCGCGGCGCACTCAATTTCAATGGACCAACGATAAAGTACATCAGTACGACCATGGCAATACTGCCAAAAATCGCCACAGCTGCAGCAGGTGACATCCACTTTTCTTTCAAAACAAACCAAGTTTCACCTGGTGTACTTATCAGTACACCATGCTCTGGAGACGCCGACGTGGTGGTTCCTTCTACCCCATCTTTAACGGCACGCCAATAATCAGCACCGGCTAACTGGATCATTTCACTTTGCACTACTTTGTCATTCTTGCTCTCTTCTGCTCTTACTCCAAACGACAACATTAGCAGTAATGCTGCCAACACCGGCAGCATTGCAAGAGCTTGGTTTCTAAGCGTACTTAGCATACGTGTCTCCATTAGCTCTTAGTTGCATCGTAAGACAGATCGTGTCCGTCGCTCCAGCCAGCATTTTTTGCGCCACGCTCTACCACACGTTGACGGAATATGTCAGAGACTTTTTCTGCATCTCCAGCAAGCAGTGCTTTGGTTGAACATAGTGATGCACACATAGGCAACTTGCCTTCTGCAATTCGGTTTGCACCGTATTTAGCGTGCTCTTCCTCTGAATTATCTTCAGTTTCAGGGCCGCCAGCACAGAAAGTACATTTGTCCATTTTGCCTCGCTCACCAAACGATGCTTGTTTAGGGAATTGCGGAGCACCAAATGGACAGGCAAATAAGCAGTAGCCACAGCCAATACAAAGGTCTTTATTGTGCAATACAATCCCATCTTCAGTGTGCTCAAAACAGTCTGCAGGACATACCGCCATACAAGGCGCATCCGTACAGTGCATACAAGCGACCGAAATGGAGTTTTCACCCGGTTCTCCATCATTTAACGTGACGACTCGGCGACGTTGAATACCCCATTCAAGCGCCTCGTCATTTTCATTTTTACATGCGGTGACACAGCCGTTACAGTCAATACAACGCTTGGTGTCACAAAGGAATTTCATTCTAGCCATTTTATGACTCCTTACGCTTTCTTGATATTACAGAGAGTGACTTTGGTTTCTTGCATTTGCGTGACCGGATCATAACCATAGGTAGTCGCGGTATTCGCGGCTTCACCTATGACATAAGGATCACTTCCTTCTGGGTATTTAGAACGAAGATCTTCGCCTTGGAACTTTCCACCAAAGTGGAAAGGAATGAAGGCTAGCCCCGGTTTTACGCGTCGTGTTACAAGCGCCTTAACCTTGATTCTTCCCTTCTCTGCACCTTCTACCCACACCATGTCACCATCTTTAAATCCAATGTCATTCGCGTCTTTAGGGTTCACCTCGACAAACATTTCTCGCTGTAGCTCGGCGAGCCATGGATTAGAACGCGTTTCTTCGCCGCCACCTTCATACTCAACCAATCGACCCGACGTCAACACAATCGGGTACTCACCTGATTTGTCTTGGTCTTGAATGGACTTGTACAAGGTTGGTAAACGGTAGATAGACTCACTGTCGTCCCATGTTGGGTAATCCGCCACTAAATCTCGACGAGGCGTATATAGCGGCTCTCGATGCAGCGGAACTCGGTCTGGGAACGTCCAAACAATCGCTCGAGCTTTCGCATTACCATATGGCATACAGCCATGTAGAACCGCTACGCGCTGAATACCTCCGGATAGGTCAGTTTTCCAGTTTTTACCTTCCGCTGCAGCTTGCTCTTCAGGCGTTAAATCGCCCCACCACCCAAGTTGTTTGATCAACTTATCGGTAAACTCTGGGTAACCATCTTCAATTTCACAGCCAACAGAGTAACTGTCTTCAGCTAACAAGCTATCCCCTTCAAACTCGACACCAAATCGAGCACGGAAGTTACCACCACCAAGTGCTACCGGCTTCGATGTATCGTAGAGGATATGCGTGCCTGGGTGCTTCATTTCTGGAGTCCCCCAACAAGGCCATGGTAGACCATAGGTTTCGCCGTTTGCGACGCCGCCCTCTGCTTCTAACGTTGTTTTATTGAAAATATGCCAGTTCTGCTGGTGAGCTTTGAGTCGCTCAGGGCTTTGGCCTGTGTAACCAATCGTCCACATACCTTTATTGAATTCACGGGTAATGTCTTCAATCACCGGCTGGTTATTTTCAACTTTAACGTTTTTAAATAACTGGTCTGCAAAGCCCAATTTTTTAGTCAGCAGATACATAATTTCGTGATCAGGTTTCGAATCAAACAGTGGCTCAATAATTTGATCACGCCATTGTAGTGAGCGGTTTGACGCGGTAACGGAGCCGTAGGTTTCAAACTGAGTCGTTGCTGGTAATAAATAAACACCATCTGTACGGTCGTTCATTACGGCAGCATGTGTTGGGTATGGGTCAACAATCACCATCATATCGAGTTTTGACATGGCTGTTTTCATTTCAACGCCGCGGGTTTGCGAGTTAACCGCATGCCCCCAATAGAACATGGCGCGAATGTTGTCGTTTTGCTCGATGTTTTCTTTATTTTCAAGTACACCATCAATCCAACGCGACACAGGAATGCCCATGTTGTTCATTGGCTTTTTACCGCGATACTCTTTAGGATCAAAGCGGCCTTTAATCCATTCATAGTCAACATCCCAGACTTTCGCCCAATGCTTCCATGAACCATCGGCTAAACCGTAGTAGCCGGGTAATGTATGAGAAAGAACGCCAAGATCGGTCGCACCTTGCACATTATCGTGACCACGGAATATGTTCGCTCCGCCGCCAGACTGACCGATATTACCTAAAGCGAGTTCAAGTACACAGTACGCACGTGTGTTGTTGTTACCCGTGGTATGTTGAGTCCCGCCCATACACCAAATAATACTCCCAGGACGATTGTCAGACAGCAGTTTGGCGGCTTTGTAAACATCCGCTTCGCTCACCCCTGTAACGCGCTCAACCTCTTCTGGTTTCCACTTGGCAACTTCTTGACGAATCTCGTCCATGCCATACACACGTTGGCGAATAAACTCCTGATCTTCCCATTTGTTCGCAAAAATGTGCCATAGCAAACCCCAAATAAACGCGACATCCGTACCGGGTCTTAATGAACAATAGTGATCAGACTTCGCAGCTGTACGAGTACGTCTTGGGTCGGCGACCACGATCTTACAGCCATTTTTCTCTTTTGCTATCAAGATATGCTGCATAGCAACTGGGTGTGCTTCTGCAGGATTGGAACCAATGAACAGCATAGACTTACAGTTATGCATATCATTGAAAGAATTGGTCATTGCCCCGTAACCCCATGTATTCGCAACGCCGGAAACAGTGGTCGAGTGACAAATACGAGCTTGGTGGTCGACATTGTTGGTGCCCCAAAGAGACGCCATTTTTCTAAACATATAGGCTTGTTCATTGTTGTGCTTAGCACTGCCTAGCCAATAAACAGAATCGGGCCCCGATTCTTCGCGGATTTCTAAGACTTTGCTGCCAATCTCTTCGATTGCTTCATCCCACGTCAGCTTTTTCCACTTTCCGCCTTCAAGCTTCATCGGGTACTTAAGACGTCGTTCACCATGTCCATGCTCACGCAATGCTGCGCCTTTTGCACAATGTCCACCAGCATTAAATGGGTGGTCAAATGCAGGCTCTTGCCCTGTCCATACGCCATTTTGAACCTCAGCGTACACACCGCACCCTACCGAGCAGTGAGAACAGATCGTACGTTTGATTTCAGTTTTAGCGTCAGGGTCGACCGCTTTAGCTTCTGCCTTTTTAATCATGCCGGGCGCGAACACATACGCCCCTGCTGCTACACCACCTGCTGCCAGCGTAGAACTGCGCATAAAGGTTCGTCGGCTGATGCCAAGCTTGTTTTCATTTTTGCTCACTGTGTTGGAGCGTTTTGTCAGTTTCATTGGTTCGCTCCTTAAAGTGTGTCGTAGTAGTCTTTTACATGTTGTGTTTCACGATAGCCGGTTTTCTTTGCGCTCTTATCTAAAGGCGTGTCGGCAACATCACTGCCTGCCGCGTTGGCAGTCCCAGTAATGACGGCACCCGCGACGGCCGCAGTCGTCAACCCCTTTAAAAGGTTACGTCGGCTTTCATTGCACGTGCTCTGTTCATCTTGCTTGTTTTGCTTGCTCATAGTTTGCTCCCTGAGTGGATGCCTTGTACTTAATAAGCACGTACATCTCTAGTAAGCTAAATAGTTAAGTTAAGCCTCATGCCAAACTTACTAACGATTTAACGGTCATTACTTAGTGGTAATGTTTTTTACATCTATTTTCATTTTTGCTTTGGTAGAAACAGGAGTCGTTGCATATTTCACCTGTTCTACATCGAAAAACGCTGCCATCAACACTGCTACAGCCTTATAAAACTGAGCACTGGATGCTGATTCCATTTGGCGACAAAGCGATCCATACCAAGTAGCTAGGTGTTGATTAAAAAACGCCTTAGCTTCGGGTTCACTTTGTTGTTCAATTAACGCCGCCATTACTTCGCTAATCGCGGCAATATGATCTTCAGGTTCCTTGACACCATCTTCTCGCTCTAACCCCAATTGAGTCAGTGACTGCCTTACAGCAGCGAGCGGTTTTTCCATTAACGAGCCTGTCAGATGCCAAGATGCGAACGGCACAACTTCACCCTTACCAATACCAATAAACAAATCTTGATATTCATCTTCAAGCGCACTGACTTGCGCTCCTTTCGCTGCAGCCGATAAATCCTGCCATGCCGTTGTCATTTGATTGATGCCACTTTCAATTTCAAGGTGAGCTAAAAACTCTAATAGATCTCTATCAGGCGACTGACGACAAAGCGTTGAAATCAAGAGATAAATGTCGCTTCGTATTTCATCATGTTGCTCTTCCATCAACATTCACTCCTAAATTTTTAATTGTTGTTCTGGATTTTCGGCCATCGCTTCAAATACATCTACGACGCGGCAGTCTTCACACATAGCAATTCGGCGTAACGACATTTCATCTGAAAAATGAGAGTGACCGCGTAACTTATCTTGTAACATAGTAATCATAGACTGAGGTGCAAATGGCTTCCCACACCGTAGACATTCCGCTGCTTTTTCTTCATGAAGCGCGACAACTTTTTGGCGGGATTCTTGATCCCAGTTGATCTGTTGAGAAATAGATAAGGCCGATTCAGGGCAAGCTTTCTCGCACATTCCACATTGCACACAATCTTGCTCAATAAAATCAAGAGCGGGTCTATCACCAGTATTATGGAGCGTCTTCGTTGGGCAAACAGCAACACAGCCCATGCAAAGTGTGCATTTGTCCGTATCACAATTCACGGTGCCAAATGGCGCAGTAGAAGGAAGCAGTTGGATGGTTTCTATGGCAGTGTGTTTAGACGCTAGCGCATCTAAAGAGGTATAAAGTCGCTGGCGCTTGTCGCCTTGAACATCGCCGACTTGCACACCAAGTGAGCTGGTCACAAGCGTTGGTAGCCCTTCACGTAACGATTCTAAGTACAAGATGTCTATCGTTTCTCGAGCAAGCCCCAGATTTTCAAGTAATAACTGCGCCATTCCAACTTCACGATTAAGCACGGTTTGAATGGTTTCAGGCATATGACGACTGGCCGCAAATAACACTTGCGTCGCACCGTTAACCAATGCCGCAAACCAAGTGTCAATTCCAACCGAAGGTAACTCTTCCACGACAACGGGAATAATATTATCGGGCAAAACTCGTAAGGCCATGACGTTATAGCTTTCGTGTCTTGAACTACACACAAGTATAATGGCGTCTTTACCACCTTGATTGTGATAATTCGCTAACGTTCGTTCTATGAACTTTTGTGTTTCTTTCGGTGTTGGGAGTGCGTAATGAATAGCTTCTGTTGGGCAGGCCGTCGCACATGTTCCGACGCCTTGACACAAGTAAGGGTTGATCTCTATCTTGTGTCCAATCTTATCGTTCCCTTCACTTGATAACGCACCTGCAGGGCATGCTTCCACGCAACGCTCACACCCTTTAACCCCGCGAGAGCTGTGAGCACACAAATCGGTATCCAAACGAAAGTACTTAGGTTTATCAAACGTCCCCATCAGTGTTGGGATAACCTCTAGTGCTTCAGCAAGAGTAGGATATCCTCTTCCTACGGGATAGAAACCCGGAACCGGTACCTGCTCAGACATGCAGCCGTTAAGAGTATGATCTAGCACAATATCAAAACAATCTCGTCCTACTGATATTTCAGCCAGGTTAATGGTTTGTGCATGATTTTGAACGTTAACGGTAAACGTGCCTAGGAAACCTGAAATTTCTACGCTGTCCGCGAAATAGAGATTGGGGTGATTGTCACTTGCCACGCCATCGGTCGATAGTAGCGTCAACGAATTCATCGCTGTGAGCTGCTCTGCCGTGCTCGTTATGATCGCCGTCGGTCCGACGATTAGGGTATCGCCTTGGCTTTCATAGCTGACAGTCGGTGGAATAAGATTGGCAAGCTCTACGGTATTTTCAAACGCGTACAGACGAGCCAGCCCGTTTTGAGTTGTCGATTCTTCTAATAATTTTTTTATCATTGCATCTTCCAGTGCAGAGGTCTTTGCCTCATTGCTTTGACGTTAACTCGTCACTGTCGATACAAATTGCAATTATTGTTCCAACTAGAAACTCTCTCGAATTTATAGCCGACTAACCGATAAATTGATAAATACGCCCAAATTATGTGGTTTATCCCCCACGTAAGAATCACTTTTGAGTTCAACGGATAGGGTTTATCGGGCTTATTTAACATGGTGAGACAATTTGTCTTAGTTATATCATTTTATTACTAAGACAAAATGTACCTATTTTTTGTGTGGTAAATATTGTCCCAATCAAAGTGTTAGCTTTTGTCTACCCCGTCATCTTGACCAGGTTCAAGCTTAATTTCAGCATTGACGCATGAAACGCTTGAGTCCGCACCGGCATCGGTTACGTGTTGCGGGTCGTCGACCTCGGCGTTGTTAACTTGTTCCGCTTCAAGCGCATCATCACAACTTACTTGTTGTTCATCATTGGCGTTCTCATTATCGAGTGTGAGAACATCGTCCTCTTGATTGCTTGCTACGTTTTCAGGTTCAACTGGCTCACTATCAAGTTCTTCTACTTTATTAACCCATTCTCTGAGCGTTTCCGCAACACCAGCAGCAAGCGGTTTTACCGCAGCATAGTCATGGTCATAATCGTTGAGTCGATCAACAACATTAAATTCGGGGCTAAGAAACATTTTACGCAGCGCCGCTTTTTTTGCCGCTTTGTCGATACCCGTTTTAGTCATTAATTCCGACATGCTAAGTGACTCAACCGGTACATCATCCTGTTCAGATTCTTCACTTCTATCGCAAGACGCCTGACTTTCTGTGACTAGACCTTCGGTATTGTCCTCCGTCGGTTGACGACATTCAGACTCCCCTTCACCTTTAAATCCACCTGGCGCGGTGTTTGAGTCTACTGCTATCGCACTTTCAGAACGTTCTGTGACGACTTTTCTATCTGTAATTAATTGGTTATCCGTAGCTAACTGCTTATCCGTAACTAACTGTTTATCTATAACTATTTGAGCATCAGCGTTCTGCTCATCGACATTAGTTTGCGTAGAGGTAACGTCTTTATCGGCGTCTAGCTTTCGTTGCGACCAACGAGATAGGAAATTATTTTTCACTTGATCGCCCCGCGCCTTTACGCTTTTTACGGCGTACTTCTAGTAACTCTCCGTGCCGACCGATAAACGCTTCCATCCAAGCTTGTATTGGTAACGGCATGGCATTTGATAGAACCAAGTAGTCCCCATCCATAAACGATCCTGCGACGCCTTGAGATGCAGTAACAAGAATCGGGGTGACATCTGATTCGTCATGATTATCGAACACCACAAACAATTTGGGCGCTTGGGAGCTTAGGTTAAAACGATAGTCTGTACGTTCATCTTTATAGAGCTCCAATAAGGAATAAGGTCGGCTGATATCAACATCAGAAAGACCAAATCCGTTGAGTTCTCTTTGCGTGGTCATCCAGCGACCGACTTGTTTTTCTGTGGCAACCACGTCAATTTGTAGCGGCCATTGGTCGTCATTTTTTTCAGGTAACATCTGCGTCTCTTTTTGGATTAGGTTGGCTTACAACGATGATCACTGTGGATTTATAACACTCTTATGGGCGTCCAATCACTTTATTAAGTCATCGGTATCAGTCATTGGCATTTAATTTGCTTTTGTCATTAACTGAGTTGCTAATTACTGATTACGAAGCAATAATCAAGCCAATAGGTTGAGTTCATTCGTTGTCTTAACCGCTATTACAGTTGAATAAAAGGACATAGTGCGTGGTAAAGCCAAATATTATTAGAACAAGCGAAAATCCTTTGCAGACAATGGAAGTTGAAGTTGTTGACGAATATGGTGAAAAACTCGTCAAGCAAATCGCCTGTGAACGTCCCCTTACCGTGATGCTGAATTGGAAGGAAATCGTCACATTAATGACCTTGGGTTCTAGACCTGATTCTTTAGTTCTGGGTTACCTAAAAAATCAGGGGTTCTTATCTGATCCTAACGCGATAGAGTCACTCATCATCGATTGGGAAACCCATTCTGCAGCGGTGATTACGAAAGAAAATACCGACTTTCTCGATGAAGCGCTCAAGAAAAAAACCGTCACCTCTGGTTGTGGGCAAGGTACGATGTATGGCAACGTAATGAAGCAACTTGATGGCTATCAAGTACCGCAGACGCCGCTAAAACAATCACAAATTTATGCCACACTCGAAGCGCTCACCCACTTTAACGATACGTATAAAAAAGCAGGTGCTGTGCACGGATGTGCGATTTGTCAAAATAACCAAGTTCTTTCGTTTGTCGAAGACGTAGGGCGTCATAACGCGGTTGATACGTTAGCCGGTGAAATGTGGCTTAATGAAGAAACAGGTGACGATAAGATTTTTTATACGACAGGTCGACTCACCTCTGAAATGGTCATCAAAGTGGCGCAGATGGGTATTTCTGTGCTTTTGTCTCGCTCTGGTGTGACTCAGATGGGGTTAGATCTAGCCAAACAGTTTGGCATAACCACCATAGCTCGAGCTAAAGGGCTGCGTTTCCAAGTATTCACCGGTAGCGACAAAATTGATTTTGATGTGAAAGGCACTCAATAACGAGATTGCAGTAACGAGATTGTAAGACTCAATCCGATAAAAAAGGCAGACCACATAATATGGCTGCCTTTTTTCTTTATGACTTGTTGACGATATTCAGAGTTTAAATATCTCAGTATCGACAAAGACTCTTAAACTTAAGCGTCACCGCGCATTTTCAAGAACTCTTCATACGTGCCTTTGAAGTCATTGATCTTGTTGTCTTTGATTTCCAGAATACGCGTCGCCAAAGACGATACGAATTGTCTGTCGTGCGATACGAATAACAATGTCCCTTTGTAGTTCTCAAGCGCTAAGTTTAATGATTCAATCGATTCCATATCCATGTGGTTTGTTGGTTCATCCATCAACAACATGTTTGGTTTATGCATCATTAGCTTGCCTAGAAGCATACGACCTTGTTCACCACCAGACAGAACTTTCACTGACTTTTTGATGTCATCTTGGCTAAACAGCATGCGACCTAGGAAACTACGAACAACTTGCTCATCATCACCTTCTTGACGCCACTGCCCCATCCAATCTGTTAGGTTGAGATCTTCTGCAAAATCATGGGCATGATCTTGAGCATAGTAGCCAATATTCGAATTTTCAGACCATTTGTACGTGCCTGATTTTTGCTCTAACGCACCAGCAAGTGTATTCAATAGTGTTGTTTTGCCCACACCATTTTCACCAATAATAGCGACACGCTCACCGACTTCAAAAATAGCATTGAAGTCAGACCAAAGCATACCCTCATCAAAGCCGTTAGAGAGCTCTTCAATAATAAGAGCATTACGGAACAGCTCTTTCTCTTGCTCAAAACGAATGAATGGGTTCTGGCGGCTTGATGCTTTCACTTCATCAAGTTGGATTTTATCAATTTGCTTAGCACGAGACGTTGCTTGTTTCGCTTTCGAAGCATTGGCAGAGAATCGAGAAACGAACGTTTGAAGTTCTGCAATTTGTGCTTTTTTCTTCGCGTTATCAGATAGCAGGCGCTCACGAGCTTGAGTCGCAGCGAACATGTACTCGTCGTAGTTACCTGGGTAAACACGCAACTCACCGTAATCTAGGTCAGCCATATGGGTACATACACTGTTTAAGAAGTGACGGTCATGCGAGATGATGATCATAGTACAATTACGTTGGTTAAGCGTTTGCTCCAACCAACGGATAGTATCCATGTCCAAGTTGTTCGTTGGTTCGTCAAGTAGCATGATATGTGGGTCAGCAAATAACACCTGAGCCAATAGCACACGTAATTTCCAACCAGGCGCGACTTCGCTCATTAGACCGTAATGCTGCTCTAGTGGAATACCTACCGCTAATAGTAATTCACCGGCTTTTGATTCCGCCATGTAACCATCAAGTTCTGCAAATTGAACTTCAAGATCGGCGACTTTCATACCGTCGTCTTCACTCATTTCTGGTAATGAGTAAATACGGTCACGTTCTTTTTTGATTTCCCAAAGCTCTTTGTGACCCATGATGACCGTGTCAACAACAGAAAACGCTTCGTAAGCAAACTGATCTTGGTTCAGTTTTGCTACGCGTTCATTAGGATCACAAGATACCGTACCACTGGTTTGCTCTAGCTCACCGCTTAGAATCTTCATAAACGTGGATTTACCACAGCCGTTCGCGCCAATTAGGCCGTAACGGTTACCGTCACCAAATTTGATAGAAATATTTTCAAACAGTGGTTTAGCACCAAACTGTTGAGTGATGTTAGCGGTTGAAAGCACAAGCAATACCTTTGAGAATGAACAAAACTGCGCAACCCTACAGGGAGTTAGCCTAGGTTGCAAGTAACAAAGTGACGTCACCCTCAGCTTTTTACGGTAAAGCTAAAGCTTTTACTGACAAAGTGACCACGGACTATTCATTTCTAATACAAATTCTGCTCATTTTCAATTTTCTCCTGCCAAAATGAGCGAAGTCCAATTACGGTAACTACACTATATAGTTATGACAATACCAATTTATACAGTCAGTTACAGGCAGTGTGCAGAATCATGAAAAAGTTCATTATTACACTATCGATACTCATGTCTCTTTTTTGCTCCCAAGCGATGGCTAAGTGGGAATATCAAGATGAGACGATTCCAGTGTTATCTCAAAGTGCAGTTGATATGGAGAAGGAAGTCTCCGGATTCGCTAACCCGTTATTCTTAACACCCGCAGAGAAAGCTAAAGTCCGACGATTATTGTCAGTAACACTAGAGTTGCAGGATGATGAAATAGTGTCGTTTGAAAGATCTTTGAAAGAGTACCGTCAGACCTCGACCGAAAAAGATGAACACTGGTTAAACGTCGAGAATCACTATTTAACCTTAGTAAGCTTAAGTCTTAGCAAGCAACGCTTACTCGACTTGGCATCTTCTCGAACTCGAGATCAACTCACTGGGTTTGGTCCTGATGGCGTCACTCAATTTAAGCAGGAGCTAAAGCTCACCACGCTAAATGCGGAGTACTTTGTCTTTCTACAATTCATCAGTATTAAAACACTCGTAAAAGAAATCTTCATTTCCCCTATTCCTGTTATTTGGGCGACGCTCAAAGTCTTCTTTATCTACACATTGTTAATGTGGTGGCTAGCCAACCAAAAACGTCTGTTTGAACAATTTAAACAGCACGTTGCATCAAATATGTCTAAGCCGCCTATTTGGGTGCGCATCATTTGGTACATCAGTCGTGCGAGTCGCGCCATCGCTTGGTTAATCGCGCTCACACTGTCTTTGCGAGTGTTAAGCGGCATAGAAGCGTTAGAGCATCTCATTTACTTAGAAATTTTCACGTGGTGGGTACTGGGTGGTTCGATTGCCATTAGCTTTATTTTGGAGTTTGCTCATCGCAATAGTATGGCTTCAAGCCCAGAGATTGTAGCGTTACGACTCTCTACTATTCGACGCTATGTATGGAGTTTTATCTTAGCGGGTGTGGTGCTGCAAATTTCATCTGAAACCCTCGGCAAAGGAACGATTTATTACTGGATATACAGCTTATTCTCATTTTGGTTTGCCTTTATAACCGTGACCGTCTTAATAATGTGGAAACCTATCGTATTTCAATCATTGGAACGCGTTACGGAGAAACCGCTGATTGTCGTTTGGGCGTCCAGAAAAAAAGATACGTTATTTTTGGGTATTATTGCCACTACAATTGCAACGATTTGGCTCACCATTCATCACATAAAGAATCGCTCTATTGGGCTTTTATCAAGAAATACCTTTTTTAACCAGGCATTAACCTACCTATTTAAAATTGAAGTCGCTAAGCAAACAGGCAGTAAAGGTGACCATAATTTAGTGCGTGTCCGCGGGGATGCTGCATTTAAGTACATTCTTCCAGGAAATGAAGAAAGTCCGCTCGTTGATTATGCGACCAATGAAATAAAACAGCTGTCGCAATATTTGCTCACCGATAATCCTGCAATCTGCGTCATTACAGGCGAGCGAGGTGTGGGAGCAACGCGCGTCCTTCAACAATTATTAGCTAAAACGAAAAATGCCGAACCCATTTACATCAATTGCCCACTCGCCGGTTATACAGAACTATTAGTCGAGTTAGCAATAAGTCTAGGGTTGGAGCCTGATACGAGCGAAGTGAAAATCCTCACTTTATTGCGTAAAAGCGAAATCCCCTACCTCATTGCCATTGATAACTGCCAGAGGTTGGTGAAGCCAAAAGTCGGTGGACTTAACGACCTCATTCGCTTCACTAACCTATTACGCCGATCTAAGAAAAATCACAGGGCTGTTTTTGCTATAGAAAAAGCCAGTTGGCGCTTTGTAGATCGTGCACGTGGTGAGCGCTTATTATTTGATTGGGTTGCTTTTTTACCTAGATGGAGTGAAGTACAAATTCAACAGTTGCTCGATACTCGTATTAATCAAAGCATCGAAAAACCCTTGAGCTTTGATGGGCTTGTCGTTCCGAAACAATGGGATAACGACAGTGAAACAGAAGAAGAGCGAGCACGACAAGGCTTCTACCGTATCTTATGGCATTACTCTGATGGCAACCCTACTGTCGCGTTGCGCTTTTTTAGATTTTCATTAAGAAAGGATAAAAGTAACCATCGAGTCGTTGTGCGACTATTTCACGCGCCGGAATCAGAAGAATTGGAAAAAATGCCAAAACCTATGCTTGCCGTACTGCGATCGATTGTTCAATTAGAGTCGGCATCACCTGACGACCTTTCTGATTGCACGCAGCTTACCATTTCTGAGGTCATTGGTACCTTACGCTACTTCCAAAGCCGAGGTTATATAGAATGGGCTGAAGATAAAGCTCGAGTCTCTGATCATTGGTTTAGACACATTACTAATGTGCTCGACCGCCAACATTTATTAGTGAAATAACGGGGGTTATTGTTATGACTAAATGGCTTTACCTTATTGCCCCACTTATGTTTTCTTGCGCGGTTAATGCTGAAGAAGCCGTTGCCTCGGTCGAAAACATTACTCAGTTTACCAATTTAATCCGTTGGTCTGGCGTAATCTTCAGCGTGCTAATCATGATGGGCACCTGGGTTCTGATTAAATTTATGAATTCAATGGTAGACAGTATTGGAGGACAGTTTGTTCAATACCGAATGCTGCTACAAAAATTGCAGTCTTTCCTGCAGTTCTTTATCTATATGACCGCAGGCTTAGTGGTATTCATGCTAAGTTTTCGAATCAATGACCATATATTAGCCCTCATTGGCGGCACGCTTGCCGTATCTGTGGGCTTTGCACTCAAAGACCTTGCGGCCTCTTTCATTGCCGGATTGACCGTTATGATTGATCGCCCTTTTCAGGTTGGTGACCGCGTTACATTTGAAGGTAACTACGGGGACATTACTACCATTGGATTACGCTCGGTTCGAATGCGGACATTAAACGACGACATCATTACCATTCCTAATAACAAGTTTCTTAACGAAGTCACGGTCAGTGGTAACTATGGGGCGTTGGACATGCAAGTCGTGATTCCTTTCTATGTTGGCATGAATGAAGACATCGTCATGGCTCGTAATTTAATTCAGGAAGCTGCGTCGTCTAGTCGCTATATTCATTTACCCAAACCTGTGACCGTATTGGTCAAACAAACGATTACGGACAATTACTTAGCGGTTCAATTAACCTGTAAAGCGTACGTGGTTGATACCGCGTACGAGAAGCTATTTGAAACCGATATTACACTGCGTGTCATTGATGAATTTCGTAAACACAATATTAATGCGCCACAAATTGCGGTGCAAAATCACAACCGTACGATTAAATAGCGAGTAAGATACAACGATCTACTCACGCAGTATACCGATAACACAATAATGATATGAACGTATATAAAGGATTAAGAATGCGTTTTTTAGGACAGAGTATAATCATCGCTTCATTACTCGCTTCATCATTTTCAATGGCGACGGATAACGACGAAGAATGGACGTTTCTTGTCGTATTTCCGATGTTGTGGGCCCCTAGTATCACAGGTACAACCGGCCCTGCCAACGACAAAGTTGATATCAACATTCCGTTCGATAATATTGTTAGCAACTTACACTTCGGCTTAATGGGCGATTTTTATGCCCAAAAGGATAAGTGGTTATTAGGTGTTCGAGCGAATTATCTCCATGTAAAAAATGACTCGGATACTCAGCCAGGCGTCATTGTCCCAAGCTTTAATGTCGATCTAAGTGCTCATATGTCGCTGAACGATTTATTTGCGGGTTACGAAGTCACCCATGGTTTAGTGTTGCTAACAGGCGTACGTCATGTCTACAGTAAGATTGATGTAAAGGTAGGCGCCAACAGTGATCGTCCATTTTGGAATGACAAAAATGGGACGATCAGTTCGACTTCCCACCAGTTCGATTGGTTGATTGGCTTAAAGTATGCCCACCAGTTTAATAGCAATTGGGGCTTAAATTTAACGGTTGATGCGGGCATTGCTGGTGATAATGATATTAACCGAGGGCTCAACCTAGCCGGTACCTATAGTTTTAGTAAGCACAATAACCTCTGGTTCGGCTATCGATATCTAAACCTTCAGAATACAACCGATAGTACAAACGGCCCGGTAGAATTGGACGTGACCCAAAAAGGTCCTATGATTGGCTGGGCATATATGTTTTAAACTTTCTCCTCTTACCCACCTAATGCCCAGAATTAGAAGGGACTTAAATTTCTTAAGTCCCTTCTTCATATTGGCCTAGCTCTGTTTGGCTTGAAGAAACGTCGCAAGGTCAATGTAAAGCCATAGCTCTTCAATATCTTGAATACGAAAATGTACAATCATATGTCTATCCCTGAGCAGAAACACCACAGTCAACATTCATTGAAAAGCTTACTTCATGAATACCTGCCTGGAGCTTATCATCACCAACTTGGTTTACGTATATTGAGATTCCTGTGACATTTTGTATACGGTCTACAGAAAAATTAAAGGAATCAGCGGTCAACTCTCCAGTCTCAATAGCATCATTCCCACTCACTACCGTCCACTTGAACAATGGTTTCCCGTCTTCACCCGTTAAACTATCACCGCTATAGGTTACGGTTGCCGCTACGCCCGTTGAAGGATTGCTGTTATTGATAATATTTGCGGTTGCAGGATCACCACTCGGTGGTACATCCCCCTCAAATGACTCCCCGATTGTGCCTGTATCTATTACCGTTTCAATACCACATTGAGCGGCAACAGTGGTATCAAAGGTCACTTCATTGCCACCTTGATCCGCCAATACTGACGTTGATGCTAGAATCGCACCTAAACAAATAAGTTTCTTTTTCAAAGTCATGTCTCCTAAATAAAAACGCCAAGCATTTGGCCTACCTGGCGTATAATATTTCGACACAGAATTTGTTACTTATCATTTTACGACATGATCAAAGATAGTCGGTCACGGATAATCATCACGCTTCGTTAAGCAGTGATGATTAAAACTGATACTTTAACCCGGTTTCCTCAAGTGCCTCAAAAATACCTCGCTGACGACTCGATGTTCGCCCTTTGGTGCCACCAGCGTCGCGTAACTTACGTCTCATCTCCAGCCATTCATCGCTTCCCCACAGTAAAGAGTCTTGTTTTAACAAAGAAAATTGCGTCTCTAGTTCATCAATGAGTGGTGCTCCACCCAAGAAAAAGCCGACTTCATTATTGTATAACAAAGAGCGGAAATCCAAGTTCGTCGTCCCTACAAACGCATTCTGATCAATGATTAAAAACTTTGCATGCAGTTTGCCATAGTACTTATCACCGCCTATAAGCACTGAATCTTGCTTTCCTAACTGATAAAACTTCACTTGGGGATGCAGAGTCATCTTTTTCCATGCGTCAGAGGCTATAAATGACTTGTTTTCTTCGTTATTAGTTAACTCATCATCCAACCAACGTTGCTGTGTTTCCTTATCCATCATCAAAATGTTAGGGGCGGTGTTCATATCTATCACCGCTTGGGTAAAGTAATTATCACTGGTCAGCACCGAGTTTGTGATAACTTCTATCCTTCTCTCTGGATCTTGTTCTAACCACTTCATTGTAACGTTAAGATCTTTTTCAATTATCCCTTCATCTTTAAATAGATCGGTTTGAAGAAATAGGTATGGCGAAACAATTTTGATGGTTTTGACATCCTGCTTAGAGTAGGCAACCTTAGCTAAGATACCGCTAATAGAATTGGCATTGGCGCGCTTGTTCTTAGAGTACTGAGTCACCACATCAACGGCATTCAGATTATCTAATTCGTGGGCGAGTTTGGTTTCACTCAAGTAATAGTCTTGTGTCAGATATCCGTCGATTCCCTCATAAGCCCGAGCAAATTCGGGTAACGCCTTTAATTCTGTAAGGGCAGAAAGTAGTCGCTGTTTATCTCTATTGTAGCTTGTCCAAATATCCAGTTTTTTATTGCCAGGCTTGGTAAATAGCACAGAAAAATACAGCTCACTCAATCGTGATGGCGATTCCTCCTCTTTTGCATGACTTGTTGGTCGTACAACAATTTCGATATCGCGGAATGCGGTGGGATCGACTCTTCCTTTATTATCAATACCGTAATAGTGAAGCGACATGTTTCGTCCACCGGTAATGACGTATGCTTGCTCATTATAGGCTGCATCGACGACAAATAATTTATCATGAGAACGATGATTCCACTTAGAATCAGAGTTTGTGAGCGCATTAAACACCACAGCTTGAACACGGGCTTTCTGGGAGGTGGCAGCTCCCTGCCTATCTAGCACATATCCAGCTTCTTGTTCACACTGCATCAGCCCCTTTAAATTGCCGTTATTGACACTATATGAACCTAAACTGTCCACCATTACCCGAACGTCGACACCTCGTTTTACGGCGCGGCACAGCGCCCCTAGCGTTGCTTGCCCTGCTAGGTCATCAGCAAAAATATAATAGGTAATATCAATCGTATGCTGTGCATTTTCAATAAGATAAATCTTGCTGGCTAAGCTTTTTATCGCCGATTCTGACTCTGTCCCTATCACCTTAACGTGGGCTGATTGCGCTGGTAACATCGTATCAGAGGCGAGTTTAAGATAGTTGCCTTTTAATTCACTCGGTTCGCGCCACCTTCTCTGTTCCATGTAGTCCGATGTCCACGCGTCATCCGATGTCGTGGCTAAATGGGCATTCGAAGTACAACCAAATATCGCTCCGGTGAGAAGCAGCATTGACGTCCCTTTCCACATACTGTCTATCCTTACTCCATCATTAATCTATTATCGTTTCTTTATTTAGACTCACTGAGAGGCTTCATCATTTGCCCATTAAATTTTAGAATTTTCCAATCTCTCGCTTCAATGAAATACGCGGCGATGATCATATAGACTGCGACAATGAACAAAAGCCCTAATCGGATCCACATTTTTTCATCAATAACACCTGAGCTCATCATGGTGGTACCAATGAGTACTAACGCGGTATTAAATACAGTGCTATATATTGGCGCTTTTGCTGGCTCCATGTACATTTTGTTCCCAACTACAATCGCCATGAGACTGATACATATCGTATAGAAAAACATTGATGGCACCAACGCTAGGACACTGAATACTCCGATGGCAATGACACCACCAATTGCGTTGCTGACTAATAAAAAAGCGCCGAGTTTAATCGATTTCTCACCGGTAATCATAAGAGATAACAGGGCGATGAAAATCATAGATAAGAGTGCTTCTGAGATTTGAAAAACAAAGAAAAACACCACAACCGGAAGCGCGATGATTGAAGCACGTATAGCTGAAAACCAACGGAATTCGTCCGTCATCGCTGGACTCGCCTCTGAGGATTCCACGACCTCTTGCTCAGGAAGGTAGATGTGAACAAACCCAAATACTGCCACCGCCACCGCACCAGAGGCACTAAGCCCGAACCCAAGATAAACCGCGACAGCAGGGCTATCTATTGCCATAAATGGCAGCATGAGTACCGCCATGAGTAAAATCATCGCAAATAGATTCCACTTAGGGTCCAAGAATAGATAGTAACCAATTGTCATCAATCCACCGACACCAATAAGTAGCGGTATTGGGTAATGAGTAAACCCCATACTCAACACAATACCAATGGCTACGGTAACGACCATCGCCAGCAGCAACTCGTACACCACGTCTTTTGTCATCACCTTTTTTTCAAAGAGAAACTTCGCGGTAAAAATCGGGGTAATGAATGCTAAAGGCCAATCAATCCAAGCGGCCAAAAAGGTCGCGATCCCTACACCGAGCGTAAAACGTAAAATACGAGTTTCTACTAACCAAGGTGCCGGTTCTGAACGAAGGGTTGTCGATTCATCGTTATCTGACATAGGACATCCAACTGACTGCTCGAATCCATAATTTACCAAGACTATTGAAGATAACGTTATTGCCGGTATAAACCACAACATCGGCTTGACCGCCAATACGTAGCTGTCCTTTAGTGTCTTCTGGGTTAAATTCAATCATGACGGGCAGCATTTGCGTTTGACGTAGCCAACCAGTTTGATTATTTGCTTGTGCTAATTTCCCCGCTTGATTGCTCTGCCCCCAATCCACACCCCAGTCAACACTTGAAATGGTTCCTTTTACGACTTTACCCGGAGCAAAATCTAACGCTATTTCAACCTCATCACCGGCTTGAATATTACCTAAACTATTCTCTCTGAAATACGCCTCGATCCAGATTGAGTCCGTGGAAATAAAGGTCATCATAGGTTGCCCGGCAGTCGCGTAAAACCCTTCAGATAAACTGAAATTGGACACGCCGCCATTAGTAGGAGCACGAACAGTGGTTCTAGCTAAATCGAGCTGAGCTTTTTCTAACGCCAACAACGCCGCTTTTATTTGGCTGTTTTCTTCCCCAGCGCTGCCCAATTGTTTATTCGCTTTATCAAGGTCGGCTTGGGCATTTTGTACGTTTGCACGGGCTCTTGCCAATGCAGCACGAGATTTATCGGCTTCAGAGACAGAGATGACACCTTTTTCGGCCATCGTCAGTACACGTCTCGTTTGCAGTTCAACATTGTCTTTTTCAATCGCAGCGCTCGTCAGTCGCGCTTGTGCTGCGGCAATAGATGCAGTTTGTGCACCAACATTCTGGCCAGCAATCGTTAAATCCTGTTCAGCTTTTTTTACCGCTATTTCATAATCGATGGGGTTAAGCGTGACTAAGACATCCCCTTCCGAGACCAATTGATTCGGTCTCACCATGATGTCAGTAACCTGGCCTGATACCTGCGGCTTAATTGGAACCACATAACCTTTGACTCGTGCATTATCAGTACTAGGAATAATCCGGTCTGAAGCGATACTGACAACAACACACAGTGCAACAGCTCCAACAAGTATGTTGGTCACCTTTTTCACCCGCTGCTGGCTGCTTTGGATCTCTTTACTTGCTTGTTCATTAGCCTGATCCGGCATACCCTCTTGCCCATCACTTTTTGACTCGATTTCTTTGCTCATTAGATCTTCCTTACGACAAACCTTCAACTAATTCTCTACCATTATTTATAGACTAAATATCCGGCCAATCAACAGTAATATCTTGAAAAATCGGTATTTTTGTGACTAGATCGAACAATCCTAATGATATTTTCGTCGTCCAAAAGCTTAAAATAATCGGCGTCATATACTTGCCATATTACGCCAAAGATCCGATGCTTGTTTCATTAATGGCATAACATTAGAGCTAAAGTGACAATCGTCCCATTACGACAATCGTCCCATTACGATAAATGCTCCATTACGACAAATGTTCCATTACGCAATTATTCCATTGTGACCAAAGTTCCATACGAAATAGCTCCATATAAAATAGCTAAATACGAAATCGTTCAATATTGCAATAACGCCATGGTGACAATAGATCCGATGAGACAGCAACATCGACGTAGCCGTCACCCGATAGGTGTCATCACTCAGGCATGAAATCGACACCACGGGGTAAGAAACGGTGTTAAGCGCTACACGTTTTGCCAATCACCATCAATACACTAAGGGAAAGGAACACGCTGGATGACGTCAACGCATCACGACACTAAAACTACTGAGCCAGTTCCCATGATTAAATCTGGGTATGCGCGGCTGATTATCGAACTCCTTGCGGAAAATCATTACGACACGCATCAACTTATCCATGAATCCGGTCTCCCACCTGATCTTCAGGATTTAGATAGTGAGTTTTTACCTGTAGAACCTGTGCGACGATTACTTTTTTTGTCGGCTCATCAATTAGGTACCACGAATTTTGGCGAGTTACTTAAATTGGCAATTAGACAAAAACTGATCCCAAAATTACTCGGCGCGTTTCAAGACTGTACAACCGTTAAAGAGGCGCTAATCTCGTCCAACGCTATCTATCAGTACGATACTGTCGGTACGACGACTGGCGTAGAGGAGATACACGGTAGGGTCTGGTACTTTCGCTATAAACCTTTTGAAGAGAATGGCCTGTACTTGTGGTCTGAAGTCTTCGCATTAATGTATGGGATTGAATTTATCAGGGCACTAACCAAAACAAACTGGAGCCCAAAACAAGTGAAGCTCCAATCGACAAATGCCGACGTATTCCAGGCAACTGTGGGTAAAGGAATACAATACTTCGTTGCTAACGATAAAATGGCCATTTTGATGGATGACGATATTCTTGAGCAACCGGTCAAAATTTATAGTCAAGACATTAAGTCCCAAGAACCTTTGGTCACTTGGCATGCTAATTTCACCGATAAGGTGTTTACATCGCTGCTTCCCTACGTACGTGAACATAATTTAACGCTTGAACAAGCCGCAAAACTTTTAGCAATGACACCAAGGACCCTGCAAAGAAAGCTTAACGAAGAACGTACCACCTTTAGACACATTAAAGATAACCTTCTTTTTACCGTCGCTGTGGAAATGATGGCTGAAGATCTGTCCCTGACCCATGTTGCTAGTCAGCTTGGTTATTCCGACATTTCTCATTTTTCTCGGGCGTTTAAGCGAATCAGTGGACTCACCCCCAGGCTATATCAAAAAACCATCTTGAGCTTAAATAAAGTGCAACGTCAGCCTTAAAATTATTAATAACGGATAAAAGCGCTGATTACCTAAAGTCTAGAATATGCCGTAATTTCACCCATGGCATAAAATGGTAATTAATTTCCTCTGTGTCGCATTAATATTCCCCTCTAATTCACAAACAGAGTGATGAAATGCGACTTTCACTAACATTTATTAGTTTACTGATACTCACCACATCATTCGCCACGAATGCCAATGTGCATAAATGGAAGAATACGTCGTTTGATGCGTACTCAAATAAGACGCAAGTTAAATTTACGCTGTTGAATCGTTCAAGTGTTGATGCCAATTACTTTCTACGAATCGACAATAAAGTGTTCCCTCAAAGTGTGCCTTTGAAAGCCAACGAGGAAATTGAGCTTGATGTGACAGTCAATACACCTGCTGGTGAGGTGTCAGAAAAATACGTATGCACAAAAATGGTGTCTGACTCACCCAATACTTATGAAGTATGCACCCAACTGACATTCAAAAGGTATTAACCATGCGATTTTATTACGCTTTGGGTTTATGCGTATTACTGATGTCAAATGGTGTACGGTCTAACCCTATTCCATCAGTATCGAACCCATCGGGCACCGACAGAATACGCACGTCCGGAGGCGCCAGCTGTGAACAAGCCGTCTCGACAGGAAAAACGTTTCAAGTCGGTACGTATGGCAGTAGTGGTGTGGATGACCAATACAACGATGGCAGTGGATATGACCCCTACCATAATTATTACAATGAAGATGATAAAGGCGTTTACGCTGCGGTCACGATACAGTTCGGCGGAGAGGACAGGATTGATTGTACGAAATTGTATCGCTACGAAATGTTACAACGAAAGCGAGAAGAAGAGCTGGCTCAAGCCGAACATGAACTCAAACTATTACAAATAGCGGCTGAAAAACACAGGCTATTACAAATGAAACAAACGAATACGTCATTCGCGGAGTAATACATGACTAACAATAATAACCCCAAAAAAACCACACTATCCTTCACTGCGGTGAGCTTAATCGCGTCATCTTTATTCGTCACTAATTTGAGTTACGCCGACGACAATGACAGAGGTGAAGTCTATTTTAGAGCAGATGTTGAATCACAGTGTGGCATCAAAGTAGAAAAAGATAACGGTAGCCTTGGGTTTAGGGAGTATGGCGATGATGCTGCACAAATTAAAATCATAAACAATAATCATGACGGCCAAGTTCGGTTAAAACTCACCGATATAGATTTTGACGATCAGGACTATTTCGCCCCGATTCATAACCAGCTGTTTCACTTTAAAGTATCTGGCGACGTCGATAAAGAAGGCTCAGCATCAGATTGGCTCGTTGGACAAACATTCAATCATGATGAATTAAGTGGCGGACAGAAACTAGATATTAAAGCAAAGATCGAACTTGATGAGGCCGATGCTATCGCAAAAGACGACATCGTCCTAGAAACAGAATGGACGGCTTATTGTATTTCATAGGGCTGATTATATTTCATGAGGTAAAATGTATAGGATCGCATTTTGAAGACATCTTTACTATTAGCGTCATCACTGACGCTTAACGCCTCTGCTCAGGTGCTGCCACCTGAGCAATTGGCCCATTATCAACTCGTGTGCCAAGAGGCACTAAAAACCCACGAACAACGATTGTTTGACGCGCTTGCCAATCACGATTTATTAGACTGGACACTGATCAAAGCCGATCAACAAACCAGTCGCGTCAATTATACTCGGACCGTCGAGGCATTTGAACATCGAAACATCCATTGTGATGCGGTTATTCAATACCAATATGATGACAAAAACGTCGTGGTGAAAACGACCTATATTATCGATAGTAACCGCCATAACGTACATAGTGAACTCCGTGACTTAAATGCAGCGGTGCATGATTTCCTAGTGCAGCTAATGGTGTAAAAAGTAACAATGAAGTCTCTAATACAACTCTTGATGACCCTTAGCCTCTTAACCTCTGAGTGTATAAGTGCAGGAACGGATCGCGCTGGTGAATTACGATTTAATGCACATGTACCGGAACGCTGTGGTATAGAGGTCATAGATCAAGCTGGTGAGGTCTCCTTTGGGCAGCAATACACGGGGCGTGCTATCCAGTTACGTGCGGAGAATAACATTGAAGAAGGTCAAATCAGGCTCAAACTCAATTACGCAGACTTTGGCGAATTATCTTCCCGAATACCCCCTTCACGTATTCGTTTTAAAGTCGACGTACCTCAGTCTTATGAGGGTGACGTCGATTATTGGCGTGATGGGGTTGTACTCGACAAACAGCAACTCGCCCAGGATGACATGATATACATTCAAGCAAGGATTGATCTTGATGAATCACAAATCCCAGCGGGTGAATTGGTAATGCGCCTTGAGTGGAGCACCGAGTGCGTTAGGTAGAGAGCCAGGGGATGATGGCTCTCTATTGGTAATACTACTAACTACTAACTACTAACTACTAACTACTAACTACTAACTACTAACTACTAACTACTAACTAGCAGATGATGGTCCGTTTTATTAGGTAAGTACAAGGTAAATTGGCTTCCTTTGCCTAGTTCGGATTTTACCTTTATCTCGCCACCCGTTTGACTCAAAATACTCTGTGATACGGATAAACCTAGTCCCGTACCATCACGTTTGGTGGTAAAAAATGGATCAAAAATTCGCTTCAAGTTGGCCTCTGATATCCCACAGCCCTCATCAATAATATGAATGAGCGCACCAATTTTATCGCTCCCCTCAATCCAATCTTCACTTAATACCGTGAGGCGCCCTTTTCCCTGCATAGCATGTATAGCGTTCATTTGCAGGTTCACTAGAATTTGTAGCAATTGGTGACGATTGATCTCAACTGGGGTTTTGGCATGTAAATCCACGTAGAATTCAACATCGCGTTTCTTAGAACCCGTACGTACTAAAGTCACGCTTTCATCGACGATCGGATTAACGTGCTGCCACGTGACTTCATCTTGCACCCCCCCGTGCCGACTGTACTGCAATAAACTCCGGGTAATATTACGGATGCGATCAATCTGCTCCAAGATCGCATCCACTTCTTCCTCAACGGCACTGACGTCTTCACCAAGCTCAAACTTTAGCAGTTCTACATTTCCAAGAATGACCGCTGTAGGATTATTAATTTCATGGGCAATGCCGGCGGTTAGCTCTCCCAACGCCGCCAGTTTTTCATTTACAATTAGCTTATCTTTGGTTTGATTCAACAAGTGAATATGCAGTTCTAATTGATCAGTTTTTTCTTTCAAGCTTGCCGTTCTTGACGCAACTTTCGCTTCTAGTTCATGAGCCGCTTCTTGAATTTGCTCATTACGAAATTGTAACTGATTGAGCATATTATCGAATTGCCGAGCAAGTTGGCTCAACTCATGCTGACTGTCTAAGCCAATATCACCGATGCGTTCTTCATCTTTACCAAGCTGTACCATTTTAACGACACGGTGTATTTGCTCAATCGGTTTAAAAAGACCTCGTGCACCTCGGTAGACAATAAAACCCGACAGCAGCAAGATAGTAACGATGATTGCGGTGACTTCACCTACATTGGTTAAATAGGTTTTGAGTAGTGGCCACGCTCGATAACCCGTATAAGCGATACCAATTATATTATTATCCCTATCACGCAGTGCGTCATAGCCTGCAATATACCAAGTATCATAGACATAGGCTTTGTCGATCCAACTCTGACCTTGCTCTAGAACACGTTGTCGAACCTCTTCCGATATGTCAGTGCCTATTGCTCTTCGACCCTGATATGACTCGTCAATCGGAACATTAGTCGCTATACGTAAGTCTTCTAAAAAGATCGTGACTGTGCCCCTAACGTGGCGAGCTTGGCTTGTTTCCGGATAGATGGTGTCTCGAATGCTATCGACCAGCTTAGCGTTGTTATTGAGTAATACCCCACCATCAAGATAACCAACCACCTGACTGCTTTCATCAAATATAATGACCACTGATCGGCTAACCAGTGAGCGGGTTTCTAACGCTTGTGTTGACTGATGGCGCACCTCAGAATGCTCGGCAATTTGAGGTTCTAAAGCAAACGCATCTTCACGCGTCAATACATCAAAAAAAGAGTGCTGGCTGGCCATCGCTCGGTATTGACGAGCGTCAGTTTGTTCATCACTAGCGCCTTTAGTCTCAGACAAACTTTGAACCGGAATCCAACGTAAAAAATCGAGTTGATAGCGCGAATTTTGTAACTTAACCCATTCGTCAAACTCTTGGGAAGACTGAATATGCGCAAGGCGCGTTCTAAACTCATACGATTCTGAAAACGATTGTAGATGTTCGTGCTGTTCGGATTGCAAGCTGTCCAATTTGTCAGTGACAATATTTAGTCGTTCACCCACATCAACCAAGGCACTTTGCCAAGTATAGTGAATCGACCAATAAGCCGTAATCGCGAACATTGCAATAAGCGTAAGGACAATCGGTGCTGACGTAAGAAATAATAAGCGATAACGCACCATCGTTTGTGTGCGAAATCGCCATCGACTGACGAAATAACTGTTAATCCTCATTCGACAATCCACTATCATCCCATTCTTTGTATTTGCGCTCTAATGTCTTCCTGGCCACTCCCAAATCTCGAGACGCTGCAGATTTATTGCCGGAATGGAAGTCCATGACTTGTTGTATGTGAGCCTTCTCGACATCTTTTAGTGACCATGAATCAGGATAGCCAAATTGAGACTCACCGCCTGTACTTGTAGTTGGTAGTGTGGTGATGTCATTGGATGATAAGGTTATCGCGGCGCTGACCGCTGGGCCATTAAGCTCTCTAAAGTAATGGGCTGGTGGCTTGTTCAGCAATATGCAACGCTCTAACATATTTTTGAGCTCTCGTACGTTGCCCGGCCAATCATAATCTTGCATGGCATACATATCTTCATGTGCCCAATTGGGTTCTTCAATACCCAGCTCTTTGGCCAGCATTCTTGTCAGATAAGGCACTAATTCGTTCAGATCACTAAGTCGCGTGCGTAATGCTGGAACTTCAATCTTTAATACATTCAAACGATAGAATAGATCCTGTCTAAATTTACCGTCTTCGACTTCTTGTTGTAGATTTCGGTTTGTGGCCGCGACAATTCGCACATCTACACTGATTTCTCGCTCGGTGCCAACGGGTCTTACGGTGCGCTGTTCAAGTACTCTAAGTAACGATGCTTGCATAGCCAATGGCATCTCACCAATTTCATCTAAAAACAACGTGCCGCCACTCGCCACTCTAAATAGCCCTTCGCGGCTTTTTTTCGCCCCTGTAAATGCCCCAGCAGCATGGCCAAACAGTTCACTTTCTAGTAACTCTGGCGCTAACGCTCCACAGTTAATTGCGACATAAGGTCCCTTTCGTTTACTGGCATCATGAAGCCCTCGTGCGACCAACTCTTTACCGGTTCCTGACTCGCCCTCAATCAACACCGACGCCTTTGAAGGCGCAAACTGACTGATCAACTGTTTTAGTTGTGTCGTTTTAATAGAAGAACCGATTAAGTCTTTCGTCACCCGGCGGTTAATATCGTGGTTAAGTGCAACGGTGACCCGCTCCGCTAGTCGCTTGTCCATGCAGCGACTCACCGCTTGGAGCATTTGCTGAAGGTTAAACGGCTTCAAAATAAAATCCGAAGCGCCCAACTTAAGCGCACTGATGGCAACGTCTAAATCCGCGTAACCAGTCATAAATATAATGTCAGCCTTACGGTCAGCATCATTGAACGCCTCTTCCCATTCGATACCAGAACGACCCGGAAGATTAATATCGAGAACAATCAGATCAAAATGATGCTCAACCCGCAACGCTTCAGCTTCCTCAACGCTACCTGCGGTTTCTACATGACCAAAACCTTTGCTTAATGCCTTTTTTAAAACGGTCTGCATTCCTACTTCATCGTCAACGATAAGAACAGAGAAGGCCAGATATGGAGAAGCTTGCAAATGCGTTTTTTCCGAAGAATCAAAGAATGCCATAAATACTTGTTATTATTCCCATTTAAGACAGAGTGTACCAATATGAATCAAAATATCCTTACTAACATTGCGACATTTTGTCCCAGCTCAAACTAATTGTAGTTTAACTCAGGAAAAATTTAGCAAAATGTCGCACTTTGCCACTTTTTTCCTATAAAAATTATGGCATTGTCTTTGCTTAGTATGCTGTGTCACCCCGAGCATTACGCTCTCCTATAAAAATAGACAAAAATGGATAACATTATGAAGCTCCCTCATTTGATGGTTTCAGCCCTTTCCGTGGCAGCACTTTCTGTATCGGCTTATGCAGAAACTCTTCAAAGCGAACTCCCTCACGTCAGACTCGCGACCACCACAAGTACTTATCATTCTGGTTTGTTAGACTACCTATTACCTGAATTTACAAAAGAAACAGGATACCAAGTCGACATTATTGCTGCTGGTACCGGAAAATCACTTCGAATGGGTGAAAACGGGGATGTTGACTTAGTGATGACTCACGCCCCTAAAGCTGAGGCTGCCTTTGTCAAAGCCGGTTATGGTATCGAACCCCATAAAGTGATGTACAACGATTTTGTCATCGTCGGTCCTGAAAAAGATCCAGCTAACGTCCACGACCAAAAGAGTATCGATCAAGTGTTCGATAGCATTGCCAAAACGAATGCGATTTTTATCTCACGAGGCGACGACTCAGGCACGCATAAGAAAGAACTGCTAATTTGGCAACAAACAAAAATTGAACCAAACTTTGCAGGTTACCGCTCGGTTGGACAAGGCATGGGGCCAACGCTCAATATGGCATCAGAAATGCAGGGCTACACCATGACTGACCGCGGTACTTGGCTCGCCTACCAAGCAAAGCTCGATTTAGCCGTACTTTTTGAAGGCGACAAACAGCTATTCAACCCTTACCAAGTTATTTTGGTCAACCCTGCTCGCTTCCCGACGCTCAACACGGCAGGCGCGAAGGCGTTAAGTCAGTGGTTAGTTTCAGACAAAGGCCAGACAATGATCAACAGCTATCGCAAAATGGGTGAACAGTTGTTTGTTGCTAATGCAGAGAAATCCAATAATTAATGAGTATTACTGAAACAACCATGGAGGCCTTTGGCCTCCTATTTAGCCTAGATCGAGAGCTGTGGAAAATTGTCGCAGTGTCTTTTAGTGTCTCTATTTCTGCAGTCTCGTTGGTGGTTTTGCCTGCGATCCTATTTTCTTACTTGCTCGCTTACAGTAACTTTCCGGGCAAATGGATGCTGCTCTCTCTCGTTAATACGCTGCAAGCTATCCCGACCGTAGTTATCGGCTTATTGCTTTATATGCTGCTTTCTCGTTCAGGGCCATTAGGTGACTGGCAAATGCTGTTTACCCAAAAAGCGATGATTATTGGACAAATGCTAATTTGCTTTCCAGTACTGGTGTCTATGATGCATGGCGCTTTGCAAAGTACCGACCGAAGAGCAATGGAGACCTCAATCACGTTGGGGGTGTCTAGAACTCGAACCTTGATGACACTCATTTGGGAGTCTCGCTTTCCTTTGCTTGCAGCCGTGGTCGCGGGATTTTCTCGTATCGTCACAGAAGTCGGATGTTCGATGATGGTGGGTGGCAATATTATGGGGCTCACGAGAAACATCCCTACTGCTATCGCAATGGAAAGTCATAAAGGGGCGTTTGCTCAAGGGGTCGCGCTAGGGATAGTCCTATTGCTTCTCGCGTTAGTTTTAAACTTCATGCTTTCATCAATGAGAGGCAAAGGCGTGCTGCGGACCCATTAGCAATATGACGATTACTATTACAAGTAAGGCTTGAGTGACCAGTCATGCTTCGACCGCTAACAACTCTTAGCGGTTTAGTGAGTGACATATTCGCTAAGTCATACTATCGCTAAGAGACATTATCGCTAAAAAACAATATCGCTAAGCAACACTATATCGCAAAACACCTGGACATTCAGGGCTCGAAGGTGGCTACGAATTATCATTCAACCACTATACTTATTCAACGGCTCTGCTTTAGGATTACAAGAATAATGACAATACAATTAAAAGCTAGGCAGATTTCCATGCGATTCAACACTCGCGTGCTTTTCCATATCCCTGATTTGACGATTGGTCCCAACGACGCCATTTATCTAAAAGGCGCAAACGGCGTGGGTAAAACAACCCTACTTAAGATTTTAGCTGGGCTATTGAAGCCTAGTAGTGGTGTCATAACCCCTAAGCACGGTGGTTTTTTAAATCGTTTGTGGTCTGGTGCAGGTCGAAAAGATGTCATCTATTTGCACCAGTCTGCCTACCTATTTGATGGAACAGTCTATCAAAACGTTGTTTATGGCTTAAAACACCGACGACAAAATGCCCACGACAAACGTGCAGACGTCATTGCGGCATTGCGACTTGTCGGGTTAGAAACGCTTGCTGACGAACATGTTTCTGTTTTGTCAGGAGGTGAAAAACAGCGTGTTGCAATGGCAAGAGCTTGGGTGCTCAAGCCTTCTATTTTGCTCATGGATGAACCTAGTGCCTCGCTTGACCAAGAATCGATAGAACGACTGGTGACGATGGCACAGGATCTCTTGGACTTAGGTTCAAGCATTGTCGTGACGAGCCATCAAGCCAATAAACTCACCACTCTATGTCGAAAACAGTGGTGGATAAAAGACTGTACCTTGATAGAATCGCCATTACTGCAAGTAATTGATAAAAGCGACATCAATCAAAGCACGATTAATCAAAGCACCACCAAACAAGCGAATACCAATCAAGAGAGTACTTATGCTGCAACCAGCGCAGACTAGTTGGGTTATCCTCGCCGGAGGACAAGCCTCACGCATGGGCGGAAATGACAAAGGGCTCATTGAGTTCAATGGTAAACCGTTGATTGAGCACGTATTACATCAACTGTCGTCTCAGACCAATAACATTACCATTAATGCTAACCGAAACCATGATCGCTACACGCAGTATGCTCCTGTGATTAGCGACACCTTCCCCGACTATCCTGGCCCTTTAGGCGGCATTCACGCAGGTCTTCTCGCAGCAAATAGTGACTGGGTTGGCTTTGTACCTTGCGATAGCCCATTTATCGACGCCTCACTTGTCACTCGATTTTGTGACAGCGTAACAGATAATAGCGATATCCTTGTGGCGCACGACGGGGAATTTCATCAGCCAGTATTTACCATGTTTCATCGACGTGTTCTTCCCAAATTGGAAGCGTTTTTAGAACGAGGCGATCGAAAAATCATTCTTCTTTATAAAGATTGTCACACTAACTATGTCGATTTTTCTGACTCGCCAGACTGCTTTGTCAACCTTAATACACCAGAAGAACTGGCTCGTTTAGCCGTAAATCGTTAACTCGTTTAGCCATAAATCGTTAAATAGTAACCTTCTGAATTTTTACAAAAATTGAATGCACCTAAGTCGAATTATATGTAAACACCTTGCCCCAAAATGGCAAACGTGTCCTTAACTACACTCGCTTAGGCAAACCATCGACATTAGAGTTTGTTATGACCATAAAAACTATCAACAACATTCCACTTCTCGGTTTTGCTGCATACAGCGGCACAGGTAAAACAACATTGTTAGAAGCCTTGCTACCAAAGTTGACGGCTACGGGGCTTAGAATTGGGGTTCTAAAACACGCGCACCACAATTTTGATGTCGATAAACCCGGTAAAGATAGCTATCGCTTACGTAAAGCAGGCGCAAGCCAAATGTTAATCTCCTCACGCTTCCGTCATGCACTAATGACAGAAACGCCAGAAGCGGAAGCTGACTTCGAGCATTTATTGACTCGCTTTGACCATGAAAAACTTGACGTGATTTTAGTGGAAGGGTGTAAGAATATCGCATTCCCCAAAATAGAGCTCAATCGAAAAGAACTGGGTAAACCTTGGCTCTACCCTAGTGATGATAATATTATTGCCATCGCCAGTGACAGCGCGCTTGATGTGTCATTACCGATGATGGACATCAATGACTTGGACGCAATCACACAATTTATAATCGACTATGTCGCGCCGAACGAGAAAACGGGAGCGGTGGCCAGTTGCTGCGATACACTGTCACCAGCCCTACTGTCGGTTAAACAAGGACAAGAGAAGATCCTTGCAGCCGTGTCATCATCAGCAATCACTGAAAATGTCGAGCTTATCTCAGCGTATGGACGAGTACTCGCGCAAGACATTATTTCCCCAATCAACGTACCCGCTTACACCAACTCTGCGATGGATGGGTTTGCATTACGTTCTGAAGATATCCCGAGCCAAGACAACGACCAACCGCAATTTGAAGTCGTCGCGAGTATCATGGCTGGTCACGCGTTCGACGGCACATTACAACAAGGTCAGGCGGCTCAAATTATGACGGGTGCGCCGATGCCAAAAGGCGCCGATACCGTCGTCATGCGTGAGCAAGCAGCACACGCTAACAGCAACGTTTCTTTTGGCAATGCCGTTATTACACCAGGTCAAAATGTCAGGCAGGCCGGTGAAGATCTTGCCATCGGTCAGCCGGTATTTGAAAAAGGCACTCTAATTGAGGCGCCAGAGCTCGGTATGATTGGCTCGTTAGGGTTTGGTCAAGTTGAAGTGAAGCGTAAACTTAACGTCGCCGTCTTTTCTACCGGCGATGAAGTACAAGCTCCGGGGAGTCCTTTAAGAGCGAACTCTATTTATGACTCTAACCGCTTTACTATAATGGCCATGTTACAAAAACTTGGCTGTGACATTGTCGACCTTGGCATTCTTGAAGACGACGAATCGGTCATGGAAGCGGCGATATTAAATGCCAGTAAGTCAGCCGATCTCGTGGTAACGTCTGGAGGAGTCTCAGTCGGCGACGCCGATTTCATTAAAGACGTTCTGGAAAAAAGCGGTAACGTGGATTTTTGGCGTATCAACATGCGACCGGGTCGCCCCCTAGCCTTCGGCCATATTAACAACACACCTTTTTTCGGCTTACCGGGTAACCCTGTAGCCGTAATGGTCTCGTTCATTAATTTTGTCGAACCCGCTATCAAAAAAATGCAGGGTGTCGATCAGTTCTTGCCTTTCAAGGCTAGCGCCGTTGCTGAAATGCCGCTTCGTTCACGCCAAGGGCGTACCGAGTTTAGTCGAGGTGTCTATACAATGGACGAAGAAACGGGTCAGTTAACCGTGCGTACGACCGGCAAACAAGGCTCAGGGATCTTACGTTCAATGAGTGAGGCAAATTGTCTCATTGAAATTTCTCCGAATATCGATACAGTAAAAGCCGGTGAAAGCGTGACAATCGTCCCACTTCAAGGCAGAATCTAGCGTAAAATTTTCAGCAGGTAGCAAATTATGGCTCGTACCATTCTTTACACATATAAAGACGAAGACAAAACATTAACGTTTTCTTATCAACAGCATCGCAATATCCATGAAGCGGTGGCGGAAGCTGAAGGTATCGATCTGACTGAGTTCCTAAAGATGGAACAACAAATCGAAGCGATCTCTGATACCAAATCAGTGCGTAACTACAGAGATAATCACTTTCGTAAACTTGGTTTTACTAAATTGACCCTCGCTCAAAAAGAAAACCATGGTGTAGGTAAAAAACCTCAATAACCATGCGATGCATGTTATCTAACTTAATTGTGGCGACAGTCATGATGCGCCGCGATTAAGTTAGAACGTCCTCCACATCTTCAAATGATGAACATGCACTATGACCCTTAATTTAGCGGTGCAACGCCTCCCCACTTTAAACTCAATGACGTAAAGCCAAGAGAAAAAAGCTTAACGCCATGGAACTTTTGGCATCAAATGGCAACTAACTACCCTATAGATGATTACTATATCGTTAATCGAGTTATTCAGTTAGGGTCACATGTTTAAGTTACTACCATTAACCTTCATCTTCGCTCTACTTACTGGTTGTGCTGCGCCCGATCAACTGGCTAGCGAACGTGCGTTATACCAACACAATCTAGAAGCGAGAAACTACTGTAAAGCAATCAATGAAGACAATTTATCTTATCAGTGCTTTGACGAGTATATGCTTAATTCCCCCTCGGTCACTCAACGTAAATTATTGACTATTAAACAGTCACTTCAGCAAGCCAAGCAACAATCTTAATACAGGTTTAGCCAACGAGTTGCTCACCGTACACGTTACAACCGAGTATTTGTTAAATTTGCGGATCTTCTAGAAGTAATTTAACCCCTAAAGCAATGAGAACAACCCCTGTCGTTCCTTCCATCCAGCGCATAAATCGATCGCTTTTAAGCAGCGATTTCGCAGAGTTGAGCATCCCCGACAAGCTACATTGCCATAGCATCGCAATCACAAAATGAATCGATGCCATTGCCATGGATTGTGCGAATGGTGAGTATTCTGGGTTAATAAACTGTGGCAAAAATGCCAGATAAAAGACCGCCGTTTTCGGGTTTAATACATTGGATAAAAACCCTTCTCTGAGAGACTTTGACCGCCCAGCTGCTTGCGGTGCCAGATCGGCAACATCAACACCTTTTGCTGCTCTTAGCGCGCGTAGACTTGATAGACCGAGCCAAATTAGGTATGCCGCACCAATGCCCTTTACGAACGAGAACAATTCTGCAGATTGCGTCAATATGACAGAGATACCCAATGCAGAAAACGTCGCGTGAACAAACAGTCCAAGGCAGATTCCGAGACTTGTGACAGCCCCATCTTGAAACCCGCCTCTTGAGGTATTTCTGATCACCAACGCCGTATCAAGTCCAGGGGTCATAGTGAGGATAACAATCGCGACGAGAAAAGCTTCTACATTTAGAAAATACATAACATCCACTGTTTCGTGTTCATCAAGGTGAAACAGGATTTTGACTCAAGCAACGAAAAATAGCCACTGGCGATTAAAGTTGAACATCAAAGAGAGACTATTTTGTTGTAAAGACAAGCTGCCCCTTCGCTTAATCTTTTCGTAACCTATTGTAGATGTTAACGTAGTAACATCGTTCGCTTGGAAGGTTAAGTAAAATGGAAAACTACAATAAACTCGTTGAACATTACAAAACAATCGCCAATTTTGGTCACCTCTCTGCTATTTGTGGATGGGATGCAGCCGCAATGATGCCTTCTGGTGGCAACCAGGCTCGTTCAGAAGCCATGGCGCAATTATCCTTACACATCCACCAACTTTCTACCGCTCCTCATCTTTCTGAACTCATGAGTATAGCCCAAGACGAGAACCTCTCTTCCAATGAACATGCCAGCTTGAGAGAAATGAAAAGGCAATGGCAGCTCAGCACGGTCGTACCTGAAGATTTGGTCAAAGCAAAATCCTTAGCCGGTTCAAAGTGTGAACACGCTTGGCGAACACAACGTGGAAACAATGATTGGTCTGGCTTTTGTAAGAACTTCGAAGAAGTCGTTAACCTTTCTCAACAGGAAGCACAAATCCGAGGTGAAGTATCGGGGCTAACGCCCTACGATGCGATGTTGGATATCTACGAACCTGGTGTCAATTCCGCGCAGCTCGACACTATTTTTGGCGACCTAACGTCATGGCTACCCGAGCTCACCCAACAAGTTCAAGAAAAGCAAAAACAAGAATTCGTTAAAACAAGCGATGAGTGTTACTCAACCTCGGCACAAAATGCGCTAGGTCTAGAAGTGATGGCATTGCTTAACTTCGATTTTAACCATGGTCGACTTGATATAAGCTCTCATCCGTTTTGCGGTGGAGTACCTGAAGACGTTCGTATTACCACTCGTTATGATGAGCAGGATTTCGTTCAATCTCTCATGGGGATCGTCCATGAAACAGGCCATGCCCGTTACGAACAAGGCTTACCCCAACAATGGGCTGGCTCGCCAGTTGGACAAGCACGCTCCATGGGTATTCACGAATCTCAGTCGTTATTTTTTGAAATGCAGCTAGGTCGTAGTGACGCTTTTATTGCTAATCTTGCACCGCTCGCCAGCCAACATTTTCAAGACAATGACCCATCCGTTTTTGAAGCCAATAACTTGAAAAAAATCTACACTCGTGTTCAGCCCGGCTATATTCGTGTCGATGCGGACGAGCTGACCTACCCTGCGCACGTAATCCTACGTTACGAAATTGAACGTGATTTGATGAATGGTAAAATCAGCTACAAAGACATTCCCGAACTTTGGGATAATAAAATGCAGCAATACCTTGGTTTATCAACCAAAGATAACTATAAAGATGGCTGCATGCAGGACATTCATTGGACCGATGGCGCATTTGGTTACTTCCCATCCTATACATTAGGGGCTATGTATGCTGCTCAATTCATGGCTGCAATGAAGAAGAGTGTCGACGTAGAGAGTGCCATTCGAAGTGGCGAGCTATCGCCTATTTTCACTTGGCTATCAGATAACGTTTGGTGCAAAGGGAGTTTACTAACCACTGATGAACTAGTTAAGCAAGCAACAGGTGAAACGTTAAATGCTCAGCATTTCCAAAGCCATTTGAGAAGCCGTTACCTTTAATGACATAAATCGATGAGGCTGAACCATTTATTGATTCAGCCTTTTTTTGGGCTTGTTGCACAGAGTACTGAGTTCAGCCATTGCGTTTTTCATTCCTAGTTGAAAACTGCCTCAACATTGAGAGGCGGTTCATGAAGGCGGATCTCTCCCGCACAAGGGATTTACGTTCATCACGGCGTAACCAGAAATCAAACTGCCCTTTGTTCAACATCCGTAATAATTCGAATTCCTGAATGGTTGACCAGGCTCGCTTTCGTATTTTAAAACCGCCAGTACCTACAACGAGTTTCTTGATGGGGCGTGGTCGGATTCAACGCCATGATTGAGATACTTTACTTGCCGTGACTCGACGTCCACTCGAAGTCGCCTCTCCTTCTACAAGCGGCTAATCGAGCTCATGGGGGTGAGCCATATCAGCGAAGGCACTATAAAATGATTTCAGGGGACAAAGTGCTTCTATTTGAATTCGGGATTGGTCATAGAATCGTTGGATTAGATGGGAAACAAGGAATACTGTGTCTTGACAATATTTTTGCAACAAGCTCATGCAGAGTTTGTTGCAAAAAATATAACCGAAATAATATTTCAACCCAATTCGATCACATACTAAGCGTCACTCCCTAAAGAAAAATAACACCAACTCAATCTTTCTGAGTAATCTTAAACTTACAAAAATCAAACTCGCCACCAAACAACAAAAAATATAATTATCAATAATTTAAATCAACTAAATCATTTCAAAACTAGCGTTACCCTTCTGGCGATGACTTCATCCTACAAACGTGATTTATTAAATTCTCACATCCAACTTATTATTACCACATCAAGACAACAACGGTGCTTGATTAGCAAAGATTGCAACTCAGCTTTCACGGAAGACTCTTATTTAATTACGTAAACTAAACCGGAGCTATATTATGGACTTTGTTCATACTTTAATTCAAAGCTCACCATTTATTGCATTATTCATTACCCTATCACTAGGTTATTTGGTGGGTAAAATAACAATTGGTCGCTTTGTTCTTGGTGGTGTCGCAGGCACACTATTAATGGGCGTACTCATTGGTCAATTTGGTGTTCATATCGACCCTGGTGTAAAGAGTATTTTCTTCGCACTATTCATTTATGCCGTAGGTTTCCAAGGCGGTCCGCAATTCTTTAGCGCACTGAACTTCAGAACCATCAACATTTTGATGTCGGCTGTTGTAATGACGGTCTCAGGCCTTCTATGTGTTCTGGCGGCAGCGTACTTCTTCGACTTGGATCGTGGTACAGCAGCAGGTCTTGCAGCGGGTGGTCTTACTCAGTCTGCCATTATCGGTACAGCGGGCGACGCTATCAGCAAACTGGCTGGTGTGACGGAAGAAGCTAAGCACATCATGCAGACCAACGTCGCTGTAGGTTACGCCGTAACATACATTTTTGGTTCACTAGGTCCAATCCTTATGGTGACTTGGATTATCCCAACCATGATGAAATGGGATATCCGTGGCGAAGCTATCAAGCTTTCTGAAAAAATGTCTGGCGGTAAACCAGAGCTAAGCCCTGGTGAGTTCAACGCGATTTCACAACTTGAATCTCGTGCATTCAAAGTGATTAACTCTTGTAGCGTTTATGGCAAAACCATCGCTCAAGTAAATGAAAAACTCGTAGACGTTGCTATTGAAGTTATCGAACGTGATGGACAAGAAATTGAGCTGGCGAAATTCACAGCTATCAATGAAGGTGACGTCATTGTTGTTACTGGTCGTCGTAAAGCAGTGAACAAATTCGCGAAACACCTAGGTCAAGAAGTTGTCGACCTAGACGAAAAATTCACTCTTATCGAAGAAAACCGTCAGCTTATTGCGACAGACAAAAAACTTATTGGCAAAACCCTTAAACAGGTTAAACAAGAGTCAAATACAGATGCACTTCGCGGTGTCTACGTCACAAACTACACCCGCGGAGGTAACTCTATTGAAGTCACTGAAAACCTTGTTGTTCAGAAAAACGACATCATTCAGTTGACAGGTAAACCAACAGACATCAACAAAGTTGAAAGCAACATCGGTAAACGCCTTGGCTCAAGCGTAGTAACAGACTACGTCATGTTCGGCCTTGGTATGGCAGTGGGTATCCTTATCGGCATGATCAGCTTCAAGATTGCAGGTATCCCGGTCACTATTGGCTCAGGTGCTGGCTGTTTGATCTCTGGTCTCATGTTCGGCTGGTTACGCAGCAAAAAACCAAGTGTGGCGTCATTCCCCGTTGGTGCGTCTAACTTCCTTCGTGACTTCGGTCTGGCTATCTTCGTCGGCATCGTTGGTCTAGAAGCCGGTCCACAAGCAGTAAGCACAATTCAAGAACACGGCTTGTCACTTCTATTCCTAGGGTTTGGTGTGACGTTGATTCCTCAATTTATCGGTTTCTTCGTGTCTTACTACGTACTGAAAATTCGCAACCCAATTGAAGGCTTAGCAGCCGTGAGTGGCGGTCGAAGCGCAAACCCAGCATTTGCTGCGCTACTAGAGAAGGCAGGCAACTCATCTCCAGTATTCGCCTTCACCGTAACTTATGCAGTAGCAAACGTACTGCTCACACTATGGGGACCAATCATCGTTGGCATTATTACTACCAACGTCCCTATGTAATGAACTTATAACACTGAAATAAGCGGGATAATTCCGTCCCGCCTTTTCAAACTAATTTCAGTAAAACGAAAGTTTTCGTTTGCTAACAAACTAAAATTTAAGATTAAAGGTAATTTATTATGTCTACTATCGACTTCTCACAATTTGAAAATCTAAGCCCATTTGAACTTAAAGATAAACTGATTGAAGTAGCGAAGACCACACCTGACCGCATGTTGATGGATGCTGGTCGTGGTAACCCTAACTTCCTTGCAACGCTTCCTCGTCACGCATTCCTTCGCCTGGGTGATTTCGCAATGCAAGAAGCTGAGCGTAACTACGCTTACCTAGATGCAGGGTTCGGCGGTATCCCTGATGGTAAAGGTATCGTTGAGCGTTTCGACACGTTCGTTGGTAACGCAGGTGATTCTGAAGGCGTTCGTTTCCTAGAAAAAGCACTAAGCTATGCAAAAGACCGTCTAGGCATCGAAAAACAAGAGTTTCTGAACGAACTAGTACTGGCATTCCTTGGCTGTAACTACCCTGTTCCTCCACGCATGCTAGTGAACATCGAAAAAGTGGTTAAGCAATACATCGCTGAAGAGATGTACGGACCAATGCCAACCACTACTAATTTTGACTTGTTCGCAACTGAAGGCGGCACTGCGTCAATGACCTATACCTTCCAAACCATGTTCCACAATGGTCTATTGAAGAAAGGTGACAAGGTTGCACTAACAACTCCGATCTTCACTCCGTACTTAGAAATCCCTGAGCTTTCTGAGTATGAACTGGAAATCGTTGAAATCCGTCTAGACGAGAAAACATGGCAACTTCCTCAATCTGAAATTGAAAAGCTAGCAGACGAGCAAATCAAATTGCTTTGTGTGGTAAATCCTGCAAACCCGGCGTCTGTGAAGTTCTCTGACGATACGCTAAACCGCCTAACTTCATTTGTCGAAGAGAAGCGTAAAGACCTGTTCATCATTACCGATGACGTATACGGCACATTCGCAGATAACTTTGTATCACTATTTGCAAAACTCCCATACAACACGCTTTGTGTCTACTCGTTCTCAAAATACTTCGGTGCAACAGGCTGGCGCCTAGGCACTATCGCAATTCAAGACAACAACGTCTTTGATGATGCGATGCGCGCCCTACCAGAAGCACAGCAGCTTGAACTGGATGACCGTTACAAAACACTGACTCCAACACCACGCGATATCAAATTCATCGACCGTATTGTTGCAGACAGCCGTGCAGTAGCACTTAACCACACTGCGGGTCTGTCGCTACCACAACAAGTTCAAATGGCGATGTTCTCTCTGAACTGCCTAATGGACCAAGAAGACAAATACAAAGACGCATGTAAACGCATCATTCGCGAGCGCTTCAACACACTTTACGAAAACATGGGTATCACAGTGGAAGAAGACAAAGATCGTGTAGATTACTACACCCTTCTAGAGCTGGATGCGCTTGGCGGCAAGCTATACGGGGACGAGTTTGTTGAGTGGTTCAAAGCAAGTAACAAGGGCAAAGACTTCTTGTTCCGCCTTGCTCACGAAACAGGTGTCATCTTGCTTCCTGGTAAAGGCTTCGACGTGGTTCACGCCTCTGTACGTGTGTCACTTGCGAACCTTACTCACCACGAATATGAGCTAATCGGTCGCGAAACTCGACGAGTACTGGATGAGTATTTCGCTGAGTTTATGGCTCAATAGTACAGATAAAGCCTCGCACAGCGGGGCTTTATTTTCCCCTCGGTTCCAACCGCATTCAATTACACTTTTCGTCAAAAGAAGAAGTACGTTATGAAAGGTATTATCTCTATTCAATCGCACGTCGTTTATGGACGTGCAGGAAACAGCTCAGCTGTTTTTCCACTACAAAGACTTGGTTTTGAAGTTTGGCCAATTCACACCGTTCAATTCTCTAATCATACACAATATAAACAAGGCTGGACTGGCCAAACGTTTCATCCAAGCATCATAGGTGAACTCACACTTGGACTTAATAAAATTGGAGCATTGAAGGACTGCGACGCAATTATCTCGGGTTACTTTGGAAGTGCTGCTCAATCGCACGAAGTCCTAAAGCTCGTTAATAAAGTGAAAAAAGAAAACCCAAATGCCCTTTATGTTTGCGACCCTGTCATGGGTGACTCAGCGAAAGGCTGTATCCTAGACCCGGAGATTACTGACGAGCTCATAACGCATTTGATGCCAGCAGCGGATGTTATTGTCCCTAACCAGTTTGAGCTTACCCAATTTACTGGTATTGAAATTACGTCATTGGAAGAAGCCGTCAGAGCATGTCAAAAAGCACTTACCATGGGCCCTAAGGTCGTGCTTGTTAAACATCTGCATGGCATATCGAACAATATATTTACCACTATGCTCGCGACAGGGGGACATTGTTATATGGTCCAGCGCCCATTCTTGGATTTTAATCGCGAACCCGTTGGCGTGGGAGACCTTATCTCGGCACTATTTACGGCAGGTCTTCTTAGCGAATTACCGCCGGTTAAGGCATTTGAGCATGCGAACAATGCGTGTTACGGAGTGCTACGTGAGACTCATCGCCGCAATGAATGGGAGCTACAAACTGTGGCTGCTCAACAAAGTCTTGTGGATCCAAAAGATCGCTTCTATGCGACTAAGCTATCGTAAGGAGTAACCATGAAAAAAATGCTTATCTTAACGCTAGTCGCTTGCTTAAGCGCGACCGCATCAGCGAATATCATTATCGATACACAGAACGTTAATCAGGAGCAGTATCATGCCGATATGTACGAATGTCAGCAATACAGCCAGCAAGTTCAGCACGGTCAATCAGACTCATTAGGCTCTGATATGTTGGGTTCAACGGCAAAAGGGGCTGCTTTGGGGGCCGCTGGAGGCGCCATCACGGGAGGGAGTGGAACCCATGGTGCAAAAGTGGGTGCTGGCATTGGCTTGATTGGTGGTGCGTTAAAACACGGAGCACAAAAGAAACACCAAGCCACTGAATATCAGGTGCAGCAGGACCAGGTGGTTAGACATTGCATGCAAGGGCGTGGTTACTATGTTTTAAATTGACGGTTTTAAATTGACGGTTTTAAACTAATCAATTCAATATAATCATCTTAAAGTCACTGTAGTGGGCTGACCATCGAAAAATGTGCACTTTAAACAGAATGCATTGTTAGTACGGCATCCTACAAATGCGATTCGTTCATACTCGATTTCAAAGGTAGGATACACAGGTCAAGGCTTAATGCTCCTTGTTACTGTCATTGAACTCGAATGGACTAACATGGCGTATGGGCCGACCCTGCTTTGGGAAAGGATTCCCCATTTTTTTACCCTAGCCGCTCTAAGTGATTCAAATGGGCTTGTTTCAACAAATATCGTCAAGACTCAGTATTCCTTCTTTCCCATCTAATCCAACGATTCTATGACCAATCCCGAATTCAAATAGAAGCACTTTGTCCCCTGAAATCATTCTATAGTGCCTTCGCTGATATGGCTCACCCCCATGAGCTCGATTAGCCGCTTGGAGAAGGAGGGGCGACTTCGAGTGGACGTCGAGTCACGGCAAGTAAAGTATCTCAATAATGGCGTTGAATCCGACCACGCCCCCATCAAGAAACTCGTTGTAGGTACTGGCGGTTTTAAAATACGAAAGCGAGCCTGGTCAACCATTCAGGAATTCGAATTATTACGGATGTTGAACAAAGGGCAGTTTGATTTCTGGTTACGCCGTGATGAACGTAAATCCCTTGTGCGGGAGAGATCCGCCTTCATGAACCGCCTCTCAATGTTGAGGCAGTTTTCAACTAGGAATGAAAAACGCAATGGCTGAACTCAGTACTCTGTGCAACAAGCCCAAAATAAGGCTGAATCAATAAATGATTCAGCCTTATTTTTCACATCTTCAAAACAAACTTCGCTTGATTTAACGGCTCTACCACTTCGAACTTAACAATCTCTGAGTATCTTTGTACCTGCTAGCGTCGAATTATCGACAAAACGGGTTTATAGGTCTTACTAAATGGGCACTTAACGGATTATCTGAGATATAGCAAAGCCCCAAATCAGTAGGCCGAAATCACTAACCCACCACGGAACGACTGCAACATCTTCTTTATCAAAGTGAAATATTAATGTCATGATTGCATATTAATTTAATGCATGAATTTTTATTCCATATATAGAAGGACTTATGAATAAGACTGGGATTTTTGCCACGATTGGCGCTCTGGCTATCTTCGCTTTACCGACTCACGCAAGCAATGTCGCTGAAGGCAATGTTTCCGAAGGCAATGTTATTCACCTCGGGCTCCATGAATTAAAACCGACTCAACCGTCTGTGGGCTATGACCAAATTATGTACAAGTTGGGTCGTTACCAATTTGACCAAGAAAAGATGTTCGATGAAATCTGTGAAGCCAACGGTCAAAAAGGTGTAGCGAGCATCAACGAGCAAGCACACCCGAATATTCCTTCAACTTTCACCTGTGAAATGGAAACAGGTGCACGTAAACAAGACATGAAGACAGTGGTTATCGCACCCAGTGGTGAATACTACCTGACTGACGGTCACCATACGTTCAATGTGTTCTACCGCATGCCGCAAGGTGGCGCATCGTTTAATGTGAACGTGGTGGTTGATAAAGATTACCGCAACCTCAAAAACATGGATGCGTTCTGGAACCAAATGGCAAAAGACGGCAATACATGGCTGTTTGATAACAACGGCGAAGCGATTAGCTATCAACAACTTCCTACCTCTCTTGGGCTAACCAACTTCGCTAACGACCAATACCGCTCATTGATGTACTTTTCTCGTGATGTGGGCTGGAACAAGCCAAATCAGCCAGTCCCGTTCTTAGAGTTCTACTGGTCTAAAGAAGTACGTAAAGCGATTGATGCAGCAGACTTTGATCTAAATTCTACCGACGGTTACGCAAAGGCAGTCAATGCGGTCAGCAACCATATCTTATCTATGGATACCAACAACGTTGGTGGTTCAAAGCTTTCGGTTAAGCAAATGGGTCAATTTAGCGCATACAACCAAAAAGGCTTCGATAAACTGTTCAAAGAGCGCGGTAAGGTTGACTACATGCTGCGTTACAAAACAACATCTACCGCCAATGGTTTAAGCTATGACTTAGCAGCGGCGTCAGCGCCTGCACTAAAACAGTTAGACCAATTTACCCTTGAAGCAAACTCGAGCTTTAATGATTACCCAGCAGCTTCTGCTGACGGCATCGTTAATGCAATTGTAGAGATCCCAACGGGTACTTCCGCTAAGTGGGAACTAAGTAAAGACAATGACAAGCAAGTTGTCTGGGAACACAAAAAAGGCGCACCACGCGTGGTCAACTACCTTGGCTACCCAGGTAACTACGGCTCTATCCCACGTACTGCACTGCCAAAAGAGTTTGGTGGTGATGGCGACCCGTTAGATGTGATTGTTCTTGGTCAGTCTGTTCCACGTGGTGAAGTTGTTCCTGTACGTCTGATCGGTGTGATGAAAATGTTAGATGATGGCGAGCAAGACGACAAACTCGTTGGCGTTCTCACTAACGATTCACCATTTAAAGATGTGACTTCACTAAACGACCTAAACACTGCCTATCCAGGTGTTCAAGACATCGTTGGTCTGTGGTTTGAAAACTACAAAGGCCCAGACGGTGGCATGGAACTGCAAGGCTGGGGCGACGACGTGGAAGCCAACAAGATCCTTGATGCAGCAAGAAAACACTACGCTGTGAATTAAACTTCGGTAAGGTTATTGGAATTTGATTTAAGCCCTCGTTGCGTTGCAATGAGGGCTTTTATCTTGGAGCTTTTGAAATGTTGCGACATATATTAAAAGCTACATGTATTAGATTTATGAAGCTTTCGGACAAAACTTTCTTAGATTAAATCCGATGTTTCCGGTTGATATAGCTCATCAAAAAACGCACGCGCGGCCGGAGAAAGGGAGTCTACAGGTTGCTTCAACACCACATAAAACTGGCTTTTAAGGCTCCACTTTTCGGGCTGAAGCGGAATCAAAGCTTGGTCATAATGGCCACGGTCAATTAAGTGAGACGGTAAAAAACTCAGGTGTGTGCCCGCCAAGGTTAAAATCACACCCGACTCGACATGCCAGCCATCAAAAGGCTTTACGGAATCGTACTGCTCAATATTCAGTAATCGGAACATCTCATCTTTGGCATAGCCGCCCATGTTGATACGACAGCCATCCAATGAGAAATCCTTGTCCATGATCTTCTCAGCCAGATCCTTGCGCGCATACAGATAACTGTGCTCTTCAAACAGTGGGTATTTATGTTGAAACGCTGATTTTTGATGTGACCCTAGAACCACTATCATCATATCAATCTGGTTCTTTGCTAGCTTCTCATTCAACTGAGTGAAATCGCCAACATCAACACTCACCTCTACACTGTTACTGCGTTGGTAAAACGTCTCGATCGCTTTAGGAAGTGGGTTATAGGGCAAAGTGACGGTGTTATCCAAGCATCCAATTCGCACATGCCCAGAGAGTTCTGTCTGTACACCTCGTAACTTATAAGCGAAGTCAGTTAAGGTCGATTTTAGTTGGTTCGCATATTTATACACTTGCTCACCTTCGTGAGTCAGCTTAAAACCACGTCGTCCACGTTGGCATAATGTTAATTCTAAGCTTTTTTCCAAGGCAATAAGCTGATTACTGAGCACAGGTTGGCTAATCCCAGTGCTGGCGACCGCCTGATTGATGCCTCCTTGCTCAACAATTTCACAAAAAAGCTCTAATCTCCGCAGATCTCTTTTATCTAACTTATTGTTTGAATTCACTTTGCCACTCACATTTGTTTTTTGTTATGTTTACATCTGATTATATTCATTTATTAACAATAAATACATAAGTATGCTTTATTCACACTTATGGAATAACAATGCATGGATGGCACTATGGCGGCAGAAGCTTACGTGAATAAACCCGAAGCAACACACAGCCACAAAAAGATAGATGACTTTGAATTGGAACCCGTTCCCGAGAAGGCCAAACGATCTTGGTGGGTTATCAGCCTTATTTGGTTGGCTATCGGCATCGATATTTCGGGATTGTTTCTCGGCTCGATCCTAAGCAGCGGTATTGGTTTTGAAGACGCATTGCTTGCCACGTTTATTGGTTCAGGCTTATTGGCGATCATCGCGATGCTGTGTGCCAACATTGGCTTTCAAGCTGGTGTGTCTACCCCGCTGGTGAGCAGTGCGGTGTTTGGCCGTAACGGCGGTAAGATTCTTGGCTTCATTAACGGCATCTCATTAGTTGGCTGGTTCGCATTCCAGGCTGATTTCTTCGCTTTCATCATGGTCGATGCTCTGGCGAAATACGACATCATAATTTCCCACCTCACCGCTCTTATTGGCGGCAGTGTGTTAATGATGATGACGGCGATCTATGGCGTTCGTGCTTTAGGCAAACTCAGTACCTATTCAGTGCCTTTGATGGTGACGCTGATTACCATCGGTTTGTTTATGGCCGCTGATTATCAAGGGGGCGCAGCGCCTTCCATTGACGATCCTTTAACGCTTGGCCAAGCCATCTCTTTTGTTATGTCTATCTGGATTCTAGCTGCGGTTGCTGCGCCTGATATTGCTCGCTACGCCAAAACGCGTCGTGATGCAATTCTAGGAGCAGGTATCGGATTTCTGGTTGGCAACAGTGCCATCATTCTTATCGCGTTGATCCTGACCAAAATGACCGGTACCGACGACCTAGTAGAAGTCTTCTTTAGCCTAGGTTTAGGCATGGCGGCCATTATCGTACTGGTGTTCGCACAATGGACCACCAACAGTAGCAACCTGACCTCTGGCGGCTTATGCATGTCGATGGTTCTACCTAAGATTCCGCGCCCTGTTCTGGTTGTGATCATGACCATCGTCGGTATTGGTATTGCTCAGCTCGGCATGGTGAACAAATTTACTGATTTCTTAATGCTCCTCAGCGTAACCATTGCGCCGGCCGCGGGTGTCTACATCGTTCAATATTATGTTTTAGATTCAACAAAAATGAGCTTTGAGAACATCCAACAAGTTCCAGCTTGGATGTTTAAAGGCTTAGCTTCTTGGGCATTTGGTACTGCATTCAGCGCTTGTACCGCGCCAGAGTTTTTCAACCTGTTTTCGTTCACCAGCATCTCGGCGTTAGACGGCATTCTTGCCGCTGGTGTGATTTACCTCGCCCTAATGAAGCTTTCTCCTTCAAGTGATAAGGAATAGTAGTTGTGATTATTACTGAACAAATGATTGATGATATCGCGCTTGGTGCGACGGTATTAGGTACTGGCGGCGGCGGTGACCCATACAGCGGTGCCTTGATGGCGAAAGTAGCCATTGCAACGGCAAATTACCCTGTACGCATGATTCCTTTAGAAGACGTGCAAGACGATTGGATGACAGTGCCCTCTTCAATGATTGGCGCACCAACCGTCGCAGTAGAGAAACTCAATTCGAAAGATCAAATGTTGATTGCTTTCGAAGCGATGGAAAAAGCGCTCGGCACTGAAGTAGCGGCAACGTTTCCTATCGAAGTAGGCGGCTTCAATTCATTGATTCCAATTCTCGTTGCAGCGCAAAAGAATATTCCTGTGATCGATTGTGATGCGATGGGACGTGCGTTTCCAGAAGCTCAGATGGTGACCTTCTTTCTTGATGGTCTCCCTTCTGCACCGAACACATTGGCCGACGAGCGTGGCAATGTCGTCACGCTTTATCCGATTGACGGTATTTGGTCTGAAAGGTTTGCGAGGCCAATTACCGAGCAGATGGGCGGCTCTGCAGCAATGTGCGATTACCCAATGAACGGTCAGAACCTAAAACGCAGTGCACTGCCTGCAACACTGACCCAAGCAATGAAGATTGGTGAAGCGATTAGACTGGCGAACGACAACAATCAAAGTGGCACACAGGCCGTATTAGACATTGTTGGCGGCCATACCATCATCAGTGGCAAAATTGTTGATATACAGCGTGAAACCGATGGTGGCTTTGCAACAGGCGGTGTCGTGATTGAAAAGCTGGCTCAGTTTGAAGATACCGGCGTCGATAACGTGTTTGTGCAGTTCCAAAACGAATTGCTTCTCGCGCACAAAGGCACAAGCCGCGCAGACATGAACCAAGATAACCTGCTGGCATCAACACCGGATCTTATTTCGATCTTGGATCATGAAACCGGCAAGCCAATCACAACCGAACAACTTCGTTACGGGCAGCGCATCGACCTTATCGCCTACCCTTGCGACCCTAAATGGCGCACTGACAAAGGCATCGAAGTCGCCGGCCCGGGTTACTTTGGCTACACAGTCGAGTATCAAACCATTGAACAACTGAAGTCTGCATTGAAGAGGTAATCGCATGACAAACATTACGCTTGATTACTGCCGCCTTGGCATTGACGTAGGTGGCACCAATACCGACGGTGTGCTGCTCGACGCAGACCTAAATGTGATTGCCAAAGTAAAAACCGCAACCACACATGACATTTCAACCGGCATTGATAACGCGATAGCTGCGCTATTAAGCCAAGCAAACATTGATGGTCAGCAAGTGAAACATGCGATGCTTGGCACGACTCAATGCACCAACGCAATCGTTGAACGAAAAGGCTTAGACAGAGTCGGGATGATTCGCTTAGCGCTTCCAAGTGGCGATAGTGTTCCGCCACTCTGTGGTTGGAGCAAAGCTTGGCAAACACTGCTTGGGGAGCACTTCTACCAAGCACACGGCGGCTATGAATATGACGGCCAGTTAATTGCCGACATCCAAGAATCTGAGATCCGCAAGCTTTGCCAGAAAATGAAAGGCCAAGTGGATTCCATTGCTATCTGCGGAGTGTTCTCTCCCGTCAATGGCGACCAGGAGCTTCAAGCAGCAGAGTGGATTCAGAAAGAACTTCCAGGCGTGAACCTATCGTTATCCCATAAAGTGGGCAGCTTAGGGCTTTTAGAGCGTGAAAACGCGACTATCCTCAATGCGGCTCTGCAAGGTACAGCAAAACGATTCGTTGACGGCTTTTGTAATGCACTCATCAATCATGACATCCACACCACGCCTTATTTCGGTCAGAACGACGGCACACTGATGTCGCAGCAATTCGCATTGATGTATCCGATTCTTACCGTGGCTTGTGGGCCAACAAACTCGATTCGTGGAGCGAGTCACTTAACTAAGTTAAAAGACGCGATTGTGGTCGATGTAGGCGGAACTACGTCTGATATTGGTGTGCTGACTCACGGTTACCCAAGAGAATCGAGCCTCGCGGTAGAAATCGGCGAAGTGAGAACCAACTTCCGTATGCCTGATATTTTGGCGTTAGCCATTGGTGGTGGTACCAAGGTTCGCTTTGAACAACAGCGTATAGAGCTAGGCCCTGAAAGTGTTGGTCACACTCTAACGCAAACGGCGCGTAGCTTTGGCGGTGATGAACTTACGCTTACCGATATCGCACTCAAAACAGGTCAAATGCAGTGGCAGGCAGAACATCAACTGAGTGATGAGATTGGTATTTCAGGCGAACAAGCAAGCAAGGTTTACCAACAAATGGTAACGGATGTTGAAGAAGGCATCGATAAGATGAAGACCTCTGCAGCGAGTGTACCCGTAATCATGGTTGGTGGCGGCAGTGCCCTATTCCCAGATCATTTTGAAGGTGTAAGCCAAGTGGTTCGCCCTGAACACTTTGAAGTAGCGAATGCGATTGGTGTTGCGCTGGGTGAAATATCAGGCCAGTTCGATAAGATCGTACCGATTGACCCAGCATCACGTGAAGAAACCTTAAAGGGCTTGGAAGCGCAATCAAAGCAACTGGCGATTGAAGCTGGCGCATGCAGCGATAATGTCGCGATCATTGAACGCAGCGAGATTCCATTAAGCTACCTACAAGGCAATATGGTTCACGTTAAGATCAAAGCTGCTGGACATATCAAGATGGCCACGTTCTAACCTCTAACTTTATTCATTGTTCATAGTGTTTATGCACTTGGCCTATTTTGAGCAAGGTAAAAATTATTTCACTGTCGCCATTTGCTATTATTCGAGCAAAAAAGGGCCGCTAAAAAGCGACCCTTATTCTACAAATTTGGTTGAAATGACCATAAATTGATATATTTGTGAATCAGCGAAGTTAACCAAGAACTAACGGTAAGAAAGTAACTTTCAGTATTTTGGCGGAAACACTTCGTCACTCCTCATTTGCGGAACTTCATCCTTTGGTCTAAATACCAACGGCACTAGCAAGGTTTTGGACA
>NZ_JAMKMS010000018.1 GCF_023634655.1 Vibrio methylphosphonaticus | reverse complement strand
ACGCACTAGGGTGTTTAAATTTAACATCTGTAATCCCAGCGTTAATTCTTATCAACCTCTGATTATAACTTGTTGATATACCAATCGAAAAATTCACTAGCACAGCTTTTCACCCGTTTACTGAGTCATACAATCCCAATGGCTTGCTTACATCACTGCTGCGCATTATGCACTAGAATGTTAAAGCTACTTTGGAATGTCCGGTCCTAAACCTACCTATATCAGTCTGCTTAGTAATTATCCCAATGGGAATTACTATTAAGTGAAAAAGAAATTTATTGATTCTAGGTCTTACTAACGTACGTGAAAAACCGCGATGCCAAGTTGACGCTGTTATCATTTTGAATCTGTCTGCTCGTCATACTCACGTTTAAACAAACTTGCCTCTCTTGGCGATCAAAGTCTTACACACGCTTCACGTAGACGTCCAAGTAATCGACACTACTCAGAACATTTTAAGCATTGAAATACTGAAATTTATTAGTGTGCATACTCCGACTTTTCACCAACGTTCGATCTGGAAAAACTGACGGAACTACATTATCTATTAGTCTGTAAAGAAATACTTCGTTAATGAATGCAAGCCTCGAATATATCTGACTCAACGCACGAAGACGTGAGCGTTGACGAGTTCGTATTGTTCAGCTTCATTCATAACTGCTGGCATGAAGACACGACTAACGCTCATTATGTAGTTTCCAAACTGATAAATATCAGCTGTATGTTGGCCAATGGACTTGCATTAACCTCTATATATACAAACCGGCATGGCTGGCTGTAACACTTTTACTAGGATAATAAAGTGTTACAGCGTCACTTAGGTTGTTTTGTTAGAATTTAATGATAGTTATAAAACTATCCTCAAGGAGTTTTAAGTGTCGCCACAGTTATATCTCATATCAGAGCTGATCGTGTTATGACCCCTACTTTTATATCGCTCCGTAACACTGATGATCGTTTGTCGGCATTAACAATGGTTTTCGAAGTTTAGAATTGGTTTGGTCTTCTTTTATGGCTGGTTATAACTAATGTAATCATAACTTACGAAGCAACTGAAGCGCACACGTTATGCTTTCTCAGGAACTATTCTTTAAAGGAAGTTTTATTGTTTATCGTGTCAGGCCTCATTGTATTTGAGATGTCGGTACTGGCGAGAATCAGAGATTCTTCTCCCTAAAGGAAATAAGTTATAGTGCGCTATAATGAGTATGGCGATGAAAAACCAGATCTATACGGGTTATCACTCTTCGATCATTTGAGAGAAAAGCCAATAAAGTAAACATTAAGTATGAAATTTATTGCTGGGCAAGATTAGATAGTCATAACAGAGGTATATAGTAAAATAAAGTGAGGTCTACATTAGAATAAACTCACGAATATAATAACCAACTATTATTAATCTTGGTGAAATCATTAATATAAACCTCGTGAATGAAAGCAAGAACTACTAGCTGAATTGTAATTGGTGTAGTGAATAATAAATTGAATATAAATTAAAAGTGATAATGGTGATTGTTATTTATAAATTTTTATTCTCTATTTTTAACTTTAGTCCTTTACACAATTACATATTTCATTATTCTAATAATCAGAAAACAAAGCTTTAAAAATACACTTATAGAAATGGAGTATTCTATGACACTGCCTTTAATGTGGTTTGAAACAAGTTTCGCTCGAATCAAAAAATGGGATACAGAAGGTCTCTCACTCTTGGAAACTGAAATAGCATTAGATACGTATTTAACCGAGAACAACCCTATTTCACTTGAAATGGCGGACTATGTAGCAGAAAACTGGACATGCAGAAGGATACAAATGCTTGATTCGGATGCACGCCGCACGCTAATGAAAATTTGGGATGAAAGAGAAATAGCAGCACAAGGCTAATGCTGAAATTTTGTGGTAGCAGCCGGGCTGCTACCTAGACTTTTTACGCCCTTTAGATTTAAAACTTTGGAATGGAAATACATTACGTATTTTTTGCTGGCTCTTTTTATTAATTTCTTTAGAAAACTTTAAGGTCATCCCTGATCGTGTTTGGTATACTTTTAAAAGGCCAGTAATATTGTCCCTTTCAGCAATCTCCTTGAGATTATGGTTAAATGAAGGTGGAATGTGCCCTTTAATATTCGTAATTTTACCGTCTTTAACTTGTACAGTGAGTACCGGACGATCAATCGCAACTAACCAAAAGACCAAAACAGCGCCAATTAAAATAACATACAGCATTAACCTACCCTTCCTTGTTAATCATCACCTAGTAACTTACTCAGATCTTGCTTTAAACTACTTACTGTTTTGGTTGCCTTTTCGCTTCGCGATGCTTCACTAAGTAAATATTCAATTGCCTCCGATAGCGTGCATCCCAATTCATTTGCTCGATATGACAGTTTTTCCCATACTCGATAGTCCAAATCAATAGACTTCTTCTTGGTATGAACCTGCTCCGCATTGTAATGACGTTTTCTTTTTGCACGGATCGCTTGCTTAAGCTTGTTGTCTACTTCCAATGACATATGCTCGCTGATCCAATCTAAGACGAGTGTAGGCTCATATTCAATGGCTTTTAATTGTGAAACAGCGTGCTCTATCTCACTAGTATCGACATACCGGGTGATATTTTCACCATCTCGATGTTTTTTAGACAAATATTGCCACTTCCAACCACACTCTAGGTTTTCAAGTTGTTGGTATTTCATTAAAAATTGCCTCGACATTGGTTAGAGTGACAGCGTAACCCACCTTCTTTACAATCTCAACAATTGTCCATTCAAAGTGAGAATCAAATCTCGCTGATTTACATTCTATTGACTAACTTTAGTAGCAAAATCGTTGTATACTCCATGCAAATCTAAACTAAGCTCTCAAATAATGAATCCAGTCCTTTGGCAAGATGCCTGCCCGCTTTACACCGATTATCAATCTACTTTAGAGAATATTGCGAACAACGCAGGAAAATCCTTGTTAGATTTGCAACCCCGACTGAGACAAACGCTTCAATACTTTGTTTCTCCGGCTTGTTTTTCTAAAGTACTAGTGATTAAAGATGGTGGCAGCCTTACCTATCGTCAGCTTGTCGCTAATGAACTGCGCCGCCTTGGAGAGCATGTTGTTGTTAGCGCAGATGTTCGCTCAGAAACATTGTTTGATCAGTATCAAGTTACAGCTGGTAACGTAGAGTCAAAAAAAGGGCTCATTCATCAGGCTGATACTGGTGTTCTGATCACATCAACGAATACAGTATTGTCAACATTGGTTAGTTGGACCAATACCAAAGCCCTACTGCAAGGAGCTCAGTTAGAAGCAACGCCAGTGAATCAGGCAAGTGCTAGTATCGATCAACCTAACTACAGCTCTAAATTTAAGCTAATCATTATCGGCGACAGAGAGCAGCTTGCAGAGCTCGATTATCTTGAAGCAGAGTTTAGATCAGGATTCATGCAATACACAGAGCTAGAAAGTGATTATAAGTTGAATGCCGAGTCAGTCTCTGCATACTTAAGTTTTGTCAAACAACTGATGATAGATAATTTACCGGGCTATACACTCGACACATCAGGCTACCTTCGCCTACTGCAAGCTGGAGCACGCGAAACCGAAGACAAGCAGTATGTTCCATTATCGTTAGATTGGCATCTAGCACTTCTGGGAGAAGCATCATCGTTCAGCAGTAATAGTGTTATTGCTGAAGACGATATTGAATCTGCGATGTTGGCAAAACGCTATAGAGAGGCGTACTTGCCGGCTCGTGCAGTGGATGACATTTTAGAAGGACAAGTGGTCATTGAGACTCAAGGCGAGCAAATTGGACAGGTTAACGGCTTAACCGTTATCGATATGCCTGGCCACCCGCTCTCTTACGGCGAGCCGGCACGAATCTCCTGCGTGGTTCACTTTGGTGATGGTGATATTTCTGATGTCGAACGAAAGGTTGAACTCGGTGGTAACATTCATGCCAAAGGCATGATGATCATGCAAGCATTTGTGAGCACTGAATTAAATTTAGATGCACCATTACCCTACTCGGCCTCTATCGTTTTTGAACAATCGTATTGTGAAGTAGATGGTGATAGCGCTTCATTAGCTGAGTTGTGTTCGTTAGTGAGTGCCCTTTCTGGTTATCCAATTGATCAACAAATTGCGGTCACAGGCGCAGTTGACCAATTTGGGCGAGTGCAGGCCGTTGGCGGCCTTAACGAAAAAGTCGAAGGATTTTACAATGTCTGTAAGCATCAAGGCTTTACAGGCAAGCAAGGCGTTATTTTACCTAAAACAAATGTTCAACATCTCGCGTTGAGCAAAGAAGTAGTCAATAGCATTAAAAGTGGTCAATTTCACATCTGGGCAGTCTCTCATGTTGTAGAAGTGATTCCTTTGCTGCTAGGAAAACCTTTTAAAAGTGAATCGGAAGAAAGCGTGTTAAGTAAGATAGCAGAACGCATTGAAAACTTTGAGAAACTTGAACTACCAGAAACCTTGTTAGAAAAAGTAAGAAACTGGTTTGTTTAGTCGTGGTCGGAGTTGTTTGGCGTACACGTGTTCACTAATATGCTCATATTAAATATTGGAGTGATTTAAAAAATGCAAAACAGACGTGATTCGTATACTCGTGAAGATCTTTTAGCTTCTAGCCGTGGTGAACTATTTGGTGAAGGCTACCCTCAGCTGCCTGCTCCAAATATGTTAATGATGGACCGTGTTACCAGAATGTCAGAAACAGAAGGTGATTTCGGTAAAGGTCTTGTTGTCGCAGAGCTAGATATCACACCAGAGCTTTGGTTTTTCGATTGTCACTTTATCGGTGACCCGGTTATGCCAGGCTGTCTAGGTTTGGACGCAATGTGGCAATTAGTTGGCTTTTACTTAGGTTGGATCGGCGGCGAAGGTAAAGGCCGAGCTTTAGGTGTTGGCGAGCTTAAATTTCAGGGCCAAGTACTTCCTACTGCCAAGAAAGTCACTTACGAACTGCACCTAAAACGTGTTGTTAATCGCAAGCTTGTAATGGGCATCGCAGATGGCCGAGTACTTGTCGACGGAAAAGTGATTTATGTTGCAAAAGATTTAAAAGTAGGCCTTTTTAAAGACACCTCTTCTTTTTAATTTGTATCAATGATTTAAGACGGCTATCTTAGCCGTTTTATTTTACTTAAATGCATTAAGTTATAGTGCGTTAGATTTATAAAAATAAAGAAGGGCGTCATACTAGCCCTTCTTAGTACTCAATTAAACTACTCCCGACTACTTGAAAAGCCCTGACTGCCTGTCATCTCTTGCATCACGCCAACCACCAAGCCAATAGGACTTAGCATCCATTTGTTGGTATGGGCAAGTTTCCATAGATTTCCCGTTCAACCCCGCTTTATAGCCTTGGGATTGAGCTCGATCTAAACGGTCACGCTTTTGTCTCTTCATAGTGCGGTCCTCGCTATACAAAGCTGACAGCTAGTCAGCCTTTTAATATTAAAGATTGATGGAGCTTTTGTGACTCCTCAGTAATAATTGCTCAATTTTTGGCAGAACTCAAGACGTAAAAAAGCTCGAATTCATATGAATAAATGCGAGCTTTTGTTTATAACAGGCTATTTGTTACGGCGTAACCCAAAGAAGCCTAAGAAAATCATAGCTATCCAACCTAAACTACCACCTTTACGCTCCACTGGTGGTGCTTCAATAGCCCGCGGAGTAATTGAACGCTCGTCTGCATTTGGGATCGGGATCAACTTAACCGCCACTACTTTTTCACGAGCCTGCCCATTACCACAGTATGAGTTGTGCCCGGTGGTGTCATACCCTTGCGGGCACTTAATTGCAGTTGCAGCGATGACACCATCATCGTTGATATCAGCTGCATCGATAATACGGTACTTGTTGTTATCGGCACTGAAATTGCCACCATTGGTCAGATCGTCAAGCAACCAAGGTTTACCTTGAAGTACGGCTAAACGTTCAGGATTGGTACCTGTGGCATTATAAGGATAGATAAACCCGCGCTGACGACGCTTCTTACCATAAAACTCCGTCGCTTGCTCTGCATCAACCGCACCAACAATCTCGTTGAAGTTATTGATTGCGCCCGTCTTACCACCAACACCACGGAAGAAAATACCGCTATTACCGTTTAGCTCATCAAAATATGAAGCAGTTGCACCACCGCCATCATTTACTTGTGCCAAGAACATTCGATTTGCCGCCGCGCCATTTTCACGCTTATCGCCACGCCGCTTCGCTTCCCCAATCAAAATTAACTGTTCATTGATGTCAGTTGCAACGGAGTTAGTATAAATGAAGTCGTCACCGTCTTTAATAGTTGCACGTCCGATGGCCTTCGGTGTCCACGCATTACCACTATTAATATCAGATCCAGTAGGCGAAAAGACGGTAGCTTGATTGAAAACATTGCTCCCATCACGATAACTATTTAACCCGACTAATACTGGTTGACCTGTAAATACTCCAGCCTTTGCGCTCACTACCGCAGCTCTAGCACTACCTTGCATCGCCTTATTATCAACGTTACGAGTATTATATGTATTTCCGTTTGTTTCTGTCCAAACTGAAGCCGTAATTGCCGTACCATCTCCTTTCCAAACCGCCGCTTTTGACGCAAAAGCAAAATGCTGACATTCACGTTTTGCTGCGGGGTCATCGCCTGACAAGCAATTATTTAGATCGCCACCCCAGTTTTTATTATCATCATTATAATTAAATGGGCCAACTGCTGCGCTCCCCACGTAGTATGTCCCTGAGCTATCAGTAAACGAATCCCACGCCATGGTGCGACCCATCTGAGTAGTTATCTGCTTTTCTTTATCACTACCATTGTCTGCTAAAGGTTTCAGCATTGTCGTAGTACTACCATCAAAAACATAACCACGTTGACGATAGGCTGTAGCAAGGTTGTTTGAATCTAACTTAAAATACCCAGAGCTCGCAGTACCAATAACTTTATCATCGTCAAGACGATTAACTACAATATTAGCGGAGTTTACCTCAGCGGTTGCTTTGCCCCCTGGTTGATAGTCTTCTGAAGTTGGATTAACCATTAACATTGGGGCGGCGACAGATGAAGCTGTGTTGCCACTAAAAGCCTGAGCATTTGATTTATATTCCGTAGCAATAAAAGCATCACGCTCACGCCTTAGTCCACCAAACGAACTAAAACTACGCCACATTTTATCAGTCCAAGCAGGGTCACACGTTTGATACCCTAACTCTGAACGACAATAATCGCGATTTCGTACCCAATCTGTGTAATAAAAACTGACATCCATATTATATGGTATTTCATCACGGTAAGAAAAACCTTCTGAACCGTTCCTAGAGTCACCATAAAGCATGTAATCGGGGCAAGTATCACCTTGAGTGAAACAACCCATTTCCATCGAAGTAAGATCACGGGATGTCTTCTCTACCGCAGAACCATAGAATTCCGTGTACTGTGCATCGTAAATACCACTACTGCTAATGCTCGCTGTCGGGTCTATCTCGACAATCTGATACAAAGCGGCATTTGCAGTGGTCGCAGCAAATACGCTTGCGGCCACCATTGAAATTTTAAATTTTTTACAACTCATGTAGGCTAACTTTCCTGTTGCATTGCTTCAAGCTCTTCCCATCGCTCGAAAGCAACGTCCAACTCTTGCTCTTTAGCAGAGAGTTTATCTAATATTGGTTGAGTTTCATCAACGGGTTTTGAGAAAAATTCGGTGCTGTTCACCACTTCTTGTAATGAACCCAACTCTTCTTCTAACTGCTCGAGTAACGCTGGTAGCGCTTCAAGCTCTCTTTGCAGTTTATACGACAGCTTTTTCGGTTTAGAGTTCACAGCATTGGCACTCTTTTTAGGTTCAACTACCGTTTTTTCTACCGCCTTTACCGGTTCTAAATCACGTCTTGTATTTTTGACTTGTAAACGTTGCTGCTGCGCATCATGATAACCGCCAACAAACTCTTCAATAACCCCTTCACCTTCAAAAATCCAGCTCGTGGTCACAGTATTATCAACAAATTGACGATCGTGGCTCACTAAAAGTAAGGTTCCTTGATAGTTACCCAATAAATCTTCGAGTAACTCTAACGTTTCGATATCAAGATCGTTGGTTGGCTCATCGAGTATTAGTAGGTTATTTGGTTTTAAGAAAATACGAGCGAGTAACAAACGGTTTTTCTCACCACCGGATAACGCTTTTACCGGAGTACGAGCACGCTTGGGGGCAAACAAGAAATCTTGCAGGTAACTAAGGGCGTGTCTTTCTCGACCGCCAACCGTCACTTCTTGCTTACCATCAGCTAAGTTATCGATTACTGTTTTTTCCGGGTCAAGCAACTCTCGGTATTGGTCGAAGTACGCCACTTCCAGTTTTGTGCCACACTTCAGTTTACCCGAAGACGGTTGCAGCTTATCAAGCAACAACTTAATTAGCGTGCTCTTACCACACCCATTTGGGCCTATCAAAGCGATTCGATCGCCTCTCATGATATTAAAAGAGAAGTCTTTAACGATAGTCTTTCCTTCAATATCGTAATTTAAGCCTTCCGCTTCAAAGACAATCTTACCTGAACGAGTACCGTCATCAACGTTGAGGTTAACTTTACCTTGAACCTCGCGACGATCGCTTCTCTCTTCACGAAGCTTTTTAAGTGCTCTAACACGGCCTTCATTTCTGGTACGACGAGCTTTAATTCCTTGTCGAATCCATACTTCTTCTTGGGCTAATTTCTTATCAAATTCTGCATTTTGCATCTCTTCGATGCGAAGGTTCTCTTCTTTTTCAATCAGGTACTGGCTATAGTTACCTGGATACGAAACCAATTGCCCTCGGTCTAAATCGACAATACGTGTTGCCATCGAGCTAATGAAGGCGCGATCGTGAGAAATAAAGATGATAGAACCGCGGAAATCTTTTAAGAACGTTTCGAGCCATTCAATTGTCGCAACATCGAGATGGTTCGTTGGCTCATCCAGTAATAGGACATCAGGATCACAGACCAAAGCTCGTGCCAACGCCGCCTTACGTTGCCAACCACCTGACAGATCGGTAAGCAGTGTCGCCCCATCAAGTTTTAACGCAGCAAGGATATTTTTGATGCGGTCTTCAAAGCGCCAAGCGCCGAGAACCTCTAGATTCTCTTGGACTCGCGCCAATTTATTGATATTTTTCTCGCTTGGATCTTGTGTCATTAGATCGAGCAGCGCATGGTACTCTTTAAGAACTTGACCTACTTCGGCAAGCCCTTCAGCCACATAATCTTCAACGGTACCTTCTTGGTTGCGCGGCGGATCTTGCTCTAAACGCGACACAACAACATCTTGAGTGATTTGAAGTTTGCCGTCATCCATAACGATTTCGCCAGCGATGACTTTCATCAACGTCGACTTACCGGCACCATTACGCCCAACTAAACATACACGTTCATTTTCTTGAAGTGCAAAATCTGATTTGTCTAGCAACGGGTGATCCCCGAATGCTAGTTGTCCATTATGAATGGTAAGTAATGCCATTAAGGTTCAACCATTGTGTTAATTGATGAATATCGAAGGGCCAATTGAGTTCTGAGGAACGAAATGAGACCACTGGAATAGTGACCCCGTAACGCCCAAAGAGCTCATCGTTAAATGCTATATCAATAATATCGAATTGTTGAGAAAGCCCGACGCGATGAAGTAGTTCGGATGCCATCTCACAAAGATGGCATCCTTCTGTGCTGTATAAGATCAGTTCCTTTGTCATTATTTCTCTCAGCTCTTGTGAGTAATAAGCCAGCAGTTATGAATGTGTTTGTTACGTGAGAAATCAAGTGGCAAGGTTTTATCTGAGATATTCTTCGCCACTAAACCGACTTCTGCCAAGGCATCGTGATCCATTTTGAACAAACGCTTGTTATTGGAAAATACTATGGCGCCATCAGCTCTAAGCAAACGCTTTAAGTTTTCCATCAACATCACGTGGTCTCGCTGTACATCAAATGATTGCGCCATTCGCTTTGAATTCGAGAATGTCGGTGGATCGATGAAAATCAAATCATAATCACTATTGGCGTTTTCTAGCCATTGTAGACAATCTGCCTGAATAAACTGATGTTGACTGCCCACCTGTTTATTCAATTGCATGTTCTCTTTTGCCCACTCAAGGTAGGTATTGGACATATCGACTGTCGTCGTGGACTTCGCACCACCCACAGCTGCGTGTACAGAAGCTGAGCCCGTGTAGGCAAATAAATTAAGAAAATCTTTGCCCGCTGCCATTTGACCTAGTTTTCGGCGAGTAATTTTATGATCTAAGAACAAACCCGTGTCTAAATAGTCATGAAGGTTAACGATTAATTTCACACCGTATTCGTTCACTTCCATACGGTCAGATTTCGCCGCCAACTTGTTATACTGTGAAGAGCCTTTCTTCTTCTCTCGCACTTTAATCACAACGTTGTTGGTTTCAATACCCGTCACATTAATACTTGCGCGAATAATGTCCGTCAAACGACGCTTAGTCTTTTCTTCAGGAATATCTTTTGGTGCGGCGTACTCTTGAATAACAAGGTGGTCTTGATAAACATCGATAGCCACATTGTATTCAGGAAGATCAGCATCGTAAATACGATAGCAATCTAGCTCTTCACGTTTCGCCCACTTAGCAATTTTTGCCAAGTTCTTTTTCAAACGGTTCGTGAAGTCCGGCGCGACAACTTGATCGCTACGTTTTTCCGCAAGCTGCTCCGCTGAGCGACCCGAAATTGAGTAATTCTTTTGGTGACACGGTAACGCACCGTTATTTAACTTGAACTGTTTATCCGCACGCATGCGTAAGCAGCTTAACAAATCATCTGAACTTGAGAAGATAGATGCTTTACTTCCACCAAACTCGATTTTTAGCTGGTTACCGAATTCAGTGTACAATGCGATAAGACCAGGTTCAGTACCAAGACGCTCACCATAAGGTGGATTACAAATAACAACGCCTTCTCCGAAGCCTTCAGGCTTAGTGAGCTTACTCGCATCACCTAATTCAAACGTAATCAAGCTATCGACACCAGCTCGACGAGCGTTGTCTTTAGCCGTCTGCAGTACGCGAGGGTCATTATCAAAGCCCCAAAATCTGCTGTCAGTCTTTTTGACACCGCGTCGACCTTGCACACTAGCTTCTGATTTTATCTCTGCCCACAGCTCTGGCTCAAAATCTTCGTGTGATTCAAAACACCAGCTTTTTCTCTTTACACTCGGCGCCATATTCGCCGCGAGCATCGCAGCTTCAATGAGCAACGTACCTGAACCACACATTGGATCAAGCATGTTATCCCCTTGCGCCCAACCACTTCGAGCAACGATTGCTGAGGCCAAGGTTTCACGCAACGGAGCGCGCCCGGCTTCAGTGCGGTAACCACGCTGATGTAAACCAGACCCAACCATATCAAGGCCGAGGATAGCTTTATCTTTATGTAAACGTACATGAACGCGAATATCAGGGTTTTCTTTGCTGATATTTGGGCGCGGTAAGCTTCTTTTGTTGAAGCAGTCCACTACCGCATCCTTCACCTTCATAGCACCATATTGGCTATTACGAATTTCTTGGTTGGTACCATTAAAGTCAACAATAAACTTCTTTGAGCTATGGAAATGATTAACCCAATTCACAGCAGACGCAGACAAGTACAAATCCATGTCGTCTTGACAGGTAAATTCAGCAAGAATTTTAACAAAGCGGGAAGCATATCGGCTCCACAGGCAAACACGATAGATCTGCTCATTGGTCGCTTTAAATTTCACTCCAGCCTGAACAGGATTGACGTTTTCAATCCCAAGTTGTTCAAGTTCACGAGCTAGTAGGTTTTCCAGCCCATTTGAAGTAACGGCAAGATATTGATTCATAGTGTATGTCTGACTGCGGAAAAATGGTGCTAATTATACCTGATAATACGGCGTCCCACTAACCAAACTCACGGCTTTCATCAGGATTATCGTTTATTTGCACAAGCTTTAGTCAACTGAAAACCAACACCATGTCTTGTAAATCCATTACGACCAGAACGACAAAATCACACCAAACTGTATACCACACAGCGGTAGTGACTACTTATTCACTCCAAATCTGGACTATACCAAGTGAGGAGTATTGGTGAAAGTTACTTACAAATAATCAAAAACGAGGAACTTATGCGGATTAAATGTCATTTTTTAGGTCAGTATTTACCCATTTTTTCTCGTAAATTTCTGGTTAATATGTGTTGATAGTCAAAATCTTGTAGGAGCAATGCTCTAAGGGATAGGAATATATGAGTGAGAATAATGTAGGTTTCGTTGTGACTGGGGAAACGTAAGCAAAAAAAATCGACCCTTAGGCCGATTTTTATTGCTTGAACATTGTTATGTTCATGAGATAAGCACCACTGCTTTCTCTTATGGCGTTGTTACGCCCTTAACCAACCAGAGCGATTGGTTGTAGCGAAGTCATGTAGGAATGAGCAGAATCCATTCTATCATGCATCACTTTAATGCTTTGCCCGAACTGAACGTCTTTACTTGACGTCAAGTTGAACGAGTCTAAATCAACTAACGCACACAAGCTCGCGCTTTCCCCTACCTCCAAGACAATGAAGAAACCGGAAGAATATTGATTGGTCAACCTGACCAACTCACCCTCTTCAGGTTGAAAGGAAGCATTCTGATGGTCAAAGAACCAGCTCTTAGGCTGTACTGGCTTATGGAAGCGCTTCGCAGCCACACAATACAGGGCGAGTTCGGCCTGTCGCGGTTCAGAGAGGTCTAGGTTAGCAATTTGGTCTTTATAGATTTGAAACGCGGACGCGTCATCAACTGTGAAGTTATTCTGACCCATCGCGCACTCAACTAAGAGTTTACGGGAAAGGTTGGTTTTAAAAACCATCTCATCTCCCAAATCCAGCATCAGAGAATTCTCATCCTCATCCATATACCAGATCCATGTATCGCTGGGTTTAAGCATCGTTCCGTCTCTTATAATTAAAGAATAATCAGACTGTTAGGTAAAACGCTTAATTACCTTTTTGGTCAGTTGACTCTAATTCTACAAACGATTGAACAAAAAAAAAGGGGAAAACTATTCCCCCTCTCAATGGTTGTTACTTGGACAGAACTATCAATATATGAACATATTGCTTCGTATCTAACCGATAGAGTCAAAGCTTGCCCTACAGATTTTTAACGATCTCTTTAACAAGCTTTGGTCCTTGGTAAATAAAACCAGAATACACTTGAACCAATTCCGCGCCGGCCATTAACTTTTCTTTGGCTGAGACATAAGAGTCGATGCCACCAACGCCAATGATCGGCAATTGACCATCAAGATACTTAGCTAACAAGCGAACGACTTCCGTACTACGAGATTGGACTGGACGACCACTTAGACCACCAGCTTCATTCGCATGCTTCATGCCTTCGACAATCGAGCGATCGAGCGTAGTATTAGTGGCAATAACACCATCAATCTTATTCTTAATCAACGAGTCACAAATTTGTTGTAGTTCATCATCGCTAAGATCCGGTGCAATCTTTAACGCCAGCGGCACATACTTGCTATGCTTCGACGCGAGCTCTGCTTGCTTCGCTTTTAATTCACAAAGAAGATCATCAAGTGCTTCCCCATACTGCAGAGAACGTAACCCTGGAGTATTCGGTGAAGAGATGTTCACTGCGATGTAACCCGCGTGTTCATACACTTTTTCCATGCAAATAACGTAGTCTTCTGCACCGTTTTCTATTGGTGTGTCTTTATTCTTACCAATATTAATGCCGATAATGCCGTCGTACTTGGCTTTCTTAACATTCTCAACCAAGTTATCAACACCGAGGTTATTGAACCCCATTCGGTTAATAATGCCTTCCGCCTCTACAAGACGGAACAGTCGCGGTTTATCATTACCAGATTGTGGACGAGGTGTTACCGTCCCTACTTCGACAAAACCAAACCCCATCGCACCAAATGCTTCAATGCACTCACCGTTCTTATCAAGGCCAGCAGCAAGGCCAACTGGATTCTTAAACGTTAAGCCCATGCATTCGACAGGACGATTAGGGAGATGTTGACGGTAAGCTAAATCAAGAGGAGTGCCGGTAAAGCGCTTAAAATTTTGAATAGCGAGATCATGAGCCTTTTCGGCATCAAGTTGAAAAAAGCCAGTTCTGGCAAGACGGTAAAGCATTGTGCCTCCGATAGATAACCCGTGTAAACGGGGAGGTATTATTGACGCAAACGTTTAAACTTGCAATTGAGAATTCGTTTTTATTTACCAAAAGAAATTGTTTAGCGGAATAAGTAAACGATTATTGGGTGACAATGTCACGGAATGGACGTTAACATAAAAAAAGCGCCCTATTTGGGCGCTTAGATAACGATATAGCACGTTGGTTTTTATTTAAATGCTCGTTGCACAATTAAGGTTAAGTAAACTTAACTCTCGCAATGCGACAGAAAACTTAGCAAATTCATGGACGCTACCCACTTTGAATTCATTAAGAATATTGTCCCAACGTTGCAAGCTAACTGCGTTCGTCTCCATCCAGTTATCAAGTGACAGGATCACATCTTGACCCTCGCCTGCGCAACCGCATCTCAACACTTGTGCCGTCAATTGACGTTGTTGCCAATCTAGATCTTCTCTAAATGCGGCCCTAGCAAGCGCTTGCCAGTTGTTATCCACCGCCTGTCCATTAATTTGATTAAGGAACCAATGCAGCGATAAACGGTCTCCAAGGTGGAAATACAATTTCGACGCTTGTTCGACATCATAGTTAGCTTCAGCCGCTATCTCGGAGATATCCACGGCAGATAATAAACTCGATAATCTTGAAACATATCTAGCAAGATCTTTATCTACTCCGCTTTCTATCCAGCCTTGAGCTTGTACATTGTGCTCTGCTACTTCTTCATCAACCAAGCAAGTCTCAAGTTTTTGTTCAATTTTAATCACGTTATCTCGATAGCGTGCCACTAGTTGCTCTACCGATTGTTTACCCGGGCGATTACGTAAGATCCATCGCGCTAATCGGCGAAGCGTTCGTCTCACGATAAAGAGTAATTCATATTGAGCTTCAGACGTAGCGATATTATCCAACTTACGAATTTGCTCAAATGTAAACGCAAAACCATAAATTTCTCTTGAAGCCGCATAAGCATTAGCAATATCAACCACTGTAGCACCGGTTTCTTCTTGCAATCGAGTAACAAAATTGCAGCCCATTTCATTCACCATTTGGTTTGCTAGACCCGTGGCAATGATCTCAGCTTTAAGCGGATGATTAGGCATACTATCAATATAGTTACGGCGTAACAGCGATGGGAAGTATTGAGTAAGTTGCTGATTATGGTATGGGTCAGTTGCAATCTCGTCCACCACAAGCTGCTCTTTCAATACCATCTTGCCATAAGCGACTAATACTGAAAGTTCAGGGCGAGTCATACCAATACCCTGTTTTTCTCTTTCCAGTAAATCGTCATCTGCAGGAATGTATTCAAGCCCTCGGTCTAGATACCCTGCTTTCTCCAATGTATGAATGAAGCGAATTTGCTCCTTCATTAATGGGACACCTTGGTATTCTGTTACGGAGATAGATTCCGCCTGGCAATAAGCATCATCAAGAACAATGTCACCGACTTCATCTTCCATCGCTTCAAGTGTTTCATTACGCTGCTTAATCGTTAGATCGCCGCTTGATACTAAGCTATTTAGGAAGATTTTAATGTTCACTTCATTATCGGAACAATCCACACCGCCGACATTGTCGACAAAATCGGTATTAACACGTCCACCAGCTAGTGCATATTCGACACGACCAAGCTGCGTCATACCTAGGTTGCCACCTTCACCAACCACTTTCGCTCGTAAATCGCTACCATTAATACGTAGCACGTCATTCGCACGGTCGCCAACATCAGTATGTGTCTCCGATGATGCTTTAACGTAAGTCCCAATACCACCATTCCACAAAAGATCGACTGGCATAGACAGCAGCATTTTAATGAGATCATTCGGTGTCACGGAGCTCTTCTTAGTGCCGATCATTTTTTGAATTTCAGGCGTCAGCGTGATCGATTTTGCTTTTCGAGGGAATATCCCACCACCAGAAGAGATCAATGTCGGATCATAATCTTCCCAACTTGAGCGTGGGAGATCAAACAGGCGTTTACGTTCGATCCAGCTTGATGCAGAGTCTGGATTCGGATCAATAAAAATATGCATATGGTTAAACGCGGCTTGCATACGAATGTGTTTTGATAGCAGCATACCGTTACCAAACACATCGCCGGCCATATCACCAACGCCTATCGCCGTGAAGTCTTCGCTTTGGCAATCAATGCCCATTTCTCGGAAGTGACGCTTAACCGATTCCCAACCGCCTTTTGCGGTGATGCCCATGGCTTTGTGGTCATAACCATTTGAGCCTCCTGAAGCAAACGCATCACCTAACCAGAAGTTATATTCTTCCGAGACCGAGTTAGCTAAATCAGAGAATGTCGCCGTTCCCTTATCCGCAGCAACCACCAAGTATGGATCATCTTCATCATGACGTACCACACTCTTCGGTGGTGCAACCTCCCCTTCAACGATATTATCTGAAACATCAAGTAAAGCTCGAATGAACTGCTTGTAACAACGCTGTCCTTCAGCAAAGATTTCATCACGAGTGGTTAGTTGAGGTTGACGCTTACAAACGAAGCCTCCTTTTGCACCTACCGGAACGATAACGGTATTCTTCACCTGTTGCGCTTTGACTAACCCTAGAATTTCTGTTCTGAAATCTTCCTGACGATCGGACCAACGTAATCCGCCACGTGCCACTTTACCACCGCGTAAATGCACCCCTTCAATATCTGAGGCATAAACAAAAATTTCAAAGGCCGGAACAGGCGCTGGAATATCCGGAATTTTAGAAGGCTGTAATTTAAGTGATAACCAAAGTTTGTGCAGTCCATTGCCATCTTTCTGATAATAGTTGGTCCGCAGCGTTGCGGAAATCATCTCGACATAACGACGAACAATACGATCATCATCCAAGCTTTCCACTTTATCGAGCTGCACATCAATTTTGTCGATAATACGCAGCTGACCTTTCTTACTTCCTTTCAATGATGGCATAAATCGTTGAGAGAAAAGCTCGACCAAATCTTTTGCAATTTCCGGGTAGTGATTCAGCGTGTCTTCAATATAGTGCTGGCTAAACGGAAAACCAACTTGTCTCATGTAGCGCGCATAGGCACGTAGAATAGACACTTCTCGACCTGTTAGTCCTGAACCCAAAACTAAACGGTTAAAACCATCACTTTCTAAGTCACCCGCCCAAATAGAAGCAAACGCCTGTTGGAAACGATCTCGAGCTTCTCGAAGATCAACCACCGTTTCACTTTTATGAAGCATAGCGAAATCAAGAATCCAATAACTGCCGCCATCGCTTTTGATGACTTCATAAGGCGATTCACCAATAACACGAAGTCCAAGATTCTCTAGCATAGGCATCACATCGGAAAGATGAATCGGCTCATCTCTATGATACAGCTTTAATTTCACTTCTTTCGAATCCGCCGCCGCTTCTTGTGGGCGATAGAACAACATTCCCAATTTGTTACTTTCACTCAACGATTCTAGACGCTCAATATCTGCAACGGCAGACGTTGGCATCATGTCTTCCTTATAAGAGCGAGGAAACGCACGTGAGTAGACTTTCGATAGCGGCAGTCCTTTACTTTCACCAAAGTTAGCAACAATCGCTTCAGACAAACGATCATCCCATGAGGCTGATACTTCCATTAAGTTTTGTTCGATCGCTTTTACATCGACATCCATGTTGTTGTTATCAACCCTTACTATATAGTGCGTTCGCGCTAACGGACTTTCTGAGAAATACGTGGTGAATTCAACTTCTTGCTCACAGCCAAAATAACTTTTTAAAATCCGTTGTGTATCTTTACGAAGTTGAGTGTTGTAACGGTCTTTACTCACATAAACCATACAGCTAAAGAAACGCCCAAATGGATCTCTACGTACAAACAATCGGATCAAATCGCGATCTTGCATTTGTACCACACCCATCCCTGTCTCAAGTAATTCCTCTTCTTTTGCCTGAAGCAATTCATCTCGTGGGTAGTTTTCAAGAATATTTCTTAACGCTTTATAAGAGTATGAGCCATTACGGTAACCGCTTAAGGCAAGAATACGCTCCATTTTCTCTCGGATCAGCGGAATCGTTGACACGCTTTGGTTATACACTGCTGAGGTATATAAACCGGTAAAGCGGTGTTCACCAATAACTTTGCCGTGTTTATCGAATTTTTTGATACCGATGTAATCAGTATACGCTGGGCGGTGGATACGGCTCGCTTTATTCCCTTTAGTGAGAATCAACAAGAACGGTTTTTTCGCTTCTAGCCTTGCTGAATCAGAAAAGTCCGAAATTTTAACCGCCCGAACACGTTGCTCATTGGAAAATAGTCCTAAACCTTTTTCTTCGGTTGGTTTAAGTATTGAATCACCGTCGACCTGAACGAGATCAAACTCTTTATAACCCATAAAGGTAAAGTTGTGATCGCCAAGCCATTCGAGAAAGGCCATGGTTTCATCAAAACGATCATCTTCCGTAGGCAACATCGCTTTATTCTTAAGAAGATCGTTAGTGATCGCCTTTAGCTTCTTCGACATAGGCTCCCAACCGTTAACCACCAGGCTCGTATCTTCAAATATCGAAACTAGCTCTTCTTTCAATGCTGTCATTTCTTGCTTATCGCTTAAGCGATCAACTTCAATATGGAAGATAGACTGCAGGTTCCCTTTCTTCTCATTAACTGACGTGATTTGTCCTTTCTCATCTCGTTCTAACTGAGTCGGGCCATGCAAGGTAATATGGCAGGTTAAATCCAGTCGATTAAGTGCCATTTTGACGGAGTCGACAAGAAATGGGGAATCAGGAACCGCAATCTCTACAATAGTATGTGTCGACTGCCAACCATGCTTACTCACTGCAGGGTTAAACACTCTGACTGAGATCTCATCGTGTTTCTTTTCATTGAGGTGATGCCAAAGGCTGATAACCGCACCATACAAATCGGATTCATTTCGCTGTAGCAAATCGTCTGGAGAGACATTGCTAAAGATATGTTTGGCGAGTTTGGTTACTAATGGCTGAGCCGAGCTTTCGAGCTTCGACTCAATCAATTTGTAAACTTTCTCCAGAAGAACCGGGACAACGGGTTCGCGCGTGGTCATAGTAACGCTCCACTTTCTATTTTTATGGGGGGATAAGGCTGCTTTTATTGTAAAAGCTTTATTGATAAAGAGTTAACAAAATTTGGAATAAGTTGGAGAGAAAAGTTTGATAGTGTGACTGATGCACTTATTTATCTTGCTAGCAAAGGGCCGAATTACAGTGAATCTAACCGTAAAAATTTATTGTTGTGGTCAGTTGTCAATCTAAAGCGACCTTTTATACCTATTTGTGTTAAATATGGTCGAAAACGAGCCGCCGGTAATTGAAGCTTCAGTCCGTTGTCTGTCACCACTAAAATATTAGCGGCGTGACCAGCGTAATGCTCAATAAATGCTTGATAGCGGATATTCATTGAAAAATGGTAATGGTTCATAACAATAATACTCCCTCCGAGAGATAACTGTATAAATACACAGTACTAATATATCTTCTCGTCTTTAATCTCTACTGTGCATCACGTTCTTTAGCAGTAAATTCAGTAACCAATTACGCCTTGATTAAGCAAAAATAACCGATTGTCTGACAAAAACCGCCAATACTGTATATAAAAACAGTAGTGGCGGTTTAGTATCTATTCACGTGACTTAACGTGGTCAACTAACTATCTGAAGCCTTATAGTTAAGCCTCTAGTGCCTTAGTGACTTTCTCGTACAGATCATTTGCTAGGTTATCCATCGCTTTCAATTTTTCTAATTCAGCAATGATCAAAGCTTGGCGATCGATATCGTACTTCTTGAATTTCAACAAAGGATCGATCAATCTCGACGCTACTTGCGGGTTAGATTCATTAAGGCTACGTAGAATTTCACCTGCAAACTGATAACCACTGCCTGATACATCATGGAAGCGACGTGGATTCATGTTAAGAAATGAGCCTACTAGACTTCTTACTCGGTTTGGATTGCTCAGGCTAAACGCACTGTGTGACATACACGCTTTAACATTTTCAAGCGCATTTTCACTTGGGTTTGAACCCTGCAATGCAAACCATTTGTCCATAACCAACCCATCGTGACTCCATTCATCGCTATAGCGTGCCATAAGGTTTTGTCTGACAGGCAAAGAACCACTGTTGGCAGCGACCATCGCGGCCATCGTATCTGTCATATTGTTTGCGGTATCAAACTGTTCAGACACTAAAGAAGCATACTCTTCCATTGTCGCTAAATACTGAAGGCAAAGATTCCGCAATGCTCGTTTCGCTATCGCACTATGGCTCACGCTATAATTTTGCTGGACGAGAGAATGATAGGTAGCAGATAGCTCATCCTTTAACTCAGTAGCAATAATGTGTTTTATACCTTTAAGCACATCACAAACCGCATCGACTGGGACAGTATCATACCAACCAGCAACCTCATTAAAGCTTGGTAAAGAAAGTACCTCTGCAATAAACGCAGGATCCAACTGATCGTTTAAGATCACTCCTCTAAATGCATCGACAACAAGCTCTGGCAATATAATAGACTGTTGATTGAGTACTGCTTCAACGTTTGATTTAACATACTTTGCCAGTAACATCTGGCCGGCATCCCATTTGGCAAATTCATTTCGTGCGTGAATCATTAAAAATGCGAGCTGTTCATCTGAATAATCAAATTCCAACTTTACTGGCGCAGAAAACTCTCTCAACATCGAAGGCGTAGGTTCTACATCAACATTTTCGAAGACGAATGTTTGCTGTTGTTGAGTAAAACTTAGCACATTATCAATCGCCTTTCCGTTACACCGTAACTCTAGCGTATTCCCTTCACTATCATACAGTTCTACGTCAAATGGAATGTGTAGCGCTTGTTTATCCTGTTGATCTTGTGTCGGTTTAGTCTGTTGGGTAAGCGTTAACGCGTAGGTTTTTTCGTTTGCATCGTAAGTTGCTTTCACACTGACCGTTGGGGTACCAGATTGGCTATACCAAAGGCGGAATTGTTTCAGGTTGATTCCCGACGCATCTTCCATTGCACACACAAAGTTTTCACATGTTGCAGCCGTTCCATCATGGCGCTCAAAATAAAGCTTCATTCCCGCTTGGAATTTATCCTCCCCTAGTAAAGTATGCATCATTCGAATTACTTCACTGCCCTTCTCATATACGGTTAAGGTATAGAAGTTATTCATCTCAATAACTTTTTCGGGGCGAATAGGATGTGACATTGGGCTTGCATCTTCAGCAAACTGAGGGCCACGGATGATTCGAACATTATTAATACGGTTCACTGCACGAGAGCCAAGATCTGATGAAAACTCTTGGTCACGAAATACGGTTAAGCCTTCTTTTAAACTTAACTGAAACCAGTCTCGACAAGTGACTCGGTTACCGGTCCAGTTATGAAAATACTCGTGACCAATAACCGCTTCAATACCTAAATAGTCTGTGTCTGTCGCCGTTTTTTCGTTGGCTAGAACAAATTTAGAGTTAAAGACATTTAAACCTTTATTTTCCATTGCCCCCATATTGAAAAAATCTACGGCAACAATCATATAAATGTCGAGGTCATACTCTAACCCAAAACGCTCTTCATCCCACTTCATCGAATTGATCAATGACACCATGGCATGATTCGCTCGGTTTAGATTGCCCTTATCAACAAAAATCTCCAATGCAACCTTGCGACCAGATCGTGTTGTATACTGATCGCTCAACACATCAAAGTCACCTGCGACTAACGCAAATAGGTAGCAAGGTTTTGGATGGGGATCTTGCCAAACAACATAATGTCTTTGCGCATCCACCTCACCTTCTGCTACTTTATTACCATTACTGAGCAGGTGTGGAAACGCTGCTTTATCGGCAATCACTTTTGTGGTGTAAGTGGCAAGAACATCCGGTCTATCTAGAAAATAGGTAATGCGTCTAAACCCTTCGGCTTCACATTGTGTGCAATAGGCACCGTCTGACAAATACAGACCTTCTAGTGCGCTGTTAGTAACTGGTGAAATCTTGTTTTCAATTTTAAGCTCAAAGTCGGCAGGCAAATTTGATAACTCTAGACCTGATTTTAACTGCTTAAAATCAGACCACTCTTGTCCATTGATATGTACCGCGACTAATTCAATTCCTTCACCATCTAGAAGTAAAGTATTTGAATCTGTATTTTGTCTAACGGTAGAGATAGCCGTGACCTGAGTTTCACGCTCATGAAGATCAAAAGTTAGGTTTACATCTGAGATAAAATGGGAAGGCGATTGATAATCGCTACGGTATTTGGCTTTAGGTGCTGACTCCGTCATCCTTTAGTCCTTATTAGTTATAATTAGCATTTTTGCTATGAATACTGAACGATTATAACGTCTACTATCAACCGATTGCAGTTCCTTAACAAAAAAAACGCCAATAAAAATTGGCGTTTAATAATAGAGACATCATTGGGTGTCACCGTATTCGATTAAGGACTGCAAACATATCACCATCTTCTACTTCTAGAGTCAGTTCATCTTGATTCAAGGTGTAGGTGGCATCGTGCTCACCATCTGGATAAAGCAAAACAATGTGGTCGTCTTCCGTGTAATACACACCACTGTGAATGGCTTCATTTCCTTCATTAGAACTTACGCGGAAAGTAAAAACAAAATCTGGTTGCAACACTAAATCCATTCTCGCAATGTCATTAGCATGTTTGTCATCTCCGGTTACCGTAGTCGATGACCAAATTCCTGCAAGCGCGTTGGGGAGCGCCTTGGTAAACACTACTCCATTTAGGTTTAACATATGGTGGTTGCCACTGTAGTTATAGACTTGAGGTTCGTCACTGTTTAGTCCCAAGATGATGGTATCTTCGTTAGCAGTAAATAAGCCTTCCCAGTGTTCGATACTGTAATCTTGCTTTTGAATATCAATGTTAAACGAGTAATTCGAATCAAGAGAAAGTTTAATCGCTAAAAAAGCATCCGGCGATTCTTCAGGCGTTGGATTTATCAGATACCAATCCCCCAGTAAAAAAGGCTGATCAAACTGAGTTAAATCATTATTGTCTTTACGAGTATCAGAAAATACGCCAAACGATACCACACATAAAACTACCGTAATCCATCTCATATGCTTCCCCTTTGCTGTTTACTTAAGCTTAGGCGCTCAATACGAGAATGCTAAATTTTTTGATCTAAATCACAAATATCATTGGATAGTATCAGCTTTGAGAACGTAAATTTTAGACAAAAAAAAAGCGAGCTCATCGCTCGCTTTTCTAATATTACTGCGTTTCTACTGTTTAATCATGTCAACCATAATGGCGACTGATTCGTCTAGGTACGCATCAGGTACTTCGTAATCTTTTGGTACATCATCGAGCGTAGCAAAAAGGTCCTCACCCGCCGCTTTTTGGCGAGCATTAATACGATTAAGTCGTCGAACATCGTGATCATCACTTTCCGCTTGCCTTGTTGCTTCATTTAACGACAATGTCTTGTCATCTTTATCCGCGTTGTACTTAGCAATGTCTTCAGCGATAAATCCAAACTCCATATCCGCACCAATTCGGGCTTCATGCATCTTTGTTAACGCTGCAATGGTCTCGTCGTTACGCTGTAACACTTGATATTTAGCTGGGTCAATACTGTCCCAAGGTAATGCGTTATCTTCGACACTCTCACCAGTTTCCGCTGGATCGATGGGTGTTGGGAAGGCAATATCAGGTACTACCCCTTTATTTTGCGTACTCCCGCCATTAATTCGATAAAACTTTTGAATCGTGTACTGCACATAACCTAATTCTTTATCGAATAAATCGTAGATGTGATTCAGTGAACGGTGCTGTTGTACAGTACCCTTACCAAATGAATTCTCACCTAAAACAATGGCGCGACCATAATCTTGCAATGCCGCCGCAAATATCTCAGATGCCGAAGCGCTGTATCTATTTACGAGTATGGTTAGTGGACCTTCGTAACTCACTTTTCCGTCGGTATCGTTATTGACGTTCACACGACCATAACTATCACGAACTTGGACCGCTGGACCACTGTCGATAAACAACCCAGTCATAGCCGTTGCTTCTGTTAACGCACCACCACCGTTATTTCGCAAATCAACAATAATACCATCGACACCTTTCTCTTTTAGCTCGGTGATAAGTTTATCGGTATCTTTCGAAAGCCCTACATAATAACTAGGAACTTCGAGCACACCAATTTTCTTACCATCTTTCTCAAAGATTTCAGACTTAACCGCACGGTCTTCTAGGCGAATTTTATCTCTGGTAATTTCAACCACTTGCGCTTTGGCATCTTTACTATCAGATAAAATTTGCAACTTAACTTTGGTCCCTTTTGGCCCTTTTATAAGTTGCACGACATCATCGAGTCGCCATCCAATGACATCAACGATCTCTTTGCCGTCTTGACCGACACCAATGATTTTGTCGCCTTCACCGAGTTGCTTACTTTTTGACGCAGGGCCACCAGCAACCAGAGAACGAATAATCGTATAATCATCCGTCAATTGAAGTACCGCACCAATCCCTTCTAGAGATAAGTTCATCTCAGATTGGAATTGCTCCGCAGAACGGGGAGATAAATAACTCGTATGCGGATCAACCTCACGCGCAAACGCGTTCATGTAGATCTGAAAAGCATCTTCGTTATGAGATTGAGTGATACGTTTGATCGCGTTGTTGTAACGCTTACCTAACGTTTCTTTTATCTCGTCCCAATCTTTACCGGCAAGCTTTAGGTTGAGCGCATCATATTTAACGCGCTTACGCCACAGCTCATCAAGTTCAGCTTCATTTTTAGCCCAATCAGCTTCCGAGCGGTCAAGCTCTATCTCTTCATCGATATCAAATTTCATCTCGGTATCAAGTAGAGATAATGCATAAACAAAACGATCGTAGCGTTTCTGCATTGAAAGGTTATAGACGTCAAACGCAACCTGATTATTACCCGCTTTTAGTTGATCATCGAGCACTGTCGACCAAGCGTTAAAGCCATCAACATCAGACTGGGTGAAAATGTTACGGTTGTAGTCGAGCATTTCCAAATAACGATTGAACATCGCTTTAGAAAACTCATCATCTAGGGTGAAATGCTTATAGTGAGATCGGGTAAAGCGAGACGTAACTCGTTTACTCGCGGTTTCATGTTGTGCTTCTGGAGCTAATGTCGGAATATCAGTTTTCTGATACTTAGCTTCTAAAGCGTGAGCTGAAGACGCTGCTAGCCAAAGGCTAGCAGCAATCAAAGATACTTTTGAACGGCACTTCATGCGTAGGAGTTTCTCCTTTAAGCGCGCAAATGCTCCGCTTTAACAACCATTTGTAGGCCATTTACTAGCTGAACACGCACATCTTCCTTATTGATTTCAACAATGGTCGCAGCCATGTTTCCTTTACCCATGTTTACGTTAACGTCTTTGCCTACGATCAGTTCGTCGTTATTCAAAGCACGCGTTTCAACAGGCTTGCTTACTTTTGCGTTTTTGCTTGCACTACTTTGTGGTTTACGAGCTTGAGGCTTTTTAGCTTTAGGCTGTTTCGCTTTTGCTTCTTCACGCGCTTTCTGAGCTTGCTCTTTGCGGCGATTTGCAACTTTTGCTTTGCTTTCTGCTAGTGTCGCTTGAGCATGTTCTACATGTTCAGCTTCTAATTCACCACAAGCATTACCATCTAAATCAACTCGTACTGCACCTGGTTTAACACCGTGCAGGTAACGCCAAGAAGAAGTGTACTGTCTTAACGCTGCACGAAGCTGAGTTTTACTTACTTTTTCATCATCTTTCAAGCGTTCAGCAAGATCTTGAAATATACCAATTTTAAGCGGTTTTGCTTCACCTTCTACAGTAAAGCATTTAGGGAAACATTCAGCAACATACGCGATAATTTCTTTGCTGTTCTTCAACTTCTCAGTGTTTTCCATGTGGGTTCCTGGTTAATGCGGTTTTCCGCGAAGCATTAAGAAAAATATTCTTGGTATTATAGAGACCTGCTATAGAAAAACCACCAGCAAATGTGATTTTAAACCACGTTTGCATGGGAAATGAGCACCTTTTCTACAGATCTCATGAAGTTTGTCAGTCCAATTTCGTCAATTTCGGAAAATCGATTAATACTTGGGCTATCGATATCCAAAACACCAACTACCTCACCATCCATAGAAAACGGAATCACAATCTCAGAGTTACTCGCAGCATCACAAGCAATGTGCCCTGCAAATTCATGAACGTCTGCAATTCTCTGAACCGTATTCGTTTCAACCGCCGTGCCACAGACTCCGCGCCCTACCGGAATTCGAACACAAGCGGGTTTACCCTGAAAAGGACCTAAGACTAACTCACCTTCCTTCATAAGATAAAAACCGACCCAGTTAAGATCGTCTAACTCCATATTAAGAAGTGCACTAATATTAGAAAGGTTAGCGATAAAATCCGTTTCTGAATCCGTGAGGGCAACGGCTTGTTTAGCGAGGCGATCGTAATTGTCTAAATTCATGATATTTCCATTAATATAGTGCTTTGATTTTGTTCTAATCCACGTACAATGCCCCAATCTAAATAGGACTTATTATCATAAATATGACTAGTACGAATGACACTATTAGCCGCTCTTGGTTGATAACACAAGTAAAAACTCACAAGTCTCGACTCATTGGTGCAAATTTAATCGCCATCATTGCCACATTAATTAGCGTCCCTATCCCACTACTAATGCCACTTATGGTGGATGAAGTGCTCCTAGATCAACCTGGTTTAGGGCTCAGCTATATGAACATTCTTCTCCCTAGTTCTCTCGAAACGCCCATAGGTTACATTGGTCTAACGCTCCTCCTAGTTGTTCTAATGCGTGCGTTTAGCCAAGCATTCAATATTTTGCAAAGTCGTCAGTTCACTTTAGTGTCCAAAACCATTACGTATCAAATTCGTTGTAAAATGATAGATAAATTGGGGCGAATCAGTATCCGTCAGTATGAAACGCGCGGCAGTGGCGGTATCAATGCCCATTTAATTACTGACATCGAAACAATTGACCAGTTTATTGGTTCGACACTTAGTAAGTTCATCGTCAGCTTTCTCACCGTCTTTGGTACTGCGATCGTCCTACTCTGGCTAGACTGGCGACTGGGACTGTTCATTTTACTGGTCAATCCCGTCGTTATCTATTTTTCTCGCAAATTAGGCGGTATGGTTAAACACCTCAAGAAAAAAGAAAACCAAGCCTTCGAAGGGTTTCAAAATCGCTTGGTTGAAACACTTGATGGTATCTATCAGCTACGAGCAGCAAATCGTGAACGCGAGTTCTTACAGCAACTAAAAGTTCAAGCCGACCAAATCCGTGTTAACGCAGATAAATACGCGTGGCAATCAGAGGCCGCTAGTCGGGTCTCCTTTCTTCTGTTTCTCATCGGATTTGAATTGTTTCGTGCGGTTGCTATGGTAATGGTGTTATTTAGTGACTTAACCATTGGACAAATCTTCGCCGTATTTGGCTATCTTTGGTTCATGCTAGGTCCAGTTCAAGAACTTTTAGGTATTCAATTTTCTTGGTACAGCGCCAAAGCAGCTTTAGTGCGAATCAACTCACTCTTGGATCTGGAAGAAGAAGCGAAAACCGTCAGTAAAATCAATCCATTCCTGGATGGAAAACAGGTTGATGTCGCAATTCAGAACGTGAGTTTTTGTTATGACGATGAAAAAGACGTGCTCCGTAATCTATCCCTCACTATACCCGCAGGTAAGAAAGTGGCGCTCGTAGGGGCTAGCGGTGGTGGGAAGTCTACGCTCATACAATTACTTATTGGTGTCTATACACAACAGCAAGGCATCATAAATTATAATGATTCTGACAGCCGAGACATTGGTTTTGACATAATTCGAGATAAAATTGCTGTTGTTTTACAGCAACCTATACTATTCAATGACAGCATAAGGCATAATCTGACGCTCGGACGTCACTATGATGACCACGAAATATGGAATGCCTTGGACGTCGCTCAACTGCAAGACGTCACGGGAAAATTAGTTGATGGTCTTGATACTGAAATCGGTCGAAATGGTATTCGTCTTTCCGGTGGACAACGACAACGACTAGCGATTGCTAGAATGATATTAAGCAATCCGCAGTTTGTCATACTCGATGAAGCAACGTCGGCACTAGACACCTCTACCGAGGCGGCCTTGCATATCGCTTTAAGTGCTTTTTTGGAAAACCGGACAACCCTAATCGTTGCGCATAGGTTGTCTGCGGTCAAACAGGCGGATTTAATATATGTGTTGGAAGATGGACAAGTTACCCAAACCGGGACTCACATTGAATTGGTTGAACAACAAGGCTTATATCAAACCTTGTATGGTTCGGTGCAATCCGCAAGTTAAGCGTGACGAAATAAACGCATCGTACACGTATTTTGGAGTTTACGATGCGCGTTGTTTCTAACTCACAAGATCCACAAACAGGTAACCAGCTCGAAAACCAAAATATTCGGCTGTGCCAGTGTTGCGAATTACCAGTCTCCGTCATTGGATTGGATAAAGGATATAGTGCTGACTGCCCTCGTTGCGGTACCCAACTTTACCGCAGTGAACATCATTCTATTAATGGCAATTTAGCAATTGCCATTACTTGTCTGTTACTTTTTATTCCTTCGCACTATTTTGACTTCATTACCATTAGATTGGTGGGGGTCATGATTCAAGGCACGTTGTTTGAGGGTGTCTTAGCATTAAATCAAGAAGGCTATCCGGGGCTTGCGTTGCTAACCCTTTTTTGTCACACCATTGCACCCGTTGCTATGTGTACCGCGGTACTCACCACACACCTAGCATTACGGTTTCATTGGTTTAAAACGCTCAAGTGGTCTTTAAGCATACTGACACACAGTAAACACTGGATGATGTTAGATGTTTTCCTCATTAGTATTGCCATTTCATGTTTCAAGCTACAAGACTATTCCGATATCTATATCGGTCATGCACTATACAGCTTAGTACTGCTGCAGGGCCTGAGCGTGTTACTTGTGTGTCGCATTAGTGTCCGGCGCTACTGGGAAGCATGGAAACCAGAAACCTCTTATCCTTTTTCCGTAAAAGAGATTCACTGCCACAGTTGCCACCTTTCGCAAAAAGAAGCGGAGCGATGTGTACGCTGTGAAGCTAAACTTCATCATAGAAAACCATATTCATTACAAAAAACATGGGCGTACCTTATTGCTGCATCAGTAGCGATTTTGCCTGCTAACTTGATCCCCATATCGATTCTTATCACCAACGGACAACGGTTAGAAGATACTATTTTCTCTGGCGTTGCTTCGCTGATCAATAACGACATGATCGGCATCGCCATCATTATTTTTGTCGCCAGTATCGTCGTACCCGTTGCGAAGATATTAGGGTTGGGGTATCTGCTTTTTTGTATACAATTTGATAAAGTGAACAATCACCGTTTTGAGATGACCGTCTTTCGGATCATAAAATGGATCGGGAAATGGTCGATGACTGACCTCTTTGTCATATCGATTATGTTGACCTTGGTAGACCGAGGGCAAATTCTTAATTTCACACCGGGCTTCGGCGCGGTAGCGTTTGGTATTGTTGTCATATTCACCATGTTTGCGGCCGAGAGTCTCGACCCTCGCCTACTTTGGGATAAAAAGACAACATCCTCTTCTGTATTAGACACTAAGACGAGTATTAGCGGTAATGAGTAACGAGACTAAACAACCCATGTCGTTCAACCCTGAAGTAAAGAAAGATCGTCGGATTTCACCGCTTTGGATCCTGCCAATTTTGACACTCATATTAGCAGGCTGGCTATTGGCAAAAGCCGTGCATGATGCTGGCCAGCGTGTTCAAATCTATTTCTCCGACGCTCAAGGTCTTATCGCTGGACGCACAACCATTAGATATCAGGGTCTAGAAGTTGGGATGATTCGTGATATCAACTTATCCAAAGACCTCAGTAATATATATGTCGATGCGGATATCTACCCTGAAGCGACCAAGTTGCTCGGCGAAGACACTAAATTCTGGTTAGTGAAACCATCGGCATCTTTATCGGGCATTTCAGGCCTAGATGCGCTCGTATCGGGTAACTATGTCTCTATTTATCCCGCAACAGAAACTGGTACCAATAAAACGAAGTTCCAAGCATTAGATACCGCACCTGCAGAATTGGCAGCGAACGACGGTTTAACCGTGACTCTGAACGCACGCGATCTTGGCGGTATTTCCGTCGGTTCAAAAATTGTCTATAAAAAGATACCAATTGGCGAAGTATACAGTTTCAAACTAGACGAAGACGCGGAAGGCGTACTTATCAAGGCCTCCATTGAACAACAATTCAGCCATATTATTACGGACAAGAGTCGCTTTTGGAACGTCAGTGGTATTGGCGCCAATGTTGGCTTTCAAGGCGTCGATATTCGTTTAGAAAGCTTAAGCGCCATACTGGCTGGCGCGATTGCCGTTGATTCACCAGATAGTGGTGCACCCGTCGAGAAAGGCACCGCTTTTAAACTCTATCGCGATTTAAAAACGGCTGGTCGTGGTATCCCGATATCCATCACTCTACCAGACAATAGCAATTTAAAAGCTAACGGCTCTCCTATCGTTTACCGAGGGTTAGAAATTGGGCAAATAAATAACCTCGCTCTTAATGATGAACGTGACTCCATCATTGCTTCGGCATCTATCGAACCCGCCTTTAGTGATATGCTAAATGAAGGCACGCTATTCTTACTCGAAGAGGCGAAAGTGTCGCTATCTGGTGTCGAGAATTTATCAAATTTAATCACGGGTAACTTTTTAACATTGGTTCCAGGCAATGGTGGCAAAGCCCGCCAGTTCGACGCGATTAAGCAAGACGAGTTTGATCGAGTAAAAGCAAAATCTATTTCTATTCGCTTGTTGTCCGAAAACTCTTTCGGTTTAGAGCCAGGGAGCAGCGTATTGTATCGCGGTATTCCTGTTGGCTCCCTTACCTCCGTCGAACTCGTCGACGATCAAGTTGCCATGGATATTGCCGTTGATATCGAATACCGAAACCTTATTCGAACCCAAAATCGATTCTATGTCACAGGAAGCGCCACTGCAGAGCTAACAAAAGCAGGACTTAATGTGACCGTTCCTCCTGCAAAACAATTGCTTACCGGTTCGATAAGTTTTGTGAGCGAAGGCAAAACAACCGAGCGCGTTGAGTTTCCGTTATTCAAAACCAAATCATTAGCGGAGTTAGCCAAACACAATCAATCTGGTTCCATGAAACTGGCACTGTTTGCCAACGAATTACCGCCAATTCAAGAAGGCAGCCCGATTCTTTATCGCAACATGCAAGTGGGCAGTGTAACGGATTTCTCATTAGTCGATGGTGGGGTCTACATCAATACCTCCATTGACAACCGCTACAAACATTTAATTACAGCACAAACTGTTTTTTGGAATCGCTCTGGAGTGGAAGTGGAAGCCTCATTGTCTGGTATTAGCGTAAAAGCGGCACCGCTTAAGACGCTAATTGACGGTGGTATTGCCTTTGATTCCATGCCAGGCATCGAAAATAAAACCGGCAGAAGCTGGAAGCTGTACCAAGACTTTAATGACGCAAGAAAGTTTGGTGCTTCGGTTCAATTAGTCACCACGACTTCAGACCAACAAATAACCAAAGGCATGCCTATTAAATATCAAGGCGTGAAAGTTGGTGAAGTCATGTTGACACTCCCCGACTTTACCCATGAACGCGTTGAGGTTACCGCTCGTATTCTGCCTGAGTACGTGGAACAAATCGCTAATTCAGAAGCCTACTTCTGGTTGGTTAAACCTGAATTTGGTTTAAGTGGCGTGAAAAACTTGAATGCGCTGGTCTCCCAATATATCGCGGTTGAACCGGGCAAAGGAAAAGCACAAAAGCAATTTAAGCTCTTTGATTTCCCTAAAGTCGAGAATGGCATTGAGTTTACACTGCAAAGCGAAAACCGTGGTTCCGTCAAAGAAGGAACGCCTATTTTGTATCGTGATATCGAGATTGGTCGTGTTACTGACGTAGAACTTGGTCCATTTGCTGATAGAGTAATATCAACCTTTCAAATTGAGCCAGAGTTCGCGTATTTAGTTCGAGCCAATAGCGTGTTTTGGAACGTATCTGGCGTCGATGTTCAGATTGGCCTTTCCGGCGCGAGCATTAAAGCCGGTACAATGGATAGCCTAATTCGTGGCGGCGTGACCTTTTCAACGCCAGAAGGCACAGAACTTCAACCAAGAGCAAGTGAAGGTCAGAGCTTCTACCTCAACCAATCTGGCGATCCAAAATGGAAAGAATGGCGAACCGCGATCCCTGCCCCTTAGATAAACTCACAGTAAAATGTCTAACGCTATAAAATCACTCAGATAAGCCCGCAAACGCGGGCTTTCATTTTCTGTTCAGTACAGTTCAGGTTATAATTCAGAAAATACTTTCTAACCAGCAGGCTCTATTTTGCACTCTAACGTCTATATCCCTGACGACTTTCTAACACACATAGCCACTCAACTACCCGCCCATCTAAACATGGATGACTTTGTTGCTGCTTGCCAAAGACCGTTACGAAAGAGTATTCGTGTCAATACCCTCAAACTGACCGTTGAAGCCTTTTTGGCTAGGGCAAAGCAAAATAATTGGTCGCTCACCGCAATCCCATGGTGTGATGAAGGATTTTGGATTGACGCCGATGAGAGCCAAGTACCGCTAGGAAATACCGCAGAACACATGGCGGGCTTGTTTTATATTCAAGAAGCGAGCTCTATGCTCCCTCCGAGTGCCCTTTTCAATGGTAAAACCGACTTTGAAACCGTACTCGATATGGCTGCAGCACCCGGTTCAAAGACAACGCAAATCGCCGCACTCATGGAGAATAACGGCATTTTAGTCGCGAACGAGTTTGCTTCTAGCCGCGTGAAGGTTCTACACGCCAATATTGAGCGCTGTGGTGTTAGAAATGCGGCACTTAGTAATTATGATGCTCGAGTATTTGGTGGTTGGCTACCAGAGCGCTTCGATGCCATCTTGTTAGACGCGCCATGTTCCGGTGAAGGCACAATTCGAAAAGACGCCGATGCAATGAAAAACTGGAGTCTTGAGTCCACCAATGACATCGCCGAAACACAAAAAGATCTTATCGAAAGTGCATTTCATGCGTTAAAAGTCGGCGGGACACTGGTCTATTCAACATGTGCGCTGAGCTGCGAAGAAAACCAACAAGTCATGCAACACCTTCAAGATACGTTTGGTCACGCGGTTGAATTCGAGTCTCTAGAGCACTTATTCCCTGATGCCAACCTCGCGACAACACCAGAAGGCTTCTTACATGTTTACCCTCAATTATTTGATAGTGAAGGGTTTTTCATTGCAAAAGTCAAAAAAAACTCGTCTACAACACCGCCTTTAGTAAAGAAAAGACTGGGTAAATTTCCATTCCAAAAACTATCGACTAAAGAATCCCAAGACGCTACGTTGTCACTTGAATCCACATTCTCTATTGGTTTTCCTGAACATAGTGACCTTTGGAAACGCGATAACGACCTATGGCTATTTCCAACCGCGCTCGAACCATTACTGGGTGAATTTCGCTTCTCTCGCATGGGCATAAAAGTCGCGGAGCAACATAAAAAAGGCTATCGCTGGCAACACCAAGTTGCTACAGCACTAGCAAACACCGAAGCGGATACGGTCGAAGTAAGTCAATCCGATGCCCGAGAATGGTATATGGGCAGAGATATTCGCCCTGAAGGGTTAACAGGAACCGGTGAGGTCTTTGTTAGCTACAACGATATCGTCATAGGATTAGGCAAATGGGTAGGAAATCGCATTAAAAACGGCTTACCTAGAGAGTTAGTTAGGGATAAAAATCTTTTCTAACCCAGAGGCATAGCGGTTTCATACTGTTAGTACCGCTATGCATATCGCTTTTTTACCGTTTTGTACTACACTTTAGGGGTTATCAACGCAGACTTAAGCACGTGATATGAAGGGTTCGTAATGTTTGATAAAGGTACGTAATGTTTAACTCTGACGTAACTAAAACATTAATGTCACCATCGCTTGCTTAACACACTTGGCAGTCGTAAACCGAATGAAGTTCAAAGCTGTATCGCTAATTTATCGGCTTCAAAGGTAAAATAGTGAGAATTGAGAAAGAAGTAAGTAACTAGCAATGACGTGGTTAGTACAAATACAACAGTTAGCGTAGGCTCTCCATGAGCCATTCCCCTAGGCCCAAATCAGGATCAGTTTTGGGCCTCTTTTTCGTCATTAACACGCCAATTTTATAGGGTTTGAACCGACACTTTATCGGTTTGTAATTTCAAACATTTCTACTCGTCTTCGCTTTTCAAGCGTATACCATCTTTATCGATAGTGATTTTACCCTGCTTGAATAAACCACCAATGGTTTTTTTGAAGGTCCCTTTACTGGTTTTAAACGTTGTAAAGATCGCTTCTGGCGTCGACTTATCACTTAACGGTAAGAATCCACCCTTCTTCTCAAGCAAAGTTAAAATGCTTTCACTTAAGTCGTCCATCTTCGCCGTACCAATCTTTTGCAATCTCAGATCGATTTTTCCATCTTCACGGACCTGTTTTACAAAGCCTTTAAGTCGTTTACCAACAAATAGCTTACCAAATACATCCGATTGGAAGATCATGCCCCAATGCTCGCCGTTAACAATGGCTTTATAGCCGAGTTCACTGCGCTCGGCGATGATTAAATCGACTTGCTGGTTTGTAGTGTAAACCGCAGGCACATTATCCAACCATTTGTTGAATTTAGTCGTACCAACAATACGACCAGATGCTTTGTCGGTATAAACATAAACCAAAATATTTTGGCCAACGACTAAACGCCCACGCTGCTCACTAAATGGAATGAGAAGGTCTTTTTCTTTGATGCCCCAACTTGCGAATGCACCAACGCTGTTAACGCCTTCAATTGTCATCACACCCCACTCGCCAACTTGTGCTACAGGCTTATTTGTGGTCGCCGCGATTTGGTTATCTGAATCAAAATAGAGAAAAACATCAATGCTATCGCCAATTTTTACCCCTTCCGGTGCGTATTTTTTGGTTAGCAAAATTGATCCATAATCTTTGCCGTCTAAAAACCAACCGAAGTCTGCTTCTTTCATCACTTCCAGCTGGTTCATTTGACCTACATTTATCATTATTTTATCTCTATTGGGATTATTCGGGCGATTATACCTGACTCGCTTTAAGATGCTAGTTTCTACGTGTTCTGGTATGCTTATCGGTATCAATACAAACGGAGAAGTTGTTTGATTTCTGTCGATAAACAAGATGCTATCACGTTAAAAATTGCTCACGCGATGGCGAATACAAAAACCCTAGACTTAGATGTTTTCCTATTTATACCGGGAGAGCTTGATCTTGAGTCACACCAGGTTTCCGAATCAGATTTTTATCACAACTCATTCTCGCAAAAACGCACCTATTTCAGTACGGAGACGTTACTGCCTCTTATTCACTCTCGACTCGCTAAGCGTGGTCGTTTATCTAACACCCAGTATCGTGTCAGTTTAAGCTTGTTCGCCTACCAGTATGTATTTGCATTGGATAATGCGGTTTCTACGCTCATCAACTCTTCAAAAGAAGAAGTCACCGCAGATGAAATTGATGAAGTCATCGAATTAGCCATTGATATATTAAGAAAAATGCGTCGAGCCGTTCCCTATGAGGAGAATCTTAAACGCTACTATGCCAATATCGACAACTATCTTTCTTGGTATACGGGTCAGAAGTTTTTGTCGCTTGTCGTTGCACTGCCTAACAGCAAGTCATACACACCACTCAAAGAGCGTCTTATTACTATTGTTGAGAAAGAACAAGCGCACCGAAACCTCAATAATTATAATTCCGAGCAAGTGCGTAAAGACTCCACTCGTCTGAGTAATAAAATGCGACTATTAAGGCGTTTGATTGAGCACCCTATCGTGTTACAAGAAAAACTCACATCAATGGGGAACAACACCAAGCGTGTCATTAAGGGGTCGGCGACCGGGTTAGTCATGTTATTCGTTACCACTGCGATAATTTTAGCAAGAGATTACCTGGGCGAAATTACCGCCTCTTTTATCTTATTCCTGTCCGTCATTTATGCGCTTCGTGAGGTATTTAAAGACGACCTGCGCGACATTTTATGGCGTTGGATCCAACGCGGCAAGCCCAAATGGCGTAGACGTTATATAGATCCGACAACAAAAAAAGAAGTGGGTCGAAAAATTGAATGGTTGGATTTTGTGTCTTTTGAGCGGTTGCCCGACCGCATAAAGAAGATACGAAAAAAGCGAGTCGTACAGAGGGAAGAAAAGATTCTGCATTACCGCACTCACACCACCATGGCAACATCAAAATTTACCAGTGGGTATGATCAAACCCGTGAAGTGATTAACATTAACTTTCGTACGCTTACTCGTCTGATGGATAAAAGTAATAACCGTTTCTTCCGCTTACAAGAAGGGCAAGTAGTAAAAGAGTCGTTAGAAAAGCGTCACCTACTTAATTTAATTATTAAGGAGAACAATTACGACACAGAACCACTCTATTATCGCTGGAAGATAGTCCTCAATCGTTCGAAGATCGTGGCCATTGAGCAGATACCACTTTGATAACAAAGTATTAATCGGTTAGACAACGCCATTAATGTACTGTTTTCTTAGCGATTTTCTTCAAAGATAACACCAGTGAAAATTCAGCCATAGGCTCATCACCGTGTAACGATGGACAGATGGCTGTAATTTTTACTGGGTGATTCACCCGCTCTCCTGTTGCCAGTGTCTCGTCTAGCATGCTATCAATCAGAGCTCCATCATCACAAATAAAATGAACGTCCGCTTCGGGACGTTTGAAAAATTTACCCTCCACCTCTTTAAACGCAAGTGAGACTTTCTCCCCTCTCTGCTGCGCCTTATTCATTGCCATGTATCCACCAGCAACATCCGCACCAACGGCAAGAACACCAAAATACATACTGTTTAAATGATTTTTAGTCCGTCGCTTTAAAGGGATTTTGATCTCGACTTTGCTTTGATCAAGCTGAAGGATTTTAGGTCGACATAGCCAAATGAAGGGAACTTTGAATAAACCAAAGGTATTGAGATATAAATTAGCTTTATTCAGCGGTGATAACATGTCTTTCCCTTTACGCGACTACTCATCAGACCAGTAAACAAGAAAGCACCCAAAATGTCAAAAAAATGTTACTAGACTGCGAGGGCGTATTTAACTTCCGAGGTATACCGACAAGTGAAATACGAAAATTCAACGCGAATACGATAAGTGACGGGAAAACTAAAACGCTCCGAAAATTAAAGGCTAAAGGTAAGAACCATTAGCCTTTTATATCTATGATTGCCAAACTGATGATTGCCAAACTGATAAAAGATCCGTGACGGGATCACGCATCAATTGTGTTACGCTGTCACATAGACATCAATCTTCCCTAATTCCTCTAGTTGTAGAGCAAGATTAGGATAATCCGTCAGTGATCCGATAACCACAATAGCGGGTTTTTTAACATCTTTCGCCGTAATCACCGCGTCTCGAACCAACTTTAACACAGCCTCACTTTGCGGGTCATACAAGTGAGCAAGTTCATCTTGATGACGATCTACGCCGAGTGTCAGTTGAGTCAAGTTATCAATTTTTAACACCAACCCATCGAAATATTGCAGTAGACGCTCCGATAACAACACTGCGGATGGCGTATCACAAGCAAACAAAATCTTCAGGCCGTTAAGTCCACGTGGCAAGCCTTGCTCGGCAAGTTGATCAATGATTTTTGCCGCGTCACTCAAGGCTCTTACGCAAGGCACGATAATCTCGACATTAATTCCCTGCTCTCGCAACGTCTTTAGAACTTGGCACTCTAAAGCAAATGTAGCGCTATAGGCAGCTGATGCGAAACGAGATACGCCACGAACACCCAGTGCTGGGTTAACCTCTTCAGACTCGACTTTCCCCCCGAGCAGGGCGCTCATGCCATAGCTATCTGCATCATTCAACTCTATACGGACTACTTTATGGCTAGGTTGAACGGCCGATACAATTTCCGCAACAAGGGTTTCAACAAAAAAATCCGGTGCTTCACGGCCACCTAACAACGCGTTGATCGCTTCCAATTCAACATTATCCAGTTCATCACCAAGCTGAGCATAATCAGGATGAAAAAATATTTTTTCCATAATGAGTTCAGCAATTGACACATACAAATGGTCGGCTTCCGCTGCTTCTGAGTAACTTGGGAAAACATGACCGAGGCTCAGTGATGCTAAGGGAATGTTTGGACTTTCTTTCTCGCTTTCGTAACTCATGACTGCTCCGTGCTTTCTTAACTCTAACTAAGAGCAAAATACCGACTCAACCTTCTGAATACAAGGCATGATTAGTAATAAACATGATCTATTTTTACCACAGCCCATACCGTGCTTAAACTGCGTTATTCTTAATCAATTAAGCGCCCATATTTAGTGGTAATCCCTCGCCAACTAAGGAGATTGCCATTAATAGTTTATTTGACCCGGTATTTCCGCTATCTTTACCGCTTCGAAATTATTACGTAGGCTGCCCCATGCCATTAAAAACAGATGAACTAAGAACTCAGGCACTAGGCCCAATGCCCACTCCGCTAGAGTTAAGTACAACTCATCCTATAACAGATGATGTTGCGACAAGAATTGCCGATTCTCGCCGTCAGATTGAAAATATTCTAACTGGAGAAGATAACCGTCTTCTTTGCATTGTTGGCCCGTGTTCTGTCCACGACACCGATGCAGCGCTTGATTACGCGAAGCGCCTAAGTGTGATCCAAGACCAATACCGTGATGAGCTTTTCATTGTCATGCGTACCTACTTTGAAAAACCACGTACAGTCGTGGGTTGGAAAGGCTTGATCACTGACCCGAACCTAGATGGCTCTTACGCCCTTGAAGCGGGTTTGAACAAAGCTCGTGGCCTGTTGCTCGATATCAACAAACTAGGTTTAGCAACGGCAACAGAATTTCTAGACATGATAACCGGGCAATATATTGCTGACCTTATCACTTGGGGAGCCATTGGCGCTCGTACCACTGAATCTCAGATCCATAGAGAAATGGCCTCAGCACTATCTTGCCCAGTCGGGTTTAAGAATGGCACCAATGGCAGCGTCAAAATAGCAATGGACGCGATCCGAGCAGCACGTGCGTCCCACTATTTCTATTCGCCAGACAAAAACGGTCGTATGACTGTGTATCGCACCAGTGGCAACCCGCATGGGCATATTATTTTACGTGGTGGGGATACAGGTCCAAACTTTGATGAAGCCGCGATAACTGCCGCTTGTGAACAGCTTGCTTCATTTGACCTACCGCAGCGACTGGTCGTCGACTTTAGCCACGCTAACTGCGAAAAGCAGCACCGCAAACAGCTGGATGTGGCGGAAGAAATCGGTCGTCAAATCATCGCAGGCTCTCACAAAGTAGCGGGCATCATGGCTGAAAGCTTCATTGAAGAAGGTAATCAGAGCATGAACGACATCAATAACCTCGAATATGGGAAGTCAATCACTGACCCATGTCTAAGTTGGAGCGACACTGTTGATATGCTAAACATTCTCGCCGACGCGGTAAAACAACGTAATAGTAAGGAAATCTAACATGCCATCATTTGATATTATCTCTGAAATAGAGACGGTTGAATTGCGTAACGCGGTCGACAACGCCAATAGAGAGATCACGACACGCTTCGACTTCCGTAACGTTGAAGCATCATTCACTCTAAATGGTGAAGTCGTTAAACTGTCTTGCGAAAGTGACTTTCAACTAAAACAAATGCGTGACATCTTACGTGGCAACCTTACTAAACGTGGTGTCGATGTTGGTTCAATGGAGTCAAAAACCGCCGAGCAATCTGGCAAACTTTGGCATCAAAACATTGAATTCAAGCAAGGTATTGAAACCGCCGTCGCTAAAAAGATCGTCAAAGCAGTAAAAGACGCAAAAATCAAAGTACAAGTTTCGATACAAGGCGAGAAAGTTCGTGTTACCGGTAAGAAACGTGACGACTTACAAGCAACGATGCAACTCGTTAAAACTGGTGAGCTTGGACAGCCTTTCCAGTTTGATAACTTCAGAGACTAAACTCGATAGTCACACCGTTTGCTGAATGTTTCATCAGCAATACTAGTAAATAAAAAAGGGCATCAGCCCTTTTTTATTTTATTCGCCCTAATTCAATCACATCATCCGTTTCTTTGAGCAGACGATAAGCTGACGACGCAGGGTCAATAAATACCACCACTCTTTGCCCATCCACTTTACATTGGCGAATCTGCTCGGCCACCTCAGTAATATCTTGAAACGACAACCGTTCCGCATCACGTCTTACCAAGTCAACAAAACCAAACGGGCAGGCTTTATCATAGAAAACGATCTCCGCTTCTTGCATCAAGCGTAATGCTCTCAGCGGAAGAAGCTCAGGGTCATCGCCAAACTCAATCCATGTGCATGACTCTGAAAATGTGACCGGCTGCTCCACCATTCGTTGATAAGCCAGTTCAATATCTTGGTTGTTAACGCAGCACATCACGTCCGGCTTTCTAAAAAACAACTCCCAAAACTTTCGTCGCTCATCAACAGAAGGAAAGCGTTGCTTTATATCTGTTCGCTTACTGGCGGCAAAATCCGCTAGCTGAGCCGTGTTCATGGGTAAAACCGTTTCGATTTTTTCACGTATTCCTCTAATCAGTACGGGAGAAGACCCGCCACTTGAAATCGCGATTTGGATGCGACCTCGGTTTATTATAGAGGGCGTAATAAAGTCACAATATGGCGTATCATCCACAACATTAACAAGGATACGTAATTTTTTTGCATCTTTATGCACTTGATGATTTAGGCTTGGGTTGTCTGTTGTTGCCCAAACTTGTACATAATCAGTCGTCATCAATTCTGGTTCATAAAATCGCTGTATCCAATGACACTTGTCCTTTTCTATCAGTTGCGCAAGATATGGCTCTACCTTAGGCGATACGAGGGTAACCCGCGCCCCAGCGCGCAACAGCATATCTATTTTACGACACGCGACCTCCCCTCCACCTATAACAAGCACAGGCTTTTCAAACAAATCCATAAACAGTGGAAAGTAACGCATAAATTTCCCTTTTAAAACGAAATAACTATTCATTCAAACTCACTAAAATGGTGCAGCTTTGTCACCGAGACACTCGTCACAAAACAATTTTCCACTAAATTTTTAGAGAAAATAAGCACAATATCCAGAGTTTACCTCAAAAAACAAGTTAATAATTTAAATTAACGTTTCTTTAACAAATCAACCTCTATAGCACCAAGTTGGTGTTTAGTTGCACTATTTACAAAACTATTACGTTTCGTCATTCTAACAATGGTTAAAGACGAGTAACTACTCAAAACATCTTTTAAATTAATAATTTGAGAAATCATTAAACATTATCTACGCTTTAAACGGTTGTTACAACTGGTAGAAAATTAGCTCTATTATTAAGAACTTAAGATGCACCAAAATCATGACCAGTACAAAACAATGACTAGCACATTGTATTCAGGATGGACCTGATTTACACGGAACTTACAGGAAGGATACACAATGGCAAAGAACCTCACTCTAATCGCATCTTTAGTCGCTGCTTCAGCGGCTATGGTAAGCACGTCAGCATCTGCTGCTGACAGTACACTAGAGAAAGTCACTAAAGCAGGTGTTTTAACTTGTGGTGTGAGTACGGGTCTCCCCGGCTTCTCTAACCCTAACTCAAAAGGTGAATGGGAAGGGATTGATGTTGAATACTGCCAAGCTGTGGCAGCGGCAGTACTTGGTGATAAAACTAAAGTAAAATATGTTCCTTTAACCGCTAAAGAGCGTTTTACTGCTCTTCAGTCTGGCGAAATTGATGTACTTTCTCGTAATACCACTTGGACCCTGCACCGCGATAGCGCTCTAGGTCTAAACTTTGTCGGTGTTAACTATTACGATGGCCAAGGTTTCATGGTAATGAAAGATCTTGGTGTGACCAGTGCTAAAGACCTCGATGGCGCTTCTGTTTGTGTTCAATCAGGTACGACAACGGAACTCAATTTAGCCGATTACTTCCGCAACAGCGGCATGTCCTACAAGCCAGTGGTATTTGATACTGCTGCACAAACCTCAAAAGGCTTTGATGCGGGACGTTGTGATGTTCTAACGACAGACCAATCAGGTCTATATGCTTTGAGACTGAACCTCAAAGATCCAAGTTCAGCGGTAGTACTTCCAGAAATTATCTCTAAAGAGCCTCTAGGCCCTGTTGTTCGTCAAGGCGACGATCAGTGGTTCAACATTGCTAAGTGGACACTGAGTGCCATGATCAATGCTGAAGAATACGGTATTACCTCGAAAAATGCAGATGAAATGCTTAAATCGACCGATCCAAACATCAAGCGTATTCTAGGTGTTGATGGACCAAAAGGTAAAGGTCTAGGCATTAATGATGATTGGGGTTATCAAGTTATCAAGCAAGTCGGTAACTACGGCGAAAGCTTCGAGCGAACTGTTGGTACAGGCTCTCCACTTGCCATTGACCGTGGTGTCAACGCACTTTGGAATGCTGGTGGTTTCATGTATGCGCCACCAATCCGCTAAACGTATCAAATAGCTGAAAGCGAACCTCGCTGTGAGTTATTTGCACTACAACTAGTGCTTCGAAATACATAATGCTCCAAAACAAGGGCGGTTTATCCGCCCTTTCTCAAAGGATTTGAGGTTATAGCTGTATGAAACCTACTAATACTCAAGTCGCACCGCAGAAAAAACCTGCGAAAAGCGCAAATCTCCTATACAACCCTACCTTCCGTTCCGTTGTTTTCCAAGCTATCGCAATTGTGGCGCTTGGTGCTTTTTTCTATACGATTGTCACCAATGCGCTCGACAACCTTGCCGCTCGAGGAATCGCAACAGGTTTTGATTTTCTTTCAGAAGAAGCCGGATTTGGTATCGGGTTAACGCTCATTGAATACGATGAAACATTTTCTTATGGTAGAACCTTTTTTGTTGGGCTACTAAACACGGCTCTTGTCTCTGTCCTTGGTATCGCCTTCGCTACAGTACTAGGCTTTGTCATTGGTATTGCTCGCCTTTCTTCTAACTGGCTCGTGAGTCGATTTGCTGCGGTTTACATTGAGATATTCCGTAATATCCCACTGCTCCTACAAATCTTCTTTTGGTATTTTGCCGTACTACAGGCGCTTCCTTCGCCACGACAGAGTATGAGTTTGGGTGAAGCCATTTTCCTTAACGTTCGTGGCTTGTACTTCCCTGCCCCTGTTATGGAAGCAGGAAGTAGCATCGTCATTGGTGTCTTCATAATTGGCCTAATTACGACGATTGGCGTTAATATATGGGCTAAAAACAAGCAGAGATTAACCGGGCAGCAAACCCCTATGCTACGCATTGCCTTAGGGCTACTCGTTGGATTACCACTGGTTGCGTACTTCATCATGGGAATGCCGATTTCTGCAGAATACCCCGAGCTTAAAGGGTTTAACTTCCGCGGTGGGATTAGCATTATCCCAGAGTTAGCGGCATTAACCATCGCGCTCAGTATTTACACCGCTTCATTTATTGCAGAGATCGTTCGTTCAGGTATCAATGCGGTCAATCATGGTCAAACTGAGGCGGCGATGTCTCTTGGTTTACCTCGAACTCGTACACTGAAACTGGTCGTGATCCCGCAAGCGATGAGAATCATCATTCCACCGTTAACGAGCCAATACCTTAACTTAACCAAAAACTCATCTTTAGCGATGGCTATTGGTTATCCAGACTTGGTCTCTGTTTTCGCGGGCACAACTCTGAACCAGGTTGGGCAAGCGATTGAAGTTATTGCGATGACAATGGCCGTCTATCTAACCTTAAGTCTAGTCACTTCCGCGTTAATGAATGTGTATAACCGTAAAGTTGCTTTGGTGGAGAGATAATATGTCGCAGCATCAATTTCAGCCGGACCTTCCGCCACCAGCTAACACGGTAGGTGTTGTCGGATGGCTCCGAAAAAACTTATTTGATGGTCCCGTCAATTCAATACTGACCATTATTGTTAGTTACATCTGCATTACGTTACTCTGGCAAGTTGCCAACTGGGCATTTATCAATGCTGATTGGGTCGGTACCACTCGAGATGCCTGTTCACGAGAAGGCGCTTGTTGGGTATTCATCAGCGTACGCTGGGATCAATTCATGTACGGCTTCTACCCGGAAGCTGAGCTCTGGCGACCACAGTTATTTTATGCAACGTTAGCGCTGTTTGTCGCTTTGCTTGCCTATGAAGGAACGCCTAAGCGCTTGTGGATTTTTTTGTTTTTTGTAAATATTTATCCCTTCATCGCTGGAGCATTGCTATATGGTGGCGTATTTGGTCTAGAAGTCGTTGACACCCATAAATGGGGCGGTCTACTTGTCACCCTAATCATCGCATTGGTCGGGATTATTGTCTCCCTACCTATTGGTGTGGCATTGGCTCTCGGGCGACGCTCTGAAATGCCAATCATACGAAGTATATGTACCGTGTATATTGAGGTTTGGCGTGGTGTGCCGCTCATTACCGTCCTATTCATGGCATCAGTGATGCTGCCACTGTTTTTAGCAGAAGGTACGGAAACTGATAAGCTGGTTCGTGCGCTAGTCGGTGTGGTGTTGTTTAGTGCCGCCTACATGGCAGAGGTAGTCCGAGGCGGGTTACAAGCGATTTCTAAAGGGCAATACGAGGCGGCGGACGCTCTAGGTCTTAGCTATTGGAAAAAAATGGGGTTAATTGTTTTACCTCAGGCATTGAAGATCACTATTCCTTCAATTGTGAACACGTTTATTGGTCTTTTCAAAGACACCAGTTTGGTACTCATCATTGGCATGTTTGATGTATTGGGTATTGGCCAGGCAGCAAACACCGACCCCGAGTGGTTAGGGTTTTCTACCGAAAGTTATGTATTTGTCGCGTTAGTGTTCTGGGTGTTCTGCTTTGGCATGTCGAGATATTCGATATGGCTAGAGAACAAACTGCATACCGGTCACAAACGATAAAACGGAAATTCAAGGACGTATTATGACGCAACAAGAAGATTACATGATCCAACTGAAGGACATGAACAAATGGTACGGTGAGTTTCACGTACTAAAAAATATTAACCTAGAGGTGAAAAAAGGCGAAAAGATCGTTATTTGTGGCCCTTCTGGCTCAGGTAAATCGACCATGATTCGCTGCATTAACCGACTGGAAGAACACCAAGCCGGTAATATTTTTGTCTCGGGAACTGAGTTAACCGAAGACTTAAAGAATATCGAAGCCGTCAGGAAAGAAGTGGGCATGTGTTTCCAACACTTTAACTTGTTCCCACACCTAACGGTATTGGAGAACTGCACACTGGCTCTGATCTGGGTTAAGAAGATGCCTAAAGAGGAAGCCGAGTCGATTGCCATGAAGTATTTGGAACGCGTTAAGATCCCGGATCAAGCTGAAAAATACCCAGGGCAATTATCGGGTGGTCAACAACAACGCGTTGCGATTGCTCGATCACTATGCATGAGCCCTCAGGTTATGTTGTTTGATGAGCCCACTTCTGCACTCGATCCTGAAATGGTTCGTGAAGTACTCGACGTAATGGTAGAGCTTGCCGACGAAGGGATGACCATGCTCTGTGTAACCCACGAGATGGGTTTTGCTAAAGAGGTTGCAGACCGAGTTATCTTTATGGATGCAGGCGAAATCATTGAAGAAAACAACCCTATTGATTTCTTCGAGAATCCTCAATCAGACCGAACGCAAAATTTCTTGAGTCAAATATTGCACCATTAATGTCTCAATCATCAAAAGGCGACGGAAACGTCGCCTTTTTTTGTGGATTCAATCATTTGCAACGCAGACATATTGTGTTACATCTTACTACATACATAAGCAACTATTTTTATTATGATTTTGTAAAGTGACTTATAATAGGAAAGCTTGATTTTTTGAACAATCGGCCCCATAACTAGTCATATAAGAAAGTTAATCATCTACGAGGAAGATTATGAACGGTCCTATGGTATCTCGCACTTCGTCTGAAGCGAGCGTTCTGCAAACGAACAAAGTATTACGTAACACCTATGCCCTACTATCTATGACTTTGCTTTGGTCGGCGGTGGTAGCGGGTACTTCTATGGCGATGGGATTACCTCGTCCTGGTATTATCATCACTCTGGTTGGCTTCTACGGGTTACTTTTCTTGACTGAGAAAAACCGTAACAACTCAATGGGACTGGTATTCACATTCCTGTTTACGGGCTTTATGGGTTACACCATCGGTCCATTGCTAAATATGTACATTGGCGCGGGCATGGGCGATGTAATCGTCACGGCTCTTGGTGGTACAGCCTTATCGTTCTTAGCAGCATCTGCGTACGCACTGACAACGAAACGTGACCTTTCAATGCTTGGTGGCTTAATGCTGTCATTGTTTGTTGTTCTGATTGTAGGCATGATTGCTAGCATCTTTATTCAGTCTACTATTATGCATTTAGCACTTAGCAGCTTGTTTATCGTGTTCTCAACTATGGCGATTTTGATGACAACGCAAGGCATTATCCGTGGTGGCGAGACGAACTACATCTCTGCAACCGTTACGCTTTTTGTTTCTATCTACAACATCTTCATCAGCTTGCTAAGTATTCTTGGCATCATGAACGACGACTAACCTGTCGACGCTAGATTGAATAAAACCCGAGTTTATCTCGGGTTTTTTATTGCCAAATATGTCTCAGTTTATTCACCTGCCCCCTTCCTCACTTTCTATCTTCCTCACTTTCTATCTTTCTATCTTTCTATCTTTCTATTTTACGGCATCCGTTACCGAATCATTTAACAACATTCTGCACAATAACTCAGCACGAATACGACGGTATTCAATTAAAGTGTCGTTTCTTGGCTTAACTTACAATGTTTAGATTTAGCTAGCGCTAACAGATTAAGCTAAAATAATAGGTGTCAACGGCAATCGATGGCTTGAGCTGCAATTACTCACTTGAAATTGTGTTTTAATTTGAGCTACCATCCTCGCGAGTCCAACATACTGATTAATACTATGATCCAATACCAAGATAAAAGCATTGAAACGGATGCGGAAGGCTACCTACTTAATTTTGAAGAGTGGGAAGAAGGCATGATGACGATTCTTGCAGAACAAGAAAATATTGAACTCACCGATGCACATATTGAAGTCGTGTTGTTTGTTCGTCAGTTTTACCAAGAGTTTAACACCTCGCCTGCGGTTCGCATGCTAGTTAAAGCAATGGAAAAAGCACACGGCCCAGAAAAAGGAAACAGTAAGTATCTATTTAAACTCTTTAAAAAAGGCCCGGCGAAGCAAGCAACGAAACTAGCAGGGCTTCCAAAGCCAGCAAAGTGTCTATAATCTCGCGATAACTTTCGTTTGTAGCCATAGCCTCGTTCTAACGTTTATAAGGCCAAGCAAGTCAGAACATCTTGCGCATGTTTTAACACTCAACGGTCAAATAAGGCTAAAGAATCTTAAAACTTCGATATCGCTGATATTCGCATGGCCCTCGTACCACACTTTCAACCTGTGCGGTTCTTGGGCCAATCATCAACCATCGCTCCAATGCATCGATATCTGCAGGTCGGCCGCACGCCATCACTTCCACTGTGCCATCAGATAGGTTCTTTGCATAACCCGTTGTATTTAACTTCAGCCCTTCATGGCAAGTGTGATATCTAAACCCGACCCCCTGTACATGGCCCCGAACAACAAACTTCTTACAGATATCCGGCATCGTGTTATTCCTATCTATGAATACAGCTATTATATTAGCCTGATCTGCGCTTAAACCGTATTTAAGCGCAGTCATTACTGCGACATCATTGCATTTATCTGCGACATCACACAAAATAGCCCACCCTTTCTATTGTACTAACACGTAAGGCATCTCATGACTCCTGCAATACACCTCGTTAAAGGTCGCGACAAATCATTAAGACGCAAACACCCTTGGATTTTTTCACGCGGCATCTCCCGCGTTGATGGGCAACCTTCTCTTGGTGAAACAGTTGATGTCTTTGCGGACAACGGTCAATGGCTCGCTAAAGCAGCATATTCCCCAAATTCACAAATTCGCGCACGTGTTTGGAGCTTTGAAAAACAGGCCATCGATGTAGACTTTTTCGTGTCTCGCATCCAAACCGCTCAGCGACTTAGAGAAGACATTATCGAGAGAGATGGCTTAACTGGTTATCGCCTCATTGCGGCTGAATCAGATGGTTTACCAGGTATAACCATTGATAAGTACAACCAGTACCTCGTCTGTCAGTTACTCAGCGCAGGTGCAGAATACCAAAAAGACACCCTTGTAGAAGCTTTGCATCTCTGTTTTCCAGAGTGCTCTATTTATGAACGTTCTGACGTATCTGTGCGTAAAAAAGAAGGTCTTAATGAGCGCACTGGCGTTTTACTTGGAGAAGCGCCTCTTAAGCCAGTCGTGATTGAAGAAAACGGCGTGAAGATTAGCGTTGATATTATTAAAGGGCACAAAACCGGCTTTTATCTTGATCAGCGTGATAGCCGCTACCAAGCGCAAAAATACACAAAGGGCAAAGAAGTATTAAACTGCTTTAGCTACACGGGCGGCTTTGGACTTTACGCCCTCAAAAGTGGCGCGACTCGCGTCATCAATGCGGATGTCTCACAACTTGCATTAGACACGGCAAAACTCAATGCTGAACTCAACGGATTTACCGAGAAGAAAAAGGCGGTGTTTTTAAATGCCGACGTCTTCAAACTACTTCGTGAGTACCGAGATCAAGGCACAAAGTTTGATGTTGTCATCATGGATCCACCGAAATTTGCAGAGTCAAAAGCGCAACTCAACGGTGCTTGTCGAGGATACAAAGACATCAACATGCTGGCTATGCAAATTCTCAATCCGGGTGGTACGCTACTAACCTATTCCTGCTCCGGTTTAATGGATCAAAATCTATTCCAGAAAATCATCGCAGACGCCGCACTAGACGCAGGTCGCTCAGTAAAATTTGTTGAGCGATTCGAGCAAGCGGCCGATCACCCAACTGACACAGCATATCCTGAAGGCTTCTATCTAAAAGGGTTTGCCTGCAAAGTTATGTAGTGAGTATCTTGCTACGGTGACTCGCGAGTACGACCAATAAACCACTCATTATCTCCTGAGTGGTTTTTTTATGCCCTACTTGTCTCAAGTTTGAGACTTTTTTTCACTCTTCTCATTGAACAACCGAATTTCTCTACTATTTTCAATAATATGTTTGTATTTTCATGCTGCATTCAAAAAAGACGCGCAAAGTCTTAATTTGGATACACTAACATTGCCGTTCCTATTTGAAATTACGTCGTGGGTCACTATAGTTTATCTATAGATAACGTAACCTAATGACTTAGCTTAGATTATCAGACTATGGGATTAACAAATGTTTGTTCATTATAAGAACCTTACCAAAGTGATGACTTTGCGTAAGGGTTAAGGAGAGACACATTGAACAAGTTAGCCATTTCAACTATTGCCTGCTTTATCGCTGCCAGCTTGCCTGCCACTAGTCAAACACTAGAGCAAGCGGTGGCAACGACTCTTGCTACCAACCCAGACATCAAAGCCGCCTACAATGAGTATGTGAGTAAACGTTATGATGCAGAGGCCTCTGTAGGAGCCTACAGACCAAAAGTTGACCTAGACGGTGGTATTGGTTACGAAAGAACAGATTTTGACCGTGCTGATTCCCTAAACAACCGAAATGAGAGCCTAACGAGAAAGGAAGTCGGGATCAGTCTAACTCAGCTATTGTGGGATGGTAACGAAACATTCAACGATATGGATAGAACGGCGGCGGAAGCAGAATCTGTGCGCTACCAACTATTAGCAGACGCTTCAGACATCGCATTAGAAGTATCCAAAATCTATCTTGAGGCAACCAAGGCTTATGAAATTCTTTCCTTATCTGAGGCTAACTTAGACATACACAAAAAAATCTTTGCCGACATCAAAAGACGGGTTGATTCTGGTATTGGATCAACGGCAGATTTATCTCAAGTGGAAGCACGGATAGCGAAAGCTCACGGAAACCTGCTAGCCGCACAAAACAACTTATTCGACACCCACACACAGTTTAAGCGTATCGTTGGACAAATACCGCTAGGGTTAAAGTACCCACAAGCGGATCTTAATGCTATTCCTCCAACGGTCGAACAGGCACTTGATATAGCGATAGAGCAACACCCTGTTATTCGAATTTCTCAAGTGGATGTGGATTCTGCTCGTTTTCAATACCAACAGACTAAAGGTGTCAACTACCCGACTTTCTACATCGATGCGGGTCACAACTGGCGTGATGATGCTGGCGGTAACATAGGCACCGATAACGAAACCAGAGCAATGGTTAGAATGCGCTACAACCTATATAACGGTGGTTCAGATTCAGACCGAACGGAAGCTGCGGCTTATCAATTAAATAAAGCCAAAGATTTCCGCGATCGTACCTTCCGTATGGTTGAAGAAGGGTTAAACCTGTCATGGACCGGGCTCGAATTCACCGTTCAGCAAAAAGAATTCTTGGCCGATCATGTTGATTCAGCATCTGACACGGTTGTCGCCTACCAAAAACAATACAAAATCGGCAAACGAACGCTTCTTGATGTTCTCAATACAGAAAACGAATTGTTTGAAGCAAGAAAAGGTTATTTGGACGCAAAATACGCCGAGCAATTGGCTAAGTACCGAGTGATGAATGCGACGGGAAATTTATTACAAGGGCTACGTATTGATACCCCACAAGAGTGGAATGAAAAGGTGGAGTACTAAATCATGAAACTACGAAACTTACTGTCACTTTGTAGCCTAGTGGCATTCTCTGTCACCGCAACCACTCATGACCAGGATGAGTATGACTACATACCGGTTCCGCTAGCGGATCAAAAAGCGGATTTAATAGACAACGATAGTGACGGTGTCATTAACGCCCGCGACTTATGTGTCATAACGCCTGAAGGCTCGGTAATCGATAACGACGGCTGTGAAAAATATATCGATACGACACAATCTATGGCCATTAGAGTACTATTTGACAATAATTCAACAGAGATCAAATCGGTTTTTCAAAGACAAATTCGCCAAATGGCCGCTTTTCTAAACGCCTATCCAGAAACCACTATCGAAATTCAAGGCTATGCCAGTATCGTTGGTAACCCGGAGAAAAACTTGGTGTTATCTCAAAATCGCGCCGATGCAGTTAGGCAAGCAATTATCAACAATGGCATATCACCTGACAGGCTCACTATTGTAGGATTCGGTGACACTAAGCCAGAAGAACTCGGTTCGAATGAATTCTCTCATGCAATGAACCGAAAAGTCGTCGCATCTGTTGTAGGCTATAAGGGTGAAGTAGAAAAACAATGGACCATCTTCACCAAAATAGATAAATAACACACCATTTTTACGCGATTTCCTTTAAGGGTAGTCAAATCGGCTACCCTTTTTGATACGGTTCATTTAGTTCTTTTCAAACTCGTGCTACTCTTAAGCCAGTTATTACTAAGAGTATAAAAATCATGAGCAAATTGACTTCAGATGTCGAGCAAAACCTAGAACTTTTCATTCGTGAAACCAAGGCTACTGAGCTAGTTTGGGGTTTACGAAATGAAGAAGGTTGGCTTGCATGTGACTCAACGGAATTCGAAAATTCGGAAGTGATGCCATTCTGGTCTACGGAAGAAGAAGCAAAAACACATAATGTTGAAGAATGGGCGGATTTCGAAGTCTTGCACATTCCATTAGATATTTTTGTGGAAGATTGGTTACTAACTCTTGCAGAAGACGGGGTTTTAATCGGGGCAAACTGGAACGCACAACTCGATGGAAAAGAACTCGAGCCATCTGATCTTGCGAAGCTTTACCTGAAATAGAACTTACCTGATATAAAAAAATAGAGGCTTTCGCCTCTATTTTTTTAACTTAATCGCTTAGCTTTTAACGCAGACAACGCATTGCGATAAGACTAAAAACGGAAAGCGAGTAATGCCCGCTATCTCGCTTGCTTATCCGTTAGCGAATCTGTCACTGCTTGTTTGTTATCCATGTAATGCTGTAGCCCTTTTGCTCGAAGATCACACGCAGGACAGTCACCACAGCCATCTCCAATCACACCATTATAACAAGTAAGTGTTTCTTCTCGTACCAACGTTAACGCTTCATACTGGTCGGCAAGCGCCCAAGTTTCAGCTTTGTCCAACCACATAAGTGGTGTTTCGACGGAAAACTCTCTATCCATGCCTTGGATTAACGCCGTGTTCATAGACTTTACAAACTCATCACGGCAATCGGGATAACCAGAAAAATCGGTTTCACACACACCGGTAATAACACTCTGAGCGCCAATTTGATAGGCGTAGATACCAGCAAGCGTTAAAAATAAAATATTACGCCCCGGTACAAATGAGTTGGGCAAACCATTCTCACCAAGCTCATGTGAAACAGGAATATCATCCCGCGTAAGGGAACTGATCGCGAGCTCATTTAGTAACCCAACATCCATCACTTTATGTGCAGTAACTCCTAGTTTTTTCGCTAATGCTTGAGCCACTTCGATTTCTAATTTGTGACGTTGTCCATAGTCAAACGTAATGGCATGAACTTCATCATGCTCTTGTAACGCTTTAACTAAACAAGTTGTGGAGTCTTGACCACCACTAAACACGACCACTGCTTTTTTCATTCTCGTTATTCCTAATCCTATTACGCAATACTGAGGTATTTATGCGTCTGTACCGATAAACGCCAGTTACGCTGAATACATACTTCAATACACAATTCAGTCGCCCGCAATTTTTGGCTAATGGGTTGCAACGCAATCACAACGTTTGGCTTCAACGTCACACCTAGCAACAATTCATCGAGCTGATCAATGTTTTTTTGAGTCGCCACTGGATGCTTTATCTCATTGGCTCTTTCTAGCGCAGAAGACCGTACAGGTAGCTTGCCTTTCATTGCCACCTTAGGTGACACTGTCACCCAAGTTTTATCTGTTACACTAATTGGGGCCGTTCCGCTCGTTTCAATCTGACACTGACAGCCTATGGATTCGAATGCTTGAGTTAACGGAAGAAGATCAAACTCACACGGCTCACCACCAGTAATGACAATATGTTTAGCGTTATAACCCAAGGCTTGATACTGAGCAATGACATCCTTTGCTGAAGCGGAGTACCAGGTAGGATCATCGCCCTGCTTTACAATGACTTCCCCAAATGTTCGTTCATCTTCTTTCTCCGCGAGCCATGTTTGCTTAGTATCACACCATGCACAACCGACATTGCACCCTTGTAGACGAACAAACACTGCGGGGACACCAGTATAAATGCCCTCACCTTGAATAGTTTCAAACATTTCGTTGATTTTATATTGCATATTATTCATTAAAAGCTGCTAATCGTGCCTATTGATAACCGATGTGCAGACCTTAAAGTATGCGTATTAGAAATTCAATACAAAGTCACCACCTAAATGTCTGGCAGTTCTTCACAAGTTTTTTTATTCTTGTCTCAATGTTTTACTTTAAGGTAAGTTATTGTGTATAAACTCATCGCCATTGACATGGATGGCACACTCCTCACGTCTGATAAAAAAATATCCGAACGTACTAAGCTCGCTATTCAAGCAGCGAAACAAAAAGGTGTCACTGTTGTACTGGCATCCGGCCGACCAATAAATGGTATGCTTGATTCAGTCAAAGAATTAGGGCTCAATTCGCCAGACGACTACATTATTCACTTCAACGGTGCATTTGTTCAAAGAACGCATAGCGGTGAAGTTCTTCACCAGCAAATCATTGATGGGCGCAGAGCAAAAGAGATCGCCTCTCTCGCCAAAGAGCTTGGTTTATATTGTCATGCATTTAGCCAAGAACTAGGTCTTATCACAACTGAGTCCAACCCCTATACCGACCATGAAGCCGAAATCAACAAGCTCGATATTGCGGTGTACGACTTTGACAAGTTAGAAGACGACCATGACATCATTAAAGCAATGATAGTTGGCGAACCAAGCCAGTTAACCGCAGGCATTGCCCATATTCCGAGCTCATTTAAAGACACTTATACTATTGTGCAGAGCGCTCCATTTTTCTTAGAGTTTCTCAACCCTTTGAGTAATAAAGGAGCAGGAGTAGCCGTTGTCGCCAAAGAACTTGGTATTTCTGCTGAGCAAGTGATGTGTTTCGGTGATGCTGAAAACGACCATCATATGATCAAATTTGCAGGAAAAGGGGTTGCTATGGCTAATGCTATGGAGGCGACAAAAGCCTTAGCCGATTACATCACCGATAGTAACGACGACGATGGTGTCGCTAAAGCCATTGAAGCGTTTGTACTATAGTTTCAATAGATAGAGTTTCAATGGATAGTGTTTCAATAGATAGAGTTTCGATGATTAGAGTATCGATATTTAGAGTAGCAACAATCTGATAATAATATTGCCATAACATCACAAGCGCTGTATCGGGTCACTCTACGGTTCAATACAGCGCTATTATCACTCCTAACATGTACCTCAACTTATTCATGGAGCCATCATGACAATACGCCTACTTCTAAACGGTAAAAAAGCCGCCCAAGATGATATTAGACAAGCGGTGACCCAACTTCGCCGAGAAGGTCATCGTATTGAAGTACGAGTCACCTGGGAGGCTGGTGATATTGACCGTTTAGTCGCAGAAGCCTGCGAGCAAGGTGTTCAACGTATTATCGCCGGTGGTGGCGATGGCACCGTTAACGAAGTCGTTGATTCGATTCTCAGGAAAAAAGGCACTCACGTAGAATTGGCAATTTTACCTCTGGGAACCGCTAATGACTTTGCAAGTGCATGCACCATTCCAACGTCTCCCTACGACGCTCTAAAGCTCGCATTGACAGGACAGGCTTTCCCCGTAGACGCCGCAAAAGCGAACCAACGATATTTTATCAATATCGCGACAGCAGGTTTTGGTGCGCAAGTGACCGCAAATACCCCTATTCCCTTGAAGAACTTCCTCGGTGGTGGTGCCTACACACTCTCAGGGCTCGTCCAAGCGATTAACTTTCAACCGTTTCAGGGGACCGTCAAATATGATGGTCATAGTATTGATAGCCATATTGTCATTGGAGCGGTATGCAATGGCCGAATGGCCGGTGGTGGACAAGCACTCGCCCCTACGGCGTATATAGATGATGGGTACTTAGATGTGGTTTCGTTAGAAGAATTTGCACCATCCGATATTCCAGTCGTTCTCGATGAGTTGCTGCAAGAAGATGACTTTACAGGTCAATTTGTAAAACGTAACCGAGTTAGACACATTGAATGGGTTTCAGACAGTCTTATGCCAACGAACTTAGATGGCGAACCAATGGCTGACACCACGATCACTTTTAGCATCCAACCGCTAGCAGTAAGGTTAGTGTTACCAGAGAGCTGCCCACTTTTATTTAATAACCGCCCCGTTTAAACAAAAAAACCAGCGAAAATTTTCGCTGGTTTCCGATTCTCTTTTTAGCCCATAGTTACGGTGGGTAACGACTAAGGCTAACTCAGTTATGATCGAGCTAGTTCGACCGTTTCTTCTTTTTGCCCTGCGGCTGGGTCATTAAATTTATTGATATCTAACGAGCCCTCAGACTTAGCAACAATACACGTTACGGCACTATCACCAGTAATATTTACCGCCGTACGGATCATATCTAGAAGACGATCCACACCCATAATCAACGCAATGCCTTCAAGAGGTAAGCCAACTTGGTTTAGAACCATAGCAAGCATGATTAGACCTACACCAGGTACCCCTGCTGTACCAATCGACGCAATCGTTGCTGTAAGAATAACGGTTAGGTAGTCGCCCATTGTTAGATCAATGTTGAACGCCTGAGCAATGAACGCGGTCGCGACACCTTGCATAATAGCGGTACCATCCATATTGATAGTGGCACCAAGTGGGATAGTGAACGACGAGACTTTGTTATCCACACCTAATCGATTTTGCGCCGTTTCCATTGTAACTGGAATCGTTGCATTCGAAGAAGCGGTTGAGAATGCAAACATGATTGCATCTTCCATCTTCTTCAAAAATGTCAGCGGGCTAAGACCTGTAAACGATTTTAGTAACACGCTATACGTGACCAAACCATGTAACAACAATGTCGCACTTAAAACGAGGAAATACTCCGCTAAGTTAAAGATTGCGCTGATTCCAAGACCAGTGAACAGCTTCGCCATCAGGAAGAAAACCCCATAAGGCGCGATATTCATTAACAAAGCAACAAGCTTCATAATAACATCGTTCAAATCTCTAAACATTGCAGCGACACGCTCACCAGGTTCGCCTGCAGCGCTGATTGCGATTCCGAATAAGACCGCAAACACAATAACCTGTAGAGTTTTACCTTCAGCCATTGCGCTAATAGGGTTGGTTGGGAACATATCGATAATCACTTGCCCAAGAGACGGTGCTTCTGCAGAGGCAAATGTACTGGCGGCAGTGAGGTCAGCCCCTTGACCGGGCTGGAACAATGTGCCCATAGTCAGAGCTAGGGTGATAGCTATAGCGGTTGTCGCGATATAAAAAACAACCGTCTTTCCACCCAAGCGACCCAATGTCGTCACGTCTTTCAACGAGCTAGTACCACAAACAAGAGAAACAAAGACCAGTGGTACAACAAGCATTTTAAGGCTGGCAATAAATATTTGACCGCCGACTTCAAAAAGACCATTTACAATGTATGCGTCGACAAATCCATTTTCAGCAAATAAGCCTCGAATCGCGAAGCCCGTTAAAATACCAGCAACCATACCGATGATCACACGTGTCGTGAGTGACATTGGTTTCTTTGCGTTAGTCATAATTACTCCTTATTTTTATAGTGCTTACTGATGGCGTCATCAAAAGCGCCTGCAGATTAGCAGCAAGACCCGTCAAATTAGAATGACAAATTTGTTTCGCTAATCCGCATCGTGACCGAGCTCACACTAAAATGGCCACAACACAACAACCCGTTAACACAAACAGCCGCACAACAATAAAAACTCAGCGTAAAATTTCACATATCACCACATTTCATATATTACTATCTTTTCAATGAGACATTAGAAAAATTAATATCATCCTGTTTTGAAAAAATTACAGCCTAATAAACGAAAATACCCAGCGCTTAGCGCTGGGTATTTTCGTTAAACAAGTCGACTTCTATCTATTCGATTACTTGTTCTACATGTAGATCAAAAATGACAGCAGTATCTGCAGGAACCGTTTGGTGAGCATTTTCTTTATAGGCAAGATGACTGGGTACATACAGGCGCCATGTTGCGCCTACATTCATTTCTTTCAATGCCACCATCCAAGCCAAAGGGACTTGGTGTAACTGTACGGTCATGGGTTGAGGTAAGTGCGTAGATCCGTCCACTAACTGCCCATTGAGTAGCCAGGTTTTATGTCGCACGCACACCGTACTCTTTGGAGTGATGTTCGCAGGGTTATTCCCGACATTGAGAAGCTCATATTGAATCCCAGAACTGTGGCTCAAGACTGAGTCACGTTGACCATTTTTAGTGAAAAACTCTCGCTCATAATTGGCTTTTTGTTGCTCTAGCGTCGTTTCCGCCAGCTTTCTTTGCTCTTCAAGTTCAGCTTTTAGCAACTCCGCATCCTGGGGATCAAAAGGCCATTCTTTTTGCAAAAACGTATCCATAATAGCTTCTTGGATAATTTTGATGTTCATTTTAGGAAACGACTTTTTCGCCAACTCTGTCGCCACTTCTCGACCAAGAATATAGCTGACTTTTTGTTCTAACGTTTCGATATCCATGACAACCTCAATACTTGAAAATACACACAGTATTTTATGTGTTTATCAAAGAGTTTAAAGTATTTTACGGATACACGCTAAGGCGTTACGTAATGGTCTTAGGTCGTTACCGAGAAAGAAAGAGGTAAACAGACAAAACAAACAGACAGCGCTAAGTGCTAGTTATGGTGAAGTGTTAGTTATGGTCAAGTGTTAAGCTGTGATAGTAGTAGTTGTTGTTTGGTAGTAATAATAGTAATTGGGTAGTAATAGTAATTGGGTAGTAATAGTAATTGGGTAGTAATAGTAATTTGGTAGTAATAGTGCAGAAGCCAAAAACTTGACCTCTACACTTACTTTATTTTCCCGCATGTTTTGAAATGTCTTCATTTCATTTTGTCAGGTGGTAGACAGAATGCACCAATGCCATTGCGGCTTTACGTGCTTTCTGAAACTTCCGCTTGTGACGGTTCGATATCAGGGATTGCATGTGAGCTTTCAATGGGTAACGTTTGCAGCACATATTGACCCGGTGCATCATATAGCACTGGAAATGCGTCATTACCAACCGAATAAGGGGCAACCTTCTCATCTGCATTAAATTGGTTTAACCACTCGTCCCAATGCACCCACCAAGACCCTTTTTGATGCTCTGCATTGTTCATCCAGTCATCAGCAGACTCTTCCAGCGTAGAGTTAGTCCAATAACCATATTTATCCTTGCCAGGATGATTAACGATCCCAGCAATATGACCTGATTCGCCCAGTACAAAAGTCTTATTTCCACCAACCTGTAATGCACCTCGATACGTACCTTGCCACAATGCGATATGGTCTTCTTTAGTCGAGACAAAGTAGCTTGGAATACGGATTTTGTTCAAGTCAATCCACACTCCCCCAACTTTTACACCTTTATCCTGAACTAATTGATTCTCCAAATATAATTTCCTTAGCAAGAAATTATGTGTTGCTGCGGCTACATTGGTACTGTCACTGTTCCAATACAGTAAATCAAAATCAACCGGACTGTTTCCCTTGAGGTAGTTGTCTATATAGTAGTTCCAATACAAGCTGTTCTCTCGCAGCAGGCTAAACGTCACACTCAAAGAACGACCATCCATATAGCCCTGTTGAATATTCTGTGCTTCAATGGCACTAACGATAGTATCGTTAATGTATGCGCCCACCTCACCAGGTTGTTCGAAATCCAAAAGTGTGGTGAAAAATGACGCAGATGCTATACGCTTTTTCATTCGTTTTGCTGCATAGTAGGCAACCGTGGATGCTAGCACGGTACCGCCAATACAATAACCCGCCGCATTCACTTGTTCTTGCCCTGTGATTGCCTCTATTGCTGACACCGCTTTAACGACGCCTTCGGTGACATAGTCACCAAATTCTGTTGTCGCTTGTTCCGGCCCAGGGTTGCGCCAGGACATCATGAAAACAGGATGACCTTGCTCCAAGAGCCACTTCACCATCGAGTTCTTTTCTCTAAGATCGAGGATGTAATACTTGTTAATAAATGGCGGGACGATGAGTAGCGGCGTCGAATTGACCGATTCTGTCAACGGGCGATACTGAATCAACTCAAAGAGCTCGTTCTTAAATACAACATCGCCTTTTGTATTCGCCACGTGCTTACCAATATCAAACGACTTCGTATTGGTCATTCTGATCTTAAGTACGTCAGCACTGGCTTCCATGTCTTCTTGAAGTTGCTGCATACCCGCGAGTAAGTTCTCGCCCTTTTGCTCCAAAGTCAACTGAAGTAACTCGGGGTTAGTGGCGATAAAATTACTTGGCGACAAAGCGTTTAAGGTTTGTCTAGAAAAGAAAGCCAACCTTTCTTTCGTTTTTTCATCAACGCCTTCAACTGCATTTATGGTGTCGAGGTAGGTTTGGCTAAACAATACGTAAGACTGCTTGATTACGCTATAGAAGGCGTCATCTTTCCATGCAGCATCTTCAAAACGACGGTCACCTTTTTCTACGGAAACTACATCTGTTTTATCATTTTGAAGGGCTGCACGCTGCCATATTTCTAACTGTTGCATCCACCATTTCATCTGGACATCCAGCATCGCAGCTGGCTGCTTAGATGCTTTATCCATAAATTCTGCAGTATCTTCTATATTGAGTTCTTGCATCGCTTTTGAAAGCGGATTATTAACGGCTGCCTTGCCCTGCTCGAAATCTTTCCACCATCGCTGGTTACTTTCCTGCAATGTTACAAGGTAGTCCGAAAAGAAGTTTTGAAACATAATTCAAACCCTTTTCTAAAAAATAAAAAAGGGGCACGAGATACGATGTACCCCGAAACCCCTAACATATACTTACTGCCAAATTAAGCTGGCGTATTAGTTTTAATTGTCTCGGTAGTCAGCGTTTCTATATCGTCTTTGAATTCTTTAGCAACTTGCTGAAGCTTATTGCTATCATCCATCATTTGTTGAGATAAGCGAGTAAGCGACGTAACTTGTTGAGTATTGAATACTGTTAGCGACGAAATGTCTTTCACTTCTGCCACCGCTTTCATTTGAGATAATCCTAGTTCGCTATAGGTTCTCATCGCATTAAGTTGCAATTCAGTTAGTGTTTCAACATTTTTTGTCATTAGCTTGCTAAATTTCGCATATGGTTCAAATGTTTTTTCTGACTGCTCATTGATTACTTTAAAAATATCCGTGTACATAGTCGCTCTCCTAAAAATATAAGTTCAGTGTGTATTTTTAACGTTATGAAAATATTGATTTCCAATATCTAAATTCGATTAACAGCGCTTTAGAATAAGTGCTGTACCCATGCCACCACCGACACATAATGTCGCTGCGCCATACGTGTGAAGCTCGCGTATCATTTCATGAATTAATGTGACGACAATTCGATTTCCTGATGCGCCTAACGGATGCCCAAGTGCAATAGCGCCACCATTCGGATTAGATTTTTCAATAATCGAATCTGATGATACAGAGCACTCGTCTGCTAAGCTTCGAATGACACCAAGTGCTTGAGCGGCAAATGCTTCGTTGAACTCAAACGTATCGACATCGGATAATGAAAGATCCGCTTTCTCTAACGCTTTTGTCATGGCCTGTACCGGTCCTAGTCCCATAACTTTTGGGTTTAGGCCCGTTTGCGCCGTTGACACTATTTCACATAGAGGCGTTAATCCTAGTCGTTTGACAGCGTCTTCAGAAGCAACGATGACGGCACTTGCTCCATCGTTAATGCCAGATGCATTGCCGGCCGTCACCGTGCCTTCTTTGTCAAACGCAGGTCTTAATTTACCCAAGCCTGCTAACGTTGCATCAGATTTAGGGTATTCATCAATGGCAAACTGAGCGGGTTGACGCTTTATCTTAATCTCCACCGGTACGATTTCATCATTAAATCGCCCAGCTTCGATCGCCGCCACTGCCTTCATTTGACTTTCCAACGCATAGGCGTCTTGGTCTGCACGCGAAATATTAACTTCACGTGCAACATTTTCAGCGGTAACACCCATGTGATAGCCATTAAATATGTCTGTCAACCCATCAGAAACCAGTAAATCCTTTGCTGACATATCTCCCATTTTATTGCCGGAGCGCACGCTTGCAGGTAAAGCAAATGGAATCTGCGACATTACCTCCACACCAGCAGCAACGACCACTTCAGCCTCACCCGCTCTAATATGAGACACTGAATCCATAATTGATTTCATGCCACTGCCACACACCATATTCAAGGAATAAGCTGGAACATGTTCGGGAATGTTCGCATAGATTGATGCCTGTCGCCCTACGCCCATTCCTTGGTTAGCGCTAATAACATTTCCAACAATCACTTCATCAATATCTGTTTCGTTAACAGCGCAAGATGCGAGCGCACCTTTTATTGCTTGTGCCGCTAACTGACCAGCAGTACAGTTTTTCAAACTTCCACCGAAACTACCAATTGGTGTACGTTTTGCTGCGACGATATATACTTTTTCCATTATCGGTTTCTCCCCTAAGCCATGTATAAGCCGCCATTAACTGACAGTGTTTCACCGGTAATGTACGCCGCTTCGTCACTCGCTAGATACGCTACGGCAGCCGCTATTTCTTCAGGTTTAGCAAGTCGTTGCAGCGGGATCGTACTTTTAATTGAATCCAGAACGTCTTCTCGCATCGCCTCTACCATCGGCGTTCCTGTGTAGCCAGGAGCAATAACATTGACTGTCACTCCTGAGCGAGCACCTTCTGCAGCGAGCGCTTTGGTAAAACCAATCATGCCAGCTTTTGCTGCAGAATAGTTAGCTTGGCCAAACTGACCTTTTTGACCGTTAACTGACGATATATTAATAACACGTCCACCACCTTTTTCGCACATTGCAGCAAATAAAGGTTGAGTCACATTAAAGACGCTATTTAAATTAGTATTAATTACGTCAAACCACGCTTCAGCAGACATTTTTTTAAATTGTCCGTCTCGCGTAATGCCAGCATTATTAACAACCAAATCAAACGTGCCTTCCTCTTCTTGAATTGCTTCAAGCTTCTTCTGGCACTCTAGGGTGTTAGTCACATCAAGTTCAAATAAACGTACCTGGTCATTAGTAAAACCCTTAGATTCAAACCATTCCTTAGCACATTCATAATTTCCCGTATAATATGTAGCGATCAGTCGATAATCATTTTCCACTAAACGAGAAGATATTGCCGAACCTATACCACCCTTTGAACCTGTAATTAACGCGAGCTTTTTCATTCCTGACTCCATTCCTAACAACTGACTATTAATCCATGTAACAACCTTACAAAATTAAGTTTCCATTTAATTTATAGTTGTCCTTTGTATTTATTATTAATTTACCGTGAAAATATTACAAAAATTCGAACCAACTCAATGTTAATAAAAACTTAATATACATACAGCTATTAATTTCAGTCGATAAAGAATTAATGGCTCGCTATCACATATCAGAGTGAAACTGATAGCCCACACAATTTCATGTTTTAAAATAAAACAATAAACCCTGTAAGTCACTGATAAAAAACAAAATATTATTCAGGATGTTAAACTGCAACAATACTACTGTTATTTTTACGTCAAAAATAGTGCATTTCAAAGGACGTGTATCAATTATTACACCTATTAGATCTAACAATATAAGTGCGTGAATAAGATAGGAATTACTAGCAAGCGGATTGTTTGATTTACGAAAAGATGCAAGGCGTTACATTTGGCAATATTACTGCACTAACTTGGTGACATGTTTTGCCATGCAATAGCGCGCCCATAAATACGATCTAAGTCACATACCCCATAAGAGGTATGCGACTCTGTTTTAAACACGGTTTATTGAACGATGTCTTTTTCCATCGAGAATTGCGGACATCCGTCAAACTTTAAATTGACCCACCGCTCGATCTAGGTTTTTACACCTTGCTTCAAGAGTGATACACGCATGCTCTGCCTGCTTAATAATCTCAGACATTTTATGGCTGTCTGAAGCTATTTTTTGAATGCTACTATTCAGTTCTTCACTAACGGCCGTTTGTTCCGTTGCGGCGGTAGCAATATGCGCATTCATTTCATTAATAATAGTGATTGAATGGGTAATTTCTGCCAGTGAGGTGGACGCCGTTTGTACCAAACTGATGGTTTCGCTACTGGTAGAGCGACTGGACTCCATTGCTTGTACCATAACCGATGCGCCTTGCTGCAGGCGCTCATTCATGGTTTGAATATCACCTGTGCTTTCTTGAGTCTTACTCGCCAGAGAACGAACTTCGTCCGCAACAACAGCAAAGCCTCTACCTTGCTCACCTGCTCGCGCCGCCTCAATGGCCGCATTGAGTGCCAACAAATTAGTTTGTTCTGCAATACCTCGTATCACATCTAATACCGACGCTATGTTTGTTACATCACTTGTTAATCTATGAACGCTTTCCTCTGAAGTAATAAGTTCTTGAGCTAGCCCTTCGATAGAAGAAACCGTCAAGCCGATTCCCTCATTAGCTTGACGTGCTTCATCTGCGCTCTTATCTGTTGCCTGGGCCGCTTCATGTGCATTCTGACTCACGTTGTCGCTCGTTGCTCTCATCTCATTAATTGCTGTCGCAACCATTTCGCTTTCTTGCTGTTGTGATAAAGAGGCATGAGTGATCTGCCCTGCCAACTCAATGAGCACTAACGTATGCTCCCTCACCTCAGATGTAGATTCGACGACTTCACTAACCGTTCCTTGTATACGCTCAACAAATTGGTTGAATGACTCCGCTAGATGCCCAATTTCATCATTAGATTCCACGTGAACTCTTTGGGTCAAATCACCATCACCGGACGCGATCTCCGCCATCGATTTTTCAAGCAAGATAACAGGCGCAACAATTAGCTTTGATATAAAAGCGGCGACTAAGAGTGCGACCAGTATGGCGACAACTGTCCCAACTTCGATGGCAAGTTCAGCCTCTTTTACGGCTTGATCACTATCCAGTTTTGCTTGCGATTGTAAACGCTCTATTTCATCTAAAATGACTTTCAGGTTGCCTCGTATATCCACAAACAGCTGAGTGATCAATTTTTCATTTTTATTGAAACGCTGATAGGCTTCACTTGGCGATGCAAAGAGCTTTTCGTACTCACTCACAAGCAACTTAGTATCAGACTGTAATTGAGATAAGTAAGGTGAAAAGCGGCCGTCCAATATACCCGAGTCAATCAATTCTTGAACTTTGCTTACTCGCGGCAAAGCCTTATAAGCGTTATCTTCAAATTCAAAACGCTGTTTTTCTACTTCTTGGGGATCATCCGTTGCAATAATAAATGCGTACCCTGCTGTCGATACTTGATAAAAATCTCGATACGCATCTTCCAGCGAGTTCACACTGGTTGTATTTCATCATTGAGCTGCTCATTAATCGTGGCCTGCTTACCAAAAAGCAGCGCATTATAGATCACCAACCCGCCAAATATGATTGCCATCAAAATCACCGGTATCATTACCTTAATTCTGAGGCTTAAACTATTAAACCACATTACGTTTATCTCCTATATTTAAACTAACCCCCGTTCTGTATTTGTATGTTATCGCTTTGCTTATCGCCAAACATACCTTTATCGACATAGCTCTCAACATCGCTTTTTTATTGTCACTTTTCCTACGCTAGTCCCAAAATTCTATAAAATAATTTAAAAATGCTACCGTCGACCAGACTGTTTTCCATGATTGTGACATTTTTGTTACTCTTAAAAGACATAACACAAACTCCCCGTTGCGGAACGACCAAAAGGACTGGACTTCATGCCGAATGCTAACCATCACCACACTCGTAATATTCGGAAAACACTGGTTGCTGGTTCCGCCATCGTTTTATGTTTCCTTGCACTGTTTTTTTATACCGAATACAGAGTTAATGAGGCGAAAAATCAGTTAACAACGCTAAAGTCTGACATCCTCACCGCTTCAAATGGGATGTTATTGATGAGGCGACATGAAAAAGACTTCATTGCCCGAGTTGAACCCGAATATATTGAAAAAATGCAAACCAGCTATCACGCAATAATGGGACAATTAAGCAACGTCAATGTGAAAATCATTCAGTCTGGGATTGAAACGGATTACTCCAACCAATACGCGTTGTCCTACATTGACGACTATGTGCAGTCTTTTTTCGCGTTGGCAGACCTAGTGGTTGCGATTCATGGGGATAACACTCCAAACGGACTCATCGACAATTTAAGAGAGCAATCTTTAAGGCTTGGTAATGAGTTAATCAAAGCGAATAGCACGACCTTAGACTACACCGCATTGACTATGCAGGATCTGATGTATCAGTTTTTTTCTGATTTTAACGTCGAGACTCTGCCTCGGATTGAACGCATTCTCAAACAAATGGAGAATGAAATCACCCAACAGCCTCAATCATTTGCACTATTTAGTGCTTTTCTAGAATTCAAATTGGCCTTCTATTCCCTTCAATCCGCTTATGAAGAATTCGGTTACACACACAATGAAGGTCGCCATGGTGCGCTTAGGGCAACGGTTCATCAATTAGAAACCAAGCTCAACACCTTGTTTGATGTCCTCCCCAATCAAATCGCCAACAAGATCGCGATTTACGACCGTTACAGATTGGTTGCGACTATAGCGCTTGTTGTCGCCATTATTTTGACCTTGCTGTATGTCATTCGACAAACCTCGATACTAGAAACGAAACTCATCACAGCAAGAGAGCATGAAAGACAAGCAAACCGAGCAAAAAGCGCCTTTTTAGCCAACATGTCCCATGAGATAAGAACGCCACTGAATGGAATATTAGGCATGACCGAGATACTATCGGATTCGAAGCTTAGTGCACTGCAAAAAGACTACTTGTCTACTATTGGCTCTTCTTCCCAAACCTTACTCATGCTCATCAATGATATTTTAGATCTATCCAAAATAGAGTCTGGGCACTTAGAAATTTGCCCGCATACATGTGCCATTAAAGAAGTCGTCTTTGATACCGCAGCACTCATCGCGCCCAAAGCTCAGCAAAAAGGCATTGAGTTAGCGATAGAGATTGACCCGACTCTCCCTAATTATGTCAAAGCCGATGAGCAAAAAGTCAGGCAAGTCCTAATGAATCTAGCCTCTAATGCCATCAAATTCACCGAATCAGGGAGCATTACATTTATCGCGTCACTTATAAAACAACAGGCGAACTCCGTGACGGTATACTTAGCAGTAAAAGATACCGGGATCGGCATCGACTCCAACAAACAAGCACACATTTTTGATGAGTTTCAACAAGAGGACGCCTCTACATCTTCGCAATACGGCGGAACTGGGCTTGGTTTAGCTATCTCATCGAAGATGATTGCGATGATGGGTGGCGACATTACACTCCACTCACTCAAGGGACAGGGCAGCGAGTTTTCATTTACCTTATTATTTGACAATGATGACCAACAATTAGCCCAACACACGGAGACCACTGTCTTCTACGTCTCTTTAAAGCACAATCCACTGTTAGTCGATGAATTAAATCGTTACGGCTTCTCATCACAACAAATACCGCCTAACCGTCTGCCATCCATCAGCCCTTCTCGTCAAAGTGTCGTCATTATCGACGATGCTGAGACCTACCATCAGTATAAAAAATTGGTCGAGCAGCATCGTGTCATCTTCTTAAGAAATAACCAGATTGAAGACAGCCACAATGACTTCACAGTGTCAGCTTTTATTACTTATCCTCTTTTAGGGGCAAGACTAAGCTGTGCGATTAAGTCTGTGTTGGAGCAAGTGGATGAAATAGAGCCGACTGAAACCCAAACGAATGCCGATGCAGGTTCTAGCGCTAAGATCCTTATCGTCGAAGACAATAAGGTAAACCAGCAAATTGTGACGATAAATTTAAACAAACTGGGTATCAACTACTTGGTTGCAAATGATGGGCAAGAAGCTTTGGCTATTTATCAACAGCAACACGATCAGATTGGGTTAATTCTCATGGACTGTATGATGCCGATAATGGATGGGTTTGATGCCACAGAGGCAATTCGAGCCTATGAATCATCACGCAACCTCCCGAATAAACACATTATCGCGCTTACCGCATCGGTGCTTGATGACGATATACAGAAATGTTTTGACTGCGGTATGGACGACTACCTGCCCAAACCGTTTAAGCGTGACGTGTTGATTGAAAAACTAGACAAGCAAGTTAACTTTTTTGCTCAAACTTAATGAAATTGGCTTTGTTGTTCTACCATGTTGGATAGTGATGTGGCTAGTCATAGGAATACCTATGACTTTTGCCTTTCAATGAGACTAGGTAGCCCGTCGACATAAACAATCACCACCGTTGATAGACGACATACTGCCCCGTCAAACCCGTATGATTCGATAAAATGTTTAAAAGTGCTCGATATTCGAGCAAGGTAACTCCTGTCATTGTTAAATCTTCATTTTTGCTTTAGAGATAAACGGTGATCTCGTTTGCCATGAACATAGCTCAGTGGTCTAATAGGCAGTATCTCTGTACTAAACTGCTTGATAACGCAACGAGTTAGAAATTTTCCATAACCGCGACGCGCTTAGTCAAAGGCGTGGAAATATCCTAACGAAGCCCTTTAGGTCGCTGTGTGTACTTCAGTTATTACCTCCATCAGCCTCTCTGATAGGAACTAAGGAAAGACCATGTCACAGCAACACGAACCCAGTTATTTCTTTTTTGATTATGAAACTTGGGGGATTAGCCCAGCGAACGATCGCCCCTGTCAATTTGCTGGTGTTAGAACAGATATGGATTTCAATATCATTGGTGAGCCTCTTGTCATCTATTGTCAGCCGCCGTCAGACTATTTACCTTCACCGGAAGCCGCTCTGATCACAGGAATAACACCACAGTTGTGTATGGAAAAAGGGCTAACAGAACCAGAATTCATTGCTAAAATACACCATGAATTGGCGACACCTAACACCACTAATTTGGGCTATAACAGCATTCGCTTTGATGACGAAGTGACACGTTATACTTGTTACCGAAACTTCATCGACCCATACGCTTGGAGTTGGAAAAATGGTAACTCTCGCTGGGACCTGCTCGATTTAATGAGAACCTGTCATGCTTTGCGCCCTGACGGGATTCAATGGCCTGAAAACGATGACGGTTTTACCAGCTTTAAGCTTGAACATTTATCCGTCGCAAATGGTATTGAGCATAGCAATGCGCACGACGCGATGGCCGATGTTATCGCTACGATTGAATTGGCAAAAATCGTTAAAAATGCACAGCCCAAACTCTTCGATTACTTTTATTCGATGCGCAATAAACGCAAATTAAATGAACTCGTCGACATCGTAAACATGACACCACTTATGCACGTGTCAGGTATGCTCGGCAGAGAATGTCAATATACCAGCTGGGTCGTCCCTATTGCTTGGCATCCTACTAATCAAAATGCGGTCATCGTGGCAGACCTTGCGAAAGACCCTCAACCTATTTTAGATTTATCCGTTGAGGAGTTACATACTCGGCTTTACACCAAACGCGAAGACTTAGCTCCGAATGAACTACCCGTGCCGCTGAAGCTTATTCATTTGAACAAGTGCCCAATTTTGGCCCCAGCCAAAACACTCACCGCTGAAAACGCGGCTGTGATTGGGATCGACCGCCAGCAATGTCTGGCGAATCTCGCTCGTCTTAAAGAGCGCCCCGAAATTCGGGAAAAGCTTATCGGGTTATACAATATCGAACGTGAGTTTAATAGCGACAGCGATGTAGACACCCAACTTTATAGTGCGTTCTTCTCTCCATCCGATCGCGCAGCAATGGACATTATTCTAGAAACGGAGCCCAACAATTTGGCTGCGCTAGATATCTCGTTCAGTGATTCAAGAATTGAACCATTACTGTTTAGATATCGTGCTCGCCACTACCCATGGACACTCGACGAACACGAGCAGTTGAAGTGGGCAAACCATTGTAGAGAACGATTTGAACACAAAATTGAAGACTACATGCTTGGCCTTGAAAACCTAGTGCTAGACAACGAATCTGATGAACAAAAAATGACAGTATTGAAATCTGTCTACCGCTACGTTGAAAAGCTCGTCTCGTAGCGCTTATCGCTGACACGAATGGATGGCTTTTATAACGCGCCCATTCGTGAATTAGCGGTGTCTCGATGTCATTCAATCGCTAACTTAACTGATAACTCGTCCTAACTTTCACTAGTCCGAAACCGAAATGAGGGTGTCATGATCAAAACTGCGCTTCATTATATTTTGTCATTCACTGTGATTTTTGCTGCACTGTTTGCTGGCAACACCATTCAAAGCCTGCTCGATGTCTCAATCCCTGGCAGTGTTTTTGGCATGTTATTACTTTTTATATCAATGGCTACTGGGATAATCCCTGTCAAAGTTGTTCAACCTGGTGCCCATGCATTTATTCGCTATATGATTTTGCTTTTTGTACCGGTCAGTGTTGGATTGATGAACCATTTCGACACTTTGATTAACAACGCGCTGCCTATTTTAGCCAGCGCGATCGGTGGCACAATGATTGTCCTCATCGGCCTATCTGTTTTCCTTGACCGCTTTTTAAAGAAGGGGAATAAATAATGTGGATTTTTGCGACCATTATTGTCTTCTTCTTCGCTCGCTTTGTCGCCCAGAAAGTGAAGAACCCTTTGTTCAACCCGCTGCTTATTAGCATCGTTATTTTGATTCCGATATTGATCGTTTTTAACGTGCCTTTTGACACGTATTACCAAGACAATGAATGGATAAGTTTTCTATTACAACCAGCGGTTGTCGCCCTTGCCTATCCACTTTACGAACAAATACCTCAAATTCGGGCCAATTGGCGCATTATTATTTTGGCATGCAGCGTTGGTAGTATCGGGTCGATGTTCACCGCCTCACTAATTGCTGTCTGGTTGGGTGCTGACATGACATTAGTTGCAAGTCTGTTGGGTAAATCTGTTACCACCCCGATAGCCATGGAAGTATCCAGCCATTTGGGAGGAGAACCTGCCATTGCGGCGATACTCGTGTTACTTGTCGGTCTATTTGGCGCCATTTTAGCCTACCCGATCTATCAATTACTCGGTGTGACTCACCCTATCGCTAAAGGATTAACCATGGGGACCGTCTCTCATGCGTTAGGAACCGCAACTTGCGCTGAGAAAGATTCCAAAGATGCCGCGTTTAGCTCATTAGCACTCGTTATTTGCGGTGTCATTACCTCAGTGCTCGCGCCTTCATTTTTTGCATTTTCACTGTGGTTGGGGCAATTAGTGTGACATTTGCCCCGTAACGTAAGGTCCATGGCTAAAATCGCAACCCGCAGCACAAAAATGGTGTGACATCACTCTAATTGTGCAATTAAAACAATCGTTACATCAATTAGAGTGATCCCCATCACTCTAATTGTTTGCTAAGTTACATAGAATGAATAAAAACACATTAGTCAAATCAGAGGAACCAGCATGACGGATCGTTTCGATTCAGTGTTAGCCGAAGCACCAGAAGCTATTAGCCGATACCTAAAGCCTATCGTCACTCATAACAATTTCGACGCCACGTTAACTCCAACACAGTTTGACGAGCTGCTCCTTGCCTCTGGGCTCGCTGATAACGAACTACGCGTCGCATTACTGCCTTTCGCCGCTGCGTACTCCTACGCGCCAATTTCTGACTTTTATGTTGGCGCCATTGTGAGGGGTTTATCAGGCAAACTCTACTTTGGCGCGAATATGGAATTTCTTGGCGCCCAATTAGGTCAGACGGTTCATGCCGAGCAATCTGCTATTAGTCACGCTTGGATGAAGGGTGAAACCGGTGTGAAAGACATTACCATCAATTTTAGTCCTTGTGGCCACTGTCGTCAGTTTATGAATGAGTTAACCACTGCTCAAGAATTGGTTATCCAATTACCTGAGCGTGATGCAAAAACATTACAAGAATACCTACCAGAATCGTTTGGGCCTAAAGATCTTGGAGTCACTGAAGGGTTAATGACACCAGTAAAACACGACAATACCATCGATGATGTCAGTGCCTTAATGGAAAAAGCGCTCATAGCACTCAATCGTAGCCATGCGCCTTACACGAACAACTTGAGCGGTGTTTCAATAGCGCTAACCGACGGCAGTACATTTCAAGGTGCCTACGCTGAGAATGCCGCTTTTAACCCGAGTCTACCTCCCCTGCAAGTCGCCCTTGGACAACTATTGCTGGCGGGTAAGTCAATTAATGATATTAAAACCGCGGCGCTGGTAGAACTCGCCACTGGAAAAATTAGCCACCTTGCAGATACGCAAGCCACATTGGAAGCGATTAACCCTGATATTCAAGTTGAATACGCGTCCATTTAGTCCAGTAGTTTCGATAGGTAAGCCTTTAGAAACGCGGTAACCACTCTTCTTTATGTGTCTATGGCTATAGCCATGGACACATACTATTCTTTACGAACAAATCTCCACAGTCCACGAACAAAAACACGAGCGCAAACGTTTGCTTTCCTAGTAAAATCCAGTATGATTCACCCAAATTTTCCTGATGAATGTACAAGGATCTTATATGTTTGGTACCGCAACTCGTGAAAGTGCTACCCGTGTGTTATTACTAGGCTCTGGTGAACTTGGTAAAGAAGTCGCCATCGAATGCCAACGCTTAGGCTTGGAAGTCATCGCATGCGATCGATACCCCGATGCGCCAGCCATGCAGGTTGCTCACCGTAGCTACGTACTAGACATGCTTGATGGTGATGCACTTGAAGCGCTGATTCAAAAAGAGCAACCAGATTACGTTGTACCTGAAATCGAAGCCATTGCAACAGAGAAACTTGTCGAACTCGAAGAGCAAGGCCTAAACGTTGTACCCACAGCCAACGCAACTAAACTGACTATGAACCGCGAGGGAATCCGTCGTCTTGCCGCTGAAGAGCTCGGTTTGAATACTTCACCTTATCGCTTTGCCGATAACTACGACGATTTCGCTAGCGCTGTTGAATTCGTTGGTATGCCATGCGTTGTAAAACCCGTCATGAGTTCATCGGGTAAAGGGCAAAGTGTTATCAGAACCAAAGAAGATATTGATAACGCGTGGCAATACGCACAAGAAGGCGGCCGTACTGGCGCTGGGCGAGTCATCGTCGAGGGCTTTATCGATTTCGATTATGAAATCACGCTGCTAACGATTCGAGCTGTCGATGGTGTCCACTTTTGCGCACCAATTGGACATCGCCAAGAAGATGGTGACTATAGAGAATCTTGGCAGCCCCAAGTCATGTCTGAAAATGCGAAGAAAGCCGCTGAGTACAGTGCTGAGCAAGTGGTCAACGCGCTAGGTGGCTATGGCCTATTTGGTGTTGAGTTATTCGTTAAAGGCGATAAAGTCATCTTTAACGAAGTTTCCCCTCGCCCACACGACACCGGCCTTGTGACGCTCATTTCACAAGAAATGTCTGAGTTCGCTCTTCATGTTCGTGCGTTTACCGGCATGCCGATTAATGCTATTGCACAGTACGGACCGTCTGCATCAGCGGTTATCTTGGGTCAAGGCACTTCAGACAACATTCGTTTCACTGGTGTGAGTGAAGCCGTTTCTGCACCACAAACACAAGTTCGTTTATTTGGTAAGCCAGACATTGATGGTCGACGTCGTTTAGGAGTGAGTCTTACACGTCGTAAGTCTATCGAGTCTGCCATTGACGATGCTATCGATAGCGCAAAACAAGTAAACGTTATTTACTAATCATAAAGGCTGTCGAGCATCTCGACAGCCTTTCGCCCAAATATCGTGACTAAGCACCGCTACATCAATTGTCTAATCAACGCCCCCAAACGCTCAATAGCTCCTACGACAGACTCTGTCGCCTCTAAAGAAGCATTCATTCTAAAACAGTGCTGAAACTGTTGTGACGTCGAAAACATTTCTCCAGGCACAATGCTAATATCGTCACCTATCGCCATTTTATAAAGTTCTGTCGCATTGACATGAGCAGGTAACGCTACCCATATAAAATAACCACCTGATGAGTAGTGCACTTTAGCGCCTTTAGGTAAATGTTCGCGTAATAATTGCCAAATCTGATATTTTCGCTGTTCTAGCTTTCTCCTCAATAGCCGTAAATGACGCTCGTAATGACGGGTAGATAAATAGTCTGCAAGCGTTAACTGAACTGGCGCACTGGTTGATAGTGTACTCATCAGTTGGATTTTTTGAATCTTTAGTGCTTGACTGCCTGCCGCTACCCAGCCAATTCGAAATCCGGCAACCAAGGATTTTGAAAACGAAGCACAGTGCAACACGTTACCACTAATATCAAACGCTTTCGCAGGGAGAGGCTTCGCCGCGCCAAAGTACAATTCGTTATACACGTCATCTTCTATCAAATAGACATTGTATTGCTGAAGTAGCTTAACAAGACAACGTTTCTTGTGCACTGAAAGGCTAAAGCCTAGAGGGTTTTGGAAATTGGTCATTAGCCAACACGCTTTGACTTGATGCGTTTGGAGCGCTTTCTCCAAGTCATCAAGATCGATCCCCTCCGTGGGGTGCGTGTTAACTGAAAGCGCTCGCAAATTTAAACGCTCAAGCGATTGTAATGCGCCATAAAAACAAGGCGATTCGACAATCACCCAATCTCCGGCTTTTGTTACCGACTGCAGGCTTAAATTCAGCGCTTCCAACGCACCGGCTGTAATCACTATTTCATTGGGGTGAATATTCATCCCTTGCGCTGCATATCGTTTGGCTATGATCTGCCGTAATGTTTCATTTCCAGGAGGAAGATTGTCGAGCGCATGCGAAGTGGTGATGTTACGAGCTGCCCGTACCAAAGATTTATTCACTTGATTTTGCGGATACAAGTTGGCTTGCGGATAAGCAAAGCCAAAGTTTGTCACCGTACTTTTTCGACTCGCCTGCAAAATATCGAAAACAAAATCATTGATATCAACGGATTCCGTTTCATGTAAGTGCTGTTTAGGCAATAACTCAGCAACACTCTGAACGGGAGGAGCGACAACATAGCCGGAACGTGAATGAGAAATAACCCAACCTTGACTTTCTAGCAACTGGTAAGCATTCATCACGGTCATTAAACTCAACCCAGACAACTCTGTTTGCTTTCGTAACGACGGTAACTTCGTTCCTATTTGCCAAACGTTGTTCTGAATTTGCTCTTTAATCTGATCGGCGAGCTCAACGTACTTTGCCAATAGGTTCACTCTCATTCGATAAACGTGGCGTTCATCCTAACTTAAAGCTCAACTGTTATACATATTTATTAAATATCTGTATCTATTATAGCTACTGTGCGCAGGTTTATAATCCAATGATGTTAACCACAGTTCAATAACCATTAGGAAGTGCCTACGATGGAAAATAGCATCACCAATAATAGCGTTAAGAAAGAGCTACTTCTGTGCACGATTGCTGTTGCCTTAGTACTACTCAACATTGGGGCGCACCTACTGTGCACAAAAATGTTCGTTGACTTACCGTTGACTGAAATAACGCTCGCCTTAATACCGATTACGATGTTGGCGTTGTGTATTTTCGGTTTCAAAATGGCGGCGAGAGAACAATAATCTCCCTCGCCGTTGAATTGGAATGCGAGTTAACTGATATGGTTTTAGACGTGGTTATTTTGGCAAATCATGTCTCGATTAATACCGCGACTACGCCATAGCCGCGACTAAGCCATAGCCTCAATTAGCCATACTTCCTCTGCAAAACGAGTTAGCCCTTGCTTAATGCGGCGATGCTCACTGCCGGCTTCGTCTCGCCCTAGACGGGACACTCGATACCCTTCATCAAAATACGTCGCCACTTCGGCTTCTGGAACGCTATAAGGCGGTCCTGCTAACTGATCTTGGATATAGTCCAAAGTAACGAGCAGTATTTTCCCTCCAGGCTTAAGTACCTGCTTGAGCTTTGCGACATACATCGCTCGTAACTCTTGGGGAATGGCAATGAGCGCTGCTCTGTCATAGATCAAATCAACACTTTCAATGGGTGCCGAAAAATAATCTCCGGTGTAAATGCAAAGCTCATCGAACTGATACAGTTCAAACTGACTATTTAAGGTCGTGACGAGAGGGGTGTAAAAATGTTCTGCGAAAAATGAACGAACCGCAATTTGGCTAAGCTCGACACCTTGCACATGATCATGTCGCGCGGCAAGCCACACCAAATCCTCTGATTTACCGCATAAAGGAACGAATACACTTTGCTCTCGAGTTGGCTCTAACTTGTTCCAGTACTCGATGAGTAAGGGGTTAACATCATCAAGATGAAAACCAATTTTGTTCGCTGCCCATTTATCGTGCCAAAGTTCATAGTCATTCATTTTGTATTCATTTTAGATCTGCATAATGGTTAACGTAGAGTTTACAGATTGAGGACAAAAAGTCATGTCTCCTTAGGGTAATATTTCTATGAGATGGGCTTCACAGTTTTCTCAATGCTACACAGTATGGACTTGGTAAACCGATTTTAAACCCCATATTATAGTTAGCATTGCTCCACACGTTATAGCACCTTTTTTACACCGTTTTTGTAACGTAATCAGGAGAGAGCATGAGCATGTTTTTCCGTGCCGCAGCACTAACGCTGTTGGTACTCAGCCGCGCACCAGCATTTGCGGCACCGCTTGATCAATCCAACTCTAATCAAACGAAAGGGAACCAAGAACAGAACCAGATAAGCCCCTCGAACTTTAAACATAGTCTCAGTGGCCTTTATGGTATTGACCCCATCGATAGTCGCGTAGCGCAACCTCACGACGACTTCGACGTGCTATACAGCAAATCTCATCAAGCTCAACACGAGCTAGAGTCTCTGTGTAAAACTACTGCTCTGTTAACTCAAACAGAGTCACAATTCGCCGGTGTTAAATCATCTGAACGTGCCTTGAACAAAATAAACACCGAATTAAACGGTCAAGTCGACCAAATCACTGATCTCGCTCGAGCAACGATAGTCGCCAATGATGTGTCGTCGTTAGTGAGTGCATTCGAAGCCTTAAGCCGAGAAGCTAAAGTCGTGCGAGTTAAGAACCGATTCAAGTCACCTAACCCGTCTGGCTATCGCGATTTGAATATCCTTGTCGAACTTCCGAAAACTCGTATTATCGCAGAGGTTCAGCTCCACTTAAAAGCGATTGCCGAAGTAAAAAGCGGGCCGGAACACGATTTATATCAAGTGATACAAGGGATTGAGCGCAATGCCGCGTCACTGGGACGCTCACTTAACGACATTGAAACCGCTCAAATCGTCAGCCTGCGACGACAATCAAAGGAACTCTATCAAAACGCATGGCAACCCTATATCACCACGCATATTCAAGCGGCGTGATGCTATTAACTCATCACCTTCTACAAAACAAAAAGACCACGCTATGCGTGGTCTTTTTGTAACAATCAAATACTAATCTAGTTTGATGTTTTCAACACGAGCCTTCAGTTTTTGGCCTGGACGAAATGTCACGACACGTCGCGCAGAGATTGGAATATCCTCTCCGGTCTTAGGGTTTCGACCTGGACGTTCGTTTTTATCTCTAAGGTCAAAATTACCGAAACCGGACAGCTTTACCTGCTCGCCATTTTCGAGTGATTTTCTGACTTCTTCAAAAAATACTTCTACCGTTTCCTTGGCATCCCGTTTACTAAACCCGAGTTTCTCAAAAAGGTTCTCAGCCAAATCGGCTTTTGTGAGCGCCATAAAACTCCCCTCAAAGCTATTTCATACTTAGCTGCTACAATAGCAACACCACATATTTAGTTCGACCAATCAACAACATAACGGTCTTACTAGGAAAAGTGTAAGTCAACCTTATGATTTTCGCCAACTTTTTTATTTCATGGAAATGTCAGAATTTTATCACTAACAACCAACAACTTACCTGTATTTTAGCATTTATCACTAAATTTATAAGTAAATATCAGAATTTAAAGAATTAAATTCCACCAAAATGCGAACAAAAAGAATTAAGGTGTCATAGAATGAATTATAAGAACCTTAAGATAGGACACACTTTTACGATAAATCATAAGTAAAAACAGTTAGTTGCGCCTCAATACGTGATATGAAACACATTTAATTCTCTGCCATATTTTATGCAAGATCGTTAAGAAAAGACTAATATTTTGGGTTGGTCATTATTTATCCATAAAAAAAGCGACCCTATTGGGGTCGCCTTACAAAGGTTTAGATAAATCTAATGATGATTAATCTCTTAATGATGCACCAAATTTTTCTGAGATAGCCGCTACGATAGCATCGACTGAACCAGCAATATCTGCATCTTCAAGTGTACGCTCTACAGACTGTAGGTTAAGTGCAATAGCTAAACTCTTCTTGCCTTCCTCTACGCCTTTACCTACGTAAACATCAAACAGCTTAGCGCCTGTTAGGAATTCACCACCCGCTGCGATACACGCATCGACGATGTCGCCAGAAGCCACGGCTTCGTCAACAACAACGGCGATATCACGACGGTTTGCCGGGAACTTAGATACGGCTACGGCTTCTGGAAGCACGCGAGTGTTGATAGCTGCCCATTCGATTTCGAATACGATAGTGCGGCCGTTAAGACCAAACTTACGCTCTAGTTCTGGGTGAACAGTACCAATGATACCCACTTCTTTCTCAGTTTCGAGACCTGCGTCTACTACGATAGCCGCAGTTTGACCTGGGTGAAGTGCTGGGTGCTTAGCAGATTTGAAGCTGTATGCGATTTCGTTCGCAGAAAGCTCAAGAACGGCTTCTAGGTCACCTTTAAGATCGAAGAAATCGACAGTGTTAGTTGCAATGTCCCAGTGCTCTTCGCCACGAGTACCAGAGATAACGCCCGCAAGCATCATTTCTTGGCGCATGCCGTTTTCAGCAGTTGCTTCAGGGATGAAACGTAGGCCTGATTCGAATAGACGAACGCGAGACTGTTGACGCTTCTGGTTGTGAACAACTGTGTTTAGAAGACCTTGGATTAGGCCAAGACGCATTGCTGACATGTCCGCAGAGATTGGGAATGGCAGGATTAGCGGCTCAACACCAGGTACAACAAGCTTTTGCTGTTCTGGTTCTACGAAGCTGTATGTGATTGCTTCGTGGTAGCCACGGTCTACAAGAAGGTCACGAACGCGCTTAAGCGGTTGGTTAGCTTCTTTGTGGTCATTCATTTTAAGTGCCGCTTTAGGCGCTTGGTTTGGAATGTTATCGTAACCGTAGATACGACCTACTTCTTCAATTAGGTCTTGCTCGATTGCGATATCAAAACGCCAAGATGGAGACGTTGCCGTCCAGCCAACATCAGTGCTTTCTACTTCACAACCTAGGCGAGTAAGAATTTCCACTACATCTGTAGATGGGATTTCGTGACCTAGTAGGCTGTCTAGCTTAGCGCGACGTAGAGCAACTACGTTTGCTTTAGGAAGATCAGCTTCAGATTCGCTGCCGTTTACTGGCGCAACTTCACCACCACAGATTTCAACGAGAAGCTGTGTTGCACGCTCCATTGCTGCTGCTTGAAGTGTTGAATCAACACCACGTTCGAAACGTAGAGAAGAATCTGTGTGAAGGCCGTAAGCACGTGCGCGACCACGGATGTGATCCGGTGCGAAGAATGCAGCTTCAAGAAGTACGTCTGTTGTTTCAGTTGTAACACCTGAATCTTGACCGCCAAAGATACCAGCGATTGCTAGTGCTTTGTTTTGGTCAGCGATAACAAGTGTGTTGCTGTTTAGTTCAGCTTCGTTGCCATCTAGAAGTGTTAGCTTTTCGCCCTGCTCTGCTAGACGAACCACGATACCGCCTTCGATCTTAGCTAGATCAAATGCGTGCATTGGTTGGCCTTGCTCTAGCATCACGTAGTTTGTGATGTCTACAACTGGGTCGATTGAACGGATACCACAACGACGCAGTTTTTCTTGCATCCAAATTGGAGATTCCGCTTTCACGTTTACGTTCTTAACCACACGGCCAAGGTAACGTGGACAAGCATCAGTTGCTTTAATTTCAACAGATACTGTGTCTTCAATGCTTGTTGCAACAGCTTCAACTGCTGGCTCTGTAACGTCTGCGCGGTTTAGTACGCCAACTTCACGAGCAAGGCCACGGATGCTGAAGCAGTCTGCGCGGTTTGCTGTTAGGTCTACGTCGATAGTTACATCGTTAAGCTCAAGAAGCTCACGTACGTCCAACCCTAGCGTTGTGCCTTCAGGCAGCTCAAGGATGCCGTCTGACTCTACGTCGATACCTAGCTCAGAGAAAGAACAAAGCATGCCGTGCGATGGAACGCCACGTAGTTTTGCTTTCTTGATTTTGAAGTCACCAGGAAGTACTGCGCCAACGGTTGCTACTGCTACAGTTAGGCCAAGACGACAGTTAGATGCACCACAAACGATGTCTAAAAGCTGTTTATTCCCATCAAGATCAGCTTCGCCAATATCAATTTTAGTTACTTGTAGTTTGTCTGCGTCTGGGTGCTGACCGCACTCAACCACTTTACCTACTTTAACGCCGGTGAAAACACCCGCAACAGGTTCTACATCGTCAACTTCCAAACCAGCCATAGTGATTTGGTGAGCTAGCTCTTCGCTGTTAATTGCAGGTTTCACCCACTCGCGTAGCCAAGATTCACTGAATTTCATAGTTTTGACTGCCCCGGATTACTTGAATTGTTTAAGGAAACGAAGGTCGTTCTCGAAGAACGCACGAAGGTCATTTACGCCGTAACGAAGCATCGTTAGACGCTCTACACCCATACCGAATGCAAAACCAGAGTATTTCTCAGGGTCGATGCCAACAGAGCGAAGAACGTTAGGGTGAACCATGCCACAGCCTAGAACTTCTAGCCATTTGCCATCTTTACGTTTCACGTCAACTTCAGCTGAAGGCTCTGTGAACGGGAAGAATGAAGGACGGAAACGCACTTCAACTTCTTCTTCAAAGAAGTTACAAAGGAAATCGTTAAGAATGCCTTTAAGTTGTGCGAAGTTTACGTTCTCATCAACTAACATACCTTCCACTTGGTGGAACATTGGCGTGTGAGTTTGATCGTAGTCGTTACGGTAAACACGACCCGGAGCAATGAAGCGGAATGGCGGTTTGCCGTTTTCCATCGTACGGATTTGAACACCAGAAGTGTGCGTACGTAGCATTAGATCAGGGTTGAAGAAGAAAGTATCGTGATCAGTACGAGCTGGGTGATCGTCTGCGATGTTTAGTGCATCAAAGTTGTGGAATGCATCTTCGATCTCAGGGCCAGACTCAGTGCTAAAGCCAAGCTCACCAAAGAACTGTTCGATACGCTCAACGGTGCGAGTCACTGGGTGAAGTCCACCGTTCTCAATGCGACGACCTGGTAGGCTCACATCAATGGTTTCTTCAGCAAGTTTCGCTTCAAGTTCTGCGCGTTGCAATGCGTCTTTACGAGCGACGATCGCTTGTTGAACCGCACCTTTCGCTTTGTTGATCTCTTGACCAGCTGTGCGACGCTCTTCTGGTGGTAATTTACCTAGGCTTTGTAATTGAAGCGTGAGTTCACCCTTCTTGCCTAAATACTGAACGCGCACTTCGTCTAGTGCGACTAGCGACTCGGCTGCTTCAATCGCTGCCGTTGCGTTAGCAATAATCTCTTCTAGATGTTGCATCGTATCCTCATCTACCTGCTGGTAGTGTTCATAACGGTGTTTTTTGATAGCTGTACATAGTAATCAAACACGCCAGCAAAGCCAAATTGATTTGTAATTTGAACGGGTTACTGGGCGAAAAAAGACCATTTTTTACTAATTCAATACCCAATCACGATTTATTTCGTTAACTTTCTTTAGTGCCAATGCCACTTATGCTGTTTTTCTCGCACGAATAAACACAAAATTAGGGCGACGTGATAGCCTTTCATACGTGTCTGGTGCAATGGATTTCATTTTGACATCGGGGGTGCCTTCAGAAAATCGCTCCATAGCAAAACCACATTCACTCAACGTAGAAAAGATAGATGTCAGGGAGCGGCGGAAAAAACTCACCTCAACCAGTTCACCAGTGGTATCCCATTCTTCGGTAATTTTCTCCACCGCAAAGTAATTGCTGCTCTTGTCTGAGGGGTCAAAATCAATCATTGGATGATGCGTTGAAAAGACAAAAACACCGCCACTTTTCAATACTCGCGATATGTCAGAAAATAAAAGCGTCAGGTCTTGCAAATAGTGAATCATTAACGGGCAAACAACGCCATCAAAGCTTCCATCGCACTCTTTTGGCAAACCGAGAGACAAGTCTTGTGCATACGCAGCCCCCGTTTTCTGTAATTTACTTTTTGTAATGCTAACCATTTCATCTGAGACATCAACCGCGGTCACGGTCGCGCCTAGTTCTGTAAATATCTTTGCATAGACGCCGGGACCACAACCAAGGTCTAGCACCGTTCTGCCGTTAACATCACCAATGAGTGCAAGGGTTGTCGGACGTTCATACAAAGCATTGTATGCATTATTCTGGATGGCTTCATCATACTCAGCCGCGAACTCTGTATACATTTTGCCCATAAATTCCTCTTTACGGTTGTTCTTCTGCCAATCATATTAGCCGCAACATATCTTTGTGTTAAATGCCCGATTCAATGAATGTGGATACTGCTTTAAAAAGTAATCTTTAACGACACTATCTACTCTCAAACCATGACGCTGATAAAATGCCAACTGGTAAGCCAATGCCCCTGTTCCAAGCTCTACTCGTGCCACGCCAGTTGGGGCCCACACTCACATTGTAAAGTTCCGCGTGTGAATCATTGCCATTGATACCAACTAATATCAGTATCGGCGCCATCATGTCTCTATTTATCCTTTGCCTCTTTGTCCTTTACCTATGTACGTCACCAAAAATTACGAAAACTATGCACTGATCACGATATTTTTCAATCGCTTGACGTTCAGGATCCGCTTATAAAAGTTATTAGATTGTCACGTTGGAGCCGGAGCACTTTGTTACCTTAATCATCGCCAAGCCGCCTTAGAACACTATTCGAATTACCTCATCAATCCATCATGAGCAATTGATAAACTTAACTAATTGAAATATCGCAAATTATGTACTAAATATTAAGTTATTAACAATTAACCTTTCACCCAAAATGAGTCGATAATTCATGGTTAATAATAAAAATAAAGTCTTAGTCCTCTATGCTCACCCGTCACCACGACGCTCTGAAGTCAACACACCGATGTATCAAGATGCCTGCGCTATAGAAGGCGTAACGGTTATTGACCTATATGAAGAATACCCGACCTATCATATTAATATAGACAGAGAACAGAAACGTCTACTCGACCACGATGTGATTATTTTTCAGTATCCACTCTATTGGTATTCTACCCCATCGATTTTAAAGGAATGGCAGGACTTAGTCCTGGAATACGGATTCGCTTATGGTCAAGAAGGCACGGCATTAGTTGGAAAACCCTTTCTATGCGCTATTTCAGCCGGGGGAAAAGCAGAGGCTTATCAAACCGACGGCTATAACCATTTTACTATTCGTGAACTTTTACAGCCCCTTGAACAAATGGCAAATTTAACCGGTCTCGTTTATCTGCCCCCGTTCGTCTTATTTGGTTCGAGAACCGCAAAGGAAGAACATCGAATAGCCGAGCATCGTCAACAATGGCAATCGCTACTTCGTTCTTTGGTTAATGATCAATTTGATGTCCAAGCCGCAAAACCATTAGAAAAACTTAACCATTACTGGTTAAACGACTCGGAGCAGCCTTTATGACCGGATATTTTTTACAAGCCTTTATTTATTTGTTTGCAGCCGTCGTTGCCGTGCCAATTGCCAAGCGTTTAGGCCTTGGGTCCGTATTGGGGTATCTAATCGCCGGGGTGGTTATCGGTCCAATCATTGGTTTGGTCGGAGAAGAAACCACGACTATTCAACACTTCGCTGAATTTGGCGTGGTCATGATGTTGTTCCTTGTTGGCTTAGAATTAGAGCCCAAGATGCTCTGGGCAATGCGACACCGTTTAATAGGGCTAGGAGGCTTACAAGTAGGTGGGTCAGCTGCCATTGTCATGGGTATTGCACTACTCGTCGGTTTATCCTGGTCTGTTTCGCTCACTATTGGGCTTATATTCTCTCTGTCATCGACCGCCATCGTACTTCAAACGTTTAACGAAAAAGGACTAACGAAGACAGAGGGGGGTAAAAATGCGTTTTCGGTGTTGTTATTTCAAGATATCGCTGTGATCCCAATGCTGGCGTTTATACCTCTGCTTGCCTTACCGGAACTTGTCGCGCAAGCACAAAGTGCCGTAGCTGACGCGGCGCAACACCATGAAGAATTCAGCCTCGTATCGGGTTTACCCGGTTGGGCGTATGGCTTAGTCATCATCGTATCAATCGCGATAGTTGTTGTTGGAGGGCATTACCTCAGCCGCCCTCTGTTTCGCTTTGTCGCCTCATCCGGTCTTCGTGAAATATTTACCGCTACTGCACTGATGTTAGTTATTGGCATTGCCGCGCTAATGAGTTTGGTCGGCCTATCACCGGCATTAGGCACATTTCTAGCTGGGGTCGTATTGGCAAACAGCGAATTCAGACATGAACTTGAGTCAAATATCGATCCATTTAAAGGGCTACTTTTAGGGTTATTTTTCATCACGGTCGGTGCTGGAATTAACTTTGGGATTTTATTTAACGACATCGCGCTTATACTTGCGCTCACTTTAGGGGTGATGGCTATCAAGGCGTTCGTACTTTACTGCCTCGCACTCATATTTAAAATCAAGGGCAGTGATCGATGGTTATTCACACTTAGTCTTGCTCAAGCCGGTGAGTTTGGGTTCGTATTATTAAGCTTCTCAATGCAAAATCATGTCCTGCCGACGGATATTTCACAGATCCTGTCCCTCGTCGTCGCTCTGTCAATGTTCTTAACTCCTGCCCTGTTTATTTTGTACGATAAAGTCATATTACCGAAGTTTGAAAAAGATACTAACGATCGTGAACAAGATACTGTGGATGAAAAAGGCAGCGTTGTCATCGCAGGAATTGGGCGTTTTGGACAAATTATCAATCGACTGCTCGTCGCGAATAATATCAGTACCGTCGTACTCGATATTCGTGCCGAACAAGTTGATTTAATGCGCCAGATTGAGACTAAATCCTTCTTCGGCGACGCCACTAAACCTGACATGTTACATACCGCGAAACTTGAAGAAGCTAAGCTATTTGTCATTGCCATTGATAACTACGAGGCCAGTGTTGAGCTTGTAAAGTACGTGAAACATACGTACCCTCACGTCAAGGTGCTCGTCCGAGCTTACGACAGAGGCCACCTGTATCAGTTAAAACAAGCAGGTGCAGACTATATAGAACCAGAAACCTACCACTCTGCACTTGAACTAGGCTCAAAGGCGATGCGATGTCTTGGTTTTCATCCGTTTTTCGTAGAACAACAAAAAACCATCTATAAATCCATCGAAACTAAGCAATCAAACACCTTGTACACGGGTTGGAAAAATGTCACTGAAGGCGAACGTTATGACAATAACTATCGCCAGCTCTTTATGGAGTTAGAAGAGCTAATAAAAGAAGCAATGAAGGTTGATCGGAATGACAAACACTCACGAGAACGTGGATGGACTCCCCCTCCCAAAGGGTATGCCGACGATTTTAAGGAGTCCGAAGACGCCTAATTCCAAAATAAAGCGGGTCGAATAACCCGCTTTATTGTTCACATAGATAAAAGAAGATAACGTGAATACAGACACAAAAAACCTCGCGCGACAACTCTTCAATATGACGCTTCCAATGGTACTGGGCGTTCTGTCTTTAATGAGTTTCCAACTTGTAGATAGTGCTTTTATCGGCCAACTCGGTGTTTTACCACTTGCTGCTCAAGGCTTTACCCTACCCATGCAAATGGTGATCATTGGTATTCAGGTCGGCTTAGGCATTGCTACCACCGCGATAATTTCGCGCGCTTTAGGGGCAGATAACCCGCGCTATGCTAAACAACTTGGCGGTCTTATTTTATTATTTGGCAGCCTAGGCGTCAGCGCGATTAGCATCATAATTTGGCTCTTACGTTACCCTATTTTGGCCATGCTGAGCGCTCCTGAATCTGTCTATCCTGTCATAGACAGCTACTGGCCATTTTGGTTACTAAGCTCGTGGGTCGGTGCCGTTCTATATTTTTATTACAGTGTTTGTCGCTCCAACGGCAATACCGTCTTACCAGGCATGATGATGATGATCACGAGTTTGATTAACCTGGCGCTTGACCCTCTGTTTATTTTTACCTTTGACATGGGTATCAATGGTGCCGCTATCGCAACCATTGTTGCCTTCGGAATTGGTATTCTTGTTGTCGCACCAAAGGTCATGACGAAACAATGGGCGAGTTTTGATTGGAGTGACCTCAATATTCTCAAGAGCCTAAAGTCTATCTGGAGCATCATGGCCCCCGCAATGGTAAGTCAACTGCTGCCTCCTCTCTCATCCATGTTAGCCACTAAATTATTGGCGACTTTTGGAACAGCAGCGGTGGCGGCATGGGCAGTTGGGTCTCGTTATGAATTCTTTGCTATCGTAACCGTCTTAGCATTAACCATGTCGATGCCACCCATGATTGGTAAGTTACTAGGTCGGAAGAATATTACCGATATCAAGAAGCTTGTGAACATCGCCGTGTTGTATATATTAGGTTTTCAGTTTGTCATGGCAATTATGACGTTCCTCTTGGCAAAGCCACTTGCATCGCTGATGACAAGTGAAGATCAAGTGTATCAGATTCTCCAATACCATCTGTTGCTCGTACCAATCAGCTTGGGGCCTCTTGGAGTATGCATGCTGATGGTGTCAATATCGAATGCGCTAGGTAAAGCCAAAACGGCTCTGACTATTTCCACGCTAAGGCTCTTTGCTTTCTTTCTACCTTGCCTGTGGATCGGTTCCCAGCTCGGGGGTATTGAGGGATTATTCTATGGCGCTCTCATTGGTAATACTCTAGCAGGCCTGAGTGCTTGGTTAACGTACACCGTTGCGATCAAGCAATTGGAGCGCTCGCTCCTCGAACGTCACATGTAACTATCACCACAATAAGGACCACGCTACATGAGCATCAAACGACAAATGGCCATCATCTCATTGTTATTTACGCTATCGACCACGTGCAGCTACGCATCGGAAAGAGCCGCGCTAGGTTGGCAAAAAATACAACAAGGTGCCGTTGTTATTGATGTAAGGACCGCAGAAGAGTTCGCCGATGGTCATTTAGATAACGCGATTAACTTCCCTCTTTCAGAACTAAGCCACCACGTTTCAAATCTAGACAAAACAACCCCTATCGTTTTGTATTGCCGAAGTGGTAATCGTTCTGGTCAAGCTTACCAACATTTAACGTCACTAGGGTTCACTCAGTTGCACAATGCAGGCGGATTACAAGAGATAAAGATGGAAATCGCCAAATAGATTATTCAAAACACCGCAATTGTCTGAAAATTAGCACTCTATTGCGGTTAATCTAACTTGTCGCCTTTGGAATACCTGAGTCTGAAGTCAGCCATAAAATGATGCGTTTTGAGTAAAAAAACCATCAAACTTTTTTCTGCTCAACTCATTTCTAATTCAGAATGGTGGTAGTGAATCTTTTCACTGCGCAACACTGTAGTCCCCATTTATTATCATGAACCTCCTCTAAAACTTATTGCTGAAATAAATTCTCACATATTAACGACACCCTAAACTAGACCGACCGGTCTGAATGGTGTATTTTTCACACACAACGCATCCATGTCGTTACATCACCAATTCACATTTCCTGGAAATTTATACTCAATATCTGGCTGGCGTGAAATGGTAACTTATCGTTTCTTGGATGTTTACTATGGCCGCAGACACTTAGGAGCAAACACCGTGACTTATCGTGAATTTAAATATACTGACACTTACAAACTACTTATTGGCGCCAGTCAGCTCATTTCCTCTATTACTACTTTTTTAATCGCTGTTCTTAAACACACTTCAAAAGCATTGTTGTGGGTTGGACAAAAAGCCTATTTTTGGGTCGTAAAACGCTAAGCGAACTTAAATTTAAACTATTATGAGAAAACGAATGAAGACACAATTTTTACTTGTTTTAGCATTGGTAATAGGAAGTACCTCTCCCGCGATCGTTTCAGCATCAGAAAACGTTCAAGAAAAGCAGTCAACGCTCCAAAAAGAAGTCGACCAGCTAGCCCTTTCTAAAGAACTGAATCGCTTTGAAGAAAGTATCATTGATCGAAAAAATGACGCGATCAGACAACACATCACAGAAAAGCTTGCGAATAATACTGCGGATAAAAACGATAAAGCGCTCGTGATGGGACAACTTCACCTCATGACGACATTACTCGCTGTTAACGAACATGATCTCGCTATGTTGGCTAAGGCTTCAAAAACCGCTGCAGATGAGGAAAAAATTGACATTCAATTCGCAATGCAAAAGCGAATTTCAGCGATGGACAAGTACTACAGTAACCTATCTCAAACTCTACAATGGGCATCACAAATAGGTATCGACACGACCATTGAAGAAAAGCAATTGGAGCTAGACCTG
>NZ_JAMKMS010000017.1 GCF_023634655.1 Vibrio methylphosphonaticus | reverse complement strand
CACCAAAAGACGTTGTGGTTAAGAACAACACGCTAGTGAACAACACACAAGGTATCTTTGCGAGTAATGCAATTCACCGCGTTAGTTTAACCAACGATGAACGTGTTGAAACAATCTTCCCAGCTGTTAATACGCTATTTGAAAACAACCTATCTATCGCGACTGAAGAAGGTACAAACGCCTTCCGACAATTTGAGGGTGAAAAATTCCAGATGGTTGGATCTAAGTTTGTTAACAATATCTTCTATGGTCAAATCGAAGGCTTAGACCAATTGCCTGAGGGTGTTTCTACAGATACACCTGCAATGGAGCGTGACGAGCAAGGTCTATTGAAAGCGGTTGGTACAGTAGGTGCGTCTAACCTAACGGTACTGAATGAAGAAATGGTTGGTTCAAGTATCGTTATCAACTAATCGTTATCAACTAATCGATTCCATCTATTATGTCTGGTTCGTTCAGCAACCTATTCGCTGAACGAACCTAATTCTTGTTCCCTGTTGCCTTTCCATATAATCAGTTAATCGCACACCTAGACGCTTGCACATACGCAAACGTTTAGCTCAACCAGCCATTCCAAAGTAACCCCGAATCAATTCTTTTAGTCAAAACTGACTATTTCCAGTGCCGTTCTGCAAATTTACTAGCTAGAATACGCGCAACCCACTCCTCCCATCCTACGGATAAGGAATGCCATGGGCAGTGCGGATAAAGACCCTGTTGAACTGGTGCGCTATGTTCAGGTTCAAATCATTGGCTTACGCACCTTTGCTCGCGCAAAAAATGAGATGAAACCGGTTGAAAAGTTAATCGATGATTTCTTTGTGAGCGGCCCTTTTCGGTAGTCAGTTGAATGACAAACAAGATCAATAAAGCCCAACGCTCGTTGGGCTTTATGCTAAAAATGACACGTATTCTATGTTTCTTTAATTACGCCTCAAGACACTTTTACTTCACCTGCCAGATGTATGGGTATAGAAAAGCAAACCGCCCGATGTAGAACAATGTAAATGCTAATCAAAGGCCGTGATTACCCACTATCGGTACAGCAACAAAAGCAGTGATAAGGAAGACCACTAAAGTCATCGCCGTCGAGTTACGCACTGGGCGCGTTGTGCCTGTTCCGGTATAGCCTAACGCTTTTAAAAAGTATTCTTTTTTCTTTTTTCTTTTTTCTTAAGAGTGCTTTAAATAGAATTAGAGCAACAACCAACTGGACTCAAACAACGGTAGCTGGATGAAACTCAAAACCATCAGGTGTCACCAAGTAACAGTCCATGCCACCAGCATGAGCGGCTTGCAAGCCCAACATCGTATCTTCAAATACTATGCAAAACTTCGACTCCACTTTCATTAACTGAGCGGCACGTAAAAACGTATCCGGATTAGGTTTATGCTGTTCAACATCATCAGAAGATACCAAACAATCGAAATGTTCGAGCAACCCTGCGTAATTAAGTAAACGTTTCGCAGACTCTCTCATGCTGCCCGTTCCTATCGCCATCGGCTTACGCCCTAAGTACGCATTCATCACACTTAGCGTGTGTTGGATTGGATTAGCGGTTATAGGCATAGCTTTAAAGGTTTCTAACTTAAAGTCGGCGACAGTTTGCGGCTTAAGGTCTATTCCAGCTTGTTGTAGTACGACTGCCGCAATTTTTGCACTGGGCATACCGCCCATCGAATGAATCCATTGCTTGTCAAAAGGTAAACTAAAATGTTCAGCCGTTAGTCGCCACGCTTCTAAATGAGTGGGCATAGTATCAAGTAGAGTGCCATCCATATCAAAAATGATCGCCTCGTAGTGTTCTAAATTTAGCACTTGGTATCCTCTCGCTCTCTCATCTTTATATTAAGGTCTGATTTCGTCACCCGATTAGCTCGCCATTATTTCTTTACAATCACTTGTTCGTATTCAGAAATTTCTTTGACAAATGACGACGGCGAGGACTGGTAGGTCACCCATACTTTTTTCTTAGCGCGTGTCAAAGCGACATAGAACAATCTTCTTTCTTCGGCATGGGGAAAGGTATCAGTTGTTGCTGTCAACGCATTATTGAGGTGGATGTACTTGCGCTTAGCAGGAAACTGTCCTTCATCCACATTAACCAATATCACGTAGTCGGCTTCTTTACCCTTGCTGCTATGACACGTCATAAATTCTAAAGACAAATTGGCAAACTGTTTTTGCCAATCCAAGAATAATTCTGGTCGATGATAATGGTTTCGACCCAACAATAGCACTGATGCGTTAGTCTTAGCTTTGCTGTTCAAATCGTCCAATATTTTTTCTATTCGACTCGCATTGTCTACTATGACTGATTTTTGTTTCACCACTCGGTGGCTATTCAACGCTTTTTCCAATTGATTCGGGTTCTCTTGGATAAAAGTATTGGCAACATCACCGAGCATATTGTTAAAGCGATACGTAGTGTCGAGTTGATGAACAGAAGCATTTGGGAATCGTTGAGAAAACCCCGTGGTCAAATCGACATCAGCACCAGTAAATTGATAAATAGACTGCCAGTCATCCCCTACCGCAAACAACGTCGCGTTCTCACCTCCTGCCGATGACTGCTCACACAATCCTTGAATTAATGCTAAGCGATCTGGGGAGATATCCTGATATTCATCCACCATGATATATTTCCATGCTGATGAGAAACGTTTGCTCTCAACCAATTTCGTTGCCTGCGTGATCATAGACGTAAAATCTATTTGGTCTTGTTCTTTTAGCATTTTTTGCCACGCTTGGTAACATGGCCAGCAAAGCATCAACTCACTATTAAGTCGTGCATAGTCTTCGTTGTCGACAATTTGCTCTTGAATCGCTTTCTTAGTTAAGCTCGATGAAACGAGCTGATCAAGTTGCTGCTCCAACCAAGCGATAAGCTTAGGGTTTTCTGATTGGCTGCCTAACTCTTCATCCCCTTTAAGATAGGCGATGGGCCAACGAGAAAGGTGTTTTTGCCATCGCTTATAATTGGTCGGTGTCATCCAGTGTTTTTTCAGCCAATCAACACACCACGCATTTTTCTGTGCTTTTTCAGTGGCTAATGGAGTCAGTGAAGTTGACGTTTTTTCAGATTGCTTCAGAAGCTTTAGGCCTAACTGGTGGAATGTCAGTACAGCGATACTGTCAGCCGTTTGGCCTAATTTAGCGTTGAGACGTTGTTTCATTTCATTCGCAGCATCACGACCAAATGCGACCAGTAATATCTGCTCTGGTTGAGCAAGGTGACTTTGTAGTAAGTAACTCACGCGCGCCATCAGCACACTCGTTTTACCTGAGCCTGCTCCAGCTAACACCAAGTTATGATCATTGTTGTGCAGTACCGCTAATTGTTGCGAATGGTTTAAAGGTGAAGACTCCGACTGGGCGAACAACACTTGCCAGTTTTCGCACTCATTCTCAAGCCAAGCCTGATTTCTCGACTGTAACGTATCACTCGTACTATCAAGCCACGGTAATAGCGCATTCACTCTTTTGGGCATTCGCCTAATGGCTTCACTCAGTGACATGTTCATGTCAAGAAACTGAGTGTTCACTGAGTGTTTCCATTGTTCAACACTTGAATAGGGCAAAAAACGCGGCAAGGAACTAAGACGTCTTAGCTCATCTTCCCATTTTGGTAACTGTTCACTGAGTAATCGGCATTGATTATCATGCCAACATTGGTAGCAAGAGACCGCATATTTAGCAAAGTCTTGGGCTTTGACCCAGGGCAGCCCCTGCACCACCCAGCATAACTGACGAGCGTCGCTTTCATGAGAAAAAACAGTAATAGATGACCAGAATACACCACGCTTTACGCTCAGTTTGCCTGACCATTCACTGTATGGGATCCTTACTTCGGCTCGTGCCGAGTGCAGTGTAAGACTATGTTCATCAAGTTCAATAGAACGAAATTCATGTTGCGTAAAAATTTCAGCCGTTGGCGACGCGGTTAAATGCATGTGACTCATAATTCGTAAACAGATAAAACAACCATTAGTCTACTCCATCAATTGGTGAATACCATCTAAGTTTCTGTCAAAAATGTGAAAGCCAATTTAAATTCAAAAGTAATGACGTGACTGGATAAACGTATAATTTAGTTGGTTTACTTTACCCTTTGCCCGTGAATTGATGGTTCTTTAGCATTAACGTAATGATGCAGACTTTGTGTTACTCACAGATTTCTACGCAAAAGAAGGTAAAAGCAATGTAACTGTTGCCAAGAGCAAGGCGATGAGATGAGCAAGATCAATAGCTCGTCAACTCATCGACGATGGAGGTAACAGTGAACGTACTTTCTGATAGAATGACGTTTTGATTTAATGTAGCCATTCTCGTGAGTATATTCCGTCAACTTCGTCTTCAATGGGCTAATAAAACCTTTAACTACAGCATACTAATGCTAATCACCCTACTAGGCGTCGTCATACCCGCGTGGTACTTCGACAAAGACTCATGGGTTACGCCTTTAATTCTAGGTGTCATTGCCGCGGCACTGGCTGAAAGTGATGATAGTTTTGTTGGTCGGATAAAGGCCATCACCTTGACCTTTATTTGCTTTGCTATCGCTGCGTTTTCTATTGAATTTTTGTTCAATACGCCTTGGGCGTTCGCAGTCGGGCTATTTTGTTCAACCTTTATATTTATCATGCTAGGGGCACTAGGTGCTAGATATGCGAGCATTGCTTTTGGATCGCTTCTGATCGCTATCTACGCGATGCTTGGCGCGCATGAAAGCACTAACTTATGGTTCCAGCCGCTTCTATTGTTAACGGGAGCAGCATGGTACTACCTGATATCGATGATATGGAATGTTTTTTGGCCGCTTCAACCGGTTCAACAAAGTCTTGCTAATGTCTTCAAAGATCTTTCCCTCTATCTCGACGCTAAACGTGGACTGTTCCACCCTACATTTGATTTAGTTCCGCAACCGTATCGCCTGGATGAAGCAAAGTTTAACGCTAAAACCGTCAACGCGCTCAATGCCTGTAAGGCGACATTACTCAATCGCTCCCGCAAGGGGCATGTAGATGGTCCAAGCGACCGATTTTTAAGAGTCTACCTCATCGCTCAAGATATTCACGAACGGGTCAGCTCTAGTCATTCAAGGTATCAAGAGCTATCGGCGCAATTTGGACGAACCGATGTGTTATTTCGTTTCAAGCATGTACTCGAGACCCAAGCTCAAGCCTGCCAAGATGTCGCCTTAGCTATCAAACTAGGTAAACAATACGACCATAATGATCGTTCTATCAAGGCACTGGTTGAATTACAAGATTCGATCGATTACTTGAACGTGCACCCGGACAAAGCACAATTCTCATCCTTACCTCAGTTAAACTACCTACTTAATAATTTAGCCACCGTTGAAAAGCTACTCAGTAACGTCAGTAACCCTGATAGCGGCATCGCAGATGAAACGATTCTGGACGATACCAATCCCCATACGTTATCTGCGATGTGGGCAAAACTGAAAACCAACCTCAACAGTGAATCGATGCTCTTTCGACATGCAGTGCGACTTTCCCTCGCGCTAACATTAGGTTATGGCATCATCCAATTTTTCGATATCGAACGCGGGTATTGGATCTTGCTAACAACGCTATTTGTGTGTCAGCCCAACTACAGTGCAACACGCAAAAAACTCTCTGCTCGAGTGGCAGGTACGCTCGTGGGTTTGCTTATTGGCGTTCCCCTTTTGACCTTCTTCCCTTCTCAGGAGAGTCAACTGCTACTTATCGTGTTGTCCGGAGTGATGTTTTTTGCATTCCGTATCAACAACTATGGCTATGCGACCGGTTTTATTACCGTGTTGGTTCTACTTTGTTTCCACCAACTTGGCGAGGGTTATGCGGTCGTCCTTCCTAGATTAATGGATACTCTAGTAGGCTGCGGACTTGCCGTTGCCGCGGTGTATTTTATTTTACCTGATTGGGAGTCACGAAAACTGCATAAAGTGATGTCGGATGCGATCCACTGCAACCGTCAATATTTGATGCAAATCATCGGACAGTATCGAGTTGGCAAAAAAAATGACCTAAGCTATCGAATTGCTCGTCGACAGGCGCACAATGCTGACGCCCACTTAACCAATGCCATATCAAATATGCTCGCTGAACCTGGGCGCTATCAACTCGCGACAGATGAGAGCTTTCGGTTTCTTACATTAAACCATGCACTACTGAGTTATGTGTCTGCGCTAGGCGCACACCGCCAGCGATTGGAAGATGAGTCTATTCACCAATTGGTGTTAGAAGCTCACCGAACCATCAATAATCACCTTGAACAGCTAGAGCATCAATTGGCTACCTACTCTGAGGACTGTAGCTTTTCCACTGTTGATCAATTTGATATCCATCGACGTCTAACCGAATGGAGAGATGAAGATGATCGTTCCGCTCGCATGGTATTGCAACAACTCCATCTTATCTATCGGATGTTGCCAGAACTTCATATATTGGCTAACACTTTTTCTAAACTTGAAGATGCCAACAAAAAAACGATCAGTTTAAATCAATAGCACTCTAATACGCTGATATATCGATAGATTACCTCTAAACAAACCAACAAACCCTTTTCCCATAAGGGTTTGTTGACTAACATTCTCACCTATTGTTAAAAATATGCTTACATTTCTCGGACAAATCTTGACCACACACTCTATAAATTAGTGGTTAAATAATTAATGATAATTATCGATGAAAGGATCTCATCCAGATTTACTCGACATACCGTTAACAGGTGACCCAATGACTCATCAACAATTTGAACGATTAAAAGAACAGCTAAAATTGCTTTCTCCTCAGCAACTTAAAACACTAAAAAGTGAGATTTCTCATCAGTTAGAACCAAGTACTCACTCCTTACTTAACGATGACGAAATGAACGTACTGGCACAGCTGTTCCGCTAAACCTAATGCATTGTGAGATGAATGAGCGTTAAATTTGTTTAAAAGTATTTCTAATTACTAGAGAAAACAACGGTAAATCAACGACAAGGTAATAGTATCTCCATTTGACGATAGGATATGACTTGTATCTTATGCTGAGCTAAGTAGAATTCTCCCAAACTGTTCTACTACGACTGAAATGCCCAAAATTAACCTACATAAACGAGACTATCTTGACAACATTGCGCAAGATGACGCGTTGATAGAGTTAGAGACTAAACTCACTCCCAAAATGCACTCGCCAACTTCACGCATTAATCGCAGCCCTAACCTGACAAAGCGACATGTCGATTATCGCTGGGGTAAGCTCGATAATGACTCTGCAAGAGCTCAACTTTTCGATCCTCATACAGAAGCTCAAATGGATGAGTACAATAAAAATATTGAATTTTTTATTGGTACTCTGAAGATGCCAGTTGGCACTGCTGGACCAATGAGAGTTAATGGCTTGTTCGCGCAAGGCGACTACCAAGTTCCACTCGCAACCACTGAAGCCGCATTAGTTGCGTCATATAACCGTGGAGCAAACCTTATTACTGCGAGCGGCGGGGCTAGCGCTATGTTGCTCAATGAAGGAGTGACTCGTACGCCTGGTTTTGCATTTCGTTCTCTAATTGAAGCCGGTCAATTTGTTGCTTGGGTTGTCACGCAGTTCGATGACTTCAAAATCTTGGCGGAATCCACTACCTCGCACGGGAAGCTCATCGACATCAATGTCAACATTGAAGGCAACCATGTCTATCTAGTGTTCGAGTATCTAACCGGCGATGCATCAGGCCAAAATATGGTGACTATCGCCACTAACTGCGTCTTTGAGTTTATTCTTAAACACTCGCCTATTGATCCTGAATTTGCGTTTCTCGATGCGAATCTTTCTGGTGACAAAAAAGCCAACTCGCAGTCTTTAAGAAGTGTCCGTGGTAAAAAAGTCACCGCTGAAGTCACAATATCCGCGGCGCTTATTGAAAAATATCTGCATACCACACCGAAAAAAATGACTGAGTTCGGGCAAATGACTACTGTAGGCGGTGCGTTAAGCGGCACTATCGGTATAAATGCACACTACGCAAATGCACTTGCCGCTCTTTATATTGCGTGCGGCCAAGATGCCGCTTGTGTCGCTGAATCTGCTATTGGTATGACTCGAATGGAAGTCACCGAACACGGCGACTTGTACGCCAGCGTTACATTGCCGAACATAATGGTCGGTACTGTTGGTGGTGGAACAAGTTTACCAAGCCAAAAAGCGTGTTTAGACCTATTAGGTTTACATGGCACAGGTAAGTCCCAAGCTCTTGCAGAAGTAACGGCGGTGCTTTGCCTTGCTGGTGAACTATCTATTGTCGGGGCATTTTGTGCAGGTCACTTTTCCCAAGCACATCATAAACTCGCTCGCTAGTAGTATTTATCCCCCGTTAGATCACGACAGACTGACGGGGGAGATACTATCATTTTCCTTATTCACAGCGAATTACGCGGCAATCATCAACTCGCGTTAATTCATGCGCTGCCAGTCGAATAATGATGTTCTTTAAAGTGCCTAAGCGCTTGGTTAAGCGAATTTTCTTTAATCGGTTTTACTATTACATAATCAGCGCCTGCAGCCATGAATGCCTCCCTTGTCGAGTCTAAATTATCTGCCGTACAAGCGTAAATAGGGGTGTTGATTTCGTGGCTTAGCTTAACTTCTTTCGTTATCTCTATCCCCGAGGTAGAAGGCAACTGATTGTCCATTAAAATCAAATCGAAAGGCATACTGTTCAACAATTCGAACGCTTCGTGTCCATCCCTTGCCCAATACACATGCATTCCATATTTCTCACAGAAGGCTTTAGCAATAAAAGCGTTAGTATGATTGTCTTCTACTAAGAGCACTGCCAAACTTTTATCAAACAAATCAAACTCTATTGTTGGTTCAATAACTTGCTGTTCACTTTTTTGTTCGGTAATAAGTGTGACTGGAAGCTCAACAGTAAATCGAGTCCCTTTTCCAAGACCGCTTTCTAATAAAATCTCACCGTCTAGTAAGTGTACTAAGTGCTTAACGATCGCGAGCCCTAGCCCACTTCCCCCATATTCACGAATGGGTGTAGCTTCAGACTGAACAAAAGGGTCGAATATTAACGATATTTGATCTTCTGAAATGCCAATACCAGAGTCTTCAACAATTATACTCAACATATTAGATTGTTCTTGAAAGGCTGGGACTAACAAGAAGGACACTTTAACCATGCCCTCGTGGGTAAATTTGATAGCATTACTAACCAAATTAAATAATATTTGGTTCAATCTCACTTGGTCAGTATTAACCACAGCATTGTCATCGAGCTGATTATTAATAACAAAATCAACCCCTTTTCCTAAGCACAGTGGACTGTAGATACCATTGAGAGCAGTCGTAATTTCGCTAAACTTAAAATTATGCTTTTCTACATTAAAACTGCCGTTCTCTATCTTCGCAAAATCGAGAACATCATTAAGAACAGCAAGTAGATGTTCACCGCTTTGACACAACACATCAATCTTTTCTTGATAACTGCCGTTTTTACTTTCTTGCTTAAGCAATTGCGAGATGCCCAATATGCCGTTTAACGGTGTTCGAATTTCATGACTCATTTTTGCTAAAAAGTCAGTTCTCGCCTTAGCCGCTGATTCCGCTTCTTTGCGCGCTTTTTTACTTTGGCGTTCTGCTTCAATCAACACGGTGATGTCCTGACCTTGGGCAAGCACAAGCGTTTTTACGCCATTAGGCTGTATAGCAGACAGGTTCCAGCGGAAAACTTTCTCTCCGATGGGGACGTTTATTCCAGTCAGTGTTGCCCCAAGATTGGCGTTTTGTACGTGTATTTTCATTAATTGAACGAACGCTAAATAACTATCGCCTTCTTGACTATTTGAGTCAGACGCCAACCCTAGTGCTTTCTTTCCCGCAGGGTTAATTCGCATTATTGTTGAATTGTCAGACCAAACAATTATAGGTGACAATGAAAAATTAAAGAGGTCCTGAAATAATTTAGTTTGTTCTGATAGTTGTTCAAATGTGTCATTCAACGTTAGACCGATATGATTAAACTCATAGATCGGCGACCCGGTGAATTTTATAAATTCACCTTCATTGGCTGAAACTTTGGTATAGGACATAAGTTTAGCGAGTTCGATACTCACTTTTTTATTTAGCCATTTACGTGTAACAAATGAAACCGAGACAATGACCGCCAAAGACAGCGACAACCACATAAGATAAGTGTTACGCAACACAAGGATATTATGGTTACGTTGAATAGAATAAATTTTCAATTCGTGTTTATTCAGGCCAACAGACAGATTAGTTTCAGTGATAAGTAACTTACCAAAATCTTTTGTCCCTCGTTGTATCATTTCCAGTATTGAAAGATGAGTATAACTATCTTCAGAAGAAATAGTCGAAGCAACAAAGCGGTCATCAAACTTTAGCAATACGTCATCACTATTACTGCCGCTCATGATGCTAGATAATAAATCTGCGTTGTCATTTAAAACGATTCCGACAAAAACAAAGCCAAGAACTTCACCTGACTCGCTGTTTATAATCGGGGTTCTACGAACTAAAATAAACAACTCACCCAACTGCGAATCAACCCTGACCGCATTCCAGCTATTATGCGCACCTACTTGAGCAAGAATATCTTGCAAGCTATGGTCTTCAAGACCATAGAAAAGCGCGTTACCATCGTCCCAAATAATATCTGATAGATGGGTGATAAAACGAAAGTCAGGTGAATGGACAGGCTCTAGGTTATCTTCCCTTAAGAAAAAATAATCAAGCGAGCGACTGTCATAGTTTTCAAAAAAACTCTCGACGGTATCACTTTTAGCGTTACTGTCCTGAAGCACTTTTAATGATGCTAAACGGTAATCAAAATAGTTACGTACCAGACTACTCGTCTGCCGAGACGTTCTCTGTACTTCTTCTCGCACGAGATCTCGACTTAAATTCCAGCTTTGTAGCAACATCCCTATCGTGAAAACCCCAATGACCCAAACCACAATTCGGGTAATTAGCGTCGCGAGCGTTTTACGACTGTTAAAATCCTTCAACTGCATGTTTATTTATCTGAGTAACGAAACGCTTGAGCTTTCAATTGCTCAATCTTCATAGCTGAATCATTACTGGTAACAAGCTCAAAATCCCCTGAATATACAGTTGGAACAGCCTTACCTTCCAAATCCCACTTTATCGCTTCTGCCATGGCAATCCCCGTATCGTCATTCATTCGCATAACCGTTACGTCTAAATCGCCATTTTTGATTGCTTCTAACTCAGCAGATCCACCGCCCCAACCATTGATTACCACGTCACCTCGATCGAGCTCGTTAATTGCGTCAACCGCCCCCAGTGCTACATCGGTGGCACAGGCGTAAATAAATTTAATTTCTGGGTGTTCAGATAACGTATCAAGCGTGGCTTTGTATCCGCTTTCTTTATTCGCTTTTGTGTAATAAGAGGAGGCTAAGCGATACCTGTTCGCATCATTCATATTTTGAATGAACGTGGCACCTCTGGCATCGCTCACGTATCCTTCCGAAAAATACAACACGGAATAAGCGCTAGCATCAGGAACGGCCTTTTTAAAGTAATCAGCTAAGACATTGCTGCCGGTTACATGGTCAAAACCCACATACATAAAGGGCTGGGTGTCAGCCCAATCTTTAACGGGTGTTGTTATATTCTGTAGTATTAATTTGGTGTCGGTCGAATTGAGGACATGCTCGACAAATTTACGGTGGCGTGTCGTGTCCAGAGTAAACACTAGATATCCAGATTTGTTTTTGACCGCTTCCATTAAAGAAACACTTTGCTGACGAATATCAACATTGGGTCTAGTGAAAACTTGGTTAATTTCATAATCAATGCCCAACTCATCCATACGAGATTCAAAGGCTTTAATATTACGGACCCAATAATCAGAAACTTGTTGTCCAGGATACACAACCGAGATTGTCACAGGTTCTTTTTGTTTGGTTGTTAGCGGAATGGCTGGGCCTCTAACAGTTTGTGTTAACGATTTGGTTAGTTGGCCTTGTTTTGGAAACTCGTTCAGAAATTCACTGTACTCCCAATAACCGGGAAGGGATTCGCTCGACAATGCAGGCGATGAGCAGGAAATAATCAGTATTTTTGTAAGCAGAGAAAACGTCTTTTTCATAGTAATTATCACGTTGGCGTTTTTAACAATTGTATACAAAACTCCTGCATTCAGCCAGTAAACGTCGCTTAGTCTTTTAATAAAAATCGCTCAGAATTTACGACTAGTTTTTCTTTTTGTGCTTTAGATAACTTTTTGATTGCGAACTCAGTTTTAAGGGCCTGACTTTTCCCTTCGACTAACTGGCTCCACACCAATAACAAAGGCCCTCGTCCTCTCAGCGCCTTCGCACCCTTGCCCGACTCATGCTGTATAAAACGTCGCTCCATATTGTTTGTGATCCCACAATACAATTTCTGTTCATTGGTTCGCAGTAAATAAACGGTCCATGGTTCGACTAGGTCAGTCATTAAACTTTTACTCTCCAATTGATCACGACTAAACGTACATCTAGTCACTCTCACCACAGGCAAAAAAGCGTGCCGAGAGCACGCTCCTCATTAACATTAGCATTGGCATTGGCATTGGCATTGGCATTAGCATTAGCATTCAGTAGATAGCACCACCTATGCCTGATTAGTCTACTAAAGTGTGGACTAACGCTTTTAACGCAACGAGCTCTTGCTCTAACGATTCTACTTTTAATTGCAATGCTTCTAGTTGTTCATTGCTATTCGTAGAGGCAACGTTTGCCCCTCCGGTTGAAGCTTCCATTAACGCTGTGACATCCACTTCCCCGCTAAACAAGTGCGCATAACGAGACTCTCGTTTACCCGCTTCACGTGGCAACTTAACAACAAGCGGACCGTGTTCACGAGCAGCCATTAAGTCTAATGTTGCCTCCACTTCCTTTACATCAGAAAAACTACACAAGCGGTTAGTACGAGTTCTCAGCTCTCCGGGTGTCTGAGGTCCTCTTAATAGCATACAACAAGCAATGCCTTTTTCTTGGGAAGAAAGCTTTAAGTCACCAAACTCAGTATTGCAGAAGCGGTGTTGAAATTTAGATACACGGCTATTAAAGGCACTTTCATCGCTAACAAGCCTGCGGCTAATTAGTCCTTCAAGCGTGTCCTGAACTTCCGCTTCAGAAAGCGCTAGAACCGGGTCTCTATTGCTCTTTTGATTACATGCTGAGGTCAGGCTATTTAGAGTGAGTGGATAATGGTCCGGCGTCGTCACCTCTTTTTCGATGAGACAACCGATGACTCTTGCTTCTAAAGGAGACAGTTCAATGCTCATAATAATCCTTTTATCTATCTAAATGGTGCTTAAATTTAATGCTCAACCAAAAATGGAACCTTCACAATATTCCCATGCTGATCCATTATCACAACGCGTGAACGGTTGAGTTCAACGTCGGTATGTTCTAATTGTACTCGCTCATCAATATAAGCTTGCTTAAGCCGTGACGCTACATCGCCATTGCTCGTGCTGAGCAAGTCGGGAGCGTCATCGCCTATTGGTCTCTCACTGCTTTTTGTTGAGGGTCGCTTTGGGTTCAGCAACATGACTTCCACACTGTAATCGCTTAATTCAGGAAATCATAGCGCTAAGTGCCCCTAGAACTCAATTGCTTATTAGCTAAGTGTCTAGTTTATAAGCAACAATGGGTCAGCATTGATCTAAGGGCTGTTCTAGAGTCGATTGTTGTGTTTTAATCAAACTAGATTTTGACGAATAATTTAGGAAAGGATTTTATGAGTAGTGTATTCGAAATCGTGTCTCAAGCACGTCGTAAAAACAAACTAAAACGCGAGTTATTAGATAACGAGAAAAAAGTTCGTGATAACCGTAAACGTGTCGACCTTCTTGAAAACCTTCTGGACTACGTTAAACCAGATATGTCACAAGATGAAATTCTAACTATCATCAAAAACATGAAAGCGGACTACGAAGACCGTGTCGACGACCACATTATCAAAAGCGCAGAAATCTCTAAAGCACGTCGCGACATCAGCCGTCGTATTCGTGAATTGACAGAAGAAGACAAGCAACTTGTTCAAGGCAAAAAGTAATTGAGTTCCTGAGAATTAATTAACTTTTTCTGACGCATAATTATAACCGCCCGCTATGATAGTGGGCGGTTTTATATTCAAGCATGCTTACCTATCTAGCTCACAATTCAACACATTGAGTTATCTTAATCCAAACACCTCAAATAAACGTTTGCGTAATCGCTAACCCTCTCCAATAGCGAAACTATGGGTTTAATAGCCGTTTTAGCCTTGTTAGTATTACTCCTATACACAACATACACCATTCGAGGCACGGAGCTTCCTCGGTAATCTCAAGATGAGAAGAATTGGTACCAGTTAATCTGGCAAGATTTAGAGGAGCAAAATATGGACGCAAATATGGTGGAGATTCTTGGCTACGCGGCATCGATCATGGTAGCAATCTCATTAACAATGAAAAACATTGTTAAGCTAAGAGTACTCAATTTTATTGGCTGTGCCTTGTTTACAGCTTACGGCTTAGCGATCGACTCAATGCCTGTTGTCATCACCAATGGGTTTATCGCCTGCGTAAATGTCTATTTTTTAGCGAAAATGATGCAAGAAAAAAAGTCGGTTAAGTCTGCCGCTTAACGAATATTACTATAACGTGTCTATAAGCCTCTTTGGTTTATAGACACGGTCCCTAACCTTCTCCTGCCTTGATCAAAAAGTCTACCCTGCTCAAAGTCCAAGTAAACGGCTATACCAATTCACTTCACCGTAAGAAATCAGATCAAAGATAGTTAAGAAAACCGCTGTAATCAGCGCGAGCTTGATCAATTTATAAACAATAAACATAGTGACTCCAATGATGTTTTAGGCAGTCTAACTGTGGCTATTTTACCGCGCAAGCAGTTTAACCCAAGTAGTTTAACCAATGGCACGACTTCACAAGCTTATAGCATAAGTAACAGATGAACTGGCGGTTCGCAAGCACGACAATACGGCTGCATTAGGTACAGGGAAAGCTTCAATTAGGGGAGTAAATGAGAAATAAAATGGAGGCGCCTCCCGGAGTCGAACCGAGGTCCACGGATTTGCAATCCGCTGCATAGCCACTCTGCCAAGGCGCCATTTTACTACTATTTATCAACATTGCCTTGTGACAATACTCATCAAATAGCGTGCAGATAGATGGTGCCCCGGGCCGGACTTGAACCGGCACAACGCGAACGTCGAGGGATTTTAAATCCCTTGTGTCTACCAATTCCACCACCAGGGCACGCAATACTTTGCGATGCGCCAACCAATGTACTCTTTAGTAAGAGTGGTTAAACACCATCTGTGTCTTATCGCTTACGCCATAAGATTTTAATTTGGAGCGATACATCGGGTTCGAACCGATGACCTCAACCTTGGCAAGGTTGCGCTCTACCAACTGAGCTAGTATCGCAATATATTCTTCTTTCCAAAGAAAGAGAATGGAGGCGCCTCCCGGAGTCGAACCGAGGTCCACGGATTTGCAATCCGCTGCATAGCCACTCTGCCAAGGCGCCATTTTACTACTATTTATCGGCATTGCCTTTGTGGCAATACTTATCAAAATAGCATGCAGATAGATGGTGCCCCGGGCCGGACTTGAACCGGCACAACGCGAACGTCGAGGGATTTTAAATCCCTTGTGTCTACCAATTCCACCACCAGGGCACGCAATACTTTGCGATGCGCCAACCAATGTACTCTTTAGTAAGAGTGGTTAAACACCATCTGTGTCTTATCGCTTGCGCCATAAGATTGTAATTTGGAGCGATACATCGGGTTCGAACCGATGACCTCAACCTTGGCAAGGTTGCGCTCTACCAACTGAGCTAGTATCGCAATATATTCTTCTTTCCAAAGAAAGAGAATGGAGGCGCCTCCCGGAGTCGAACCGAGGTCCACGGATTTGCAATCCGCTGCATAGCCACTCTGCCAAGGCGCCTTTAATATCAACACGTTATCGAGACACTGTCTCCGTGTGAGACGCATACTTTACGGATTGAGCGCCATTAGTCAAACAAAAATTCTATAATTTAGGTGCGCATGCGTGGTTATCACTCAATCTGATTACCTACGCGGCAATTCGTTTTAATTTCGAGCGGGTGTACGCATTGATTCCTGGTATTGAGACCAGGATTTTTTAGGTTATTCTCAATAATAATTTGTTGAAAGGTGCATTTGGATTATGATGCCGCAGCATCCAAAAGTTGTGAACGTGTACGGGCAACTTGCGGATTCTTATCTTTAATCATGGCTTTTTAGTCACTGTCATTCATCACCATTTTTTCATCAATCGACCCACCAAATTAGGGTGATAAGACCAACAGTGATCAAACATGTTCATCAGGGACGGATTGCCGTACTTAGAAAGGTTAATCGCATGGAAACGGTTTTTTTTGTTTTTCAGCTCATTAATTTTACCCACCAGCTCTGGAGATTGCTCCGGTGCAATAAAATCAGATATAACAACCAAGTCTGCGTTTTTGTAGGTATCCGATAACATCAGATCTATTGATTGCGTTAACACCGGCTCTAAGTCCGTTCCGCCATGAAACGAATAACTTAAAAAATCTGCAGCTTCACGCAGCCCATCTTGCTTGGTGAGCTCGTAAGTGATGTGTTGGGTTGAAAACAAAATAACGTAGCACTCTCGAGACTCGGCTAAGGCGATTTGCATCAACGCGTAAGCCATCGCCTTTGCACATTGTTCGGGGAACCCGCTCATTGAGCCAGACGCGTCCACACAAACAATAAACGGCCCTTTATCTATTTCAATCTTGCTGTTATCTGGTTGCGTTGTACGCACCTTTTTTAAAGTCCTTGTTTTGCCTTGAGTCTTATAGTTCATCAGCCGCTTATCAGCCAAATGCTTATAAAACACCACCTCAAGTTCTGGGTAGGCAAGAAACATAGTTTCATTTGGAAGTAATTTATTCAGATCATCGGACTCGTGAATGCCAACAATGTCGTCCGTCGCTTCATCACTTAACTCTTCCACCATTTCTGGCGCTTCGGTTGGCGACTTATTTAAGTCTGGATCATCTTGGTCATTAGCCATACGACCTAATTGCTCAGCAATGTCTTGCAAACCCTTGTTCTTTTTCAAAAACTCAGCGTGGTTATACATAACCTTAAGGTCTGTTTTAGTGAGCTTAGCGGCTGCCATGTCCCACAAACGACCAACAGCATTCTCATCCCCCTGTTCAGCGACAGTATCCATGTTTTTCATGGTTTCCATACGCTGGTAAAGATCGGTAAGAAACTTCTCTTTGCTTGCTTCTAATTCAGACAGCTCGGCTTGTTTGATGGCGTCAGCGAGGCTTTTGTACCAGAGGTCGCAAAAATAGCGCGGAAACATGGGATTGTGATGTTGGTTATTTTTATCGAGCAACCGCCTCGCTTGAAGATAAAACGCCGAGTGCCACTCAAGTTTTTTCACGACATCATTAATTTCAGTGAAAAATCTAGCCTCATCCCAATGAATCACTTCTTGGTACAAGGCTAGCTCATGCTGAAAGCGTTCCGTTTCACACACTCGAGTCATTCGTTTTTTCACCGAGCCTCGCCATTTCAGCAAGTGCCCTTTAACAGAACGTCTGACTCCGCGGTTTTCGGTCAGCGCGACAACCTGAGAGCGGGCCATGAGATCATTCACGGCGCTATCAACAATGCCAGAGTCAGCAATCATTAACGCTAAACTTAGCCCATCGGCTCCTAACATACGCTCTCCCTGCTGTCTAAATGATTGCCGAGTTATTCAAAGAATGACCGTAACCCTTTCACTCTCTGTATGACTTTTTCACTTTCGGAACTGGTGCTTTCTAGCGTTTTTGTCACCGCTTGTAAGCTCACTTCCATTTCCGTTGGTATCATTGGGTCAATAAAGTTATGTGGCAACGCGCCATGGAACTTAGAACGGACAGAGCGCAAGTGATGCTCCGCATGATGAAGTTGCGCTAAGACTTGCTGGGCTTGAGTTTCCCATTCTAGATGTAAGCCCTCATCAATACCTGACTTAGTCACTAACGTAGCTAAGACGGAGCGATTAGCGATATCCTTTATCACCAAGTTATTAGCGGCATCTAAATCGATTTTCAAGCGGCATAAATGGGTATTTTGATTCACATAACCATACACATCCCCGCCCCCTTCCTTAATTGTCCTGTTGAGTTCATCTCGTGGGATATATACCCAACGACTATCACCTTTTTCGCTTTCAGACACCGATAAATTACTACGAAGTAATACCAATTTGATCAAATCTGTTGCCGACCCTACTTTATAAGATTTAGCAATACTGGTGTCATATTGATATACGTCTTTTCTTAGTAACCCAGTGGTGCTCTCCATCGAAAGTGGCATCGCATACTCAGCTTCGATCTCTTCTTGTAGATCGGCAAGTTTCTCTTTACCATCTTCAATTTGCTGAAACACTTCTTGCTGATCAAACGCGTAGTTCAACGCAAAGTCATGGACCACGTTGTTTACAATTTCCCGTGATTCGGGGCTATTCCACAAGCAGTCTTGTAGCAGCAGTAAATCCAGTGGGTTAACGCTGTCTCTGCCATTGAAAAATGCGCTCGCTTTTAAAAGTTTAACGGCTTTCTTCCATCGTCTATCAGAGACGTATAGATCCGACTCAGATAAGCGTGCTTTGTTTTCATCCGACGCCGTTTCTAGCAATTGCTTGAGCTGGTATAACTTTTCAAAAACATCGTCACTGAGCTCCACCGTTTCTAGATCTTGCTGCCATTGGTGGTATTCAGCATCCGTGATGGCCAACCCATCGGGAATCTTAGCCTCTTGCGGCGTACCCACGGTTAACATCGATTTGAAATTTTGCTTATTTTGAATTCGGTTGACAAAGATACGCACCAACATCCGGTCATATAAAGCATCTAAACCACTGTCCTCGTCGGGCAATTCATTGGACGCTGAAACCAAAAGACGCATAGGTACACGTTCGATATCACTGCCATTTTTGAACGTTTTTTCATTGACCACTGTAAGCAAGGTATTAAGAATAGCCGGCCCTGCTTTCCATATTTCATCTAAAAACACGACTTGGGCGGTAGGTAAATAACCTTTTGTCAGGCGTAAATAGCGACCATGATCTTTAAGCTCTTGAATACTTAAAGGGCCAAACACTTCTTCTGGTGTGGAAAAGCGCGTCATCAAATACTCAAAATAACTGCTGTTATCGAAGGCTTGGATAAGGCGTTTGGCAATCAGACTTTTTGCGATACCGGGAGGCCCAAGTAAAAAAACACTCTCCCCCGCTAAAGCGGCGAGCAGACACAATTTGATGGTATCTTCTCGCTCGTAAACGCCGTCAGACAGCGCGGCCGCTAGCTTTGTAATTCTCTCTGACCTTAACGCTCTGTCAGCATGGGAAACGATAGTGGGTTTGATCATGCCTATACCTCTGAGCACAAATTAGAATGCATAAGTAAATTTATACATTTGTTGACATTATGTTACAAGATTTTTCATTCATGTCTAATGCTAAGCATGATGTTAGGCATGAATCTATCCAGTTGATTTAACGTTAGTTTGAATGCAGGCACTCTGCCATCACGGTTTAACTCTTAGTCTAAAGTATAAGAGGTTATCCAAGAGTATTTGCAAATCTTGGCGTTTCTCTATGGAGTTTCAGTGATGTATTCTTAATGAATTTCCCCACTACGCTCGGGTGATAGCGCCACTGATTATCGAATAAATCCAGCACCTCGGGGTTGCCATATTTTGATAGGCATAAAGAATGGAAGCGATTGTATTTACCTTTAAGAGACAATACCTTACCTATTGTTTCGCTATTTTGTTTTGGGGTAATAAAATCCGAAATAACAAGAAGATCTGCATTTTTGTATTGTTCTCCTTGCATCACGTCAACAGCGTAACTTAATACTTTACTTAAATCGGTGCCCCCTTTAAAACCATAAGACAGAAAATCAGACGCTTCTTTCAAACCATTTTCTGCGGTTAAGTCATAGGTAATAAACGTTGATGAAAATAGAATCACGTGGCATTCACGCTTTTGTTCCGAGGCCATTTTCATTAATGAATATGCCATCGCTTTTGCTGACTTTTCTGGTGCGCCATGCATTGACCCCGAAGCGTCAACGGCAATCACCATCGGTCCTTTTTCTTTATCAGCGTGGCCATTAATCTGTGTGGGCGTTTGCCATTGTCTTACGGTTCGTTGCTTACCTTGCGCTTTGTATGTCAAAAGACGTTTTTCAACAAGATGTTGATAGAATACCGTTTCCAGTTCAGGATCCGCCAAATACATGGTTTCATTTGGGAGCATTTTATTAATGTCATTACTCTCATGAATGCCCACAATATCATCGGTTGCGAAATCACATTTTTCCTCAACCACCACGTTGTCAAGGCACTCCGCCTTGTTTAACTCCGGAGCGTCAACGTCTTGCGCCATCCGCCCAAGCTGATCGGCAATCTTTTTCAGTTCGGCATTTTTCTCAAGGTACTCAGCAGCTCGTTCAATGTGTTTCCAATCTTGTTTGGTTAACTCTGAGCCCGCCAAATCCCACAAGCGACCCAAAGCGTGGCCACGCCCGTTTTTATGTACATCTTCCATGTCCTTTAGCGTTTCGATTTTCTGATACAACTGTTTAAGATACTTCGACTTTTGTTCATCAAGCGTTTCACGCTGTTTATCTTCAACCACCGACACTAGGTTTTGGTACCAATGTTTACAGAACTGGCGAGCGAAAAGTGACTCGGGTAATGCGTGAGGGTTTGACGACAGCCGTTGCGCTTCTTCAAAAAATGAGGAGGACTTAGGGATTTGAGAAACAACGCTGGCGAGTTCTTCGTGAAACTCTCGCTCTGACAAATACACAACATGCTGGTAAAGCGTCAACTCAGCTTGCAATGCCTCTGCTCCATTAGTTTTAATAAGTTTGCGTTTAACGCTCTTTGTCCACTTGGCCATAGAAGCAGTAAAGCTCTGCTTAACCCCTTCATCACTCCCGATGGCAAGCAAATCCGTTTGTTGAACGATATCCCGTACTGCAGAATCAATGATTCCGGATTCAGCAACCATCAGTGCTAAATTGAGACTATCTGCTCCAAGCATGTTACACCTATCAAAACTTCATAAAATCACAGACTTCCTGATATACAGCGTTTTTTCGCTACTAAACAGAGAGGTAACCCTAGTTTCCATTTTCGGTCCGATAAGGACACAACGATGCCCTTATCAGCCATCGACTTTTTTGCTGTGTTGTGCTCATATTATGGTTACGCTTACTTATGCTCTTAATACAACAGACATGTTTCTTCACTTACACTTATTAAGTAAATAACACTACGTTGTAAACTCCGAGCTTCAATGGATGAACTTATGGCAAACCGCATTATTCACCAATGGAAGTCTATTTCGCTGGTCGAAGAAGACATGACCCTGCCTAACTCAAAGACAGTGACCCACACCACGATTAAACATCCGGGTGCAGCGGTTATTCTCCCTCTCACCGAAAACGGCGATATTGTGCTGATCAATCAATATCGACCTTCGTTAAAAAAATGGTTACTAGAAATCCCAGCAGGGACCATGGAAAAAGGTGAAGATGCCATGAGTTGTGCCCATCGCGAACTCATTGAAGAAACAGGACTGCAAGCAAATGAGATGCACCCTCTTGGGCAAGTGACACCCCTTGCCGGGTTTTGCGATGAGATACAGTACCTATTCATTGCCAAACAGCTTACCGCCAACAACACACGCGACTGTGATGACGATGAGATCATTGAAGTCGTGACAATGTCACTTAATGAATTGCAACAGAAGATAATCGATGGTTGTATCACTGATGCCAAAACGATAGCGTGCTTAAGTAAAGCAACCTTATGTGGATATATTTAGGAGAGTTTTAATGGATTTTCGTTCGGATACCGTTACGCAACCCACACCAGCCATGCGTGAAGCGATGGCCAATGCCCCTGTAGGTGATGATGTCTACGGAGATGATCCTACCGTCAATGCCCTAGAACTGTGGGCAGCTGAGCGGCACGGGTTTGAAGCTGCACTGTTTACCACCTCAGGAACACAAGCCAACCTGCTTGGGTTAATGGCGCACTGCCAACGTGGTGACGAATACCTATGCGGTCAACAAGCGCATAACTACAAATACGAAGCTGGTGGTGCGGCGGTGCTTGGCTCAATTCAGCCTCAACCTATCGAAAACAATCCCGATGGGACATTGGATTTTGGTAAATTAAAAGCAGCGATCAAACCTGACGATAATCACTTTGCTAAAACAACGTTACTCAGCTTAGAAAACACCATCAACGGTAAAGTATTGCCAATGTCTTACTTAGCCGAAGCACGACAATTCGTAGACGAGAACGGCTTAAACTTGCACCTCGATGGCGCACGTGTATATAACGCGGCGGCGGCACTTGATATTGATGTTATAGAGATTGCAAAACACTTTGATTCAATAACGATTTGTCTATCTAAAGGACTGGCCGCCCCTATTGGTTCATTACTACTTGGTGACCGTGCTTTCATTGAAAGAGCAAGACGTCTGCGTAAAATGGTGGGTGGCGGCATGCGTCAAGCTGGTATACTCGCAGCGGCAGGAAAGCTTGCACTAACGGAGCAAGTACCTCAGCTAAAACTGGATCACGCCAATGCCAAAAAACTCGCGGTAGAGTTAAATTTACTTCCTGGATTTAGTGTTAATGCAGAGTTCGTTCAAACCAACATCGTCTTTGCGAAACTTGATGATTCCGTTGAAATAGACTCTATTGCTGAGCGACTATCAAAAGACGGGATTACGATTACTCCCAGTAACCCTATCCGCTTTGTGACACACAAAGACATTTCTTCTGACGATATAGATGTGTTTATTCAAGCGTTGAAGAAGGTGTTGTAAGCCACTGACGGGTGATATCACGCCTAACCAGTCACAAGAGATAAGTGAGAAAGCGGTGGCCTTATAGGTTTTTAACCAGTAATAACATAGCGTCACCGCGCTTACATTCGATATACCCAAAGCGCTAACCTGAACTGAGTCACTAAAAAACCTTGAGCTTACCCAAAGGGAAAGGTTTACAATCAGGATCACGCTCCCTTTCTATCGGATAATCATGACGCGTCTGTTTACTACTGTTTTTGCCACGTATTTAGTGAGTTTTACTGTCTCGGCTAGTGGGTTTGGTGATCCCAATTTAGGGGAGCAAAAATCACCGAGCTGCGTGTTTTGCCATAATCCAAACGGCGCCCCTACACAGGCAAGCTACCCTAATTTAAATGGCCAAGACCCGCTGTATTTATTTAATGCGATGAAGGCATATCAGTTAGGGGAAAGAAAAGGCGCACTGTCTGAAATGATGAAGGTTCAATTACGGAATTTAAACGAAGACGACCTAAAGGATGTGGCCGCCTTCTATGCTACTCGTTCAAACTAACGTTCAACGGTAGAGCATGTTTAACTAACGTTTTTTACCGCGATTGGCGTGAATTTTCATTTTCGCCTTCATTCGGCGTTTATCTGAAGAGCGGCTGCGCCCTTTCATTGGTTTGTCGCTTTCAATTTCACTCAGTGGCTTTGGTTCAAATCCCGCTAACCATTCTTGTGGTAAGCGAGTATCCAGTAGCCTTTCAATGGCCTCTAGCAAATACTGCTCATCATGACTCATCAGCGACACAGCCAAACCCGTTTGCCCTGCACGACCTGTACGACCGATACGGTGAATGTAGTCTTCCGCTTTATATGGCAAATCAAAGTTAACCACTTGGGCTAATTGTTGAATATCAAGACCACGTGCTGCGACATCCGTTGCGATAAGCGCTCTGACTTGCCCAGATTTAAAATCATCCAATGCTTTCTGACGTGCGCCCTGGCTCTTATCACCATTAATTGAAGCCGCTTTAATTCCATCCAATTTAAGCTCTTTTGCTAATGCATCACTGCCTTGTTTCGTTTTGGTAAACACCAATACTTGCTGCCAGTTTTTTGAACCAATTAGATACGCTAACAGTTCATGTTTTCGGCTTTTATCAACTGGGTATACCATCTGTGTCACGGTGTCTGCGGTGGTATTTTCCGGTGTGACTTGCACTTCAACTGGAGTCGACATGATTCGATGAGCCAACGCTTTGATTCGTTGTTCAAATGTGGCAGAAAACATTAAGGTCTGACGTGCCTTCGGTAAACGTCTAAGAATGCGGTTCAAATCAGGCATGAAGCCCATATCAAGCATTCTATCCGCTTCGTCTAGGACGAGGTATTCGCACTCTGCTAACGTGATATTACGAACATGTTGATGATCAAGCAAACGACCCGGTGTTGCGACAAGTATATCCGCACCGCCTTTGAGGTTCTTTGTTTGTACCCCCATACTGGTACCACCATACGCGACAACTATTTTGATCCCGGTTTCTTGTGCTAACGGGACAAGGTTGTCAAAAACCTGCTGCGCCAGCTCGCGAGTTGGTGTCAGAATTAGCGAGCGAATCGCGTTATGTGCGCGTCTTGGTGTTGCCGACTTATCCATTAATTGTTGAATGACGGGAACACCAAACGCGGCCGTTTTTCCAGTTCCGGTTTGTGCCCCTGCTAATACATCTTTGCCCGCTAAAACGTGTGGTATCGCTTGTGCTTGGATTGGCGTTGGCGAACGGTACCCTAAACGGTCTAAGTTGTTGTTAATTGTTTCACTAAGTGAAAACTGAGCAAAGCTCGACTCTACGTTTTGGGCCGATGATTGGGTAGTGTCTGACATATATTCGCCAACAGGAAAAATAAAGGGACGCGAGTGTAACAGAAAGTCTTTAAGAACCCTACTTTGCTTCTGTGTTGCTGTAATAATTTTTCATGAGACTTTAGTTCTAAACGATGATCAACAAGTGAGTGACGAGGAGGAGTAATTAATGACAAGGAGGAATAACAAGGAGAAGTTGTGAAGTCTTTTTGTCTTCGATATTCTTATTATCAAATAAGAAATGGTCAATTTGTTTAAAAACTCAACACCATTGCACATAAAAATAATCGTAGGAAAGCTCATGTCAACCGTCAATACACGTTGCCCTTCATGCAAGGGCGTTAACCGCATCCCATCAGAACGTATCGTAGAGTCCCCTAATTGTGGGCGATGTAAAAGCCCGCTACTCGATGGCGCTCCTATTGAAGGGACCGCCGACAACTTCGATACCATACTAAACAGCAACCAACCGATCATCGTCGATTTTTGGGCCCCATGGTGTAACCCATGCGTCGGTTTTGCCCCAATATTTGAGCAAACTGCATCGGAGCACAGCGGGGATGTTAGATTCGTTAAAATCGATACTGAAGCGCAGCAGCAGCTAGCTGCTCGCTATCAGATCCGCAGTATTCCAACCATTATGGTCTTTAAAAACGGACAGAAAGTAGAACAGTTAAACGGTGCATTACCGAAATCTCAGTTTGATCAGTGGCTAAAGCAATTTATCTAAGTCGTGACACCAAACCTTTAAGTACGCGGTTAACTAAAATCTTAATTAACCGCTTTTCTCGTTTCCCAAATCCGCCGTTATTAATGGGTCTTTAAGGCGTATTGATGACGCTTTTTCTAAACGCCGTGGGCGAACACCCCACCTGTTTCGTGAAGCGGTGAGTAAAATTAAAAGGGTCCTTGTACCCTAAACGCTCCGCTATCATGCTGATTGTCCAGTCATTGTTGCGGAGCAAATCACACGCTTTATCCATTCTTAAGTTAATCAAGCGACTTCTCGGCGACACTCCATAAAGTTGTTTGCAGATTCGCCCCAGTTGCACCTCACTCAGAAATGTACGCTCAGCCATTGTTTGTACCGTCCAAGGTAGGTGCAACTGACTTTCAATTAAATTAAACAACGCTTGCACACGTACTGTTGAGTCTGAGGTTGGTGTTTCAAAGCCAGTGATCAAACGACAGACTTCACTTACCAAGAGTTTACGGTAACTCGAGCGGTGACCGATATCGTGGTAAAGCAGCGTCATCAACGCCCACATACGCTCACAATCATGAAAAGGCAGGACCTTCTGCCCCAATTCAGCGACAGGTAGCCAACGCGCCGTGTCTTTTGGTAAAAACCAAATCATGCGCCAATGCTTGTATTGCGGGTTAAGTTCAAAGCGATACGGCTGATGGGCGGGTAATACGACAATTGAGTATGGTTCAATTGCTTCCACCGAGTCTTGAGTGGTTAACACCCCGCCACCTTCTATGGTAAACAGCAACGTATGCACGTCGACTCCGCGACGTTCGACATGGTAGCCGTCTACTAGGTTTGCCATCCCTGCCATAAAGATATCTTCCGACTTAAATTCAGGAATATCACTTTCTGACAAAAATCGCTCTTCACACTCATTCGATAAATAAACTTCATCTTCCCAGGTTGACTTGACGAAAAATTGCTCAATGATGGATTTGCACAGGTTTTGTTGATTTTTGAACATGGCGATACTCAGCAGAGTTCCTTATATTACACACAAAATTCTTGACGCGAATCACACTGTTTAAGGAGCAACTATGACAACTCACACTCACTCTATGTCATCTAAGGATGCTACTCAAAACCAAATGCTTGCGACGGTGGTTAAGCTTGGTTTTCCTGTTGCTATTCAAAGCGCTCTAGTTGCGATTTTAGCGATGGCTGATGTGCTTATGGTCAGTGATTTTGGTCATGAAGCAACAGCTGCCGTTGGTATTGCATCAAAATGGCATTTCGTTGCAATCATGATTATGGCAGGAATGGCCTCTGCGAACGGTGTCCTTGTCGCTCAATATTGGGGGCGTAATGACAAGCGCTCTGCAAAGACAATAACACAGCTTTCGATGATTGTGGGTGCCAAACTTCTCATCCCTGTCACGCTCGTTATTACCGTCTTTTCCAGCTTTATTATGATGCTACAAACCAGTGACGCGTCGGTCATCGAATTAGGTTCCGCTTATTTATGGTACGCATTTCCGGTATTAATCCTAACTCACTTGGTGATTGTTGCCGAATCAGCAATGCGCTCCTCTGGTGACGCTGTCACGCCTCTGTTGCTTGGTGGTATCACTATTGTCGTCAACATTGCGTTGAACTTCTGGTTAATCAAAGGTGGCTTCGGAGTACCAGCAATGGGTGTCGCTGGCGCTGCGCTTGCGACCTCCATTTCACGTCTATTGCAAGTGGCGCTGATCTGGGGTTGCCTTCGTTATCGCCAACACTGGTTACTGCAAGTCAAAAAACTCGACTCCCATACTCGATTATGGGAGTCATATAAGAAACTTGCGGTTCCGACAACAATTAACGCCGTGCTATGGGCAATGGGTACCCTAATGTATCAAGTGATCTTTGGTCATATGGGTACGACGGAACTTGCTGTGTTTAGTATGATTGGACCATTCGAATCCCTTTGTTATTCGTTATTTTTTGGCATTTCGGTGGCCTGCTCGATCTTGCTTGGTCAATCTTTAGGCAGAGACGAGTTTGAACATGCATTTAGCATGTCAAAATTCTTCATAAAAGCGGTGTTTGTTTTCGGCCTTGTGGTAGGAGGTGTGTTACTCACCAGCCGCGATACCATCTTAGAATGGCTAAACCTTACGGATGATGCGCTCTACCCACTCGCTTCGCCTGTGATGGTTATCATGTGCTGCGCTATTTGGTTACGCATGCTTAATTTGATCATCATCAATGGGATCTTAAGAGCTGGAGGCGACAACAAGTTCTGTTTACGTATGGATTTTATCTCCATGTGGACGGTAGGATTACCACTGACAGCCATTGGTGCTTTTGTCTTTGGCTTTGAATTTCAAGTCGTATACGCATGTATGCTGATGGAGGAAGTGGTGAAGTTAGCCCTATGTTTTCATCGCTATCTCAAGCGTCACTGGATGAATAATCTCACCCTTGCAGCAGCATAATTTACGTCGATTAATGTCTAAAAAAATACCCGCGTCGCAGCGGGTATTTTTATTCGTCCATGATGATCAAACTATCAAACTATCAAACTATCAAACTATCAAACTATCAAACTATTCTGCCGAATCGCTTGCTTGCTGCATTAAAAACGATGGCGAGGGCTCAATCGTATTGATCAGGCTTTCTACTTGTAAAATTGCCTCAATCGCCGTGCTATTTTTACGATAGCTCACGAATAATGGACGTGACCATGCTTCTGAATCTGACACTACATACAACTGCTCAGACTCGATGAACGGCTCTACCAGCATTAACGGCAAGTAAGCACAGCCGCCTTTCTCTAAGATAAAGTCTAATGCAATGCGTCCGGTAGAGGTCCTTAAATAAGGCGCTGGAATGTTAGGGTGGCGCTCTGCATGCTCAAAACTAAATTGCGTTCCCCAGTCCACATAAACGTACTTATCATTAAAGACTTCCTCTAGAGGATGCGGCTGTGTTGAAACCAACACTAAGGGAAGCTCCGAAATCTGATGACTCTTAAACTCTTCGAGTTTAAATGGGTCAAACGAGAACGCGAGATCGAGCGTTCTCTCTAACAATTTGCGATTTAATTGCTCTCGCCCCAAAGACTCTGCGACAAAGCCATAACCACTCAGTGAATCGGTTACAACACTCAAACAATTCTGTAAATAGGCATCCCATATGTTGGGTGTACCACCAATCGTTAGTTGCAGTGCTTTATTACTCTCTAACGACAAATCAAATGTTGCTTGTTTAAGGGTCGATACCATAATTTCAGCGTAACCCACTAAACGTTCTCCGGCGGAGGTCAATTGGATATTATTTCTGTGCCGCGTAAACAAGCGGGTATCAAAATGCTCTTCTAATTGCTTGATCCTTGCGCTCACTGCAGCTTGCGTAATATACAAGTTCTCAGACGCGCGTCCAAAGTGCTTTTCCTTTGCGACTTCAAGGAAAGTTTGAAATACTTTTACATCCATAACCCACTCTCAAACAGTTACTAACTCACTGAGCTTCTTTAATAATTCACTCATCATTCTACCGATTAACACTGTGCAAATCATAAATAGTTTTTATGATTTCGACAAAAACAATTCACTTCCTTTCTTCTCGGTTTCGCTCTATTTTCAGCGTTGAAATAACACCGGAATTTGTTGCTACTCAACCTCTAGGTTCAACAACAAATTCAATTAACCACATTGCTATACACTCTATTTTTCATTGAGAACGCTATGACTGATACTCAATTTCGCCACGGTAAAAAACGTTTTTATGATGCTGCAAAATTCCCTCGCGGGTTTGCTAAGTCCGGTGATTTTACGCTTCTAGAAGAAGACATCTTGGTAACTTTTGGTGAAACCATGTTAGCGCTTGAGCTAGGTGCCATTTCACCAGAAAATATCGATGAAAAGCACTTTCTAAAAGTCATCGACAACCCAAGTAAAGCAAAAAGCAAACTTGAACACACTTGGCTTAAGTATGTAAGACTTGCTCGTGGTCGAAAAGCGTTCCATACACTTAACAGTAAATCAAAATATCGTGAAGCATCAAAAGATTACGACTACGATATGGAAAGTGATAACGAATTAGAACCCGCATAACGCGTTTTTTTAGCTTCTTCCTAGTCAAAGTAGAGTACTCACATACTCTACTTTTTTTATGTCGGTAACGTTTAGCCGCAATGGCTTGGACCTTACAGCAATCGCTTAGACCTCAATAGCAAGGTCTTGGACCTTAACAGCAACGACTTAGACTAGAGTGCATTGCGTTTCAAACACTCCAAAACGAAGAAACCGCCTAAAGGCGGTTTCAACAATCCGTCCCCCTTAAGCATAGATCAACAAATTATTTATCGTTGAGCACACTAAAGAGAGGAAACAGGCGAATGACTTACGATTTCGAGCTAAAAGCGACAACATTTCCACATATAAGGAAACGTTAATCGATTAAAAATGCCTTACCCGGATCAACATACACTTTGTCTATCATCGCTTCACGCCCTAACAACATCATATAAGACATATCTTGACGATTGGTTAACGTCACCTCAATCGGCCACTCTCTATCGCCTAAGCGAAATAGAGTTTGGATAACGCAACGCTGCTCTGTATCTCCATTTGACGACTTAATGCGTCGTGAATCGATAACCAAAGATTCGCAATGTACAATCTGCTCTAGATGATAAATATCTGGATGCAAATCATACTGAACGTACAAGCGCCCGTCGCGCTTAACACGAGTGAGGTTATCAACGTGCAACGACGACGTTTTCGCGCCAGTATCGATGCGAACTTCTAGATCAGTGATCCCAAATTCTGGCAGGCTACACAGTTCTAAATTACCAATGATCATTCGATCGTTATATGTGTTTGGCATAATTTAAATGCTCGGTTCTACAGGAACAATCGAATCTTGCATGATTTCGATGTGTTCAAATACCTCTTCAGCGCAATCTCCAAAATACGCGATGTGATACATAGCTTCACCTTCTTGCACAAGCGGAATGTTTTGCTTGCCAATAATGATGCCAGCTCTGTTTGACGTAACTTGGCTGATATTATTACCTAGTGGTCCATTAATATCAGCGAGTATGTCTCCTTTCTCTACCTTAGAGCCTAAGGCAACATACTCTTTCACAAACCCGCTCGCGTCAGCACGAGTCCAATCACTTCGGTTTGCAATAAACGGTTCAGTATTCGCCGCTTTAATACGCTTACGGATCATACCTAACGCTTTTAGGACGCGTATTACACCTTTCACGCCAGTTTGAATAGACAGCTCATCAAAGCGTAATGCTTCTCCTGCTTCATAAAGCAGCACACGGGCGCCGTTATTTACTGCGGCTTCTCGTAGTGATCCATCGCGAATATTTGCATTCAGTAAAACGGGTACCGCGAATGCTTCCGCAAGTACCTTGGTTTCCGGATCATCTAAGTTGGCACGGATCTGAGGTAGATTAGAGCGATGAATTGCCCCAGTGTGCAAATCAATCCCGTAATCACAGTGGGCAACGATACTATTTAGAAACGTATACGCTAACCTTCCTGCCAAAGAGCCTTTCTTTGATCCCGGAAAGCAACGATTGAGATCGCGTCTATCCGGCATGTAACGACTTTGGTTAAGTACGCCATAAACATTCACCATTGGAACGAAAATAAGCGTACCATTTTGTAATTTCAAATTTTCGGCAATGAGTCGGCTGATAATTTCAATGCCGTTTAACTCGTCACCATGCACAGCCGCACTGACAAAAACTGTCGGCCCTTCCTTCTTAGAGCGTATAACCTGAACCGGTATGGAAACCTCAGCATCGGTATACAATTTTGCTACGGGAATATTGATTTCTTTTCTTTCACCAGGGCGTATTTCTACGCCCGCAATAACAAGCTCTTTTGCCATTTAGCCACGTCCTATGGTTTTATTTTTGTTTGGCTTTGCGTTTTTTTCAATGAAATCGAAGATTAAGTCACCTACATCTTTGCCCGTCGCCTTTTCAATGCCTTCTAGACCAGGAGATGAATTGACTTCCATCACTACTGGACCATTTTTAGACTGAAGAATATCAACACCACAAAGGTTAAGACCCATCGCTTTTGCTGCATTGACCGCTGTTGCACGCTCTTCTTTAGAAAGTTTCACTAACTGAGCACTACCACCTCGGTGAAGGTTCGAACGGAACTCACCTTCTGCAGCTTGACGCTTCATTGCAGCAATGACTTTACCGCCAACAACAAAACAACGAATATCTGCACCATTTGCTTCTTCAATGAACTCTTGAACCAGTATGTTGGCTTTTAGACCCATAAACGCCTCTATGACGCTTTCTGCAGCCTTGGTTGTTTCCGCCAATACCACACCGATACCTTGAGTGCCTTCCAATAGCTTAATCACTAGCGGTGCACCGCCAACATTCTTAATAAGGTCTTGAATATTGTCTGGCTTACTAGCAAACCCAGTTCTCGGTAAGCCAATGCCTTTACGAGAAAGCAACTGAAGCGAACGTAACTTGTCGCGTGAACGACTAATTGCTACCGATTCATTAACGCAAAATGTTCCCATCATTTCGAATTGACGAACAACTGCTGTTCCGTAAAAAGTAATGGAAGAACCAATACGCGGAATTACAGCGTCGTACTGTGGCAATTCCTCACCCATATAACGAACTTTCGAGTTGCTACTCGTAATATCCATATAGCAATGCAGCGTATCAATGATATCCACTTGATGTCCCCTCGCTTCACCTGCTTCTTTTAGGCGGCGAGTTGAGTACAAGTTTTCGTTGCGAGATAGAATCGCAATGCGCATGGCAGTATCCTCTTAGATATAGTTTGTTGTTTGGATTGTGGAACGCCGGTATACGAATGACCGGAAAGAGCGTGCACCTTAAAAGTTTAGCAGTTAAAAATAAAACGATAATTTTTATCCTTAACGACAAATATTTTTTGTTGGAAGTCTCGAATTTTAGGCACAAAAAAACCGGCCTAAGCCGGTTTTCGTTCAATAATTCATTCACTTAAAAATATGTAACTAAAAGGTATGAATGATGTTATTTTTTAGCCATTTCTTTTTTAACCATTACCGCTGAGGTAAGGACAAAAGCAATGATGAGCGCTAACTCCATGGAGTTCCCCTACAATTCAAAAGAAATTTCGCACTTATTATTAAGTTGCAAAGCCATCTTATCAAAAAAATAACAATATGACACTTTTTAATCACTAAACAACACGATGTGGATCAAAAAAAGGCGCATAACACGCCTTTCTAACTCAAATCCCAATAAATTGTTATGCCGTCACCCTACTCGTTAGGATAACCATTTGGGTTCATTGATTGCCACTTCCATCCATCGGCAGACATATCTTTTAATGTTCGTACCGCTTTCCACCCAAGGTCACGATTCGCTTTACTTGGATCAGCCCAACATTCAGCGATATCTCCAGGTCGGCGATCAACCACTTTATATGGCACTTCTTTACCGGAAGCTTCACTAAAGGCTTCGACCATATCAAGGACACTGTATCCATTTCCAGTACCGAGATTGTAGATATGTAGCCCTTCATCTTGTTTTAGCGTTTGTAGTGCTGCGATATGCCCATCAGCCAAATCCATGACGTGGATATAGTCTCGGACACCAGTGCCGTCTTTTGTTGGGTAGTCGTTACCAAATACCGATAAGAATTCACGACGTCCCACTGCGACTTGCGACACAAATGGCATGAGATTATTAGGGATACCCTGAGGATCTTCACCCATTTGACCACTTGGGTGCGAACCAACGGGATTAAAATAGCGCAGTAATGTAATGGTCCAATCTTGATTAGCCTTTTGGAAATCCGTTAGGCACTCCTCCACCATTAGTTTGCTGCGCCCATAAGGATTGGTTGCACTTAGTGGGAACGTTTCTGTGATTGGCACTGAAGCCGGATCACCATACACAGTAGCTGATGAGCTAAAAACAATATGTTTTACGCCAGCGTCTCGCATAGCGTCAACCAAAACCAAAGTACCGTTCACATTGTTGTCATAATACTCTAGCGGCTTTTCTACTGACTCACCAACGGCTTTTAAACCGGCAAAATGAATCACAGCATCAATATTATATTGCTTAAGCGCGTTGACCAACGCTGCTTTATCTCTCACATCCGCTTCAACAAATGTCGGGCGCGTACCAGAAACACTTTCAATGCGGTCAAGAACCGCCAATTTACTGTTGTATAAATTATCAAAAATGACGGGTGTCATACCGGCATTGATAAGTTGAACACACGTGTGGCTACCAATATAGCCTGCTCCGCCTGTTACTAGAATATTCATTAGCCAACTCCTTGTTTTTTTATGCCGCAAAGTATAGCGTAACTAGCTAATACATCACAATTTTTCCGTTGTTTGAAAGCGGTTGTTCGTCATACGACCGTATCGCTACATAAATTTATACCGCTGCATAGATTTATATCGCAGCATAGATTTATGTACGTTGCGACACTCTAGTAGGCTTTTGCCAGCGATTCAGGGTAACCACGTAACTTAGCTAAAGCCTTACCTCTTTGTTCAACCAAGTCTAACGAAAAGTCGTTAGTTAAAGAAAACGATTCCGTTGTTCTGACATCAAACCACTTTTTGGTGATTTTCTTTGCCGCTTCCAGCGCCGAGGAGGCCTTCACTATTTCTAGCCTAGCGTAGTTTTCATCTTCAAAACTGACATCGGCGGTTCTCAAGCTTGGGTTCGTCCCCGGTATTTGCTGGGCACCATAAAGTGGTTTCCCCGCAGGCAGCGCGCTTGAAAAACTGGGAACATACTGGCTAAGATGGGCTATAGCACTAAGTGTGCGCTGATTTTGCACATCGAATGACCAACCTTTTTCTACTTTACTTATAAGATAATGCGGCAAACACGGTTGTGCACTGCTTGAACTTGAGTGTGCAAGACCATCTTTAAACAAGGTGATGTCCCCGGTCATCCCGTGAAGCTGAAAGTAACCATCTGGGTAAGGGGTCAGTTGCGCCATGCCTTGAGGTGTCCCTCTTTCACCATGAAAGATAACTTCTGGCCATTTTTCGTTATTTGGCGTTTTCCAATGAGTCACATAGGCGGCTTTGAATTCGACCATACGCTGTCGACGATAATGCATTTGGTCGTCAATAATACCGGTGCGAAATCCGCAGGCATTGACAACATAATCATAGTATTCAGATGATTCGCCTTCGCTGGTTATTGTCATTCCATTTTCGCAGGGTTCAACATGATCAACCTTAACACCAGTGCGTATGGTTAAATTGGAGAGCTGTTCAGCTCCCAATTCAATCGTGGCGGCGACCCTAAATAGACTAAGACCGTACTCCTGCACCACATAAATGGGGTATTTCAGGCTATCAAGGTCGGTATTATTGGCAAATGGCGTTAACCAGTCATGGATCGTTTCTGGTGAAGACACACCTTGCTTACCTCTTAACGATTCCAATTCTTCTCGCTCAACGCGCTGAAAGTATCGCTCTGGATGACCGAGAACTTGGTTAGCAGGGTCTATTTCTACCAACTGCTGGTAAGTATTTTTTAGTAGTTCTAATCTTGGAAGCAAGGCATCAGGCTCGCCTTTATCATTCTTGGGTATGGCGATCACAGTCGGTCGACGATTGACGGTATGCGGGAAAAAGCGAACAAACGCAATAGACTGCTTGAGTAAGTCGATACAATCTTGATGAGAGAGTTCCCGATAGAGGTTTCCACCTGCATGAAGGTGACAGATCGGCGGTCCACTGACTAAACCAACATTTTTCTCAAATAATGTGACCTCAACACCTTGTTTTGCTAAATAGAGCGCGACAGTAGCCCCCGCTACTCCGCCTCCTATAATGGCAACACTTTTACCGCTGGTTACCTGAGCATTAACTGAGTTCATTGATTCGTTTTATCGTAAATTCGTTTAGTTTTTATCGTTATATAGAAGCACTATTTTATCGTGATAGGCTATTAAAAAAAATCACATTTTTCATAATGTTTTTCTTGACATAATTGCCCTGCATAACTGTTGAAAACACATTCCACGTTGCAAATTTCTCGCCATCACCGATACATCAATGGTTATCCTTTTATGACACAATTTTTACTTTTGAGTTATCCCAAATGTTATCCACCGTTTTTGTGGATAACTCAAAAAGCTCGCCATTAAACCCTATGATATTCCATTATTATTGGTACTAAGCATTTGTCGGATCAAAGAAAACAACACCGCTGCCAATGTGACAAACGCAAGAACCGGAACCACAAACCAAGTGGACAAGTGCCAGCTCCATGGCAGTTCAAAGCCCAACTTCATTATTAGACCAACAACAATTTCAGCGCCTAACGTCGCCACGAGTCCGGCAATTAATGCCATGATTCCATACTCAGACCAAATGGTTCGAACAATACGCTGACGACTGGCTCCTAGTGTGCGATACAAACGCAATTCATCTTGGCGCTGTGCCAAACTCAACCGTAACAGAGTAAAGATAAGCAAAACGCCAGCGAGGACACCCAATGCTGCGAGGACCGTAATTGACCAGACAATTTGTGACAATAATGACTGTATCTTGTCACCCATGATACGAATATCCATGAGACTGACGGTCGAATACTGCCTAGACAATGATGAGATCAACGCGTTGTCTTGCTGCTCTATTCTAAAACTCACCAGCCAAGCACTTGGTATGGCTTCCATTACATCGGGAGTGAAAATAAAATAGAAGTTAGGCTTCATGTCTCGCCATTCAACAAAACGGATTGAATTTACCTTGGCCGACACTACCTGACCGTTAATGGTAAACCCTAGTTCATCCCCAATTTGGATGTTAAGGCCTTCTGCTACTTTTTGTTCAACCGAAACGCCATTGGTTGTACTCCAAGCTCCCTCAATGACATCGTTATAGTCTGGAATAGCGTTTGCGTAGGTAAAGTTTAACTCGCGACTTAACGCATCAATCTCTTCCTCATCTTGTTGTTGCGCTTGTTGTGCATCCTCGCCATTAATTAACGTTAAACGACCACGTGAAATAGGAAATGCTTGAGAGCGCTGCACGGAATTGTCATCAAGGATTTGGAGATACGGCTCGATCTCATGTTCAGCGATATTAAGTGCAAACGCGTTAGGCGCATCAGCGGGTAATGTTCTTTGCCAATCATTTAGCAAATCAGTACGTACCAACCAAATAGTGGTAAGTAACATCAGTGACAGGCCCAAAGCCCCATACTGAAGCGCTGTGTGTCGCTTACTGCGATTAATTCGACTGATGGCCAACTTTAGAGAGACCGGCAATGAGACTCGACCCAGTAACCAGGTACATAAGACGCTTACCGCCCCCAAGACACCAAACAGGCCTGCTATCCCGGCCAGCAGGATCCAAATGAGCATGTTGTTTTGATAAACGACCACCAGCGGAACAAGTGGCACAACAAGTAGCAGATAAATCCACCCGAAGCGTTTTTCATCCACACTTTGCAGCACTTCAACCGATGAAACCGATACTAGCTTATATAAAGGGATCCCCAGTGCTGGAATACCAATTAGTAAACTTGACGCAACAGCAATCACGGCAGGCAGTACTCCATAGCTAGGCAAAGGACTCGGCAATAGCTCTGTCAACGGGATACGTAACAAATACTCCAAACCGATCCCAAGCAGCAGGCCGACGACAATAGCCATCGTCACCAACAAACCCGCTTGAATGGCTAACCAACGAACTACCCAACGCTTACTTGCTCCAAGGCTTTTCAACATGGCAACGGTCTTTCGACGACTTTGAACATAATTTTGGCAAGTCAGGACCAGCGTTGTCGCCGCCATAATAATGATGATGGCCACGGTCAGAGACAAATACTGCGTGGTTCGTTCAAAAATATCGTTACTACGACTTGCCGAGTCTTTGTCTCGCCAGCGATCGCTTGGAGACAGTGTGACATTTGTTTTTAATTCAGCGAGGGTGTCGTCACTTCCCGTTATGTAGGCTCTAAACTGTACACGGCTCCCAAGTTGAATGGCCCCCGTTGCTTCGACAGAGTTTTGATGAATATAAGCCGTGGGCATTTGTTGAAATGGATTAAAACTAATCCCTGGCTCTTCAACTATCAAACCACTAACAGCGAGTTCAGCGTCTCCAACCGCGACTATATCTCCCTGCTTTACCCCGAGCTGATCGGCAATTCTTTCATCTAACCAAAGTTCACCTGGACCCACATGATGCTGTTGGTGCGCATCAGATGCCAAGGTAAGCGTACCGCGTAGCGGAAATTCGTCGTCAACGGCCTTCACCGTGATCAACTGCATACCAGTGTCACTAAAAGACATTGTGGCAAAGCGCGTATAGAAAGATGTCTCTAGATTAGGGGCAGCAAACAACTCAAGGTTATCGTCTAAAATAGGGTTATCGGAAATATAGATAGTGTCCGCAGACAACGCATCTTTTCCCTGCTTGACGATCACTTGCTCCATACGTTCTGCCAGCGCAGCCAAACCAAAAATACAGGCAATAATCATGGTCAATGAAAGTGCTATTGGCCAAAGTTGCCCCTGCTTGATCTCATCAAAGCTCCACAGCAATAAACGCTTATTTACAGAGGAAGACATATTAATGATCCTCAGTTAATTGACCCGCGTTCATTAGGAACACTCGGTCACATCTTTTGGCTAAAGAAAGGTCATGCGTAACCAAAACGAGTGTTGTGCCGTGCTCTTGATTCAAATTGAATAGTAACTCCACTATTTTATGTGCCGTATTTTGGTCAAGATTACCGGTTGGTTCATCAGCAAACAGTATTTTGGGATTCGTCATAAATGCCCTAGCAATCGCGACGCGTTGCTGCTCACCTCCTGATAGTTGAGAAGGAAGGTGATCGAGTCTATGACCTAGCCCAACCGACTCCAACAACGTCGTGGCTTTTTCAATGTCCTCACTATCCCCTCTCAATAGACAGGGTAACGTGACGTTACCTAGTGCACTTAAGCTTGGAATCAGTAAGAAACTTTGAAATACAAAGCCCAAGTGTTGGCTTCTTAACGCTGCTCGTGCTTCGTCATCGAGTGTTGAAATCTTTTGTCCTAGCAACTCAATTTCACCAATACTTGGTACGTCTAGACCCGCAAGCAGTGTCATTAAGGTCGATTTACCAGCCCCGGAAGTACCAACAATAGCAATCGACTCGCCTCGCTCTATCGAAAGATTTACGTTTTCTAGGATTGTTAATTGCTCGGTTTTCGTAGACACTACTTTTGATACCGATTCGGCTTTTATGATGGAAGAACTCATGATCTGGCAACGTTCCTTTATAGTTTTATTTATTTTATCCCTAGCATCATTTCATGCTAAAGCCACCTCTATACTGATTCTCGGTGACAGCCTCAGTGCAGGTTACAATATGAAAGCCGAAGAGAGTTGGCCAACATTACTGCCCAGCTTATTATCGACCGCTGACGACGCCGTCACTGTAGTAAATGGCAGCGTGTCCGGTGACACCACTGGTAATGGCTTAGCCAAGTTACCTGCTTTGCTCGACAGCCATCAGCCCGATTATGTTCTTATTGAGCTCGGTGCTAACGATGGGCTCAGAGGCTTTCAGCCCAACATCGTTAAAAACAACCTTCTGCAACTCATACGCATGAGTCAAGATTCAGGAGCAAAGGTTATGCTAATGCAGATTCGTATTCCACCTAATTATGGAAAAAGGTACGCGAAAATGTTCGAGGCCATCTACCCAGAGATAGCCGAGCAAAGCGATATTCCTCTACTCCCGTTCTTCTTAGAGCAAGTCATCACCAAACCGGAATGGATGATGGATGATGGCCTTCACCCTAAAGCCATCGCCCAGCCATTTATTGCGGACACTGTGGCGAAAGAACTTCGCCCTTACCTGTAAAGTGAGTTCGGCGGTTTCAACTTAAGCGGTTTCAACTTAAGCAGTTTAAAGTAAAAAACAGAGACCGCCCTAATCACACTAATCACATTAATCACAAGAATAGTGAGCTCATCCTTTTAAGTTACTGGATGTAACAACGAAAAAAATAAAGGCACTCAAATCCCCAAAATTTACACATCTACATCGCTAAAATGAGATTTTAATGGTCTAGCTCAATATCGATTTGAAATTATTACGTTATTGTATGACTTTATCATCATCTTAGGTAGGTTGTAATTAATGATAATTGAACCAGTTATTCGCGGTGTTATTGCTCGCTCGGCGCATCCAGAAGGATGCAAAAAGGCCGTCGATAACCAAATTAAATACGTAAAATCCGCCGCTCCGATCAAAGATGGTCCGAAACGCGTACTTATTTTGGGTGCTTCGTCCGGATTTGGATTAGCGGCACGCATCGCATTAACATTTGGTGGCGCAGAAGCCGACACCATTGGTGTATCGTTTGAACACGGTCCTTCTGAAAAGGGCGTTGGTTCAGCGGGTTGGTACAACAATATCCACTTTAGACGTCGCGCCCAGCAAGCCGGTCGAAAAGCCGTTAATATTATTGGTGACGCGTACTCAGTAGAAACCCGTGAACAAGTGATTGAAGCCATAGAAACCTACTTTGAAGGTGAAGTGGATCTCATTATCTACAGCCTAGCTTCCGGGCGTCGCACAAAAGAAGATGGCAGTTATTGGCATTCCGCTATCAAACCTATCGGCGAAAGTGTGACGGGTGCGGTGATTAATCTCGAGACCCAACAATGGGAAAATACAACTCTCGAACCCGCAAGTGATTCTGAAGTCGAAGGCACTCTTAAAGTTATGGGTGGGGAAGACTGGGAGAATTGGATAGAAACCCTCATCAATACCGATTCCATTGCTAACGGATGCAAAACAGTCGCATTTTCGTATATCGGCCCAGAGATTACGCATCCCATTTATCTAGACGGCACATTAGGTCGAGCGAAAGTCGATTTACATCAAACGAGCCATGCACTCAATTTAGAGCTCGCGCCTCTCAATGGTAATGCCTATGCTGCGGTTTGTAAGGCTCTCGTCACTAAAGCAAGTGTTTTCATTCCTGGTTTAACCCCCTACTTGTTGGCGCTATACAAAACCATGAAAGAACAAGGGACTCATGAAGGCTGTATTGAACAAATGCAGCGATTGTTTGCCACAAAGCTTTATGGCCAAAGCAAAGTACCCGTTGATGGTGAGAGGTTACTACGAGTAGACGACTTAGAGTTAGACCCTGAAGTCCAAAAACAGGTTGCGAAGCGCTTGAGTCAGATGAACGAAAGTAACTTTAAAGAGATCGGCGATTTCGATGGCTTCCAGCAAGAATTTTTGAACCTTAATGGGTTTGGATTAGAAGGTATCGACTACGCTAAAAGAACTGACGTAGATAAACTGAAAACACTCACACCTTAGTTTAGCCACGCCCCGAGCGATGATCTCATATATGAGACACGTATAGATTTATTAGGCTTTCCCTGCTGCTGAGGGAAAGCCTTTTTTCTTCATACCCATTCAGTACGTATACTTATCCAGTGCATAACATTTTTAAACGTAGGTTTGACGTTGATAATTACCCACAGGATGTGGTGAACCGTAATGGAACAAACAGGAAGCACTTTCGAAATCAGCCCCTTAAAACCGTCTGATGCTAATATCATTTCAGACATCGTACGCGATCATTTGGCTTTTCACGCAGTGAAACCCTTTGGGTGGTGTATTGTGGCAGATAATCAGCTCATCATTCAATGGCTCTACCGAGCTGACAACGATCGGCATCAGTCGGCTTTTTTCCCCGTTATCCTCAATCACAAAAACACCACAAGCACTGAAGCTGAAATAGAAATAGAAGCTAATCTGCGTACATTGTTAGTGCCGCTCGGTTATTTAACGCACGACGCGAACTTACACTACCAATATTTGCCCGCTTCACATCATGGTTATCAGCTCGGCATATTTGCAGCTTCCCCACCGGCAGAGAACACAAGCCATCTTCTCAGCCTAGCGCTGACTCAAATCGACACGTTCTTGACCCAACGTCGACTCGCTGCAGAGCTATTTAATGCAAAGAAAAAGTTTCAACAGCAATTACAAAGCAAAGATAAGAAGATCGCCCAGCTTGATACTTTGGTTGAAACCTTAAAGGGGCAACATACCGAGCTCGGCACGCAAATGAAATTTCAAATCACCCATGACCCGGCAACAAAAATGCTTAACCGTTCTGGGTTTGAGCAGGCTCTTCAGCGTATCTTACGAAGTACGACTGTGAAATCAGGAAAAGTATACCTTTCGGTCATCTTTCTCCATTTCACTAACGGTGAGCGAGTACAAGCGCGTATTGGTTACCAATCTTTTGATCAGTTACTGAGTGAGTTTGAAAACAAGATCCACCAAAGTACACCGCACGTTAGCCACATCGCACGAATTTCCACCACAGAGATAGCTCTGGCGGCCATTGTTCCTTCGTTAGACGAACTATTTTTACCTAATTTGTGCCAAAGTCTGTCGAGCGTGGCTCGTGAAGGATTTATAATTGATCAACAAGAAGTTCATCTGCACACTTATATGGGCGTCGCTAACTCCTACCATACGCGTAACCCCACTAGCCTTATCAATAATGCCTATCAAGCGTCTGTGGCTTGTAAAGAGTCCGGTAGCCTCGTCAATGTATTTTCCTACGCGGATCAAATTGAACAAAAAGAGTTCAATCAACTGGAGAATTACTTATTGCAAGCGGTGCGAAATGACGACCTTATTTTGCACTTCCAACCTAAAGTAAACCTTGCCACCGGACAATGGACGGGCGCTGAGGTGTTGCTACGATGGAGACACCCTGTTTTGGGTGATGTATCAAATGAAGCGCTGATTCACATGGCTGAAAAAAATGGCTTAATTATCGAGGTCGGCTATTTTGTGTTGCGGAACGCGATAGATCGCGCTTCAGAGTGGATTCAAATTGCTCCAAAATTTCATTTATCTGTCAATGTGTCAGCAAAGCAGATTTGTGCATTAGACTTCGCGGACAAAGTTATCGATCTGCTCACTCAGCATGAACTCCCTCCTCGAAACTTGGAGCTAGAGTTAACTGAAAGTTGCCTGATCGGTAATTTTGATGTCGCAAGAAGTAATATAGAAAAGCTCAAGGCTAGAGGCGTGATGTTTGCTCTTGATGATTTCGGTACTGGTTACGCCTCTTTTAATTATTTAAAACAACTGCCCTTCGACGCACTCAAAATTGACAAAGAGTTTCTCAGTAACGTTTTATATAGTAAGCAAGATAAAGCCATTCTACGCTCAATTATCACCATTGCTAAAAAGCTGAACAAACAAGTTGTCGTAGAAGGCGTTGAAAGTGAAGCCCAAAGCGAGTTTATTCGAAAAGAGCGCTGTGATCTTGGTCAAGGCTATTTCTACGCTAAACCCATGCCTAGAGATGTGTTTGAAAGACAACTTATTAAACAATACCCTCTGCCCCAAAACTTTATCGTTCGTTAGACTATGCTTAACTACATCCTTTGAACTCGCTGAATATGCGTAAAAACAAGGAATAACGTCTTCTTGACAGGTAGAATGACGTTTATGTCTTTACCATCACTAGCGCGGCTCCTATAATCGCGCCCCAAACTCTAGAAATGCGGAATTTGCGTCATGGATCAATTGATAGCCAAACTAAAAAAAATTGAAAAACAGAACTACCGAGCCTACCAACAAATCAAAGGCCAATATGACTTTACTGATTTCGATTTTTATATTGATCATGTCCAATCCGACCCTTACGCTACCGCATCTCGCGTTCGCGCCTTTAGAAAATGGTCGCTAACGGGGCTGGAGTGGCTCAAGGCATGTTCACCAAGCTACCAAATTGCCGCTCGTGACTTTATTGCACGTACCTTTGCTGACTTCGCTAAACAAGAAAACAGTGTCTCGGTAACGTTAACCGGCCAAACGGTCATGGATTCAACATCGGTTGTATTTAGTGATGACGGTATCGAATTACGTTTTCGAGTTAACCTTCCAGCAGAAGGGCGTAATATTTTAGGCAAAAAAGCCGCTAATATCCTGACGTTCCACTTACCAAAATACATTCGTAAATGTACGTTAGAGCGTGAGATTGATGTTGATGCGCTTAAACATCATTGTGAAGTTGTTGAAGATCAAGACGCACTGCGCAACCAATTAAACGAACATGACTTGCTGGCTTTTGTCGCCAACGGCAGTGTGCTACCGCGTATCGCGGGTAACTGTGATTTTCCAATGAAAGATGCCATTGCGTTTGTTTCACCAAGCTCGCTAGAAGTGACACTGCAACGCCCTAATCACGGTGATGTGAAGGGAATGGGCATACCAAAAGGTGTGACTTTAATCGTTGGTGGTGGCTTCCATGGTAAATCAACGCTACTTAACGCCATCGAGCGATCTATCTACAACCACATTCCTGGTGATGGTCGCGAGTGCGTTGTTACCACAACAAACGCAACCAAAATCAAAGCAGAAGATGGTCGCTCAATTCACAACTTAAATTTGAGCAATTACATCAACCACCTACCATTTGGTAAAGAGACCAGCGACTTTAGTACTCAAGACGCCTCAGGCTCTACCTCTCAGGCTGCGTGGTTGCAAGAATCGATTGAAGCCGGAGCAACGGGAATCTTGATCGATGAAGATACCTCAGCAACCAACTTTATGATTCGTGATGAGCGCATGCAAGCGCTTGTGGCGAAAGGGGCTGAACCCATCACTCCGTTTGTTGATCGCGTTGGTCAATTGCGAGATGAACTAGACATCTCCACCATGATTGTCATGGGTGGCTCAGGCGATTATCTTGATGTTGCAAATACTGTGATTCAAATGCATGACTATCAGGCTATTGATGTGACAGAAAAAGCACAAGAAGTCGTTAAGCTGCACCCTAGTGAGCGCCAAAACGAGAGCGAGAAACCACTGGAAATGATTCCACCACGCCATGTCGATTCGGAGCACTTGATGTCGATTTTAGCGGAAGGTAAATTCCGGGTATCCGGGAAAAGCGGCAACGCTTTACGCTTTGGTAAAGAAACTATCGATCTCAAAGCACTGGAACAATTAGAGTCTAATGCTGAATTGAATGCAATTGGTTGGTTAATCTTTCAACTCGCGCAACAGCCTGGTTGGTCAGAACACCCGCCAAAAGCGATCGTCAGCCTGTTAGAGGGTGATTGGAGCTCTAGAATGCCTAATTCTGGTGACTTGGCAAAACCGCGCGTCGTTGATGCTCTTTCAGCATTGAATAGACTGCGTAGCGCTAAAATGCGCCAACCAAGATAAACGAATTAGCCGCCAATGCGATAAATCACCGCAAAACTTTGGATAGCCGTTTGTCTTCGTGACTATTTTTGTCTTCGTGACTATTTGAGTAGCGACCACGCTTGGCAGGCTAATTTAAACTGTTCAGCATCCCCTCCATCACGGTCGGGATGCCACTTCAATGCACAGCGACGCCACGCTTGGCGAATCTCGTTTAATGTTGCGCTTTCGTCCAAATTAAAAAAATCGTACGCTTTCTTTTGTGACATCGTCACGTCTTTAGCGCCAACATGGGACTGATATCGTTCCCAAAACTCATTCAATAATCGTTTTACTTCCAACGCATCCGCTTCGTAATGTGACCAATCTAAGTAATACTCACGCAGTGGATCGGAAGGTGAAATGCCATGATTAACCGCATCAAAAGGCATCAATTCGATACTCATTGCTTCCACATTTAGCCACTTTTCAGGCACCAACATCGCTTGTAGTTGATATAGCGCGTTCATCAGTAAAAAGTTACGTTTGAATAGATCTTTTTCAGGTTGCTCGTCGAGAATAGGGATTAGTTGATCGTTGATTAACTCCGATGCTAAGACATGAATTTTCCAACTGCTTGTACTTGCTTCTAAACGATTTAATACCGACCAAATTAATGGGTTGTCTTCCGTTCTAAACGCATGAACTTCGCTATTTCTCTTCTCTGTCAACACTTTGCTCCCTAATCCACTCTTTTTATGTTAGCACTACTCCAAATTTAATGCGTAGCTAAAAAGCGCGTTACCTTATCAAGCGCCCTTTCAAAACCGCTCTAACGCGCTAAATGCGTGACGTCACATCATGGTTGTATGTCTGTCTAGATTGGTTCAAACACAAAAAAGCCAGTGATCGTTATTCACTGGCTTTAGATTCACACGACCTAACGGCTGACAGGATTAGATTACACCGAGCTCTCGTAAACGTTCCATCAGATAACTGTCGGCAGTATAACGCTCTGATAACACGACTTCTGGTTTAGGATGCAAGAACAACGGTAACGATATTCTCGATTGTGTTTGCTTCTCACCCGTAGGGTTAATCACGCGATGCGTCGTGGACGGGAAATACCCCCCACTCGCTTCTTGTAACATGTCACCAATATTGATAATTAAATTGCCAAAATCACAAGGCACGTCTAACCAACCACCCTCTTGCGTTTTTACTTGCAATCCAGGCTCGTTCGCCGCCGGTAACACCGTCAATAGGTTAATATCTTCATGCGCTGCCGCTCTGATCGCTCCAGGCTCTTCATCACCCGTCATTGGCGGATAGTGCAATACTCGCAGTAGGGTCTTGTCACTATTGTTTATCATCTCCGACAAAGCGATTGAAAACTTTTCTTGTACATCTTTTGGCGCGTGCGATTCAACCCAGCCTAATAGCTCTTCGGCAAACGCATTAGCGCGAGTATAATAATCAAGAATTTCATTCTTAAGCTCTACTGGAATTTGCCCCCATGGATAGACATGAAAGTACTCTTTAATATCTTTCACCGCATGACCTTTGGCCACCTCGGAAACACTTGGCGGGAAATACCCATCTTGTGTTTCTACGTTAAAGCGATAACCTTCCTTTTCAGAAGAGTTAAAAAACGCTTGCCAGTTTTGATAAATGGACTCTACCAAAGACTTCGGAATGGGATGGTTTTTTAGTACACCGAAGCCGGTTTCTCGTAGCGATTGAACAAATAGTTCTGGAGCATTTGGGGCTAAATAGTCGACAGTTTCTAATTTCATGACTTCACTTTGTTATCTTTATTGTTGTGGGGCGATGTTAAGAAAAAGTTAGCGCAGTTTCAAAGTATTGCAGACTCTATTTCAGTAATAACCACTCACAACGTGAATCTCATCACATAAAATTTTAATGCATTAAAAAGTGAAGCCTACAATTGCGCTAGTGCGTTCGACCGCGATTTAGTCACCAACGGTGATATAACGCCAAATTGATATTGTAGGGCCAAATGTATAACCGAACTCTAGCTCCCTACCCTCTACTGCCGTTAGCTACTGCATCACGTACACTATCTGGTCGCTTTCTAGCGGTATATTTGCCATCGTCCATTGTTGATGCTCCCATATTAAATGCTTCGGGAGCCGTATTCACGTCGTAGCCATTCTCCAGTACTGGGCGAACCACACCGTCCGCTGCACCCAAAGAGAGTTGGTGTTGAGCAACCTCCTCATTTTGTGTTAAGGAGAAAGAAGAAATAGAAAGTAACGTAATGGCAATAATTAATTGAGTCATTAGACCGCTCCTTAATTGAGTGTTAATAATTGAGTCGCTGCCTTGCTGTCTCATCTTGATTTGATTAATTACACGCAGTGTTGATGTAACATCAGGAATTTATTTGTACTTTTTTAATTCTTCGTAGCTAAGTCCTAAAATGACGGTCAATGCTTTCTTGCTATAACCTTGTTTAAGAAGATTCTTTACTATCTCTATCTGCTCAGGATTCAGGGCTATGCTGGTACTGCCACGTGCCTCCCGTAACTTCTGCTTAAGGGTCATCTATTAAGCCTCTGTTTGTTAAAAATTTCATAATCAGCAAATGACAAGTGTCGTAAGATCTCCTGTATAGCGGTATCCTTTTGGCTTTAGGGATTGCACTGAAGCTTTAGGGATGTACTGAAGCTTTTGCTCATCCCGCCGTAAAATCGGACGTATTAATCTTAAGGATCTCCCTAGCCCACCAGTAATACTGATACATGCTATTTAACGTTTGTTAAGGATTGGATGTCATGGGCGACTTACGCCCTTGAACTAAGCAGCAACGTAAACTTCAGTGTTGAATCCGATAATAATTGGAGTGGAGTAAATTAAAACAGATTGACGAGCTATATAATTAGCGCCACTTAAATTATTGGTTTCACCCCTATTTGTATGACTATTGTAATAGAGCATATCTGTTTAAAAAAGATACACACCATCAGCTTGGCTGATAGAGCCATTTCCAGTCCGTTGCCGATAGATCTGAGGCCGTACCTTCAGTAAGATCTCGACTCGTTCCTCCCTTACGGACTACTCCATACTTGACGTTTGCCACTTTATCGCTGGTAATCGGCCTAGGTTTAACTAATGCTAACGCTGCATGCTCTGATAGCGCAAACAGTGACGGTAAACTGGGCAACAATATAAGACGCACTTGGGAATAAGGTGAAATTTTAGTACACAAACGCCTAATCACTCCATACGTGAGGCGCATAATGACAATGGCGCATCCGGCGATACACACTCTTAGAATAAATGTACTATATTGATTCAATTGAAACTTGGTAAGGAGTATGAATGACTGTTACATTCGTGCAGCGCCCCACACTGGTGGTCTTGACCGCGCTTTATACTGTCATCCAAGGATTTTCATCGATAGCGCCACACTCGCGCGCGGTTTGGGTTGCTGAAATTATCCCGGCTATCAGTATTTTGGCCCTCATCTGGATGGTTTCTCGTCGATTCACCTTCTCTAATCTCGCCTATATATTGATGTTCATTTGGTTGGCTCTGCATACCATCGGTGCAAAATATACCTTTGCAGAAGTCCCATTTAATTGGTTTAACGAATTGATCGGCTCAGAACGAAACAACTTTGACCGCGTTGCTCACTTCTCAATTGGTTTGTATGCGTTTGCAATAGCAGAATATGTTTACCAAACCAACGTAATGAACCGAATACCAGCCACCTTATTCGCTTTATTCGCGATTATGAGTTTAGCCGCCGCGTATGAAATTATTGAGTGGTGGTATGCTGTGCTAGCAGGAGGCGATGAAGGCATTGCGTTTTTAGGCTCGCAAGGCGACATTTGGGATGCTCAAAAGGACATGCTCTGTGACACGGCAGGCGCTATAACGTCATTATTGCTGTTTCTCGTTCTCACACGCCACCGTTCACTTTCCCAATAATAAACATGGACTGAGAAAGGTTTTGCATAACTAAGGGTTTGCACGACTAAGTGCTTAGGCACCTAGGTCGCCCTTAGCGCAATACAATAGAAAAGTCGCTCATTTATGGGCGACATTTCCGAACAGATTAAGGTTTTGCAAGACTTAAGGGTTTACATGACTCTTCAACCAGTTTAAATACGGTCGATACCCCGCCTCTATGGGCAACGCTACAATTTGCGGCACGTCATAATCATGAAGTTCAATGATCAAGCGTTCGAGTTTAGAATACGCCTCGTTAGTGGACTTGATAATAAGTAAAATCTCTTGTTCGTTGCACACTTTACCCTCCCACATATAGTGGCTGCCGATCACCTGAGTTTGGATGCAAGCCGCCAATTGTTTTTCCAACAACGCCGAAATAATAAGATTTGCTTGCTGATCATTTGGCACTGTAGTGAGCACTGTTATCGCGTTAGATTTCACTAATCTTCTCCCATTTACTTCATGCGGACCTTGCCACCTACCATCTTGATAGCAGGCGTACCGCGAACTAAGGTATCGCGCCCAAACACACTGTCACAGTGCGGACAAACGCCTAAACTTCGAGTGTAGTCTTCGGTAATTCGTTCCTTAAAACACTTTACCAACGCACCCTTACCGCCTTTTTTGTATCGATAGAGTTTTGCACCACATTTGCTGCAAAACACATCCACTGATTTGGACGGGGCTTTACTATTGGGCTTTGCCATCACTAATAACTCTTGTTACTTGTGCATTCAGTCAGTGCCGTGTCCTTTTGGAACTTCGCGTTGTGATTCAGCTCATCTGACACCTGCTGGCTTTGATAAATCAATTCATCAGGTTTCACCCAGACCTGGCTAAAGTCAAACCATCCGAGAGCATTGCATTTGGCGTTTTGCAAACTACCACAATGGTCTTTACTGATACCCAACCAGCAGTGAAACATCGGAATGACTTGGTAGCTTTGGACAAGTTGTTTGGCAATTTCTTGTGCTGGGAACTTATAATCCTGTTGGCTTCGCCATTCTTCCACTAACATCGACCACGCCAAAAAGTCCTTTGGCTTGGACATTAATTCGATGCCACTATAATCCAATAACCAACCAGCAATCGCCTCTTCCCGTTTCGTCGCAATACCCATCGGTCTGATCCAGATATCCACACTGTCAGCATCAGGAGAGTCATGACCATAGCGAATAAACTGGGTACGTATTCCGTCTTGTTTCAACAGCTCTTCTATTGCTCGTGAAATGTTTGGAAACGTAGGATGCTCCGAGTAATAGGCGATCTTAAGATCTCTGGTGAGTTCGAGTCCTGGCATGCTCATATCATTGACAGCTTGAGCTTGTATTGGCTGATGATACCAACCTGGTTTTAACCCGTGAGCCGGAATAATGCCCAAATCCGTTACGGTACTTTCTGGTAACTTTTTGAATATAGCTAAAGACGTGAGCTTTTTAGTCAAATAACGTGCCCACGCGTCGTCTTTCGCAAGACCACTAACACGGTTTAGCAGCAAGTAGGTACAACCCGGATCAAGATCGATGTCATCATGTTTTTCAGAGCGCGCTCCAGGGATAGGGTCGGCTAACGTAGGAAATACCAATGTAGAATGAGGTTCATCAATGATCCAAACTTCTACCGTATCGAGGAGTGGTCGATAGCCGAAGTAGCCGTCAAACGCCGAAAGAATCAATCGTTTGTCATTATTTGTAGTGACACTATAAGGGCCTGTGCCTATAGGGAATCGGTCGAAATCATCGTTTCTCATACTGGGTGGTGGTAAGACTTTTGCGCTGATTTCTGCAAATAGGAAAGCCGCTTGAAAGTCAGGTTTTGAAAAGTGCACATCGAGCACCCAAGGTGACGGGCTCACCGCCTTATCAATATGAGAAAAAAGGTTCGATGTTTTTAATGACTCTACGCTGGAAATAATGTGCTCGATCGTCAGTAATTCACCATTATGAAAACGCACACCAGGTCGGATGTAAAAACGCCAATGACAATCGCTCAACTGCTGCCAATGATGAGCAAGATCCGGTTTGATATCGTCATGCTCATCGAGCTTCGTTAACCCGCTAAATACTTGCCTAGCGATATGCAATTCCGAGCGTCGTAGCGGTTTTGCCGGATTGAGCATAGAGAGTGCGCGATAGTACGGTAGACGTATAACTTGTTTACCATCAGTCTGCGTGACCCCCAAGTAGCTTTGAATCACTTGACTAAGGCGGTTGGCATCCTTTTCTAAGACATTCAGAGCATGCCCAATTCGTCCTTCTTCGAGGTAGCGGCGAGCAAGTGTCTCACTCACATCGTTGCGGTTTTGTTTGAAATTTAACGCAGAGAGCTTGCCACGACCTGCTGCGGGATGCCATTCAATCCATCCCGCCTCTTCAAGCTTGTTAAGTACAATCCGAGCATTACGACGGGTACAAAACAATATTTCGGTGATATCGTCGAGCTGTGTTTCAGCATTTTGACCAGAGAAATGTTCGAATAGAATTTCAAACTGTTTACGAAGACGAGGACTACTCATAAAGAGGAAACACTTAGGAAATGGCTTTGGTCTTAGTTTCCTCTTTAAGAGTACAATTAGCAAGTTACAAAGACAGAACCTCGATTCCTGTCTCATTAGCAATCAGTTGGATCTGCTGTGGATTATCCAAACGAATGGACCATTTGCACTCCGCACCATTAGCCGAAATAACGCAAGCGGGTAAAATGAGTTGAACCGCATCCACTTGGGCTTGCAACGTTGTATGATTGCCTGATAAACGAACCACTATTTCATGAGGCGTCATCAACACTTTACCGCCACTAAATTCGACCGTCATGATGTGACTCTTTTGTGTTTTTTAACCGCTATTGTCAAACGGCTCGTGCAGACCAATCGTTGTTGAGAGTCGCTGATATCAATTTGCCACACCTGAGTAGACACACCTAAGTGAACGGGTGTTGCACAACCGATAACATGTCCCGAACGCATCGCTCGTACATGATTAGCATTAATATCTAACCCTACACAATAGTGATTTTCATCAACACAATAGTTAGCCGCAAGTGAACCCAGCGTTTCAGCTAACACCACTGACGCGCCGCCGTGTAGCATCCCTAGGGGTTGATGAGTAAAACTGCAGACTGGCATAGTGGCAGACAGAGAATTGTCGGTAAAATCCGTGTATTCAATTTGCAAATGTTCTATCAGTGTATTCTCGGAAGTGCGATTTAGCGCAGCTAATGAGAGTTTCTTCTTCCAAATACTCACTGTTAAATCCTATACTTAGAGCCATTAATGAAAAGTATGATGCCTTGAGTTTTTTCGTTTGGCAAATATCAAGAAGAATAACCGCTCACAGCGACGCTGTCTTATACGTGGTCTGATACCACAACAAACAGCAAGCACTGGCACGGATGCATAGGAGTAGTAACATCATGAACACTTTGGCAAAAGCAGGAGCCGCCGCGATCATCACATCTTTTATTGCAGCGTGCTCGTCGTCACCTACCGGACGCAACCAATTAATCCTATTTTCAGATAGCCAAATGAGCCAGCTGGGTGCACAGTCTTTTGAACAAATGAAGAAAGAACAAAAAATTAGTACTCACCAAGCAACCAACGCGTACGTGCAATGTGTGGCAAAAACTATTACCGACCATGTTCCACCCCAAGCCGAATTTTCTGAGTGGGAAGTGGTGGTATTCGACAGTGATCAAGTTAATGCTTTCGCTTTACCAGGCGGTAAAATTGGCGTTTATACTGGATTACTCAATGTCGCGGTCACACCAGACCAACTTGCTACGGTTATCGGCCACGAAATCGCTCACGTTCTTGCCGACCACAGTAACGAACGGTTGTCACAATCTCAACTCGCCAATACTGGTATGCAAATTACTAATGTCGCATTAGGCGGATCACAGTATCAAAATGTGACCATGGCGGCACTGGGTGTCGGCGTTCAGTATGGGGTAATCCTACCCTATGGACGAACTCAAGAATCTGAAGCTGATATTGTCGGCCTAGAACTAATGGCAAAAAGTGGCTTTGACCCGCGACAAAGTGTCGATTTGTGGAAAAACATGGCGAAAGCATCCGGTGGCAATCAACCACCAGAACTGCTCTCAACCCACCCTTCACACGACACCCGCATCAACGATCTTAAAGCCAAGACTGCGACATTACCCGATTACGCCACTAAGGCCCCAAACTGTAAAAAAACCTAGTGTTTAACCCTCATTACTAATCACTTCGTTCTGGTTTATTCGGCAATATTTGTCGATTCCATCACTCAAACATTCATGCGGTGTTCCTTACACCGCCTTTTCCGATAATCCTCTCCTCCTTACATTCCCATATCCACCAGTACAGTCACTATTATTCGTTTTGTCACACTTAACACATTTTAACCTTGCTTTTACTAATATTTTACATGACATTAACAACTGGTCTAATCAGTAAAAGTCCTCCTTCATCTCCAAATACTACGATGAAAGTTGGGAAGATATTCCGCGACCTGATAATAGCCCGTTACTAGCTCGTTTGAGAATATTGCTTAAAAAGGGAATTTAAAATGAAAAAAAGAGCGCTCCTCACGCCCATTATATTGGGGGTTATCACACCTGCCTCGCTTGCCGCTGGCTTTCAAGCAAACGAACATTCAGCGTCTGGTTTAGGTCGAGCGTTTTCAGGCGAGGGTGCCGTCGCCGATAACGCCAGTGTGCTCGCTAGAAATCCGGCCGCTATGACCTTATTTGATAATGCACAATTTTCAGGTGCAATCACTCTCGTCGACCCCAACGTGAACATTACTGATGAAACCAACAACCAACAAATGAAAGATGTGGCTCCCATGCAATTTGTGCCTGGTGCCTATTACATAAGCCCGATCAATGAACAGTGGGCGTGGGGAATTGGGCTGTTTAGTACTTATGGTGTCGCAACCGATTACCCTGACAATGCGTATGCCGGTGACTTAGCTGGCGATACTTCACTAATTTCTGTGAACTTAAACCCAAACATTGCCTATCGTATTAATGATCAGTTCTCCCTCGGTGCTGGCGTCAATTTTGTTTATGCGGAAGCAGAACTAAATCGTCACAAAGGCGCATTAGCACCATTTTTAGGTGGCTCTGCGAGTGACATGCTCATTTCAATGAAAGGTGAAACTTATGCGTTTGGTTGGAACCTTGGTGCACTATATGAAGTCAATGACAACCACCGCTTTGGTTTCTCGTACCGCTCGGCTATCGATCTTGCGTTCGAAGACGGGGATTTCTCCAGCTATGACAGTGGTATTTCAACTCCCCCTAACACAAAGGCAGATTTAGACGTGACCTTACCCGCGATTTGGGAGTTTTCTGGCTATCATAAAGTGGCAGAAAAATGGGCGATTCATTACGGACTACAGCGTACAGAGTGGAGCAGTTTTAAAGAGCTTAAAGCAACATCCCCGACCTGTGCTGGCGGTAGTGTGCCCGGAGAGTGCTTCTATAAAAAAGAAAACTATGAGGACAGTAACCGTTACTCAGCAGGATTTACCCACTATCTAACTCATGATTGGACACTGCGTGCGGGGTTTGCGTTAGATAAACAAGCAGGTGAAGCGACACTAAGCATCCCAGATTCAGACCGTTATTGGTATTCAGCGGGCATCACTTATCAAATGAGCTCGGCGCTTTCAGTGGATGCGGGTTTGACGTTTCTTCAAGGAAAGTCCGGATCATTTACCGAAGTCGACAAGTTAGGTCAGGAGTTGCAATTTAGTGGAGATTCCACGGCGTATATTGGCGCACTTCAAGTTAACTACCAATTCAACTAAGTCAGTAAGGATACGACTATGAAACCATTATATTTAGCGTCGGTCATTTCTGGCGCACTGCTTTTGTCTGCCTGTGGTGGTGAAAGTGAACTATCTGGAACCCCTACCGCAACGTCTTATGAACAACATATTGAAACCCTGCTCAGCAAACCAACCAAAGTGGTGTACACCCTTCAGGGCGCAAACGCCGATGTTCCTTTTCCAACCTTTGCGTTAATGAACACCATGGATGGTACATTAGAAATTCCAACAGGTGGAAACGACGCACTAAGCAACCCCATCGCAGCAATGGGACAAACTGATGGGTGGTCCACAACCTCTCCTATTGCAATAAAATTCGACAAACCATTAACAAGCGCGCCTGCTGCCACATCAGTCACTATGGTTAAGCTAACAAAAGGCTTAACTTCAGACTCACCATTACCAGACAAGTTGCTGACTTATGGGGTTGATTATGTAGTTAAAACACAGGGTACAACACTTATCGTCATTCCTCTTATAGACCTTGCCGGTTCAAGTGAATATATCATTGCCGTTAATAATACCCTACTAGACGCCAACGGGGATTCGGTCGGTACCTCTCAGAGTTACGCTGCGTTAAAATCCCAAACCAAAATTTACAGTGAAGGTTCGCTCGCAACAGCTCAACAGGTTGTGCAAGGGGTGGAGGCACTGATCCACGCCGGTAGCGCTGGCGCTGTCGACCCCAATAGCATTGTTTATTCCACTTGGTTTTCTACCCAATCTATTGGTGCCACGCTTTATGCGACCAAAGGGATGCTCGCGGCTGCGCAAGACCCTAGCAAATCCTACAGCGATATCTGGAAAGGATCAGCAAACCCAAATAATGCCGACGTTAACCGGATTGGTGAGATGACCTTTTCTACACCCGTTGACCTTGCTACCGCTCTCGCGAGCGACGACAACTTCACCACCTACTTAGGGCTTTCTAACGATACACGAAATACTGTGATCGCCAATTACAATAGCGTCGCTGCAGGTACAGTTTCGGTGACAAAAGGGACGATTAAACTGCCCTATTATTTAGAAACAGGGGACCGCTGGAATACCCAACCATTTGAATCTGGCACGGATAGCCTCGCGATCACCAAAAGTATAATTACTGATAGTGCGGAACAAGCGAATTTTGCCACGCAACTTCAAGCGAACAATATTAATCCAGGCACGTTTTTAACCGATCCTGAATCACTGCTAGCTGACTTAATGGGGCTATCTTTCACCAAACTTGATGGCAGTGTATTTGATTCAGAGCGTATCGTGACACGATACTCACCAGTACCCGCCGTCAAATCACTACAAGACGTCAACTTTTTGCTTTACACACCCACCAGCGGAACAATTACTGGCATTGCGGTGTATCAACACGGCATCACATCAGCCAAAGAGAACTCTTATTTATTTGCGAGCAATTTAGTAAAAGCCGGTCAAGCCGTCATCGCCATTGATGCGCCGCTTCACGGAGATAGGAGTTTACCCAACGGTGCATCCGCGCAACGCGATGTCACCGACTACATGAATTTAACAGTACTACCCGTAGCGCGTGACAATATTCGTCAATCCATGTTGGATATCATGACGCTTAGAATGGCATTGTCGACCAATCAACTCATCGGTGGTTTTACCAATACCCCACTCGCCGCGCTACCTTCGACAATCGCAACCCCTCCAACCTTCATTGGACACTCATTAGGCGGAGTATTAGGCATACCTGCCGTCACTCAAGCCAACGCGCCATTAAATGCGTCTGTTGATCCCCTGTTCAAGTTTAGTCGCGCTGCATTTGTTAACTCAGGCGGGCAGATCGCAAATCTTTTGCTAGGCTCCGATTCCTTCGGCCCACTGGTGACTCATAATATCGCCTTGTCTGCTGGCATCGGTTACGACACGTTCGTCAATTCACGTGCATGCGATCAATTTGCCGCCGATCCTGATACCTATTTTGACTCATGTCTTGGCGCTTTTAAGCTTGAGTCACCCATAGAAAATACCGAAAAAATATTAACCACGAATACCGAGTTCAGTTACGCGGTTCAAACCGTGTTGGATACAGCTGATCCGTACACACATGCTACTACGTTAAAGGCTATTGCAACGCCAGTATATATGGCTCAGGTTAAAGGCGACGGAACCGTGCCTAACAACGTACCAGGGTATATTGATCAAGGCCAAGGCGTCAGTAAATATGTGCAACAGTCCATTTTCGCGGGCACCGAACCATTAGCGGCTAAATTGGGTTTAACCGTGGTCAGCAGTAGTCAAGGCGGGGCCGCCGAAATGACGCCATTCGTGCGCTTTAATGCAGTTGGGCAACACAGTAGTTATATTTCGGTTCAAGATACCACCACCTTTTCCGATTTGGCCCATCATCAGGAGCTGCAAAGTGAAGTAAGCTCTTTCATTGCAACGGGCACTGCGGCGATTTCAAATTCTGCTTCTGTTTTAGAGTAACGTTGATTTAGCCTGACTAACAAAGCACGGTATCCTGCCGTGCTTTTCCGTTTCTATATCACACTTTTCGCTAAAACCATGTATAATGCGCGGCTATCAATCCGGTGATACTAAAATTAAGTACCACAGAATAACCATCGGACGAGGCTTTCGCCCGATCTCACCAAAATAAGGGTTAAGTATGTCTACTGAAGCAACGATGCTAGAGCGCTGTGGAAATAAATGTGAACTATGTGCGGCTGAGACGCCACTCTCTCCGTTTGTTGTCGCACCGCACTCACACGTGACCGTTGATCACGCCATCATGCTTTGTGAAACCTGTTCAAGCCAAATTGAAAACCCAGAGTCAATGGACGTTAACCACTGGCGCTGCTTAAATGACAGCATGTGGAGCCAAGTGGCTCCTGTTCAAGTAGTCGCATTCCGTCAATTACACCGCCTATCAGCTGAAGGCTGGGCACAAGACCTTCTCGACATGATGTACATGGAAGAAGAGACTAAGACATGGGCTGAAACTGGTCTTGAAAATGATGGTCTTAAACACGTTGATTGCCACGGCGCACCATTACAAAAAGGTGACACCGTCACTATCATTAAAGACCTTCCAGTAAAGGGGTCTTCAATGGTTGTTAAAATTGGTACGATGGTACGAAACATCGGTCTTGCACAAGATGACCCAGAACTTTTCTCAGGAAAAGTCGAAGGTCAGTCTATGTGGCTACGTTGTGAATATTGCCGTAAGAAATAATTAATTTCTCATCACAACTAAAAAAGCGCCTTATGGCGCTTTTTTTGATTTCAGTGGTAGCGTTAATCTCAGTACTGCTCACCAAAGCCCAATGTTCTTACTCTAGTGTTGACTCTAAATGTAAGTCTGTGCGAATGGCGACATGGTCAGAGCCCCCTATTTGCGTGATCGCCTGACGTTGGCAAATTTGAGTATTAATGCTTGGCCCCTTGACCCAAAGATGGTCAATAGCAACAACGGGCTGAAACGGAAGTAACCAACGCTTTATAAACGAAGGCCAACTCGCAATCGGTTGAGTTTGAAAGCCAGGCATCAATGCCGCAAACCGCGCGGTTGTGCTCGACAAATTAAAGTCACCCACTACCAACGTGGTATCTAAGGGTGAACGCTGCGCCTCCATCATGACATCATTGATAACTTCATTTCGTTCAATCCACAATTGCTTTGTTCTCGGTGACGGTGGATGCGCGGCGATAAGATAAATATCCTTATCTTCTGTTGCCCGCCAAATCACTTTTAATATGCGGTGACCAGATCGTGATGCCACGACGTTTCGACCATATAACGGATTCTGACTCAAAATCATTTGACCACTTGGGTAACCTACGCGCCTCTGTCCACCATATTGGTAAGGATATAACGCAGTGAGCTCCTTAAGCTGCTCACCGTGTGTCGGTGAGACCTCCTGTAGTATCAAAATAGCCGGCGTCGTTTTACGCACGTACTGAATAAACGAATCAAGTTGATGATTATCGTAGTACACGTTGTATTGCAACACTGAGATTTCTTGCCCACTACATACATGAGTGCTCGTAAATCCCATAGGACTCACTGGTATAAGCCACGCTAGCATGAGTAATACGCATACACTGGCTTTGTTACGGCGCTTGAATACAAGTAAAGCAAACGCAACCGCTAAATAAAAAACCGGCAGTATAATGATAAATGCCGCCGCATTTTCCAACGCCCATTGATTAGTTAGATAGTAAGCGCATAAACCTAACATCGTAGGAAGTGTGATAACAACGATCCACATAGAGACATCTAACTCCTAGAAAACTGTTTGTGAGGTTTAAGTCTAGATGTCGAATGCGTAAAACGTGAAAGAGGCGGGGTTGAATCTGTCGAGTTAGATAAAGATGAGTTGGTAGTTTAAGTAATGAGACACTTAAGGCACCGTTACAGTGCCAATAAGTTAAGAGGGTGTCTCTTCTGAGTGTTCGCATTCTCGATAATCAGATAGAATAATTCCGACCTCCATTGCGTCCATCCACTCAAGTGCATCTTCATGCGTAGTTGTTTCCATAATTATTTTCCTTCTTAGCCCAAGGTGAACCGCTATCTCCGTTTGGGCACTCATCATTGAGTTTTACCTAAATTATATGACGTTCCAATTAAACCCAAATATTAATACACAATATTTGATGTATCTCATTGTTAATCGATTGCATCGTCTGTTTATCACTCAATAACCTCGAGCTGTAAACAAAGCATTACACTAGTAAATAAAAAATATTACATTTTGCTTGTTTTGGCATTTAATTATCTACATAATCACTATCAACCCAGATTAAAGCGCTCTAAACCTAGCAGGCGACCAGTCAGTAAGACTTTAGATAGCCATAACGTAAAGAAAAATTTACATGAAATCAAAAGTCATTGGAAGCACACTCATTATTGCAGGTACGACTATCGGCGCAGGCATGCTGGCGCTACCTATCGCCTCTGCTGGTATCGGATTTGGCACATCCTTAATCATTATGATGAGCCTTTGGGCGCTAATGGCTTATACCGCGCTGCTAATGGTTGAACTTCACCAACATGCCGATCACTCTGCGACTTTACACACGTTAGCAAAACAAATTTTAGGTAAGAAAGGACAATATATTGCGAGTGTTGCTATGCTCGTTTTGTTTTATGCATTGTGCGCGGCTTATATTGCTGGTGGTGGCGGTCAATTTCGTGAACGCGTGGATATGATCTTAGGTATCGACCTATCAAATACCGCTGCTACGCTTATTTTCACCTTTCTTGTTGCGCTAACCGTGGCTCTAGGGACACATGCTGTTGATAAACTCAATCGAGTACTGTTTACCATTAAGCTCCTTGCTATGGGTGGCGTACTGTTTCTTTTAGCGCCAAGCGTGACTCACTCTTACTTACTCAGTATGCCAGTACAGCAAGGGTTGATCCTTGCGGCAATTCCGGTCATTTTCACTTCGTTTGGATTCCACGGCAGTATTCCTGCAATTGTAAACTACCTTAAAGGCGACACTCGCTCACTACGCAAAGCGATCATGATTGGATCGAGTCTTCCACTGATTATTTACGTTTTCTGGCAGGTAGTCACTCTTGGGGTGGTAAGTCAAAATAACTTACTGGATAACTCTGGCCTCAGTAACCTCATCGCAGCGCTTGCCCAAACAGTGCATGTCGATAAGTTAGCAACGGTCATCGGCGTATTCGCAGACCTTGCATTAATGACGTCTTTCTTAGGCGTAAGCTTAGGCTTGTTTGAGTACCTTAGAGATCTCGGCAGCCGTTATAATACGGCGTCTAAACAAGCCAACTCTCAAGTTAGTAATCAAGACGCAAGCATAGAAGTGGGCTCACTGACGACAAAGCAGCGTGTTGTCGCAGCGCTAGTGACCTTTCTTCCACCCCTTTGTTTTGCATTGTTCTACCCACAAGGCTTTATCACGGCGCTAGGTTATGCCGCTATAGCGCTCGCGACACTCGCAATATTTTTGCCAGTCGCAATGATAAAGAAAGTACGTAAAACAACACCAATGAATGAGCAAAACTATGTCGTCGCTGGTGGTCAATTGGCTCTCAACCTCTCTTTCGCTATCGGCCTACTTATCGTGCTGTCTCAAGTACTGATTTCGGTCAACTTGTTACCGAGCTTATAAATAACGATTTAAATCACAGTTACAGTGTAAAAGCTCTCAAGTAATTACATTTCCGTCGATAACATAGATAGCATGTAGAACAAGAGGTCTTCACTAGAAGGCCTCTTGTTCATTTGTCTATTCAAACTAATTATAAGAAAGCAGCGGAGTCTCTATGAGAGAAGTTCAGTTTAGAAAAATCGACTCAATCTTTATTAAAATGTCGATTAGCGATAAAATGTGGGTGCTTTTTGCCCTGTTTTTTATTGCCTTGTCCTTTACAGCGGCAAGCCGATATAAAGATACCATCAATCACGCAGAGCAACTCGCGATTACTTCTGTAGAGGCGCGCTTACAGGGTTACCTTGAAGCCACATCAAATCCTGAGGCGCTTCGTAGCCTAGGGGTCACTCCTGCATCCGCCCAATCAAGCACGATTAATAACGGAACGGTACAAGCCGTTGTCCGTTCTGACGATGGTAAACTCTATCGTTTGCATCACTCAGCAACCGCTATTATTGAGACCGCAAAATCTAACGCATTCACCTCCCTCGCCCTCACTTCCCTTTGGGTAGTGCCGTTTGGTATTTTCGCTTATTGGCTAACCACATTCTTAGGCGGTGCACTTTGGACACTTTATGCGACCACAAAAAAAATCGGCGATGGCGATCTCACCTCTCGCTTGAACTTTGTCGCGGGTAGAGATGAATTTGGCTCGATTGGTGTAGCACTTGATACCGCGATGGACACGCTAACCGAACTTGTCGTCACTGTTAAATCTTCTGCAACGAGCCTTGAACAAACGTCAACGCTATTTCATTCAGAGATCGCTCGAAGTAACAGCCAGATAAGCAGCCAGTATTCTTCTCTTGATTCAGTTGCTACCGCGATGGAAGAGATGACAGCATCTTCGCAGGAAGTGTCTAACATTTCTCAACAGTCTAACCAACAAGCAGAAGACGACGCAAAGCAAGTTGAACAAAGCTATCAACGAGTACAGCAAGCTATTGGCGATATCAACCAACTGTCTAATTTCATCCAAGAAGCCTCTCACTCTGTGTCTGCACTTACAGAAAATACAACACAAATTAATGAAGTGATTACCACCATTAATGCCATCTCCGAACAAACCAACTTACTCGCGCTCAACGCCGCGATAGAAGCAGCGCGAGCGGGTGAGCAAGGTCGTGGTTTTGCGGTAGTTGCCGATGAGGTTCGTACGCTCGCAAGCAGAACTCAAGCTGCCACTGTAGAAATTCAGACTATGATCGAAAAGCTACAATCTGAGAGCCACAATATTGCGTCGATTACACAACAAACCGTAGAACAAGCTCACTCAAGCAGTGCGCTTATTTCCGATATTGGTCTTGATATCAACTCGATTTCTAATTCAGCCCAGGCCGTGATGGATATGAGCACTCAAATTTCCACTTCTGCGACTGAGCAAAGCTCTGTTGCCTCAAGTATTGCCAGTGAACTCAGTGACATCCGCACGCAGTCTGCGACAATTAGAGAAATTGCACAACAAAGCGAAGGATCGATAGCGACGTTATCCGAAGCTTCACGTTCGCTTAATGAGGTGCTTGTCAGATACCGTACCTAGTTGTTTTATTTGAAATAATTTTGAATAAAAAGGAGAGCCAGCGCTCTCCTTTTTTATGCTTATGCCTGCATATTTAACATGCTAAGCATGAATATCACCAGAAGTAAGCTTTGGGATCTTTTTCAATCTCACGCATAATTGCCGTAAGGTCGCGGCTTTGAGATAAAAATGGATATGGGATCCATTGTGACTCATCATCTTCGGATGGGATCGATAGATGCCACGATTTTTCAAAACTATCAAACTCAACTTTAGCCACTGAATTGGTATAATCTGAAAACGTCGAATCGAGCAAGTAATGGGCATTAGAGAACAACACGCCGTTAGGGATTGTTTCAAATAACGACTTTCCAAGCTCTACCGGGATACTTTTATTCCGGTTCATGCATACCATTTCAGCACAGCGTTCCAGCCGACATTGGGACATTTGAATTAGTGTCATACACTCCCACCTTTCTATCTCACTGTCATTAAATATAACCGCTTTTTGATTATTTTGTTAGAACCCCAATCTCGATGTAGATAAATATAATGACCGAATGCCGAGTTCTTTACCTTAATCACAAAAGTGTCATACAAACGACATATGATGTGTCGAATCGTTACTTTATATGGAGTTATTCTATGCTACGCGTCGCTATTGCCGCCCTGATTTCAATCTCAGCCACTTCCTTTTCTTATGCTGAAGAAGTGAATATTTCTGGCTCTACATCGGTCGCACGTGTAATGGATGTGCTGGCTGAACAATACAATACTTCTCATAAAGACACGTTCGTTGCTGTTCAAGGTATAGGCTCAACGGCGGGTATTACCCTGGTTGAAAAGGGTGTCGCCGATATAGGTATGAGCAGTCGCTTCTTAACCGAGCGAGAGAGCAGTGAAACCTTAGATGTGTTTCCGATCGCTTATGACGGTTTAGCCATTGTCGTTAACATCACCAACCCAGTGCTTAATCTTTCAAGCGAACAAGTGTTTGATATTTACAAAGGCAAAATCACGAATTGGAAGCAAGTCGGTGGAGAAGATAAAGTGATTGCAGTTGTCACTCGCGAAGCGTCTTCAGGTACACGCTATAGTTTTGAAAGCCTACTAGGGTTAACTCGCGTCGTGAATGATCGCGTCGTTTCTGATATCAACCCAACTAATTTAGTGGTAAACAGCAATAGCATGGTAAAAACCATCGTGAATCACAACCCACATGCTATTGGATTCATTTCTGAAGGTTCTGTCGATCGCTCCATTAAAGCAATTCAATTTGAAGGAGTTGAGGCGTCTACTGAGAACATCGCCCAAGGAAAATACAAATTAGCGCGTCCTTTCCTACTTCTACATAAAAAAGACGACATAGACGATAACGCAGATAAATTTATTAAGTACGTGCTTTCTGACAGTGGGCAAGCGTTGATAGCCGAATACGGGTATACACCTATTAAATAACCACCTAAGTATTTTTACATTCAAACATCAGGAGAGCTATGCTCTCCTTTTTATTGGCTTTCAAAAATAGACGCCGGCGTTATTTCATATCTCTATGTGACCTGCTATGTTGTAATTTAATTCGCTATTGTTCAACTTAGGAGCGTTTTCATGATTACGACAACAACTCAAAGCATTGAAGGAAAAAGAATTGTCGCTTACAAAGGTGTTATTGCTGGTGAAGCTATTTTGGGTGCCAATGTGTTCAAGGATATGTTTGCTGGTTTACGCGATATTGTTGGAGGGCGGTCAGGCACCTACGAAAGAGAGCTGCAACGCGCTCGCGAAATTGCACTAAAAGAACTGCAAGAAAAAGCACAAGATCTCGGTGCAAATGCGGTAGTGGGTATTGATTTGGATTATGAAGTGCTTGGCTCGGGAAATGGTATGTTAATGGTATCCGCAAGCGGAACGGCGGTCGTGGTAGATTAATGCCTAAGTGTCGAGGTGTTCGCTGATTCATAGAACCAATACTAATCGAAATACACTGTTTTTCTTCTCATCAAACAAATAAATAGGCAGCAAAATCGTTATTTTGCTGCCTATTTTATTTCACCGCTTTAATGATAAAGCAATTACTGTGTAGTCACGGTTAGCACTGGTGCCGTTGTCGTTGCCGCGTTTAATTCAAAACGGTAATTACCAGCCTCAGCGACGGTCACACCTAAGTTTGGACTATCACCGCCCACCGCCATAGTGACAGCAGTGGCAAATTCCAGGCTACCCGCCGCTCCAAAATTGGTGCCAGCCGCCCAACCCGCATCGGCGATTTTCATCTCATAACTACCAACATCTAGCGCGATAGTTAAGGCATAGACATCATTCGCGACATAGCTAAATTTAGCATTAGAGTCTTCCGCAGGGGTATCCCAAGTAGTGATCGTTCCTCTTAGATAAAGGTCGGTATCGCCAAATGTTGGGATATCCGTCGATTTCGTCACCGTCACGATAGGCTTGGTTACACTGTCATCTTGCATATAGCGTGCATCCAATACAAAATTGTATTTGCCTGTCTCATCAACTGTCAGCGAACAGTTAGTGCTTTCACCAAGTGGTAAAGACCCTGCACCTAAGTCTGCTGAATCACAACTTACGTTGGGTGCACTCCAACTAGAGTCTGCAAATTTAAACTCATGTGTACCCGCCTCTAAGGTTGCTGAAAGTTGGTACAAACCGCTACCCACAAACTTCATTGCCCATTCACTGCTATCGCCCCAACCATTCATGCTGCCTTTCACGTAGACCGTCGTATCCCCAAAAGGAGGAATGGCATCAACGTCCTTATTCGACATATCAACCGGCAGGCCGTCACCTTGAGCACCCATTTGTGGTTGTACAAAAATGGCAGTGGTTAATGCAGGTACTGAAAAGAGTCCTTCATTAAATGACGCCGATTGAACCGTTACATCCGCTGAATTTTTCTGAACGCTGTGCAGTTCAAACCCTTCAATTCCTGCTATTGGGAAATCCTGTCCAGTTGACGTGGAGTTAATCACAACAACAATAGCGTCATATTGGTTATCTAAGTCAGCCCCCGCTCCGGTCCCATCATCAATGGTCATTACAATCAAACCTTGTGTTTGATTCGTGCCGACATTTTTAAAATCGACGCGGTTCATCACTTCTGATGCACTGTCCAATCTAAACAACGGGCTTTCACTACGAATGGTGAGCAGCTCCAAAAATTGAGCTTTTGTCAGTGCAATATCATCCGCATCTGGCTGAGCAGAGGAATCCGCAACGATGGTTTTTATTAGTCCCCAGTTAGCCCCATCTTTGTCTTCTCGTGGTAATCCTACATTCCAGTTATTATCTGAACCATCAAAACGAACTCGGTTATACCAGTCACCTGAATCATAAGAGTCGCGCTGCATTGACTTAGAACGTAGCAATTCAGACCCCATATGAATGAACGGTATCCCCTGCCCTAACATGACGGTAGAAAGGGAAACACTTTGCATACGCGCTCTATCAGCAGACGACGTACCGGTAGCAATCTTATAGGCATTGTTATCCCATAAAGTTTGGTTATCGTGCTTAGATACGTAAGAAATGTTTTCTGATGGGAATTTAGTATATCCGGCTGGAGCACCGTTATAGTCCACATCTTTACCCGTCTTTGTGCTGCCCGTGTAATCAAGCAAAACATAGTCGGCTAGATTACCTGCCATGCCTAAACGGACAATATCTTGGTTATGAAGCATCGCATCCGTTGTTTCTTGGGAGCTGGTCACTTCTTCATTAATATACGCGGCATTACCAAAACCTTGATTAAATCGAAGAGGATGTTGACCATCGCTATTCTGTCCACCATCAAACGGGCTTCCGCCTCGCACGGCATCACGAAGTCTGTCTGAGAACGTACCAATTCCAGTACCCGCCATATTTATCTGGTTTGCTTGATCAAAGCGCGCATTATTTGCCACTTCACCAAAGTCCCACCCTTCACCATAAAATAAGGTATTAGAGTCGATTGCGCGTACTTCTTCCAAAGCCTGTACCATGACAGAAGCAGGTTGATGCCCCATTAAGTCAAAGCGGAAGCCATCAACTTTGTAGTCATCCGCCCATACTTTCAGCGAATCTACCATCAACTTACCCATCATAAGGTTCTCTGTCGCGGTATTATCACAACAAGTTGAATTTTCTACGCCGCCCGTATTCACATTTAGTCGGTGGTAATACCCTGGGACGATTTTATCCAGAACAGATTTATCATTCACACCTGATGCGTTAGTGTGGTTATACACCACATCCATGACGAGCTTCAGCCCCATATCATGAGATGCTTTAACCATTTCACGGAACTCTTTAATACGGACAGCGCCTTTTGCATCAGTTGCATAGCTTCCTTCCGGTACCGTGTAATGATATGGGTCGTATCCCCAGTTAAAGCTATCTAGCATGCGCAGGTCATTCATTAACGCTTGAGCATCGCCAGTTGTCGGGTCATAACTCTCTAACAGATCTTCGATAACTTGTGACGAGTTTGCACTTGCACACACAGAAGCAGACGGTGAAGCAGCACATAAATCTCCGACGGTATCGGTAATATCAACCGTGTTTTCTTCATCAATGGTTGCGATGTCGAACGCAGGGAGAACATGTAGCGTGGTTAAACCGGCATCTTTCAGCGCTTGTAAATGCATGACAGATTCGCGTGACGGCTCTGTCAACGCCATGTATTTACCATTGAACGCCATGGAACCTAACGTGTCACTAAAGCTAAAATCTCGTATATGAGATTCATAAAGCACGTGGTCTTCGTCATTTTCGACGGTAGGTCGTACGTGCTGATCACTTCCCCAGCCATCAGGCATCAATGCAGGATCGTTTAAATCAGCCACATGAGAGTAACGAGAATTAACAGAAAGGCTAACAGAATATGGGTCGGTTACTAAACGCTCTTCAATGACTTTCGTTGTCGGATGATAAACTTTAACGTTGTATCGATAAAACTTACCCACGACTCCGCTAACCACATCCGAAGACCAGACACCGGTATCGACATTTTCTGTCATTTCAACGCTTTGCTCTAGCTTTTTATCAGCGTCGTAGATTTCGAGTTCAACAAGCTGAGCGGTTGGCGCCCAAAGTTTAAAGTTTGCATCGTCACCCGCTACGATTGCACCCAAGGTTTCATTAATGGCATTGCCCGTTGTTTCATCAACAAAAACCGCATCGATCACGCCTGGTTTTTGAACTTCTGTCGCAGCCATTACTTCATCGTTACTGTTGTAAGCGACCACGACAATCTGTGATTTTAAAATAGTTCGTAGTTGCTCATCACTGGCATCAAGTGCGACCGATTTTAAACTTCCCAAGTGTCTAAATCGCTGTTTCAGCTCATCTGATAGATCGCCTTCCACCGTCATATCTACCACGGTGCCACCAACAACATTTTTATCCTCATCCATAGTGATTGAGGCTGTTTCACTATAAAAAAGTTTTACTTTCTGAGCACTCGCCGCAGCTTCCCACGCTAGCGTATCAGCGTCTAGCCAATGCGCTTTTTGTCCATCAATCACAATCGGGCGATCGGCGATCGGTTCATAATACAATTCACTACTACCATGGAAACCAAACAATCCTTTACTTTCATCCAGATTATTAAGTTGTACTTTCGAGTTTGCACTGCCGAACGCTTTTTCGTCCCCTTTGTGTAAAATAAAATTCATACAGTTATGTGGGTCAGAAGCATCTGGATTGACATTCAACACATAATAGGCGCCGTAGGTATCACTGACGCCATCCGCTAACTTAGGTTCTCCCCAATCTGTGCCTCCGTCATCAATCCCCATCGCTTGTAGATCGGTACTCGTACACCCTTCGCCGTTCCATAAATGTAAGCCCCAACCGTCATATTGTGATCCTGAAGCTGCGGCCACGTCTTGTTTATAATAAACCACAACTTCATTATCTCCTGCTTGATAGAGACCGCTAATATTGTCGCCAGCATTTCCCCCGGTATTGCCACCGGAGGTATCACTACTTTCATTACAACCTGCAATGACAGCAACGGAGAGTATTGGAATTAAGCTTTTAGCAACCAACGATAATTTGAATGTTTTATTGTCCACTTGGCAAACCTATTGTTATTGATTATTTAAATTGATGTGCAGTACAGCCTCTATGTTAAATAACAGTAACAACCACAAAATGAGATGAAGCGTTGTAAACTTGATGTAATAAAAAAAATTACCACTCTATTGGACAATTCTCACAGAATCACGCCTTCAATAGGTCGTTTTGTGAGAGCTATGACACACAGTTTTGGGGATAAAGTTTGGGGCGTAGAGCTCAAGGGGGAGGATAAAAGGCGTAGATTTCAGCCTGCAATGAGAGAGTTAGCTCACTGTTGGGGCGTCACTTTATTTACAGGGAAAAATAAGATACTTACCACAAGACTCTCTGGCGAATTGAGAACACACGTCATATCAATGCCCTAATGTGCTCATTACGCCAGAAACGAATGTGCGTGATTTATAGGCTTAATGAAAAATCATAGAAATAGATGCAGGTATAAACGAAATTGTATCGTAGGTTTGTACAAAACAAGTATGGGTATAGATGAGGTTATCGCTAAGAAATGCTGGTAGTTCTAAGAAATGGAGGCGCCTCCCGGAGTCGAACCGAGGTCCACGGATTTGCAATCCGCTGCATAGCCACTCTGCCAAGGCGCCTTTATTTGGTTGTTGTCGTTCACTGTGCAAATAGGCTCGCCTACGTGACTGCAACAGTGAGATGGTGCCCCGGGCCGGACTTGAACCGGCACAACGCGAACGTCGAGGGATTTTAAATCCCTTGTGTCTACCAATTCCACCACCAGGGCAACATGCAAACACCATCATCCTCTCGCTTCATCGTGAGGACGAGACGTACTTTACCCCAATTAGATTCTGGGTCAACAGTAAATTCTTACTTTATGAATCATATGGTTAAAATCCCACCTAACTGAGCAAAGCCCCATCAAAAATGAACGGACGACTTAACTCTGTAAGATAATAGAGAGATATGGGCGTTTAAGTTTTAAGGATTAGTGAGTCTGGTTAACGCTGTAAACGCATAAAAAAACCCTGATTGTTTATCAGGGTTTCTCTCAGAGAAGTCTTTGGCTAGTGAGTCTAGCTTACTTCTTCACGCCTTCAATGTGTAACTCCATGTCAACGTAGCTTGATGCTCCCATGACTGGAATCTTGAAGTCCACTAGCTCTAAGCGAGTTGTACCGTAGAACCCAGCACGCTCTCCACCCCAAGGGTCTTGACCTGCACCAATAAACTCCGCGTTGATGGTTATCGGCTGAGTTACGCCATGAAGAGTAAGGTCACCCATAATGTCTAACTTGCCGTCGCCATTGTCTTTAACACCGGTGCTCTTGAATACAGCATCTTTGTATTTGCCAGCATCAATAAAGTCGGAACTGCGAATGTGTTTATCACGTTCGGCGTGATTCGAATCAAGACTCATCGTGTCAACGGTTACTTCTACTGAGGAAGCTTCAACGTTAGACGGGTCATAGCTAAATTGACCAGAGAAGTCGTTGAAACGCCCCTGAATAAAGCTATAACCTAGATGGCTCACCTTAAAGTTCACAGAAGCGTGCGCGCCTTTTGTATCAATAGCGTAATCAGCGGCATTTGCACCTAGCGGCAACATCATTGCCACTGCCATTCCTGTAGCGATTAGTGTCTTTTTCATTTCGAAACTCCTAACATTTTTCGAAGAGTATTATCTTTATTGATAAAGTGATGCTTTAAGGCAGCTAATGCGTGCCCTGCAGCGGCTAAAATAACAAACCAAGCGGCATAAAAATGAACTTCTCCTGCAATATCAGATTGATTTGCAAATAGTTCACCTAATGCTGGAACCGTAAACCATTCAAATACGTCGATACCTCGACCATCTGACGTTGAAATCAAATAACCGCTGATGAAAATGACAAACAACGCTATGTACATCATCATATGCCCCACTTTAGCCCCAACTTGCTCTAGGCTAGCCCCTTCAATAGGGGGAGTAGGCGTTAGATGCTTCCAAACTAACCTCACTACAGTCGTGACAGCCAACAGTATACCGACAGACTTATGCCAATGAGGCGCTGTTTTATACCACTCGCTATAATACGTAAGATCAACCATCCAAAGCCCGACTGCAAACATACCGATGATTACCAAGGCGGATAACCAATGCAGTACTCTTGAGACCACGTTATAATTTTGAACCGTAGCTGTTGCCATTTTTCGTTCCATCTATTGATACTAGTTATCACTGATTATGTTAATGACTAATTAACGTTTGAGATACAGTATTTACTTAAATTGACATTACAACGATAGGGCTAACTCGATAAAGTCATTCAATTTTTTCGAACTAACTCAAGCACAGACGAAAAAGCTCAGCATCAATCTAGTGGCATCTCTATTTCATACAGTTCGTCGCCGATATCAAGCACTTTACGTTCGAGTATCGCTTTTGCATCCTCTAACCCTTTATTATAAAAGGCTGGGCCCAATTTTTTGATGAGAAAATCCAATAAAAATTCCGCATCAAATTGCCCCAACTCGTGCTCTAATTCATCAGAAAAGTATTGTTGTAAATTAATGATAATCTCACTTCGTTGCTTTGAATCAAACATCATGCCTTTCTCTTTTACTCAACGTGTATCACATAATGTTACATCTTATCCCCTATCACGCACACGTTTTTTAATGATTCAAGTTTTAACACTCCATCCATACTCGTTATTCTCGCCACCTCTCATTATCACTATTATCTATGAATCCTTGTTTCATTTTTGAAACCAAACCACTATGCTGAGTGCAAATATATGGAGGAACCATGGACACAGGGTATCAAGAACGCATCACTCAATTATTGAAAGAACACGGAGTGACTAACCACGAACTGGCAGAAGCCATTGGGAAAGGGAAAGCAACCATTGGTCGCTATCTGACAAAAGGCGCGACAAGAACTTACCCTTCAATAGAGGATCTCGCCCTCATTGCTGAGTATTTTAAGGTTCAACCTCATTGGTTATGTTTTGGGATTGGTGACAAGCATACCCACGCACAGACATTAACAAACGCGGTAAACATCGGAGCGTCTACTGTCAGCGTATACTCAAAAACAGAAGTCCCACGCCTTCTCAATGGTGAGCAAGCGAACTCTGTTGGGTCGATTCCAGTTCCCACAAAACACAAAAACTGTTTTGGGGTGTTATATCCGGTAACCGGTGCTCTATCATATAAATGGGACTGTGTTGCACTTGTCGAACAAGGCAAGGAATGGGTAAATGATGATATTGTACTTGCCCGTTTACCTGGTAATGATTATCCGGAATTTTTCACGTTAGTAAAAATCGGTGCCGTCATACATGTTTGGTATGGGGATGACACATCTAAAAATGCCATTCATCAAGTAATGGATGACGACATTGAAGTGATTGGTGTGGTGCGTTGGGGAACATGGTCCAAGCGCAGTTAGTGGAAAGCGCCGTGTTTTAATAAACACAGCCAGGTTAAGGAATAGACCGTGCTTCTTGATGTTGTTGTTCACAGCTTAAATCAATTTGAAGATGACTGTTTAACGTTATGTGCTCATCATTACCCTGCTGTGCACAATAAAGGTATGACTGAACACCATTTAGCTCTAGCCTTTGTTAAACGGTTAGTGGCGAATCAAACTGGCGCTAATCAGCACTGCGAATATGCGTCAATTGAGTTGAATAAGCGCTCAGAAGCACCACAACATTATCGCGTCTCTTCCTCTCAAGGCACCGTGTGGGTTATCACGCATCACTTTGTCAACGCTAGCCCATCTAGTCGAGAGCGATTGCTTGAAAAAATTCAAGAATGGCAAGCTGAATATCGGTTTGCCATCCAACCTCATGACTTACTCGTACTTATTGCAGACCACTGGATGAATCGTAATATCTTCAGTAGAGAGATTATCCACTGGTGGACGCACCAGCTACCGGAGGACGGTGATTTATATATTCAGCAAGGCGTCAAACTTGCAGAAAGTCCGAGTTATTTGCGTGAACGCTTGATGACACGCAACCAAGCAACACCGCGTTATATTTCATATTCTCACCCCATTAAACGTGCCCGACACGGCGATTCTCTTAAAAAGTACGTGCAGCTATACGCTATTGTTCAAAACTAGCTGAGGCGTAATAAGCAATTGGACATATGAGTGTTCCAGCACGTTCACTGTCATTAAAGGTTAACGCGAATTTCGCATAGTAAGAATATGTTCGCAATCGCTCTGTTAGCTCTGGCCTCGCCTACCAATGAAAAGTCTTAAACGATATCAATATGAACGTTACGCTGTACTCTGTAATCTTGCTTACCCTCGCACATTTAAACAAACACGGTATGGCTTTGACCCTAACGGTCAAAGAACAGTCACTAACCGAGCGGGTAAAACCGTCGTCAGAATTTTATGGAGTAAGCATAAAGAAGAAGCCATTATCGTTATAAAAGGTTCTCACAGCCTAAGCGATTGGCTACTTAATTTTGCGCTTTGGCAACGTTCATGCGAAACATTCGGACTCGATTACTCTATCCATGCTGGCTTTCATTTTATACTCAATCAAGAAAGTCAGCCTAGCCACAAATTGGATGTGCTCGGTTTATCACTGTTTGAACGTACCATGATGATTGCTAGTGGGCTGATTGAGAGTGGTAAAAGAATTACGATTACTGGGCATTCATCTGGCGGAGCGATTGGGTGTGTGATAGCTGATGCACTAGAGAAGAAACACCCTAAATCGATTAAGCGTATAGTCACCTTTGGGCAACCAGCGATCGGAGGCTGGCGTTTTAAAAAACGTTTTAAGTTGGCGCATAAAACCTATCGAATCTGTTGTGACCTAGACATCGTGACTTTTCTGCCACCGCTACCATTTGCTTATTGGCATGTTGGTAAAATGTTATGGCTCTACAATGGGCGCATTTTCGAAAATACACCGTCAGTTGTTCGATTTAGCCGCTCAGTCGTTTCCTGGCTCATCCGTCCTTTCTCCTATCATTTAATGAGTAAATACATCCGTAACAAAGATTACTTCGATGACCGATAAATGAGAGGTATATCGATATTTTAACCAAATATAAAATTATTTATTTTTGTACAAAAAATCAACCAGCTATTGTAAATGGTTTATATCTTTTGGCTACTTTATGAATAAATATCTCCATTTATAAATCGAATTGTCGAAGAAACAACGAATTGTATTGCTTAACTCACCGCATTTCTTCGATATATATATCATCTTCACGGGGTTAACATTCAAATTTATAATCAACCAAGCATCATCAATAGCGGCTGTGAATTTGACTTATTTTTCACCCATGACATTATATAAACACCTGGAATACAAATATCACTTTCATGCTACTTACAGACAAACACCAATTTACACAACGCATCAAAATCGATCATACCGGATGCTACGTCGCAACGTATAAAGACCTTATACTGAAAAGTGTTTTTCAACCGATTTTCTGTCAGGCTGGTAAGATTATCGGCATGGAGGCATTAGTCCGTCTGTATGGCCAAGATAACCAACCGATACCACCTAACCTTTTTTTCCAGAATAAAGAGGTGCCGTTATCCGACCAACTGAATGTTGACCGATTAAGTCGCGTGATCCATATTCGAAATTTCAGTATGTCTGAGTATCGCGAAAGGCTTTTATTCCTGAACTTCCTGCCAATCTCCAGTGAGCGATTGGCCGCAGAAGGACTGCAATCTTCCTTATTAATGTCACGCTTAAAGGCTCTTCAGATCGATTGTAAGCGCGTCGTGGTAGAACTGGTTGAATTAACCGCATTCAGCCCAAAAACATTGGCTTCCGCAACAAAACACTTAAGCGAAGCAGAGTTTCTCATCGCGATTGATGACTTCGGCTGTAAGGAATCGAATCCGGAAAGAGTCGCATCCATTCGTCCAAACATTCTCAAATTTGATCGACAGTTACTGCTGGACTACATCGCAGGAAAACAAGCACCACTTATTGATGGCATCGCGCTGGCTAAAGAAAATGGCGCAAAAACCGTTATAGAAGGCATTGAAACGGACGAACAACTGGCAAAAATGCGGTCGTTAGACTTTGATTTCTATCAAGGTTTCCACCTAGCCGTGCCTACGACCCTTGAACCTAGACTTAGACAAGTCGTCTAGTTTATCGCTTAATTGGTCTAGTTGAATTAAAAGCGCTTACCAAGCATAAAAGTGACCCCTTCACGCGTTTTTCCACTTTGAGCCATTAACGACGCTTCCCAATTGTCAGCAAAGCCCTTTTGCAGACCTATCATTGTTGACCAGCGACTCGAAGATTGTGTTGCGCTGAATTTAATATCGCCGAGCCTACCTTTTAATTGACGTTGATAATCCTGATACTGACCACCAATCACAATTCGCCAACCACTATCGCCTACATTTAGCCCAACTAATGGAGTAATGACCAGCGCGTCTAAGCTCACTCCAACACCGGAAACCGACGTTGACACATACTGCGCATCGATGGTCCCAAAAAAGTTCTTGTGTCCGTACGCCAGTGTACTTCCGACAGCGGTGACAGTAGAGGTCGTGGCCATGCCGTTCATCTCCAGCCGAGCCAAATTACCATTGGAAAAATCACTGACTCCGATGGATATATTGGAAGACGTGACCGCTTTACCGATCATGGCATTAAAGCCCCAAAACGGCAGCACCCATACGTCGCCGCGAACCGCAACAATGCTAGTCGTATTGGTGGTTGAACTTCCGCCGCTCGGCAAAAGGTCGTCAACAGACTCTCCATCAATCTTAAAGTCACCTAAATTCATGAGGTCTTCTTGCTGGTGAGTGAACAGTGAGATGCCCACCGGTTTTGGTAGCGTAATTCCCATATCACGCACACGATCACCGAAGAATGGTAATGTTCGCCCATAATCCTCATCATTTGTTGGCGGATTATTTGCAGCCCAAGATGTAGCCGCGCTTAAAGTAAAAACGATAGCTATATAAGTCCGCGTTTTAATTATTGAGCCCAAGAGTACCGGATTCAATAAATAATTAAGTGATGAAAAGTAAGTAGGAATATTCAAACAAAATGCCTGGCTAATGTTGGGCTCGTGATTCTAGCAAGGTTAAGGGAACAAAAATAATTCACATTTGGCATACTTCAACCCTTGAAAATACACCCTGTAGATGCAATGTAAGCCTTATCACCAGTAAAACAATAGACGACACCTATATTGAATTAGCAAATAAACAAGGAAGACATGCCAAACGATATTGCTAAGAGCAAGCCTAAAAATACCCTACCCAGCGAGAGAATGCCTTTATTTCTCCGAGGATGCCTTTCAATGATGCCGTTAAGTTTAGCGGTCGTTCCGTGGGGCTTTTTAGCCGGCTCTTTTGCCATTGAATCTGGGTTAACCTTCTTTGAAGGCCAAGCCATGAGCGCCGTATTATTTGCAGGGGCGGCTCAACTGGTTGCCATGGGAATGATTAAATCTGGTGCGACGTTGCTGACTATGATGGTCACTATATTCTTTATCACCTCTCGACATTTTCTGTACGGGCTATCTATGAGGGAATCGATTTCTCCTCTACCGCTCAAATGGCGTCTAGGCCTGGGTTTTTTATTAACGGATGAGTTATTTGCGCTATGTGGACATCAATCTCCGCAACAATTTAACCGCTGGTTTGCGCTCGGTGCAGGGTTATCCTTTTATTTGATTTGGAATGTCGCCACAATGATTGGCCTTGTTGTTGGTAGCCAAATCCCTGACTTACAGCAATATGGCTTGGAGTTTGCTGTCGCAGCGACATTTATTGCCATTGTCATACCAACAATTAAATCTTTAGCGACGTTACTCGCTACCTTTTCAGCCCTCGTGACTGCGGTTGTATTAGCGACAATGAACGTTGAAATGGGGTTAGTGATCGCCAGCGTTGTTGGGATGAGTGTTGGCTATGTGGTGGAAGGGAAAACCAAGTCATGATTTTTGCGATAATTCTAATTCTGACGTCAATTGTCTTCGCCAGCCGTTATCTTTTTCTGGAACCTAAACTGCCGCTTAGAATCAGCGCCAGCGCTAAACGCTTTCTAAGTTACGCCAGTCCTGCAGTACTCACGGCTATTTGGGGGCCCATCGTGTTTCTTCCACATGGAGAACTTAACTGGAGTGACAACTTGCCATACTGCTTAGGCGCAATTTTTGCCATCATCTGCGCTAAAGCCACGAACAATGTGTTGTTAACTACTATCGTCAGTATCGCGTTCTTTTTGCTATTAAAGCTCAGCGTATTTTAGGGACTGAGCCTTAATAGCAGAATTAATCACCGCGCTGCTTGCGAAGCGAACGATTAGATAGACCCGCCTCTGGTTTAGCGGGCACCGCCCTTCTCTCGTGTAAAAGGTGGCGAATAGACAAGAGCGGATGAGGAAGTAGCATCCTCGGACCCGCATAACGCATTACGGCTTGCATCTGTTCTTTGGGGTCTGGCTTATAACAGTGAATAGGGCATTTATTACATGTTGGCTTAGTCTGCCCGTAAGGGCATCGATCTAACCGCATTTCAGCGTAGTCAAGCAGCTCGCGACAAGACACGCACACGCCTGCACCAAGACGTTCGTCTTGGTGATGATCACGACAATATATCGCAACCATCGCTTGTACCGTTTTGAACTCTGTTGCCAACTCCCCCGACAGCACGCTTAGTTCAGATTTCATCGTCATTAGTAAATCAACAATGTATCGTCAATGGGCTGATAGTCGTCAGCGACTTCAATCAAATTATTAGCGGTTAATGCGCGCGCACTGATAACCGTGACTTTCTTGCCGAGCCGCTGTTGGATTCGCTCTACGAGAATTTGAAAGTCACCATCTCCTGACAACAAAACAATGCGATCAACATCAGCAGCCAGTTCAATTGCATCTAAAGCGATACCGACATCCCAATCCCCTTTTGCGCTGCCATCTGAGCGTTGGATAAACGGCTTAAGATGAACCTTAAAGCCAATACCTCGTAAAATGTGATGGAACTGTCTTTGTTTAGGATCGGTAGAGGAAATGGCGTACGCATTCGCCGATTTTATTTGATATTGGTCAGACAGTTGGCGCCATAACGCGTTGTAGTCAAAACGACTTTTGAATGCTTGGCGTGTGGTGTAATAAATATTTTGGACGTCAACAAGGACTGCGATGGTTTCCATAACTTCAACCTAAGCGGATTTTGTTCCATCATAACAGATCTCTGCTGCTCGTGGATGCGTCCGATAACGACATATCGCTATCCCCCTCAAAAAAAGCCTCCAATTATCATCATAAATTGGAGGCTTACTCGGGATAAAAGATTAACGGACGATGCGTTCAATCAATACCCATTTACTCATTTTTTTGCGCTAGATGACTGCTCACTAAGCTCGCTACCATGATCGCTAAGTAAAAGCTGCCTGTGATAGACTCCAAAAAGACGAAAAATTTAGGAATGGCGAGTGTTGGCGAAATATCACCGTAGCCGACTGTCGTGAGCGTGATAAAGCTAAAATAGATCACTTCAAATAAGTTATCTAACCATGGTTTATGGCTTATCCCATTAAAAGGGTCGACAAACAGCTCGAGCTGGATGAGATAAATAAACGTAAAGCTCAACCCAAACAACAAATAAACACAAATCGATCCGACGATTTGATTCAACGTGACTCTTTTCGCCATCACCACCTGCTTTAGCGCTGAATACGTTTGTGCGAGCACAAAACACAACATCGCTGACATTGTCACTAAAGACAGATCTTTACTTTCAAAAAGAGTGATGGTCCCAGAGGTAACAATAACCACCAGCATCACGGCATACCAAGAGCGATAGAAAGTTTGCTTACGATGTACACCGACAATCGACGTAGACATACAAAGTACCAGTAGCGCCATTACATACGACTGTGCATCGTCTTTAAATTGATGGACCACAGCACTCAGGAAAAATAGAACTAATAGCGAGCCCAGTAAAAAGAAAAAGTTATCGTCTTTCGTCACGAGTTTCAAAACTGTCTCTCCTCAATTACAGCATTTCTTTAGCGATTAAGTGCAGCAGGTACGTTTCCCTTTCGATACTCATACCTTTTTTATCACTTTCAGCAATGGTCTTCTCATTAAAGGCAATCGCTTCATGGATATTAATCCAAATTGGCTTCATGCCATTTTTAATTTCATAATCCTCGTAAGCGGTGTTGCCTAACTCACGGTCAACCTTACAAGAATAACAGTAGGACACCATATGCACGATATCCGCATCTTTCTTATGCCAAGGACGAAATTCTTCATAGATTCCAAACGGCTTAATTCCGTGAATATTGCGGGCGCCCGTTTCTTCTTCTAATTCTCGGACCATACCTGCAATCACATCCTCACCCTCATCCAGCCCCCCCCCCGGTAGCGAGTAATCATGATAGCGCTCGGTATACAGTAATAAGATCTGTTCTCCATCTATCGCTATCGCTCGGGTTGCCTTTCGATGGTAAATTTTTTTGTCATCCAAATGATCGATATCGGGGTGAATCGCAGTCGTAATCTTTCTCATGTTTTGCTCAACAACGTGGTAATACTGCGAGAAGTCTATCACACAAATGAACATTTACACTTTGACACAGTTTTATTGTTATTTCACAAGGGACTATCATAAATGAACGCTGTATTATCACTCCCTCGCTTAAAGGGATGTTAAGCAACTAAACACTACACTTTGAGCTAACTCCCTTTATATTATGAATGTTTATCCAACGAGAATTACCCCCTCTGCCAAAATGACTACACCAAAGTCACTGGTAAAATTGTCTGTCATCACTCTTGCTCTCACAAGCCTATTTATCCCTTGGGCGAATGCAACGCAACAAGTAGAAGTCAATACTGACAATTCAGCTCTGACTCAAGAAGACTTACTAAAGCAAGCCGTTGCGGCTGAAGATCCACTAAGCCATCAAGCGCTGACTGCGCAGCAATATCGCACTTGGAACGAACTTGGCTATCGCTCTATTGATACCAATAGTAGTTTTGAAGAACTGCGTCAGAATGAGACCACCGTTGAGCAAGTCAGTTTTTATGATTCCCCTTACCAAGTGTCTCTGTTTAACCCTCAAAACGGTGAAGACAGCGAACGCCTTTGGTCGCAAACCAAGTCCATTTTTGCATATGGTGTAGGGGTTGCGGGTGTGTTAGCACTTATGCCTGAGTCCATTACAAACTGGGAAAAAGATGACGTTCAACTTATGAACAAATGGTGGGACAACGTACAATCTGGTCCAGTGTGGGATCGAGATGACCACGTTATCAACTATATTGGTCATCCATATTTTGGTGGGGTCTATTACCAAGCGGCGAGGAAATCAGGCTATCGCCAATGGGATGCTTTCATGTATTCCACGTTAATGTCCACATTCTACTGGGAATACGGCATAGAAGCCTTTGCAGAAATCCCATCAATTCAAGATCTTGTCGTCACCCCTACCCTTGGTTGGGTATATGGTGAGTGGGCGTTTAACAAAGAAAAAGAAATTCGCCTTGGTGGCGGTACGGTTTGGGGATCGGATGCGCTTGGGTCGACGGCCCTCTTCTTCTTAGACCCTGTTGACAGCCTAGGGCGCGGAGTGAATAACGTTGCCGGTAGAGAAATCGTAAAAGCGGGTACTGGATTTGTTGGCGCGCATTCTAATGTACTTAGAAACGGCGAAGTGGAAACGAAATACCAAGTTCAAGTGCAGTATGCCTTCGGCGCAGGTGAAACCGATGACAGTTTGAAACGTCGTCAGAAGAAAAACTACCACCAATACACGGATGATCCGGTCACATACGGTATTGTCGGCGTCAGCGCAGGGTTTGCTTACCCTCAGTTAGACAAAGAACGTAACCTCAAAAATGACTTCGCTCCAGCATTTACGTTAGGACTTTACTTCACCGAGCAGTTCTCAACACGTCTTGGCTATATGCAAGGCAACTACGAATCAACGGTCAGTAATCAAAAACACGTTTATGAAAACTACAGTTTAGACTTTCAATACTATTTACTCCCTGGCAGTCCTGTGAAGCCATACATCAATGCGGGCGTCGGTGAGGCAATGCTTGATAAAGATCGTGATACGAAAAAATTACAGTGGAATATAGGCACAGGTGTTCATTACTCACTCAATGCCAATTGGTCGCTGCAAGCTGACTGGAAATACGCCTATCACCGCAATTCCGGTGCGCGAGACCATATAATGGGTTCTCGTTTGATTTACCGCTTTGGTGAAGGCAATAAGTACATCTAATCAACAACCGTCCCTTTGGTTAGTCGTGAAAATGACTACGCCAAAGGGCATCAAGTCCCTAGTGTCTTGAAGATTAAGCGACTTGAAGATCAAGCTTAACGCACTACGTTGTAGGAATTGTAGGCACAAACTCGATATCTCAACAATTTGTCGATTAATTGTAAATATTTTGACCCAATCAAAACACTTTTTCTCTGAGATCTCCTACACTTAACCAAAAGCCAGATTTCCAACTAGGAGAACGAATGAAAACAGCAAAATGGATGATTGGTGCGATTGCAGTAGGTATTATGGCAGGTTGTGCAAGTGAGCCTGACGAATATGATGTCGATGAAATCACAACCATTAGCGACCCAGCGTATATTTATTGTGTTGAGCAAGGAAATAAACTGGCACGTGTATCCGAAAACGGTAAGCGTGTTCCTTACTGCATTATCTCAGACGAAGAAAAATACACCGTTTGGGACTACTATGAAAATAGAAATAAAGAAGAAGAAAAGTAACACTTAATAATGGGCACTCGACAGCAGTGCCCATTATTCATATGCTTTCATTTAACCACGTGAATCTAACCGCTTTCGTTTCCTTCGCTCCACCCTCAATACATCCAAACAAATGCGTGACGCTTGATAGATAAGCTAAAACACATTCCACTAAAAATCGTGTTAGAACATTGAGTGACCATTCAATGAACGTTCTGGCACTTGTTGAATCGCGTCCCAGTGTTCTACGATTTTTCCGTCATGATCAAACCGAAAAAAGTCCATCGTGACGTACTCGTCGCCATCGGGCCACTGTTGGTGAGTATGCAATGCCACTAAATTGCCTTCGCCAATCACACGTAAAAAATCGATGTTCTTTTTAGGATGTTGCGTAGCCATTTGTTTAAAATATTCAATAAATCCCTGCTTTCCATCCATGACAACTGGATTATGTTGAATGTACTCATCACCGACATACTGCTCGACCGCTTTGGTTGGAGAACCCAAATACGCCATTTGATAAAACTCAACCGCGTGCTTTTTATTTTGTTCAATCTGACTGTTCATAACCCACCTTCGAATTCGCATTTATGCTAAACCGTAGGCCTTGTTCACCACAAATGCCAGTTATTCAATCTCCGCATAACAATCACTCAATACAGCAGCTGACCATCCTGTTAAAGGTCTTTGTCAGAAAAGCTTTCTATCTCTAATTGCGTTAGATAGCGCCACTCACCAGGCATAACATCCAGCTGTATATCACCAATTCGCTCACGATGAAGTGTCACCACTTTATTTCCAATGCTGGCAAACATTCGTTTCACTTGATGGAATTTGCCTTCAGTTATCGTTAAGCGTACGTCCTTAGGGGTAATCATCTCTAGGAGGGCAGGTTTAGTCAGCTTCTCCTCTCCTTGCAGCTGGATCCCCTGTTTAAACTTATCGGCGGCATCTAGATCAATAGCTTTTGATAAACCAACTCGATAGACTTTTCTGCACTGTTTCGAAGGCGTAATAATATTGAAGGACCAACGACCATCATCGGTAATGAGCACCAACCCTGTTGTGTCGGCATCTAAGCGTCCAGCGATATGGAGTTCATCACGATGTTCAATATCAATATTATTGAATAGTGATGGGTAGACTTCATCGATATTTGAGCAAATTGTCCCCGCCGTCTTATTTAGCAGTAGATAGCGAAAAGGACGACAAGATAGCGCAACACCGTTCAGTGTCACTAGGTTATTCTCATGGACCTGAGCTCGTTCACTGGTCATCGTTTGTCCATTAACGCACACCTCACCTCGCTCAATCGCCGAACTGGCTTGGACACGAGTCAGCATAGTACTTTTACAGACAAATCGGTCTAACCGCATTCCATTACTCTCCTAACAATATTTTCCGCCATTATGCGCACTCAGTAGTGATTAGCAAGTCCACTCGTACCAAGAAATAGACGCCTTTGAAAACCAATTCTCACGTTAATTTCGCTTTACTCTACACAACCTAAGGGTCTTTCGCGTAGACTAGCCATGTTTGAAATCACTCTTTAGTATGGACGAATCATTTTGCAGACGCTTTCTCAGCTCCAATCGGGCGAACTTTCTGGTATCACTCATCTCAAATTATCTGAATCATTGACCACTTTCCCATTAGAGATATTATCGCTTGCCGAAAGCTTAGAAGTGCTTGATTTGTCTAATAACCAGCTGTCATCGCTGCCAGACGAACTAGAGACATTCAGCAAACTGAAAATCGTCTTTGCGTCAAATAATCGATTTACAACGTTACCTCCCGTATTAGGTCGCTGCCCAAACTTAGAGATGGTTGGATTTAAAGCGAACCAAATCAATAATGTTCCGGCAGACTCATTACCCAAGCGCCTTCGTTGGCTTATTCTCACGGATAACCAGATTCCATCGCTGCCTGACTCGTTAGGTGAACGACCTCGATTACAAAAGTTAGCCCTAGCCGGAAACCGCTTAACGGCGCTGCCAAGCACGATGGTGAACCTGCATAACCTTGAACTGGTTCGGATTTCCGCCAACCAGTTAGCGCAATGTCCAGACGCATTATTATCCTTACCTAAACTGGCATGGCTTGCCTTCGCGGGAAACCCATTTTGCCAATCCGACATTAGTATCCAGTCTGTTCCTAAAGTCAAAGCCACCAGCTTTACGTTACAGGAAACGTTAGGACAAGGCGCATCGGGTGTGATTTCTAAGGCAACGTGGAACCAACCGCAGCCGACACTGCCACAAGACATCGCGGTTAAAGTATTTAAAGGCGAAGTGACGAGCGATGGGTACCCAGAAGATGAATTACAAGCCTGCCTAAAAGTTGGCAACCATCCCAATCTTGTTCAATCTTTAGCGCAAGTGCATGAGGAAGGCTACTTAGCTCTGATCATGAACTTAATCCCGGCTCACTATAAAAACTTGGGCTTACCGCCTTGCCTAAACAGCTGTACACGAGACACCTTTGAGCCGGGCTTTACCTTGCCAATTAAAATGATTGAAAAAATCGTGACGCAGATGGAAGAAGTGTTTGAACATTTGCATTCAAACCAAGTATGTCATGGCGACCTGTATGCACACAACACGCTGGTTGATGAGACAGGCAATATCATATTTGGTGATTTTGGTGCGGCCACCATGTACCACATGCTATCAAGTCAGCAACAAAACCAAGTCAGAATCATTGAAGAGCGGGCACTTAAGTACTTCATTGACGACCTGCTAAGCATTTGTGCTAAGCAAGATATTAATAGCCAGAAATACAAGACCTTACGCAATAAAACGTAACCGCCTTTCTTTTCCTCTTTCTAGTTAAAACTACATGGCTATTTGTTCTACATAGGCGAATATCATTGCCCCATTAAGCACGACACGTTTGGTGCCTAATGGGTGCAAAAGTCGGTGGACGGCTATTACGTTAACGCGACAACTATTAACTAGGTGATAGAGCACTTAGCTTAGTGATAGCGCACTTACCTTAGTACAACAGTACTTAACTTATTAGCACCTCGATGAACTTAGCAATAAAGCACTTAGCTTACCGATAAAACAATTAATTGACCGATAAAGCCATAAACTTACCAATAAAGCCATTAAATTACCGAAACCCCTTCGACCTCAATGACTGAACTGGCATTAGCTCGCTCAATGATTTTCACAATTACCGACTGAATGACTTCATCATTTCTTGCATCTGTTGTACTCGAAAACAATTCCTCTTGAATTTGAGCGCCCTCAGCTTGTACAAACTGAATCACCACCTCAGATGCTCTCTCTGCGCTTTCCCCACGATACTCCAATGTTATTTGTGGGTAACCTTTAAAGCCTTTTTTTACTTGTTTCGCAATGCGCTTTTTCGCTTTATCTACGTTCATACCACTCCTTGTTATTTTTCAAAGTACGCTATAACGGTTGCATCAAAAGATTGATAGCTTATTCCCAGTCTAACCTTCTGATATTGCTAATTTGGTTGAGCTAAAGTCAATATAACCAGACTACTTCGCTAACGGTGAGAAAACCATTACAATGCGCGCAATTTCCTAAAATTCTTCATCATCTAAACGTATAGGTACTTACCTTGAAGCTAAGTAGAAGGCTGTCGCAGATCGATCATATGATCGCTTCAAATTACACTCATATTTGGGACTGCTGTTGCGATCACGGGTTTCTTGGTGCGGCTTTGCTAGACCGTAATGCCGCGCAACACATCCATTTTGTCGATATTGTTCCTAAGTTAATGGCGGCACTTGAAGATAAACTCCAGCAGTTTTACTCAGCTTCATCGTCCGAGTATTACGTCCATTGCATCGACGTCGCCACGATACCATTATCCAAATACAAGGGCCGGCATTTAGTCGTCATTGCCGGCGTAGGAGGAGACCTAATGATGGACTTCGTCAGCCGCCTTAATAGAGACCATCCGCAACTAGAGATCGACTTTCTCTTGTGCCCTGTTCACCATCAGTATGCACTTCGTCAAACCTTGATAAAAAATGGCTTGCGGCTTATCAATGAGTCATTGGTGGAGGAAAATCGGCGCTATTACGAAGTGATGTTAGTGACAAATGATAGCAAGCAAGGCGATGTCATTAGTCCGGTTGGTAAGCAACTATGGCAGACGAATAGCTCAGAGCAAACAGAATTAGCGGCAAATTATCTCGATAAAACGTTGCGCCACTATGAGCGTATTCAAAGTGGTGGTAAATCAGACGTTGCCGCGATCTTGAAAGATTACAGACAAGTTTCTATTGGTGATAAGTAACATTCACTCAAAGCCAGCAGTCAACGAGCGCCAGAGTGAGCGCCAAAAATGTTAAGTGCACCGCACATCTTTAGGTATCCGTATGACATATCGAGATTCTCTGCCATTACAGGACTTAGAAGCTTGACTGGGCGAGCCGTATTTCTTAACTTGTTATAGAACGCCTTTGCTTGCGCGTCTGGAATGGCCGAGAGAAAGTTGTACTCGGCCACTTTCTTCCTTGGCCTTTACCTTGTTCTTTTTCGCAAGCGATTGACTCATTGCACTCAGTAATCAGTGATCAGTTATCAGTTATCAATAAACAAAAAAGCCGATGTCTCCATCCGCTTTTTATTGACTACTTTTAAAATCATCTTTTATATCATGCCGCCACTTGGCATGAAGTACAGCATCACTAGCCATACCCCAACCCAACTAGCCACAACCGCGACATCAAACCAATCTTTATTCCACATATTGCCTCCAAAGAGTGCTGTGAGCATCACTGACTGAACAACATCAATGTTCCATTAGCGATAACAGTGTTCGCTTAAAACACTGCAATAAAGATACCAATTTAGCGTTTGGTGGCAGGTTTCAGACTACAGTTTCTGACAATGAGACACGAAAGTTAATCTTTCCGGTTTATCTTTCAATAACTTAATAAAACAGTCAGACATAGACCAATTCGTGACAACCCCTTCATCTTGCATATTAAGGATGGCGTCGTAGCCTTCTTTGCCTTTCATGGTATAAGCGCTTGATGTACCAGTATATAAACGAGTACTGTCCAGTGGTCTTCCCGCGACAAAGACATCGCTGACCCTCTCACCCATCGGCGCATCTTTGTCATAATGAAACTCAAGTTGATAAGTGTAAGGGTAACTGCCCGATCCCGTTCCAACTACCCCATTATCAGTCGCATTATTAATTGCACCCTCAATGATGAGAGGTATGTAGCAACCTTGTATACCATAAACTCCGATAGGGACAGCAAAAGGCAGTAACTTACCAGCGATATCGGCGACAGAAATATCACCAGCGTTAAGTGAGTTCCTTACGCCACCCGCATTGTGTATGGCAAACTCAGGAGAATAACCTAATTGGGTCATCGCATAGTGAAATGATTCCGCGACGGAGGGTGCGATCTGACTGCCACCTTGACTATCAGGTAAGCGTATATGGCGAAGTGGACGACGTAACGATGCAACAATACTTTGCTGCAACGCTCTCACTCTAGGTTGGTATTTGTCTCTTAAAATCGCTTTGATTCGCTCATCTTTTCGACACTGAACAACATTAGCGTGACCTTGTACGGTTGCTTTTACCGCATCATAGTCATCGTCAGTTAAGGCACTATCGACATCCATAAATATACGGCGCCCGACTAAGAGTTCATTTTTCCCACTGAACTGACTAACCGCACCATTTTCATCAAACTCAATCTCACAGTGTCCCATCGTCATAGAATGGTGCCCTGCCTGAACAACATAGGTATCACCAATTTTTATGCCATATGGGTCTTTACTTACTAAACCCAAGCGTGAGAAATCCCCTTGCAGCACATGACTGTGCCCGCCAATAATCAAGCCCACTCCATCAACTTTACTCGCCAAATCAAGGTCAGCATCGTAACCAAGATGACTAAGTAGAATAATCTTATTAACGCCTGAATCTTGGATAGCTTGAATGGTATTTTTTGCCGTTAAAATCGCGTTTTCAAAAACAGTATCGCTATCTGGATTGGCAATATCGGCCATCTTGTCAATTGATAGTCCGAAAATCGCTACCTTGTCTCCCTTAACGGCTTTTTCGATCCAACGTGCTGTTTTTGTTATTGGCTCATAATCATAAACATTTGGCTGTCCCTTAAGGGAAAAGGCCTTTCTGCCTTCTTGTGATAGGTTCCAGTTACCCGCTAGAAATGGGAAATGAATACTTCGAACAAACTGTCCAACCGGATCGTTACCCATATCAAGCTCGTGATTACCAAGCGCCATCGCATCCAACTCTAAGGCGTTAAGTAGTTCCGCGTTCGCTTCACCTTTGAAGAGTGAAAAATACAACGTACCTTGAAAGCAATCACCAGCATGAAGAAATAGAAAGTCATCACTATTATGCGAGTCTTTAATTTGTTCTACGCGGGTTTTGATGCGTGCAAATCCACCCGCACTGACGAAGGGATGAAATTCATGATTGGCTACCTGAACTTTGAGTTGTAAGGAGGTAGGTTCAAAATAAGAATGCGTATCGTTGATATGCGCGATGGTCAATTTGAGAGGTGTTGTTGTTTTTATCATAGTATTATCTCTTAATTCTCCCCTCTGATGGTAGCCAGCATAATGTGACATTCAAATGAATTTTTTGAAATCACATCAGCATTATACAGGTCTTAATAAGATATACATCACACTAAATATCTACGGTTATTAGATAACTTTATGAGCAAGAGACCAACAAAATCATAAATAGTTTCTTATAATTTAGATAGATACTGACCATCACTTAGAACTTTAGTGATATCAATTTTGCGAAACACTCGGGAGAATTGAATGAAATTAGACCGAATCGATATCTCTGGCTTTCGAGGCATCAAGCGCCTATCTCTTGCGTTGGATGACCTAACAACACTGATCGGTGAAAATACCTGGGGTAAATCGTCTCTACTAGATGCTATCTGTGTGGTATTACCCTCAGATGGCGAACTCTATCAGTTTGAAATGACCGACTTCCATGTTGACCACTCCGTCTCTCATCCACAAACTCAACATCTACAGATTGTTCTCTCATTTGTTACTACGGAAAAAAATGAAACCCTCTCTGGTCGATACCGGAAGCTAAAGCCCGTGTGGCAAGTCGACGAAAATGGATCCTATCGATTTTACTATCGTATCAGTGCCACACTCGAAGCATACAATGTGACACAACACTACGCCTTTCTAGATACACAGGGACAAACCTTACGCCTTCATCATTCAGAAAAAATCGCGCAAGAATTGATGACATTACACCCAGTTATTAGGCTTAGAGATTCACGTCGCTTCCGTCATCCCATAGAACAAGAGCGTTTGTACAATTCACAAGCTGAGAAACGAATTAATAACACATGCCGCCGCCTTCTCGCCGTGCCGGGACATGTTAACAAAGGTGAAATAAAAAGTAGCTTGAACACCATGCGCGATTTGGTTGAACACTACTTCTCGTTTAAAAGTCACTCCCGTGAAACCGCTACCAAAAATCGCGACGGCGTGTTCTTCAGTCGCCCTCACTCAGAACAAAACCTCGTCAACATTATCGATGAAACCAAAAACCACCAAACTCGCTTGCTACTGCTTGGGTTACTTAACGCCTATTTGCAGGCCAAAGGGCCTAATGACCTTCGCCGCTGTGCGAGACCCATTTTGATACTAGAAGATCCAGAAGGTCGCTTACACCCCACCCACCTGTCTCGAGCTTGGAGTTTGCTACAAATGCTACCCATGCAGAAAATCCTGACGACAAACAGTAGTGACTTATTGGGTACGGTGCCCATCCAGTCTATACGTCGCTTAGTCCGTCAATCAGATCGTACGGTGGCGACAAGTCTTAGTACCAAACACTTGTCGAAAGACGAGCTGCGTCGAGTAGGCTTTCATATTCGCTTTCATCGCTCCAGAGCGCTATTTGCTCGTTGCTGGCTATTGGTTGAAGGAGAAACTGAGGTTTGGTTGTTCAATGAACTTGCCAATCTAAGTGGTTATAATTTGGCGGCAGAAGGCGTACAAATCATAGAGTTCGCGCAATCTGGCTTAAAATCTCTGATTAAAGTGGCCAAAACCTTTGGTATTGATTGGCACGTTGTCACCGATGGCGATGCGGCAGGAAAAAAATACGCTGCGGCTGTGATGAATCAACTCGATGGAGAGCATCCTCGTCATCACTTAACCGAATTGCCCGAACGTGATATCGAACATTACTTGTATATCAATGGCTTTGAAGACTTTTTTAAGGGATTAATCAAAATTCCTAATGACCATCCTATTCCACCTCATAAAGTCGTTGTTCGTGTTTTGAAAAAGTTCGCAAAACCCGATCTAGCATTGGCAATTGTCGGAGAATGCGAGCAACGGGGCGTCGACAGTATTCCACTTATCATTCGTTGGATTCTCAAGAGAGTTATTACCATGGCAAACGGAAATACATAATATTTTCAATGCGTTAATAAGAAAAACTAATAAGATTACATTTATAACGTCCATTGTTATTTTGATTGTAACCCCTTCGTCTAGCAGACGGTCATACCACATCACCAACATAAAAAAGGCTCATCACTAATCTTGATGAGCCCTTACAGTAAGTCATTTACTTGTTTTCTCAGTAGTTATTGTCCGTTTGACTGTGCCAGATTCTATTGCTTTAAGAGTTGAGCATCACGCTGCGCGATGTTTGCATGTAACCACAAACCACTGGATTTCATTGCGTAGCCAAACAGGCCGCCTAACACCAATGACGGAACGACTAATTGCCAGTTACCATCCGCGGCAAACGTAGCGCACGCTCCAATAAACGTTCCGGGAATATAACCAAGCCATGCACGCTTAGCCTGTAAACACATGCAAAATGAGACCAATGCTGTTACCACGTAACCTGCTATTTCCATGTTAATCAGCGAAGACCCATGAATAATGACCAATGCCCACACAACGCCAGACATATTGGTTAACAGACTTTTGGCCAGTCCACTGGCGCCGTCCGTCGGAGAGGCGAAATAACTGGTGCAACCCAAAAATCCAGCCCATGAAAGCAGACCAAATGAAATGGCAATCCATCCCCAGATTCCCGAAAGAAGGCCTGTCGTCAGCGAAATTGCGATCAATTGACTCATTATTTTGCACCAGTACTTGTAAACACAGGTACTAGAATAGCCAAAAGACCGTCAATATTTAGTGATCAACCTCGCATCATAAAATGTACGAAAGAATTGGTTTCACCATTAATGTGATACCAATCACGCTATAGAATTGATGGACGACCTTTCATCATCCGCATGCCTTCACGTTTAGCACACTCTGCAAGCGGGTTTTCTGCCATATCGGCACGCCAAATAAAGGACAGTGTTCGTTCCATTTCTAACTCCGGGACATTCAATGCCACCAGCTGCCCTGCCTCGATAAAACGCTCTACATCTAAATAAGGCAAACAAGTTAGATACTGGCTGCTGGCGACCATGTTACGGAGTACTGGGACATGCTCATACTCACGCCAAACATCGAGATCTCCAATAAGATGATGAATGGAACTATCAAATATTTTACGCGTACCTGAGCCATGCTCTCTCAACACCCAACGAGCTTGTTCGAGCTGAGAAAGACTGACTCGGTCACGCTTTGTATACGGATGATGCGCCGCAGCAACCACCGTCAAGTGATCTCGGCACCATGTCTCTTGGTGAATTCGGTTGTCATCACAACGCCCTTCAATAATGCCCAAATCGTATTGATACTCCAACACCCCTTCTATGACAGAATCGGTACTTTGCACACCTAACGTGATACGCATTTCTGGAAAGTCATTATCGATAGAGCTAATAAGATCTGGCACTAAGTGTTCCGCTGGTGTTTGGCTCGCACCTAACTTTAGTTCACCACTTAACAAATGCTGTTCGTAAAAACCCATCTCAATTTGCTGCGCATCTTGCAATAAACGTTTTGCTTTCGGTCTAAGCCAGACTCCCCAATGCGTGAGAGCCATTTGCTTACCTTGTCTTTCAAAAAGAGGGCGACCAAGCATTTTTTCTAGCTGAGCTAGAGACATACTGGTCGCAGATTGAGTTAAAGACAATTTATCTGCAGCTTGACTTACACTGCCGCTGTCAGCGACGGCATCGAATACGGCGAGTTGTTTTAATGAATACCGCATAGTTGTTCCTTACTACAGGTCAGGATGATTGAAATCGATACAAATAAACGCACTTCACTGTGCGCTTACGTCATTTATGGATATCAAGTTTTCTTATCAATAGTGACTCGCGCTCACCGGTGGTCAATTTATCACCAACTTGCGATATAAAGCCTTATCGAAAAGTAACAAGAAAACAGACTGTTATCCGTTGTAGCCCTTATTCTACCTAGTGCTCAGTACTTATCAATAAATTTGATGTGGTTTTTAAAAATTATCAATTTTACCTCTAACCATAAACTCCCTTAATCTAGATTCGAACACGGCAATCAGCTTTGTTTTCGCAAATAGATTAAGGAGTTATGAAATGAGCGAACGACTACACACACTAATTGAAAAGGAGTAACCCATGGCAACTTCCAACTCCGATAATCACCTCTTATTTTCTCCTGTCGAAATGATGGCTGAAGCTGAGAAGTTTGCATTAAGTAAGGCTAAGAAAACCAGCGGCATGACAATGAGCCTCGCCATTATGGCTGGCGCTTTTATCGGTCTCGCATTTTTATTCTATATCACTGTGACGACGGGCAGTGCCGACGCAGGATGGGGCATGAGCCGCTTCGCTGGCGGCTTGGCTTTCAGTATGGGCCTAATTCTTATTGTGATCTGTGGAGGTGAGCTATTTACCAGCTCAGTGCTTTCAAGTATTTCCTGGGCGAACAAACAAATCACTTTCGGCAAAATGCTGTCGGTATGGGGAAAAGTCTACGTTGGAAACTTTATTGGCGCGATGTTCTTGCTACTTATCGTTTCTGCAGCTGGTTTGTACCAAATGGACAGCGGTCAATGGGGTCTCAATGCCCTTAATATCGCGCAACATAAGTTGCATCATTCATGGGTACAGGCATTTGCACTGGGTGTGCTTTGTAATCTCTTAGTATGTCTAGCCATTTGGCTTACTTTTAGCTCAGCTAATGCAATGACCAAAGCGGCAATGACCGTCTTGCCTGTGGCTATGTTCGTCAGCAGCGGGTTTGAGCACTGTGTCGCCAATATGTTTATGGTGCCCCTTGGCATTGTTATTCAAAATTTTGCACCTGCAGAATTCTGGACATCAGTCGGCGTAAACGCGAGTCAATACGCTGATCTAACCCCATTCCACTTTGTTGCTAACAATTTGGTACCAGTCACGCTCGGCAATATCGTTGGAGGCGCCGTATTAGTGGGACTCGCTAACTGGAGCATCTACCGTAGACCGCAATTAAAAGCGGCGAATGTCACTGCAATTACGCAAACCACCACTCTAATGTCAGTTAAGGAAAGCACTATGAATAATGCCCTCGTCGTAAAAGAAATTATGACCCATCAACCCGTGACGCTAAGTGCTGAAACAGTAACAGCCGTTGCCCTTGACACACTTCTTGACCACAACTTAACCAGCGCACCTGTTGTTGATGTTGAAGGGCGATTAGTTGGTTTCTTCTCGGTTCATGATGTGATGGTTGATTTGTGGTGTGAAAACTACAATCCGAAAACAGGTCAGAAGGTTGTCGACCTAATGAATCGCGACGTTGTTGCTATTCACTGCAATGAAAAGCTAGTCGACGTCGCGGAGTTCCTTTGTATTGATAAAGAGCAATTGTTCCCTGTCACTTCAATGGGCATCGCAACTAACTACACCACATTATCTTTAGAAGAACGCGCAAAGTCGATGAAAGTGAATAAGCCGCATGTTCTGCCAGTACTTGACGACGGTAGATTAGTTGGCGTGCTATCTCGCGGAGACGTCATGAAAGCGATTCGTCCAGTATACGGTGAGCGCCTCAACGTAGTTGAGCGCAGTTTAGAAACCGCTTAATGCTCAAAATCGCAGTAAAAGTTAAAAAGTTTTTGGTTGGAAAATAAGTCGTTTGGCCAAAAAAGCCCCAGTGTAAAAGCTGGGGCTACCCTATTTCTAGACTTTGTAAAACCCTTTCCCAAAGCCCCTACAGTACATCGCGATGTTAATCATCATTGTCGCTAGCCATTTTCACTCACATTTTCGACTGAACACCTGTTCCTGACGCCAATCTCACCCAGCCCGCTGCTATTCTTTGTTGCCCGCTGTATTTCTACCCACGCTCCATTCTTTCAATCTCAAATAGATCGTGACGTGCGCTGGATGACATTTAGCGACTCAAATTTCACGCATCTACGCTAGAACCCCAGTGAAAAACCAAAACTGACACTAGCGACCCATTATCTCCACTTATCATCGTGTTCAATGGCTTTACTGATTAGCTTATGGCTTATTAGCTTATTAGCTTATTAGCTTATTACGATGTTGAATAAGACACAGGCTTACACCGTTTTTTAAGAGAACTACCGTCCCCCGCTCCTTAAACGAGCATATGTCATTCGCATGGCGGCTAACGAATAACGGACAGCAAGGCTGGCAATAATTACGCCGACCAACTCTAGGTTTAGCTCAGAGATGACAAAGCTGGTAAACGCTAAATAACGGCAACATCAACGATTCTTACTAGCGGTATTCATCTTTGTTATTGATTAAAAAATCGACCAAAAAAACGAATACTCAAACACCATAATTTAAAATAATTACCGGCTAAAAAATGTCACAAAGCCCGTCATACCTAGCTTCAAAGAGACATCAATTATGTTGAACGCCTTAGTCAATATTACCCATTTTACTCAAGAGGTCATCATCCCTTAATCTAGTTTCGAACACAGCAACTGCCGACATTATCACGTTTATGTTTAGTCGTATCGGCACGCAAACAACTCAAAGCGGCGTACTTAAATAGCGGCTTATAACAAGATTAAGGGAACCAGTTATGAACAACATCATTGTAAAAGACATTATGAACAACCAACCTATTGCTCTTAGTGCTGAAACACTCACATCCGTCGCACTGGATGCCCTATTAGACAACAATCAAACCAGTGCCCCTGTCGTGGATGCCAATGGACGTTTAATCGGTTTCTTTTCCGTGCACGATGCGATGGTGGATCTTTGGTGTGAGAATTACCTCCCACAGCAGGACCAGAAAGTCGTCGACCTAATGCATCGTGATGTTGTCTCAATTAACGCCAAAGAGACGTTAGTTAACGTTATTGAAGCCCTATGTATCGATAAAGAACAGCTATATCCAACATCATCAATGGGCTATGCAACAAGCTTAACCACGCTGTCTCTTGAAGAGCGTGCAAAAGCAATGAAAGTAAACAAACCACAAACGTTACCAGTCTTGGAAGACGGCAGACTCGTCGGCTGTATCTCTCGCTTAGAAGTCATGCAAGCCATTCGCCCTTCATACGGCAAACGCTTGAATATTGTTGAAACAGAACGCGCCACCGCGTAATGCACTCATTTTAAAGTTTTTGGTTAGGAAATAAGTCGTTTGGCCAAAAAAGCCCCGGTGTAAAAACCGGGGCACCTTTGTAACTGGGGAAAAAGGATAAGATTTATCGAGCTTAAAAGTCTAATCATCATTGGCTAAGCGGCTCTAATATCGTGACACTTTTTACGACTATCGCGACGCTATTTCACCACTACCATTAGCACTTATAAATTCCGCATGCGCTTTTTCAGTCTAGCCAGCTCAATTTCACTGGTGCGTACGGTCAATTTAATATGTTCATAATCATATTCTTCTTTCGTCACGCTCATGCTCGATCGAATCTCACCGACTACACCATTGGCGGTATAAGGCACGATAATTTCTTCTTCAATCATGCCTTGCTCAGCCACGCTCACAATGTATTGGTGCAGCTTTTTGATATCAAGGGGATCACGAGTCGACGTGAACATCGCATCAGGGAACTCTTCCAACAACGCTTGCTGCTGCTCAGCACTCAAACAGTCGGATTTATTCAATACCAACAGCTTCTCACTGTCTTCTACACCGACTTGCCCCAATACATCATGAACGACATCAAGTTGAGTACGGAATGAGGGATCGGAAGCATCAACCACATACAGCAACAAAGAAGCATCATGGGCTTCAGCAAGCGTTGAGTGGAACGATGCGACTAAGTCATGAGGAAGCTTTTTGATGAACCCAACCGTATCTGAAACTAAGATCCTTGGTTGAGTAATGGGTTGCAGCGCACGGACAGTCGTATCGAGTGTCGCAAACAATTTGTCTTCTCCCACCACATCCGTGGCAGTCAAAGCGCGCATCATGGATGATTTACCCGCATTGGTATAACCAACTAATGCAACACAAAATAGCTCCGAACGTTGTGAGCGTCGGTTCTTTAGTTCACTCTGTACACTTACTAATTCGCGCTTTAGGTCGGCAAGTTGGTCTCGCACTTTTCGACGATCTAACTCTAGTGATGTTTCACCGGCGCCCTGACCCATCTGACGTTCTTTATCGCCATTTTCGGTTTCGCGAAGCCGTGGAACTAAGTAATTAAGACGTGCAATCTCAACTTGTAGGCGTGCAGTACGAGTACGAGCATGACGACTGAATATCTCAATAATAATGCCTGTGCGATCAAAAACCTCTACCCCTAACTGGCTTTCAACATTGCGAAGTTGAGATGGGCTCAAGTCACAATCAAATACCACGACATCTGCCGTTTGAGAAGGCAACGTTTCAGCGTCGAAATCTGAAAAATCGGTTTCATCAAAAAGATCGTCGTATTCCGCTTCTTCTATGGAACCTTGATACCCCGTCAACTGAGCAATTTCAGCCAACTTACCCACACCAAGCACACTGGCTTTTTGTGTCGAGCTTTGCTTCTGCGACTGGGTGCCAACCACTTTAAACCCTAAGGTTGTCACTAAACGAGCAAGTTCTGCGAGAGACTCTTTCGCTTCATCACCTTTAAATTCCGGCGTGGTAATGGAAATAAGTAACGCATTATTGCGTGCTGCTTTTGCGGTTAGTTTCATGATCGAATGTCTTTATGCACCTAGGTGCAAACCTAGTAATGGGTCTTAATGAGCCTGATCCTACGCTGTTATTCGCAAGCTTGATAGAGCAACCACGAGCTAAATACTAAATGATGCTCTATATATTTTAAGCTATTGAATAAATGAAATAAATTATAAGGCTCGCCGCAAAAATATCGTCCATTCCTCTCGATCATCCACGCTCACTCACCTTTTGGTGATGGATACAACCTGAGGATACCATCCTCCATATACGATTCGTGAGCAATCCATGCAACGTTTAACATTACCCAATCGAACATATCAGTGACCTTTTATAGACACAATTTCTGATATGAGATTATTTGGTATGAGGATAACCGCACAATGAATGAACTTACGTTCGCCATGCCACATGAGCTTGAGTTAGGTGGTATTTATTTCCCACCGCTACTTTTGACTTGCACTTGTGGATACTTGCTTGCACTCCTTACCAGCAGATTCATTGTAAAACGAAAATGGCACCGTCACTTCGCCTGCTATGCACTTGTCGAGATCGCTATTGCCGCTATTTACGTTGTTTTGCTCAATAAATATATCGTTTGGTCGTAACTACAGAAAAAGGTATTCCCGTGTTCAAGAAACTTATTACTACATTCGCCGTTCTAGCTTTTGCTGGTTATTTTACGTTCGACCATTACTCAACTTATATCCAAAATCCATGGACTCGCGATGGACAAGTCCGCGCGGACATTATTCAAATAACCCCTCGGGTTACAGGCCCAGTGGTTGAACTAAACGTAAAAGACAACAGCTTCGTTAACAAAGGCGATCTATTATTCAAGATCGACCCGAGCACCTTTCTAACGACGAAAGATCAAGCTTATGCCAACCTTCTTCAAGTACAGGCACTACTTGATCGTGCTATCAATGAAGAGAAGCGCTCGTCTGCACTAGAAAAGCTTAAGCCCGGCTCTGTGCCAGTGTTAACGTTAAACAACTTAACTAACAATGTTCAGACCGCACGTGCAAATGTAAAGGCAGCGCAAGCTTCCTTTGAAGCCGCTCAATTGAGCCTTGATTTCACAACCATTACTGCTCCTAGTGACGGCTACATAACCAATTTAAATCTTAAGGAAGGGTCGCAAGTTGTCGCTAATCAGCCGGTTGTTGCTCTTATCGATAACGACAGTTTTTGGATCGAAGGTTTCTTTGAAGAAACTGACCTTAGATATATTCGTAAGGGTTCATCTGCAAAAGTTACCCTTATGTCTCACCCAGACAGTCCACTGATTGGTCACGTAACCAGTACGGGGTATGGCATATCGAAATCTGACGGCAGCACGGGTTCATTTTTGCTACCAAACGTAAACCCGAACTTTCAGTGGATTCGTCTCGCACAGCGTATCCCAGTCAAAGTAAAACTCGATAACCCACCTGAAGACATTCAACTTATTGTTGGCGCAACAGCTTCAGTATTAATCAATAAATATCCAAACCATGGGCAGAACGATGAAGATTAATACACGAGACGCACTTAAACTGGCGATATCCGTACCGGTCGCGCTTCTTCTTGCGCTATCTTTTGGTTGGGAAAAACCGTATTGGGCCGCCGTCACAGTTATTGTCCTATCGACCAACGAATCATTTGGGCATTCGTTAAAAACCGGCCAACAACGTATACTTGGCGCAGCTTTAGGTACATTGATTTCGTTTACTTTAGTCGCTCTTTTTCCTCAGAGCCCCGTTGCTTTTATTGTTGCGTTTGTAAGCGTTTCTGCGATTTTGGTTTATTTATCCGGGTGCGTCTATCATGGTTACCTATTCAAGATGGCCTTTACTGTATGTACCCTGATCGCAATGGTTGGTAATTTTGATAATGTCACTACATTCAATATTGCCATTATTCGCCTACAAGAGACCATATTAGGTGTGCTTGTTTTTACATTTGTATATACGTTTTTATGGCCACAGAAAACAGAAGATGTGATTGCAGCACAATTCAAGATTCTTGAAAAACAATACCGCATCGCAATTTCTACGGGTCGATTTAAAGGGATTAATCAGGTTGACTTCGACGTGATTAATCTCAACGTCGAACGCACCAAAGCGTTACTACAACTGCCTCTAAGCGGTAGTTATAATGTCACAAGCAACTTTCCATATTTTAGGTTGCTATTAGCATCTTATATTGAAGGCTTTGAGCAACTCAGACAAACAGATAATAACGCATATTTAGCGCACTGTAAGCGTTATAATAACATCAAAAAATATGGCAACTATAAAGCGTTCGATGAACTAGATATTGATTCATTAGCAAGTAAACTCTTAAGCGACCCTACCGTCTTGAGTTCCCTGAACGCTAAAATTAAACCAAAATCTACGTTACTCACTAATTATAAACAAAGGCTGGTGATAACACTGCAAAACGTATGTATTATCGTCAGTGCGTTCGCAATTTGGATGTATCTCCCGGTGCCGGGTGGCACAACATTTCCAATGTTAGCTTGCGTATTAGCCAATACTATAACTTCAATGCCTCGAACTATAATGCACGATATAATAGGCGGTTTTTTATTTTTTTCGGTTTTCGTGCTCATTCAGTTTGTATTACTGCTACCTGCACTGACTGAAGCTTGGCAATTAGGACTTTTCTATTTTATTAACTTATTGATTATGTCAATTGGTTGTGACATTTTTAAACAACCACTGCAGAAAGTAATAGGTCCTCAACTACTTGTTGTATTGACGAATGGCCCTCTCCACTTGACGCCAACTTATGACATACAAACACCAATAATCATGGTGATCATGGTATTCATGTCACTGGCTTTAACCAAGTTTTTTATTGACTTAATTCAGTTTAATCAACGAACAACTTGCTAATTTCCGTTTCTTATATCCATTACTATTAGTGATGATAAGATCCTACAAAACCGATTTATTACATGTGAATTAATCACGTATTATATTTGCATCAGGACAAGGTAACCCGTTACCAGCATAGGACGTAATTATCAATTATTAGAATTGTATTGAACCATTAACTACTCAGTGTTTATCAATTTATTAATTACATTCATATTTTTAGTATTACAAAGGTTATCACTATTATGACTACTTTCGATTTTTCTCAATTTGAAAACTTAAGCCCATTTGAACTTAAAGACAAACTCATTGAGGTCGCCAAAACCAACCCTGACCGTGCTCTTATGGATGCAGGTCGAGGTAACCCTAATTTTCTTGCAACTCTACCTCGTCATGCATTCTTACGCCTTGGTGATTTCTCGATGCAAGAAGCTGAACGCAACTATGCATATCTAGATGCTGGATTCGGCGGTATCCCTGATGGAAACGGAATTGTTGAACGTTTTGATACGTTCGTTAGTCGATACGGACACTCTGAAGGTACGAAGTTCTTAGTGAAGGCGCTAAGCTATGCTAAAGACCGCTTAGGCATTGATAAGCAAGTGTTCTTGAATGAACTCGTACTGGCGTTCCTAGGTTGTAATTACCCAGTCCCTCCTCGTATGTTGGTCAACATAGAGAAAGTTGTAAAACAATACATCGCAGAAGAAATGTATGGCCCAATGCCAACATCGACTGACTTTGATTTGTTTGCTACTGAGGGTGGCACCGCGTCAATGACGTACACCTTCGCGACCATGTTCCACAATGGACTATTGAAGAAAGGTGACAAAGTAGCCCTAACAACCCCTATCTTCACACCATATTTAGAGATACCAGAGTTGTCTGAATACGAACTGGAAATCGTTGAAATTCGTCTTGATGAAAAGACATGGCAGCTGCCTCAGTCAGAAATTGAAAAACTTGCTGATGAAGATATCAAACTACTTTGCGTGGTAAACCCAGCAAACCCAGCATCAGTGAAGTTTTCAGATGAGACGTTGGATCGACTCTCTAGATTTGTTGAGGAGAAACGAAAAGATCTCTTCATCATTACCGACGATGTTTACGGCACGTTTGCTGACAACTTTGTGTCACTGTTTGCCAAACTTCCATACAACACGCTTTGTGTGTATTCATTCTCTAAATACTTTGGGGCGACAGGTTGGCGTCTAGGCACTATCGCTATTCAAGAATGTAATGTTTTTGATGATGCGATGCGCGCCTTACCGGAAGCACATCAACTTGAGCTCGATGACCGATACAAAACGCTAACACCAACGCCTAGAGATATTAAATTTATCGACCGAATCGTTGCTGATAGCCGCGCAGTTGCACTAAACCACACCGCTGGCTTATCACTGCCACAACAAGTTCAAATGGCGATGTTCTCTCTGAACTGTCTAATGGATTTAGAAGATAAGTACAAAGACGCGTGCAAACGTATCATCCGAGAGCGCTACAACACGCTTTATGAAAATATGGGCATTACAGTCGAAGAGGATGCTGACCGTGTTGATTATTACACCTTATTGGAACTGGACACTCTGGGCGGTAAGCTTTACGGCGAAGCCTTTGTGAACTGGTTTAAAGCCAATAACAAAGGTAAAGATTTCTTGTTCCGTCTGGCTCAGGAGACAGGCGTTATACTATTACCGGGTAAAGGTTTTGATGTGGTTCACGCATCGGTACGTGTCTCTTTAGCTAACCTCACTCATCACGAGTATGAGCTCATAGGCCGTGAGACTCGTCGAGTCCTAGACGAATACTACGCAGAGTTTTGCTCGTAATAACTCTCTGGTGTTAGTAACTATTGAGTATTAATAGCTACTCAATAGTTACTCAATGTTAATATTAGTCTATGCCTCGCAGGATATTGCGAGGCATTTTTATTTAACCCTACAGATAAACGCATTCCAATCCTGATTATTCACCCTCTCTGCAACACCTAGAAATCACCTTTATCACTTCTGGTTAAGTATATTTTTGTTAAACACTGATTTTATATAA
>NZ_JAMKMS010000016.1 GCF_023634655.1 Vibrio methylphosphonaticus | reverse complement strand
CGAGTCCCGTCCACTCCGCCATTTATTGAAAAGCCTCGTCAAATGACGAGGCTTTTTTGAATCTATCATGTTGATTTATTGAGTCAATTGGCATAGATTAGAAACAGTTTAGGGGTGTAGCTCCAATTGGCAGAGCAGCGGATTCCAAATCCGCGTGTTGGGAGTTCGAATCTCTCCACCCCTGCCATATTTAAAGCCTCGTCGAAAGACGAGGCTTTTTTGCATCTGTAATGCGTGAAGGCTCTGACTTAGGTTAGAGCCTTTTTCGTTTTATCCCTATGCCGTTCTAGCCCATCAAGCGATACTAAAGCTAAAGAATGTTCTTAGGAACAATGCGATGCAGCTTTACGCCAACCCTTTTGGTTACGCTGACTTCATTATCAGGGTTAAAGTCTTTCGTTATCCGCCATGCATTCTCAGGTTCCATTTCCATCCTCATCGCTTTTGACACGTGCTCGGTGATCTCTGGTGAGTGGATAATAGCAAAGCTCTCTGTGTTCAAATGAGCGCTACGTGGGTCAAGATTGTAGGTGCCAACAACGGTAACAGTGTCGTCAATTGTCATGCTTTTAGCGTGGAGACCAAAGATAGGTGTGGTTGGCAGTTTCTTGTACATATGCTCGGTCATTACCCGCTGCCTAACCTCGGCATCGGGTTTAAACTCATAAACCTCTACACCCGTGGCCAAAAGCTGCTTCCGGTTTCTCTGGTAACCACTAAACGCGGCGAGGTTGTCATTGGAAGCTAAGCTATTGGTTAAGATCTTTATTGAAATGCCCTTTTCAACCAAACTGCGTAGAAACTCACGATCCTTTTTAGTCGTCACCAGATAGGGGGTTTGGATCAAAATTGATGCTTGTGCGCTCTCAGCGAGATCAATTAGCTTGTCGCGAGTAATGCTACCCCCACCTAAGAAGGTCTGACGATCGTTTTTACCTGGCTTATCGGCGATGTATTCAACGTTATCAACGAATAAGAATTTTCCCTCTTTAGACAGTGCCTTAAAGGTCTCTGGTACCTTATCTATTTCAGCTCTTATCTCAGGATGAAAATGTTTCGGATTACAGGCATAGGAATGCAACCGTGAAAAGTCTGGGTTGCTGTCATAGGGATTGGATTTGAATAGATCTTCGACAGGGACACTGAGCGGGCTACTCCAGTACTGCTCAAAGGAGGTGTCGATCTCTTCAACTGCTTTGCCTGCGAGAAACACATCTCTATCGCGGAAGTTATACTCGTGGTCGAAGCCGAAGTATTCGTCAGCAATGTTTCTGCCCCCAGTAATGGCCACTTGGTCATCGACTAAAAAGACCTTGTTGTGCATTCGCTGATTGATACCGTGGAAATCAGTTAAGACTGTCGTCATCTTCTGCACGATGTTTTTGCCAATATTCGCGTTAGGGTTGTATATCTTTATCTCAAAGTTGTCATGAGCGGCCAGCATGAGTAGCTCATCCCCTTTAGCGTCGAGCATGATGTCATCCACCAATACTCGAACTTTAACACCTCGTTCAGCCGCTCTGACAAGATAGTCGGTGGCAATTAAACCGACGTTATCGATTGAGAAGATAAAGTACTGCACATCGATGGAAGTCTCTGCCAGCTCGGTCAACCAAGCTCGAGACATCATCGCTTCTGCCCCTTGCTCCAAGACATAAACACCTGTGCTGCTCTTTATTTCAGTCTCGAAAGGTTGAGTATAGTGAGATAGCGGTAGGTGCTCTTTGTTGGAGAGTTCTGCGCAATAGTCCTTCTCAGATAAGGGCACACTATCTGGAGCAGACGTACAACCCAATAGCACTATAGATGTACAAGCAATAACCGTTTTTTTGAATGTGAGCATAAGTCAATGAGCCTATTGAGCAGAAAACTAACCATATAGTATCGGTAACTTGGGTAATAAAGTATCCCAACGGTGTTATCCCACGGAGCCTTATTAAGGTTGAATATAGACCTTCTCTGCGACTTTCCAGAATGCGGAAAGCAGTGGGTTATCGAGATTCGAACGTTTACACACCACTCCTAGCTTGAATGGCTTGATGGACTCCAGTTTCAGACGCTGGATCTTGTCTCTAACCGGACTGTTGACGATAACGACCTCTGGTGCAATGCCCACGCCACATCCCAATGCCACCATGCTAACAATGGCTTCGTGACCCGATACTTGCGCATAGATGTTGGGCTTAATGCGCATCTTTTTAAACCAGAGATTAGCTCTTTCGCGAGCGGTACCCGCTTCTGGGACGATAAAAGGGATCTTACTCCAGTCTGGCATGCCATCAGCAAGCTCAGAACCAAAGCTGCTGACTCCTGCTGGTGCTATGACGGATAGTGGGATCTCACTGATGGTCTCAAACTCTAGTCGTGCCGGAAGCAGTTCGGGCAAAGCAGAGATAGCAATGTCGGTCTCATCATTCATGACCTTGTCTATTGCTTGCGCGGGATCGCCTGTTGAGAGCTCAAACTCGATGTAGGGATAGAGCAGCCTGAACTCTGCCAATAGTTCGGGCAGATGGCTGTAACTTGCGGTGACTGAACAAAACAGTCGTAACTTGCCGCGAAGTTCTTGTTCACCATGTTGGCTGTCTGATTGAAACTGTTGCCATTCGCTCACTATGTTGACGGCGATAGGCAATAATTTTTTGCCAGCTGGCGTCAGTTCTACCGAGCGGTTGTCACGTAAGAATAGGCTTTGATGTGTGTCTTGTTCTAGTTTTTGAATTTGTCGACTTAAAGCAGATGCACTGATGTGCATTGCTGTTGCGGTTTTGCTAAAGCTTTTACTTTCACAGAGGTGAATAAAAGCTTGGAGACTTTTTATATTCATATTACTTAGGATAAATGCAGTTGCATTAATTGCAATCACAACTTGTGAATATTTCACTTTAAGCAACTTAAAGTCTGTTTTAGTATGAAGTCATTCGATGATAATCATCGGCATTATGGACAGAATTCAACAGGAGAGCCCGGCTATGGCTAACTATTTCAATACTCTAAACTTGCGTCAACAATTGGACCAGCTAGGTCGTTGTCGTTTCATGGATCGTTCTGAATTTGCTTCTGAAGCGGATTACCTGAAAGGTAAGAAAGTAGTTATTGTCGGTTGTGGTGCGCAAGGTCTTAACCAAGGTCTTAACATGCGTGACTCTGGGCTTGATGTTTCTTATGCGCTTCGTCAAGCGGCGATTGATGAACAGCGTCAGTCGTTTAAGAATGCGAAGGATAATGGCTTTGTTGTTGGTAGCTATGAAGATCTTATTCCCCAAGCAGACCTTGTTGTTAACCTAACGCCAGACAAACAGCACTCTAACGTCGTTGAAACGGTGATGCCGCTTATGAAGCAAGGTGCTTCTCTAGGTTACTCTCACGGTTTCAATATTGTTGAAGAAGGCATGCAGATCCGTGAAGATTTGACAGTAGTAATGGTTGCACCTAAATGCCCAGGTACGGAAGTTCGCGAAGAGTATAAGCGTGGCTTTGGTGTTCCAACACTTATTGCGGTTCACCCTGAGAATGACCCTCAAGGTGATGGTCTAGAGATTGCTAAAGCCTGGGCTGCAGCAACGGGCGGACATCGCGCAGGTGTTCTTGAGTCTTCTTTTGTGGCTGAAGTTAAATCTGATCTTATGGGTGAGCAAACTATCTTATGTGGCATGCTTCAAGCAGGTTCGATTGTTTGTTATGAAAAAATGATTGCAGATGGTATCGAAGAAGGCTACGCAGGTAAATTGCTGCAGTACGGTTGGGAAACGATCACAGAAGCGCTTAAATTTGGTGGCATCACCCACATGATGGACCGACTGTCTAACCCCGCAAAAGTAAAAGCTTTTGATTTATCAGAAGAACTTAAAGATCTAATGCGTCCACTGTATAACAAGCATATGGATGACATCATTTCTGGTCATTTCTCTAGCACGATGATGGCAGACTGGGCAAATGATGACGCGAATCTATTTGGCTGGCGTGAAGAAACAGGCGAAACAGCATTTGAGAACTACCCATCAAGCGATGTGGAAATCTCAGAGCAAGAATACTTCGATAACGGTATCTTGATGGTAGCGATGGTTCGTGCTGGTGTTGAGCTTGCATTTGAAGCGATGACAGCGTCTGGCATCATTGATGAGTCAGCGTACTATGAGTCACTGCATGAGCTGCCACTTATTGCTAATACTGTTGCACGTAAGCGCTTGTATGAAATGAACGTTGTTATCTCTGATACGGCTGAGTACGGTAACTACCTATTTGCTAATGTTGCGACACCATTGCTTCGCGAGAAGTTCATGCCTAGCGTAGAGACGGATGTAATTGGTCGTGGTTTAGGTGAAACATCTAACCAAGTAGACAACGGTAAGCTAATTGAAGTAAATGAAGCTGTACGTAATCACCCAGTAGAGTACATTGGTGAAGAGCTACGTGGCTACATGACTGACATGAAACGTATTGCTGTTGGTGGCTAAGTGACTACCTAACACCAAGTAATAAAAAAGGCTTACCGAAAGGTAAGCCTTTTTTATTTATCTGAAGCCACGGAAGTGGCACCGATAGTCTCTAGACGGTGGTGCTATTTTTCAGATAGCTTTTGCTCTAGTTCCACCAGCTTCTGTTCCATCTCGGTTAGTTTTTGGCGCGTACGCAGCAGTACTTGGGTTTGCACGTCAAACTCTTCACGGCTTACGACATCAAGCTTGTTAAGTTGGCCTTGAATTACCTGACGAACTTTCTGATCAACATCGGTGCCGAGCTCTTTCACAGGCTGAGGCATAGAGTCGTGGATCTGTCTGGCAATTTGTTCTAGTTTCTTTGGGTCAAACATTTCAATTAGCTCCTTTGCAGTTACTCAACATTTTATGTAATTCAATTAAGATTGTCGCCAATTTAGGCAATAAAAAAGGCCACAATGTGGCCTTTTAGAGTGTAGTCTTTCGCCGAGAAGACTATTTGTTGTCAGCGAGTTCTCGATGAGCGGCTTTCGCTTCATCAACGCGAGCTAACTTTTCTAGATCTTTGTCCTCGACAAATGTTGGTAGAGGTTTGTGTTTCTCTGCAAGGTAAGTATAAATTACTGGAAGAACAAACAGAGTAAACAGTGTACCAATAGCCAAACCAGACACGATAACAATACCGATACTGAAGCGTTGTGCTGCCCCTGCACCTGTTGCATACATGAGAGGAATTAGACCAGCAATCATCGCTGCTGTTGTCATCAGTATTGGACGTAGACGTACTTTCGCGGCTTCTTTTACTGCATCCATACGGTTGAGTTTGTTATGCAGCTGCTCTTCTTTTGCTACTTCACAAATCAAGATACCGTGCTTGGTGATTAAGCCCACTAAGGTAATGAGACCTACTTGAGAGTAGATATTCATGGTAGCAGCACCCCAAGCAAGCGCAATCAAGGCACCGCAAATCGCCAATGGTACTGAAACCATGATAACAAATGGGTCTTTAATTGACTCAAACTGGATCGCAAGTACTAAGAAGATGATCGCTAGAGCAAGACCAAAGGTGGCATAGAGTGCGCTACCTTCAGTTACGTACTGTCTTGCTTCACCCATATAATCATGGCTGTAACCATTTGGCAGCTTGTTCTCTGCTACTGATTCAAACCAAGTGATTGCGTCACCCATTGCCACACCTGGAGCTGGAACAGCGCCCACGGTAGCTGAGTTTAGCTGGTTGAAGTGAGGTAGTGAGCGCGGCTCTGCAACCACGTCAATGGAGACAAGGCTACCGAGTGGAATCGCTTGTCCATTAGCTGAGCGAACAAAGTACATGTTCATCGATTCAGGATTCAGACGATATTTACGTTCAACCTGAGGAATAACCTCATACGAACGACCATTTAAATCGATACGGTTAACGTACCCATCCGCCATCATCGTACTCAGAGTCACACCGATATCTTGCATCGTTACGCCATAGGCACCTGCCATATCTTTATCGATATTGATTTTCATCGTGGCAGAGTCATAGTTTAGATCAAGCGTTGAGTATACGAACTGAGCATTTTGTTGAACATCCGTCCAAACATCAGAAGCGATCGTAAATAGGCTTTCAAAACTGTTTGGCGTAGTAATAACAAACTGGATTGGTAGGCCCGATCCCGCACCAGGAAGTTCTGGCATCTGGAACGCTGTAACCGCCATTCCTGGGACGTTGCTGACCAGTTGACCTACACGGTTCGCTACTTCTGCCTGACTCGCCTCACGTTGGCTCCAAGGAACCATAGAAGCAATACCAAATGCTTGGTTTGAATTAGGCACACCTGTAAAGACCTGAGCAAACTGAACTTCAGGCTGTTCGGTTAAGATCTTATTGACGTCATTCATGGTATTTTGCAAGTAGTCGAGGTTAGCGTTAGACGGGCCTGTGCCCATCAACATGACTACGCCTTTATCTTCCGATGGAGCAAGTTCACTTGGGATGAACTTAAATAACATAGGAAGGCTAGCAAACACAATGATCGCAAAACCAATGATGACAGGTCTATGTAGCATGACCGCCGATAGCATTTTTTCGTAGCGTGCAGTCATCTTGTCTAAAACATGATGTACTTTTTGCTCAAACTTGCTTGGTGTTTCGTTAGCTTTTAGTAGCTTAGAACACATCATTGGCGATAGGGTTAACGCGATAATCCCTGAAATGAATACCGCTCCGGCAAGCGTTAAAGCAAACTCTTTAAACAAGGAACCGGTAATACCGCCCATTAATGCGATCGGTGCATAAACCGCACCGAGTGTCAGTGTCATTGCGATAACGGGTACGGCGATTTCACGTGTACCAATGATCGCTGCGCGGAAAGGTGATTCACCCAGTTTAATGTGTCGATCGACGTTTTCGAGTACAACGATCGCATCATCAACCACAAGGCCGATTGCGAGTACCATGGCAAGTAGCGTCATTAAGTTCCAAGAGAATCCAATGGCCTGCATGATCATGGCTACACCAATCAACGATAGTGGAATCGTTACGATTGGAATTAATACGGCACGGAATGATCCAAGGAACAAAGTGATAACGACCAAAACAATTAACGCGGCTTCCAGGATAGTTTTGATTACTTCTTGGATAGATTCGTTAATCGCGACGGTTGAATCGTACATGACGTTCATTTTGATATTGCTTGGCAAGTTCTTCTCTAATTCAGGAAGAAGTGCTAGCACATCCGCAGCGATGTTAATTGGGTTAGCACTTGGCGCAGCATTGATAGCGGTAACCACCGCTTCTTGTCCGTTGGCACTCGCACGATAGACGTCATGACTTTTTTCTAGCGTCACCTTAGCGATGTCGCCTAAACGAGTCACTTCACCATCCTCTGCCATCACCACCAAATTACTTAACTCTTCAGTATTCGATACTTGGGTGTCGGCACTACCGTTATAGAGGACAAATTCGCCAGTAGCTTGACCTGCTGCCGATTGGTAGTTATTCGCGTTAAGGACATTCATAATGTCCGTTGCTGTCAGCTTAAGCGCCGCCATTTTTAGCGGATCAAGCCAAACACGCAACGCGTATTTCATACCACCATACATGTCGACTTTAGATACGCCGTTTACCGTAAAGAGCTGCGGGTTGATCACTCGCTCTAGGTAATCAGTAATCTGGCTCGATGCAAGTTCATCACTGGTAAAACCAATATAGAGTACCGCCGTTGTAGAGCCGGTAGACATCGTTACGGTTGGATCTTCAGACTCACGTGGGAGCTGGGAACGAACCGAGTTGGTTTTTGCCAAAATATCGGACAACGCCGCATTTGGATCGGTATTGAGCTTCATGGTCACTGTAATGGTTGATTGACCCAATACAGATTGAGAGGTCATGTAGTCAATATTATCGGCTTGCGCAACGGCTTGTTCCAGAGGCTGTGTAATGAAGCCTTGGATTAAGTCAGCACTTGCACCGTAATAACTGGTTGTCACCGTTACTACAGTATTCGTCATTTCTGGGTATTCACGTACCTGCATCTTGAAAACGGCTTGTAAACCAAGCAGAGCAATCAAAAAGCTGATGGATACCGCAAGAACAGGACGTTTTATGAAAATATCAGTAAAACGCATTTTGCCTCCAATTACAGCATCGGTGTTTTAGCAGGGGGTACGGTCGCATCACTTTCAACAATACGAACTTTTGCGTCATTGTTTAAGCGAACTTGGCCAGATGTAACCACGACATCATCAGCCTTTACCCCTTCAAGGATGTGAGCAATATCACCAGCACGTTCACCCACTTTAATGACTTGTTGCTTAACTCGCTGTTCACCATCTACGTCTTCAACAATGTAGACATTGTCGCCATACAGCGTGAAGGTGATTGCGGTTTGAGGCAGAGTCACTTGGTTCTCTATTTTTGGCAAAATGATGTTAGCACGAGCAAACATGCCGCTACGTAGGCGACCGTCATTGTTCGGGATGTCGGCCTGCACTTGAATTAAGCCACTTTGAATACTGACAGCGGGTTCAATTGCACTAATTGAACCTTTAAAGGCTTGATCAGGGTAGGCATCCACAAAAATATCAACGTCTTGTCCAATTGAGATTCTTGAGAAATCAGTTTGCGGAACAGTAAAGCGCAGCTTCATAACGCTGATGTCTTCTAAGCGAACAATTTTGTCACTCGGTTGCAGATATTGACCTAGGAATACATTACGGATACCAACTACACCAGCAAATGGTGCTTTGATTTCACGGCGGTCAATGGATGCTTTCAAGCTTTCAATATCAGCAGAAAGTGAATAGTAGTTCGCTTCTGCTTCATCATACGCTTCTCGAGAAATAGACCCTTTCTTATAAAGGCCTTGATAGCGTTTATATTTAGCTTGAGCTGCAGGTAAGCGAGCCTCCGAACTTTTTAGGTTGGCTTTCTCAACATCAGAATCGAGCTTTAATAACTCTTGACCGACTTCAACTTGAGAGCCAGATGTGAATGAAATGCTGTCGATAACACCGCTTGTTTCAGTCGTTAGTGTCACGCCTTGATTTGGTTCAACAAAGCCTATTACTTCAATAACAGGAACCCAATCAACGGGCTTAACTGTAGTTGCGGTGACAGGGAATTCTGGCTCCGGTCGGTTAGCGAGGTATTCAGCAATTTTTTGCTGCTTAAACATGTTAAATCCTATCACGCTACCGAACAGTAGTACGGCGATAAGAAGCATGAAAAATGTCCACTTTTTCATTCTGACGAAAACTCCAAATTAATGTTTTATTATTGCATCCCAACTGGCTTCAATCGCTGACTCCAGCGCGTTATCATCCAATTGATATAGTCCGAGAGCATGCTTTCTAGCAAGTGAAACGCTCGCTTCTAAGCTTAATCCCGAAAGGATTTCATTATCGAGGCTTTTGAAAACCCCTTGTTTCTTTCCTTCGGTGAATAGATTGTCTACTTGGGCAAACAATTTTCGTTCTTGTTCCCGAGTTTCCTGATTATTCTTGGAAGGAATGGAATCGTATTGGGCTCGAGTCTGTAATGAATCGTTATTCGAAGCCGCAATCCGCCATATATTTAGCCACATGGTACGATATTGCACCTTGAGTGGCTTATCGGCTTCAACACCCACTTGTACCGCTTTGGCCATGCAAGAAACAACATGAAGACGAAGTTCGTCAAGCAGGTGATCTTTGTCGTTAAAGTAGCGATAAATCGTTCCCGCAGCGACACCGGCCTCATTGGCAAGTTTTTGCATTGATATACCTTGGATACCAACTTCTGCGACCATTCGTTGCGCCGCTTCTAGTATTTGTAGCCGTTTGTCTTTTGCATTCATAGTGCTCATCAATCATCCGCAATTAGTGAATGAACGTTCATTCATTATAAGGCCATTGCCCCATATTTACGCAACTTATTTTTAAGCTATGTTCTATAAAATTAAAGAAAGACAGACATAGCGTGGCATCTTATCTTTCAGCGGTCTATTATGTGCCCGTTACAAATCCGTAGTAGTGAGTGCAATAATGAAGCTGAATCCACAGCAAGATATGGCTGTAAAATACGTCTCTGGACCTTGTCTCGTTCTTGCTGGTGCAGGTTCGGGTAAAACTCGTGTGATTACTAATAAGATAGCTCATTTGGTACAAAACTGTGGTTACAAGGCGAGAAATATCGCGGCTGTGACCTTTACCAATAAAGCGGCTCGAGAAATGAAAGAGCGTGTTGGTCAGACTTTGGGGAAAAATGAGTCTAAAGGTTTACTCGTGTCTACCTTTCATACCATGGGGCTCAATATTATTCGTCGAGAGTACAAAGCGCTAGGGCTCAAAGCCGGCTTTTCGTTGTTCGACGATCAGGATCAGCTCGCACTATTGAAAGAACTCACGGAGCAGCAACTCGACGGTGATAAAGATCTGTTACGTTCCTTAATGAGTGCTATTTCAAATTGGAAGAATGACATGTTATCGGCTGAACATGTCAAAGGCATCGCTCGTTCAGAGCAAGAGCAGCTCTTTGCTTTTTGCTACGAGATGTATCTAGAACAAATGAAAGCTTACAACGCGTTGGATTTTGATGATTTGATTGCGATGCCTGTTTTACTGTTGAAAAATAATGAAGAAGTCCGTCAGCGTTGGCAGCGAAAGATTCAATACCTTTTGGTGGATGAATACCAAGATACCAATACTAGCCAATATGAATTGGTGAAACTGCTAGTGGGCGAACGTTCGCGCTTTACGGTCGTGGGTGATGATGATCAGTCGATATACTCTTGGCGAGGGGCGAAACCACAAAACCTCATTCTATTGAGTAAGGACTTCCCAAGCTTAAAAGTGGTGAAGCTTGAGCAAAACTATCGGTCGACGAGTCGAATCTTGCGTGCGGCGAATATCTTAATTGCGAATAACCCTCATATTTTCGACAAGTCGTTATTCTCCGAAATCCCCGATGGTGAAAAACTAAAGGTCTTGAAGGCAAAAAATGAAGATCATGAAGCCGAGAGGATAACGGGTGAGTTAATTGGTCATTGCTTTGTTAATCGAACCAATTATAAAGATTATGCCATTTTGTATCGAGGTAACCATCAATCGAGGTTGATTGAAAAGGTATTGATGCAAAACCGTGTGCCCTACAAAATTTCAGGGGGCACATCGTTTTTTGCGCGTGCGGAAATAAAAGACATCATGGCTTATCTGCGAATTTTAGTGAACCCGGCGGATGATAATGCGTTCTTGCGAATTGTGAATACGCCTCGACGTGAAATTGGTCCTGTTACCCTGCAAAAGTTAGGCAGTTACGCCAATATGCGTGGAAAGAGCTTGTTTGAGGCAAGCTTTGAGTTGGGTCTGGAGCATCACTTGTCTGGTCGAGGGCTAGAAAACTTGCGCCGCTTTACGCAATGGATAGTAAAGATCAGTGATAATGCCGAGCGCGGCAATACGGTGGAAGCGGTTCGTTCACTGGTGCGTGATATTAAATACGAAGATTGGTTGTATGAAACCTCCTCAAGTGCAAAAGCAGCGGAAATGCGCATGAAGAATGTGTCTGATCTTTATTCGTGGATTGTGGCTGACTTAGAAGGGGACAACTATGACAAAGAAGAGAAATCGCTGAAAGAAGTGGTGCAGCGTTTAACCCTTCGAGACATGATGGAGCGCGGTGAAGACGATGACGACAGTGATGCCGTTCAGTTAATGACATTGCACTCATCGAAAGGGCTAGAGTTTCCTTATGTTTACCTACTCGGCACTGAGGAAGGTATTCTGCCTCACCAAACCAGTATCGATGAAGAGAATGTCGAAGAAGAGCGTCGCTTGATGTATGTCGGTATTACTCGGGCACAAAAAGAATTGACGTTCTCACTGTGCAAAGAAAGACGGCAGTATGGTGAGCTCATTAAACCAGAGCACAGCCGGTTTCTTGACGAACTACCTTTTGACGACGTGGACTGGGAGCAGGTTAAAAAGCCAGTATCGCAAGAAGAAAGAATGGAAAAAGGCCAAACACACATTGCCAATATTCGCGCGATGTTTAACAAAAAATGATGACATTATTGGTCTTGAACCGGCGCAACGAAAAAAGGGCACCCCAATCGGGGTGCCCTTTTCTGTAATGGTTTAACTATAAACCCGCAATCATGTGCTCGATAGCATCTGAGATTTCATCGTCAGAGCAATCCATACAGGTTCCTTTGGCTGGCATGGCGTTAAAGCCCTTAATAGCATGGTCAAGAAGAACATCTTTACCTTGAGCAATGCGTGGAGCCCAATCACCAGCATCTCCGGTTTTAGGAGCACCACTGATACCTGTTGAATGACAAGCCGTACAAAACATGCCATAAACAGAGGCGCCATCACGAGGGCCAGTCGGTTCCGCTGCAACTGGTTCGCTACCCGCTAGGTAAACATTCCCTACGGGTTTAATACGCTCTGCAATAGCATCGTATTCAGCTTGATTAACATCCGCTGCAAAGCTAGCGGTAGAAAAAGTTAGAGCGGCGCACAACACCGTTAAGATTTGACGAGACATATCCATTAAACTCACTTTACTATCCAAAGGTGGCAAGTCGTAGCTTGCTTGGGTTTATTATGATTCTAGTTTATTCTGCATTGAGACTTAACGGCTGTTAAATCAATGTAAACATTGGGTGATTATATCCTGTTAACTTGTTGCAATAAACAACAAGTTGTCAGCTTCACGGGGTGAATCACATCGCATACTGGTTCTTTTAGGCCAATAACTGCTGAAAAAGAAGGCAAACAATAAAAAAAAGTAAAAAAGTGCTTTACGCCATAGTGTGATATCCGTATTATTCCACTCCGCCGATAGGGCATGCGCCTGTAGCTCAGCTGGATAGAGCGTTGGCCTCCGGAGCCAAAGGTCGAAGGTTCGAATCCTTTCAGGCGCGCCATCCGGATTAACAAATTGGCGAAAGATATAATGGTGGCTATAGCTCAGTTGGTAGAGCCCTGGATTGTGATTCCGGTGGTCGCGAGTTCGAATCTCGTTAGCCACCCCATTATTTGGTAACTTCGGTTTCCAGTTTCGATTGTTACAATCGGGACGAAACGTTCGAAAGAACATTGTCGGTGAATAGCGCAGCTTGGTAGCGCATCTGGTTTGGGACCAGAGGGTCGGGGGTTCGAATCCCTCTTCACCGACCACTATTTCAGTTAAAGCTTAGTGCTTTAGCAAAGCAAAATTAGTGGTGGCTATAGCTCAGTTGGTAGAGCCCTGGATTGTGATTCCGGTGGTCGCGAGTTCGAATCTCGTTAGCCACCCCATTAATTAGGTAGCATAGCTTCCTCTTACGATAACATCGTAGAAAACTTTGTCGGTGAATAGCGCAGCTTGGTAGCGCATCTGGTTTGGGACCAGAGGGTCGGGGGTTCGAATCCCTCTTCACCGACCACCATTAAGAAACCTCGTCGAAAGACGGGGTTTTTTTTCGTCTGCAGTTTGATGAGGCAACGAGCAAGAAGTGATGTGTAGATCGGGGTGGACGGTCTCACATAATTGCAGTCACATCGAACTCCTCTTCACGGACGGCTAGCAGCACTAGTAACAGCTTGCTGAGTATTCCACCGTAATCTATCTCCTTCCTTTCGCTTACTGTAAGCATCTTCACTTTTCATTCTGTTTTCAGGTTTTTTTAAGGTATCCAGCCGTTTAAACACCGAGACCTCACCGTAGGTGTGTTTTTTATATCGACTTATTCTGAAAAAACGGCTACTGAATAACATTTCTGCGATTATCTTTGGGTGATAAACGGTGTTTATTGCTAATTCGTCTTTCTTTTGTAGAGGTTTATATCTTTGCGTTTATTTGGGTAGCAACGAAGGTGTTACATCTGGGTTTAGTGATTTATGTCGCACTATTGCTTAAATTAAGAGAATACCTTGGCATTTGTGATTTTGATCTAGATTTTGATACTGAATAAGGTTTGACTGGAAAATCAATGTTTCAGTGATGTTAAATTCATTTGGGAATAAGTATTCCTTTTTAGTTAGCTATAAATATGGCTAATCTCGAAATGAGCAGTTGTTTGTGTCTTGCTGTATCGGTGAGTTTTCTGCAGATGATGGGTTTATTGTATTTGTTGGTGCGCTATTATATGTATTCTATGTGCATAAGTATTTACTTATGATGCTTTGTATTTGCTTGATCTCGAATTTTTATCCTATTTTTGTTGCTTTTCTGTGAAAGATTTGCCAAATTGATGCCCTTATAAATAGTCAGCAGAAAATGCTGTCTACGAATGGATTCAGTTTTGCAGACAGGGGCAGAAAACTGCCAAAGCAGTAGAGGTCTGGTAATGTCATTATTAGAAGTAAAAAATCTTCGTATCGAATACCCATCCCGCCATGGGGTACATGCCGCGGTTAAATCTTTGTCGTTCAATGTTGAACGTGGCGAAATAGTTGGTGTGGTTGGGGAATCCGGTGCTGGTAAATCAACGGTTGGTAACGCGGTTATTGATCTGCTTTCTCCTCCAGGTGTTGTCGCTGCTGGCGATGTTTTCTTGGATGGTGAAAAAATATCAGGGCTTTCTCCGGAAGGCATGCGCAAAGTCCGTGGTTCAAAAATTGGGTTTATTTTCCAAGACCCAATGACCTCTCTCAATCCACTTTTCACGGTTGAGCAACAATTAAAAGAGACCATCCACGCCAATATGGACGTTTCGGATGAGGAAGCGTATAAGCGCTCGCTTAACCTGATGAATCAAGTGGGTATCCCACAACCAGAAAACCGTCTTAAGCAGTATCCACACCAATTTTCGGGTGGTATGAGGCAACGTGTTGTTATTGCCATTGCTTTGGCTGGTGAACCAGACCTTATTATTGCGGATGAACCAACAACGGCGTTGGATGTATCGATCCAAGACCAAATTCTGGGCTTGATTCGCGAGTTGTGTATCAAAAACAACGTAGGTTGTATGTTGGTCACACATGATATGGGTGTGGTTTCTAACGTGACCGATCGTGTTGCCGTTATGTATCGTGGTGACTTAGTGGAATTTGGTGCGACAGCAAAAGTATTGGGTGACCCAGATCATTCATACACTCGTAGCCTTATCTCTGCAGTACCACGTTCAGATATTAAGTTGGACCGTTTCCCATTGGTGAGCTACATCGAAGATGCCAAGGAAATGGAGCCGCTTGATATCAAGAATCACTGGTTAGGGCAAAGCCAAGATCAGCGTGAATATACCGGACCATTGTTGAACGTAGAAAATGTGAACCTAAGGTTTATCACTAAAGATTCGTTGTTTGAAAGTCGTCGTGAGTACGTGCAGGCGTCGAATAACGTCAGCTTTGAAGTGCACGAAGGTGAAACATTTGGTCTAGTGGGGGAATCGGGCTCTGGTAAATCAACCATTGCGCGCATCATCGCGGGGCTTTATGCACCGAATACGGGCAAGGTTAGCTTTGAAGGTATTGATCTTACTGGCTTAAAATCTGAAAAAGAGCGTCGTCCAATGCGTCGCCAGATGCAGATGGTGTTCCAAAACCCGTACACATCAATGAACCCTCGTATGAAGGTTTACGATATTGTTGCGGAACCCATTCGTTTTCATAAGCTCACTGCGAATGAGAATGAAACCAAACAAGTCGTGGATGACCTGCTACAACATGTCGGACTCGGAAAAATGGCTGGCGTGAAATACCCACATGAGTTTTCTGGTGGCCAGCGTCAGCGTATCTCGATTGCCCGCGCACTAGCAACCCGTCCAAGATTACTGATTTGTGATGAACCTACGTCGGCACTAGACGTATCCGTTCAGGCACAAATCTTGAATCTACTAAAAGACTTACAACAAGAACTTAATCTAACCATGCTGTTTATCAGCCATGACTTACCGGTTATTCGCCAAATGTGCGACAGGGTGGGCGTGATGCAAATGGGTACATTACTTGAGGTCGCACCGACTGAGCAGTTATTTACCGATCCACAGCATGAATACAGCCAGCATTTGATTTCGCTAATGCCTGAATTTAAAGGCTTAAGAGAAAGCGCAGCAAAAACGGCGTAAGCCAATAAAAATCCCTATTGGGACTTGATAACAGAAGCAAACACAACAGTTACGGGATCCGGATCCCCGCATGAAGGAGTTATGCAAATATGAGAACCATGAAAAGCAAATTAGCAGTGGCGCTAATGGCCGCAGGCCTGAGCTTTAATACCCTAGCAGCAGACATCAAGGTAGGCTACGCGGCTGACCCTGTTTCACTAGACCCGCATGAGCAATTGTCTGGTGGTACACTGCAAATGTCACACATGGTGTTTGACCCACTGGTTCGTTTTACTCAAGAAATGGACTTTGAACCTCGCCTAGCAGAAAGCTGGGAACGTGTTAACGACACCACGGTTCGTTTCAACCTTCGTAAAGGTGTTAAGTTCCATTCAGGCAACGCATTGACGGCTGATGATGTGGTTTGGACGTTCGATCGCCTACAAAACTCACCAGACTTCAAAGCAATTTTCGACCCGTATGAAAAAATCGTTAAGGTTGATGACTACACATTCGATCTTGTAACAAAAGGTCCTTACCCACTAGTCCTGCAAACGGCAACGTACATTTTCCCAATGGATAGCAAGTTCTATTCAGGTAAAACGGAAGATGGTAAAGACAAATCTGAGCTCGTGAAGCACGGTAACTCGTTTGCTTCTACACATGTATCAGGTACAGGTCCATTTGTTGTTACGGCTCGTGAACAGGGCGTTAAAGTGGACTTTGAACGCTTTGCTGACTACTGGGATACTGAAACTAAAGGTAACGTTGATAAGCTAACGTTGGTGCCAATTAAAGAAGATGCAACACGTGTTGCTGCGCTTCTTTCTGGTGGTGTTGACATGATTCACCCGGTTGCGCCAAATGACCACAAACGTGTGTCATCGGCTGACGGTATCGATCTTGTGACGCTTCCTGGTACTCGTATCATCACGTTCCAAATGAACCAAAACAGCAACGAAGCATTGAAAGATGTGCGCGTTCGTCAGGCGATTGTTCACGCAATTAACAACGAAGGTATCGTTAAGAAAATCATGAAAGGCTTCGCAACAGCCGCGGGTCAACAAAGCCCAGCAGGTTACGTGGGTCACGATGACGCGCTGGTTCCACGCTACGACGTGAAGAAAGCGAAAGAGCTAATGAAAGAAGCGGGCTACGAAGACGGCTTTACGCTTTCTATGATGGCGCCAAACAACCGTTACGTGAACGACGCTAAAGTGGCGCAAGCGGCGGCGGCAATGCTGTCTAAGATCGGCATCAAAGTTGATCTAAAAACGTTGCCAAAAGCACAGTACTGGCCTGAGTTTGACCTTTGTTCTGCAGATATGATGATGATCGGTTGGCACTCGGACACAGAAGATTCTGCGAACTTCAATGAGTTCCTAACGATGACTCGTAACGAAGAGACAGGTCGTGGTCAATATAACTGTGGTCACTACTCAAACCCAGAGATGGATGCAATCGTAGAAGCAGCGAACGTTGAAACAGATCCTGCGAAACGTGCTGAAATGCTGAAAGGCGTAGAAGCAACGTTGTACAACGATGCAGCATTTGTTCCTCTTCACTGGCAAAGTGAAGCGTGGGGCGCGAAGTCTAACGTGAAAGCGGCAGACATCGTAAACCCAATGGTTATGCCTTACTTTGGCGACCTAGTGGTTGAATAATCTCGTTTAGTACACGTTGAAAAGAGGGGAAAGCCTTCCCCTCTTTGTTCGCTTTACACTGCTTAGTTTTATTTCAGTCGGACTAAGTGGGTTTTAAGACTGAATAAGTTCTCGTCACAGAGACATATGGATAGTTAAGGGGCAAGGGATGTTTTCGTTTCTGGTCAAGCGCCTGTTTCAGGCACTGATAGTGATGTTTGTGATCAGTTTGGTGGCATTTGCCATCCAGGATAACCTGGGTGACCCGCTGCGTGAGCTTGTAGGTCAGTCGGTTTCGGAAGCAGAGCGTCAAGCACTGCGTGATGAGTTAGGCCTCAACGATCCTTTCGTTACAAAATACACACGTTTTATTGGTGCGGCACTGCAAGGTGATCTCGGCACGTCATACTTTTTCAAACGTCCTGCCGTTGATGTCATTCTTGACAAGCTGGTGGCTACTCTCGAACTGGTGTTCGGCGCGACGTTAATCATTATCTGCCTATCAATACCATTAGGCGTATATTCAGCAATACACCCTAAAAGCTTCTTCACAAAACTCGTGATGGCGGGGAGTAGTATTGGTATCTCTATTCCGGTTTTCCTAACCGCGATTATGCTGATGTACGTTTTCTCTATTGAATTAGGTTGGCTCCCTTCATTTGGCCGAGGTGAAACGGCGAATGTTCTTGGGTGGCAGTCAGGCTTCTTTACGATTGATGGCATCAAGCACTTGGTATTGCCATGTGTCGCACTGGCGTCGATTATGTTGCCGCTATTTATTCGTCTCGTTCGTTCTGAAATGCTGGAAGTACTGAGTTCAGAATACATTAAGTTTGCTAAAGCAAAAGGGCTACCTCTTCGTAAAATCTATTATCAACATGCCCTTAAGAACACGATGCTCCCTGTATTAACGGTGGGTGGTGTTCAGATTGGTACAATGGTGGCCTACACCATTTTGACGGAAACTGTTTTCCAATGGCCAGGAACTGGCTTTCTTTTCCTTGAGGCGATCAACCGTGTAGATACACCGCTGATTACGGCTTACGTTATTTTTGTCGGCCTGATCTTTGTTGTGACAAACACTATCGTTGATTTGATGTACGGATTAATTAACCCAACCGTGAACCTAACAGGAAAAGGAGCGTAAGCATGAGCCAAACAAATGTAGCAACAGTTCCTTCAGTGTGGGAACGTTTTAAGCAATCAGATTTCTTGTACTACTTTAAGCGCGATAAAGTCGCGATGACGAGTTTTACTATTTTTATGGTTTTCTTGGTGCTAGCGTTATCAGCACCTCTCATCGCGCCTGCTGACCCCTATGATCTGAGCTCGATTGATATTATGGATTCAGAGCTTCCTCCTTCTTGGATGGAAGATGGCGATTCGAATTTCGTCTTAGGTACGGATGATCAAGGTCGTGATATTTTATCAACGATCCTCTACGGTTCACGCCTTTCATTGACGATTGGTTTCCTTGCGGTAGGCCTGCAACTGTTTTTAGGCATTATCATTGGCTTGTCCGCGGGTTACTTTGGTGGCCGTATCGATAGCTTCTTAATGCGTTTTGCCGATGTGCAGTTGTCGTTTTCAACCATGATGGTGGCGATCATTGTATCGGCGATATTCAAGGCCAGTTTTGGTACGGAATTTTATAGCCAGTACGCGGTAACCATGCTGGTGGTGATCATCGGGGTGGCGGAATGGCCTCAGTATGCCCGTACTATTCGAGCTTCAGTATTAGCTGAGAAAAAGAAAGAGTACGTAGAAGCGGCGCGAGTGATGGGCTTTAAAGCGCCTAAAATCATGTTCCGTCATATTTTGCCAAACTGTCTGTCGCCAATCTTAGTGATTTCGACAGTACAAATTGCCAATGCCATTATGTCGGAAGCTGCGTTGTCGTTCTTAGGTCTAGGTTTGCCGGTTGATCAACCATCACTAGGTTCATTAATCAGTATCGGCTTTAACTATATCTTCTCCGGCTCGTGGTGGATTACGGTCTTCCCAGGCATCGTGTTGATTACGTTGGTACTGGTGGTCAACCTGCTCGGTGACTGGTTAAGAGACGTATTTAACCCGAAAATCTACAAAGGGTGATCCAGAGAGATTGATTTTTAATCCCAATCCTCACTACACTAAGAGTCGCACATAGGTGCGGCTCTTTTTATTTGTGCCGCTTATGGAAGCTAGCCTGTTTTACTTGAGTGTTCGAGGATGTATATGAGCTCTTTAAATGGTGTTAAGGGATCGCCGTGCTTGTCAGTAAATGCAATCATCAGTGGCGTATTATTTTTCTTCAGTACTCTTTCTACGCCGATTTCTGCGAATGATGTATTGTGTGATGCGTCGCAGCCTTCCTCTTCCCAACTACCCATACTCAGTCAGGATTGTCCGATAGGTAACGGTGTTTGGAGTCAAACCGTGCCGAAAACGGAGACGTCCGTGTACTGGATTCAGTGTGGCATATTAGATGAAGCTATGTCATTGAACACGGCTAAAGTGTTGTATACGGAGATTTCAACCGATGTGTGGATGAAGCCAGAGGGTGAGGTTCAACGGTGCCTCATTGGGCCTTATCGTGATGTTGATGTATTAAAGAAAGAGCTGTCGAAAATCAAATCAATTAAGGGATATAAAGACGCTTTTATTCGTCAGGTAGCCCCTTCAAAGCCGCAGAAAAGCCCGGTTGCGAGTGAGCCTAAAAAGTACCCTAAAGCAACACCAAAACCACCAATGAAAGCGATGGCTAAGCCTATTGCACAAGCGATAGGCTCACCTACTGTCAAACAAACCGCGAGTGTTAAGAAGGTGGAATCTATTCAGCCTTTAGCTCAATCCGTATCACCGTCCTTATCAGTACGGCGACAAACCCAGCTTGGCGATCAGCGCTATGCTGTCCCTTATTTAGAGGGCAGTCAGCACCAGTTTTATATGGAGCATGATAAAGCGTGGAATCGAATGAATTACAGTGCAGCCATTAAAGTTTGTGGCGACCTTAATATGCATTTAGTCACGGCAAATGAGTGGCAAACGTTACTCAATGCGAAAGTGATGCAGAAAAATCAGTGGCCAATGCAGATGCCATATTGGGGGGATGGTCAGAAAGGGCTATTTACCAATGGCAAGGTGTCACCTCTAAAAAGTAATACCTTGCTCAATGTAATGTGTGTGGGTAAATAGGGCGCTTTACCAGCGCCCGTATCGCAATAGCTTAAGGCAGTAACCAGCGAGTTTTCGCGCTGCGAGACAATAGCCAGCTCGTGAAGAGAGCGCAACTGCCACTAATCATAACCCAGAGTGGAATCATCACAATAGGGTGACCTTGATATAGGGCGAGTTCATTCATCGGCCATAAAAATAAAGGGTGAAGGATATAGATCCCTAAGCTGTGCTGACTGACAACGCTAATCACTTTTTTGAATGACTCATTGATCTTGTCGGCATAGGCTTTTGCCAGAACAAAAATCATGCTGGCTGCGAGAATGGTATTGGTCGTTTTGTACGAGAACCAACGTCCAACCGAGTAACGGTCAGCGGCAATGCTATTTTCAATCACCATGTAAGTCCCCAATGCCATTCCTCCTAATCCTAGAATAAGAGTAATCATCACCGTAGTGTTATTGATCGGCAGCTTTTGAAATAAGACGTAGCCTAACGGTAGCAGCCCCATATAGAGCCAAAATTGTTCGCTCCAAGGCCCGTCAATTCGCATTAAAAACAATAAGGTTGTGAGTAACCAAACACCGGTCAGCGCATATAGAGCGCTATCGCTATAGCGGCGTACAAAAATTTGTAGAAACGGAATCGCAGCGTAGAGCGGTATAAAGTAGTAGAAAAAACCGAGGTGGTAGTAGGTGGAGTGGTGGTAACTCTCCGCCAGTACATCTTTTACTGTTGCGGCATCAAACCCGGACATCGTCCATCCGGATAAATACGCATAAAACAGCGACCAAGCAATAAACGGGATTAATACCTTCCCCAATCTTCTGGAAAGGTAGTACTTCAAATCGAATGGACGTTTGTCATTGAGCATCAAGGCACCAGTAATTAAAATAAATACCGGTACCGCCCAGCGACTGAAGCCATTGAATGTAATCGCCGTGATCCACTCTCCCATGGGAATTTGCCCAAGTTCATGGCGGTACGGGCCTAATGCGTGAATGATAATGACCGCAAGCGCAGCAACGCATCGCATGACGTCAAAGAAAAAGATGTGTTTTTTGTCCATGAGTTTATTGCTCCTTACAGCATAAAGAAAACTATAAGAAATATAAGTGGATACGGATAGGGGTGTTTGTTAAAAGTTGTGTGATTATTTCTAGTATGTCGCCAACATATTAGGTTTAAAGAAAACGAGCAGTGTGTAAACACCGCCCGAATACTTGGCTAAGAACACGCTACCTCATCCCAAAACCAATTAGATTGTGTCGGGGTTTCCCAGACGCCAGGTGGATTTTTCGCGGTAAAACATTTTCCTTGATGACTAACCGTATCGCCCACATTGACCTTAGTGACGCCCGCTTCCCAAGGTATAGCTCCAGTTGGAGTACCGCCATCAGTTCCTTCTCCATGGTTATCTCCTCCACCTGTGCCACCATCAATGGTATCGACAATGCGGACTTCGGGCCAGTTAGCGTGAGATCCAAAGAAATTGGTGACACATTTTTCATAGTCACCGGGAACCAGTGCTGAATAGGCGGTTTGATAGCCGACGAGGTGACACTCAAAAGACACACCGCCAGGACGGTCGGCATGGTATTTCCAGCTTGCTTCCCAGTTGGTGTATAGCACATCAGTGGCGCCATTGAGGTTAAGGCTGCCATAAGGGGTTTGCTGCCAGCAGGTATTGGATTCATCGGCTTCAATTGGAATTTGGTAGTGAGCCGATAGTCCCTCCCAATAGCGAATACGATTAACGGGTTGTCCTTTATCTTTGTTTTGTTCACCACACTCGATACCGCCATTAATGATGTTTATGGTGGTACCAAAACCATAGCCAATACCCGCATCAACTTCACGTTGAGAAGGTGTCCATGTCCGATCAATAACATGTAACATGGCCGGTTTTGGTGCTTGTGGGGTTAAGAAAAACCAAATAGCGGAGGCAAGGTTGAGCCAAGAGTCAGCCACTAAAGCGGGATTATTTAAGAGTACCGTCGCATCACCGTCGTACATCACTTCAGAAAATGCCCCGTAATTGAAGTGATACGAGAGTTGCTTCGCCCCTCGACCAAAGTAGCCTTGGTTTGGTGAGCAGGGCCAGCGCTTATTTTGCCAATCATTTTGACCACAGCCTGTGGTGTAACCGGGTTGTCCTTCCGACCAACCCATTTCGCGCACGTGGACCAGTGCTTGCTGCCATTCTTCCAATGCGAGTGGGTTATCCCACGTATTATCAATGGCAATGTGACAGCCCGTTTCTTGAGAGAAGTGTGCAAAAGCGGTCACGATAGAGCGCTTACAAATCGCATCGGCATTACGTCCATCGCTGTAATCACCACAGAAAGCAGGAAACTTACCAATCGCCTGTAAGAAGCGTTGATAGGTATATTCTGGCGCGGCCATTTGGGTTAAAAAATCCCATTCACTCCGCGGAAACACACGTTCTGCTCTTTTAACGTTGCTTGGGTTACCCGCAGCTCCTACATCGATCAAGTCGACCACGCTATTTGGCGCAGTGGCTAGTGCATTCGCCCAAACCGCATACATAGGGTCGGATGTTTGTGTTTGTTCGCTGGCCATCACTTCAGAGCGCAGCAATACGTATCCTGTTGGGTTTTGCGGGTCGGGTTGGGGGTTAACTGCCAAAGTGGGGGCACTGATAATACTGACCAGGCAGAGCCCAAGAGTCGGTTTCATTGTAGAGTTCCTTTTTTTGATTAGCTAGAGGTCGCTACCTAGATGCTCGTCCTGCATCTCTTTTATTTAGTAGCGAAAAAAACTATAGGAAAAGAGAGGAATGAGTACGAGTCGAACGTAAGGAACGGTGAGTAACGCTTGTGATGATGCGAGGCACTTCAGATTCTCCGTTAGCGGGGAACAATATGTTGCTTAGAGTTATGACCGATAGAAGAATAAGAAACGGATAATAAGCCGGTATCTCATGGGGCTGTCATGCAAATATACGATGTCGTAACTGCCATCAATTAATTTTCGGCTCAGGCAGGGCTAACGGTACTTTTTTATTTAACGTGGTAACAGTTATGGCGAGGATACAACTGCCTCCCATTTGATCTTTTGGATTCGCTTGTTCGGCATCGCATTTTTGGAATTATGTGGGAAATAACATTTATATTATAAATGTTATGGGTAACATGTTAGGGGCGTTGATGCTTGGTTCTAAAGATATCTCAGAAGATGACAGTGATGACAATTCAGTAGTAGTAAAAGAAGACGCTGAACTATAGAGGCCAAGTATACAGTCAGAGCAGCACCTATCGCGCATCGTGAGGAGGTGGCGGTTAGAACATTTACTATTCAAGTCATCGCGTGCATAGGTGACTGAAACTGTTTAGAGGACACTATGTCAGAGATACAATTTCCCCCATGACTTCTTATGGGGTGGTGCAATTGCTGCTAATCAATCAGAAGGTGCTCATCAAGCGGGCGGAAAAGGATTAACCACGGTCGATATGATTCCTTATGGTGAAAACCGTATGCCGATAAAGCTGGGTCAAGTTGAACGTGTTGAATTGAGTGAAGAGGAATTTTACCCTAGCCACAATGCGATCGACTTTTATCATCGCTATAAAGAAGATATTGCACTGCTTGCTGAAATGGGCTTTAAAGTGTTCCGTATGTCGATTGCATGGAGCCGAATCTACCCTAAGGGTGATGAATTAGACCCAAACCAGGCTGGGCTGGACTTTTATCGCCGAGTATTTGAAGAGTGTAAAAAATATGACATTGAGCCGCTAGTCACACTATGTCACTTTGATGTGCCTATGCACTTAGTGAATGAATATGGCTCGTGGCGCAGTCGTAAAATGATTGAGTTTTTAGTCGCTATGCTCGTACTTGCTTTGAACAATACAAAGGTTTGGTTAAGTACTGGCTCACTTTCAATGAAATTAACATCCTTCTTGCCAGTCCATTTTCTGGTGCAGGGCTATTGTTTCAAGAGGGGGAGAATCATGACCAAGTGAAGTACCAAGCGGCTCACCATGAGTTAGTGGCGAGTGCGTTAGTCACTAAGATTGCGCACAAAGTGGATCCGCAAAACCAAGTGGGTTGTATGCTGGCTGGTGGTAATTTCTACCCTTACTCTTGTAAGCCAGAAGATGTATTGACGGCCATGGAGAAAGATCGCGAAAATCTATTTTTCATTGATGTTCAGTCGCGTGGCTATTATCCATCCTATGCTCAGAAAGTTTTTGATCAAAAAGGCGTCGTTCTTGAAACAGAAGAGGAAGACTTTGAAATCTTAGCCAATACCGTCGACTTCATTTCGTTTAGCTATTACGCCTCTCGTTGTGCTTCTGCTGATATGAATGAAGGCAATACCAGCGCTGCGAATGTTGTTAAGTCGATTAAAAATCCGCATCTGCCAGCAAGTGACTGGGGCTGGGTTATCGATCCTGCGGGGTTACGTATCACCATGAACACGCTATACGACCGCTATCAAAAGCCACTGTTTTTGGTTGAGAATGGTCTAGGGGCGAAAGACAGCATTGATGAGAATGGTGAGATTAATGACGATTACCGTATCGATTATCTGCGAAAGCACATCAAGGCGATGCATGACGCAATGACGGATGGTGTACCTTTGATGGGCTTTACGCCTTGGGGCTGTATTGATCTTGTTGCTGCTTCAACTGGTGAAATGACCAAACGTTACGGGTTTATTTATGTCGACCGCGATAACGTTGGCGGTGGTACCTTAAACCGTACGCCTAAAAAATCATTCTATTGGTATAAAAAAGTCATAGCGACGAATGGTCGCGATCTCGTTTAGCTCTTTTAGTGAGCAGGTTCACGAGGCTAAAAAAAATGGCTTAAGTTTTCACTTAAGCCATTTTTATAATTCTTTAAAAATCAACGCATTGTGACAAATTCTTCACTGCCGGTCGGGTGGATAGCCACAACCGCATCAAAGTCAGCTTTGGTTGCGCCCATCTTCATTGCAACAGCAAAACCTTGAATCATCTCATCGACAGTAAAACCAATGCCGTGAAGACCCACGACGGTTTCTTCTGGGCCAGCACAGACCAACTTCATTTTGCATGGCTGACGGTGCTTCGTTACTGCGGTGTACATTGCCGTAAAGCCAGAAGTGTAGACCTTAAGGTTGTCTTTGCCGTACTTCGCTTCCGCTTCTTGTGTTGTCAGACCGATGGTACCAATAGGTGGATGGCTAAAGACCACGGTTGCTACTAAGTCGTAATCCATTTTTGCGTCAGGCTTGTTGTTGAACAGACGCTCAGACAATTGACGACCGGCTTTTACTGCCACTGGAGTTAACTCGATACCGCCTTCCATAATATCGCCGACACAGTAAATGCCTTCAACATTGGTGGTTTGATATTCATCTACTTTGATGTAACCACGGTCATTGGTTGCAACGCCAGTTGCGCTTAGATTAATGGCATCGGTTGCTGGGTGACGGCCAATCGCCCAAATAAGTTGATCAACGTTTTGTGTGTTGCCGTTTTCTAGATGGAGAGTCAGGCTACCATCGGCTTCTTTCACCACTTCTTTTGGTACTGAGTGCGTATGCAGTGTTGGACCTTCGGTATTCATCACTTCAACTAATGTCTCGATGATCATTGGATCGAAGCTACGTAGTGGCGATTCTTTACGGCAGAACAAATGCGTTTCTGTGCCCAGTGCGTGCAATACGCCAGCGATTTCAACCGCGATATAACCCGCACCAATCACCGCGACGCGTTTTGGTTGTTCATTAAGCTCAAAGAAACCGTTTGAATCAATGCCGTGCTCAGCACCTGGGATGTTTGGAATGCTTGGTCGGCCGCCAACGGCGATAAGAATGTGGTCAGCGGTATAGTGCTCACCATTAACTTCTACTGTTTTAGCATCAACAAATTTAGCAAACCCTTTGATGACATGGACTTTGTTATTACCAAGTACACGGTCGTAAGACTGATGGATTCGGCCAATGTAGGCTTGACGATTTTCAACCAGTTTACTCCAATCAAAGCCTTTTACTTCAACATCAAAGCCATAATCTTCGGCGTAGAGGTTCATGGCTTCTGCCACTTGAGCACCATGCCACATTACTTTCTTTGGTACGCAACCAACGTTGACGCAAGTGCCGCCAAGATCTTGCGCTTCAATTAGCGCAACTTTAGCACCGTACATTGATGCTCGGTTTGCCGATGCAATACCGCCGCTGCCGCCACCAATACAGATATAGTCAAAATGAGTCGCCATTACGTTCTCCGAAAGCTGATTAATTTTATGATTTGTTTATAACAAGAACATTGGGGTGAGCATCGTTGAACTCAATATAGCCGTCATGTTTTGTTAAAGAATCGCTATCTCTATCATAAATCGAGTCTAGCAACTTTAGCCAATGGGAAAAAGTGGCATTGATTATGAGTAATAACGATTAATGGTAAAGAAGCCGAGAAGGTGCTGGGTTTTGCTCACTCAGCCTCGTTATGAGCTGCCATGCTTTTACTTTTGGTAGGCCACATCAAAAGGCGCCATCTTATCTTTTTAAAATAAGATACTGCGCCTTTATGAAGTACGGATGATTGAATGGCGACTATTCAGGAACAATCCATTCAACTTTACAGTGACCCGTTGCTGGGGCGATTTTATCTTTTAGATAAGGCAAGATGGCATTCATCTGCTGCTCTAGCATCCACGGAGGGTTTACCACAATCATCCCTGATGCCGTCATGCCGCGCTCATTGGTATCTGGTGAAACGCCTAATTCAATTTGCAGGATTTTACGAATGCCTAAGCCTTGCAGTCCCTCAATCATGTCTTCGATATCGACACGATTCACCACTGGATACCAAATAGCATAAATACCGGTTGCCCAGCGTTTATAGCTTTGCGCAATGGCGGTGACGACATCGCGGTACTCTTTCGCCAGTTCGTAAGGCGGGTCGATTAGAACCAAACCGCGTCGCTCTGCTGGTGGTAGGCTACCTTTAAGGCGTTGAAAGCCATCCTCTTTAAAGATCTTTACTTGGCGGTCACGGTGAAACTCTTGCTCAAGTAATGGGAAGTCACTTGGGTGAAGTTCCGTTAGCATCATGCGATCTTGTGGGCGAAGGTGGGCGCGTGCCACTCTAGGAGAGCCAGGGTAGTAACGCAGCGTGCTGTCATTGTTAAGCTGAGTGATGGACTCAATGTAAGTCGCCATCTCTTCTGGAATATCTGCACTACCCCAAATGCGGGCGATGCCTTGCTTATATTCGCCGGTTTTTTCTGACCACTCATGGGTAAGGTCGTAGCGACCCACACCCGAGTGAGTATCGTGATAAACGAACGGCTTATCCTTGTTTTTTAGGGAATTAAGGATAAGACTTTGTACTATATGTTTGACGACGTCGGCGTGGTTGCCCGCGTGGAAACTGTGTCGATAGCTCAGCAAAATGAAGACTCACTTAAAAGGTCGAATGCACGGATTATAACGCTATCTGGCGCTGATACCCAGATAACCTACAGAAAACTGTGCATCATTAAAATCACACTATGCGGCAAGGGTTGTTTATCGCTATTGATTTTTCCGCTTGTCGCCTACATTTATCTATTAATTACGCTCACTTATCCTCTTAGGAGAAAGTGAAGGACCCAATAACTCAAAAGGGATGCTGCATGTCTAATCCGTTAATCAGTTTTACTGACTTACCTCCTTTTTCACAGATTAAGCCAGAACACGTAAAACCGGCTGTTGAGCAAGCGATTGAAGCGTGCCGCAGTAAAATCGATCAAGTATTGGCAGAAAATGAGACGCCAACGTGGGATTCCGTGATTGCACCGATTGATGAAATTGACGATCACTTGAGTCGTCTATGGTCACCCGTCAGCCACATGAATTCTGTGATGAATAGCGATGAGCTTCGTGACGCTTACGAAAGCTGCTTGCCAATCTTGTCAGAGTACGGCACATGGGTTGGGCAACATAAGGGGTTGTACGAAGCGTATAAAACGATTAAAGCCAGCGATGCGTATTCAACACTCACGCAAGCTCAAAAGAAGACAATTCAAGATTCATTGCGAGACTTTGAATTGTCGGGAATTGGTTTACCCGCCGCAGAGCAACATCGTTATGGCGAGATCAGTAAGCGTATGTCTGAGCTAGGTTCGCAGTTTTCGAATAATGTGCTGGATGCCACGATGGGCTGGAACAAACATATTACCGATAAAGCACAGCTCGCAGGAATGCCAGAATCGGCATTAGCTGCCGCGCAAGCGGCTGCCGAATCCAAGGAGCTTGATGGCTATCTACTTACATTGGATATCCCGTCATACCTTCCAGTGATGACCTACTGTGATAATGAAGCGTTGCGTAAAGAGCTCTACGAAGCTTATGTCACACGCGCGTCTGACCGTGGGCCAACTGCAGGAAAGTGGGACAATACAGAGCTCATTGCTGAGCAGCTTAAGTTGCGCCATGAAATTGCGCGTTTATTAGGTTTTAGTAGCTTTAGTGAAAAATCACTCTCGACGAAGATGGCTGAAAATCCAGGGCAAGTGCTTGGTTTTTTAAACGACTTAGCGATCAAAGCCAAACCGCAAGGTGAACGCGAAGTGGAAGAGTTGCGTCAATTTGCCCAAAAAGAGTGTGGTGTGACGGAACTTAACCTTTGGGATATCGCGTATTACAGCGAGAAACAAAAGCAAAACCTGTTCCAGTTCTCTGATGAAGAGCTGCGCCCGTACTTCCCTGAAGCAAAGGTTGTGAAGGGGTTGTTTGAGGTGTTGAATCGAGTATTTGGTATGCAAATACAAGAGCGCAAGGGCATCGACACATGGCATGAGTCTGTACGATTTTTTGATATTTTTGACGCGACGAATACGCTGCGTGGGAGCTTCTATTTAGATCTGTATGCGCGAGAGCACAAACGTGGTGGCGCATGGATGGATGAGTGCCGAGTCAGGCGTACGAATCTTGCGGGCGAGCTGCAAACGCCTGTTGCCTACTTAACATGTAACTTTAATAAGCCGGTAGGCGATAAGCCAGCGCTGTTTACTCATGATGAAGTCGTAACGTTATTCCATGAAACGGGACACGGCATTCACCATATGCTGACCCAGATTGAAACCGGTGCCGTGTCTGGTATCAATGGCGTCCCTTGGGATGCGGTTGAGCTGCCAAGCCAATTTTTAGAAAACTGGTGTTGGGAAGAAGAAGCGCTGTCGTTTATCTCTGGACACTATGAAACGGGTGAACCGTTACCAAAAGCCATGCTAGATAAAATGCTGGCCGCAAAAAACTTCCAATCCGCGATGTTTATTTTACGTCAGCTTGAATTCGGCTTGTTCGACTTTACGTTGCATACGGAATACGACCCAGAAATCGGTGCGCGTGTGCTGGAAACGTTAGCTAACGTTAAAGCGAAAGTTGGGGTATTACCTAGCCTAGAGTGGAACCGCTTTTCCCATAGCTTTAGTCATATTTTTGCTGGTGGTTACAGCGCGGGATACTACAGCTACTTGTGGGCGGAAGTACTTTCATCAGATGCGTATTCACGCTTTGAAGAAGAAGGGATCTTTAACAAAGAAACCGGGCAAAGCTTCTTGAATAACATTTTAGAAATGGGCGGAAGTGAAGAGCCAATGGAGTTGTTTAAACGCTTCCGTGGTCGCGAGCCTCAAATTGATGCGCTCCTGCGTCACTCTGGCATTAGTGCTTAGCACGAACCCTTAAACACGCAATCGGCTTAAAACGGCCGATTTTAAAACGGCGTATGTTTAAAACGGCATATGTTTAAAAAGTATTATGACTCTATGACAAAGCCTCTCACGTGAGAGGCTGTTTTATGGGTCGACATTACGGCTAATCGGGTTTTGTAACGAGATCAGCGTTTCTGTTGACTGTACTTCATCAATCGCTTGCAGTTTATTAATGAGGACGTGCTGGAGTTCTTCAATTGAGCGGCACATCAATTTGACGAAGATGTTGTAAGCGCCGGTGGTGTAATAAGCCTCAACGACTTCATCGAGCGCATCGAGTTTTTCAAGTGCAGAGTGGTAATCTCTCGCTGCGTAAAGGTTAATACCGATAAAACAACAGACGTCGTAGCCCAGTTTTTTGGTATTTACGACCACCTCCGTTCCTTCAATAATGCCGGCCGCTTTCATTTTTTCAATACGCACATGAATAGTAGCAGGGCTGACATCAAAACTTTTTGCCATTTCTGCATAGGGGCGTCGTGCGTCTTCCATCAGTGTTTTTAGAATAGCCTTGTCGAGATCATCCAACCCATTGACGCTGTGCATAGTGAATCCTTAATTTTAGGCAGCCATTGACACTAAAGAGGCTGTAGAGCTTAGCACTAAAATGTTGGAGCCGTCTGCGTATGGATCACGCTTATTGGTAGACAGATGGACTTCATGTACACTTGCAACGTTACTTTAGACCTTTTCGGAGCCAACCTTGCACATCCAACTTATCTGTGAATATTCCCCGCGCCAAAGTGAACTCGACCAGTTGGCACAACGTTGGGGATTGGACGCATCTGATGACAGTGAGTTTGCTTTGGTGCTGACTGAAGACCGCTTAGAGCTGCGTAAACTTGATGAACCCAAATTGGGCGCTATTTTTGTGGATTTGGCCAGCGGAGCGGTGGCGCACCGTCGCAAGTTTGGTGGTGGCAAAGGGCAGGCAATCGCAAAGGCTGCTGGGCTGAATAAAGGGGCGACACCCGTCGTCCTCGATGGCACTGCAGGGCTAGGGCGAGATGCGTTTGTATTGGCTTCGCTTGGCTGTAAAGTGCAAATGGTTGAAAGACACCCTGTCGTTGCCGCATTGCTTGATGATGGTTTAGCGCGCGCTAAGCAAGATCCCGAGATCGGCTTGTGGGTGACTGAGCGCATGTCACTGATTCATGCTTCAAGTTTAGATGCGTTAACGGTTCTTGCCGATGACTCTGATTTTCAACAGCCCGATGTAGTGTATTTGGACCCCATGTACCCGCACCCTGAAAGCAAGAAAAAAAGCGCATTGGTCAAAAAAGAGATGCGAGTGTTTCAATCTTTGGTTGGTGCGGATATGGATGCTGATGGGCTATTGGAACCCGCACTGCGATTAGCGAGTAAGCGTGTCGTGGTAAAGCGTCCAGATTATGCGAATTGGCTGGATGAGAAAAAACCGACAATGGCGATTGAAACCAAAAAAAATCGTTTTGATGTTTATGTCAACGCATCAATGAGTTAAACCTAACTCGGCTTATTTTGTTACTAAAACCCTCCATGTAACTTGCGTAAGTTACTTGTCACCGGTCTCATTAGGCTGTATATCTAACTAAGAATCATTATTATTCGTTGTTGTGAGTGGCAGCTGCTGGTTGCTCTCTCGGATCTTGGTTGGCTGGAGGGTTGTATGGCTAAGCGCCTTTGTAAATTAAATCGTCATGACATCAATGCAAATTTAGGGGATATTCATCGCCTAGTTTCTGAGCCTAAATTTTTGTGTCGCTCTTGCTCTCGTTCATCTTCCGATAAGTCAACGTTATGTAAGCCAGCTGCGATCCCACCTATTAGCTGCCAAGCCAAACCAGCAAAAGAGAAACTCAAGTGTGGTCTGTTACTTGAGGGCATGACAAAAGAAGAAATCACTCTAGAACAAGCGACCGCTCCAGAAGCGCTGGAATCCGAGCCAAATGTTGTCATGATGTATGAACCGGAAAGTATTGATAAAAAATCATTAAAACGAGCGAAGAAAGCACTCAAAAAACAGGACAAGATGCAGAAGAAACTGCGAAAAGTGATCAAGAAGAGTCAAAAATTGGCGCGTAAACAAAGTCAGCTTGAACAAAAGTACCATCATGCAGAAATGGTGGTCAGCCAGCAGTTAGAAAAAATGCAGCCCGAGCAGCTGCACTAAAATCATCTATCTTGTAAATCGACAGCCCACTATTGGGCTGTACGCCTTCCTGTACAGCACTCTTTTCCATAAAGGTTATTTTGCTGTACAAAATCCACGTTATGTTGTGCAAAAAGAAAGGCGAACCCGCACCTGCGTCGTTAGGACTGGTTGCGGTACTGCGCTTCTACGCGAGGTTTAACCCAGCGCTCGTTGACGATCAGAGATAGTAAAATAATTCCCCCACCAATCAGCAACCTTGGCATGTCGACATCTCGGTTCCAAATCACGATATTGACGATCAAGCCGGCAGGGACCAGTAGGTTATTCATCACCGCCAGTGCGCCCGCATTGACAGAGCATGCCCCCTTATTCCAGATAAAGTACCCTAAGCCAGAAGCAATCGTACCTAAGTAAATCAAAATGCCCCATTGAGTCATGGTGGTGGGTAATTTTTCAAAGCTCCCAAAAATCGTAAAAGCGATCGTTGCAACCACCGTAGCCCCAAGATAGAAATAGCCAAATACAGAATGCTGAGGCAGCTCAATGGTTTCACTTTCCATCACGTACTTATAACTCACCTGTCCGATGGCAAAGCATAGGTTTGCCCCCTGAACCACAAGAAAGCCCATTAAGAAGTTATCATTGATGCCTGCGAATTTGATAAAGGCTGCGCCGCTAACCGCGATGGCAGCCGTCACTAAGTACCACGGTGAAAAGCGACCTTTGAGTAGGTCATAAAATAGCGTCACGTAGATAGGGGTAAATACCGTGAATAGTAACACTTCGGGTACGGACAGCAGCAAAAACGACTGATAATAAAAACAATACATTAATCCCAGCTGTATCCCACCGATCGCCATTAGCTTTGCCATCAACGTTTTGGGAACGTGCTTGAATTTGGTGAATGGAAGAAAGACGACAGCGGCCAAGACCACCCGCATTAATACCGAAAACCAAGAATCGACCTGACCGGCTAAGTAAACACCAATTAGGCTGAAGGAAAAGGCCCATAATAGGGTGATGGAATAAAGGTAACTCATAACAGTGATTAAGTACTTGTTTTGAATGGGATGGTGATTATATCACCTTAAAACAAGGAAAGTGGGCGGATAAGAAAGGCTTCCTATTGGAAGCCTTGTTGGATGAAGACGGTTAGTCTTTAATCGGCACCACTAACAGGTCGACGGGTGTGGTATTTATTAGCTGTCGAGTGGACGATAAAATTTTGCTCCAAAAATCCTGATGATGACCGCATACGACAAGGTCAACGTTGAATTCTCCAATGGTGTCGGTTAATTCGTTGCTGAGATCGCCACTTCCCACCAAAGAATGCTTGATAGGGTAGTTAGCATAGTCGGCAAAATCTTTTAGCTGCCGCATGGACGCTTCCATTGCCTGATGTTGGGTTTCAGCCATATTGAGATCAATCAAACCCGTGTAAAGCTCTGCATAGTTCACATCGATATGAATAAAAGATACCTGAGCATTGAGTGGCTTGGCTAGGCATACCGCTTTATCGATAAGCAGTTTACTTTCTTCTGAGAGATCCAATGCGACCAAGATATGTTTATAGCCCATAACGCACTCCTCCTGACGTAAGTTCTAGTTATAACATAGCATTGTGTCGGCAAAAAATGTGTTGAGATGATCTCAATTCCCCATTGTTACGCATGAATGTCCTCAGTATTTTCTCAAGTTCAAGACAATAAATAGTGCGCAAAATCGCTCAAGTTTTCTAGACTGAAATTAAGAGTGCCGTGTCTTACTCAGTGGTAAGAATGGATGGATGAAGCAATACTCCGTAAAATGTTATGTTATAGTAGCGTTAATTGAAGCTATGAAACTAGGAGTAGAGCATGCTTTCAGAAGCAATGGTTGAACATCTAAACGAGCAAATAAACCTCGAATTTTTCTCATCCAACCTATACTTACAAATGAGTGCTTGGTGTGAAGACAAAGGATTTGAAGGCGCAGCAGAATTTTTACGTAAGCATGCTGTAGAAGAGATGGAGCATATGCAGCGTCTTTTTACTTACGTAAGTGAGACTGGTGCACTGCCTATTCTTGGTGCGATTGCTGCCCCTAAACATGATTTTACCAGTTTAGGTGATGTCTTTCGTGAAACGTATGAGCATGAGCAAATGATTACCGAGCAAATCAACAAGCTCGCTCATGTCGCTTTCTCAGCCCAAGACTACTCGACGTTTAATTTTCTTCAGTGGTACGTTGCTGAACAGCACGAAGAAGAAAAATTGTTTAAAGGGATCTTAGATAAGCTAGAACTCGTTGGTGAGAACGGACAGGCTCTGTTCTTTATCGATAAAGATTTAGCCATGTTAGCAAAAGAAGGTTCTTCTTCCATTATGGGTACCCCCGCTGTGTAACATCAGCGATAAAAGCCGTTAGATCGTCTTTTTCTCTTGGGTATCTCGGAAGAGGTAGGGAGGAAAAGATGATCAGTGGCGACACTATTCTACTAGCATTGATGCTCATTACGTCAGTCAATATGGCCAGGTATCTGACTGCACTACGCTCACTTATTTATATTATGCGTGAAGCCCACCCTTTGCTCTATCAGCAAGTGGATGGCGGTGGCTTTTTTACCACCCACGGCAATATGACCAAGCAGGTTCGCTTGTATTCCTATCTCAAAACCAAGGAATACTATCATCACCATGACGAAGTGTTTATTTCCAAATGTAATCGAGTGAGAGAACTGTTTGTCTTGTCATGTGCATTGGCTGGTGTGTCATTATTTGCGGCGTTTTTGCTGTAGAGTTGGGGGATGACGTTGATTTGAACGTCACAAAACCGAGCAGCCCCTGAGTATTTACGCAGGGATTGCGAGGGCGCGAAAGATTGCAATACCAAAAAGACTCGCTACAATGGCGAGCAATAAGAGATAAGGATGTGCTTTGGCACATCCTTTTTTGTTGATTCCATTTTTTGTGTGTCGGTAGAGTAAAGCTATGAGCAATAAATTTGATGTGGTGGTGATTGGTGCTGGAGCAGCAGGACTCATGTGTGCAGCGGAAGCTGGCAAGCGCGGACGTCGTGTATTAGTGCTCGATCATGCTAAGAAACCAGGTCGAAAAATTCTCATCTCTGGAGGTGGTAAATGCAACTTTACCAACTATGATGTGACGCCAAGTAACTATCTATGTCAGAACCGACACTTCGTGAAATCGGCGTTATCGCAATATACCCATTGGGATTTCATCTCAATGGTTTGTAAGCATGGCATTGAGTTTGAAGAGCGCGATCACGGTCAGCTGTTCTGCTTAGATTCAGCAAAAGAAATCGTGAAAATGTTATTGGATGAATGCGACCTGCCGACAATTCGCTTCCAGTACCAAACGGACGTGCATTCCATTACCAAAACAGACAGTGGATTTTCTCTTCACGCCGACAGCGCCAATGCGGGTAACGCCCTCATTGAATGTGACTCATTGGTTGTTGCTACTGGTGGTTTGTCTATGCCGAAATTAGGCGCTACCCCGTTTGGTTATAAAGTGGCGGAGCAGTTTGGGTTAGAGGTTATCTCAACGTCTGCCGGTCTCGTGCCGTTTACCCTGCACAAACAAGACAAAGAAGATTTTGCCGAATTGTCTGGGATTGCCATTCCTGCTGAGATTACCGCGGCTGACGGGACAATGTTCAAAGAAGCATTGCTGTTTACTCATCGTGGCTTATCGGGTCCATCTGTACTACAAATCTCTTCGTTCTGGAAACCAGGGCAACCTGTCACGGTTAACCTAGTGCCAAACTCTGATGTGGACGAGTTACTGTCATCTACTCGTGAAAATCATCCAAATCAAAGCTTAAAAAACACCTTAGCCCGAGTGCTACCTAAACGATTGGTTGAATTGCTAATCGAAAGAAAAGTGTTTGTCGATAAACCGCTTAAGCAGTTCAACCCGAAAGAAATGGCTGAGATTACTCGCCAGCTTGAGCAGTGGAAAATTGTGCCTAATGGTACTGAAGGCTATCGCACGGCCGAAGTCACGTTAGGCGGGGTTAATACCGACCATTTATCCTCAAAAACCATGGCGTGTAAATCCGTGTCTGGCTTGTACTTTATTGGTGAAGTGATGGACGTAACTGGTTGGCTGGGCGGTTATAACTTCCAGTGGTGCTGGTCGTCTGGGTTTGTGGCTGGGCAGCATGTTTAACACTTAACACTTAACACTTAACCAATTTTATCACCCCATAGCACCGCTCTCATTGAGTGGTGCTATGTAGAATGCTGCTATAGGCAATGTTGAACTAGATTGCTTGTATTGGAAAGCACTCACTTGGCGAAATGAACTCTTGCTGCGCAGCAATGGTTTGTAGCTCCCACTCCACACGCTTTTGTGTTTCTTTTAGTACGCCATAGCTGGCGTTGTTAGCATGCTCAAATGCCTTTTCTGGCGACCAGCCTTTCAATAGACCTGCAGTAAACAGTGCAGAGATCAGATCGCCTACTCCAACTGGCTGTTTATCAAAATCTAGATGCGGGCGCTGGGCAATGAAGCAACCTTGCTCTGTCGCGAGCATCATGGTGAACTTTTCATTCGACACACTATGCAGGTGCTTAACCAGTACCATCTTTGGCCCCTTTGCTAAGGCTTTATGGCATGCTGTGACGGCATCTTCGAGGCTATGAATCGCCATGTCGGCGAACTGCCCTAATTCAAATTGATTCGGCACGATCACATCCGCCATAGGCATAACGCGCTTAACCAAGTGTTCTGTGGTTCCCGCTGGTACGATGCATCCTTTCTCTGGCGAACCCATCACAGGATCGCAAACATAGATGGCTTCTGGATTTTGTGCCTTGACCTTTTTGACTGCATCAATGACAGCTAGGCATTGCTCGGCGCTGCCTTGATAGCCCGATAGCACGGCTTCGCAATTGGCCAGTTGGCCGATATTGTCTATTCCCTCAACCAAAGAAGCAATGTCTTGGGCGGAAAAGGCTTGTCCCGTCCAACCTTGTTGATATTGCGTATGGTTTGAAAACTGAACGGTATGAATAGGCCAAACTTCAAACCCCATTCGCTGCAGGGGAAAAGTGGCTGAACTGTTTCCAGCGTGACCATAGACAACGTGGGATTGAATGGAGATAACGCCCTTCATGGTGGCTCCTGATGATTGAATGATGAATTACCTCACTAATATGGGCGTGAATGTTCATTCAAACAAGCGGTAAGCGTCGCAATATCCTTACTATCTGCATAGTTTCTTCGTTTAAACATGATGAAAACGCGTGATGCTGTTTTCTTAATCACCGCCCTTCTCTTATTTATTTGTGAATCATGGCCTTTCTGATACTCCCTATGCGTGTGAAGTGGCTGTGTGCTTACTTGCTTATATTTGGGTAGGTAAAAACATAGCCAGCAATGAATTTCTGTGATGCCTATTTGTAATTTTATCATTAGTGGTGATTTTGATTAAATATTTGCAACATTGGTCACATTTTGTTGCTGAAATATTAAATTAAATAAAAACAATGTCTTACGTGAAATTTATGGTCAGCTTCATAAAAAAAGCTTTTTCATAGTGTTATAAAATGGAATTTGATCAACACTTAATTCCGTATTATGGAATTCACCGGAGAGAGCGCAATGCCTTTAGTCACTATTGAACAGCTTCAAAACGAATATGAAAGAATCCTATTAGCTCGTGATATGCAGCCTGAAATGGCAACAAAACTCGCTGCAGGTTTTGTCGAAATGGCCAATGAAGGTACTTACTCTCATGGTATCAACCGTTTTCCTGTGTTTATTGAGCAAGTTGATAAAGGGCAAATTAAGCTCAATGAGTTACCAGAGTGCGTAAATAGCATGGGTGCTTTGGAGCAATGGGACTGTAATTTTGGTCCGGGTGTATTGAATGGTTTGATTTGTTCAGAACGAGCAATGGAGCTTGCTCGTGAGTACGGTATTGGCATGGTCGGAATGCGCAACTCTAACCACTGGATGCGTGGTGGTGCGTATGTTCTAAAAATGGCTCGTGAAGGTTTTGCGGGTATTGCGTCAACAAACTCTATTGCAGTCATGCCTGCGTGGGGTGGTAAGGATCACCGTGTCGGTTCAAACCCGCTAATTATGGCCATTGCTGGCGATCCGCCGGTATTGGTTGACTGCTCAATGACACAGTTCTCGTATGGACAACTACAAAACTTCGTACTGGCCGACAAAGAGCTTCCTGTCGTGGGTGGCTTTGATGATAACGGTGAACTGACCAAAGACCCACATGTACTTTGGGAAAACAAGCGTCTATTGCCAATGGGTTTTTGGAAGGGCTCTTCAATGGCGATCGTACTCGACATGATGCTAACGGCAATTACTGGTGGTAACTCGGTTCCTGCTCTGACGGAAGACATGGGTGGCGAATTCGGTGTCTCTCAATTCCTTATCGCCATCGACCTAAGCAAAACCATGGACAAAGGCCAATATGCTCAAGAAATGAAGCGTATTCGTGATTACGTGCTTGCTTCAGAGCCAGCAGAAACGGGGTCAGTCATGATCGCAGGTTCAGAGATTCAAAACTTTATCGATAAGCACGCTCAAGCAGGTGGTATCGAAGTCCATGAAGATATCTGGAACCAAATTACTGCGCTGTAGTAGAAGCGAAGGTCGGGAGAACTTTATGCAAAGTGTATTGAAGTGGATTTGGAATAGTATTGACGTAATCATGGCGGTCATTTTGACCGCGATGGTTGCCCTCGTCTTTACGAATGTCGTACTACGTTACGGCTTCTCCTCTGGATTACGTCCTTCTGTTGAACTATCTCGCCTAGGTCTTGTGTGGGTGGTCATGCTCGGTGCTGCCGTAGTGCTGCGTCGAGGTGAACACCTCGCGGTGGCGGAGTTTTCGGAAAAATTACTTCCGAAAGCGGTCCCGATGCTAAGACGTATTTGCTGGGCGATTATCCTTGTAGCGGTTGGCATGCTCTATGTCGGCTCTTATCGTCAAATGATGTCGAATTGGTCTGATATTTCGCAACTGACAGGGCTTCCTTCGGCGTTGTTCTATTTAGCTGGTGTTGTTTCTGGTGCCCTCATGGGGGTTATTGCTTTAGTGCGAATCTTTAAACCAGAATGGCAACTGGATATAGATGAGGAGAAAGAATAATGACTTTAGCCATTTTCTTAGCAGTATTGATTGTCTCTATCTTACTGGGTCTTCCGGTAGCCTTTGCCTTGTTGCTTTCATCAATGGCATTGATGCTTCACATGGATTTTTTCAGTGCAGACATTCTTGCGCAGTCGTTAATTAATGGTGTTGATAGCTTTACCTTACTGGCAATTCCGTTTTTCTTAATTGCCGGTGAAGTGATGGCTTCCGGTGGTTTGTCACAACGAATTGTTCGTCTTGCGACAACGTATGTGGGGCATCGCCAAGGTGGTCTAGGCTACGTTGCGATCATGACTTCTGTGTTATTGGCGGGATTGTCAGGGTCGGCGGTAGCTGATGCAGCGGCACTGGTCAGTATTCTCTACCCAATGATGAAAGCGGCAAAATACCCAGAGGCACCCTCGATGGGTCTATTGGCTTCTGGCGGTATTATTGCGCCAGTTATTCCACCGTCTATTCCGCTGATTCTTGTTGGTGTGGCGGGTGGTATCTCCATTAAGAACTTGTTCCTAGGCGGTATCGTACCGGGCTTACTAATGGGCATGACGCTGATGTTTGTTTGGCGTTGGACCGTTCGTAAAGAAAACCTAGAGACCGCAGAAAAAGCAACAAAAGCAGAAAAACGGGCGGCGTTGAAAGATGGTATTTGGGCACTTATGTTGCCAGTCATCATCATTGTCGGAATTCGCTTTGGTATCTTCACACCAACAGAAGCCGCAGTCGTTGCCGCAACGTATGCCATCTTTATTTCAACGTTCGTTTATCGTGAACTGACTATTAAACGTTTCTACCACATTGTCGTCAATGCGGGTCGTTCGACAGCGATGGTCATGTTCTTAGTCGGTTGTGCCATGGTTGCCGCTTGGCTGATTACGGTGGCTCAATTGCCACAGCAATTGGCTGAGATGTTAGGTCCACTAGTAGACAGTCCACGTCTATTAATGGCAGTCATTATGTTGCTCGTGCTGTGTGTCGGCATGGTAATGGATTTGAGCCCAACGATTCTAATCCTTGTTCCTTTGTTAATGCCTGTTATCAAAATGGCGGGTATTGATCCGACGTATTTCGGTCTGTTGTTTGTCATTAACTGTTCAATTGGCCTAATCACGCCTCCTGTAGGCACTGTTCTAAACGTAGTTTGTGGTGTAGCTCGGGTACCGATGTCGACAGCAGTGAAAGGGGTCCTCCCATTCATTGGTGCCTACATGGTGCTACTCGCATTGTTTGTCATATTCCCAAGCATTATCACTGTGCCAATGTCGTTTGTCATTGGTTAACCCTCGATGGAGAAAATAATAATGAAATCCCTATTCAAAGTAGCACTGGTAGCATCGGCAATCGCAATGAGTTCAACTGCTATGTCGGCAACCACATTAAAACTCGCTCACGCGGCTCCAGAATCCGATCTGCAGCAAGATCTGTCTCTGTTCTTCAAGAAAGAAGTGGAAGCGCGTACGAACGGCGATATTAAAGTCAATATTTACCCGCAAGGTCAGCTCGGCAGTGATAAGCAGATGATCGATGGCTCTCGTGCAGGCATTGTTGATTTTGCAATGGTGGGCTTGAATAACTATAACGGCCTATTACCAGAGTCTGCGGCTTTCACTCTTCCTTTCATGTTCCCTAATCGTGAAACCGCATACAAAGTATTAGATGGCGAACCAGGAAAAGAGGTGCTGACTAGCCTCGAAGCGTTCGGTCTTAAAGGTTTGGGTTATCCAGAAAATGGCTACCGCAATATGACCAACAACGAAAAACCAATTCGCGTTCCAAGTGACGTGAAAGGTCTACAGATGCGAGTTAATGGTTCTAAAGCACTGAATGATATGTTCAATGAACTGGGTGCGAACCCACAACAACTGCCAGTCTCTGAGCTCTATACCGCGTTGGAAACGGGGGTTGTTGATTCTCAAGACCACCCAATTAGTGTGACTCTTTCGTTCAAGTTTAACGAAGTACAAAAGTACCTAAGCTTGACTCAACACGCTTACTCTCCTCTTGTTCTGACGATGAACCTTAAAAAGTTCAATAAGCTGAGCGATGAAGAGCAGAAAATCATCACGGAAGTGGCAGCAGAAGCGGTTGCGATGCAGCGTGAGCTGAGTATTGCCAAAGAAGACAAGATGATTGCGGACCTACAAGCGGGCGGTATGGAAGTGAACCGTGATGTGGATGGCGCAGCATTCCAAGCAGCGATTAAGCCAGTTTGGAAGGCGTTTGTAGCGAAAAACGGCGACGACATGATTAAGAAAATTGAAGTCGCAGCTCAGTAATTGCTACAGAAATGACAGTGACGGTTCAATGAATCGTCACTGGTGAAAGGATAGGTTGCTTAGCCAAGCCGTTAGGCAATCTATTCATAACAACGCTTCTTTCCCATCTATTTGCACTTTCGGTAGACAATTATGTATCAAGAATTAAAACAGCGCGTATTGGCGGCAAACCTGCAACTCCCTAAATATGGTCTGGTGACATTTACCTGGGGAAATGTATCGGAAATTGACAGAGAGAATGGCGTCATCGCGATAAAGCCGTCTGGGGTGGAATACGATGTGATGAGCGAAAATGACATTGTTATCGTTGATCTAGAAGGAAACCGTGTTGAAGGCGATCTCAACCCTTCAAGCGATACTGCGACACATATAGAACTCTACAAAGCGTTTCCAAACATTGGCGGTATTGTCCATACACACTCTCGTAATGCAACGATTTGGGCGCAAGCAGGCAAAGACATTCCTGCACTCGGTACCACGCATGCGGATTACTTCTACGGTGATGTGCCGTGTACTCGTCAGCTTACTCATGAAGAAATTACTACGGATTACGAAAAGAATACCGGCTTGGTAATCATCGAAGAATTCACTAAACGTCATATAGACCCTCAAGCTATGCCTGGTGCGATTATTGCCGGACATGCTCCATTTACATGGGGTAAAGATGGCTCTGACGCGGTGCATAATGCGGTCGTAATGGAAGAGGTTGCTGCGATGGCGACGGCCACGCGCTCTATTAGCCCCGAAGCGGCGATTCAGCCGGAGCTTTTAGATAAGCACTATAACCGTAAACACGGTAAAGACTCATACTACGGTCAGAAATAAGGACGTCTGCAATGCATAAATTATTGGCGTTGGATCTTGATGGCACGGTGCTAAATTCACAGCACACAATCAGTGCGCCACTGGTTGAGGCCATTCAGCATCTGGCTAAGAAAACGCATGTTGTGATCGTGACTGGACGACATCATGTGGCTGCAAAACCCTATTACGAGCAGCTAGGCTTGAGCACGCCAATTATTTGTTGTAACGGCACCTATATTTTTGACTATGCCAATGACCGCGTTATCAAAGAAAACGCCATCACTAAAGCGCGGGCGAGCGAATTTATACAGCTTTCTGAACAGCACGACCTGAAAATGGTGATGTATGTTCGAGATGCGATGCTCTATTCAAACAAGCGACCTATCGCGTATATGGAGGCATTGTCCGCTTGGGCTCAATCATTTCCAGAGGGCACTCAGCCTAATATTCAACGCGTAGACGATTTTAAGGCTGAACTTGAAGCAACGGAATATGTGTGGAAGTTCGTCGTAGAAGGTGGCGACATCGACGCATTTTCAACGCTTGAATGTATTGATACGCATTTTAATGGTGAGCGTTCTTGGGTTGATCGCGTCGATTTTTCTGCCGCGGGTAACAGCAAGGGCAACGCACTGACCCAGTATATTCAAACGTTGGGCATTACCTTAGAGGAGTGCGTGGCAGTGGGGGATAACCACAATGACATTTCAATGTTGACGCTAGCGGGTTTAGGGATCGCAATGAACAATGCCGATCAGACCGTCAAAGATGCCGCGAATCTGGTGACAGACAATAATAACGACCACGAATCTGGTCTCGCCACACTTTTACAGCGCCTATTTTAATAGAGAAGTTTTATGTTAGTTGGAACGACCCAAAAGCAATTTATCACAACCACGTACCCGCAGGCTGTACAAGATATCCTTGGGTATTTAAATAGCATTGATCTCGATGCATTAGAGTTAGGTCGTCACGACATCCCTAATGTTGACAGTAAGCAAGCGTGGTTTGTTGTCCTGGAATATAAAAAAGAGCCGCTTGAAAATTTTCAGCCAGAGGTCCACAAGTACCACTCTGACTTGCAGATAGTATTACGAGGTTCAGAAACCATGGCGTGGTCTTTGGATTCTGGACAGCACAAAAATGCAGCCGCTTATAATGATGATCGTGATCTGCAATTCTACCAGCCTGATGATATTCAATTGAATTTCATTGAAGCCAGTCCACAGCAGTTTTATCTCTTCACGCCGAACGTGGTTCACGTGACCAACATTGAAAATGGCACCGGTGGTGTTGTACGTAAACTCGTCGTCAAAATTCACAATGATTTGTTGGAAGTGAAATCATGAACTACTACATCGGAATTGATTCTGGCGGCACGTTTATGAAAGCCGCCCTCTTTGATGCTAAAGGGGTTCAGCATGGTTTAGCTCGAGTCTCTGCAAGTGTCATTAATGATAAACAAGGTTGGGTAGAGCGGGATCTGGACGCGCTGTGGGGCAATGCGGTAACGGTCATTAAGCAGCTTATTGAAACAACAGCTATCGACGCGACCACAATCAAAGGCATTAGTATTTCAGCGCAAGGTAAAGGGGTTTACCTACTAGACAAGCAGGGCGAAAACCTAGGTTACGGGATTATGTCTTCCGACTCTCGCTCATTGCCTATCGTGAAAGAATGGCTTGCGCAGGGCAAAGCTCAAGAAATTTATCCCACCACATTACAAACGTTATGGACAGGTCACCCCGTATCGATTATCCGTTGGATAAAAGAGAATGACGCTAAGCGCTACGCCAACATCGGTGCCATCATGATGGCGCATGACTATCTGCGCTATCGACTGACTGGTGAAGTTGGCGCGGAAGTGACCAATATGTCGGAAAGTAATTTTTTTAACTCGATAACAGGCGAGTACGACAAAGCCTTACTGGAAACGTTTGGTATTGAAGAGGTTTGGGATGCGTTACCCGCGATGGTTGGTTCGGATCAGCCCGCAGGGAAAATTACCCAAGATGTTGCCAGAGAAACGGGTTTAGCGGTAGGTACTCCTGTCTTTGGCGGGCTCTTTGATGTGGTATCCACCGCGATTTGTTCTGGCATTAATTCAAACGAAGACACACTCAACTACGTCATGGGCACATGGTCTGTCACTTCTGGGATCACAAATCAGGTCACGCAAGAGACGCATAACTTTGTCTATGGGCACTATGCTGTGGACGGTGAGTACATTGTCCATGAAGCGAGCCCCACTTCCGCTGGCAACTATGAGTGGTTTGCTGATTACCTTGGTGAAGGTGGTCAATTGGATCACTCGGCGAATCAAAGCTTGGTGGCAGAACTTGAGCCTGCGAGCAGCAGTGTTTTCTTTGTGCCTTTCCTGTATGGGTCAAATCAAGGTCTAGGTTTGAAATCTGGATTCTATGGTCTTCAGTCGCATCATACCAAAGGTCATCTTATACAAGCTATCTGGGAAGGTATCTTGTTTTGTCACAACCTTCACTTGCTGCGTATGAGGGTTCGATTCCCAAATGCCAGTGTACTTAAAGTGACGGGCGGTCCAGCATCAAGCCCAATATGGATGCAAATGTTAGCCGACTTAACCGGTATGACCGTTGAAATTTCAGACGTGGATGAAACCGGATCGTTAGGGGCAGCGATGGTTGCGATGGTGGGATCAGGTGAGTTTTCTTCATTGGCAGACTGCAGCCAATCTCTTGGCGTCATGTCATCACGAGTTGAACCTAATAAAGACAATTTTGAGCGCTACCAAGGTAAGTACCAAAAGTATCAGCGTTTAGTGCAACTATTTAAACAATTTGAGGATGAGTTCGATGTCTAAACCTTTACTACAAATGGCGCTAGACGCAACGGATATTGAAACCGCGTTAGCCTCCGTAGAACACGTTGCTGAAAAGCTGGATATTATCGAAGTTGGCACCATATTGGCGTTTGCTCATGGTGTCGAGAGTGTCAGTATTCTCAGAAAAAAATACCCTGATCATATTATCGTTTGTGATATGAAAATTACCGATGCCAGTGCGATTTTATCTCGACTTGCAATGGAAGCCGGGGCGAATTGGGTGACGGTCAGTGCTGCCGCACATATTGAAACCATCCGAGCAGCAAAAAAAGTCACGGATGAATTCAATGGTGAGGTGCAAATTGAGCTGTATGGGCATTGGACATTTGAAGATGCTAAAGCTTGGGTCGATATGGGCATTACCCAAGCGATTTACCACCGTTCGCGTGACGCTGAGTTGGCCGGAGTCAATTGGACAGAAGCAGATTTAGAAAAAATGCATAAATTATCAGAGCTTGGAATTGAACTATCGATAACTGGTGGTATTGTTCCAGAGGATCTGCATTTGTTTAAACATCTTTCCGCTAAAGCGTTTATCGCAGGTAGAGCATTAGCGGGAGAAAATGGTGGTGAGATTGCAGAGACTTTTCATTCCGAAATAGGAAAGCACTGGTAGAACACATATGAGTGAACAAATTAAATCGTTGTCTAAAGCTTTGACCGTACTTGAGTTTTTGGGTGATTACCCAAATGGTGTCTCATTGCAAAAAATATCTGAAGGGACGGGATTTAATAAATCATCTATCCATCGAATTTTAGCGACCTTTGAAGCCTCTGGCTATGTTGCTCAAATGTGTTCAGGCAAAGAGTATCGCTTAACCATGAAGCTCGTGCATCTTGGTCATGCCGCGATTAACTCCGACGTCACAGGGGTTGTGAAACCTTACCTTGCTGAACTTCTGACCGATGTTAATGAAACGGTTAACTTCCTGTCTTTTGATGCGGATAACATCATTTTCAAAGATAAATTTGAGCCAGCGGACGCGTCATTTCGAACGCGAACTTATGTAGGGCTGCATTCACCAATGTATTGCTCAGCCGCGGGTAAGTGTTATTTAGCCTTTAGTTCTGATGCAGTGCGAGAAGCTTATTGGCAGCGTAACGCCAGCACCATGAAGCCGCTGACAGAAAACACAATATTAGAGCGAGGATTATTTTTTGATGTCCTCGATGATATTAAAGAACGCGGTTATGCCTTAGATGATGAAGAAAATGAGGCAGGTATTTCATGTGTGGCTGTCCCTATTTTTGACAAGAATAAGTCTCCAGTCTATGCGGTGAGTGTGTCTTCGCTGACACCGAAAATGAAGGCGCTTGGCTATGAAGCGCTGGCAAAGAAAGTACAAGCCATCACCGGCCGCATTGAACAACAACTTTACGAAAGGAACAAAGATGTTTGATTCAAAAAACAAATTTAGATTAGGTATTTATGAAAAAGCGATGCCAGCGTCACTGACGTGGGAAGAGCGCTTGTTACACGCCAAAGACGCCGGGTTTGATTTCGTCGAAATCTCGGTGGATGAAACGGATGAGCGACGAGCTCGTCTCGATTGGTCTGATGAAGAGATTTATGCGCTGCGTCATCTGTGTGAGAAACACGGTTTACCATTGCAGTCCATGTGTTTGAGTGCACACCGTAAGTTTCCGTTTGGTTCAATGGATGAAGCCGTTCGCAATGAATCTTTAGTGATTATGGAAAAAGCGATCGCACTGGCTTATAAACTGGGTATTCGCTGCATACAGATGGCGGGCTACGATGTGTACTATGAGCCTCAGTCAGAAGAAACCCATCGTCGATTTATCGATGGCATGAAGCAAGCCACAAAAATGGCAGAGCGTGCCGGCATTATGTTGGGTGTCGAAATTATGGACACGCCATACCTCAACTCTTTAAGTAAATTTGAAGTGCTGAAACGTGAAATCCCGTCACCTTACTTCATGGCTTACCCTGATGTTGGTAATATCACAGGCTGGAACTATGATGTGTGTACCGAGCTGAAACTGAGCCGTGACCATCTTGTTCAGGTTCATCTAAAAGATACGCTGCGTGTGTCTGAAACGTCAAAAGGTCAATTCCGAGATCTCGTGATCGGCGAAGGTCAGGTAGACTTCCCTGCCATCTTTAAGACGCTAGCGGAAATCGAGTATAGCGCGCCACTTGTGATTGAAATGTGGGCTCAAAATGATAATTGGTTAGAAGATATCAAGCAGGCGAAAGCGAAGCTGAAGACCCTGGCGAATGACGCTGGTTTTGAGTTGTAAACCCCTTCCTATTTTTGATTGAACGGACGTGAACCAATGACAATTTTAAGAACCGCTTTTTTTGAAGCCGATTTATCCGACGCGCAAAAGCAAGATTTCTATCAGTATATGGAACAGGAAGTGGTGCCGATTATCCGTACCTTTCCGAATAACCAAGGTGTGGTCCTCAACAAGCCAGAGGCGATTGAGGCAGAAGGTCTTCAGCATCTATTGTTGATGATGCAGCATAGCTACGCTGATCAAGACACAATGGACGCCGCTCTGGCATCAGAGGCTCGAATTAAAAGCATGCATGCCACAAAAGCGATCATCGATAAGTACAATATCCGAGTCCACCACATTAACTTTGTGCGTGACTAGTATGGTCGCCATAGACGAAAGCAGAAGGTTACCTTCTGCTTTTTTTCTTTATGGCTTACCGTCATCAATTGATTTTCCTAGATAAACCCTTCGAGGTGCAGCATGTCTTCTTTAGCCAAAAGAGATTCAGCGTTAGTGCTTCTATCGTTGATTTTTTTTATTTGGGGACTGATTACGGTTGTCAGTAATTCTCTTATTCCACACTACAAAGCGGTATTTTCATTGGATTACCAAACTGCGATGTTGTTTCCGATGGCATTCTTCATCTCTCGTATCGCGGTATCGCTCCCCACCTCCTTTGTGATGGCAAAAATAGGTTACAAAGCCACTCTTCAGTATTGTCTGCTGTGGTGTTTTTTCGGCTGTTTAGTGATGGCATATTTGGTTCGATCGCAAGAGTTAATACTGACATTAATGGGTATTTTCATCATGGCATCAGGTATCTCCGCCATCCAAGTGGTGAGTTCACCTTATGTGTCACTGCTGGCTGCACCGGAAAAAAGTATTCACCGTCAAAGTATTGCGACGGCTTCCAATTCTATCGGTACAGTACTGGGACCCATTGCATTAAGTGCGGTGATCATCGTCGCGAGTAGCTTAGGATACGTCGAGACTGCGGAACAAATTTCGATGTTGTTTCTGTGTATTGGCCTGTTTTTCCTTATCCTGATCATTTATTTTCGCGCGATCGACTTACCTGATATTCAACCTAATGTTCGTCGCGGGTTTTGGAAGGGGCTTTGTGAGCTCGTTAAGCAGGCTGACTTTATGAAATTGGCGCTGGTTCTGCGTTATATATTGGGGTCGAAGTGTGTTTTGGTACGTTTACCATTACATATTTAGCCGATGCAGACTATGGTGATCTCGGACTGGTACCAGCAACGCAAATTATAGCGGGCTACTGGGCATTGATGTTTGTAGGGCGATTTATGTTTGCTAAGTATGGTTCGCGAATCAATAGCTTACGCCTGTTTATCATCATGTGCAGCTTATCGATAATGATCTGTTTATTGGCAATGTTGATCACCGATGTGATCATTGGCTATGTACTAATTGGTGTGGGGTTATGCAATTCAACGCTTTATCCGATCATTTATGCACGAGCACTGAGCGCGGCAAAACAATACAGCTCGCAAGGAGCAGCGATATTAATTATGTGTTCCATTGGGGGGGCGTTATTACCGCTCGCGCAAGCGACAATGGTGGATCGTGTGGGACTCAGTGTTAGTTATTGGGTGCCCGCAATCAGTTACTTATTAATGATAGGGCTATTTTTCCAGACTGCAGTTCAGGCAAAAGTTCAAACCACAAGGAAGCGTGTTTCGAAGGGATAAGCTGTCAGTGGCAAGTGTCGCCACTGATCACACTTAATGCGGCATTGGGCGTGAAATTAAACCCAAGCTGAAGCGAGTAGTAACACCATGGCTGTCATCGCAACACCTGATTTTACGAAAAATAGCACTTCAGAAGCCAAAGATGAAGCTGGCAGTTGAGCCGATTGAGAAGCCGCAATGTCATTGGTGATAGCTGTAGTATTCATACGTTTATTCTCATTAATTGTGTGATCTATGGCTAATTATGAACCTAATTGTGACATCGGTCAATGCAATCTGTAGTTTTATTACACGGTGGGGCGGCGTGGAATCAACTCAGAATAATAGTGAGAAATAGGCATTATGATAAAAGGAAAACAGGGTCTTCCTTTTATCATGCTGTGGATTGTTTGGGGTGAAAGAGGGTATTTACATCGATGCTTTGCTAGCAGGAAAGAAGTCAATAATCTCGCCTTGTGCCACTAAATAACAGTCCATCCCAGCTCGATTCGCCGCTTGTTTCCCAATAGTCGTATCCTCAAACACCACGCAGCCTGACGCAGGTAAAGATAATTGCTGGGCGACTTTTTCAAAGGTATCTGGATTGGGTTTATGGTTTATCACGTCGTCAGAGGTGACGAGTACCTGAACCATGCTGAGAATATCTGTGGTGTCGAGTATTTCTTTGGCGTGTTTGTATTGTGCACCCGTGCCAATGCCAATCGGTTTGTTTTTGTAATTTTCTTTCAGGATCTTGTAGATCTTCGGGATGATATCGCCTTTGTTCTCAATGTCTTCAAACACTTTAACTTTATGTTTGGTAATGGCTTGGGCATCGAGATCAAGGGTATAGCGTTTGAGGATTTCTAGTGTCACCTTACGTGAGGGCATCCCCCCGAGTTGATCGAGCCATTCTTTATCATACGGAATATTGAACGCTCGGCAGGTAGACTCCCATGCTGTTGCATGCGCGACCATTGAATTAACCAACGTGCCGTCTAGGTCAAAAATGATGCCTTGGTATTTGTCTAAATTCAGCATGAAAGCGCACCTTAAGTTTGGTTATTGTTTTGCTGCCTTGCTTAGCCATAGGCGAACATTAGCGGTGAGTTTATCGGCTACAAGGCATTGTCCCACGCCCGATTGAGAGGTCAATGTTATTGGGCTGGAAAGGTGTGTTGGTGTCAAAAAAGCTGAGTAATTGCTTATTGTTTATTGCTTTTCCATCTCTGATACGGATTCATCGCACTGGTGCCATCTTGTGGATTTTGGTTCTGAGCCACGCGCTTAGTTGAACGCTCTCGCGACTCGTCCATTACTGCTCATCACGTAATGGCCAATGTAAGCAGGGATAAAGACGGATTGCCCTTTGGTTAGAGACAAGCGCTCACCTTTATGACTCGTCAGCGTTAGGTCATCATCGATTGCCATTACTATTTCGGCGCTGCTAGTGAGTACTTGTTCCTGTTGAGGGCCATGAAATATATTGAAATTAAAATCACTCACTGGAATGTCATAGTGATCACATGAACCCGTGTGTGAGGGTGAGAGTAACAACTGGTTAAAGGGTATGGGGCTGAATGTAGTGCACGCGATCAACTCGGTCACATCAATGTGTTTGGGTGTTAATCCAGCACGTAATACGTTGTCTGAATTGGCCATAATTTCTAAACCGGTTCCTTTAATATAAGCGTGCGGAGTGTTCGCATTCAAATACATCGCCTCACCTGGTTGCAATGTAATCAAATTAAGCAGTAGAGCTGAAAATAGCCCAATATCGTTGGGGTACTGGTGGCTAAGTTCTATGACTAACGCGCATTCGACTTGTTCTTGGTGGGTGGCGGCATAAGTCAGTAATTGCTTTAATGCTCTGTGTTTCGCTTGTTCATTTAGCGTTAATAGGTGATGGAAAAAAGTTTCTAAGCCTTTAGCGTCAAGGTTGTTGCCAAAGTCTTCAACCAAGTCAGAAAGCTCACAACAATTCACTTGTCGGAACAAGGCTATTATCTCGCTATATTCTCGGAAACCATTCATCGCCTTATATTCTGAAATTGCGTAAACCAATTCAGGTTTATGGTTCGAATCTTTGTAATTGCGATGTCCTGCGGTGAGAGGGATTTTTGCCTGTTCTTCTTTTGCAAAACCTATCTCAGCTTGGTGTTTATTAGGGTGTACCTGAACAGATAGTGCCTTTTCTGCCGCTAAAATCTTAAATAAGAATGGCAGTTCGCCAAATTCTTGTGCGATATCGGTTGATAGATATGCAGACTTATTCTTGTTAATAAGTTCAGATAGGTAGATCAAGTGTTGGTCAACAGTGACCATTGAGCACCCTTTAGGATGAGATCCCATCCATACTTCAGCTTGTGGTTCTTGTAACTCATTTTTAAAGCCAAACAGTTCGCGCATTGAAGAAATACTTCCCCATGCATAGTTTTGTATGGTGTTTTGCATAGGGAAAAAGGAGTGTTCTGATAAATGGCTAGGTGACATGAGATTTTCCATAGTGAACTCTTTGAAATAATTCAAGAGAGCACGTTTCTGATGGCGATGAATGATCAGAAAGGCTACAGAGAGAGGTGAGAACTCACATGAGAGGAGGTCTTAGAGGCAATAGGAAAAATTCTTAGAAACGAATAAGATAGCTAAAAAGCGTGAATAGAATCACATTTGGATTTTATCGATGGGAGATACTGAAACAAGATAGCGCTCGATAAAGTGCGTCGCTATCTTATTGACCGAAAGACCCCTCACAAGCCGGCCTGAATCTCTGTACTTTTTTGAGGTAACTGTGCTTGTAAGAAAGGCAGTAAAAGAAGCCCGATAACGGCAGCACACGTAGAAATGGTAATAAAGAAACCACTCCAGCCGTAGGTTTCTAGAACGAGCGCCAATGGGTAGCCCGAAAGTGCCGCCCCCATATAAGCAAATAAGCCAACAAAGCCTGTCGCAGCGCCAGCTGAGTCTTTATGTGAACATTCAGCAGCAGCCATACCGATTAACATTTGAGGACCAAAAATAAAAAAGCCAACACAAAATAACCCGGCCGCTTGAAAGACAAAGTTGGTCAACGGCATAAGCCATAACGCTGAGACTGAGAGGAAAACGCCAATGGCAAACAAAATGTTCATGGGTCCACGATTACCGGCAAACAGCCTATCTGAGCCCCAGCCTGCAACGAGTGACCCCACGAAGCCGCCAACTTCAAACAGAGATAACGCAGCATTTGCGTTAATCAAACTGTAATCGTGTTCTTCGGTTAAATAGAGGTTCCCCCAATCGTTAACGGCGGTTCTTACGATATAAACCAGTACATAGCTGAAAGCGAGCAACCAAATGTATTTGTTGCTGAATACATAGGTTTTCAATATTTCCCGATAACTGAGTCCTTGTCCGTGGCGCTCTTGCGCTAATTCGAGAGGGTCATTGCGCCACTTCCCTACCGTAGGAAGCCCCATGGTGGTGGGCTTATCACGTAAGCGCCAACAGACGATAAGACCAACGAAAACGCCAATCACCCCCGGCCAGATAAACCCTGCTCGCCAACTAAATTGAAGAGTAAGGTAACCCACAAGAATAGGGATAAGCGCACCACCGACATTATGTGCGGTATTCCATATGGCCCAACGAAACCCTCTTTCAGAACGAGAATACCAAGTCGTCAATAGCTTCGAGCATGAGGGCCAGCCCCAACCTTGGAACCATGCATTAAGTACCCACAGCGAGATAAAAGCCGCCAACGAACTCGAAAAACCGAAAGCGATATTTATTAGCCCAGTCGCGATTAAGCCAAACCCCATAAAGTACCGCGGATTTGAGCGATCAGATATCGTGCCGGAAATAAATTTAGATAAGCCATAAGAGAGATAAAATAGCGTACCAATTAAGCCTATATCGCCTTTGTCTAAGCCAAGGTCAGTGATCATTGCTGGCGCTGCATAGTTAAAGGTTTTACGGGTGAAGTAAAACCCAGCATAACCCACATACATCCCTATCATGATATGAAGACGCCAGTAACGATAACTCTGGTTGATCTCATTGTGACTTAGCGTATGACGCTTTGATGTTGTTGATCGCAGAAATCCAAACATAGTTGCTCTCACACTTTAGGTAATGTAATGCTGATATTCGTGCCAGTAGCGCAATCATTAGCGTTGATTATCATGTTTCCTCCGAGCGCTTGAACACGCTCTTGCATCCCACGAACGCCCATTCCTTTCAGAATATCTTGCGCGGTAAAGCCTATGCCATTATCTGAGATTCTCAGGTCCACCTGCTCACTTAGCGTTAGGTCAATTCTGATGTCGCTGGCTTGCGCATATTTATAGGCGTTGTTTAATGATTCTTGGCACAGTCGAAATAGCGTTACCTTGAGTGTGTCACTCAAGCAGGTGTAGTCACCTTGCCAATTTAACCGTATATCAATGCCATGGTTCGAAAATTCCATTTCTCGTATGAGCTGCTCAACCGAGTCTTTTAGATCAAGATCGTCTAACATCTTGGGTCTGAGTTTTGTTAGTAGGCGTTTGGTCGTGTCATAGATATTCAAAGACAATGATTCAATCATGTCCGCACAACGAACACTCATTTCTGCGGCATCTACACGTTTAATAATGTTTGCCTGCGTACGAATTGCTGTGATGTTTTGGCCTATTTCATCATGTAATTCACGAGCAATATCACGGCGAACAGATTCTTCCGCCGCCACTAACTGCCGGGATAGATTCTTATTTCGTGAAAGCTCACTTCGTAATTTTGAGTTCAGGTCTTTTTGTTTCTGAACGGCAAGACCAAGCAATATACCAGTGATGGTTTGGGCCGAAAGAGACAAGAGTAAATCGGTGATTTCGAGTTTGGATGTTCCGCTATGGGCGGCAATTAACGCGACACTATTGAGCAGTGTCGCAAGCAAGGCACCTTGCCAACCATAACGAACGGCCAATAAGATTATTGGGATCGCCATACAAAATGGCGCAAACCGTCTTAGCTCATCAGGCAAGCTGGTTTGAATCAAAATACTGGCCACCAGTAACATGCTGTATAACGCGATGTGACGTATTTTGAATTCAATAACATGATTGATTAAGTGAGAACTGAGCGGTGCCCACTTGTTTTGAAATAGATAATTCCACACTAAGTAACACATAGGCACGAGCATAAGTCCCCCCGTGATACTGACCAACCACACCATGTAAACAGCAGGAACATGGGCTCTCACCACGGCAACGTTAATCAATGCTGTGACCATAATTAAGCTCGCCATCACCAACAGGTGACGATTTTGGTCGCCATAGTAATAACGCTTGGCAAGTAAAGTGGTGGGAATACTTAATCCACTGGCGATTAATACTGTTAACCATTGTGGCTCATTAAGTAGCAAAGCCAAAGCGATGGCGAGCCCCCATTCTGCCACATAAATAGCCGGCCAATATTGTGTGCGAGTGTGCAGCGTCATACCCAGTCGCAATGAAAAGGGGAACAATAGAATGGCGAGTTCAGGGTCATTAATAAAATAGAAGGCAATCACCCATAAACAGAACCATGCACAACCCGCCATAAAAACGCCACATAGGGAAGTGGCTAGGTAGGATCGCATTAGTACGGTTCTTGAGTGAATAGTTTCGCTAACTCAACGTTGTTTTTAACATTAAGCTTGTCCATCGCATTGGCACGGTGCACATGGACCGTTTTGTGGCTAAGCCCTAGTTCAACGGCAATAGATTTGACATCTAGCCCCGTCGCCAACAACTGACACACTTCGTTTTCTCGGCGCGTTAGCTGGTTTAATGATGTTTTATTTTTTTTCGGTGTCGCGAGCTTTAGTGCGATATCTGGTGTGAGATAACAACCGCCATTTGCACTTGTGTGTACGGCTTGAATTAACTCATCTGGGCTACAACGCTTGCTGAGATAACCTTTGGCACCCAACTCTAATGATTTTTCCACCATCGCCGGTGAGTCATGTACGCTTAACATGACACTGGCAATGCCCGATGGAATTTCTGCCAATAAACTCAGGCCACTTTCCTCTTGCATTGAAATATCCAGGATAACGACATCGGGATGGCAACTTGGTAGCCCGAGACGCGCCTCTGCCGCAGAGTTGAATTCACCTACCACTGTAATATCCGTTTCAAGGCTGAGTAACTGAGCAAAGCCAGATCGAACAATGACGTGATCGTCAACAAGAGCAACATTAATCATGATATTAACCAAAGCCAAGAGTGGAAAAGAAAGTGCCCCGGTAGGAGCGATAGATAATTAATTTGAATGTCTGAGATGATACTGAATCGTACTATCGATTGGTATGATCTCGCGTGCTTTAATCGAATAAAGCACGCGAGATTATGCATGTGAGACTCGCTATGCCTTTTGAGCCGCTAAGTGCATTTTTTTTGCGTGACGAATCTTTTTCTCTTCGGCAACGGCAACGAATAGCAGTAAAACAATACAAATGGCGGCGGAAGTATCGAGGGCGGCGAATGTCCCTTTCCAGCCAGTTAAACCGAAAATTGGCGTTCCGTCAGCGATCATACCGAGGCCAAGTTTGGCAAAACTATCACCAATTAGGTAGGCAAAAGTACCTTTAACACCATCCGCGACACTGATGGCTTTTTTAGGCACAAAACCAACCGCAGCAACCCCGATTAAGAGTTGAGGCCCAAAGACCAAGAAGCCAAGTACAAACAAAGAGGCAAGATACATGAACTCACTGGTTGCGTTCTGGTAAAACTCAAGAGAAACAATAATTAAACCAAGTGATACGCAAGCCACTAAAGCACGACGCCCGTTGGCAAGATCAGATAGATAGCCCCACATTAGTGTGCCAACCAGAGCGCCGACTTCAAACAAAGTAAAGCCTGAAATAGCCGTTTCTTTTGATAAACCTAACTCTTGATACGCGTAAACAGTCGACCATTGGTCGATACCAATTCGAACAATGTATAAAAAGATATTCGCGAAGCAGAGTAACCAGATGACTTTGTTTTTAAGGACATATTCAATAAAGATCTCTTTTTTGGTCATTTGATTTTCTTCAGCAATCGTATCTTCTTCGCTGACTTCTTCATCAAAAAGCTCTTCTACTTTACCTAAACCGTACGCCTCTGGAGAGTCATTACCAAAGCGCATACCAATAAAGCCCACAACAATCGCAATGATAGATGGGAAAACAAACATACCGATTACGTTACCGTCAAATAAATAGTTGGCACCAAACAAAGCGACACCAGCAGCACCAGCACCACCAACGTTGTGTGACATGTTCCATAGGCCTAAATACGACCCACGCTTATTGCGAGGTGTCCATTTAGTGATGGTTGAATAACTGGAAGGCCCGCCGGTACTTTGGAAGAAACCACTTAAGGCGTAGAATGCCACCATCATGAATAGGCTCGCGCTGCCGCCGCCCATACTGAAGCTGAAGCCCAACATGGCAAGGCCAGATAGGATTAGCATGAATGGTAGAAATTGTTTGGTATTTTTACCATCGGCATAATAGGAAACGACCGTTTTACCAATGCCATAAGTAATTGAAAATCCAAGACCAATAAGACCTAGATCAGTCATTGATAATCCGTAAGTTGAAATCATGTCGTTTTGTGCAACATTGAAATTTTTACGGATTAAGTACATGGTTAAATAACCAATGAAGACGACGAGGTAAGATTGTAGGAAAGGCTTAAACCACATTTTTCTTCTAGTTTCGACTGGAAGATCTAGCGTCGGCTTTCTCACCTGATCTAGGAACTTTAACATTGTAAACTCTCTTATCGTTTATGAGGTCTGCACGGTAACTTTCCGACCATGCACGTTTTGTTTTTTTGACGGGGAAATAATAGGGAGTCTAAAAAGCGACCGCATGAGAGAGGGTCTTAGAATGACTAGGAAAAATTCGTAGTTCAGAATTGAGAGTGAAGAAAGCGTGAAGAACATCACTTTGTTTGCGTTAGCGTGACGGAAGAATCTGAAGGTAATTTCTTTGATTATGAGCCGATACTCGCCCAGTTTGCTTAACGACGCTCTCAATGTCAGCAGATCGAACATGCTCAGCAATAAGAGTAAGATATTGCTCTTGGCAAAGCGTGGGCATAAAAAAGCGACCTCAACATTGTTGAGGTCGCTGATGAAATCGGCGGATTAAGCTACATTAACCACGTTACATCAACCACTTCCACCAGATGAAAATAACCAAGAAACCAAAGAGGTAAATTAGGCCTACCCAAGACAGTGCTTTAAGTTTAGGGCCCTGCTGTAAAGAGGCGGGAAGGGTGGCTCGTGAGACTAGGATGTAGTTCAACAGAGCAAAAATTGGCGTCGTTATAAACGCAAGAATCATGGCGAAATTGAGTAAAGGCATCAGTGCCGACGCAAAGAAGGCAATAATAGCAATCGCCGCGGTGGCGACCACAACGACCCACGCTTGAAAGTGCTTAGGATTGTCTTCTTGCTGCTTTTGTAGCAAACGTTGAGATTCCGCAATCGCTCGTGAATACCCATCAATGACCGTAATGGTACTGCCAAAAATACAAAAGAAAGCAATGACGGCAATTAAGTAGCGTGACCATTCGCCAATGGTAGAAGCATACATGCCCACAAGCTGATGAGAGAAGCCAACGCCGGATGCGGATAACGCCGTACCAGAACCATTAATCACTAGTGCGCCGAGTGCAAGGAAGACGATGGCGAGCGCTGCAGTAGCAATGTAACCGACATTAAAATCAAACAACGCGGACTCTGGTGTGACGGTTTGCTTTTTACACTGGCTTTTTAGCCACATTGACGTCAGGCTTGAAATTTCAATGGGAGCTGGCATCCAGCCCATGGTCACCACGATAAAGCCAATCGAGGCAATCGTCCAAGGTGAAGGCGCTTGATAATCCGCTGGCGCGACGCTGCCATTGGAAGCGGCGATACAAACTGCCGTCACGGTGGCAATCGTCAAGACGGCCATGATGACTTTAGATAGCGTGTCGAGTGCACGATAATGACCCGCAAATAAAATCGCTAAACAGGTCGCAAGCACAATGCCAGACAGGGCGACGATTGGCAGGTCAAAAGGTAAAAAATAACCCAGTAGACTGGCACTAAATAACAACAGTGCGGCGGTATTCACGACGCCAGAAATGACACTGAGTATGGTAAATACCCATAAGTAGCCACGACCTAACGTGGCATAGCCTTGGATTAAACTGCCACCCGTGCCCATGGTGTACTGAATGCTCGCTCGGAAAAAAGGGTATTTGAGAAGGTTAACCAGCAAGATGAGAGCGGCAAGTTGCCAGCCATAAATTGCCCCAGCTTTAGTTGAGGCAACAAGATGCGATCCCCCAACGGCAGCGGCCGCCATCATGATGCCAGGACCAAGTGAGCGGACCAATTGGGCGAAACCAGAGCGTCTCGGCTCAGGTGAAGAGAGGGTATTCTCCATAGAGTAAATTCCTTATCATTATTATCCATAAAGGGGCACAGCAAAGCGCGTTCAAAAATGTGTACACATCACGCTAAAATTATTTTGCCACCGTTGTTTTTCTACAGGTTTTACAGTGAGATGCAACGAATGGCGCTGGTTTTAAATTGAACAATTAGTGCTAGCTGCTGATTAGTGGATGGTATTTAGAGGATTGCACCAGGTTTGTTGCTATGGATTGGTTTTTTACGGCGTGGTTAGAGATAAAAAAGTGGAAAAAAAACGACGTAGATACATGGCTTTTAAAGCGTGGGATAGCTTGGGTGAGGGTAATCGTTTAGATGCGCCTAATAGCTTAGGTGCGAGTAACCACTAGCTCAGTGTATCCGGTCTGAGGATCGTGCTCTCGAGTAAAACTAACTTGAGGATATTGATGGATGATGAGTTCAGCCGTGGTATCAACAAGGCTTCCTTCTTGTAAATGCCCACCCATCACTCGTCCCTGTGAGTCAGCGACAGAAATATGAATGTGTTGATGGTTAGGGGACAGTGTGCCCATGAGAGACACAATCTCAAACGGTTGCTGCATCGACAGTGACTTGGTTGCTCCCGCAAGCCGAATATGAATGCTGTCTAAACAGCCGACACAAGACGCAATACTGCCGGCTTGAATCTGGTGCTGGCTTACCAGCGCTTGAATTTCACGCTTTAGATCTTGTCCCTTGGTCAAGCGTACGGCGATAACGGTATTACTATTATTACTATTAGCGTCGTGTTGTTTATCACCCATCGTCGTTGTCCTTAAATATCGTAAACCTCGTCATGGTCACCTTATCGCCGAGCTGAGCTGCAGACACAAAGGGCAAGTTGCGCTTGCCCTTCTCGCCCCCTTAAGCGTCAGCGGGTGAGCGACGTTTAATTTGTTGGATGACCAGCCCAATCACTATCAAGACTAAACCCACCAAGGTCGACGGGTGAATGTCCTCGCCAATGACATAGGCCAGAAGCAGCAATGAAATAAACGGCGAGGCGAAGATAAGGTTACTAATACGAGCGGTGTTTTGTGTCAATTTCAGTGCGCTTAGCCACAGTACAAAGGTAATGCCCATCTCAAAAAGACCAACATAAGTGACCGCCAGCCAGCCTTGCGCGCTAATGCCACCCCAAGATGCGCCTTCATACATGGCGACACCAAAGGCTAAAGGCAGCGCCACCAAAAAGCCAAGCAACACCCCAACCACAGGGTCGGCAGTATTTTTTGCATTTAGGATCCAATAACTGGCCCATAGCAACGTCGAAATGAGCGCCAGCCCCACACCTAGAGGGCTATCAAATTGCAGCCCCAGTACGTCGCCTTTTGTCGCAATGACAACCACACCAAAATAGCCAAGCAAGCAGGCAATCCAATCTTGACCACGGATTTTTTGTTTTAAGAATACGGCAGCCATTAAAGTCAGCGTGATCGCCCAACTGTAATTGATGGGCTGAGCTTGTGACGCTGGCAGCAGTTCGTAGGCCTTAAATAAAATCAGATAGTAGGCGAACGGATTGATAATGCCGAGTAAGACGTAATACCACGGGTTGGATAGGAAGGTAGTTTTGATTTGTTTTATCGAGCCCTGTACACCACACACCACCACGAGTGCAATCGCTGAAACTAGTGAGGCAACAAAGACCATTTGGGCCGGAGTGAACTCGGCCAGTGTCAGTTTAAATGCGGTGGCAACTGTCGACCAAAGGAGCACAGCAGACAGAGCAAAGAATAAAGCTTTTCGTTCGTTTAGCATGAGGGTGTGGTACGCGATTGAGTAAATAAAGTGCCAGCATCTTACCAGTGAATAGCGTTCTGAAAAGCAAGAGTTTGTGGATCTTGAAGGGGGTCACAATGAAATCAATGTCGGGAGGGGCGTTAGGTCAATTAAGGCGGTAGGTTTGTGATGGTGTTGACTAAATAAAAACAGCGTTGTGCGATTTTGAACAGTGAAACGCGCCATATCTACTAACGTGAGTAGGGCGTGATAGCGAAGGACATATTGGCGAGTTTCCGCTGGCAAAGACAGGCGGTTGAAGTCACGGCTGCCTGAACGATTAATCGCGCGTTGCACGCGTCCTTCTCCTGCATTGTAGGCGGCGAGCGTTAGGTTGATATCACCATCAAACTTTTGATAAAGAAAATTGAGGTACTTAAGCGCGGCGGTACTGCTGGCATCAATGTCGAAGCGTTCATCTTTTTGGGCATTGACGATGAGCCCAAATCGGGTGGCGGTGGCGGGAATGAGTTGCCATAGCCCCGCGGCATTGGCGGCGGACACGGCGTTAGGATTGTAGGATGACTCTAACATGGGCAGGAGTATGAGATTGTTTGGCAGCGAGTAATCAGCTAACTGTTTGAACAGCTGTTGTATCAGCGGGTTATAAGTATCGAGCTTGGCGAGGATAGGTGCTTGGTATGGCTGTAGCTTTTCAATATGCGGGGCGATGAGTTGGGGTGATATTATTGAATGGGACGAGGAAACTGCCCAACTTGAATGCAACACCGCACCCCAAAGGCTAAAGATAACAAAGGTCAATCTTCGCCTAGCGCGCATACTCCTCACACACTACTTTCTCTTCATACGTGATAGCGGGTTTGCCCATCAGTTGACCCAGAAGCTCATGAAACGCCGCCGAGCTTTGACCGTTCTCTTGATTGTAGCGCTGACACTGCTTAATGAGTGCTTCAAGTACCGACCACTGCTTTGCAACGTGTGTCTGCAATTTTATCGGTAAGGCTTTAGTCAGTGTTTTCACGCCAACCTCTGAGCTTGGCAGTTGTAATTGCTGCAGGCATAAGGTTCGTGATTTAGCGCCGTAGCTCAGTTTCTTGAGTACAGGAAGTTGTTGCTGAATATTGCGATTGAGCGCGTCACTATCGAGTTTCAGATACAGGGCTTTCTGGTGCTGCAGTAACGCAAGTAACTTTTGATAGAGCTTAATATCCTCAGTGATCGAAACCACAAAGTTTTGCACCAATTCACTTTTTGTGACGGTCATAACGTCATCCTTTTGCTGACACCGACGATAGATGTCGGTCGTATCCTATCGATAGTTTTATGCTTTGACAGGCTTATTCATGTCCGGTGTGAAAACGCATCACCGCTTGCGATAGCGCTTTAACATCCAATCCAAGCTCCCCATTGGCAAGGGCATTTCGCACTTGCTCAACTTTCGCCATATCGACATTCGGCAATGTGGATAGTTCAGCCTGCGCTTTATCTAAAGCGGCAGTATTGGCGTTAAATGTCGCGGCATCGTTAGCTTGTCGGGCCGGAGCAGCGGTTGCTGGCTTACTGTCTTGCTTCAGAAGCGTTTGTGGGACATGCCCGCCCGCTACTTTATCTATCTTCATCATTATTCTCCTGTCGCGTGTCTTCAACCATATAGAGCGACAGGCCTGAGGCTGGCATTAAATGGTTTGCGTTATTTTTTGTACCGTAGAATCGATGAGATTGACGATACTTAGAGTTAAAAACTGTTACCTTGAGTCCAGAATTTTTTCTGTCCTATCGCGCCAGAGAGAAAAGTCATAGAGTTTTTTTGGGGGGAATCTAAAATTGAGTATGCACTTGGTTTGAACCCGTCACAACGGCGCGAATAACTTTTTTTGAACGACTATTTTGTACGTCAATTTGCTCACCTTTTCCCCCCGTCTCCATTGCCACACCGCGTGTTTGGGCGCTGAATTTTCCGCTGCTGGCGATGATGAGCACTTCATTGCCTTTTTGCACTAAAGGAGGGGCGCTGACATAACGTGAATTCACCATTTGACCGGTTCGAAGTCGACGATTGACTTGTTGGCCAGTGGCCCGTTCTAGGGTGGCAATAAAGGGGGTGTCTCGAGTTAACTCACGTCGCTCAAGTTTGATGTCCGCTAGGGTAATTTCACTGTCGCGAGATAAGGCTTTCGCCGCGACAACGACAGGCAACGTTAATGTCGATCGCACCGTGGTGTTAATGCGCCATTCATTCACGCCATCTTGGCAAATGACACTGCGTTTTAGATGACCAATGGGCATGGACTGGTTATCGCGTCCGTTAATCATGAGTGGTTGTTGGCAGCGCGGTAAGTGTTTTACTGACTCTGGAACGAAGGTCACGAGAGCGATGTCAAACGCGCCCCATTTTTGCTGCTTTGCCAGCAAGTTAAGCTCAGATTTGACGGATTGCTCTACGGTTTGGCGAATATCGTCGGCGCTCATTGTCGTCACTTGTTGTGACATCACGGCGCTAGAAAATATCATCCAAATAGCACTTCCTACTCGCTTCCCTATCATGACTACTGCTTCCGACAAACGGAAGGATGACTTCCCTTTGCTTTTTTATGTTGTTGTTTTTAAATGAAAATATTTATGGCACGTATATTGTAATCTATTCGCTGTACTTGGCGAATGGAAAAGGAATATGCGATGGCAATCAGCTTTGAAAATGCACTAGGTGTCCACCCTAACGCGCTCGATTTTAGAGTGCAACGTACCAAGGTCTTGGCAAGTAACTTAGCAAATGTCGATACCCCTGGATACCTCGCAAGAGATCTTAGCTTTAAGACTGTGATGGGGAAAATGACGCCTAATGGTGTGCAACCGCAAGTTCCCCAAATGATGGCAGAAGCGAAATATGCCATGCCTTACCAGAACAGCAAAGACGGTAATACCGTTGAGCTAGGTGTCGAGCAAGCCAAGTTCGCGCAAAACAACATGGATTTTCAAACTAGCCTGACGTTTCTCAATATGAAGCTAAGTGGGCTGGCGAAAGCAATTGAAGGACGTTAATTATGTCATTTACTGATATCTATTCAATCGCAGGGTCTGCGATGACGGCGCAAACGGTGCGCCTTAACACGGTCGCCAGTAACTTAGCCAATGCGGATGCCGTCTCTGCCAACCCGGATGACGCCTACAAGGCATTAAAGCCCGTGTTTGCTACGGTATATAACCAATCACAGCTGTCTGCCGACCAAGCGGTATACCCCAACGCTGAAGTCCGTATTGTCGATGTTGTACAAAGTCAGGCTCAAGCCGAGCAGCGATTTGAACCCAATAACCCGCTCGCCAATCAGGAAGGCTATGTCTACTACCCTGGAGTGGATGTGGTGACGGAAATGGCCGACATGATGTCGGCAACGCGCAGCTTTGAAAGCAATGTGGAAGTGTTGGCGAATGTCAAAAGCATGCAGCAAGGGCTACTTCGCCTAGGAGAGGGACGTTAATGAGTATTGCACAATTTACGGCGTTAGACGCCGATGCGCCGCTGGCAACCCAAAGCAATGCAGGGATCTCGGCGAATCCGCAAGATATGAACAGCGCCAGTTCATTACAAAATGAATTCATCAGTTTAATGGTGGCGCAGATTCAAAATCAAGACCCACTGAATCCCCTTGATGGAACGGAATATGTCAGTCAATTGGCTCAGTTTTCTCAAGTACAAAGTACCGAAAACATGTCGACGTTAATGCAAAACAGCATGGTATTGCTCGACAACATGCAAGTGTTATCAACCGCAGGACTCGTGGGGCAAACCGTGTACGTCAACAGTGATGAATTTGAAATGGGTGAAGGGGTGCAGAGTGGCAAGATCGAGCTCGCTCACCCGTCGAATCAAGTGACATTGGTGGTGGAAGATGAATTCGGTCAAAAAACAAAGGTGCCATTAGGTGCTCACGCCGCCGGTGATGTTGATTTTTCTCTCGATCCTGAAAAGCATGGATTGAAGCCCGGAAATTATCGCGTATCGGTGGAAGTACAAGAAGGCCAAGCGGCACCGAATCTATTGCTTGCTGGTGAAGTTGAGCAAGTTCGAATTCCAAGTACCGGTGGTGCCGCACTCGTCAATATTACCGGTGTCGGCAGCGTACCTTTCTATCAAATCAGTCAGTTCGGTGCCTAGCGCCTAGCTATGTGTTAAATGCTAAGTGCAACTTGTAATTGAATATAACCATTAATTGAGCACCAACTAAAAAGACAAAGAAGAGGACATCATGAGCTTTGATATCGCACTCAGTGGCTTGGACGCCACCAACTCACAACTTAATACCATCAGTCATAACATTGCTAACGCGTCGACGTATGGTTTTAAAGAAGCAAGAACAGAATTTTCAGCGGTGTACAACGGTATGCAGGCAGGAGGTGTGGAAGTCGCCGCCATTTCGCAAAACTTTGATAAAAATGGTTCGGTATCAGGTACGGGTCGCTCAATGGATTTAGCGATTAACGGTAATGGTTTCTTTGTCACCAAAGACCATATGGGTCAGATGCTGTATACCCGCGCGGGTGTGTTTGGTACCGACAAAGACAATTACGTTGTCGGCAATACTGGCGCCAAGCTGCAAGGCTATAGCGTAGATGGCAATAATAACCTACTCACAGGCTCCGTTGGCGATGTCAAAATCAGTACGTCATCATTAGCAGCGCAAGCCACAGATAAATTAGATTTTGTCGCCAACTTTGATGCTAGCTCAGGTGTGATTGACCAAGCGGTGAATCCATTTGATGCCACGGATCCGAATTCTTTTAACTCTTCTTACACGACCAAAGTTCATGATTCGTTGGGTAATTCTCATACTGTGACGCAGTACTTTACCAAAACGGCGGACAACACATGGCAAGTGAATGTAGAGGTGGATGGTTCGGCAACGAACCCTGCGACGACGCAAAGCGTGACGTTCAATCCGGATGGCACATTAGCCTCACCAACCGGCAGTTTTAATGTGGCTTTCCCGGCAGCGGGCGCCAACAGTATGAGTGTGGACATCAGCTTAGCGGGCAGTACCCAGTTTGGCGCGGCGTTTGGCGTGAGCACCAATAGTCCTAATGGTTATACCTCCGGTGAATTAGCGGGTGTGCGCGTAGAAGACAACGGTATGGTTTTTGCGACTTACACCAATGGTCAATCTCAGCTGCAAGGTCAGGTGGTGCTCGCCAATTTCGCTAACCCACAAGGTCTAGCGAAAACCAATGGTACGGCATGGACGCAAAGTTATGGTTCTGGCGCACCTGTGATGGGGACACCGGGGACAGGCGTGTTGGGTGACTTAACGCCGGGCGCACTGGAAGGCTCGAATGTGGATTTGACCTCAGAATTGGTGAACTTGATGACCGCGCAGCGCAACTATCAAGCGAATGCCAAGACTATTTCGACCTCGGACAAGCTGACTCAAGCCCTGTTCAACGCAGTATAAGGAATCGAGCATGGACAGCTTATTGTTTACCGCCACCACAGGCGCCAGCCGGGTATTAAAAGCCCAGCACGTTCGTTCAAATAACTTATCGAATGCCGATACCACCGGCTTTCGCGCCGATATGGAGCGGGTACAAAGTGTGCCGTTGCAAGGCTCTGGTTTTGACGGTCGCACGATGGTCGTCACCAACTCCGCGGCGACGCGTTTTGATGCTGGCGATGTGGTGAAAACCGGTCGGGCATTGGATGTGGCTGTGATGGGGGATGGCTTTCTAACGGTACAAACCCCAGCAGGCGATGAAGCCTATACCCGCGCAGGCAACATTAAAGTTGATGAGTTGGGTGCGATGAGCATTAACGGTTTCGCGGTGGTAGGCAATAACGGTCCTATGGTTTTACCAGATTACCAAAAAGTCGAAATCAGCGAACGAGGCCGCGTGTCGATTATCCCTCCCGGTGGCAATGCCGAAGTGGAAGTGGGGGAGCTGAAATTGGTTAAACCTGAACCGACTCAGCTGCAGAAAGAAAGCGATAGCCTACTTCACAGTAATACTGGTGCACCGTTTGCCGCTGATGCCACGGTGAACCTGGCCCCTGAGCACGTTGAAGCGAGTAACGTTTCAGCCATAGATGAGTTGCTCAGCGTGATGTCACTGACGCGTAACTTTGAAATGCAAGTTCGCATGATGAAAACCGCAGAAACGCTGGCGCAAGCAGGCAATAAATTGATGAGTGCGCGTTAACGCGCACAGTAAAGGAGCAACACAATGCATTCAGCACTATGGATCAGTAAGACGGGTATGGCCGCGCAAGATACGAAGATGACGGCCATCTCGAATAACCTAGCGAACGTTAATACCGTAGGTTTTAAGCGTGATCGCGTGGTCTTTGAAGATCTGTTTTATAGCATTCAGCGTCAACCAGGCGCACAAGTGGATCAAGTCAATCAACTGCCAACCGGGGTTCAGTTAGGTAGTGGTGTACGCGTGGTGGGAACGCAAAAAGTGTTTACGCAAGGTAGTGCGCAAAATACCGGACAAGAGCTGGATCTAGCGGTCATGGGGCAGGGTTTTTTCCAGATAGAAAACTCAGATGGTCAGATCATGTATACCCGCAACGGCCAGTTTCATGTCAACTCAGAAGGCTTGATGGTAAACAGTCAGGGCTTGCCATTAGAGCCACAAGTCCAGCTGCCGGATAATGCGCTGAGTTTGTCGGTGGGCGTGGACGGTACTGTTACTGCCACCACCGCAGATAGCACTGTGCCGCAAGATCTGGGGCAGATTTCGTTAGCAAAATTCATTAACCCCGCGGGCTTGGAAGCGATGGGTGGTAACTTGTTTAAAGAAACAGAAGCCAGTGGTCAGGCAGAAGAACTTATTCCTGGTGAAGATGGTGCAGGCAGCATTAAGCAGGGAGCGCTTGAAGGGTCTAACGTGCAGGTGGTGGAAGAAATGGTCGATATGATCACCACTCAGCGTGCCTATGAGATGAATGCCAAAGTGGTGTCAGCCGCAGATGACATGCTCAAGTTTGTCGCTCAATCTGTTTAAGTAGTCGCGACTCGCGTAAGGATTTTTGACATGACATGGCGTTCAATATTGATCACGGCAATGCTATTGCTCGGCGTAACCGGATGTTCTGTCCGTCAAGAGTTTGTGCCGCCAGAGCCCGACGAGCAAAAATACGCTCCGCCAGAGCTTAACTACGATTTGCCCGAAGCCGCTGGTGGCAGCCTGTATCGCCACCGCTACAACTTAACCTTGTTTCAAGACCGCCGAGCGTACCGTGTTGGTGACATGCTGACGATATTGCTGGCGGAAGAAACGCAATCTAGCAAAAAAGCCGATACTAAATTTGGCAAGTCTTCGAGTGTGAATTTTGGTGCTGCTACCATTGGCGGAAAAACAATCGATGAAACCGCCGTCGGTATCAATGGCGACCGTAATTTCGATGGCTCCGCTGCCAGCTCTCAGGGCAACAGTTTGGAAGGGGCGATTACCGTTACCGTGCATGAAGTGCTACCTAATGGCGTATTACGAGTCAGTGGAGAAAAATGGATTCGCCTCAATCAAGGGGATGAATTTATTCGCGTGACAGGGATCGTACGTATTGATGATGTCGATCGTTACAACCAAGTATTTTCCCATCGTATTGGTGATGCCCGTATCACCTACTCAGGACGTGGCGCATTGGCTGACAGCAACTCAGCCGGGTGGTTAACGCAGTTCTTTACCAGCCCATGGATACCTTTTTAATGAACCGACAACAAATAATATGCACCACGCTGTTTTTGGTGCTGACGCTTGGCATGGTGACAACAACAAAAGCAGAAACGCCGATTCCAATCATGGACTTGGTGGATGTTCAGGGCATCCGAAACAACCAGTTGGTTGGGTATGGTTTAGTGGTGGGATTGGATGGTCAGGGTGACCGTAACCAAGTGAAATTTACCGCCCAGTCAATCATGAATATGTTGCGCCAATTCGGGGTGCAAATTGATGATGCCGATAATCCAAAACTGCGGAATGTGGCGTCGGTCAGTGTGACGGCAATGGTCGATCCAATGGCGGGGCCAGGACAAGCCTTAGACATTGTCGTGTCCTCTATTGGTGATGCGAAAAGTTTGCGAGGAGGTACGCTCTTGCTCACGCCACTGCGAGGTGTGGATGGGGAAGTCTACGCGGTAGGTCAAGGGAATTTAGTCATTGGTGGGGTGTCGGCCGAGGGACGAAGTGGCTCGAAAATCGCGGTGAATACGCCAACCTCGGGACGCATCCCAAATGGTGCCATATTAGAACGTGAGATTCCGTCGGACTTTAATAGTCGCGATGAAGTGACCTTACATCTGCGCAAAGCCAGTTTTACCACCGCGAAAAACATTGCCCGCGAAATTAACGCAACGTTTGGACCCGATGTCGCCATTGCCGTCAATAAAGCACGAGTCGATATGCGCGCGCCTCAAGATACTCAGCAACGAGTCACCATGATGTCAATGCTGGAAGAAATGAGCGTTGTGGAAGGGCGTAAACCTGCTCGTATCGTCTTCAACTCTCGATCTGGCACCGTGGTGATTGGTAAAAATGTCAAAGTCAGTGAAGCGGCGGTAAGCCACGGTAATCTGACGGTGACCATCTCAGAATCACAACGAGTGAGCCAGCCTAACGCTTTTGCCGATGGCGATACTGTCGTTGTTGACCAGTCAAAAATCGATATTAGTGAAGACCAAGCTCAAATGGTGATTTGGCCAGCAGGTACTGAGCTCAATACCATTGTGAATGCTGTGAACAGTTTAGGTGCTACCCCAACGGATTTGATGTCTATTTTACAGGCGCTGCATGAAGCGGGTGCGCTTAACGCAGAACTTGTCGTGATTTAGGAGAGCAGTATGAAGATAGATACGACGAATTCGGCGATGAAGACACAAGTGCTGTATCACGACAATGCGGCGTTAGCGAACATCAAGCACAGTGCGGATTCTCAAACGGCACTCAAAGAGGTTGCCGGGCAGTTTGAGGCGATGTTTTTGCAAATGGTGTTGCGACAAATGCGCAGCAGCAGTGATGTGCTTGCCGATGAAGACAGCCCATTTTCATCGCAGCAACAAGGGGTATTTCGAGATATGCACGATGGCCAGTTGTCTATTGAACTCGCCCGAAAGCAGCATTCCGGTATTGCCGATATGCTGGTTAAGCAATTGAGTCCCTCTCATGCAGAAGTGCAGTTTGATACCAATAGCGCATTGGCAATGGCGTCTGCCAATGATCTGGAAGCAAGCTCACAAGCTATGCCAATAGCGGGCAACAAAGCTTCCCCTGAGATTAATGCTGCACCGCCCAAGGTCGCCTTTACTTTGCAATCCCCGCAAGAGTCTGCCACCACGATGGCATTCTCCCAGCCTCTTATGAGAACAACGGAGCGTGAGCTATTATGAATCTCGTCAATATTGCGTTATCTGGCATGAACGCCAACCGCGTTGCGCTGGATGTGACGGCGCAAAATGTGGCCAATATTAATACCCCAGGCTACAGCCGTCAGCAGGCAATGATGGCGTCCGTCGCTGGGGGCAAGTACAACGCGACCAGCGCAGGTATGGGTGTCGAGGTCACCAGTATTCGCCGTGTTACCGACCAGTATTTAGTGTCTCAAACATGGTCGACCAGCAGCGCGGCCAATTATTCCGCCAGCTACATGAGTAGCATGAGTCAGCTCGAAAGCATGCTCGGGGCTGATGGCTTTAGTTTGAACCAAGGGTTGGACTCTCTGTTTGCCTCGCTGAATGATGCGACATCAAAACCAGAGTCGACACCGCTCAGACAGCAAATTATTAACGAATCTGAAGCTCTGGCTCGTCGTTTTAATACCCTGACAGAGTCCTTGCACAATCAACATAAAGATACGCACGAGCAGAGAAACGCTGCGATCTCTCATGCCAACAGCCTCATGGCGAATATCGCTGAAGTGAATAAACAGATCGTTGAAACCAACGGGACTGGCGGCAATCCGGCGCAACTCATGGATACTCGCGATAACCTCATCGGTTCGTTGTCGGAAGTGATGGCAGTGAAAACCACCAATCAACCCGATGGCAGTGTGCAGGTATCACTCGCCTCTGGGCAGCCTCTAGTTTTGGGTGGTGATGCTGGTTCAATTACTGCGATTCCAAATGCCAGTGACCCGTATTTAGCTCAGCTGCATATAGAGTTTGGTCAGCAAACCTTTGCCACCAATGGCGATATTGGCGGTAAATTAGGTGCGCTGCATGAATACCAAGTCGAGGTACTTAAGCCAAATCAAGACGCTTTGAATGACATGGCGATGCATCTCGCCGATGAATTTAATACGACGTTGTCAGCGGGGTTAGATCTTAATGGCAATGCGGGCAAGCCTTTATTTACCTATGACCCAGCCAACCCTGCGGCCAGCCTTTCTATCAGTGATATCAAATCCGATGAATTGGCCTTATCGGGCGATGGCAATCCGGGGAACAGTGATAACTTAACCGACCTTATTGCCATCAGTAATAAGCCAGTAGCGGTATCAGGATTTGGGTCACTATCACTCAACGATGCCTTTACGGCCATGATCGGTGAAACGGCAATTAAAGCTCGCCAAGCCGAGTCTGATTATCAGGCAAAAAACGCGATGAACGAACAAGCCGTTGCTGCGCGCGACAATGTGAGCGCGGTGAGCAGCGATGAAGAAGCGGCAAACTTGATGACGTTTGCCAATGCTCATAATGCCAATATGAAAGTGATCAGCACTGCGAATCAATTGTTTGATTCCGTTCTGCAACTGTTTTAAGGAGCAATGATGAGAATCAGTGATACTCAATTTAGCCAAATGATGTTGCAAAGTTTGCAGTTAAACAATGCAGGTTTAGGTAAGGTGATGCAACAAATGGCAACGGGCGATAGGCTAACCAAGTTATCGGATGATCCCATGGCGTCGATTAAATTGCTCAACTTAGAGCGAGAAGGCAGCGCCATTAATCAATATCATCGCAATATCGCCAACGTAAAAACCACCTTATCGAGTCAGGAGATTCAGCTTGATTCGGCAACGGAAAGCTTACAAAGCATGAGGGAACTCGTGCTTTGGGGTTCCAATGGTACGTTAACTGATGAAGACCGTGCCGGCATGATCACCGAGCTGGAAAGCTTACGAGACTCTGTCGTCTCTTCGTTCAATGCTCAAGATGAAGAAGGGCACTTTTTGTTCTCTGGGACCAAAACCGATGCCGCTGCGCTGTCGAATTCAGGTGCAAGTTATACCATTGATGGCAATAGCGATAAGCGGGTTGTGACCGTTGCTAAGGGTGTGACCATGACGTCCAACATGACGGCAAAAGACATTCTCGATCTTGGCGGAGGCGCTAATGTTCTGAATCAAATTGACGCACTTATTGTTGAATTTAAGAACCCGAGTCCAAATTTTAGACCCGAAGTTGATGCCAGCATTGCGGCGATCGATGATACCTTGGGTAACGTACTTGGGGCGATGACCGAAATTGGTGGTCGTCATAATAATCTCGATTTACTCGATGGTGCACACAGTGAAAATCAACTCTTTGTTGATAAAGTCACCAGCGACATTTCTGCTCTGGATTACGGAGAAGCCTCGGTACGCTTAAGTAATTATATGGCGGCACTGCAAGCCACGCAGGCCAGCTATGTGAAAATCAATGACTTGTCATTGTTTGATCGAATTTAACCAGTGAAGAGTCAATTAGGGAACAAAATATGGCAGTAAGTACCGTGGAAGTAAGACCGCATAGTATTAAATTAAGCGGGCAGGAAACCACTAATATTGCGCCATCCCAAGCCTCGGAACCAAGCACTTCCCTGTCTAAGCGTTACCTTACCCCTCAAGCGAATATGGCGCCTACGTCCTATTCGCTCTCTGGTATTTTGCTCACACAAGGTCAGCAACAGGCAACGTCAGTGCAGATTGCAAGTAAAACGCTGCAAACCGTAGGGCGTGAGTTGACTCAAGTGAAACGCACACTGACTCAAGCATTAACGCACGGTGTGTCGGATGCCATGACGGCTTCTTTGTCACGTTCCAAGCAAGGCATTGAATCGACACTGGATAATGCACGATTTGATGATAAACGCGTTGTGGATAATGAACTCAAGCTGAAACTCAACAGCGCGGATGTGCGCCATTTCTCTATTCCGGGCTTAAATATCGGTAGAATGAGTGAGCGCAGCGAGCAAGTTCGCCTTGATTTCCCCGGGCATGGCACGGTTATTATGCAGTTCGACGGTCAGATGGATACGCAGTCCAATCATGACAGCACCGTCAAAAAGCTAGATAGAAGCCTGATTCCAATGGGGATGCGAGCCAGTCTTTCTCAGGATGGTAATATCGTATTTCAAGCGCAAGAATCGGCCTATATCGCGATGCAGCAGCAAGTAAAGGTGACCGGACAAGGGCATCGCTTTCCTGCAGGTCAAGCCAATACGTTTACCGTAAAAGCAGAACCGGATGGCATTGCTGAATTGCGTTTTGACTTAGGGTCTCGTGAGGGAATTAAACAGTCGATCGCGACGGTCAATCAACACTTACAACAGGCGCAATCAAGCCTACAAGAAAGTAAACACTTCCAATCTCAACTCAACTCGCAAATGTCGCAACTTCAAAGCCAGTCGAACCTTCCTTCAGCCACTCAGGTGAACGGCTCATTGGCGCAATTTAGCCAGCAATCGAATGATTTCACCAGCACATTTCGAGCGCTCAATGCCCAAGCGAATGTACGACGTCATACGGTTGTAGCCCTGCTTAAGTAATCGGTGCTATCGCGACAGCTTGACCAGCATGCCGGTGGCTGAAGTTGTTTAATCAGGCGTGGCCTTCTTTTAAGAAGATTTTATTTATCGAACGATGCCCTTCATCGCGTTGGCAATGAAGGGCAAGTATTGGTATGAATGATTGGCAGTTACTTACCGTTTAGCTTCAGTGCAGTGAACGTCACACTGTTGTAGTCGCCATTCTTTTTATCTGTTGCAAAGTCACCAGTACCTTCACAGCCTGGGCCCCATACTGGGTGAGATTCTTGCACGCTACACTGACCATAAGCGCCAGCTTTAAAATAGAATGAATCTTTTGCGTAGCCAGTTGGGTAGTCTTTATCGTCGATACCTTGGCTCAAATCGATGTCGTATTTAACGGTGTCGTGTTTAGCCGTTTCAAAAATCAAGTGCATCATTGTGCCCTTAACTTCGATGCTATAGCTGAACTCTTCACCGAGTGCGATGCCTGCTGCTCCTGGTTCAGCCGGGTTTTCCCACGTGTTACCCCAAACTGGGTAGGCAATGTCTGCGCGATCTGGATCGTTTTTCGCTAGATTGCGCTCATAGTTCCAGAATACTGACCCCATCTCATGGCCAGGGAATTTTTTGTAGAAGATTTTAATTGGCTCGTTGCCGTGACCATAACCCGTTTTGGCTTTGATCTGTGCGTTATCTTTATCCGCGTGAATTTGTCCTACAACTACCGAGTGCGCTGGGTATTTTTCTGGGTACTTTGCGTGTAAAGAAACATGGTTAACTTTTAGGGTGGCTTCTAATTTACCGCCAACAGCGCTGAACGTTTTTGCATCAGGGTGGCTTGAAAGCGCCCAGTTGTTAAGGTTGTCATGAGTGCCTATTGAAAAGTCTGCACCACGTGCCATTTGGCGAAGCTCTGAACGCGCATTCTTTGAGTTTTTAGTGGTGATAGCTTTGTTTTGAACTTCAAATACCAGATGACCGTCTTTATCTAGGTGGAAAAAGTCAGAATGAGAGTAGCTCATCATCGCTACGCCCTCAATTTCATCGACTCGACCGTCTTCATTGATGTCAGATGGAATCGTGATCTTCCAGTTTCGCATGTCGAAGTTATCGGCAGGGACAGGGTATGATACGCCGTTGTTTGCCACGTCAGCGAAGGCTGAAAATGATAGCAACAATGAACTAGTGAGGGCTAGAGTTTGTTTCATTTTGTAATTCCTAGTATGTATTATTGTCATACATAATAAATGTTCAAAAATTGAAACAAAGCGTAAAAAGTAAGATGTGGTTGATGGTTCACACTTTAAACTTTCAGCTTTTAACCGACTTCAAAAAATAAAAAAAAACAGCCTAAAACTAAGTGACTCAGTTGAACTATTGTGCAGTGGCCATGTCAAGTGGTGGGCAAGCTTGCGAGTGACACCGAACAGAATCACACCAAAAAGAAAAAATACAAAAAGCAGATAAACGCCAGTAGAGTGGCGGAGAGAGTGGGGTAAATGATATAGCCATCTCTTTGTTGGGTGCGACGAAAGCAAAGAAAGCTGAGTAACACGTTGTAAATAACCAATAATAGACTGATGCCCGTCCCAGCTTTAAGGGTGAGGGTTGGTAACTGGCTTAAGAACAGCGCCAGAAGCATATAATCAATAATCACCAACCACAAAAACGCCTTCTTTAGCGAGTCTGGTTGAGACGCAGCAGTATGTGGAGGGGTCTGGTTCATAAAGACTCAACTTAAACTCATCAATAGGCGACCTATTTAGGGTCGGTCACCATCATTCATAACAAACACATGTTGATTGCTAGCAAGTTATCGTAAGCATAGAACTTACTAGCAATATAACCACTAGAGAGGTTGAGGGGTTATGGGAGGAGAGGTGTCCACCGAATAACCAATCGTGTCATGTCTGAATACAGGTTGATTGAATTTGGCCTTTTGTCGCGCTTTATTGAGTTCACTGGTTGGTTGCTCGCCAAACAAGGTGCTAATCACCTGCGCAGCGGGTGTGGTGAGCACAAACAGTTCGATGCGTCTATTTTCGCTCGATTTGGGCTCTTCTCGGTTTAGCAGTGCTCGGTCTGACATGCCAGTAACTTGTAACACTCGTTGCTCAGGCATCCCGCCAGCGACAAGGGTTTGTCTGGCTCGGTTCGCTCGCGAGGAGGACAGTTCCCAGTTTGATGAATCACGAAACGCTTTTTTATATTGGGTCGCGTCCGTATGACCGCTAATAATCATCGGGTTTTCAACACGGTTAAAGATCGGCGCTAAAGCCAGCAATAAGTCTTCAAAAAATGGCGTTAATGTTGAACCACCTCGTCGGAACATATTTTGTTTGTAGTCATCTTGCAGCACGATCCTTAGGCCTTGTGGCGTGACCGTGATATCAACATTGCCCTCGGCATTGATTTGACGCATAGCATCATTGATGACTTTGGCAAGGGCGGCGAGGCGTTCTTGAGTATCAAATGTGCCGTCAATCAGCGAGTCGGATTCTGGTCCATCGCGATCGCCTTGAAAAAAAGCGCTCACCGTATGCACCGAATCATGACGGCTCGCAACAGAAGAGTCTGAGGTTAGATCAATCGGCGAGAGACTTTGTGAGGTATCAAAGAGATTGCCGGTACTTTTATCAAAAACACTGGCCATTTGTAGGTGAGCGACAATCGCTTTCCGCTCTTCTTTATCAACGACTTGCATCACCCATAATACGAGAAACAGAGCCATGAGTGCGATCATAAAGTCGGCGAACGCGACTTTCCATGCACCGCCATGAAATGCTTCTTCATGGCGGCGGTTTGAGCGCCTAAAGACGACGTGCTCTTGTTTTTGCATTACCCCTCCTGTTCAGCAAGCCACCTCTCCATTTGGTTGAAAGTGGGTTTGATGTCTAGCTGAATGTGCTTACGGCCAGCGTCAATAGCGAGCAATGTTGGCTTTTTGGCAACATACGCCACTAAGGTGGCGCGGATGCAGTCAAAGGCTGACATATCTCGTTTTACGCGCTGAGCCATGGCGTTACTCGCTGGGTCTAAGCAGCAATAACAACCAAAAATCCCTAAAAATGTGCCTACTAAAGCCGCTGCGACGTGATAGCCAATCATCGCGATTGAACCATCGATGGCCTGCATGGTGATAATAATGCCACCAACAGCTGCTAAGATGCCGAAGCCTGGCAGTGCTTCTGCTGTTCTCTGCATGGAGCGCGACGGCAGAAGAAGATCAGCTTGTATGGCTTCGATTTCTTGTTCTAGTAGCCCCTCTAATTCATGAGGCGACATTTGCCCCATGGCCATTAAACGTAAATTGTCGGTAATGAAGGAAACGAGGCGATAGTCACGACTAACCAGTGGGTAGCGGTTAAATATTGAGCTTTCTTCTGGGTTTTCAATATGCTTATCCAGCGCTTTAAAGCCACCACTGCGCACCGTCTCTAGTAGGATCTGTAGCAGTGCCATCAGCTCCATGAAGAAGGCTTGCTCTTCTTTGTGGGGTGACAAGATAGAGCGCAGTTGGAGGCGCATTTCTTTGAGTACTTGTGGTGGGTTACCAATGATCAGCGAGCCAACCGTTGCACCAATGATGATGAGGAATTCCGCCGGTTGCCAGATCGCCATTAGGCTGCCTCCAGCCCAAACGTAGCCGCCGAAGACACACATCAAAATGATGACCGCGCCCATAAATTTTTGCATAGGAGACTCCTAGGAAGATAACAATTGATTGAGTTGCTTGAGAGCTTGCTTGTGAAGCTGACAGATGCGTGGTGGCGTTAAATCCAGTACTAACGCAATTTCGTGAAGATTCATGTCGTGTTGATAAAACAGAGTCATGAGTAGCTGTTCACGTTTGGCCAACTGACCTAATGCGACTTCAAGGCTGCGCCGGTGGTGTTCATGTTGGGTGGCGTCATAAGCCGAATGAATATTGCCCTCGAGACCACTATCGAGCAGTTGATCGAGGCTTTGCATTTCGCCTGCCATGGAAGCATTAAGACGAGATAAGTAATCCGCTTGGTCGGTACCCAAAGCACAGATGATTTCTTTGTCGGTAGGTAAGCGACCTAAAGATTTGGTGAGATCACGTGTGATGTCGTTGAGTTCGTGGGCCTGCTGGCGAGTCTTGCGCGAGCGCCAGTCGAGCCGACGTAATTCATCTAAAATCGAACCACGAATTCGGCACACAGCAAACGCAGGAAATTGACCGTCATCGATATCCCCATAACGTCGCCCGGCCTCCAGTAACCCAATAAGCCCAATTTGCTGCATGTCTTCTATACTGCAATGCGTGGTGGCGTGATGGCGCAGTTGGTTGACGACGCGCTTGACGAGTATCTGATGCTGACTCAGTAATCGCGGCTCATCAATGGGCACAGAGGGAGATTGAATCTCTTCTTCCATGCCGTAACTGTCCTTGTAATTCATATCCAACATAGCATCACCTACTGCACGACATATTTAGTCAGGAGCACATCGTCAATATCGCGGACGAGATCCGTTTTCTCGAACGCGCCAAGTACAGTCAGTTTCACTTCATCTTGCAGCATCGCTAGCGCATTTTCGCCGTGTAGCTCTTCATAGGTCTTTTGGCTAAAGAGGTTGAGCATGGCGTTGCGAACCACTGGCATGTAGTCATTAATATTTTCCATGCGCTCTGGACGACGGGTTTCAATGGCGAGCTCTAGCATGACAAAGTGGGTCTGCTTCTTTCCTCTCACACTGAGTACGAGTTTTTCAAGTGCTTGAAAACTTGGTTGTTGCTGGCGTTCCGGTTGATTGTTAAATAGCTCTGATAGCCATGACTCACTAGTTAAGGCGCTGTTTTTTTCTTGCTGTAGGTACCAAGCAGTGCCAAAAACCGTTCCGCCAGAGACCAATGCACTGCAGATAATGGTGGCGATAAAGAGAGCAAAAATTTGTTGTTTGGTCATGACCTATTTCCTTATGAATGCACTAGGCGTGAATGTTGAACCAGTGGTCAGAAGATGAGTGAGATGAGAAACTCGTCGGCTGCTCATTTCGTTCTCGTGCGGCGAAGATGCCCGCCTCTTCATCGTGATTTGGCGTGTTGGAAGAAGGATTGGGGTTATCACCAGAGCCCACTTGAACCTCGACTTGCAGAATGTTTTGTTGCTGCAATTCATTGCGTAGTCGATCCGAAACTTGCATTAACGCCTCGCGCGTCGCCGCGGCATTGGCATTAATTTGCACACTGAGCCTATCGCCCTCGACTCTAACCGTTAGGTCGAGCTTGCCTAAGTCTGGTGGGTCAAGTCGAATGCGCGCTTCTTGTAAGTTTTGCTGGGACTGCAGGGTCACTCGGTCATGCAGTACCTGAAGCATCTGCTCACCCCATTTCCCTGCTTGAGTATCAATACGGACATTGGCCCATTGCGCTGTACTGGTTTCTGTATTGCTATTTACTGCTGATGGCACTGGAGAGTGCGCCGCTGACGGGCTACTAGGTGCGCTCGCCGCTGTAAGTAATGACGGAATGTCATTGCCTAATGTTGACGTACTGAGTCTCGAGTGGGCTAACGCCGTTGCATGAGCCTGTTGTCCAATCGACTGATCCCGCGTGCTGCCTCTAGTCTCAAGAAGCGGATTGCCCCGCGGTTCGGAAAGAGGAGCTTGAGCCTGCATAGCACCGTGTGGAGCGGTACGGCTTTGCGTAGCAAGCGTCATATTGCCTAGTGAGCTCGTTGGAGTGTGAAATGTTCCGTCACTGGGATGGTGAGGCGTGAGCGGCAATGCCGTGATTAATGGTGGTACTCGCGTATCTGCGGTGGCATTCATTGCTATCGCATCGCTAGGCAGTGCATCCGTTTCGTTTGATGATGACAGTTGTGTTTTTTTGTCGCCGACCAATTTTTTGAAGGACGCGGGCGTATTTTGTCGCGCATTTTCTTGGCTGGATGGGGCGATAGAGCGCTCACCTTCAGCCCCGCGATGCGGCGTTGTTTGAGTAGTGGTATTGGTTGCTGCAGGTATGGTTACCATGGGTTACTCCAGACTCATCGCCAGTTGGTAAGCTTGCGCTCTTTCTTTTTGCTCATCGGCTTCCCCAAGCTGCGTTTTTAACGCATTGGTCGCTTCGGATAGCGCAATAAATGCGCGCAAGTGCGCTTGTTTTGCCCGCTCTATCTCAGCGGCTAAACGTGGGTCTTGGCGGCCGCCTTTAGTAAAAGGATCATGGGTGACCAAAAGCTCCCTAAGCTGCACGTCGTAGCGCTGGAGTGTGGGCCAGTCTTGTGTTTTTGTTGCAATTTCAATTAGTTGACTTAGGTGTCGAAATCGCTCAGGGGACACCTTATGCGTGTTTGCCAAAATTTAGCCACCCCTCTTTGATTGTGCCCATGACGCGCTCAACGTTCGTCAATCTGTCAATATCGTTGTTGACGCTTGCCTGATACAGTTCGACTTGGCAAAAGTCATACAGTTGGTGTAGGTTTTCGGCAATTTCACCGCCAGCCTCTAAGTCCAATGCACTGTCGAGACCGACTAAGATATTCATGCTCTTGCTGATGCCATCGCCTTTCTCTGCGAGTCGACCTGCGTGTATATGGCCGCGTACTCGTTCTACTTCATCGAGCAATCCATCAATGAGCATGATGACGAGCTGGTGAGGGCTCGCAGCCGCCGCTTGAGCGTTTAAGTCAACTTGTTGATAAGAGTCGTAGCCTGAGTCCATTAACATTTATTGTTGCCTCCTTGGTTAACCGAACATACCCATGGTTTGATTCATCTGGGTCATTAAGGTATTCATTTGGGTAAATTGTTTCAGGTAACGGTTGTAAGCCATGTCGTATTTGCGATCTAATGTGCTCTGCTTATCATCAATACGAGAGATATTTTGCTGTAAGGTATCTTTACGGCTTGTAAACAACCCCGACGCCGATTGTAAGAATGGCGTTGCCATCGCATCGATCGAATCGAGAAGGTTACCGTCACCATTGAACATCGCTTCTAGGGCGGCACTATTATTGGTTTGTGCTTCTTCAAATTTGCTGGCGTCTAGCGTCATGGTGCCACTGCGGTCAATCTCTATACCTATCTGGCTTAGGCGCAGCTCTTCATATTCCCCGCGAACTAAACTGGTCAACTGACTCTCAATTGAGCGAAGGGTGGGATCACTGGCTAATACGCCGCGTGATTTATCTTCACCGCCGATGCCTGTGTGTTCGTCGATGGTTGACATTAGGGTGTTGTAAGCGTCGATAAATTGATTAATTTGCTCTTTCGTCGCCTCGGAGTCGGCACCAATATTGAGGGTTAGCGGCGCTTCACCTGAAACTTGTGCTTTGCTGACCGTGAGATCAACGCCGTCGATGACGCCAGTAAAGGTATTACTGCTGTTTTCTAGCTTGAGCCCCGTTCCTTCGGCTCCGAGCCAAATCACCGCATCTTGTGGCGTGCTGATATCACTGGTGTTGGCGAATGCATCTTCAAACCAGGTTGCGCCTGTGCCTGAAGCCGAAACATTAATAGTATTGGCGACGCCGGTTTCAGTACTCGACAACATAAAGTGCGTTTGACCGTTGGATCGTACGAGGGTGGCGTTGACGCCGGGGTTATCTGGATCGTTGTTGATGGCAGAAACAAGATCCGCCATTGTCGCTTTGCCATCACCGTCGCTGTCTAATGTGGAAAGGTCAAGCGAGAGGCTTTCGCCATCAATAGTAAAGTCGAGCGTCCCCGTGGTTGGCACTTCGGTGGTCGAATCAAGGTTGGCAGGCATACCGGTGGATAACTGATGCGCAGTCGCGACTTGCTCCACGAAAACTTGATAACTGCCAGCCAGCGCTTTGGCATCGGCTTTGGCACTAAAGAACCCCTCTTGCGAAATGGAGGCACTATTTTTAATCACGTTCGAGTCAGTACTATTCATTGCGTTGACAGCGGTTCTAAATTCTCGAAGCGCCGATTCAACTTTACCTAATGCGGTCATTTGCGCTTGATAGCTGTCCGCTTGCATTTGGTAGCGGTTCTGAAATGGCTGCACGTCGTAAGTCGCGAGTTGGGTTGCCATAGTAATGGGGTCTAATGAACTCATTAGAATGCTCCTAATCATGCTGGCTGTATGATTGTTATCGTGAACAGCTCAGAGGTGAATAGTAAACAAATCAAGATATATGCCATGATTTATTTTGTTTTAAATCAGTTGTTTATGTTTTAGGTTTGCAAGTGGCGGAAGCCGGATTTCCAGTGGCTAATTTCCGCTTTCCGCGAATAATGGTTTTTCACTAGAACAATAAGGCGGCTGATATCATGCAACTGTTAACTGCATTGAAGAGTTCGTTGGGCATTGTGGGATATGGGTTCAGATTTACGACGGTGTAGGCGTAAGTGGCCGTAATAAAAAAACCTCCCGAGGGAGGTCAAGGACGGATGAAGAGCGAATAAAGGAAAACTCTTCGTATCCATAATAACGGTTGAGTTAGATAGAGTGCCATCACAACCGTTATCAAAGATGAGGCCAAATTAGCGTAGCAGTGACATCGCCATGCTAGGCATTTGGTTTGTTTGTGAAAGCACGGTTGTGCCGGCTTGCATTAGCATTTGGTTTTTCGTCATGTTTGAAGATTCAACCGCGAAGTCAGCATCTGTGATACGACCTTTCGCTGCTGAAGTGTTTTCAACCATGTTGCCTAGGTTGGCAATGGTGTGCTCTAGGCGGTTAATGTTGGCACCAAAGCTAGAACGTGTGGTACCGATATCAGCCAGCACGCCAGCGTCGCCATTGGCGCCTGTCAATGTATCCAAAGCAGTTTGTGCGCCCGCAGCTGTTGTAATATCACCAAGAGCGAAACCACCCGCTGCGCCCACGGTAGTGTTTAACGCGGTAATGTCGGCAGACACATCGACAGAAAGTTGCTCGCCAGAGTTAGTACCGATTTGCATATTCACCGGGCCAGCTGCAAATCCAGTCGTATTGAATAATTTTTGGCCACCGAAGTTGGTTGAGTCCATGATATTGACAAGTTCTTCGTTTAGCTGTTGGAACTCTTTATTAAGTGCTGTTTTATCTGCCGTAGAAGAGGTGTCATTCGATGCTTGAGTAGCAAGATCGTTCATACGGTAAACGATGTTGGTCATTTCATCCATTGACCCTTCAGCCGTTTGCATCATAGAAATGCCATCTTGTGCATTACGCATCGCGACATTCATACCACGAGTTTGTGATTCTAAACGAGTCGAAATTTGTAGACCTGCTGCGTCATCCGCTGCTGAATTGATGCGGTAGCCTGTGCTTAAACGCTCCATTGCAGTATTAAGTAGACCGCTGGTATTGTTCAGTGTGTTTTGTGTCACTAGCGACGCGTAGTTCGTGTGCATTGATAAAGCCATTGTCGTTCTCCTTGAATCACTATCAATTTGGGACTATCGCCCCGCTCACTAACAAGAGGCGGTCAGTTAATTTCTAGGATTAACTCGAAAGTGAAAAAAATAGCCAAATTGTTGAAATTGGACGTGAATGTGTGAGGTTGGTTCAAGCGAAAGGAGGGGTAAAGCGGTTTATGGGTATAGAGCGGTACCTGGTGGCTAACTCCTAGAGGAGAGGGTGAGAGTTAAGAGTGGGAGTAAAGAGTGGGGCGATATTATTCGCTTTCGTTGACGATAATGGGTCGTCCCACATGATCTCCTAGAACCTAGAACCTAGAACCTAGAACCTAGAACCTAGAACCTAGAACCTAGAACCTCACATCACTTCATTATGCGCATCGCCAAACGATTTAAATGACATGGCGGTGGGTAAATCACTGAAATAGCCGAAATAATAGCTCGCACCAAGCCGTTTGAACTGGGTGAGTTCCTCTTGACTACAGATGCGCCCAGCGACCCATTTGATTTTATGTAGCCGACAAAAACGCACTAATGGTAATAAGTCGCTGCGATCTTGTTTGCTCTCAATCGTTACCGCAATTTTAAAGGCATCCGGTGCGAGTGGCAGCAAATGGTCGAGCTGCATTTGAGAGGGTGAAATATCAAACCACAATGCGTAAGCATAGTCTTTGAGAGTTTCGCTCAGTGGTTGAGTTTCAGGATGCAGCGTACTGGTATCACTTAATTGCAACGAGGGGATGATGTGATAAAACGCGCCAGCATGAAAGCGTATGATCTGTTGTAGGAAAAACTGCCCTTGTTGCCATAACAGTGCATCGTGACTGATGGGAACAACGACATTGCTGATGAGATCAGGGTGGAATGTTTCAATCTGAAATTTCGTTTGCCGCACGGCCAAATATAAGCTGTAGAGATCCAAGCAAAATCGCATCGACGTCGACAAATCGAATTGATACACACTTTGTTCACTATGGCTACCAAAGCGCAGGGTGAGGTGTTGGTACTCAATCTCACCAGTGTCAGTATCTCGAATCGCCTGACAAGCATGATGAATGTCATTGGCTTCGAATGCAGAAAAGATCAATTGGTCGTCTTCCGTCACGACGTGCTGACCGATCAACTGGCTGAGATAGTAATACAGCGCTTGATTTGAAGTGAGATTATCCAAGGTTTCCTACCACATTTATCTGTTTGTTATCTGGAATTTCGTTGTATGACAGTACCGCTAATCCTTGTGAAAACGTACGTGCATAGCGAGCGAGTAAAGGCCTTAATTGCGGCATCACCAACAAGATTGGTGCCAGCCCTTGTTGTTTAAGTTGCTGCTTGATTAACGGCATGTTTTGTTGGAATTGATTGAGTATATTAGGCTCAATCGGGAAACTATCGAGCATGACTGTGCCGCTAGCTTGCGCTTGTTGCAGAGACGTCATTAACATCTGCTCGAGTTCATCGGACAGCGCATACACATTTAAGTCTTTGCGTTGACCTGCGATCAAGTTCACCAATGTACGACGCAGCGCGCAACGGACATCGGCCGCGAGTAAAATCGGGTCTTTGGTATTTTCAGCCGATTCCAGCATGGTATTGGCAATGGTGCGAATATCTTTAAGAGGCACCTGATCGACAAGCAGTTGTCGGTACACCTTTAATTGCTGTGACAGGCTTAATGCTGCACTTAACGCTTCGCAAAGTTTAGGCGCTTGTTGGCTCAAACGCAGGTTCATGGCATCGACGTCATCATGATTAAAAAGCTCGGCAAGGTGCGTTTTCATTATTTTACTGATGTGAGTGGCAATCACGGTCGCGTCGTCAACCACCTGATAGCCCATATTGAGCGCTTTGGCCTTATCTTGATGCGTGATCCACACCGCCGGCAGGTGATAGGCGGGGTCGCTGCCCAAAATGCCGTCAATTTCTCCGTAGGTTTCGCCTACGGCAATGGCCATGAGTCGGTCGGGTTCAATCAAGCCTTCTTCAATAATTTCTCCGTTGAGTGACAAGGTGTATTGATTGGGCTTGAGGTTTAAATTGTCTCGTATGGCGACTTCTGGCAGTAAATAACCCACTTGTTCTGAGAGGTTTTTACGTACCCCTCGAATACGCTGTGCAAGCGGTGCGCCTTGCTCTTTATTGACCAAGTGGACTAAGCGATAGCCAAGCGCCAATGACAAACTGTGTACGTGGGGAATATCTTCCCAAGCTAGTGCAACATCAGGATTGTCGTGCATCACTTGAGAGATCGCTGCGACCTCATCCAGTTGTGGATCGTCAGGGGTGGATTTGGATTGTCGCCAGCCAGCAAATCCAAGCGCTGCGGCAAAGGTAAAAAAGGCCAGATGCGGCATGCCGGGAACCATACCGATGATCAACATGACGGTTGCCACAGTGAATAAAGTCGCCGGGGTGGCCAGCAATTGCTTTTGCATGGTCTCAGCCATGCTATTTTCGCTGTCGTTAATACGAGTCACGATGATAGCGGCGGAGGTTGCCAAGAGTAGAGACGGAATTTGTGCGACTAGGCCATCACCGATGGTCAGCAGGGCGTAGGTTTTAAACGCTTCTGAGGCAGCAAGACCGTGCTCAAATACCCCGATACTGATACCACCAATAATATTAATGAAGAGAATCATTAAACCGGCGATGGCATCGCCGCGAACAAACTTTGAAGCACCGTCCATAGAGCCGTGGAAGTCGGCCTCGTTTGCCACTTCTTGTCGACGTTGTCTTGCCGATTCTTGATCGATTAACCCCGCATTTAGGTCGGCATCGATAGCCATTTGTTTGCCTGGCAGTGCATCGAGGGTGAAACGCGCGGAGACTTCGGAAATACGCTCGCCACCTTTGGTGATAACGACAAAGTTGATGATCATCAAAATGACAAATATCACCATACCGACCACGTAATTGCCGCCGATCACGACTTCCCCAAACGCTTGAATAACTTTACCTGCTGCATCGCCACCTTGATGCCCTTCCAATAGGACAATTCGAGTAGAGGCGACATTGAGCGTTAATCGCATGAGCGTCGCGATAAGCAAAATGGTTGGGAAAATAGAGAAGTCTAATGGTCGCTTCGCGGTGGTACTGACCAGCAGTACCAGTATCGCGAGGACAATATTGAAGGTGAATAAGGCGTCCAACAATAAAGGTGGAAGTGGTAAAATAACCATCGCCAGAATCATCAGCAGCACGACAGGGATACCAATGTACCCTTTGCTGGTTCGCTGAAGTTGTTTGATTCGGTTCAACATGAAGGTTCCTTTTTTCTATAGTCGGCGACAAATGATAGTCGGCGACAAATGATAGTTGGCGACGAGTGATAGCTGGCGATGAGTGATAGTGGTGTTCTGCACTCAATATAAATGCCGTCATTTCAAAGCTAGTGTTGTAAATGTTTTGGGATCGAAAACTGCGGTATCGGCAGCGGTTTCTCTCCTGCTCCACGGCGAAACGATCTCAGCTGCATGACGTAGGTCAGGATATGTGCGACCGCAATATAGAGCTGACTCGGTATCGCTTGTTCTATCGCAGTCGTGTGATAAATCGATCGTGTCAGGGGCGGTGAGTTTAATATCTCCACCTGATTTTCTCGCGCGATGCGCTGGATGTGCATCGCGGTTTCATCAATACCTTTTGCCACCACAAATGGCGCGTCCGATAGGCTGGTGTCGTATTTTAATGCCACGGCATAATGCGTGGGGTTGGTGATCACCACGTCCGCTTTCGGCACGGTTTTTTCTATTTTACGACGGGCAAACTGTTGCTGGATTTGTCGAATCCGTTGTTTGACTTCCGGTCGCCCCTCATTATTTTTGTACTCTTCTTTGAGCTCTTGTTTGGTCATTTTGAGCTGTTTTAGGTGTTCCCAGCGTTGATACGGAATATCGATGACGCCGAATATCAACAGTGCCACCCCCATCAATAGTAAGCCCTCGAACAAAATGGTCATCACCATGGTGACACCTTGGTTTAGGGTGAGCTGTTGCATGCCTAACAAGTGTTGAAGATTACTGTTGAGGTAGCTGTAGAGCAGAGCAAAAATGACCGAAACCTTGAACGTTGATTTGAGTAACTCGGCCAGTGAGCGGGTAGAAAACATGCGTTTAATGCCGGCCAGTGGACTGAGTTTGCTGAGCTTTGGTTGGACGTTGGCGGGGCGAAACATCCAGCCACCTAAAATCAGGCTGCTGGCAACCGCGACAATCACAATAACTAGGAACATGGGCAGCAGCATGTCGATCAGGATCCCTAAGCTATGACCGAGCTGCTCAATCATTTGCATTGGGTTATCAAGATCCTCGCGAGTCAGGCTCATATTGAAACGAAAAACACCGGAAATATGCGCCCAAATACTGGGCAGTTGGCTATTAAAAAACAGCGCTACGGCAAGGAAGATAACCGCGGAGGAGAATTCTTTGGCCCGCGGGATTTGTCCCTCTTGGCGCGCTTTTTTGACCTTTTGCGGTGAGGCTTTTTCTGATTTATCTTGGCTAGATTGTTCGCTCATACGCCCCCCACAACAAATCCGTTGAGATGGCGAAGCACCTCATGAACTAAGGCGGTATAGCGACTTGGAATGCCAGTAACGGTGAGCAAGATACTGAATAGACCAAGCAGCATGGTCATTGGAAAACCGAGCGCGTAGACATTTAAGCTAGGTGCGGCGCGATTCATCACACCAAAGCTGATATTGGCAAGTAACATGGAAACAATAGCAGGCAGTGCGAGCGCAAGGGCGGAAGCAAACATCCAGCCAAAGAGTCCGATGACTTGATTGAGCGCGCTCATGCTGAGACCAGAACCTACAGGCCAGATCACAAAGCTTTGTACTAGAATATCAATCACTAAAAGGTGGCCTTCTAGTGCTAAAAACAACAGGGTGGAGAGCAGTAAAAATATCCGTCCTAGAATCGCCACCGACAGCCCGTTGACTGGGTCATTCATGATGGCCATACCGAGCCCCATTTGCATGGAAACAATTTGTCCAAGCATGGTGAAAATAGTAAAAAACAGATGCAAAATCAGACCGAAAAATACCCCCCATAGCGCTTGTTCAAAGGCAAGGAACAAGGATGTCATCGAAAATAATTCGACCGCAGGCATTGGTGGCATAAGCGGAGCGGTAATGACGACGATGGACAGCGCGAGCAAGCTGCGTACCCAAATCGGAATCAGCGCATCACCAAAAAAGGGTAAAGAAAGGAATGCCGCACCAACGCGAAAAAAGGGCCACCACAGTTGCCCCAGCCATTGTGAGAGATCGGCAAAGGTTAGTTGCATCAGCCAATCATCCCAGGGATGTTGTGGAACAGGTAATCGAACAGCTCCATGATTTTTCGTAGCATCCAGTGGCCTGCAAAAATCACCATTAACAGGGTCGCGAGTAATTTAGGTAAGAAGCTTAAGGTTTGTTCTTGTATTTGTGTGGCGGCTTGGAAAATGGCAATAATCAACCCCACTCCTAACCCAGGGAGAACCAGTACCATCACCATGTTGATGATAAGCCAGATGGCATTAGAAAATAGCGTGACGGTCATTTCTGGAGTCATAGTTGGTCCTTGTACTATCCAAAACTGGCCGAGAGCGTACCCACGGTCATCGCCCAGCCATCCACTAATACAAAGACCACAAGCTTAAAGGGCAGCGAAACAATGAGTGGCGAAAGCATCATCATCCCCATCGCCATTAGAACACTGGCCACGACAAGGTCGATGATGAGGAAAGGGATGAACAGCATGAAACCAATTTGAAAGGCGGTTTTTAGTTCGCTAATCACAAAGGCCGGCAAAATCACCGCAAACGAAATATCCTCGACATTTTGATTAAGAGGTTCATTGGCAATTCGCAACATCTGCTCCAATGCGTTTTGCTGGGTTTGTGCCAACATAAAATGACGTACAGGCTTTTCTGCAGTAGAAAATGCCTGCATTAAGGTTATTTCACCTTGGTCGTATGGTTGGAAGGCATTTTGATAAACGTCACTCCAGACCGGACGCATGATTAAAATACTCAGGCTAAGTGCAATGCCGACTAACACGCGATTAGGCGGGCTCTGCTGCAGACCAAGCGCCTGTCGCAAAATCGCTAAGACAACAATGATTCGTGTGAAGCTGGTGGCCATTAAAATAAAGGCTGGCAAAAAGCTCAACGCAGTCATGAGCAGCAAAATCTGCAATTTGACGCTATACGCTTGATCGGTCTGACCATCATTGACGGTTAAAAACGTTAATCCGTTATCAGCGGCAACAGGAAAACTGATTAAGCTCACCAGTACGATGAGCTTCCAAGGAAGGTGGCACAGTAAAGTGAGGTGGTGTTTGACCGATGTCATAACCTTGTGAGTAAGCGGATGAGACACTAACTATTGCCCCATTGTTGTTAGTGCGGAGTCCACTACGTCGATCAGCTTTAACCCGTATTTGTCATTGATGACAACAACTTCTGCGTGCCCCATTAGTGAGCCATTCACTTTCACATCGAGAGGTTCACCATTGAGTTTGTCTAACTCAATCACGCTGCCTTCACCGGCACTCATTAACTCACCTAACGCGATTTCTTTACTGGCGACTTCAAGGGTGACGGTGACAGGAATACTTTTAAAAAAGCTAAGGTCACGCTGAGGTGTAACGGGGGCACTCAGCGGTATATCGTTATCAAACCCTTCTAGCTGAAAGTCATCAAAGCTCAAATCGTCACCGTCAAAGGCATTGTTTTCAGGTGTGTCACTCATGAGTTGCTTTCCTTTTCATTATTTAAAATTAAAACCAATTGCCCATCTTGTTCAGCGACGCGGCCACTAAAGAGGCGCTCCTTTCCTATATGGACGGGGACGCTTGTGAGTAAGTTGATAGGTAAAATATCGTCAGGCTGTAAACGTAATACTTGGGTTAATGGCAACTGAGTTTGGCTTAATTGCACATTGAGTCGCACAGGGGTGGATTGCAAAGCGTGTTGAAAATCGTTGGCAATATGAGGGTTAGGGGTCAACGCTAATTCATCCACGAGGGTTTGTACTAAACCACTATCGAGTTGAATGGTTAGGTTGGCCGTCATATTGCCGCTGGTTGGGTGGCGGTATGTAATGGCAAGGGTTGCCACAATCCCCATGCCTTGATGGGGAATAGTTGCACTGGAGTGCCAATGTTCCATCGGCGCAATCCAAGTACTGATTAGTTTTGCAATACGTTCTTGGAGTCGTAGGTCACTGGCTGACCGTTCATCTGTCGTTCGCTCGATACTTGCCCCATAAAATTGGTCAGCGAGATGAATAAGCAAGGGGCTTGAAAGGTGAACGGATAGATGACCACATGCCTCGTGTTGCAGTGCGCTGATGCTTTCAAAATCTTGAAACTGATGGCGGTCACTGTTGATCGTAATCGCTTGAATAGTGACATCAACATCGGAACTATTGAGCCAAGATTGTATCGTTTGACGTAAGGAATGGCTGGAGCGTCTAAATTCGTCTTCCAGTTTATTCTTTACTCTATGGATCGGCTTACCAAGAAGCTCGATATTGAGTGATTGTGCGTGCTCTAATGTCAATGAATGCTCAGAAGCCATAATATTACCGAAAAGTGATTGAGTTATCGATAAGACTAAATACCGACACTTCAAATTAATAACTAGGCGTTATTGTTTTAGTCTACTCTGTTTTTTTTATATATTTTTAGTCGTAAGATTTAATTTTGTGAGCTTGGTTCATATGTTTGTTTATGCATTATAAAAGCATCTTTAAATAAAAAATAAATAGGGTTAGTTTGGCTAAATAATAAATATTAAAAAAACTAAATATAACCAAGTTAAATGAAACCCTTATCATATGATTTACTTGTTGTATGATATGTCATTTTAAGTTTCTGTTTTTCAAGGTTAATGCTTTATCTTTATTTTTTGGTGTTCATATTAGATAGAAATGTATGCGCCTTGTTACATGTCAGAATTGGTATTGATATGAATATTAGATTTATTCACAAAGGTAGGTTTAAGTTGTTTTTCCCACTTGAAATTATAGCTGAGTGGAGGAAGCGTAATTCATTCCGGGCGGAAGATTTATTTCCGCTAATAATTATTTGCGTTCTGGCTTTTTGGGGTAATGTCTCATTTGCCGCTAGAAATAGTATTCCAATGGATATGGTAAATTGGCAGTTTATTGAGTCCGAATTTAAATGTCAGTTACGTTACTCCTTATCGGCTTCAGAATATATTGTTTTTGTTGCTGAACCAAATAAGCCTATTGAGCTGCGTAAGACACACGTCAACTACCCTCAAGCGACGTTGTTGCAAATTTCTCCGCCTTGGCAATCGCCAGCGTACTCAAATGCGATTGCCACTTCTCACCAAGTCTCATCGGGCGTGGTGGCGTTTGGTCAGGGTATTGAAGCCTTTTTGACCGTCTTTGCCAAAGGGGCGTGGATGCACTTGGAGTTCGGTCACGATAATGACCAGGGCAAGCTCTTAGTCACGGAGAGCTTGACGGTTCCTTCCGTTCGCATCGACCAGGCGTACAGTCAGTTTAATGATTGTCGCGCGGCATTACCGGGTATGTCGTATGAGCAGGCTCGAGATATAGAGCTGAGCTTCCGTGTGGGTCAACGAGTTTTGAACGCTTCGCAACGGCAAGTACTCAAAGCCTTATCTGGTTATATCCAGTCGGACAAAACGGTTCAACGCGTGTTGATTGATGGGCATACCGACAATCTAGGCTCATCTATGGCGAATCTACAACTTTCTCGGGTACGCGCTGATGATGTGGCGAGTCTATTAACCGAACAGGGGACATCAAACTCGTTAATTGAAGTGAGAGCGCATGGCGATCGGTACCCCGTGATGAGCAATGCAACAGAAATAGGACAAGCTAAAAATCGACGAGTGACAGTAAGAGTGATTCGTCAATCTATGAACACATTGACGTCTTCTCAGGATGAGAAGGCGAGGGTGACACTGAAATGAATAAGGATATTTTACTCGTTGAGCCTTGCGACAATGATGCCCGACCGATTATTGACGTGCTGCAGCAGCAAGGGTTTCTTGTTCGTCATGTGAAAACGGGGCGAGCGGCGTTATTGGAACCAACGGCGGCAATCAGTTTGGTCAGTTCAAACCTGCCGGATATGAGCGTTCGTGAATGGGTGGTGTGTCAGCAGCGTAAGACTAACGCGGGTGTTGCTATTGCCATTGTCGAACAAGATCAAGGTGTGCTAGCGGCGGAGTCTATGAAGGCAGGCGCCACAGACTATTTGTTGCGTCCTTTTGAAGCGATGCAGTTAACAAACTTACTTGATCGCGTTGAAGCGATGGAAAAACCAATAGCGAATATTGTGGCGGAATCATGGCGCAGCAAACAGGTGTTGCAATTGGCTCATCGTGCGGCGTGCACCAGTGCCAGCGTATTGATTTCAGGTGAGTCAGGGACGGGTAAGGAAGTGCTTGCGCATTATGTGCATGACCAATCGCCTCGCGCATCCCAGCCTTTTATTGCTGTGAATTGCGCGGCGATACCGGAGTCAATGCTTGAAGCGGTGTTATTTGGTCATGTCAAAGGGGCGTTTACCGGAGCGTCGGGCTCTCAAAGCGGTAAATTCGAAGAGGCCAATGGCGGCACCATTTTATTGGATGAAATTGGTGAAATGTCGCCGGCGGTTCAAGCCAAACTGCTTCGCGTGTTGCAAGAGCGAGAAGTGGAGCGAGTTGGCAGTCATAAGTCCATCAAACTCGATATTCGTGTGATTGCCGCGACTAATAAAGATCTGAGAAGTGAAGTGCAGAAAGGCCATTTTCGTGAAGACCTTTATTACCGCTTGGATGTGCTGCCATTGTACTGGCCACCACTTCGTGAACGTCAGGAAGATATCTTGCCGATTAGCCAATTCTTTATCAATAAATATAAAGAGAAGGCGGCTTGTCATCTGTCAGAAGATGCGCAACAAGCGCTTTGCCAATATCACTGGCCAGGCAATATCCGTGAATTAGAAAATGTTATTCAGCGCGCATTAGTGATGCGCCACGGCGATTTTATTACAGCCCAAGATCTGATGCTTCCAATTGAACTGGCGGTACCGCCGCACTCACTCTCTGCCCCAACCCTGTCTAACACTGCGCTTTCTACTCATCGATCTGGCGGTGCTTCTTTCGGGCATGTGGAAGTAAAAAAACAGGCAGAGTTCCAATTTATCCTAGAGCAACTGCGTCAGTTTGGTGGTAACCGAACTAAAACGGCGAACGCGCTGGGGGTTTCAACGCGTGCGCTGCGCTATAAGTTGGCGGCAATGCGAGAGCAAGGAATTGATCTGCAGTCGGTATTAGGCTCGGCTGCGTAAAGGAGAAGTATGATGGCAATGCAACCTATCAATAGTGCGGTTTCAGCGGAACAACTTATGCTGACCAAGCTTCAATCGATGCAACAACAGATACAACCAGACTTTGTGGTGTCATCAAATCCGGTTGATACACAGCACTCTTTGTCCCCTTTATCTTTTTCAACGGCAATGAAAGGGGTGTTGGATCGGGTGAATGAGCACCAGTCATTAGCAAGCAGCAAAATGACGGCAGTCGAGACTGGCCAAAGTGACGACTTGGTTGGAGCGATGGTCGCGAGTCAAAAAGCGAGTTTATCATTTTCGGCCCTGATGCAGGTTCGTAATAAAGTCGTATCTTCGTTTGATGAAATCATGAAAATGCCGGTGTAGATAATGTCAGAATTAACGTCTCAAACGATGCCAAGCCCTGGGGCTATCGAGTCATCGTCGTCTAAAAGCCAGGCTTTTGCTCACAAGAAACCTATCGGTGATTTTAGTCAGAAACTAAAATTATTGTGGTCAAGCTCGCAGCGCAACCTCGTACTGTCTGCTGTATTAGCCGCCATTGTTGCCGCGATTATTGTGGTGGCCTTATGGAGTTCCTCGCAAAGTTATCGTCCTTTGTATAGCCAACAAGAGCGTTTTGATATTGGCGAAATCATTTCTGTGCTAGAAGCGGAAGGGATTGCCTATCGTCTGCAAGAGCAAAATGGTCAGGTGTTAGTGACGGAAGGGCAGGTTGCGAAGATTCGTATGTTGTTGGCGGCGAAAGGCGTAAAAGCGCAATTGCCAACTGGCTTAGATGCTTTGAAAGAAGACAGCTCGCTTGGCACCAGTCAATTTATGGAAAACGCTCGCTATCGACATGGCCTAGAAGGCGAGTTAGTTCGCACCATTATCTCGCTCAACGCTATTGCTAATGCTCGGGTGCATTTAGCGATCCCTCGTCAAACGCTGTTTGTCCGTCAGCAAAGTGAAGAGCCTTCCGCTTCAGTCATGCTTGAGCTCAAGGCTGGCGATGATCTTAAACCAGAACAAGTCGAAGCGATTGTTAACTTGGTGGTGGGCAGTGTCACGGCAATGAAGCCTGAGTTTGTTTCCGTTATTGATCAATATGGTCGCTTGCTTAGTGCTGATATTGGCTCAATGGAAGCCGGTAAGGTGAATGCTAAATATCTCGACTATCAGAAGAGTGTCGAAAAGCAGGTGATTCAACGCGCGGCGGATATGCTTACGCCCATTGTTGGACCGAGTAACTACCGAGTTCAAGTCGCGGCCGATCTTAACTTCAGCCAAGTAGAAGAAACACAAGAGATCCTTGATTCGACTCCTGTTGTTCGTAATGAGCACAGTATTCAAAACAACAGTATCGACAATATTGCGTTAGGTATTCCTGGCGCGTTAAGTAACCAGCCACCGGTGACAGGTGAAGTTGAAACACAAGACAGTAAAAATACCAATGCGCGCAGTGAATTGAATCGCCAGTATGCGGTGGGCAGCAGTATTCGCCGAACGCAATATCAGCAAGGTGAAGTGGAACAGTTAAGTGTATCGGTATTGCTTAATGAAGCGGCAGCACCGAATGGTACGGCGTGGACAGACGCGGAACGTAATCAAATATCGGACATGATTATGGATGCGGTGGGGATCTCGGCAGGTCGTGGCGATCGCCTTAACGTGATGAGTTTTAACTTTACGCCGATTGAAATTGACGCACCAGTTGCCATGCCATGGTGGCAAGACCCAACGGTTCAGCAGCCGTTGCGTTATGTGATTGGTGGGCTGTTAGGGATGGCGATGATTATGTTTGTGTTGCGTCCTTTGATTATGCATTTAACAGGGGCCGATCAGCGTAATGCGAGCCTTGAGTTTGCTGAGAATCCTCAAGATGACTATCAAGAGAATGTGCAAACCAGAGAAGAGCGAGAACGAGAAGAGTTACTCAATCGTAAGTTGTCTGAGAAGGGCATTACGTCGGCTTCATCGGGTCTGGATGCAAGCAGCGACATGTTACCGCCGGCGGGCTCTCCGCTAGAAATTCAATTAAAACATCTGCAGCTTATTGCTAACGAAGAGCCAGAGCGTGTCGCAGAAGTACTAAAACAATGGGTGAACGTGAATGAAAACAGCGCAGTCAACACCAGCCACGCTTAGTCATGTTGAGCGTACCGCACTGGTACTGCTTGGGATGGGGGAAGATGCCGCCGCACAGGTGTTTCAACACTTTACTCGAGATGAAACGCAGCGTGTGACCAAAGCAATGGCACGTTTGAGCGGTATAAAAAGTGATAATGCTAAGCAGGTCATTCAACACTTTTTTGATGATTTTCGCCAACATAGTGGCATCCGTGGTGCATCAAAAGCGTATTTGTCGAACACGCTACGCAAGGCGTTAGGTAATGACTTAGCGAAGGGGCTGCTTAACAATCTGTATGGGGATGAAATTCGCAACAACATGCAGCGCTTACAGTGGGTTGATGCCGAGATCTTAGCGCGCTTTATTGCTCAAGAGCACCCCCAAATGCAGGCCATATTCTTGGCGTATTTGCCTCCAGAAACCTCGTCGAAAGTACTTGAGCAGTTGCCCGCAGATTATCATGATGAGCTGTTGTATCGGATTGCGCGTTTGCAGGAGATAGACCATGACGTGGCAAGCGATCTAAATGAGTTGATTGAACGGTGTATAGAGCATGTCTCCACGAGCCAAAGTGCACCATTGTCGGGTGTTAAACAAGTGGCGGATATTATCAATCGCTTCTCTGGCGATAAGAGTATGTTGATGGAAATGCTCAAGCTACATGATGAAGATGTGGTGAATGAAATCGAAGAAAACATGTTTGATTTCATGGTGCTTGGTCGACAGCGTGAAGACACCATGGACCGATTGGTACAACAAGTTCCACTCGAACTGTGGGGAACCGCGTTGAAAGGCGCCGAAATCTCGCTTCAGCAAGCAATAAAACGCTCCATGCCTCAGCGTTTAGTCCAGGCATTGGAAGACGACATGCAACTGAGAGGCGCAGTGCCTGTTAGTGCGGTGGAACGTGCGCGTGGTGAGATTATGCAGATGGTTAAAGCGATGTCTGAAGCGGGCGAAATTGAGTTGTCACTGTACGAAGAACAGACGGTGGAATAGCGATGAAGCATAAGGTTACCTCGCCACTTGCGATTGAAAGTAAGCCGATACTTAGGCTAGCGGCATCCGATTATCGGCTGCATCGTTTTCCTCCTGTCGCCCCTAAAATTCAAGCCAATGATCGGTCTGAAGAGATAATGTGGGGAGAAGAGGCGTCACAGGCAGACGTGCAAGAAAAGCTCGAGATGGGATTTCAGCAAGGGCTTGAACAAGGGCACCGAGAAGGGGTGCAACAAGGTCTTGAACAAGGTCAGCAGCAAGGCTTACTTGAAGGGCAAAAAGAAGGATTTCAAAAAGGGTTTATCTCCGGCGAGCAATCAGGCAAGCAGGCTTTTTTAGAGGCGATTAAGCCCGTCAACGAGATTTACCATCATTTAGAGCGTTGGCAGGAAGAGAAAGATCAACAGCAGCGCCACGTGATTTGTGAATTGGTGCAAAAGGTTGCCCAGCAGGTCATTCGTGCAGAATTGACGCTCATGCCACAGCAAATACTCGCGCTGGTGGATGAAACGTTGGAAGCGATGCCTGGTAAGACTGAAAAAGTGTTGGTGCATTTGAATCCGCAAGATTTAGAGCGTATCGCTAACATCAATGCTGAACTGCCCGATAATTGGAAGCTAGTAGCGAAAGCCGAGCTACCTGTGGGCGGTTGTCATTTGGTCACGGATGACGCAGAAGCGGATGCCAGTTGTGATGCGCGGTTGGAAACCTGCATGGATAACGTGAAGAATCACCTACTTGACGAAACATTGCCAGCGCGCCATGAGTCCAATCATGACTAGTGCCGCGTCGTTACCCCTAACGGCAAGGCTTCATGATGCGATGGCATCATTGGAGGCGGTGCCGGTGGCGAAAGTGACGGGTCGCTTGGTTAAAGTGAATGGGTTGATGCTGCAAGCGGTGGGGTGTCGTTTTAAGCTCGACCAGCGATTTTTAGTTGAGACGGCAGAAGGCGACATGATTGAAGCACAAGTGGTTGGGTTTGATCATACGATTGCTTATCTCATGCCGATTCGTCGCTTAGGGGGATTATTTGCCGGTGCTAAGGTGATCCCGTTAGAAGGGGACAGTCATGTACATTTGGGGCATCACTGGTTAGGACGGGTGGTGAATGGCTTGGGGGAAGTCCTTGATGATGGGGCGCCGCTAACAGGGGGAGATCGAGTATCGTTGGAACCTCAACCGATCAATCCGTTAAAACGTCGTCCGGTGGATACGCCTCTTGATGTCGGGGTACGCGCGATTAATGGCTTACTCACGGTGGGAAAAGGACAGCGTATTGGATTGATGGCGGGCAGTGGCGTGGGTAAAAGTGTCTTGATGGGTATGATTACCCAAAACACAGAAGCTGACGTTATTGTGGTCGGGCTCATTGGTGAGCGCGGTCGTGAGGTGCGTGAGTTTGTTGAACGTAATCTCACACCAGAATCGCGTCGCAAAGCCATTATTATTGCAGCCCCCGCGGATGAATCACCATTGATGCGATTGCGTGCTACGTTGCTTTGTCATCGTGTTGCGGAATATTTTCGTGACAAAGGTCAAGATGTCTTGTTGTTGATGGACTCACTGACCCGTTATGCCATGGCTCAGCGAGAAATTGCCTTAGCATTGGGAGAACCACCGGCTTCACGAGGGTACCCACCTTCGGTATTTAGTATTTTGCCACAATTGTTAGAAAGAGCCGGAAACAGTGAGCACCCGGATGGCAGTCTCACGGCAATCTATACGGTGTTAGCGGAAGGCGATGACCAGCAAGATCCGGTGGTCGACTCTGCTCGTGCCATATTAGATGGCCACGTTGTGCTCTCTAGGCAACTCGCGGAACAAGGGCATTATCCGGCGATAGACATTAACGCCTCGATTAGCCGATGCATGAATGCTTGTACTGAAAAAATGCATCACATGATTGCCAATCAATTTCGTCAATGTTACGCCAGCTACCTGCAGGTCAAGGAGTTATTGCCATTAGGTGGTTATCAGCCCGGGCAAGACCCCGAACTTGATCGCGCAGTGATGATGCACCCACAGTTGAAAGCCTATTTGCTTCAAGGTGCCGACGAGACACTGGATTACTCGCAAAGCTTAACGCAACTGGCGCAGCTCTTTGCTAGTGAAGCAACGTCGCCGTAACGGCGCCATGTCGCGTGTTGACTATCAAGGAAGGGTATCATGGAGAGTAAAATAAAAGCGGTCGGCGCGTTGACCATGCTTGAAGAAACTCAACGTGACCGCATTGGGTCGCAATTAGATACTGCACGTCAACAAACCGAGAAACTAGAGTCGCGATTGTCAGCATTAGCTGAGCTGAAATCCTTTCACCACGGTCATGGTGTGCAATCTCGTAGTCGACTGAGTTTGATGAACATGACGATGGTAGACCGTATGTTGCAAAGCATGTTGAACCACCAAGTTCATGAGCAGGCGGTGATGCAGGCGGAGTGTCATGCTATAGAGGCACAATTGCAGCAAAAGTCGCAGCGTGTGCATGGCTTAGAGCAAGTACTTGAGCGTTGGAAAAACAAACAAAAATATGAAAAAGCCAAACGTGATCAAAAGATAATGGAAGACATTATTAATTCGCGTTTAAAGCTGAGAAAATTGTAAATATCTGGACATTTATCCAGTATAAATTACCATTAGCATTAGACGAAACGCTGATGGCTGACCAAACATGCAATGGATCATTGATCACCAAACCCTCCTACTTTCAATCACTTCTGTCTCTACCTGCCTAGGGTTTTCGGCAGCTGCCATATTTTTCTTTAAAGCGCGACAAACCGCTGAAATCATCGAGCAAAAAGCGGACATGGTTCAAATGAGCTTAGAGCAAGAGATTGAACGGTTGCAGCAGGCCTTAAAAGAAGCCAAGCAAGAGTTAGATGAGCTTGATGATGAGCGGGATAAATCGGCATTTGAGCTTAAACAAGCGCACGGTAAGGTGATGGCTGCGGTAGAAAAATTGCGTTATTTTGAAGCGGTGAAACAAGAGCGCCAACATTATGCGCAAGAGCTTGAACGTGTGCGTCAGGCTCGATCCCTATCGGAAACCGAATTACGTGAGCAGCTGGCCACGTTTCAACAGCAGCAGCGTTCAGATACGGAAAAGATGCAGCTTCTTGAGCAATCTGAGCTGCGATTAAAAGAGCAATTTGAGCGCTTGGCGAACCAAGTGTTAGAAGCTAATAGCAATAAAGTGGATGCGCAGAACCGTCAGAGCCTGGATGGGATTTTAACGCCGTTAAAGCAACAGCTTGAAGGGTTTAAAAAGCAGGTTAACGACAGCTTCAACCAAGAAGCGAAAGAGCGACATACGCTAGTACATGAACTGAAAAACCTACAGCGCTTGAATGATCAGATGACTCGCGAGGCGATGAATTTGACGCAGGCACTTAAGGGAGACAACAAGCAACAAGGTAACTGGGGAGAGGTGGTGCTTGCGCGCGTACTCGCAGAGTCTGGTTTACGTGAAGGGCATGAGTACGAAACTCAGGTTAATTTGCAAAATGAAGCAGGTAAGCGTTTTCAGCCCGATGTGATTGTACATTTACCACAAGACAAACAAGTGGTGATTGATTCCAAGATGGCGCTGGTGGCTTTCGAGCGTTATTTCAATGCTGATTTGGACACAGAGAAAGAACAGGCACTTCGCGATCACTTACTGGCGCTAAGAAACCACATTCGTGGTTTATCACAAAAAGACTACCACCAGTTAAAAGGCATTCGTTCACTGGATTACGTATTGATGTTTATTCCGGTCGAACCCGCTTTTCAGGTTGCGATTCAAGCCGACCCAAGCTTGGTAAAAGACGCGATGGAACACAATATTATCGTCGTGAGCCCGACCACGTTGCTGGTGGCCTTACGTACCATCGATAACTTGTGGCGCAATGAAAGGCAGAATCAAAACGCGCAAATCATTGCCGATAAGGCAAGCAAGTTGTACGACAAGCTAAGACTGTTTGTCGATGATATGGAAGCATTGGGCGGCGCATTAGATAAAGCGAATCAGAATTATCAAGGCGCCATGAATAAATTGGCCACTGGGCGAGGAAACGCCATTCGTCAGGCAGAAAGCTTTAAAGAACTGGGGGTAGAAGTGAAACGCTCAATTTCTTCCTCTATCACAGAAATTACACAAAATGATGCTTTGGTGGAAAGACAACCAGAGACGGATAAAGTAAACTGACCGTCGGCAGCGCCGGGGTAATGTCGCGCTGCGTATGAGGAAGGATAATGACGGATACTAACGTGCAATCGAATCAAGTAAATCAACAAGATGAAACCACGCATTTTGGTTTCGAAACGGTTTCTAAGGGTGAAAAAGTCACGCGTGTTGCGGAGGTTTTTCACTCAGTAGCTGCTAAGTACGACATTATGAATGATCTCATGTCGGGCGGAGTCCATCGATTATGGAAACGCTTTACGATTGATTGCAGTGGAGCAAGACCAGGTCAGCGTATTCTTGACCTAGGTGGCGGTACGGGCGATCTCACGGCGAAATTCTCACGTATTGTCGGTGATCAAGGCCACGTTATCTTAGCGGATATCAATAACTCCATGCTCAATGTGGGTCGTGATAAATTAAGAGATACGGGCATCGTTGGTAATGTTCATTATGTCCAAGCGAATGCGGAAGAACTGCCATTCCCAGATAACTATTTTGATTGTATTACGATCAGCTTCTGTCTTCGCAATGTGACGGATAAAGATAAAGCGCTACGTTCAATGTATCGCGTGCTTAAACCTGGTGGTCGTTTATTGGTCCTAGAGTTCTCTAAACCTATCTTAGATCCACTATCGAAAATTTATGACGCTTATTCTTTCCACTTGTTGCCAAAAATAGGCGAGATCGTGGCAAATGACGCCGAGAGTTATCGTTATTTGGCTGAGTCTATTCGTATGCACCCAGATCAAGAAACGCTAGAAGGGATGATGCAAGACGCTGGCTTTGAACATACTAAGTACTTTAACCTGACCGGTGGTATTGTCGCTTTGCACCGCGGCTATAAATTCTAAGGATAGGTAAATGCCATTTGATCCACTAGTGACGGCGGTGGTTGAGACCACGCTGAATACTCTGATTAAAGATGATGATGACCTCGTTAAACGCGTAACGCGTTTAAAAGGTCAAAGCATCCAAATTCACCTGCGTGAGTTCAATAAGTCGTTGACCTTTATCTTTAGCCATCAACTCGATGTGTTGGCAAACTATGAAGGGGTGGCGGATTGTTCGCTGTCGTTGAATTTATCTGTGCTCCCTGAACTAAGAGAGCAAGCTAATATCACTCGTTTGATTAAACAAGATAAGCTTGAACTTGAAGGCGATATTCAATTGGCGCAAAAGTTTGCTCAGTTGATGACTGATTGTAAGCCTGATTTAGAAGAGTGGCTGTCTCGTGTGACGGGCGATGTCGTTGCGCATACTTTTGTGCAAGGCGCGAAAGGAGCGGTCGGGTTTGTCTCTTCCCAAATGAGAAAGCATCAAGATCACTTAGGACAAGTCCTGACTGAAGAGTGGAAAGTAGCGCCCGCACCGTTAGAAATTGCTGCATTTTGTGATCAAGTGGATGATGTGCGCAGTGCCGTAGATAAGCTTGCTGTGCGTATTGAGCATCTATTGGAATCGAGTGCACTGAATGCGCGTACAGCTTCGAAAGAAGATAACTCGGAGCACTTATGACCCCGAGTGAAATGAAGCGGTTATACCAAATAGTCAAAGTGCAATTAGAGTATGGCTTAGATGAGTTGGTCCCTACGCATCAGTTAACTAAAGCCCCCCTATTAGCACGAAAATCCCTGTTTTGGATTAAAAATGCTCACCCAGAGAAACCACTAGGTGAACGTTTACGTTTGGCTTTGCAGGCATTAGGTCCGGTTTGGGTGAAATTTGGTCAGATGATGTCGACTCGTCGAGATTTGTTTCCCCCTCATATTGCTGACCAGCTGGCTTTGCTGCAAGACCAAGTCTCGGCATTTGATGGTGAATTGGCCAAGACGCATATTGAAAAAGCCTTGGGTGGTTCGGTTGAGCAGTGGTTTAGTGACTTTGATGTACAGCCTCTGGCATCGGCGTCGATCGCTCAGGTGCACACTGCCAAGCTAAAAGAAAATGGGCGAGAGGTGGTGCTCAAAGTGATTCGCCCTGATATTCGTCCCGTTATCGATGCGGATATTAAGTTGATGTATCGCTTGGCGCGCATTGTTGAAAAAGCGCTGCCAGAAGCACGTCGTTTGAAACCTGTTCAGGTCGTAAGAGAATATGAGAAAACGCTGTTAGATGAGTTGGACTTGCGTCGCGAGGCTGCCAATGCCATTCAACTGAGACGCAACTTTGAAGGCAGCGAAGAGCTCTATGTCCCTGAAGTATTGCCCGATTTTAGCAGTGAAAGCTTGATGGTTTCAGAGCGAATCTATGGGATTCAAGTGAGCGACATTCCTACCTTACAAGCCAATGGCACCAATATGAAGTTGCTCGCGGAACGGGGGGTGAGTGTCTTCTTTACCCAAGTTTTTCGTGACAGCTTTTTCCATGCAGACATGCACCCAGGCAATGTGTTTGTTAGTTATGAGCACCCAGAGAACCCTAAATGGATTGGCTTGGATTGTGGCATTGTCGGTACGTTAAACAGTGAAGATAAGCGCTATTTAGCTGAAAATTTATTGGCGTTCTTTAACCGCGATTACCGAAAAGTAGCAGAGTTGCATGTTGATTCTGGTTGGGTGCCCGCGGATACAAACGTGGATGAGTTTGAATTCTCAATTCGTATGGTGTGCGAGCCGATTTTTGCTAAACCGCTGGGTGAGATTTCATTTGGTCATGTACTGCTCAATTTATTCAACACCGCTCGTCGCTTCAACATGGAAGTTCAGCCTCAATTAGTGTTGTTGCAAAAAACGTTGTTGTATATTGAAGGATTGGGGCGGCAGCTGTATCCACAACTCGATTTGTGGGAAACCGCGATGCCATTTTTGGAAAAGTGGATGGCGAATCAAGTGGGGCCCCAAGCTGTTATCAATGGGATTAAGGAACGCGCGCCGTTTTGGGCAGAAAAGTTACCTGAATTACCAGAGTTGCTGTACGATAGCTTGAAACAAGGTCGCATGATAAATCAGCGTGTAGACATGCTTTATCATGGGTACCGTGAAACAAAACGGCAACATGCGACAGGACAATTTTTATTTGGCGTTGGTGCGACTTTAATCGTATGCTCAGCCATATTGCTAGGAGGTTCTTACCAAGAGCTATCCGGTGTATCCGGTGCTGTTGGTATCACATTTTGGCTGTTAAGTTGGCGTAGTTATCGACGTTAAGCGATAAACTTTAATTTTATTATTCTTTGTTAATCAAGACCCGAGGTAAAGAAAATGGGTGGTATTAGTATTTGGCAACTTCTTATTATTGCTGTCATCGTTGTACTGTTATTCGGCACTAAGAAATTACGCGGAATTGGTGGTGATTTGGGTGGAGCAGTAAAAGGCTTCAAAAAGGCCATGAGCGAAGATGAGTCTGCGGATAAGTCGAAGACAAAAGATGCGGACTTTGAACCGAAGAATCTTGAGCAACAGAAAACAGAAGCTCAAGCGGAACCAACGGAAACTAAGAAAGACAAAGAGCAGGTTTAATCGGTGTTTGATATCGGTTTTTGGGAACTGGTACTCATATCAGTGGTTGGTTTAGTCGTTCTTGGACCAGAACGTTTACCAACTGCTATCCGCAGCGTCTCTCGTTTCATTAGTTCAGCAAAGAGCATGGCAAATAATGTCAAAGATGAGCTCTCGCATGAACTTAAGGTTCAAGAGTTGCAAGACAATTTGCGTAAAGCTGAGAAAATGGGCATGGAAGACCTGTCTCCAGAACTGAAAAGCTCTGTAGAAGAACTCAAGCAAGCTGCGCAAGAGGTTACTCGTCCTTATGCTAAGGACAAGGTGCAAACAACCACATCCGATACGACAGAGCCTTCACCGGTTGTTGAAGACGTGGTTAAACCTGTGGAAACTGAGTCGCCAGATAAAAAAGTGCAATAAGGGCGGTAATCCGCTCTTATTTTTTATATATCGAAGATAACCCTGCTTTAGTTTAGTCATCTTCTTACTTGTTTGAGGTTTTCATGTCTACCGTTGAACAGACGCAACCTTTAATTAGCCATTTGCTCGAACTCAGAAACCGATTGTTGCGTGCCATTGGTGCGGTACTGGTTGTTTTTCTTTGTTTGATTTATTTCTCTGGCGATATCTACGATTTTGTTTCTAAACCACTTGTCGAACGCTTGCCTGAAGGGGCGACGATGATCGCGACGGATGTGGCGTCGCCGTTTTTTACTCCGCTTAAATTAACGCTCATCGCATCCATATTTTTGTCTGTACCTTTTATATTGCATCAGGTTTGGTCGTTTGTTGCGCCTGGCTTGTACAAGCATGAAAAACGTTTAGTCATGCCGTTGATGTTTTCGAGCTCGTTGCTATTTTATTGTGGTGTGGCGTTTGCTTACTTCGTGGTCTTCCCTTTAGTGTTTGGCTTTTTCACTGCCATTTCATTGGGTGGGGTAGAGTTTGCTACGGATATATCCAGCTATCTTGATTTTGTCTTAGCGCTGTTTTTAGCGTTTGGTATCGCCTTTGAAGTGCCGGTGGCTATCATTCTATTGTGCTGGACTGGCGCAACGGATGTGAAAAGTCTGAAAGAGAAGCGCCCGTATATTGTGGTTGGAGCGTTTATTGTCGGGATGATGCTAACGCCACCCGATATGATTTCACAAACACTATTGGCAATTCCAATGTGCTTGTTGTTTGAAGTCGGGTTGTTCTTTGCGAGGTTTTACACTCGTAAAGATGATGAGTTAGAAGAGCAAGACGACGATTAAACCAAAAGAGATAGAAAAATAGCGGCGATTGAGCCGCTATTTTTTTAGCTTCTTACCATGATGGTATAGCCACACGCACGGCATATAAAGATCTGCTTTACTCCGTTGAGTTTTTGCCAAATAGAACGCTTATGACGCCACAGTAAGACTCCGTGCTCACACATAGTTATCTCCTTGATTACCCATAATACTTTGATTGGAGAGATTGTTGGCCTGGCATTTTATTGATTACGAACTTCTTTGGGAATGCCAAATTGGAAGCAGTATCACAGTTTAATATGAGTGAAACACATGATGTACGCAGTGTGGGATGATGGTTTGTGAAAAAGGGGTTATTGATGAAAAGAAAAAGCCACTCTTGGGTAAAGTGGCTGATCGCATAAAGCGAAAGGCTGTGAGGCTACTTAACGATGACAGTATGTCCACATCCAGAACAAATATAAATTTCTTTAATGCCTTTAAGCCGCTGCCAAAACGTTCGCTTTTGTCGTTGTAATAAACTGCCGTGCTTGCACATACCCACCTACCTAAAATGATTCAGAAGTTGGCATGACCGCCAACCAATATGCTACCGGTGTGTATTCTACTTGTTGGTATTTCGGAAGGGTATGCTTTTAGTGGTATCAAGTAAATATTTGTATGTTTTTTATGTATTTACAATGAGAACAACGCTTTTGCATTTCTGGTCGTCATTGCGATCAGTGATTCTCTATCTGTCTCTTTATATTGTGCCATTCGATCAACAATCAAAGCGGTATAGGCAGGCTCGTTGCGTTTCCCCCTATGTGGGACTGGCGCCAAGTAGGGACAGTCGGTTTCAAGAAGCAGCCACTTTACATCGAGCTCAGGAATGACTTTATCCATACCCGCATTCTTAAATGTTGACACGCCCCCAATGCCGAGATGAAAGCCTAATCCATTAATGGCTTTTGCTTCTTCTAAGTTACCGCCAAAACAATGGAACACCCCTTTTAATGTGCCATCTTGCTCTTTTTTAAGTAGAGAAAGGGTTTGCTCAATGGAGTTACGAGTGTGGATCACAACGGGAAGGTTACGCTCTTTAGCCCAATTAAGCTGGGTGATGAAAGCATATTCTTGTTCGGCTTTGTAAGTTTTATCCCAATAGAGATCGATGCCAATTTCACCCACGGCAATAAAGTGGTGTTTATCGAACCAGCCTTGAATCTCTTTGAGGGTGTCTTTGACATTTCCGTCAACGTAACAAGGGTGTAGACCCATCATTGAACGACAAATGGATGGATAAGCCGCTTCGGTGGCAAGCATAGGTTCAATTGATGCTAAGTCGATGTTCGGTAAGAGAATGTTCTCTATGCCAGCGGCAAGAGCACGTTGGACAACATCATCGCGATCTGCATCAAACTCTTCGGCGTATATGTGGGCATGGGTGTCGATCATAGGATTACTTTACTGTCTAAATGATTGGGTAAGTATATACACAAGTTCTCGCGGCGAAAATCACTGTCGTAATATCAACCGATACTACAGACGTTCCTATGCAATTAAATGTGGATCGGCATTTTCCAGTATTACTACTAGCATGCAGCATTGAGAATGCTATGCTTGGTTTTCGCATTTTCCAGACAAGGAGCACGAAGTGTCTGTATCGATTCAAGGTCAATTTCCAGCAAGACGTATGCGCCGTTTGCGTAAACACGATTTTAGCCGTCGCTTGATGGCGGAAAACCAGATTTCTGTGGATGATTTGATTTACCCAATGTTTATTTTGATGGGTAAAAATCGTCGTGAATCGGTGGAGTCGATGCCAGGTGTTGAACGCCTGTCTATTGATTTGATGCTGGAAGAAGCTGAGTACTTAGCAAAGTTGGGTGTGCCTGCAATCGCGCTATTCCCAGTGGTTAACCAGGATGCCAAAAGTATCTGTGCGGTTGAAGCCTATAATTCTGAAGGGCTTGTCCAACGCGCTGTGAAGCTACTGAAGCAAAATGTGCCAGATATGGGGGTCATTACCGATGTCGCTTTAGACCCGTTTACCACCCATGGTCAAGATGGCATTATCGATGACAATGGTTATGTGCAAAATGATGAAACCACTGAAGTATTGATCAAGCAGGCTCTGTCGCACGCTGAAGCTGGGGCGGATGTGGTTGCACCGTCTGATATGATGGATGGACGTATCGGTAGAATTCGTGAAGCACTAGAAGACGCCGGTTACATTCATACTCAAATCATGGCGTACTCAGCAAAATATGCGTCGAACTATTACGGGCCATTTCGCGATGCAGTCGGTTCAGCATCAAACCTGAAAGGCGGTAATAAGAAAAATTACCAGATGGATCCTGCTAATAGTGATGAAGCCTTGCACGAAGTAGCAATGGACATTAATGAAGGCGCAGATATGGTGATGGTGAAGCCAGGAATGCCGTATTTAGATGTAGTACGTCGAGTGAAATCAGAGCTTCAAGTACCGACTTTTGCGTACCAAGTGTCGGGTGAGTATGCGATGCATAAAGCCGCGATTCAAAATGGTTGGCTTAAAGAGCGTGAGACGGTGCTCGAATCACTGGTTTGTTTTAAGCGAGCTGGGGCGGATGGTATTCTCACCTATTTCGCTAAAGATGTAGCGGAATGGCTTGCTGAAGAAAATGGCGAGGCACAAAAACACCTTCGTTAAGTCGTGGTTGTTGATTGTTATAAAGGTCGGCATTTGCCGACCTTTTTTGTTGGAGATGAAAAGATGTTGATTCGTGAAGGGAGCTTGAAAGAAGTCGCTGATATTGTCGCGACCATTGATGAATTTTCGCAAAAGGAAACTGAAGAGAGTTTAGCATCTCGTTTAAATGATAAGCGCAGCCTCGTTTTGGTGGCTGAAAGCAATGGCGAGCTGCTTGGATTTAAAATAGGTTATGAAATTGATGGCCTGACCTTTTATAGTTGGTTCGGTGGTGTGACCCGACATGCCCGCCGACTTGGTGTTGCTCAGGCGTTACTAGAGTGGCAAGAAAATTGGGTGAGTCAGCACGCTTATCAAATGATTACCGTAAAATCTCGCAATCAGTTTCCGTCAATGTTGAGATTGCTGATCAAAAATGATTATTTGATCGAGGGGTATGAACACAGGGTCCCTTTGGTAGAGTCACGGATCATGTTTATCAAAACGCTAGTGAGTGGCAATAAAAGCATAAGTAATTAAATGATAATAATTCGCAATTAGTTGTTGACGATTCAAATGAGAATGATTATTATTAGCCTCGTCTTAAGGGGAAACATTCCAGATAAGCCTATCTTTTAAGCAGTGCTTTTGCGATAGAGGTTATCAGCGGAATGGATTCGTTTTTGACACGACATTGCTCACATTGCTTCCAGTGTATTTATAGCTTTTGGTAGGGTAGATGTTCTCTGTTTGAGATGCTCATCCCTCTATTTTGCTAGGCGACATCTATGATGTCGCTTTTTTTCTATCTAAAATCTGTTCGTTCTATCAACACGGCTTCTCAGCACATTCTTCTATGCTACGAGATTTCTCGCCAAAATGGTTTTCCACACGACGTGATCTATCAAGGATCATGTGTGCTGTGGTTGATCTGTATTATATTCCTTTTAAAACAGTGCTTTATATGTGATTTTTTTAGTGGTCAGTCAAGTTATTCTCAAGTGTTAACAACACTATAAACAGACTTATCCACAGGCTGGCCGTGAGATTATACTCGTAAAAGGTGATCGCTGTGTATCTAACCAGTGAAAGGTCGTAGCATAGTGTAAACAGACGTGGCATCCTTAGGTTAAATCCCCTAATTTTGGATGACTAGACATGGCTCATATACCAGACAACCCGCTGATTCTTATCGATGGCTCTTCTTATCTTTATCGCGCATTCCACGCTTACCCTGAAACGATGAGTAACGGTGAGATCCCCACCAATGCGGTTTATGGTGTTGTGAATATGCTAAGAAGCATGATGCGACAGTTCGCCTCTGATCGTATTGCGGTTGTGTTTGACGCGAAAGGCAAAACATTTCGCGACGATATGTATCCTGAATACAAAGCGAATCGTCCTCCAATGCCTGATGATCTTCGCTGTCAAATAGAGCCACTGCATAATGTTATTCGAGCAATGGGGTTACCACTCATTTGTGTACCTGGCGTGGAAGCGGATGACGTGATTGGAACATTAGCTCACCAAGCTTCTCAAGTCGGTATGCCGGTACTGATCAGTACTGGTGATAAAGATATGGCTCAGTTGGTTGATGAAAATGTGACCCTTATTAACACGATGACAAATACTGTTATGGATGTTGAAGGTGTTGTCGAGAAGTTTGGTATCCCACCTGAGTTGATTATTGATTATCTTGCCCTAATGGGCGACAAAGTCGATAACATTCCTGGCGTACCAGGCGTTGGGGATAAGACGGCTACCGCTTTATTACAAGGTATCGGCAGTATTCAAAGTATTTATGAACGTCTTGATGATATCGCCGCGCTCGGTTTTCGTGGGTCGAAAACGATGGCTAAAAAGCTGGTAGAAAATAAAGATAACGCGACGCTGTCTTATGAGCTTGCTACGATAAAACTTGATGTTGAGCTTGATTACAAGCCAGAAGAGTTATTGAAGCAGACACCAAATACAGACGAGTTGACCACCTTATTTGCTCAGTTGACCTTTAAATCTTGGTTGAATGAATTGTTAGAGGGTGGGACGGGTGAGGTGGTTGCTGACTCTCGCTCGGCATCAGGTTCTTCCTCTTCTCCTAAAGGTGCGGATTCGGACATGGATCTGTCTGCGGTCACGATTGATCGCAGCGCATATGAGACGATTTTGACCGAAGCGCAGTTTACGGCTTGGCTTGAAAAAATAAAGTCGAGCTCGGTGTTTGCCTTAGATACAGAAACCGATAGCCTTAATTATATGGTGGCGAACCTTATTGGATTGTCATTTGCTACTGAAGAAGGCGTTGCTGCTTATCTTCCTGTGGCGCACGACTATATGGGGGCGCCTGAGCAGCTTGATCGGGATTGGGTACTTGCGCAGCTTAAACCTTTACTTGAAGACGAGAACCTAAAGAAGGTTGGTCAGAACTTAAAATATGATGCCAGTGTATTAGCTCGCTATGATATTGAGCTCAAGGGCATTCAATTTGACACCATGTTAGCGTCTTATGTTTACAACAGTGTGGGTGGCAAACATGACATGGATAGCTTGGCTCTGAGATTTCTACAGCATAGTTGTATTTCTTTCGAGCAAATTGCAGGTAAAGGGAAGTCCCAACTGACCTTCAACCAGATCGAATTAGATGAAGCTTCACCTTATGCCGCTGAAGATGCGGATGTAACGCTAAGACTTCATCAGCGTTTAAATGGTGAAATTGAGAAAAATGAAGATCTTAAGCGGATCTATCAAGAGATAGAAGTGCCACTGGTTCCTGTATTGTCACGCATTGAGAGAACCGGAGTACTCATTGATGACATGTTATTGGGGGCACAATCTCAAGAGTTAGCCGTGAGACTGGATGAGCTTGAACAGCAGGCTTACGACGTCGCCGGTCAAGAGTTTAATCTTAGTTCGCCGAAGCAATTACAGGCGATCCTATTTGAGAAAATGGCCCTGCCAGTGATCAAGAAAACGCCATCAGGTGCTCCCTCTACTAATGAAGAGGTGTTGCAAGAGTTAGCGTTGGACTACCCTCTACCAAAACTGATTTTAGAGTATCGTGGCTTAGCAAAATTGAAGTCCACTTATACTGACAAACTGCCGAAGATGATTAACCCAGAAACGGGTCGAGTCCATACATCGTATCATCAGGCGGTGACGGCGACAGGCCGTCTGTCGTCGACCGATCCTAACTTGCAAAACATCCCAATCAGGAATGAAGAAGGGCGTCGTATTCGTCAGGCGTTTGTTGCGCCACACGGGTGGAAAATCTTGGCGGTCGATTACTCTCAAATTGAGTTGAGAATTATGGCGCACTTATCTGGCGACCCAGCACTTCTGGAAGCTTTTAAATTGGGTAAAGATATTCATGCGGCTACTGCGGCTGAAATTCTTGGGGTTGATATTGAGCACGTGTCGACAGAGCAACGTCGCCGAGCGAAAGCGATCAACTTTGGATTGATTTATGGCATGAGTGCGTTTGGTTTGTCGAAGCAATTAGGCATTCCACGTCGTGAAGCTCAAGAGTATATGGATACTTATTTTGAGCGCTATCCTGGAGTGATGCAGTACATGGAAGATACTCGCTCTGCCGCGTCTGAAAATGGCTATGTGGAAACGATTTTTGGTCGTCGTCTGCACTTACCTGAAATTAAGTCTCGAAATGCTATGCGTCGTAAAGCAGCAGAGCGTGCGGCGATAAATGCGCCAATGCAAGGTACGGCGGCTGATATCATTAAGAAAGCGATGCTACTTGTCGATGAGTGGGTTGAAAATGAAGGCGATGGAAAGGTTCGTATTCTAATGCAGGTTCACGATGAATTGGTATTTGAAGTAGAATCGTCATTCTTAGGCGAAATTGAAAGTAAAATACAAGATTTGATGGAATCTGCAGCAGATCTCGCTGTGCCGTTAGTGGCGGATTCTGGCCACGGTGACAACTGGGATCAAGCTCACTAGACACTTATTGACCATTATCGTATGAAAATCATGAGCCAGTGCACAAACACTGGCTTTTTTGTATCAATAATAAAGCGAATTCCTTTTGATTCATTTCGTTGGTTAATAAAAATAGGGTGAAAAAAAATTACAAAATCTGTTTCATTTTTAGATCAGTTGTTGTACATTGGTTGTGTAGGGTACAGAGGTAAGATGTTCTATCTTTCAGACCTTTTGTTTCACGTTATTGGATTAGGCTGATTCAGCCGCCCCAGTCAGTATTTGACTGGGGCGTTTTTTCTTGTGCGAAAGAAAAATCAATTCACCCCTGCTTTTCTTTCTTTTCTCATTATTTCTGACATTTCATGTGTCTTTATTACCTATCGTTTTGTAATTTAATCACCATCACACTAATGATAATTTCAGGCTGAAATCAAGTCAGTGGCGTTTTTTGGGGATGTTAACTTAAGGTATTGAAAAATATAGAATGAAAGAGGCTTTTCTTTGCGTAACTTACGAGGGAGTAAAGATTGGGAGAGTCGAAGAGGTCACATTTTACAGACCATTGAATTGAAAAAATAGTTATCTTGATGAATTCTTACATCAAACAATAACTAAATCTTCTCTCTCCCATTGCCCTGCCAGGACGGCGGGGCGTTTTGTTTCTATCGTTGAAAAACTACAACGAGTTATTCAGATTCAGATGGCTTTTGGATCGCGTCTTCATCTTGCGCTTCAGCTTTTGCTAAATGTTCAAATGCAGGAGCAAACCACGTATCGAGTTTACGACGAAGCTGTTCCACCCCCATCCCTTTTAATGATGAGAACGCATCTACTTGTACATCACCATCAAATGTCGCTTCTGCTTGTTCGCGAATTTTCAGAATCTGAGCGTTACGAGCGCCACTTTTCAGTTTGTCAGCTTTCGTTAACAAAACTTGTACCGGGATATCGGATTCTACGGCCCAAACAATGAGCTGCTGATCAAGATCTTTCATTGGATGGCGAATATCCATGAGGACCACTAGTCCTTTCAAGGACTTGCGTTTTTGTAAGTACTCACCGAGCGAACGTTGCCATTTTTTCTTCAGTTCCAATGGAACCTGAGCGAAACCATATCCAGGTAGATCGACGATGTGGCAGCCTTCATCCACTTTGAACAAGTTGATCAACTGAGTTCGACCAGGTGTTTTACTGGTTTTAGCTAAACTTCTTTGGTTGGTGAGTCGGTTCAATGAACTCGATTTACCTGCGTTGGAGCGTCCTGCAAACGCAATTTCGATACCTTCATCTTCTGGTAAGTGACGGATATCGGGCGCACTTGTTATAAAATGCGTGTTTTGATAATGAATTTTTACGCTCACTGTTAACTCCATCTCGACTTTGTGTAGTCGATTGATTACTTTTTTGTGAAATTGTGTAAAATAACCGTGCTCGGCATATGGCCACACATTGTACCATGAACGGTGTTAATTGCCCGAGTTACCTTATTTTGCTCGTCAAACGAATAATAAACGTGTAACTCTGATGGAAAGTGGTACTGGAAGCTTGATAATTATAATGGAATGTCATGAAAAAATTAGCGCTAATCTTGAGTCTTGTAGCCAGCTGTTCAGTATGGGCTGAAGGCAATATTGAAGCTGGTAAAGCAAAATCCCTAACTTGTGTTGCTTGTCATGGTACTGATGGTAACAGTCAGTTGACGATATACCCTAAAATTGCTGGTCAGCACGCAAAATACATCGAAAAACAATTGAAAGACCTAAAACTTGGCATGACGAGTGCCGGTAAACAAGGTCGTTACGATCCCGTCATGGGTGGTATGGCAATGCCACTATCTGAAGAAGATATGGCTGACTTGGCCGCCTACTATGCGTCAATGCCAATTTCAGCGAACAGCACACCAGAAAATGTCGTTGAACAAGGTAAGACCCTTTATACCGCCGGTGATGCTGAGCGTGGTATTACAGCATGTATCGCCTGTCATGGGCCGCGAGGCAATGGCACGGAGTTATCCGGTTTTCCTAAAATATCAGGTCAGCATGCTGAATACATTCAAGCCCAGCTGGAAAAATTCCGCAGTGGCGATAGAAATAACGATATGAACGCCATGATGCGTGATATCGCGAAGAAATTGAACGACGAAGATATTGCAACATTGTCGAAATATGTTGGTGGTTTGCACTAAAATATTGCCCGACACTGTTTAGAATACGTGAGCCCAACGTCTGTTTCTTTTTTCCCGTATCCGAGCGAACAAAGCCCTTCATTTGAAGGGCTTTGTTATTTCTGGGCATCACGCACATATTACTATTGAGAAGCGCGAGTTATGGATGAAACTTTTCTGAGAGCAGTGTGCGATATTTGCCATACTTGCTATCGTTGATGACTAGTGTGTTGGACGTAATTTATTGAATAGTAAGGCTTTGGGCTGTTGTAGGGAAATGACGACTCATAATTATTTTCAAGCGGTTGTTTTTGCATTTTACTCAGGTAAATTAGTCCGGGTCGACAGGGGGTCGCGAGATGGATTTGGTGTCAGGATGACAACCAAGGATGCTTGGCTAGGAAGCTGAGAAGAATAAATGGAAAACTTGAACTTGGAGTTCAGGTTTACAAGGATGGTGACCTTTCTCAAGGCTGAGAAACTTAAGGGACAGGGTTTAGGAAGAACTCTCGCAGATGGGTTTGCTAGGGAACATGAAAACGCATCAGGATGATGACAAATAAGAATTAGCAGTGGAAGCACGAATAACAAATGGATATTTGTGAGGCATGAATAATGCCGATCAATTTCGCCAACTGGCGATAGAAAGCGACAGGTTATCCTGTCGCTTTTTTTACACTTCCACAAAGTTAAATGAGAGCTAGTATCATTTAACTTGCGACCATACTTGAGATCGATTATCATTCCCACTCTGTAAGGGGTGTGTAAATGACAACTCACAAGCAACCAACCACAAAAACGCTAAATGTACCTTCGAAGTTACTTAAGCCGCTATGGTTTAGAAGTCGAGAGAGCTTGTTGGACGATGGGCTTGTCTATGACCCTATCGCGGCGTATGCATGTCGTCGATGTCACCTCGCCTCTGATTGTTTATCGGGAAACGTTGATCAAAGGCAGTTGCTGCATGCAACAGTGACACAGATTTGTGACCTGCAAGTAAGACGTTTCTTAGAGTCTAACCCTAATGGCTTGGTCATTAACGTTGGGGCAGGTTTAGATACGCGTTTCTATCGTTTAGATAATGGGCGTTGCCGCTGGATTGAAGTGGATACCAACGAACATTTAGTGTGGCGTCAGCGGTTATTTCATCGCAGTGAGCGCTATCAGCTGATGTGCGGCTCGATCGACGACATGGCATGGCTTCACGAGTTGCCGAGCGATCAGGCGCAGCCCGTTTTAGTCGTGTGTGAGCAAGCGCTTTTGGATCGACGAGAGAACAGAGTGGCACATTTTGTTCAGTCTATTGGTTGTCATTTTCAACACGCTCAAGCGTGCGTTGTTTTAGCGGGTGACCTGAGTCAAAACCGTTTGGGCCAGAGAATGGGTTGTGAAGAGTATCAGCACGGTTTTAAAAGAGCGACTCAGTCTTTGCTGAATTGGCTGCCATGGATTCATCGAGCTACTCTGATCTCCCCAATAGATCAGCATTGCCAACGCTGGAGTCGCTGGCAACGAGTTCTTGCTAAATTACCTGTCTACAAGAATAGACTGACGCCAAATGTCATCAATATTCATTGGTAATTCAGCACCTTCAACACGTAATAACCTCTTCATACTGTTTACCTATTAGGATTAGCGATACCATGACCTTTTCGTTGTGCTGTTTGCCATGGTTGCCATGGTGATGTATCGAGGTTGGCGTGCTATCAAATCCGTTTTCGCTGCTACTTAATATGTCCTTACATCGTAGGGTATTGTTGCTTGCTATCCCTATGGTTCTTTCCAATATTACAGTGCCGTTGCTTGGCCTTGTCGACGCCGCCGTTATTGGGCATCTCGAACATGCGTGGTACTTAGGCGGTGTTGCGTTAGGTAGCACCATGATCAGTGTGACATTTTGGTTGCTTGGTTTTTTAAGAATGTCGACAACTGGGCTCACCGCTCAGGCCTTTGGAGCAAAGGATAAGCGCCAACTCGCTTTAGTGTTCTTGCAAGGCAGTTTGATGGCATTAGGTTTTGCTGTTCTTTTCTTGGTGTTTCACTCTTGGTTGTCAGACGTGGTGTTTTCACTGAGTAGTGCCAGCGATCAAGTGAAATACTATGGGGCGCAGTATTTTGCGATTCGAGCTTGGAGTGCGCCGGCGGCGTTAATGAATTTTGTATTATTGGGTTGGTTACTCGGTACCCAAAATGCGAAAGCTCCGATGTGGATGGTGCTGATCACCAATGTTATCAACATTGTACTCGACGTTGTGTTTGTTATGGGGTTCAAATGGCAGGTTGAAGGCGCGGCATTTGCTTCAGTCATCGCTGATTATAGTGGATGCCTCTTCGGTTTACTGTGTGTTGCCAAAACATGGAAAGCTCGACATTTACCTAGACTCTCTGCTCTTTATTCCGAAGCGACCCAAGATCTTGCTCGTTTTGTTCGACTCAACCGAGACATTTTTCTTCGTTCGTTATGTTTGCAAGCCACATTCAGCTTTATGACCTTTCAAGGTGCCGCCTTTGGTGATGATATTGTTGCCGCCAATGCGGTATTGATGAGCTTTTTGATGATTATCTCCTATGGAATGGATGGTTTCGCTTACGCGATGGAAGCCATGGTAGGGAAGGCGATGGGGTCGAAAAGTAAAGCGGAGCTAGTGGAATCCTTAGTTGGAACATTTTTCTGGAGTTTCATTATTTGTGTTGCCCTAACCGTACTTTTTGCTGTAGCTGGAACATCATTGGTTGCTTTAATTACGACGATAGAAACGGTGCAGCAGCAAGCGCAACATTACTTACCTTGGTTGATAGCGATGCCTTTAATATCTATGTGGTGCTTTTTGTTTGATGGTATTTTTATTGGTGCCACCAAGGGCAAAGAGATGAGAAATAGCATGTTTATTGCGACGTGTTGCTTCTTTCTTATCTTCACTCTGTCGGCGGAGTGGGGTAATCATGCGTTATGGTTTGCCATGATCAGCTTTATGTTAATGCGCGGAGTTGGGCTTGCGGTTATCTTTATCCAGCAGTGGCGTAAGGGGGCGTTCTTGGCAGCGTAAAGCTTGGAATAAATGAGCGAGTACATTTTGGATATAAAAAACAGGACGAACTCAATATCGTCCTGTTTTTATGAGCAAAGATGTTAAACGTCTAAGTCGGCGCTTAAGTAGGCGCTCAAAACAAGCGATTGAGTCCATTTAATGCGGCGACTCGATAAGCTTCTGCCATTGTAGGGTAGTTAAATGTGGTATTAACAAAGTACTCAATGGTATTGGCTTCCCCTTTTTGCTCCATAATCGCTTGACCGATATGAATGATTTCAGCGGCTCGCTCGCCAAAGCAGTGTATCCCCAAGATTTCTTTTGTTTCTCGATGAAATAGAATCTTAAGACTACCCACATCTTTGCCGGCAATTTGCGCCCTCGCCAGATGCTTAAAAGACGATCGTCCTACTTCATAAGGTACTTTTGCTTCTGTCAGTTCTTGCTCTGTCTTCCCGACAGAACTGATTTCAGGAATGGTATAAATACCCGTTGGAATATCTTCAATCAGTGTGCCTTCAGCTTCGCCTTGTGTGATAGCTTGGGCGACAAATCGACCTTGGTCATAAGCGGCGCTCGCTAAACTCGGGTAGCCAATAACATCACCCACCGCATAGATGTTGTCGATTTCTGTTTGATAATTACCATCTACTTTTAGCTGGCCTCTAGAATCAGGTGTTAGACCAACAGAGGAGAGGTTGAGTGCATCAGTGTTACCGGTGCGACCATTGGCGAAGAGAATACAGTCGGCTCGCATTTTTTTGCCCGAATTGAGATGAACAACAACGCCATCTTCCGTGCCTTCAATTTTCGCGTAGGTCTCGTCATTCCGAATCATCATACCGCTGTTCCAAAAGTGATAGGACAATGAGTCGGACATTTCGTTATCAAGGAAGGCGAGTAATCGATCTCGGGTGTTGATGAGGTCGGTTTTTACGCCAAGCCCACGAAAAACGGAAGCGTACTCACAGCCAATGACCCCGGCACCGTAAATGATGATATGACGCGGGTCGTGCTCTAGAGACAAAATGGAATCGCTGTCATAGATACGTGAGTGATCAAAATCAACATCGTCAGGGCGGTAAGGGCGCGAGCCTGTAGCAATAACAAATTTATCCGCAGAATACGTATCCACAGTACCGTCTTGCTTGGTGACCTCTAGCGTATTTGCATCAGTAAAACGGGCGGTGCCAAAAAGAAGCGTACACTCATTGCGGTCATAGAAGCCTTGGCGCAAGCGAGTTTGCTTATCGATAACCGATTTAGCATGCCCGAGGATATTGGAAAAAGTCGAATGCAAGCTGGTGTTGTTTTTGCAAAATAGTGGGTTACTGTTGAACTCAATAATTCGGCTTACGGCGTGGCGTAGAGCTTTAGATGGAATGGTACCCCAGTGTGTACATCCGCCTCCGACACTGGCTTCTTTTTCTATGATCGCGACATTTAGACCTGCCTTGGTTAAGCCCATAGCAGCACCTTCGCCACCAGGGCCACTACCAATAACGATTGCATCAAAGTGTTTGGAGCGACTCATTAAATAATCCTCGTTTCGCGGTAATACTAAGCAATACCCTGTATTGGCTTTGAAGCGCCAGTGGAGAAAGGGAGGGCATATCGTTAATTTCGGTTAACTAACGTTATTGCTGATTAACATTGCGTAAATTTATGTTATCGAGATTCTAACGGATTATTAACGTAGGTAAACGAATCTGAGGCTATACAGTGTGAACGATCACGGACTTTGCACTGAAATTACAGCGCAGTAGGGATTTAGAGAAATCGCGCTATCACTTTGACGTGTTGTGATTGGTTACAAAGTGAAGTGAGAGTTGTAAAAGGTTTTAGTAAAAATCCTTTTCGCGACACTTATACAAAGTCACTATTCGCGCTATATTACTGGCTCTCCCTCGATTGCCGTCATGGACGGTAAACAACAAGTACACCTAGGTTAAGTATGAAATCAATGGGAATCCGTGCACAACAAAAAGAAAAAACGCGTCGTTCATTGATTGATGCTGCGTTTAGCCAGTTAAGTGCTGATCGTAGTTTTTCTAATTTGAGCTTGCGCGAAGTGGCGCGAGAAGCGGGCATTGCTCCGACTTCTTTTTATCGTCACTTTAAAGACATGGATGAACTGGGTCTCACCATGGTAGACGAAGGGGGCTTACTGCTTAGGCAGTTAATGCGACAAGCGCGCCAACGTATTGTCAAAGAAGGCAGTGTGATTCGCACTTCGGTCGAGACTTTTATGGAATTTATTGCGAGTAGTCCAAACGTTTTTCGACTATTGTTGAGAGAACGTTCGGGCACATCGTTTGAATTTCGCGCTGCGGTAGCAAGAGAAATTCAGCACTTTTCTGCTGAGCTGACCGAGTATTTGGTTAGCACTGGTATGGATCGTGATGAAGCATTTGCTCAAGCAGAGGCGTCGGTCATTCTAGTATTCAGTTCAGGTGCTGAAGCGCTTGATTTGAGTAAAGCGGAAAGATATGAACTCGCTGAAAGGTTGATTGTCCAATTAAGAATCGTGGCCAAGGGCGCACACTGGTACCGTAAAGAACGTGAACGAAACCGTCTAAAAGAAGGGTCGAACTGATGTCTAAAGAAATTTCCTCTGAAAGCAGTAACAGCGGTAAAAAAACACTGGTACTAGCACTGATTGCTGGTATGTGTGGTAATGCTATGTTGTCTTGGTTGACGATTAGCGACATGACTTTCTCTATTTTTCCTTTGATTGCACTTGTGCTATCACTGCAGGCTCTTTATCAAGAGTACCTAAAAAACCCGATCCCTGAAGATTTCCCTATGGTTGGCCTAGCGGCATTTTTTGTTGGGGCATTTGGGCATTCCGCGTTTACTAAAGCGCAGTATCCGGATGCGGGTGGTAACTTCTTCGCGATTATTGTCGTGTTGGTGCTGCTTTTCTGGATTGGCAAGAAATTAGGCTACATCATGAAAGAAGCCTAAGTTGAATGTAGAAATGAAAAAACGAGCCTGATGGCTCGTTTTTTTTATTTCTGAAGGTGCTTTGCTTCTAACAGCGTAAAGGTATTAGTTAACCTTACGCTCTAACATAACACCCGCTTCAATATGATGAGTGAAGGGAAATTGATCAAATAGCGCGAATCGAGTAATGGTGTGTGTTTCACCAAGGATATCCAGATTGTCCTTTAAGGTTTCAGGGTTACACGAAATGTAGAGGATGCGTTCGTAACCTTGCACCATTTTACATGTATCTACATCCATTCCAGAGCGTGGTGGATCGACAAAAATGGTATTGCAGTTATAGCTTTTTAAATCGACATTCTGTTGCTTTAGGCGGCGGAATTCACGTTTTCCTTCCATGGCTTCAGTAAAGTCTTCTGCTGACATTCGAATAATTTGCACATTGTCGATGTGGTTTGCTGCAATGTTGAATTGTGCTGAATCTACAGAAGGCTTGGCAAGTTCAGTGGCAAGAACGCGTTCGAAGTTTTGTGCCAAAGCAAGAGAAAAGTTACCATTTCCACAGTAAAGCTCAAGCAGATCACCTTTGCTCTCTTGTGTACAATCCACAGCCCATTCCAGCATTTTTTGCGCCACAGGACCATTTGGCTGTGTAAAGCTGTTTTCAACTTGTTGGTAGTGGTATGGCTGACTATTTACATGCAAAGTTTCCATCACGTAGTCTTGGTCTAGTACGATTTTCATTTTTCGGGCACGACCAATTAGATTGAGTTTAAAGCCTTCGTCATTCAATCTTTGCTTTAGCGCTTGAGCTTCAACTTTCCAAGCGTCATCCAGTTGACGATGATAAAGCAGAGAAACTAAAACCTCACCGCTAAGCGTAGAAAGAAAATCGACTTGGAATAGCTTCTTACGTAAAACCTCATTACCTTTCATCGCATCGATAAGAAGTGGCATCAAATCATTGATGAGGCGGCTCGCAGCGGGGAATTGATCAACACGATACTTTTCGCGCGTTTCTTGGTTGAACATGACGTAGTACATGTCCTCACCCTCGTGCCAAACACGGAACTCGGCACGCATGCGATAGTGCTTCTCAGGAGAAGTAAAGACTTCGAGTTCAGGAGCAGAATAAGGCGCCATCATGTCGATCAGTCGTTGAGATTTTTCGTCGAGCTGAATTTGGTAGCCTTCTGGTGTGAAGTCGAGGTTTGCCATTATGGTTGCCTATCGTCGTAATGAGTTTTGTAAAGGAGGGCAGATTTTATTCAATCTCCCGTCGTTGTCCAGTTTTTCCCAGAAATGTCTATTATTAGGGCTGTATATCTATAGCTTAGTTCAATCTGTTATGGACAAATTATCATGTTGTTAATACCATGCCGCTTAGCTGGTGTGAGAATGACAAAGGAATCTCACTGAAAAGGGAATCTGGTGTAAATCCAGAACTGACGCGCAGCGGTAAAAGAGAACGAACACTCATTAAGACACTGTATTGAGTACGGGAAGTCGAGTTAGTAGATTTAGGAACATGATGTTCCTTGTGCTCTTAAGTCCGAATACCTGCCAGCAGCCAAGTTGCTTACAACACTAAAACATGAGCGACTTGGAAGGACTTACGCGATTAGGGCAATATAACAATGAACCAATCTTTTTTGGCGATAGCAGTGGCTGCATCGCTCTCTTCTTATGCTTCTTTTTCACTGGCGCAAGAGCAAGAAAAACCAACCCAAGAAACCATGGTAGTTACTGCAAACCGTGTTGAGCAGAAACTCACTAACGTTTTAGCACCAATTGAAATTATTGACAGAACTCAAATTGACGCGATCCAAGCTAAGTCACTATCAGAGGTGTTGAGGCGCTTACCAGGTGTTCAAATCGCTAATCAAGGTGGTGTCGGGCAGAGTGCGGAGCTGTATATACGTGGTCGTTCGACGAAGAACACCTTAGTACTGATTAATGGTGTGAGACTGGGTAGTGCTACGACCGGCTCTGCGAATATTTCGGCAATGCCATTAGATGGTGTTCAGCGAATTGAAGTTATTCGTGGAGCTCGCGCTGCCGTTTATGGATCTGATGCGGTAAGTGGAGTGGTAAATATTATTACCACTAGTCAGAACAACGCTCCTAGCCGAGTTAAGGCAGGGGTGGGTAGCTTTGGTAGTTACAATATTGGTGCCACTCTATCATTAGGAGACGTTCATTCTGGGTGGTTGAACTTAACAGCAACGCATCAAACAAGTGAAGGTTACAATATACAGCCAACAAGCACCAACCCGATAGATGCTGATGACGACGGCTATGAAAGCCAATATCTTGTTCTTGATATGGGGAAAAGACTTAACGATGCGTGGCTACTTAAAGCCAATGGCTATTATCAAAAGCACTATACGGAGTTTGATAATCCGTGGACAGGCGTTGATAAGTCCGATAGTGACCTGTATAGCTTGAGTGTCGCTAGCGAATATAGTCGTGAAGGCTTTGATTCGGAGTTATCGTTGTCCACAAATCAAGATAAGGCTAAATCTTATGGACAAGGCCAGCCTGAGGGGACGATATCAACAAATCGAGTTGCGATAAATTGGAATAACAATCTAAAAGTTACAGAACAACTAAATGTAATTGGTGGTGTGGATTGGTATAAGGATAATATCGACAATACGACTAAGCTGATGACAAAGGACAGTCGTGACAATGGTGCTGTATTTGCCGGAGCACTTTACCAGCAAGGAATCGTTACGTTCGAAGGTAATGTTAGACACGATGATAATAGTGCCTATGGTAACTACACAACTTATCAGCTTGGTGGAGGCGTTAGTGTTACTGAGCAATTGAAGGTTGTTGCGATGCACGGAACAGCCTTCAAAGCGCCAACGTTTAATGAATTATATTGGCCTAAAGAGTGTGGCTCTTGGGGTTGTTATGAAGGAAACCCAAATCTAGTACCTGAGGAATCTGCCACATCAGAAATCGCGTTGGAAGGGGATTTTTCTCATTTGGATTTTCGTCTTGCGGCGTATCAAAGTAACGTGGATAAGATGATTGCAAGTAATGGTTCTACGAATGTGAACATTAATAAAGCGAAAATCGAAGGCGTTGAAATTCTCACTAGATTTAGTACTGGGGTTATTTCTCACGAAGTGTCATATGACTATTTAGACGCAAAGGATGAAACGACGGGAAACTTTTTAGCTAGGCGAGCACGCCATAGCGGCAAATGGAATGCATCGTATAGTCTAGAGGCTTGGCAGTTTGATTTAAGCTACCTTTATCAAGGAAAGCGTTATGATGATTTGACCAACACTAAAGAACTAGACCCATATTCTCTAGTGGATATAGCCGGGACATATTTCTTTAGTAATGGGGTTAGCATAGGCGCTAAAGTGGGTAACCTGCTTAACGAAGAGTATGAGATGGTTAAAGGCTATAAAACGCCTGAGCGTAACTACTATGTCAATGCTATGTATGAGTTTTAGGAGAAGCAGCCGTCAATAATGGCGGCTTTTTTGTAAATTATGAAAAACATTATTATCAGTTGGTCATCAGGAAAAGATTCTACGCTAGCCTTAGAAAGGTTAATGGAATCTGACGATTACCATGTAGTAGGTTTGTACACGACGCACGTAAACGGTGAAGTCCCTTTTCAAGTGACGCCGTTATCTGTTGTTGAGATGCAAGCTAACCGATTAGGCTTACCACTCATCACAATAGAGTTACCAGCTATCTTTCCTAGCAATGAGATTTATCAGTCTACAGTTATTCAGGGGATACAGGCGTCAGGAATGTCGATTGATGGAATAGCGTTTGGCGATATGTTTTGCAACGGCATTGTTGATTACCGTAAAAGTTACGTGGAGCCTGCAGGTTATGAGGCTGTCTTTCCGTTACTAGGGGAGAACAGCTATAGCCTAGCAAAAGAAATACTCCAACGTGGTATTGAAACAGTAATGGTGACGGTGGATCGCAACGTGCTACCAGAGTCCACATGTGGACAGGTTTATACTCAAGAATTAATTGATAATCTACCTAAGCATGTTGACCCTTGTGGTGAAGATGGGGAGTTTCATACCCTGGTGATGAACTCTCAATACTTTTCGTCATCACTTCAATTAGAGCATTGCAGTATTGAAACCGCAGAGCGATTTAGTCATCTGCGCTACCGCATCGTGTCAGATTAACATTAACCTGGTTTACGCTAACCATGCTTCTCAGTATGATTAGCGGCAATATCGCTAAAGTTTTGTTGTTATGTCGAATCAAGTAACCAAGAAAAACGTTCTCATCTTTGACTCTGGTGTCGGTGGACTCTCAGTTTTTAAAGAGATCTATGCTCGATTGCCTAACGAAAACTATATCTATTTGTTCGATAATGAAGCGTACCCTTATGGTGAATTGGCTCAAGACGTCTTAGTGACCAGAACTTGCGCGTTAGTGAAGCAAATGGTGTCGGTGACAAGGATTGATATTATTGTTATTGCTTGCAATACGGCGAGTACGATTGTGTTACCTCATTTGCGTCAGCAGACAGCCATCCCTGTGGTTGGTGTTGTACCTGCAATAAAGCCAGCCTCAATTCTTTCGAAGACAGCAGTAGCACTGATTGCGACTCCTGCCACTATTACGAGACAGTATACGCAAGATCTGATTCGTGATTTCTCAACGGATAAAGAAGTTAAGCTCATTGGCTCAACTCGCTTAGTTGAGCTAGCTGAGGATAAACTGAGAGGTCGTGCGGTAGACCAAAGTGAGATAGGGGAGATCCTTTCATCGCTCAATAACAATATTGATGTTGCAGTCTTAGGGTGTACTCACTTTCCTCTATTAAGAGAAGAGATCGGTTATGCACTCGGTGATAAGGTTGAATTGATAGATTCTGGTGAAGCCATCGCAAGAAGGGTCGCGAGCCTTTTAGGAGAAGTCGGGCAAGATGCAGAAGAAGGGGCATTGAGTATTTTTTGTAGTGCGCCCCCCGTAGAGGAGGCGGCACTAAATAACGCAGTACAATTGTTAGGTTTTACACCTATTCAACTATTTCCCCTTCAGGGTGTTTAGGGTCGTTAGCGACACGAACTTTCAATGTACGCTGCATGTAATCTTTCTCGTTAATAGCATTGATAGCGGCATCGACATCAGAACTAGCCATAACAACAAATCCAAAGCCTCTGCGTTTACCGGTTCTTTTATCCTTCATTAGTCTCACAGCAAAAACCTCCCCGTGTTCACCAAATAGATCTCTTACATGAGATTCATTAGCTTTATACGGTAGGTTCCCTACATAGAGAGTTTTAGTTGAATTCGATGATTCGGATACTTGCTTAGGTGTGGAGGTTGAAAGCTTTACGACGAAAAAAGTGGCAACCACACCAACAACAAATGCGAGAGCTGGCGAAACTGTAAATTGAGAGAAGATGATTCCCCCTATTACGGCAACAGCGATCACCAGAAAGACTGATTTTTTAGAATCCATATTTAAATACTACTTTTCTTAATTGCGAATAATGACATCTATCGTTAAAAAATAGATATAAGAATATTACGTAGTTGAGGGGGATTTTTCCAATTAATTGATGTGATGTATTTCAAATGTTGGATTTTAATCAAGAAAAAAGCATCTTGATGGCATTTTGAGCAAACAATAATTAATTTGAAGAAAACACTTGTCATCAGTTGAGTGATCTCTATAATGCCGCCTCACCGACACGGAGTGAGACGAAAGTCACATAGACGAGTCGGTTTGGAGTAGAAAAGAAAGTTTGAAAAAACATCTTGACTCTCCAGTCGGGAAGCGTAAGATACGCACCCCTAACGACGAGACGCTAAGCGACGAAAACGTTAGAAATGTTCTTTAAAAATTTAG
>NZ_JAMKMS010000015.1 GCF_023634655.1 Vibrio methylphosphonaticus | reverse complement strand
TGATAAAAAAGCCCGTTTGAAAAAGCGGGCTCTTTTAGTCCAAAAAACTAATTGCTGATATAGCTCAGCCCGGTAGAGCGCACCCTTGGTAAGGGTGAGGTCCCCAGTTCGAGTCTGGGTATCAGCACCAGTTAACAGCTAGCGTATAACGATAGCTTAAGATTTACTTGGCGACCATAGCGTTGCGGACCCACCTGATCCCATGCCGAACTCAGAAGTGAAACGCAGTAGCGCCGATGGTAGTGTGGGGTTTCCCCATGTGAGAGTAGGACATCGCCAGGTTCTAATTATAACCTCACTAGAGGTTAATGAATAAAGCAAAGAAACATAAGTCTTTATTTATCGTATTGAAAGCTCACCTTCTTGGTGGGCTTTTTTCGTTTTTACGATAATCAATTTTACCTGACTGACTTCGCTCTAACTCTTCATTCTTAGAAGAACAATGGTAGACTCAATACCATTCTTCTATCACAGTGTGACTGACACGTAATGAACACGACTCTTCCTTTTATTGTTACAGGTGGCCCAGGTTCGGGGAAAACCACGCTCTTAGAGTCTATAGAATGTGAAGATACACAAGTATTCCCTGAAGTGCCAAGGCAGCTTATTATCGAACAATCTCAAATAGCCAATGGCATTTTGCCATGGGTTGATTTATCGGGATTTGCCGAGCTATGCTTTCGAGAGATGCTCACTCAAAAACATGCCGCATTAGATTCTCCACTTACTTTCCTTGATAGGGCTATTCCGGACATCTGTGCCTATCTCTCGTGGGGAAATTTAGAGATACCACAACATATTGCTTTAGAAGCCAGCAGCGGCTATCAGCAGCTTGTGATATTCTGCGAGCCGACATTAGAAACTTATGTGCAAGATGAAATTCGCCCATATCCTTTTGAGGAGGCTCTGGCTATTCATAAAAAGCTATACGCCCTCTATGAGTCGATGGGGTATCAAATTGTCTCATTGCCATTATTGCCTATCAAGGAGCGTAAAGCGTTATTGAGTTCTATATGTCGAGAGTACTTACGCGCCGTTTAGCAAGGAGCCTACGAGTGATGCTTAAAATTAGGGACAATATATTTCCCATACAAAACATGATTGACTCGATTACGAAGACTATTTGTTTTGTTCGTTATCTAGCACAAAGAATGGCACATGATCGTGTCAATGTTAATGCTGGCTACTTAACCTATATAACGTTGCTTTCGATCGTACCTTTACTGACGGTCTTGCTCTCTGTGCTTTCTTCGTTCTCAATCTTCGCTAATACAGGGCAGATACTCCAAGACTTTATTATTCAGCACTTTGTCCCTGCTGCCGGTGATGCTGTATATTCTGCATTGGTTGAGTTTGTATCGAATACGACAAAGATGACCGCCATTGGGAGTAGCTTTTTATTCGTTGCAGCATTAATGCTCATCTCTAATATAGATAGAAATTTGAATTATATTTGGCGGGTGAAAGTCAAACGACGTGCCGTATTTTCATTTTCAATGTACTGGATGATACTCACTTTGGGGCCTATCTTAGTTGGGGCGAGTATTGTTGGTACCTCTTACGTGACATCATTAAAAATACTGGAGCATGATGCATTAAGTGGGGCATTTAGCCTATTAATTAGCTGGTTACCTGCCATTCTTGCGCTGCTCGCATTCTCAGGTTTATATCTATTAGTCCCCAATAAGAAAGTGCGTTTTTCTCATGCTTTAATAGGATCTTTGGCTGCGACGTTATTGTTTGAAGTCAGTAAAAAAGCGTTCGCATACTACATTACCCAGTTTCCCTCGTATCAACTTATTTATGGTGCAATAGCTGCGATACCAATTCTGTTTATATGGATCTACTTATGCTGGTTCATTGTCTTGATTGGTGCAGAAGTGACAGCTGCGCTTGGCGAGAAAGAGCAGTGGCTACCCAGATCTCACATGTTACAATCGAACGTCGAAAATGAATCTCAACAGATAAAGGAAGCGCTAAGTGATAGCACTGATACAAAGAGTAAGTGAATCTTCGGTTAGCGTTGATGGGCAAGTTGTAGGGGAAATAGGTAAAGGGTTACTCGTGTTGCTTGGTGTTGAAAAAGATGACGATGAAGCAAAAGCGAAAAGGCTCATGGAGCGGGTCACTACCTATCGTGTTTTTGAAGATGAAGCTGGAAAAATGAACCTAAATGTAAAAGAGGTAGGTGGAAGCCTACTTGTTGTTTCACAATTCACTTTACCCGCGGACACTAAAAAGGGCACACGTGCAGGGTTTTCACGTGGTGCAAATCCGACGGATGCAGAACGCCTTTACCACTACTTTTCTGACCAATGTGGTCAGGTATTACCGACAGAATGCGGGGTGTTTGCCGCAGATATGAAGGTTTCTTTAGTCAATGATGGTCCTGTGACATTTTGGTTGCAAGTATAGTCGAGTAAAGCGCTAGTTTTACATTTGAAAGGATATCCATGTTTAAACTTATTACTCCAAAGACTGAGAATCAACTGGCTAAATACTACCAGTTTCGTTGGCAGATGTTGCGAGAGCCTTGGCGTTTGCCGGTCGGTTCTGAGCGAGACGAGTACGATGAAATGAGTCATCACCGTATGATCGTTGATGGTCGTGGTCGACCAATGGCTATTGGTCGTCTCTATATCACGCCTGACAATGAAGGTCAGATTCGCTATATGGCTGTAAAAAGCAGTCGTCGTGGTAAGGGGATGGGCTCGTTGGTACTCGTAGCACTAGAATCTTTTGCACGACAGGAAGGGGTGAAGCGCTTAGTGTGTAATGCTCGCGAGGATGCAATTTCATTCTATGGCAAAAATGGTTTTGAGTGCCAAGGTGAGCTGAACGACCAGCATGGTCCAATCCGTCATCAACTGATGATTAAGCCACTTGATCCGTTAGCAAAAGTATTACGCCGTCCAGAGTGGTGTGCAGAGTTGCAAGCACGCTGGGAACAGCAGATCCCAATTAGCGATAAGATGGGCATTAAGATTAATCAGTACACCGGTTATCGATTTGAGTGTAGCGCCCAGTTAAATCCTAATCTTAATCCGCATAACACAATGTTTGCCGGGTCTGCGTTTACTCTCGCGACGTTAACGGGTTGGGGAATGACATGGTTGTTAATGCAAGAGCGCGGATTGAACGCCGATATCGTGCTTGCTGACAGTAGAATTCGTTACCGGCATCCAGTCGAAATGAATCCAGTGGCAGTCACGTCACTTGATGGTATTAGTGGTGACTTGGACCGTTTAGCAACGGGGCGTAAAGCGAGAATTATCATTAACGTCACCATCTTTAGTGGTGATAAGCCTGCTGTCGAATTTGTTGGCACTTATATGTTGCTACCAAACTACCAAGACAAAATGACTCAGTAGCACTGCAGCGATATTCTTTGTTGATATCGCTGACAGTATTATTCTTCTTGTAAGCAGCTCGTTATCGGTTTTTGTTTTACTGACCCTGATAGTAAATCAATCGTAGTTAATTCGGTGCAGCGGGTAATGAGCTTTAGCTCTATCGGTGGCGTTTCAAGATGGTTTAATTCTATTTCGCCAGACGCTTCTCCATCAATACGCTCACCACGGACTGTTAGTGGTGACAACGATACATGTCCTCGCTCAGCGACAAGTTGAAGCGGTGTTATCTCTACCGGAATCGCGCTACCTTCGCTGCTAGTGATAGCGGTATTGTCAAACTCTGCATCAAGTTTTCCTGTTAACGTTTTTGAAATCGCTAACTTATCGGCAGTGAGTACATTCATAGAAAGGTTGATATCAGCCATGCCACTAATATCAATGCCATTTGGCGTTTGTAAATATTTCAGTAAAGACAAAGGCAGAGAATAGGCTTTTGCGTTTACGGTTAAGGGTTGGCTCTTCGCGGAGAAGTCCAGCGAAGCGGCCACGTCTAGATACCCTTTTTGATAGGGGATAAATAACCGTTTCAGTTGCCACTTACCATCGTGACTTTGTGTTTCTAAAGCGACTTGGCTGGCTAAGACGCGATCAATACTAACGCTATTGGCGGACGCCGCAGTTTTTCCTTGCCATAGACCCCATTGACCTTTTCGTATCAGTTCTAAATTACTACCTTCCAAATTTAAGCCAGAGATTTGCCAGTTAGGTTTATTTTGGATTTGTATCCATTGCCCACGACTTATCGTGAGGTGATCGATACTGAGTTGATTGAGGTTGGTAAGAGGGAGGTGTTGAAAAAGCGACAGTAGCGCATTTTGTTGTGTTTCTTCATATACCTTAACCCCATCGATAACAACACGCTCAAGTGCGATCGCATTGGGCTTCCAAGCGCCTACAAGCTGAATACGACCTTGTTCGAGCGTACTATCGACGTCTTTTAAAGTTATCACACCATTATTAGCAATGACCTCAACCGTCGGTTCGATGAATTGGAGGCTTTGGTATTGGATACTATCAGCGTCAAATGAGAGGTAAGCATTCACTTGCTCCCAAATAGAGTGGCGAAGATCAATCTGCTCAAAGGACGCATTGAGGTTTTCTATTTTGACATCATTAAAACGCAGATTGGCGTGCAGTAAGTCCACGCTATTAATGTGGCCGATGGCAGAAAATATTTTGTTGTAATGAGCGATAGAAGCCGTGGTAAGGTCGAGATCAAGCTTATCTACCGTTGTATTTACTAAGGACCACGTGCCGCTCTCATACTGGGCTTGAGTAGACACCGTTGCTTGATTCCAAGTAAAAGATGCACCGTAGACCTTGCTTTCCTCACCGCTGAGCACCCCATCAATGAGTACATCGTTGGCGGACTCTCCTTGGTAGTATATCTGAGAAGCCCTTAGCTGAAACTCACCAAGTATCTGCGCCATATTCGGCTGATATTGAAGATTGCGGAGTTGTAATTGAAGATCATTGATGATCACATTGTCGTCAGAGTAATCAATATGATCGAGTGCGATATTATCGATCGATAGGTCATGGGCCAATGATACCGATTGACGAGATAGCGTTGAGCCTGAAAGTAGCAATTCATGGATACGAAATGGCGAAGTGATAGACTCAGAGGGTGTGAGCCAAATCGACATACTATTGGCTGCTATCGATTCCTGTCCTTGTCTTTCAATATGGACATTATTGAAATCTAACTGGTTCGGATATTGGTAATGTACGGACTCGCTGATCACTTTAATGTTCAGAGTTTTGTCTAATGCGTAGGAAACCATCGGGGTCGCATATTTCGTATGCAGCAAACAAAAGAGTACTAATACGGAAAGTAACCCTAGAGCGATGAGCGCTATTACTATAGCCAGTGTTTTTCGTATCACGAGGTTCTCTCTTACCTACTGAGCATAATCAGTAATTTAGCTTGAAAGTGATCAAAAAGCCCCTCTTATGAGGGGCTTGGTCACTAAAACTTGAATATTAGTCTAAGTATTAGTCTATTTGTGGTCCTGCTGCGACGAGTGCTTGACCTTCTGAGTTATCAGTATATTTCTCAAAGTTATTCACAAAACGCTTCGCAAGGTCTTCCGCTTTGCTTTCCCATTGCAATGGGTCAACATACGTATCACGCGGATCTAAAATGCTAGAATCGACGCCTGGTAGCGATGTCGGGACTTCTAGATTAAACACAGGGATCGTTGTTGTTTCGGCATTTTCAATCGAACCATCTAAGATAGCATCAATGATACCGCGAGTATCTTGGATTGAAATACGTTTGCCAGAACCATTCCAACCTGTATTAACTAGATAAGCCTCAGCACCAGCGGCTTCCATACGTTTAACTAACACTTCAGCGTATTTAGTTGGGTGCAGTGTTAGGAAAGCAGCGCCGAAACATGCTGAGAATGTTGGTGTTGGCTCGGTAATGCCACGTTCTGTACCGGCCAGTTTTGCAGTAAAGCCTGATAGGAAGTGATATTTAGTTTGTTCTGGAGTTAGCTTTGAAACGGGTGGCAGTACGCCAAATGCATCAGCGGATAGGAAAATAACTTTATTCGCATGACCACCCTTAGAAACGGGTTTTACAATATTATCTATATGATGGATAGGGTAAGAAACACGAGTGTTCTCGGTTTTTGAACCATCATCAAAGTCGATAGAACCATCATTGCGAACGGTTACGTTCTCTAACAACGCATCACGACGAATCGCGTTATAAATATCGGGCTCCGCTTCTTTAGACAGATTGATGGTTTTCGCGTAGCAGCCACCTTCGAAGTTGAAGATACCATCGTCATCCCAACCATGTTCGTCATCACCAATCAGTTGACGTTTTGGATCGGTGGACAGCGTTGTTTTACCTGTGCCGGATAGACCAAAGAATACCGCGACGTCTTCATCTTCCCCTTTGTTAGCGGAGCAGTGCATGGAAGCAATGCCTTTAAGCGGTAAAAAGTAGTTCATCATTGCGAACATGCCTTTCTTCATTTCGCCGCCGTACCAAGTGCCACCAATAAGCTGCATTTTTTCTGTCAGATTGAAGACGGTGAAGTTTTCTGAGTTCAACCCTTGCTCTTGCCATTTTTGGTTGGTGCATTTAGCGCCATTCATTACCACGAAGTCAGCTTCGAACGTGGCAAGTTCTTCATCACTTGGGCGAATAAACATGTTCTTAACAAAGTGCGCCTGCCATGCTACCTCGGTGATAACACGGATACACAAGCGAGTATCTGGATTGGTACCACAGTAGCCATCAATCACAAACAAACGTTTGTTAGATAACTGCCCAGTGACAAGTGTTTTTAACTCATCCCAAACATCTGCAGAAATTGCTTTGTTGTCATTTTTACCTTGATCGGACCACCACATCGTGTCACGAGTCGTGTCATCGCGAACAATGAATTTATCTTTAGGGGAGCGACCAGTGAAGATACCCGTATCTACGGCAACGGCGCCCAGTTCAGTGACGACGCCTTTTTCATAACCTTGCAGGGAGTCTAAAGTTTCTTCGGCAAAAAGTTGCTCATAGCTAGGATTGCGAACAATCTCAGTAGAGTCGGTGATACCATATTGAGTTAGATCGAGTTGTGCAGCCTTATTAATGTCCATAACGGTCATAGGTGCTCCTTATTGGATTTTTGTAGGGATTTTAAAATTGTTATAATTTGTTTTTTATTTTGAACTCCATGCTAGCAACGGAAAACCGATAAAACAGGGATGTAGCTCAAAAATTACTCATCATATCGTGACGGTTTTAAGTGTTTGGTCACATATTAAATCGCGGTGGTTTATTCTAGGGCAAACCTTTGCGTCAGGGTAAATGTAACATAAGTGATAGCAGGTTAGTGATACATTCCATCTGGAAATGTTGTGTGATCGTTAAAATTTTCACAAAAAAAAGCCAGTTCAGATAGAACTGGCTCGTGTAACATATTTCTAACACTAAAATTAGTGTAGAGTCGGTTTCTCACCGTGCTCATCTTTTTGAGCAAATAAGTCTTTTATGTCATTCTCATCGAATGAGTAAGTGCTACCACAATAGTCACAGTTCAGGGCTACTGCCCCTTCTTGCGCTAATATTTCATAGACTTCATCTTGAGCGATAGTGGCAATGGCGTCTGCACTGCGTTCACGTGAACAACCACAAAAGAATTCCACTTCTTTTGGTTCGAATAATTGAACCTTGTCTTGATTATAAAGACGGTACAATAGGTCGTTGGCTTCTAAGGTGAACAACTCTTCATTTTTGACCGTATTCGTTAACTGCTCTAAGTGTTCAAAGTCTTCAGATGAGCCAGTACCATCGGGCATGACTTGTAATAGCATACCTGCAGCTTTAGCTTGACCGTCTTGAGTGCCGGTGCGGATCCACAAGCGAGTTTTAAGCTGCTCTGAACGCTCAAAGTAACCTTCTAACACTTCAGATAAATTTGCGCCTTCTAGACCCACTACGCCTTGGTAGCGTTCACCATTATCCGGAGTGATCGTAATGACGAGGTAACCTTTACCCAACATGTCATGAATTGAGGCGTCATCCGAAATCTGACCTTCCCAGCGAGCCACACCACGTAGTTTTTGGTTATGGTCACCATTGATTACCGCCAAGGAAACCGGACCATCACCTTGTAGTTGCATGGTGATAGAGCCTTCAAACTTTAAAGTGGCAGTGAGTAGGCTGGTTGAAACAAGCAGTTCACCAAGCAGGCTTTGCAGTGCTGTTGGGTACTCTTTGCTAGAAATAATTTCTTGATAAGCCGTATCAAGCTGTACCAGCTCTCCTCGTACAGATAGCTCTTCAAAAAGGTAGCGGTTTAATGTGTTATTAGCCATTTAAGGAAGCTCCAGCTTATTGGTTTTTAAACTTAATGATATTGCGACGCTGTTTTTTGTCAGGACGACGCTCTGGACTTGGGTTGTGTGCATTCAGTTTGCGCTGCAAAGCGAATTCTTCTCGCTTAGTGATACTCTCTTTGGTTTCCGAATAAAGAGTCTGGGCTTCCGGTGCTCCTCTGCGCTGATCTGAAATGCGTTCGATCCTGATCGTTTTTTCTTCGTTGCCTTGACGAAGGGTTATGACGGCATTCAGCTCGACAATTTTACTGGGTTTTGAACGTTGTCCATTGTAGTGGACTTTTCCACCGTCGACCATATTACGGGCAACACTGCGTGTTTTGTAAAAGCGAGCGGCCCACAACCATTTGTCGAGGCGAACGGCATTATTTTCTGAACTCATCTCGATTCCTGCTTTCTAACCCGCATTATAGCGTAAGACACTAAATATGTAGGAGGCGGGTATTACAATGATTACCCCACTAAATGGTGCTTAGCTCTAAAAAATTCAACCCTAGTAAGGAGATTGCATGACACTAATATTTATATATGACATAAATTCACAATAATGGAGTGATTTCAGCAGAAATTGACGCTAGTAAATGAAAAACTCAAGAAAAAGACTCATAATGCACAATTACAACGGAATACCGCTAAAGACAGGATACTAGGAGCGTGAAAGGATTTTCCATATCGACAACAACATTGCAATCTGCACCTCTGTTTTCATACTTACGTCGTTGTGTACACTATCAACCTCAGTTGAGTCTATTTATCGCACTGTGCTTGCTTGGGTTATCTGCTTGGATTGCCGGTGTATTGGCGTGGCAGCTATTTCCGCAAACATCTTCGGTAGGGCGCTGGCTACCTCCAACCATGGTGAATGTACAGTCGACAGGGACGAGCAATACTGCTTACTCATCAGAAATCAATAAAGCCAATATTTTTGGTCAGTACCAACGCGATCAAAAAGTCGTACAAGCGCCTGTTGTTACGGATGCGCCTAAGACGAGGTTGAATGTTGTGTTAGTGGGTTCTGTTGTAAGCAACAACCCAAATCGCAGCTTGGCAGTAGTGGCAAATAGGGGCAAGCAAGGCACCTATGGTATTGGTGAGCAAATTGAAGGAACTCGTGCCACCATTGCGGCAGTTTTGATTGATCGTATTATTATTTCCAATTCTGGGCGTGACGAAACTGTAATGCTAGAAGGTATTGAGTATAAAAAACTGGAATTAAATCAACCCGCACCGGCTGCAGCGTCAAATGTCGTGGGTAACAACCCAAGGGATAATGAAGAAAAGCTAGCGGCTATTCGCAGTACGATTACGCAAGATCCACAACAAATTTTTCAGTATGTCAGGCTGTCTCAAGTGAAACGAGACGGGAAAATATCGGGATACCGCGTTAGCCCAGGCCGTGATGCGGAGTTATTTAACGCAGTAGGCCTACAAAATGGTGACATTGCCGTTGCACTTAACGGCGCCGATCTTACCGACCCTGCTGCGATGGGACAAATTTATCAATCCATTTCGGATTTAACCGAACTCAACCTCACGGTTGAACGGGATGGACAACAGCACGACATCTTTATTCAATTCTAGTCGTGAATGCCGTATTTCAAGGGAGCAACAAGTGAAGAGTTGGCTTAAGAAAAGTACTTGGTTATTGATGGGAAGCCTGCTGGCTGTTCCCGCAGTCTCTGCCAATGAATTTAGTGCCAGTTTCAAGGGAACAGATATACAAGAGTTCATCAATATCGTAGGTCGTAACCTCGATAAAACGATCATTGTTGACCCATCTGTACGTGGCAAAGTGGATGTTAGAAGCTACGACGTATTAAGTGAAGAGCAATATTACAGCTTCTTTCTTAATGTGCTCGAAGTCTATGGTTACGCTGTTGTTGAAATGGACAACAACATTCTCAAAGTGATTAAAGCGAAAGATGCAAAAACGTCGGCAATTCCTGTTGTTGGAGATAACGATATTGCCAAAGGTGATAGCGTCATTACTCGCGTGGTTGCGGTTCGAAATGTCTCAGTGCGTGAATTGTCTCCGTTGCTAAGGCAATTAAACGATAACGCCGGCGCGGGTAACGTTGTGCATTATGATCCAGCCAACATCATCTTGATTACCGGGCGAGCAGCCGTGGTGAATCGCCTCGCCGATATTATTCGTCGTGTCGACCAGGCGGGTGATAAAGAAATTGAAGTGGTGGAGTTACAAAATGCCTCAGCTGCGGAAATGGTACGTATCGTTGATGCTCTAAATAAAACCACCGATGCTAAAAATACCCCAGCATTCTTGCAGCCTAAGCTGGTGGCCGATGATCGCACCAACTCTATTCTTATCTCGGGTGATCCTAAAGTTCGTAAGCGTTTACGTAGCCTAATCAGTCAGCTAGATGTTGAAATGGCGACGAAGGGTAATAACCGCGTGCAATATCTTCGTTATGCTAAGGCTGAAGATTTGGTCGAGGTATTAAAAGGTGTATCGGACAACCTGCAAAAAGAAAAACAGTCAGGTGGTAAATCAACATCCAATGCCAACCGTACAGAAGTGATGATCACGGCGCATGCGGATACCAATGCTTTAGTTCTTACCGCGCCGCCAGATATCATGAAAGCGCTATTGGAAGTGATTTCTCAGCTGGATATTCGTCGTGCTCAAGTACTTATTGAGGCGTTGATTGTTGAACTAGCCGATGTCGACGGTGCAAACTTAGGTGTGCAGTGGGGTAATGCTACGAGCGGTAGTGTGGTTCAGTTCTCCAATACTGGCGCGTCCATTGGCAGTGTTATGGTTGGTATGGAAGACGCGAAAGACAAAACAACAACAGAAACTCGTTATGATACTAACGGTACTCCTTACAACGTAGAAACCAAGACATCGGGTGATTACACCAAACTCGCCAGCGCACTGGGTGGCGTACAAGGTGCGGCCGTCGGCATTGCAATGGGTGACTGGACAGCGTTAATTACGGCAGTGTCGAGTACCTCTAACTCTAACATTCTGTCTTCGCCAAGTATTACCGTTATGGATAATGGTGAAGCCTCATTCATTGTTGGTGAAGAAGTGCCTGTCTTAACCGGCTCGACTGCGGGTTCGAACAACAGCAACCCATTCCAAACGGTTGAACGTAAAGAAGTGGGCATCAAGCTGAAAGTTGTGCCACAAATTAACGAAGGTAATTCCGTTCAGCTAACCATTGAACAAGAAGTTTCCAACGTATTGGGTGCGAGTGGTGCGGTCGATGTAAGATTTGCTAAACGTCAGCTTAATACCTCGGTGATGATCCAAGATGGTCAGATGCTGGTGTTAGGTGGTTTGATTGATGAGCGAGCGGCGGAAAGTGAATCTAAAGTGCCTTTCTTGGGCGATATTCCTTATTTAGGACGCTTATTTACCTCAACCAGTACCACGGTTGAGAAAAAGAACCTAATGGTCTTCATCAAGCCGACCATTATCCGCGATGGTATTACTGCTGATGGTTTGACGCAGCGTAAATATAACTATATTCGTGCAGAACAGTTGTTTAAAGCAGATCAAGGCTTGAAGTTGATGGATGATGGTTATATTCCAGTTCTACCTGAATTTGGTGAAACCACACGCTACCCATCTGAAATACAAGCCTTTATTGAGCAGATGGATACTAAGTAATGGGAGAGACAGTGGAGTTTCGCCCCTTAGTGGCCCGACTGCCGTTTAGCTTTGCCAATCGGTTCAAGGTGGTGTTCGAAGCCACGGAATCGGAGTCGGTACTGTTTTACGTAGAGCCGTTGGCGCTTAACGCTTTGCAAGAAGTTAAACGTGTTTATCGACAAACGTTTGAGTTAAAGCCTCTGCCGGCGGAACAGTTTGAAGTTAAGCTGACCCAAGCGTACCAACGAGACTCTTCAGAAGCGAGGCAGTTAATGGAAGACATCGGCGCAGATAGCGACGATTTCTTCTCATTGGCTGAAGAGCTGCCGCAAGATGAAGATCTACTCGAGTCGGAAGATGATGCACCCATTATCAAATTGATCAACGCTATGTTAGGTGAAGCAATTAAAGAAGGGGCGTCGGATATTCATATTGAGACCTTTGAAAAAGTGCTCTCTATTCGCTTCCGTGTCGATGGCGTATTACGTGATGTGTTGGCGCCGAGCCGTAAGCTAGCGCCACTACTGGTTTCGCGAGTTAAGGTGATGGCCAAACTTGATATTGCTGAAAAGCGTCTGCCTCAAGATGGTCGTATCTCATTGCGAATTGGTGGACGGGCGGTGGATGTTCGTGTGTCCACGATGCCTTCCTCACATGGCGAACGCGTCGTGATGCGATTGTTGGATAAAAATGCGACACGTCTCGATTTGCATAGCTTAGGGATGACCGCGACCAATCATGATCACTTCCGTAAACTTATCCAAAGACCTCATGGCATTATTCTGGTGACAGGTCCTACCGGGTCGGGTAAGTCGACGACCTTGTATGCTGGCCTGCAAGAAATCAATAGTAATGAACGCAACATTCTAACGGTCGAAGACCCGATTGAATTTGATATTGATGGCATTGGTCAGACGCAAGTTAATCCGAAAGTGGATATGACGTTTGCTCGAGGATTGCGTGCGATCTTGCGTCAGGATCCTGATGTTGTGATGGTTGGTGAGATTCGAGATCTTGAAACCGCCCAGATCGGTGTTCAAGCATCATTGACGGGTCACTTAGTCATGTCGACGCTACACACCAATACAGCCGTGGGTGCCATTACTCGTATGCGAGATATGGGTATTGAACCGTTTCTGATCTCCTCTTCTTTACTTGGCGTACTCGCGCAACGCTTAGTGCGTACCTTGTGTAAAGATTGCAAAGTCCCTTATCAAGCGGATACGCAGACCAAAAAGCTATTTGAAATGTCAGAGGCTGAGGAGTTAGTTCTGCACAAAGCGGTAGGCTGCGAAAAATGTAATCAAAAAGGCTACCGAGGACGAACGGGTATCCATGAGTTATTGATAATTGATGATGAAGTACAAACCTTGATTCATAATGAAGCGGGTGAGCAAGCCATTGAAAAAGAAGTGAGAAACTACACGCCGAGCATTCGAGATGACGGATTGAGTAAGGTTAAGCGCGGCATTACTTCACTGGAAGAAGTCATGCGAGTAACAAAGGAAGCATAAGTGGCTGCATTTGAATACAAGGCTTTAAATGCTAAAGGCAAGCAGACCAAAGGGCTGATTGAAGGCGATAACGCAAGACAAGTGCGTCAGCGCCTCAAAGAGCAGGGGCTAATGCCAATAGATGTGGTTGAAACAAGAAGCAAATCCACACGAAGTGCCAATGGAGAGGTGGCAAAACCAGCGTTTAAACGTGGCATCAGCACTCCCGATTTAGCCTTGATTACTCGACAATTATCGACATTAGTTCAGTCGGGGATGCCACTTGAAGAGTGTTTGAAAGCGGTATCTGAGCAATCAGAGAAACCTCGAATTCGGACAATGCTGGCAGCCATTCGTTCCAAAGTAACGGAAGGCTACACCTTGTCGGATAGCTTGGCTGATTATCCTCATGTCTTTGATGAACTCTTTCGCTCGATGGTTTCAGCGGGGGAAAAATCTGGACATTTAGACTCCATTTTAGAGCGTTTGGCAGATTACGCTGAAAACAGACAAAAGCTGCGTTCGAAGCTGCAGCAAGCGATGATCTATCCCGTTGTGCTGGTGGTGTTTGCTGTCGCGATCGTCGCTTTTCTTTTAGCTGCTGTCGTCCCTAAAATTGTGGGGCAGTTTGTGCAAATGGGGCAAGAACTACCAAAGTCGACTCAGTTTCTTTTATCCTCGAGTGATTTTATTCAAAATTGGGGTGTCGCATTACTGATTGGCTTTGTGGTGATAATGTACGCGATTAAAACCGCATTGCGTCGTCCAGCTATACGAATGAATTGGGATACTAAGGTGCTTGGTTTGCCCCTGATTGGGAAAATAGCCCGAGGCCTAAATACCTCACGTTTTGCGAGAACATTAGCGATATGTACGTCTAGCGCGATCCCAATTTTAGATGGTATGAAGGTTTCCGTGGATGTGATGACAAACCACTTTGCTAAAAAGCAAGTCTCGCTTGCTGCTGATAATGTGCGGGAAGGCGCAAGCTTACGCAAGGCGTTAGAGCAGACAAAACTGTTTCCTCCTATGATGTTGCATATGATAGCGAGTGGTGAGCAAAGTGGCGAGTTAGAGAGCATGCTGACTCGCGCCGCGGATAATCAGGACCAAAATTTTGAATCGACGATCAACATTGCGCTTGGGATATTTACCCCCGCGCTCATCGCTTTGATGGCGGGATTGGTATTGTTTATCGTGATGGCAACATTGATGCCAATATTGGCAATGAACAATTTGATGTCTGGGTAATCTAACCACGTAGACAGCATGATATTACCTCGTTTACGAGGTGTTTTCCTTTGGAGTACTAGATGAAACAGAAAATGAAAAAACAAGCAGGCTTCACCTTACTAGAAGTGATGGTCGTTGTGGTTATTTTAGGTGTGTTAGCCAGCTTTGTTGTGCCTAACTTATTGGGTAATAAAGAGAAGGCTGATCAGCAAAAAGCGATTACCGACATCGTAGCGCTAGAGAATGCGCTGGACATGTATAAGTTAGATAACAGTATTTATCCAACAACGGATCAAGGACTAGAAGCATTAGTGACTAAGCCGGGTAATCCAGAGCCTCGTAATTATCGTGATGGTGGTTATATTCGCCGTCTGCCTAACGATCCTTGGGGTAACGATTACCAATACTTGAGCCCAGGTGACAAAGGAACGATTGACGTGTTTACCCTTGGTGCTGATGGCCAAGAAGGTGGTGAGGGCGCAGCAGCTGATATTGGCAACTGGAACCTTCAAGACTTCCAGTAATACGTAAGGTAACAGAGCGTGTGAGCGCTCTGTTATCAATGAAGTGGTAATCGATGCGTCCTTTTAAGTCCTTTCATTCAGGTTTTACACTACTAGAGATACTTTTAGTGTTAGTGCTACTTTCGCTTAGCGCGGTGGCCGTCATTGCGTCGATACCACCAAAACAAGATAACCAAATCAAAGAAGAAGCCCAGCGCTTATTCCAAAGGCTTCAGCTGTTCAACGAAGAAGCAATGTTGGCGGGTAAGGATTTTGGAATTAGAGTTGATGAAGAACAGCGTCGGTATGTGTTTTTGGAACTCAAACCAGAAGGTTGGGAAAAAATATCATTAAAGAAGATTCCCGATGAGGTCACGCTTCCTGACGGTTTAACCATTAAGCTTGATTTAAGTAATGGTGTCTGGGGTGTTGATGACCGACTTTTCGAGCCTACATCTCTCTTTAATGATGATATGTTCGCAGATGTTGAAAAGAAGAAAAAACCAGAGAAGCCCCCGCAAATTTTCATATTGTCGAGCGGTGAATTTACTCCTGGCGTTTTTGTTCTAGCGCCAGAAAATCGCGCAAAGAAAGATCTTACGTGGCATATTCAAATCCAAGAAAATGGCTTGGTACAAGCAATGGATGATAGGGATTGGAATGATGAAAAGCGCTAGGGGTATGACACTATTGGAAGTGTTGGTTGCCTTGGCTATTTTTGCCACCGCTGCAATTTCTGTTATTCGTTCGGTGTCTCAGCATATTAATACTTTAAGTTACCTAGAAGAGAAAACCTTTGCGGCGATGGTGGTTGATAATCAAATGGCGAAAGTCATGCTTAGTAACAGCACATTGAAAGCTGAGAATGGCAAAGAGACGCTGGCTGGTCGTGAATGGTTTTGGCGGGTGACGCCTGTCAAAACATCAGATGATTTGCTTAAAGCATTTGATGTCAGCGTGGCGACCGACAAAAAAGCGAGCCCAATTGTGACGGTAAGGAGTTACGTTGCAAAATAGTCACAATGGGGCGCCTTCACGCGGATTTACTTTAATTGAAGTATTAGTCGCGATGGCGATCTTCGCCAGCTTGAGTGTGGCTGCTTATCAAGTCGTAAACCAAGTGCAGCGAAGTAATGAGTTATCTCAAGAGCGCAGCGCTCGGCTACAAGAAATTCAACGAGCTTTTGTCTACCTAGATAGTGATTTTAGGCAGATTGCTTTGCGACAATTCCGACATGAAGGTGAAGTGCCATTATCCGCGTTACTGATATGGCAGCAGAATTTACTCGACTCGGATAGCAAGGGCGTGCTCTTTAGTCGTTTAGGTTGGATGAACCCACAAAGCCAGTTTCCTCGAGGTGAGGTAGCCAAAATAGGCTATCGATTGAAAGATGAAAAATTAGAAAGGCTCTGGTGGCGCTATCCAGACACCAGTGTGGGAGAGCCCCCTGTTGTCTTGCCTATTTTGACGCAAGTCACCACTTTCGAACTGCGGTTCTATAATGGCGACTCATGGTTAAAGGAGTGGCAACAAGAGCTGACTTTACCTCAAGCGGTGGAAGTCACCTTGGAACTTGAGGATTACGGTAAAATTACCCGAATTTATTTGACGCCGAATGGGACAATCAATGCGTCGGCATCCTCAGGAGGTAATGCTAATCAGGGGGGTAGTAATGATGCCAACCAAGGAAGCGGTGGATGATGAAAAAGTCGTATGGTCATTCGTCATCTCAAAAAGGTGTCGCGTTGATCGTGATATTGTTGCTATTGGCGATCATGGTGTCGATTGCGGCGACAATGTCGGAGCGATTATTTAGCCAATTTACCCGTGCCAATAGCCAGATTAATTATCAGCAGGCCTATTGGTACTCTATTGGGGTTGAGGCACTCGCAACCGTCGCGATTAAAGAGAGCTTTAAAGACAATAAAGACAGCATTAACTTGAATCAGCCATGGGCGATTGAAGAGCGAACTTACCCACTCGATTACGGTGAAGCAACCGGTCGTATTGTTGATATGCAGTCATGCTTTAATATCAATGCGTTGTCGAGTATCGCCCCGACAGCCAATAGCACCGAGAAGCCTTTTTTAGTGCGTTTTTTTCAACGACTGTTGGAGCAGTATGATGTCGAAAATTACCAAGCTGAGCAGATAGCAGACTCGACTTGGGAGTTTGTGAATAAAGAAACGACCGTGCGCTCAATCTCGGGTGTTGGCGATAGTTATTATGAATCGTTGTCTCCCGCTTATGTCACTGCTAACGGTTTATTGGCAGATAGCTCTGAATTACGAGCTATCAACCAGGTGATGGGGGATATTACATTGCGTTTGGGCTCGTCGGTTTGTGCGTTGCCGATGTCAACCTGGCAACTAAACGTCAATACACTCGCCCCTGAAAATGCCGATGTATTGGTTGCACTTTTTGCACCTAACTTATCGCGAGAAAATGCATTGCAATTATTGGAAAATCGCCCATTTGATGGTTGGTCTGGTGTGGACAAGTTTCTTGCTGAATCGCAAATGAGTAGTGTGGATGAAAATGCTCGCAAGCAAGCGTCGCAGTATTTATCCGTGGACAGCGTGTACTTTGAACTTGATGCTCAGGTTGTGGTGGATGAATCACGGCTGAGGTTGAGAACGTTATTTTATAGTCAAGATAGAGAAAATCTGACGGTGGTACGTCGTCGATTTGGAGGATTGAGTGAGCGAGTTCTTAACCGTTCGACTGAATAGTCAGCCTAATAGCCCAGTAAGTTGGGCGGTGTGGTCGACTGGACAAAAGGAAGTGATTGCCAGTGGTGAGTTGGAAAGTCTTGCGCAGTTGGAAACAATAAAAGAGTACGCTCAACAAAGAGTGACGTTATTGCTGCTGTGTTCTCAAGATGTTCATTTCTCCGAAGTAGCAATCCCGGCAGGGGGATCTCGCCAGTTTGAGACGATGCTGCCTTACTTAGTTGAGGATGACATTGCCCAAGATGTCGATGACTTACATTTTTCAATACTGCATAAACAGAATGGTAAAGCGGTAGTTTGTGCTGTGGATCGGGCGTATCTACTGCAGATACTGGCGTGTTTTTTAGAGTGCGGAATTGACGTTAAGAAAGTCGTGCCTGATGTATTAGCACTGCCTGAATCCGAGAACATTAGCGCCATCGAATTCAATGAACAGTGGCTTTTTCGAACCCATCAATGGCAAGGGATGACCGTTGACCAGCACTGGCTTGGGTCTGTAATTGACTCCGACTACCTCGCGTCAACGTCCGAAGAAGGTGACGTTGAAGCCATTACGGTAGAGGTGTACTCCCAACCAAGTGATGAGATGCAGCGTGACTCTAAGCATATTACGTGGCAGTTTGCGCCGATTGAAATGCCAATGGCGTTGTTATCGCAAGGTGCCATTGATAGCCAAACAACGCTATTAACGGGTGATTTAAAACCGAAAGCCTCATTTGTTAAGTACTGGAATATATGGAGAAAGGTCGCGATTGCCACCGTCATCTTACTTGTTGCGCTTATCGCCGAGCAGGTGATGTTGGTGAGTCAGTACGAATCGCAAGCGACAGCATACCGAGCGGAGAGTGAACGCATTTTTCGCACAGTATTTCCAGATAAGAAACGGATACCGACCGTCAGTTATCTTAAAAGGCAAATGCAAGATGAGTTAACTAAACTGGGTGGCTCTGGTATGTCTAGCACCTCAGCATTGGAATGGCTGGCTCAACTGCCCAATACCGTCGGACAGGTGAACGGAATGCAGGTTGTCAGTTTTACCTATGATGGCAATCGCAATGAAGTTCGCTTAAGTGTGACAAGCCGTGATTTCGAGAGTTTTGAATCGGCTAAGATCAAATTAGAAACACAGTTCGATGTTTCACAGGGGCCACTGAATCGAAACGGTGAATTGGTGATGGGCAATTTTGTGTTGAAGAAGAAGTAGGTCATTACATGAAAGGATTACTATTAACGGCCCAGAGCTGGTGGATTTCAATTAGCCAGAGAGAGCAAAGACTGGTGATTGTCTGCTCTGTTTTTTTGATTCTTGGCATTATCTATTGGGGAATACTTTCTCCTTTTGCCATGAGAACAGAATTAGCTCAGTCACGTATACAATCGGAAAAGCAGTTGCTGTCTTGGGTAAAGGAACAAGCGAATCAAATTACCGAAAAGCGTCAGGCTGGTGGTGTGGTGGTGTCAAAGCAGGCGCTGAATCAAATTATTACCTCATCAACGGGGCGCTTTAACATTGAGCTTATTCGTATGCAGCCTCGAGGGGAGGAGCTACAAGTTTGGATCAAACCGATCCCATTTGAGTTTTTTGTTAACTGGTTATTCTATCTACAAGAAACACATGGCGTGAACGTAGAGATTATGGATATAGATAAAGCTGATCAAAGTGGTGTTATCGACGTCAACCGTTTGCAGTTTAAGCGAGGGGGCTAAATGAAACGAGTGATAAAGTATGTCTCACTGTTTGTCGCTGTTTTTTTTGCTAGCGTGATTTATCACGCGCCTGCTCAAGTGTTGTTAAGCGTAGCACCCTTACCATCTAACGTGGTGATTAGCGGTGTGCAAGGAACGATATGGCAAGGCCGTGCACAGAATGTGAATTACCAGCGTCAACAATTGGGCGAGGTGAGTTGGCATTTTTCATGGTTGAGTATACTGACGCTTTCACCTGAATACGCGGTTCGCTTTGGCCGTGGTAGTGCATTGGGTATTGCCGGGAAAGGCAACATTGGTGTCAATTTCTCTGGTCCTTATGTTCATACCTTACTGGCATCTTTGCCTGCAGAAAGTATCCTAGATATTTATACGCCTCCCGTTCCTATTAACGCAGGTGGTCAAGTGGAGCTCGCGATACGCTCAATGCAGTATCAATCGCCATGGTGTGGTAGTGGTGATGGCTCGTTGTCATGGAATGCAGGTTATGTGGAAACACCGGTGGGGAGTTTAAGTTTTGGGCCAACCGTCATTGATATGACATGCAGCGACAGTACGATCAAAGCGAAAGGCGCCCAAAATAGCGCTCAAGTATCCAGTGAGTTTACTGGTGAATTAAGCGCGAACCGACAGTATCAAACTCAAGCATGGTTTAAACCTGGATCCGACTTTCCGCCGTCCATGCAACAGCAGCTTAAATGGTTCGGTAACCCCGACAATCAAGGGCGTTATTCTTTTAATTATCAAGGGCGTTTTTAAATCGGCTCGAGTCACGAAGTAAAATAAAAAACGAAAAAAGGCGGTGTTGACCGCCTTTTTTCGTTTATGGCGTGGTGCTTTTTCTGGAGATAGCGTTAGACTTTTCGTCATTGGGCAAGAGAGAAACACCTCACTCTTTAATGAGGATATCATCCCAAGGCAGAGCTTGATCGCCAATAACGATGAAATTGGGGTTTTCTAACGTTTCTCTTAAGTTATAAGAAAGTGGCGTTAGCTGAGTGCTAAGAATAGCTCCGCCCGCTTCTTCTACAATGCATTGTGTTGCGGCGGTGTCCCACTCGCCAGTCGGTCCGAGTCTTAAATAACAATCGACCGCGCCCTCTGCGACAAAACATGCTTTTAAGGCTGCGGAGCCTAAAGGCACCAAATCATAATTCCAAGCGCTGCTCATTTTTTCCGTAATACGATTGATGTTCTGTCTGCGGCTAATAGCAATAGAGATCGCATGGCTGGCCACTTCATGAGTGTGCACTTTAATCCTTATGCTTTCATCCATTTCTGGAATCTTCCAGGCCCCTTTGCCCTGATAAGCGTAGTAGGTCACACCAGACACGGGAGCATAAACCACGCCCATAATGGGTTTGTTATCGCGAACAAGGGCAATGATAGTGGCAAAGTCACCGCTGCGCGCAATGAACTCTTGTGTTCCATCTAAGGGGTCAACTAACCAATATTCTCGCCACTGAGAGCGTTGCTCTAAGCTGATGTCGGCGGCTTCTTCCGATAAAATAGGGATGCTTGGTGTAAGTTGAGATAACTGCTCCATAATCAATTTATGGGCGGCTAAATCGGCGCTGGTGACGGGCGTGTCGTTGTCCTTGGTATAGGACTCGTAGTCATTTTTTTCATAGATATCGAGAATAAGCTGCCCAGCAGAGCGTGCAATTTCAATGACGTCAGGTAAATGGTGGGAGAGGTCGTGATTGAGAGTCATTACGTTACAGCCCCAGAGTTGATTTAAGTCTTAGCATTAACAATAGCGCGGTGATGCTGCGAGCTTCAGAGAAGTCAATGTGAGTGAGTAGCTCATCCGCTTGAGCTAGAGGCCATTTGATGACTTCCAGAGGCTCTGGCTCATCGCCTTCTAGCTTTTCTGGGTAAAGATCCTGTGCAACGAAGAGTGTCATACGACTGGAGAAATAAGACGGCGCTAAAATGACTTCTTTGAGTGGTGTTAGAGTCCGAGCGCCAAAGCCGATTTCTTCTTTGAGTTCACGCACTGCGGCTTGTTCTGCAACTTCACCAGGGTCAATCAGACCTTTCGGGAACCCCAACTCATAACGCTCGGTGCCTGCTGCATATTCGCGAACTAATAGAATATCGCCATGCTCGGTGATTGGAACCATCATGACAGCATTTCGCCCGCTGGGCTTCATGCGCTCGTAGGTCCGCTTAGTCCCATTCGAGAACTGCAAGTCTAGGGCTTCAATTTTAAAGAGCCTAGATTCAGCAACGGTTTTTTGGGCTAAGATTTCAGGTCCTTGTTTGGACGGCATGGGGGTTCTCCTTAGCATGTGCAATGATAGCGAGACCATCGCGAAGCATTGATTGTAGTGCTTAATATATACCTAAGTAACTTCAAGATGCTAGGTTCTGTGATAATTACTTATGGTGGCTGTCGTGTTTGAGATTGCTAGGAGGGGGTGATGATCAGTCATACTGTTGTGCGGATAAATAAAAACGGTGCGCAAAGCTTAACTTCACGCACCGCTCTAATTGCTACGCTCTTACCCGACAGTAAGACGCCTGATGGCGACTGTTAGTAGTAAGAATGCTCGCCGCGATCGTGCTCAGTCATGTCGCGAACAGCACTTAGCTCACCAGAAAACTCTTCAAGTAGTTGCTTTTCAATACCTTCTTTTAGGGTGACATCGACCATAGAACAACCATTACAGCCGCCGCCAAATTGAACGATGGCAATCCCTTCAGGGGTGATTTCCATTAGGCTTACATGACCGCCATGACCCGCTAGTTGCGGATTAACTTGTGTTTGAATCGCGTACTCAACACGCTCCATTAGCGGCGCATCGTCCGAGACTTTGCGCATTTTTGCATTTGGTGCTTTTAACGTAAGTTGAGAGCCCATTTTGTCCGTGACAAAATCAATTTCGGCATCTTCAAGAAATGGCAGAGAAAGCTCATCAACGTAAGCGGTTAAGACTTCGTATTTGAATTGAGTATCGTTGCTTTCGACGGCTTCTGGTGGGCAATATGACACGCCACACTCTGCATTTTGTGTTCCAGGGTTCACAACGAAGACGCGGATGCTGGTACCTTCTGGCTGCTGTGCCAGAAGTTTTGAAAAGTGGCTTTGTGCACTTTCTGTAATAGTAATTGGATTTGACACGACAAGTACCCGAGTAATTTTGTAGGTTATTACCGCTATTCTACTCTTGAACTAAGAGGATGCCAAAATTTTTTGCTCACGGCTTGTACAAGATGTGTCGTCGAGAGCGATGAGTTAATTTGGCGTGCGGCACAAACAGTAAATATCAATTTTTTCTACGCCTACTTCAAGTAATAATTGGCTTAAATGCTTAACCGTCGCGCCAGTTGTGACCACATCATCAATAATGGCAACATGTTTGGCGGTGGGAGCATTTTGCAACGTGAAGGCTTTGCCTACATTATTGAGCCTTGCTTGCCGGTTGAGTGATTTTTGTGTTGGCGTGTTCATTCGTTTATGAAAAATGTGTTCTCCAAGGTGGCTGCTAGGCCACAAAGCGTGCATTTGTTTTGCCATTAAATGGCTGAGATTAAAGCCTCGCCATAGTTCCTGATGCCAGATCATTGGAACAGAAATGAGCATTGGAGCGGGATCAGGAATACGTTGGTGAAGTTGTTCTATAAGTGGCGGTAATAGCCAAAACTGACGTTGATGCTTTATTTTCTGAATAAAGAGTGAAAGTGGAAATTGATAGTCTCCTAAGCAGAACATCCTTTGCCATGGTGGCGGCAGTTTGAGGCATTCACCACATACCGGCGGTTCATTAAGGGGTGGCTTACTAAGATGTTGTTTACTAAAGTATTGCTCACTAAAGCATTGCTCGCTAAAACACTGTTCGTTGAGAATAGGTAAGGCGCAGCTCGGGCAGCGTGGTGTGTCATCTTCGATATAAGATTGGCAATAGTGGCACCAAAGATTATGACCGAGTGAAAGAGGGATACCAAGGCCACATATATGGCATCGCTTACGTATGGGAGTAAAATTATGCATGACGCTACCAAAGGACGTTTGTAAGATAGTGATTAGCATGAAGTAAAATTCAACGGAAAAAGTTGTAATTCAGTAGGAGAGAATGTGAGTCAAGATGTGAAAGTTCACTGGCAAACAGAAGGGCAAGGCCCTGATCTGGTTTTGATCCATGGTTGGGGAATGAATGGTGCCGTCTGGGAGCAGTGCATACCGAAGTTAAAAGACTGCTTCACTGTGCATGTTGTTGATCTGCCTGGTTATGGCTTAAGTGGCGAGGTGTCATGCCAATCATTTTCTGACTTGATCCCCCTTGTTCTAGAAGACGCGCCCTCGAGAGCGATTTGGTTAGGTTGGTCACTTGGGGGGCTGGTGGCGACACAGATTGCCAATCAGCATCCAGATCGTGTTACACAATTAGTGACGCTGGCGAGCTCACCAAAATTTTCGCAACAATTACCATGGAAAGGAATAAAGCAGGAGGTGTTGAGCGCCTTTACTGAGCAGTTATCCAAGAATTTTACCTTAACGATTGAGCGCTTTATGGCACTGCAAGCGATGGGAAGCCCGAGTGCTCGTAAGGATGTAAAACAGTTGAAAGAGGCGGTGTTATCTCGCCCAATGCCCGCACCAGAGGCACTTCATTTAGGCTTAGATTGGCTAGGAAGCTTAGACCTGCGCCAAGCGTTACGGGAAATCGATATCCCTGTTCATCGTTGGTATGGTCGCCTAGATGGTTTAGTACCGGTGAACGTTGCTGATGTGCTGGATTCTGAGATGCGAGCGCATAACTCTTACGTGTTTACCGGCTCCTCACATGCGCCGTTTATTACCGAATTAGATAGCTTTGTCGGTAAGGTAAAGTCTCTCCTGTAACGTTGTCGGCCGATTAATGTGTTGGTTTTTTATTCGAATTGGGTAAAGATTTTTACAGATATTCCGATACGATAAAGAGACGGTATATTTTTAATGGCAATAGCAGCATGTAAATTTAAGCGGCTATTGCTCTATGGTTGGCGTTTCGGTCGCATACTAAATGTGAAGTATGCGTTGTCATTTGTAACCCACTAAATTGTGCAGTATTAGTTATTTTCACTCAAATGAGAGGAGAGTGATAAGTGATAGTGTCGCCCAATAACATCAGTGCGCCTGTGGTGGCTTCTTCTGTTAATCCACAAACAGAGCAAGCCGCCCGTGATAACAAGGTCCGTGAGCCAATTATCCCTACTGTTGAGCTGGCAAGGACTAACGCGGAGCGTCGCATTAATGAGGAAGAAAAGCGGCGGAAACGAAATGCCTGGGATCCGGCCGAACATCCTGAATATGATGACGACAATGAACCGAGAACCTCCAACGATCCTATTCAACGTTTGTTTCAGTTGTTGGCATTAAATACCTACAGTGCGTCACAAGGAAAAGGTTACGCAATGCGCTTTCGCTTACCGCAAAAAATACTTAAAGCGGCCATTATGGAAGGAAGAATGGCAAAACGACGTACCGTGATTCGCTACCATTACGGTCATGCTGTTGCCCCCAATACGCCTTCCGATATTATTGCGGTAACGTAAAAAAGAGCACAAGTTGTGCTCTTTTTTTATCCCATGCCCTTATTGCTACGAACATGGGCTTTCTGAGTCGTTACGGGTAGCGGTTATTTTTTTGCTTTAGCAAACGCTGCCGCGAACGCTCCACCCATGGCATTTCCACCAGTATCCGCTCTTTGCTGGCGTGGTTTAGATGCTGTTTTTGGCGTAGAAGTCGTATTGTGATTTTGACTACCTGAGCGTGAGGTTCGATTATCTTGCCCCGGCTCATCGTTAAGACGCATGGAAAGTCCGATACGTTTTCGAGCGGCGTCCACTTCCATTACTTTTACTTTGACGATATCGCCCGCTTTTACCACTTCGCGCGGGTCTGAAACGTAGCGATCAGTTAACGCTGAAATATGAACTAGGCCATCTTGGTGCACACCAATATCAACGAAGGCACCGAAATTGGCAACATTGGAGACCACGCCTTCTAGAATCATTCCGGGTTCCAAATCAGCAACGGTATTTACGCCTTCGGCAAACGTCGCCGTTTTAAATTCAGGTCTTGGATCTCGTCCAGGTTTGTCGAGCTCTTTGATAATGTCTGTGACAGTAGGTAAACCAAAAATATCATTGGTGTAATCGATGGCACTCAGTGATTTTAGAAACGCACTGTCACCGAGTAATGAATTCAATGGGCGATCAGTTTTTTCAGCAATTGTTTTGACCACCGGGTAGGCTTCTGGGTGAACAGAAGAGGCGTCTAATGGATTCTTGCCATCCATTATGCGTAAGAAACCAGCACATTGCTCAAACGCTTTTGGCCCTAAACGTGCCACTTTTTTGAGCGTCGTACGAGCGTTAAAACGGCCGTGCTCATCACGGTAGTCGACAATGTTTTGCGCTAAGGTCGTTGATAGGCCTGCGACTCTAGTAAGCAGGGCGGATGACGCAGTATTCACATCGACACCGACCGCATTTACACAATCTTCAACCACCGCATCAAGGCGCTTTGCTAGCATGGTTTGGCTAACATCGTGTTGGTATTGACCCACACCGATTGACTTAGGGTCAATTTTGACCAGCTCTGCGAGTGGATCTTGAAGTCGGCGAGCAATGGAAACGGCGCCACGTAATGAGACATCCATGTTTGGAAACTCGTTTGCTGCGAGCTCTGAAGCCGAATAGACCGACGCTCCCGCTTCACTGACAATGATTTTCTGTACTTTATGGTTGCCACGTTTAATCACGTCAGCGGCAAAGCTATCGGTTTCACGTGAGGCTGTACCGTTACCAATTGCAATGAGATCGACATTAAACTGCTGGATAAGCTTATCGATGATGTGGGCTGATTTGTCGTATTGCTTTTGCGGCACGTGAGGATAAATGACATCGGTAGCCAAAACCTTACCCGTCGCATCTACCACCGCAACTTTACAGCCAGTTCGCAAACCTGGGTCTAAACCAAGAGTGGCGCGAGGACCGGCTGGCGCTGCCATGAGTAAGTCTTTTAGGTTCGTTGCGAAGACCTCAATCGCCTCGATTTCTGAGCGTTCTTTTAGCGCGCCCATTAATTCAGTTTCCATGTGCATCGATACTTTGATACGCCATGACCAACTGATCACTTGTTTGCGCCAAGCATCGGCCGCCGCGGTGCTCAGGTGAATGCCATAGTGTTGGGCAATAAGAGTTTCACAATATGATTCTCTTACTTTCTCTTCACTTGCAGGGTCTGCATTGAGTGACAGCTGCAGGTAGCCCTCGTTGCGGCCTCGCAGCATAGCCAGTGCTCGGTGGGAAGGAACTCGGCTGATCGCTTCGTTATGCTCGAAATAATCTTTGAATTTCTCACCTTCATTTTCTTTCCCGGCAATGACGCGAGAGGTGAGCTCGGCATGGCTGGTTAAATAACGGCGGACCTTATCGAGTAAGCTCGCATCTTCAGCAATGCGCTCCATAATAATGGCACGGGCACCATCAAGCGCGGCTTTGCTATCTGCAATGCCTTTTTCTACGTCAATATAACGCTGAGCAGAACTTTCAGGGTCATTCTCTGGCTGTAACCAAAGTAGATCAGCGAGAGGTTCTAAACCTGCTTCAATGGCAATTTGCCCTTTAGTTCGACGTTTTGGCTTGTAAGGTAAGTAGAGGTCTTCAAGACGAGTTTTACTGTCAGCATCATTGATGTCGCTGGCTAATGAAGCGGTGAGCTTACCTTGGTCATCAATGGATTTCAGGATGGTTTGACGTCGGTCATCAAGCTCTCTTAAGTAGCTTAGGCGTGAATCAAGCGAGCGAAGCTGAGTATCATCAAGCCCACCTGTGACCTCTTTTCGATAACGGGCGATAAAAGGGACAGTATTACCATCATCAATTAGTGTGACAGCAGCTTCTACTTGCTTTGGGCTAACGTTTAGCTCTTTAGCAATCAGTTGACAGATAGCGTGGCTCATCCGTGTATTCTCTATTAGTTATGTGAGAGAAAGGAATGCTCCCTTCCTTGATATCTTTAGGATATAAGGGCTCGAAAGCAAGTTTGCAATTGCCCCGTCATTTTTCTCTGCATAACAGAGGTGAAAAATACTGTGGATTTGCTAATTTATTGATATGCGCGTGGATATTCCGTTAGTTTTCTGTAAAGTTAAAAGAAGGCAGGGAGAAACTAGGATGCTCGTTGTCTTATATGAATTGAATACCATTAGTCGGTCGGTCAGTGAATGGATGTATTATAATGAAGAAATCAGCAATTAAATTGGCGTTAATTCTTGCCTCTATGACCAGTGGGTGGGCAATGGCTGCACCTGATCTTTCTACGACTCAAGCTCCGCTACTAACGATCGAGGATAAGATCGTTTTAGGTCGTGTTGAAAATGTTTACTATCAAGGTATTGAAAAGTTGGAGGGAGTGCCGTTTGTCGGGAAGATCGACACGGGTGCTGACACGACGTCGATGCATGCTGAAGATATTGAAGTCATCAGCAACAACCCCAAATATCAAGGGCTCAGTAATGAAAAGCTACTACAAACCATCGTCGATGAATACGGCGGTTCGGCGAGTGACTGGTGGCTAGAAGAATTTGATAATGAGCAGCGTAATTTCCAAGGTATTGTGCGCTTCTCGGTACGCCACCCTTATAGTGGTGAAAAAATCACATTGGAACGCCCGTTGGCGAGAACAAGTGTGATTCGAAGCCGCACAAGCAGCACACCAATTTACCGTCCGGTAGTGATCCTCCCAATGACCATCGCTGGAAAAACGGTTGAAACAGAAGTGAATCTGACAGACCGCAGTGGTTTTAGCGCGCCTATTTTAGTTGGTAAAACCTTCTTAGCGAATAACGCTTGGGTGATGGCTGGGTATGATTATTTACAAGCGCAGAAAGAGGCGCAGGTGATTGGTCGTCGTGAGGTGGGTTCCGTTGACGGCGTGAATGTCGATGTTAGCCTTTCACTTAAGAATAATTACAGCATTTTGAATGCTCAGAATATTAAATTGAATCAAAAAGATGGCAGTGTCACCTTTGATTTATCGGGTAAGGATAAACAATCAAAATCGGTGACCTATCCTTTAGTGAAAATGCTGTCGATTGGTGATAATGAATACCCTATGGTTTACGTGACCTTTAAAGGGGAAAAGGAATTTGAACAGCCAATTTTGGTCTATCTGAAAGACCGTTCGAAAAATAGCACTCAACTACGCCTAGGTTTGAATACGATCAATCAGCATTTCATTGTTGATACTCAAGCTAAGAATAAACTGACAAAGAAAAAGCAAAGCTTTAAAGCGAGAATGAGCGATAACCCACTTGTTGTTTCTCCGGTAGAAACATTGATTTTAGATGGGCATAAATTGGATGCAGAGCCTTCTTTTACCGTTAGCACCCCTCTGCTTAAGGTCTCCAGTTTTGAAATGATTGAGGCGAAAGGGCGAGATAAAGTTGAGTACTACCTCTCTAATGATCTTGGAAACGATGAGATTATTCGTAAAACCATTTTGCGAAAAATTAAAGTGGGTGACACGGTGAGACCCGTTGTAGATGGTGAATTTATCGTGGGGGGGAAGGACGTTAATGTTGAGTTTGCTCTAGAAGCACTTGATAGTGATGAAGGTGACCAGCCGTATTTTATCATTGGTAAGAAAACCAAGAAATCTGGCGTTTTAGTGAATACACGAAGCGAAAATTTGCTTGATGCATATCCTGTATTCACAGCTGGACATATTGAAAATGCCACCGTCGAAGGGCTGCAATTCCCAGTTAAATTAGACACGGGTGCCGATGTTAGCTCAATGAATGCATTGGATATTAAGCAATTTGAAAAAGACGGTAAAAAAATGGTCACATTTACCTATGCAAATGACATGGATATGAAGCAGACGTTTACTCGTGAAGTGGTGGACGTTATGCGCATTAAGGCCAAGCAAGGTGAAAAAGCCAATGTCCGCCCGGTCGTTGAGATGAGGGTGAAATTAGGGGATGTGGAGAAAACTGTTAAGGTGAATCTACAAGACCGTTCTCGCTTTCATTACAGCATGATTTTGGGGAAAAACTTCCTCAAATATGGCGTAGTGGTGAGTAGTGACGAAAACTTTTTACTGGGTAACGAGATAGGCAGTCACTAAATCATATTACCGATAGAATAAAAAGCGCCAGTGAGGATTCTCACTGGCGCTTTTTTAATATTGCTAGAAGCTAGAAGCTAGAAGCTAGAACTATGATTGGTCAGAGCTTTTCTTTTCTGCGGACTCTGACGGCTTATCTGAAGGCTTATCTTTGAGCTCTTCATCGTCCTCATCAGAACCATCAATCATGCTATGCTTTTCTTTCCAATGCTCCCAGCGTTGTGAGGCGAGCTCTTGCATGTCTGTGGTTTTGTCTGCTTCATCGACAATCTCTTGGCCGAGTAAGTGCTCGAAGATATCTTCTAGGGTAATGATGCCTTGAATCGTGCCGTACTCATCAACAATGATGGCGATATGTAATCGCTCTGCCATCATTTTTTCAAAGGCTTTAGGCAACATGATAGTGTTAAACAGCACATGAATAGGGCGCATGACCGCACCTAACTGCTGATCCCCTGCACCTTGCTGTTGAAGCTTAAATAGCTCAAGGCGATGCACAAAACCTAAGATGTTGTCTTTTTGCTCACGATAAATCAGTGGGCGAGAAAACGGCGTGTCTTTGTGTTGGTCGAGAAACTCGTTAATGGTCATTTCTGCGGGCACACGAAACACTACCGGTCTTGGTGTCATTACATGAGTGACCGGGATATCTTGTATATTAAGGATGTTCGTCAATATATTCGATTCACCCTCAGCAAACTCTCCGCTTTCTTTTGCGAGCAGTGCCATCGCAGACAGCTCATCACGCATCTTTGGTGCTTCATGGCCGCGGGCGAGACGCTTAGTGATTTGCTCGGAGAACCAAACAAACGGCGTTAATGCCCATACCATCCAGCGCAGTGTAGTTGCTGCTGAAGGTGCGAGTTGGCGCCAGTAGGTCGCACCGATAGTTTTCGGAACGATCTCCGACAGTACTAAGATACCAAGCGTGAGTACTGCAGAAAATACCCCTAACCATTCGCTGCCAAATACCACAGCGGCTTGCGCGCCTGCTGTTGCCGCACCAATGGTGTGGGCGATGGTATTGAGCGTTAGGATAGAGGCGAGTGGGCGATCGATATCGGCTTTTAGTTTCGCCAGTCTTCCCGCTGCAGGGTGTTCCTTTTGTCGCAGCTGAGCAAGGTAGCTTGGTGTAATACTAAGTAGCACCGCTTCCAATACCGAACAGATAAAAGAAACACCGATCGCAACCGAAATATATATCGTTAAGAGAAACATTTATGTCCTAGTGTGTACACACATCAACCTAACTTTGCTGAAACTTCAGCCTGTGCATTGTTGGTGAGTGTTAATAAAATAGGGCTGCTCCAATGGATTCATCAGGCTTATCACTTGTGCAGCAGTGCCTTTATGGGACTTTATGACACAAATTACAAGGTTTCAAATTCAATCATAGGGTAACAAATTGTGAGTTAATGCTCATAAAACGGCGAAATCTCAGTCATTAGTGATAAAGATGCTCTACAAACCTTTGCCAGATGGGGGCTTTATGATTTAGAGTGGGATTTAATTCGATAACATGAAAGAAGGGAAACCTAATGAATAAGACCCAATTAATCGACTTTATCGCTGAAAAAGCTGACCTATCTAAAGCACAAGCAAAAGCAGCTCTTGAAGCAACGCTTTCAGGTGTTTCTGAAGCACTAAGTGAAGGTGACCAAGTTCAACTAATTGGTTTCGGTACGTTTAAAGTTAATCACCGCGCTGCACGTACGGGCCGTAACCCTAAAACGGGTGACGAGATCCAAATCGCTGCTGCTAACGTACCTGCATTCGTTTCAGGCAAAGCGCTTAAAGACGCAGTTAAGTAATTAAAACAGCACCGATGATATTGGTATCATCGGTGCTGTTGTTACTATCAAAGAGGACTATTGGTAAACCTACTCAAGCCTTATCTTTCGTTGTTTTAACAATACTTCCCTTTCTAAGATACTAAACTGATATGAACGTCCTGCCATTTTTATGGTCTTATCATAAACACACTTTCCAACAAACGCTGCTTATTCTCTCGATAGTATCGATCATTTGAGGTCATAGAACGTAAATGAAAAAGACGCTACTGCTATCACTACTCACGGTTGCCTTAATTGGGTGTTCCTCAACGCCAACGCCTAGTATTAACCAGTACTCTCAGTTTACTGGAGGGCAAACTCTTGGTGATGCGACTAGCCTTTACTGGTACACGGAGCGTTTGACTCAGCCGTATACCGCGGCGGAATATGTCAATATGAATGATTACGGCTGGTATAAGTCTAATTATCGATGGAGTGGTGGTGAGTTGCGTGAGTTCGTGCGCGAAGGATTGCAAAATGATCCGCCAAACCAACCCGTAGAATACCGAATCCATGTGCGTTTTAATAAAAATGGCGAGGCGATTTACCAACAGTATCGTCGTAATGGCAAAGTGCTACCAATCAAATCGGCTCAGCTTGAGAACTATCAGCGAGAAGCCACATTACTTACCGAGCGAGTCAAAGAGCAAGATAGAGATGGTTTAGAGCTCATTCAGGGCCATTGGGATGGCGAAACATTGGAAACCTGCAATGGTATCGCTTTGCAAAACATTAAGTTTGAGCAAACGTTACCAGACTTCGTCGTGCAAAGGCTAGCTGCGGTAGAGAGCTACGTAGCCTTCTTGGGTAGCACACGTTTAACAGGGGCGCGTGTAGAGCAATTACTGATGTTATCTGAAGGCGATACCGATTGTATTGAAAGACCGATTCTCATTGCCGATGAATAGCAAGTATTAAGCAGCACAGCAAGTAGCAATCACTATTTCTGAACGATAAAAGAAGGGCGCCGTTATGGCGCCCTTCTTGGTACAGTATTCTGTAGAATTAGATAAAGACTACTTTTGTTGCTCACGCTCAATGGCACGATAGCCAATGTCATTACGATGGAACATACCATTCCAGCTAACTTGCTTAGTCAATGCATAAGCGCGCTCTTGAGCTTCAGAAACCGTGTTACCCAGTGCCGTTGCACAAAGTACGCGACCACCGTTTGTCACCACATCGCCAGCGTCGTTATTTGTCGTACCCGCGTGGAAAACCTTTTGGCCTTCAACTTCGCTTGTTGGTAGTGAAATTACGTCACCTTTTGCGTAGTCAGCAGGGTAACCGCCAGCCGCAAGAACAACACCGATAGAAGCGCGTGGATCCCACTTTGATTCTGCTTCGTCTAGTTTCTCGTCGATAGCCATTAGGCAAAGCTCAACAAGGTCTGACTCCATACGCATCATGATAGGCTGCGTTTCTGGATCGCCGAAGCGGCAGTTGTATTCGATAACTTTAGGTGTGCCGTCAGCATCGATCATTAGGCCAGCATAAAGGAAACCAGTGTAAGGTGCGCCTTCTGCGTCCATACCACGTACCGTTGGGTAGATAACTTCCTCAAGGATACGGTTGTGGATTTCAGGCGTCACAACTGGAGCTGGAGAGTAAGCACCCATACCGCCAGTATTAGGACCCGTGTCTTTGTCGCCAACACGTTTGTGATCTTGGCTGGTGGCCATAGGAAGAACGCTAGAACCGTCAACCATGACGATGAAGCTTGCTTCTTCGCCTTCAAGGAACTCTTCGATAACCACGCGGCTGCCAGCTTCGCCGAAGGCGTTGCCCGCTAGCATGTCTTTGATTGCGTCTTCTGCTTCTTCAAGTGTCATCGCAACGATAACGCCTTTGCCTGCCGCAAGACCGTCAGCTTTGACGACGATTGGCGCACCTTGCTCACGTACGTAAGCGATAGCTGGTTCAATCTCAGTGAAGTTTGCGTAGTAACCCGTTGGGATGTCATGACGAGCTAGGAAATCTTTAGTGAATGCTTTCGAACCTTCAAGCTGTGCTGCTGCTTGAGTTGGACCAAAGATAGGAAGACCCACTTCGCGGAATGCATCAACCACACCAATCACTAATGGCGCTTCCGGGCCAACGATAGTCAGTTCGATTTTTTTCTCTTGAGCAAACGCGACTAAACCTGCGATGTCTTCAACACCGATGTTTACGTTCTCAAGTTTAGGCTCAAGTGCAGTACCTGCGTTACCAGGAGCGATGAATACGGTTTCAACGTTTGGATTTTGAGCTGCTTTCCAGCCTAAAGCATGCTCTCTACCGCCAGCACCGATGATTAATACGTTCATGTTTCAATCCTTAAGTCTTTAATTCTTAAAAGCCCCTCAAATTTGAGAGGCTCGATAGCTACTAATCGTTTAGATAAACTAAATATTAGTGGCGGAAGTGACGCATGCCTGTAAAGATCATCGCCATGCCGTGTTCGTCGGCTGCAGCGATAACTTCGTCATCACGCATAGAGCCGCCCGGTTGGATAACACACTTGATGCCAGCTTCCGCTGCCGCGTCGATACCGTCACGGAATGGGAAGAACGCGTCAGATGCCATGACACAACCTTCAACCTGTAGACCTTCGTCTGCCGCTTTAATGCCTGCGATTTTCGCCGAGTAAACACGGCTCATTTGGCCAGCGCCTACACCAATCGTCATGTCGCCTTTTGAGTAAACGATAGCGTTCGATTTAACGTACTTCGCTACTTTCCAGCAGAATAGAGCGTCTTTTAGCTCTTCCGCTGTAGGTTGGCGCTTAGAAACCACTTTCAGGTCATCTTCAGAAACCATGCCTTGGTCGCGGTCTTGAACGAGCAAACCACCGTTAACGCGTTTTACGTCAAAGCCAGTTGTCTTCGTTGTCCACTCACCACACTCAAGTAGGCGAAGGTTTTTCTTAGCCGCTACGATTTCTACTGCTTCAGCAGAAACTGATGGTGCAATGATAACTTCAACGAATTGACGCTCGGTGATCGCCGTTGCTGTTGCAGCATCTAGTTCACGGTTGAAAGCGATGATGCCGCCAAATGCAGACGTTGGGTCTGTTTTGAATGCACGGTCGTAAGCTTCTAGAATGTCTTCACCTAGTGCAACACCACATGGGTTAGCGTGCTTAACAATCACACATGCTGGCTGGTCGAACTCTTTCACACACTCAAGTGCTGCGTCAGTGTCAGCGATGTTGTTGTAAGAAAGGGCTTTACCTTGGATTTGACGAGCTGTAGATACAGACGCTTCTTCAGGGTTCGCTTCAACGTAGAAAGCAGCGGCTTGGTGGCTGTTTTCACCGTAGCGCATGTCTTGTTTTTTCTCGAACTGCTGGTTGAACGTGCGAGGGAATTTAGACGCTTCGTCGCCTTCCTTGTTCTCGCCGTAACTAGGAACCATAGTGCCGAAGTAGTTTGCGATCATGCCGTCGTAAGAAGCAGTATGCTCGAATGCTGCGATAGCGAGGTCGAAGCGAGTCTCTAGCGTTAGAGATTTCTCGTTAGCGTCCATTTCAGCGACAACGCGTTCGTAGTCGTGTGCGTTAACAACGATAGTCACGTCTTTGTGGTTTTTCGCAGCAGAGCGAACCATTGTTGGACCACCGATGTCGATGTTCTCAACAGCGTCAGCAAGAGTACAACCTTCTTTAGCAACGGTTTCTGCGAATGGGTATAGGTTTACAACAACCATATCGATTGGATTGATACCGTGAGTTTCCATCACGTCATCATCTTGGCCGCGACGGCCTAAAACACCACCGTGAACTTTTGGATGCAGTGTTTTTACACGACCATCCATCATCTCAGGAAATCCTGTGTAATCAGATACTTCTGTTACTGCAATGCCCTGCTCAGCAAGTAGGCGAGCCGTGCCACCAGTAGAAAGGATATCAACACCACGTTGTGAGAGTGCTTGTGCAAACTCAACAATACCAGTTTTGTCAGATACGCTGATAAGAGCGCGGCGAATTGGACGAGCGTTATTCATGCTTCTGTCTTCCTCAAAGTCACAGAGTTAACGTTGCTGTGGGTAGGCGTTGTGATTATGCTTACTCACGGCTAAAAGATTGTTGCCAAAACAGATTACTTTGCAGCGCCTTCTAGAGCGCTTATTATCTATTTGGGCAATGACCCTTGCACAAAAAAACATCGATGATGCTGTTGGCGCGTATTCTAACCAATCTATTACAAAAAAGCTCGCGCAATCGTTTGGCATCGCAAAAAAAAGTGCATAAAAATGGATTTTAGGTTTGCATTGTAACGAAGAGGTTAAATTAAAAGGTTATGTTTCAGATAGGTGAGTTAGCAAAACGCTGCAAGGTAACCGCGGATACGTTGCGGTTTTATGAAAAAAACCAGTTAATCGCTCCTGCAGGGCGCAGTGAATCGGGTTACCGGCTTTATAATGAGGAAAGCCAAAGGCAGGTTATCTTTATTCTGAAAGCGAAAGAGTTGGGGCTGAGCCTCGATGAAATTAAAGAGTTGCTGGGCATAAAGCTGGAAGCGACAGAACATAGTTGCTCGGAAGTCAAAGCGATTACGTCTGCTAAATTAGCGGTGATCGATCAAAAAATTGCAGAGCTCACGAGAATCCGCTCTGCCCTAAAGAAAATTAATGATGCTTGCTGTGGTCATGAGCATGATGCCAGTCACTGCTCGATACTTGCCGCCTTAGAATCCGGAGAAGGTAGAGCCTAAAAACTGGGTTTTTGGGCTCTACTTTTTAGGCACTACCTTGGTGTGTTACGAGACCTTAAATGCCCCAACGCCATTTGCTAGCGTCTGCCCATCTTCTAAAAGACGTTCGCTAGCATCTGCAAGTGATTTTGCTTCAATTGCAGACTGACTACCGTGATCGGCAATCTGTGTTAGGTTCTGACTGATTTCATCGGTTGCCAGTGTTTGCTGTGAACTGGCTTCGGCAATTTGTTGATTGAGTGAAAGGATGGCATTTACCTGATCATCAATTTCCGTGAGCGCTTGTTTCGCATTCGCAGCTTGTTCTAGTGTCGCTTGTGACTGTTGCTGTGTTTGAGTCATTGATTGGCTGACTTCTGATGCTTGAGATTGCAGCTTTTGAATAATTTGCTCTATCTCATCAGTGCTGGTTTGGGTTCGAGTCGCCAGTGTTCTCACTTCATCGGCCACGACAGCAAACCCTCGCCCTTGTTCACCTGCTCTCGCAGCCTCAATCGCGGCGTTGAGTGCCAATAAATTGGTTTGCTCTGCGACCCCTCGAATAACTTCCAGAACAGACCCCACTTCCTGAGTATCATTCGCGAGCATTTGAATATTCGCTTCAGTCTCAGTTAGGCGAACCGATAAAGACTGCATGTAGCTTGATGCCAACTCAATAACTTGTGTGCCGTGTTTGCCTTGCTCACTGGCTTGCTTTGCTGCGCTTGCAGCGTGTTGAGCTGAGTTGGCGACTTCTTGGTTGCTAGCATGAAGTTCATTCATTGCAGAGGCAACAGTGTCGACGGCCTGTTGTTGTTGCTGTGATTTACTCGCGCTGCCTTGTGCAACGTTGTTTAGTGACACCGCTGCTTCAGTAATGTTTTCCGTAACGGGCTTAATATCACTAATTATGACACCAAGTTTGTTGGTAAAGCGGTTAAATGCTGCGGCAATCTGACTTAGTTCATCAGCGCCTTTTTCTGGTAGTTGGCGTGATAGGTCGCCATCCCCGCTGGCAATATCGTTTAGCGCGTCTAATGTCTCCTTGCACGGTGTGACAATGCTACGGCTGAGCCAAGTGGCAAGGGCGAGCATAAAGATAAAAGCCACCACGACGGACATCATGACTTTCTTGATTTCGCCCCAGACGAGAGCTTGAATATCATCGACATAAACGCCGGTGCCAATGATCCATCCCCAAGGATTAAAAGCTTTTATATAGGAGATTTTTTCTACGGGAGCATCAGCACCCGGCTTTGGCCACATATAGCTGACAAAGCCTGCTTGTTTGCTTTTGGCGACCTCAACCATATCGACAAATAAGCGTTTGCCATTAGGGTCAGAAATTTGGCTTAAGTTCTGTCCAACCAATTTGGGTTTTAATGGGTGCATGATCATGTTGGGTGTCATGTCATTAATCCAAAAGTAATCGTGAGTTTCATAACGCAGCGTTTGGATTGCTTGGCTCGCTGCTGATTGAGCCTCGGTTTGTGTTAGGGCTCCGGATTGCTGTTTTTGGTAGTAATGATTCACGAGCGTATAGGCGCTCTCAACAAGGTGGCGGGTTTTAGTTTGTTTCGCTTCCGTCAGAGCTCTGTCGTAGTCTACTAACGACAGAACTAGAGGGATGAGCAGGGCAACAGAAACAACCAATATCAATAGATACAAACGGCTCTGAATAGACATGCGGCGCAAGAATTGGGTATTCATCTTAAGAACTCCTTTTTCTTAAAGTGAACACATCACCAATAGGGAATATTGGCATGCTGACTTTTAAGTTGATTTTATGATTAATAATGAGCTAGGCAGCCTGACGGATAGTTCATGGTATTTGTATTTGTTATGGATTCACCTTACGGCATTCCATATCGTGATGCTATCCTCCAATAGTCTAAGACTTGAGCTAGCTCCAATTTTTATTAGGAAGGGGGAGCGGAGTACAGTGAGAGGCTCTGGGTTAAAAGTAAAAAAAAGCCACCTTCTGGTCGAAGGTGGCTTGGTATTTTGCTAGTTACGAGAACCTATTAGTTCATGCCGTATTTTTTTAGTTTCTTGCGAAGAGTACCGCGGTTGATACCCATCATGGTTGCTGCGCGAGTTTGGTTACCGCGAGTGTACTGCATGATGGTGTCTAGTAGTGGTTGTTCAACTTCTGCCAACACTAGTTCATACAACTCAGTGACATCTTGACCATTCAATTGAGCAAGGTAGTTCTTTAGAGACGCTTTGACAGAGTCACGTAGTGGCTTCTGAGTGATCTGGTCTTGAGATGTTACTGTAGTAACGGTCAATGGTTCTGAAGTCAAATTCTGTTCGAACATAATCGGTTTAGCTCTTCTCGTAATTATGATGCAACGTTTTTAAAATAGCCTTGTAATGAATCTAGCTGCTCGTGAGCAACTTCAATTGCATTAAAGGCACGACGAAATTCACTGGCTTGTGCATGTTCTTTTAAATACCAGCCAACATGCTTGCGCGCGATACGTGGACCTAAATACTCACCATAAAACTCATGGAGAGCGTGAACATGGCCAAGCAAGATACCCTCAACATCTCCAATGGGACGTTCAGGCATCAGTGTGCCGTTTTCCAAATAGTGTTGGATTTCCTCGAAAATCCATGGCCGTCCTTGGGCCGGACGACCTATCATCAAAGCGTCAGCGCCAGTATAGTCCAAAACAAATTTGGCCTTCTCTGGACTATCTATATCTCCGTTAGCGATAACAGGGATAGAGATTGCCTCTTTAACCGCTTTGATGCTGTCGTATTCAGCCTCACCTTTATACATACAAGCTTTAGTTCGACCATGAAGGGCGAGCGCTTGTATGCCACAATCTTCGGCAAGCCTTGCTATTTGGACACAGTTTTTATTGTCTGTATCCCAGCCAGTACGGGTTTTTAGCGTTACTGGAACCTCTACCGCATCTACAACAGCACGCAGAATATCTTCGATAATCTCTGGGTGCTTGAGCAATGCAGAGCCCGCTAGCTTTTTATTCACTTTCTTTGCAGGGCACCCCATGTTGATATCGATGATCTGTGCACCGTTCTCAACACTGAATTGTGCCGCGTCAGCCATTAGCTTCGCGTCGGCACCTGCAATTTGCACGGAGCGAATACCGGATTCACCCTCGTGCACCATGCGCTGCTGCGACTTAGATGTTTTCCACAGTTTTGGATTGGAGGACATCATTTCACTGACCGCCATTCCAGCACCGTAACGAAGACACAACTCACGAAAGGGCCTATCTGTTACTCCAGCCATAGGAGCGACGATAAGATTGTTCTTAAGTTGGTATTTTCCGATTTTCAAAACATCGCCACAGGTTTACACAAGCAAGGGCGCGCATTTTACGCATTTTTTCGATGCGTGAAAAGACTAATATTTGAGCATTTACAATTTGTTTTAGCAAAATGCCTGATTTTCAGCCTTTTAGTGGTGAAAGTAATCGCTATTCAACATGAGAAGTCGCCCTTGTTAACGGGTTAAACGACTTCTCATTGTGAAAAAGAGTTATTTAGTGGCGGAGATGCGGCACCATTCTTTGAGTTCGACGATTGGGTCAACCGTCATTTCATCACGATAGTAGTTGGCGACATCTTCTGCCTGGGTATCAAGAACGCCTGACATGGCCAACTTACCTTCGTCTTTGACGAGCGATTTGATCACCGCTGACAAATCACGTAATGGACCCGCAAGAATGTTTGCTACCACGACGTCGGCGAGTAGGTTCTCAGGCTGGTCTTGTGGTAAGTAAAGCTCAAGTTGGTCGGCCACCCCGTTGCGCTGGGCATTATCTTTTGAGGCGACCAAAGCTTGCGGGTCGATATCGATACCAATGACTTTGGCTGCACCAAGTTTGATCGCAGCAATGGCAAGAATACCTGAACCACAACCAAAATCGATGACCGTTTTACCAGCGAGGTCTAGCGACTCTAGCCACTCTAAACATAGTGCAGTTGTAGGGTGGGTACCGGTACCAAATGCTAGACCAGGATCCAACATCACGTTGATCGCATCTGGCTCTGGGACATCACGCCAGCTTGGGCAAATCCATAAACGTTGACCAAATTGCATTGGGTGGAAGTTATCCATCCATTCACGTTCCCAGTCCTTGTCTTCGAGTTGTTCAACTTTGTGTGCGAAACCTTCGACCAACATGTTACTTGCTTTGATCTGCTCTAGAACGAGCTTTGTGTCAGCTTCAGCATCATAAAGGGCAACAATATCGGTATCACCCCAAAGTCGAGTCTCACCCGGTAGGGGCTCAAAGACAGGCGTGTCTTGTGCGTCTAGGAAAGTAACAGACAGCGCGCCTGTTTCTTCCATTAACATATCACCGATTAGTTCAGCGTTGTCATTTGTGGCGTTGAGTTTGATTTGAATCCAAGGCATGCGTCTGGTCCATGGTGAGTAATTTTGCGCAGAGTGTAGCAGATTAGCGAAAAGAGCGTATAAAAAAAGCCCACATGAGTGGGCTTAGTAACATCAGAATACGGGTCTATTGTAATCCGAGTTTCTTTTCCAAGTAGTGAATGTTCGCACCACCATGTTGGAAATTTTCATCGTTCATGATTGCGAGTTGAAGCTCGGTATTCACGTTAATACCTTCGACAATCATTTCACCTAATGCATTTTTCATACGAGCGATCGCCACATCACGGTTTTCACCGTAAGTGATGAGCTTACCGATCATTGAATCATAATGCGGTGGTACGGTATAACCGGTATAGATGTGCGATTCCCAACGTACACCCATGCCACCAGGAGCATGGAAGCGTGTGATCTTACCTGGTGAAGGTAAGAAGCGAACTGGGTCTTCGGCGTTGATTCGGCACTCGATTGAGTGACCACGGAGCTTGATTTCATCTTGAGTAAATGAAAGCGGTTGGCCAGCTGCAATACGTAGCTGCTCCTTAACAAGGTCGATACCCGTTACCATTTCAGTAATCGTGTGTTCCACCTGAATACGCGTATTCATTTCGATAAAGTAGAATTCACCATTCTCATACAAGAATTCAAATGTACCAGCGCCACGGTAACCGATTTCGATACACGCACGAGTACAGCGCTCACCGATGTATTTACGCATTTCTTCGGTAATACCTGGTGCTGGCGCTTCTTCGACCACTTTCTGGTGACGACGTTGCATTGAACAATCACGCTCACCAAGGTGAATCGCATTGCCTTGGCCGTCAGCGAGTACTTGAACTTCAATATGACGAGGGTTTTCTAGGAATTTTTCCATGTAAACCATGTCATTGTTGAAACAAGCTTTTGCTTCGGCACGTGTCATTGCGATAGCTTCAGTCAGTTCCGCTTCAGAGCGAACCACACGCATACCGCGACCACCACCACCCCCAGAGGCTTTAATGATAACAGGGAAGCCAATACGCTTCGCGTGTGCTTTGTTCTTCGCCTCATCATCATCAAGAGGACCATCAGAACCAGGAACACAAGGCACACCGGCTTTTTTCATTGAAGTGATCGCGGAGACTTTGTCACCCATCATACGGATGGTTTCAGCCTTAGGGCCAACAAAAATGAAGCCACTACGCTCTACTTGTTCAGCAAAGTCAGCGTTTTCTGAAAGGAAGCCATAGCCTGGGTGAACCGCAACGGCACCTGTCACTTCCGCAGCGCTGATAATGCGAGGGATGTTAAGGTAGCTGTCGATGCCACGAGCTGGACCGATACAAATGGTTTCGTCTGCAAGTAGCACATGCTTAAGATCGCGGTCAGCGGTGGAGTGAACCGCTACGGTCTTAATGCCTAGCTCTTTACAAGCGCGCAGAATACGTAGTGCAATTTCACCACGATTCGCGATTACTAATTTATCTAACATAATGAGCGCTCTCTATTATTCGATAATGACTAGAGCTTGGTCGAACTCAACTGGTTGGCCGTCTTCAACAAGGATAGCGGTAACAACACCAGACTTATCAGATTCAATTTGGTTCATCATTTTCATTGCTTCAACGATACATAGTGTATCGCCAGCATTCACTTGTTGACCAACTTTTACGAATGGTTTTGCGTCAGGACTTGGCGCGCCGTAGAACGTACCAACCATTGGTGAAAGTACTTGATGTCCAGCTGGCGCAGCAGGCGCTTCTGGAGCAGCAGGTGCTGCTGAAGCAACAGCTGGTGCCGGTGCCGCGACTGGCGCTGGCGCTGCTGCGTATTGAATAGGTGCAACAGGTGCTGTGCCATTACGGCTGATTCGTACCGATTCTTCACCTTCAGAGATTTCTAGCTCAGAAATGCCTGATTCTTCTACTAGTTCGATAAGTTTTTTGATTTTACGAATATCCATGTTTCTATCTCTTCTCTAATGTGAGTCAGATGACTGCCGCGCAGCCATAGAGTATCTATTTTGCTTTCAGTGCCTTAATGGCAGCAGAAAGAGCAAATTCATAGCCTTGTGAACCCAACCCGCACATCACACCCTGTGCCACGTCGGACAAATAAGAGTGATGACGAAATGGTTCTCTGGCATGAACGTTTGATAAGTGCACTTCGATAAATGGTATTGAAACGCCAAGCAGCGCATCTCTTAATGCGACGCTGGTGTGGGTAAAGGCCGCTGGGTTGATAATAATAAAATCAATATCACCATGGGCGGCGTGTATCGCTTCAATGAGCTCGTATTCACGATTAGATTGCAGATGTGTTAGGGCGACGCCCTGTGTTTGCGCTAAGTCAGTTAGGTTATCAACAATTTGTGATAGTGTTTCTGAACCATAGTGTCCAGGCTCTCTTAGCCCTAATAGGTTAAGGTTTGGGCCATTTAAAACTAGAATTCGTGACTTTGCTGTCATAATGCTGCCATCTTCTGTTAACGTGAAATGAACGTGATTTATCCCAAGTTTATATAAAAACCAACCTAATTTGATACCAAATTTTGGCTGTTTTTTAAAAGTTGACCAAGATTATAGCTAATTCACAGCATATAGCAGCAATTTACTGGTCTAATCACCCTATCTTTGTCAGAAAACTTGCAACACAGTGCACGTTTTTACTCAATTCTGAAAAAACTTGATACAAAAAAACCGCCTTAGAATAAGGCGGTTTGTTGTGGATATGTTGCGCTCTTACGCGAGTTCGGCTTTTTCTGCGATTAGTTTATCAACGACGCTTGGATCCGCTAAGGTTGAAGTATCCCCCAGGTTGCTGGTATCGCCGGTCGCTATTTTACGTAGGATACGGCGCATAATTTTACCGGAACGCGTTTTCGGTAATGAATCTGTCCAATGCAACACATCAGGAGTGGCGATTGGGCCGATTTCCTTTCTTACCCAATCTTTTACTTGCTTATGAAGCTCTGCAGACGGGTATTCACCATCATTGAGCGTGATATAAGCATAGATAGCCTGACCTTTGATGTCATGCGGGATCCCAACAATCGCGGCTTCCGCAATTTTATCGAAAGCGACTAATGCCGATTCAATTTCTGCGGTTCCCATACGGTGCCCAGAAACGTTGAGGACGTCATCGACACGACCGGTGATCCAGTAGTAACCATCTTCATCACGACGCGCGCCATCGCTGGTAAAGTACATGCCTTTAAAAGTAGAGAAGTAGGTTTGTTCGAATCGGTCGTGATCACCATAGACGGTGCGCATCTGTCCAGGCCAAGAATCTAGAATCACTAGATTGCCGTCCGTCGCACCTTCGATGATGTTACCCATGTTATCGACGAGCGCCGGTTGAACACCAAAAAATGGTTTGCTCGCGGAGCCCGGTTTCAAGTCGGTAGCACCTGGTAGTGGAGTAATCAAAATGCCACCCGTCTCGGTTTGCCACCACGTATCAACGATTGGAGATTGCTCGTTACCAATCGTCTTGTAGTACCACTCCCATGCTTCAGGGTTAATCGGTTCACCAACCGAGCCCATGATTCTTAAACTGTCTCGCTTGGTGCCTTTAACTGCTTCGTCCCCTTTCGCCATGAGTGCACGAATGGCCGTGGGGGCGGTGTAGAGAATATTGACTTGGTGCTTGTCTACCACTTCACTCATGCGACTAGTATCTGGGTAGTTTGGCACGCCTTCAAACAAAATAGTTTTTGCACCATTAGCAAGTGGACCATAAATGAGGTAGGTGTGACCCGTAATCCAACCCACATCGGCAGTACACCAGAAGGTTTCACCTGGCTGATAGTCAAAGACGTACTTAAACGTCATCGCAGCATAGACTAAGTAACCGCCAGTGGTGTGCAATACGCCTTTAGGTTTACCCGTTGACCCTGAGGTATAGAGGATAAATAGTGGATCTTCCGCTTGCATCTCTTCAGGAGGACAAACATCAGAAACCGTTGCTGTGGCTTCGTGCCACCAAACGTCACGATGACTGTGCCAAGCCACATCACCACCAGTACGTTTAAGAACCATTACGGTAGAAATGTTTTTCACGTCTGGGTTAGTCAGGGCTTCATCAACATTTTTCTTTAGTGGCACGGCGCGACCGCCACGAACACCTTCATCAGCGGTAATCACCACTTTTGCATCTGAATCGATAATGCGGCCCGATAAGGCTTCTGGAGAAAATCCGCCAAATACTACCGTGTGAACGGCGCCGATTCGGGTACAAGCTAGCATGGCAACAGCCGCTTCAGGAACCATCGGCATATACAGACACACAACGTCGCCTTTGTTCACGCCTTGCGCTTTTAGAGCGTTTGAAAACTGACACACTTCTTTGTGCAGTTCGTTGAAAGTAAGTGTTTTATCGTCGGCAGGATCATCGCCCTCCCAAATAATCGCCACATCATCACCTTTATCAGCGAGGTGGCGGTCAATACAGTTCGCCGACACATTGAGTGTGCCGTCTTCAAACCAGCGAATATCGACATGACCGGTATCGAAAGAGGTGTTTTTCACCTGTGTGAAGGGTTTGATCCAGTCAACAATCTTGCCGTGCTCGCCCCAAAATGCTTCAGGGTTGCTAACGGACTGTTGGTACATGGATAGGTAAGTGTCGTTATCCGCGTGCGTATGCGTTTTAATATTTTCTTTTACCGGATAAACATGAACTTCACTCATTGCTTCTCTCCTTGTGAATTGAGCACTTCCAACTTGGGCTGAGTTACATCTGCTACTAACTCTCGGCTAGATTGGCGTAAACGGCAATTAGACTTTAGGCGTACTTGTTTTAAATGCTTTTAAATCAGCTGTTTATATGGTGCTTGAAATGAGATCTCAGTCGCAAAGTTAGTTTTGAGGAATAAAGGGCGGCATTGTGCCTTTTGTCAGTTTTAAATAGACAAGCGCAGCGGCTTTGGCATCGTTGAGGGCATCGTGTTTATTATAGGCGGGTATTTCTAAGTGCCGACAAATCGCCTCTAAGCTTAGGTCAAAATAGCCGTTAGGCAGAGTTTTCAGCAGCTTGTCATTGTAGAGTTGACTGACTTCAATGAGAGCGTTGGGAAGGGGAAAGCCAAGATGTTTTTTTGTGACACGATCGAGGATTTTTTTATCGTAGCGAATGTGATAACCGACTAAAGGGCGATTGCCAATAAAATTAATGAGAGACGTAATTGCTTTTTGTTCGCTGATGCCGTGTTTTAAATCGTGATGAGTAATATGATGAATTTTTACCGACGCTTCATCGAGTGATTGGGGGGCACGAAGGTGCACTTCAAAGGGAGCGCTGGTAATAATACGGTTATCAATGATTTTGGTTGCTGCAATCGTCACTATTTCAGCCACGTTTGGGTCGAGGCTGGTTGTTTCACAATCGAGTGACACAAATTCATCGCTGTTGGCGCGAGTGAACAGGGGCGCATAACTGGTGCCTTTAAGTTTGTAGTGCCACCAATTTCGTCGAATGGGGTTCATGGTGCTCCTTGATCGTCGGCGTTTCTTATTGTTGAGTTGCTATATTCGAATTTGGTAGTGATAGCCAAGCCATTGTTTGAATTTTTTTACTACATGTAGTCCGTGACGTAATAAGTCACGCTCCGGACGCTCTAAGTGAGTTAACTGAATCGCATTTTGTGTGTGGTGATGAGTGAGCTGTTGTTGCAGTCTGAGTTTGAAAAATTGCTTGAGTGCTTCTGATAAATTATCGGCAGTCGAGGTTTCTAAGACACGCTTCTCTACCAGTTGATCGATACGATCAAAAGTGTTGGTTGCTTGTAGGCCATACTCTAGGCTGAGTGCTCGAACACCATGAACGATAGGGAAAATACCACCTTGCTTGATATCTAACCCGTCTTTTGAGGCTTTGACATTACCAAATAAGGTGAGTGGCACACCAAAAGTAAGGGCGGGACGAGTAAAGTCTGCGAGTATGAGCTCTTGTCCTTCCATTTGCTCTCGCAATGACGAGCTTATTGGCTCAAGAAGTGTGAGATTTCCTGCGATAGCCCGAGCGTCGGCAAGAATCGCCAATTCCATCACGTTGTCAGGTGTCGCTTTAGAAATTAATTGTCGGATATGGCCTTGCCATTCAGAAGCAGACTTGACCCACTGTTTATTGCTAACCATAACGTTACCAGGACATAGCGGGTAGCCTAATCGAGCCAATGTGTGACTGAGTGTTTTTAGTACCTTTTCTTTGTCTGGCCAATCTAAAGCATCATCTAAAATAAGCGCATTGTCTTGATCGGTTTTGAGTATTTGTTCGCCACGACCTTCTGAGCCTAATACGATAAAACAACAGTGATTGTGAACGGCGGGTGGCAGAATTAACTCAAAGGCTTTTTCAATGATTTGCTCATTGACGGCCGAGATAAGCTCCATCATAAAGCGAGTACGTATACCATTGCTCATCAAACTATCGACTAGCTGCTGTTGTTTTGTGGATGCTAGAGCGAGTTCTTCAACGCTATTGGCTCGAGCAATACTGAGCGATAAAACGTGAGAGTGAGTCGAGAATGTACTGAGAATTTGAGTCATGTCGAGCATGCCAACCGGCTTTGCCCCATCGCACACCATCAGCCGTTTAACGCGCTGTCTTGTCATGGTGACCATGGCATTAAAGAGAAAGTCCTCTTTTTCAACTTGATGAACGGGAAAGGTGGCGATATCACTGATTGAAGTATCGCAGGGTAACTGATCCAGAACGACGGCGTGCAACATGTTGGTTCGGGTGACGATGCCAAAAGGTAGAGCTGACGGATGTACTTGCCTTCTAGGGTCGTTGTCGTGCAATTCAACAAGGGCAGCGTCCACACCTTGCTCAAGCAATAGCTGGGTGACTTCGGTAATAGAATGCTCGGCATCCAGTATTAACGCAGGATGGTAAATATCTTGATCGACTTTCGTTAGGATGAATTCTGCGAGGTTTTGTTGTTTTTGTGCGTCTTCGAGCAGTTGCTGTCTGGTGGCTAAATTGCTATCAAAATAGGCGGCAAATTGGCCATTGGCTTGATATAGGGAGAGAAAGACAGCTTTGGGGAGTAAATACGCCAATGTGTCTTCAAGGGCGACGTAATGATGCTTTACTGGGTCACCAAACTGAGCTCGCACATCAAACATGTCATCAAAGGTGTAGTGGGCGTATATTTCATTGCTATCTTCATCGCGCTCTTCCACCGATCCTTTAATCAAAATATAGAGATGCTGACTGACCTGATGGCTTTTTAGTAAGACATCTTTTTCTCGAAAGTAGGCGACGTCTAATGATGAGCGTAACTGATTCTGCTCACGTTCAGACAAGCGGTCGAACGGAGGCGACGACATATTAAATTTGTCAGGCATCTTGAGGGTCTCTGTGTTGTCTCACCGTATTTCATATTGTGACAACTATTGCACTAACCTCCAGACGACTTTAGTCGAATAGGTATGTTTATCTGAATGCTTCTTGAGGTGTTTATTTGCAATGGAATGGTGAGGGGCGCCGATGGCAATACGGTGCATTATTTGAGGTAATTTATTTCTAGTAACAATTCCCTTTTTTGGAAACACATGTCGTTGCATAATGTGCCCGCTCGCTCTGTGATCAGGCCTTCCATCCTGATTTTTTTCTTCTTTTTAGGTTGTTGTTATGTTGAATCCTTCCCCTTTTGCCTGGGTCTCTCAATACCTGTTTGGCTTCTTCTTTGCTTATGGTGTCTATTTACCATTTTGGGCATTGTGGTTTGAAAACCAAGGTGTATCTGCTACTGATGTTGGTATGCTCATGGGGCTTGGTTTTGCGACGCGATGTGTCGCTAATTTATTGATCACACCTAGAATTCATCAGGTTGAACGCTTGCTACCAGCACTACGTTGGGCAACGTTGGCCTGTACACTCTTTATTGCTATGCACTTAGCGGCCGGCGCAAACTTCATGTTACTTGCGTTGGTTACGGTGTTATTTAACCTGAGCTTCGGCCCTATGGTGCCGTTGTCGGATGCGATGGCCAATCATTACGCTAACCGAGGCGTGTTGGACTACGGTCGAGCGCGTCTTTGGGGATCTGTCGCTTTTATTGCCGGTTCTTCGGTTGTCGGTTATCTCGCTTCACAGTATGGCGCCAATATGATTGTCTATACGGCGCTGGCCGGATTTGTGCTATCTATGCTGTTGGTGATGAGAACGCCCGTTAATCCACCGGTGTCAGAAGATTCACACGAGACAGAGCGTCCGAGTTTAAAGGCCTTATTAAGTGATCGTGAGGTAATCCGTTTTCTCGTCTTAATTGCGCTGATTCAAGGCAGCCACGCGGCGTACTACAGCTTTAGTTCTATTTATTGGAAAGAAGCCGGTCACCCTGAAAGCGTTATTGGCTATTTATGGAGCTTGGGTGTGGTTTCAGAGGTGCTCTTATTTGCCTTTAGTAAAAAATGGTTTGCTGGTTGGTCTTTGCGAACCCTATTTGTTGTTTCTTCTATTGGTGTCATCGTACGTTGGGGTTTGACGGCGTCAACAGTGGCATTACCTGCTTTGGTCGTTATTCAGCTATTACATGGCGTGACCTTTGGCATCGCGCATATTGCCGCCATTCAATACATTCAAAAATCGGAAACGAATAAAATGGTGGCGTTACAATCGCTATATAATGCGATCCCTCTTGGTGCCTTTATTGCGTTAATGATGGCCGTCAGTGGCTGGGGGTACGAGCGATGGGGAGCACACATTTTCTGGGGTATGGCGTTTATGGGTGTCTTAGCGCTATTTATTAAGGTTGAACCAAAAGGTAAATCGGTGAAAGACATCAAAGAGTTTTCTCAGCCTAAGCCACAGAAATGATGCTAAGCGTTTGAGTTATTAGGTTACAGCCCTTTAAATGAGACCAAAGGTTTTAAAGGGATATGACCAATGCAAGGATGGATAGTAATTCCTGTCTCGCTGGCATACCTTGGGGTGTTATTTCTCATCGCATGGTATGGAGACAGGCAAAAGAAGTGGTTGTCAAAATGGCGACCGTGGGTTTATAGCCTGTCTATCGCGGTTTATTGTACCTCTTGGACCTTTTACGGCACAGTGGGGCAAGCAAGTAACAATCCGTGGTCATTTTTACCGATTTATATCGCTCCAATCTTGGTTTTTACCTTAGGTTGGCGAGTGATTGCACGTTTAGTGTTGATTGCTAAGCGGGAACACATTACGTCAATTGCTGATTTTATCGCTGCCCGTTACGGTAAGTCGCAAGGCTTAGCGGTGGCTGTCACCTTGATTGCGGTGGCGGGGATCTTGCCCTATATTGCCTTGCAATTACGCGGTATTACGATGGGGCTCGACGTCGTTGCGCCGAATTTAGCCAATGATCTTGGTTATCAAGATACCCATATCTCTTGGTTTGTCGTCGGCGCGTTAGCCGTATTCACCATGCTATTCGGTACTCGTCATATTGATAACACCGAACATCACCGTGGCATGATGATGGCGGTAGCCTTTGAGTCAATTGTTAAGCTGGTGGCATTTTTAGTCGTAGGATTCTTCATCCTTTATTTGGCTTGGGAGCGGCCTGATATTCGATTGGCAGAGCTGGCATCCGAGACCTATCAATCCCCCAATATTCCTACGCTCCTTATTCATACCGCACTCACCATGATGGCGATCATCTGTCTTCCTCGGCAGTTTCATACTATGGTCGTTGAAAATGAACGAGCAAAAGATCTGCACACCGCCCGTTGGTTATTTCCGCTTTATTTGCTCCTGATGGGGGTGTTCGTATTACCGATTGCCTGGGTTGGACAGGGCTTATTAATGGGAACCGCCCCAGATACGTATGTTATTAGTATCCCCAAGTTTGCCGATGCTGATCATATCGCTTTGTTGGCGTTTTTAGGTGGGACTTCTGCAGCGAGCGGTATGGTGATCGTATCGACGATTGCGCTCGCCATTATGGTATCGAATGATCTCGTCATGCCGTTGCTACTAAGACGAATTAAGTTAGCCCATCGCTCGCACCGACACCTGTCAGGGTTACTCTTGATCATTCGGCGAGCGTTGATCTGTTTGCTGCTGTTTGGCGCGTGGCTGTTTTATCAGGCGTTAGATTCTATCCATTCGTTATCGGCGATTGGGTTTCTGTCATTTTCGGCTATCACTCAATTTGCCCCTGCACTCATTGGCGGTTTGTATTGGCGTTTAGGTAACCGTAAAGGGGTGTACAGCGGCTTATTGGTAGGCTTTACCATTTGGCTCATTACACTGATGGGCGAGACGGGGCTGCTTGCCGGAGATGCGCAAAACAATCTGTTGATTTGGATAATCACTCCACCAGAGATGTTGCTCTCTCTGGATATCAAAAGCTCAGATTGGGGGATGCTGATTAGTGTTGTGCTCAATGCGTTGTGTTTCATTGTCGTATCTTTGTCGACAAGGGCGAGTTTAACGGAACGCTTACAGTCTGCTTCTTTTGTGGGTACGCCATTACCGGAAAGCGAAAATATTAGCCTATATCAAAGTCGAGTGACGGTGGCTGAGCTAGAAATGCTTGCCTCTCGGTTTGTGGGACGAACGCGCGTTCGCAGCGCGTATCGGCAGTTTTGGCGTGAGCAGCAACAAGATGGATTACCGAATCAGCAAGCGTCGGCAGAGTTGATTCGGCATACTGAGCGCGTATTAGCGGGGGTGTTTGGTGCATCTTCTGCGAAGCTCGTTCTGACGTCTGCATTGCAAGGTCGTAATATGCAGCTTGAAGAAGTGGCAACGATTGTCGATGAAGCGTCAGAGCTTTATCACTTTAGTCGTGGGTTGCTTCAGGGTGCGATAGAGCATATCGGGCAAGGCATTGCGGTTGTCGATAAACAGCTTAGGCTAGTGGCGTGGAACCGACGTTACTTAGAGCTATTTAGTTTCCCGCCGGGGTTGATACAGGTGGGGCGTCCCATTGCAGAAGTCATCCGCCATAACGCTGAGCAAGGACTGTGTGGTCCGGGCGATCCAAATGAACATGTTCGCAAGCGTATCTATCATCTAGAGCAAGGTTCGCCGCATACGTCATCGAGGATCCGTGCGGATGGCAGTGTGATAGAAGTGCAAGGTAATCCCATGCCTGGTGGTGGATTTGTCATGAGTTTTACTGATATCACTGTGTTTAGGGAGGCAGAGAGTGCGTTGCGTGATGCAAACGAGCGCTTGGAATCCAGAGTGATTGAGCGAACCAAAGAGCTGGAACAATTAAATGCTCGTCTTGTTTTTGCCACTCGAAAAGCGGAATCCGAATCGCAATCAAAAATGCGCTTCTTGGCTGCGGTCAGTCATGACCTAATGCAGCCTCTAAATGCTGCTCGGTTGTTTGCGTCTTCTTTATCTGAGGTCAGTAAAGATGACGAAACGCAGAAGCTATCGTCACATATCGAAAGTGCGCTTGGTGCGGCAGAAGAACTCATTGGTGATTTATTAGATATCTCTCGTTTGGAATCGGGTAAGTTGCAAACGAAGGTGCGAGGATTTGAGCTTTCAGAAGTCTTTGACACGTTAAAGGCCGAGTTTAGTGCGATATCGGTCGGGCAGAATATTCGATTTTCGGTGGTCTCTTCGGGTTTGATTGTTAAATCGGATCCGAAATTACTGCGTCGCGTGCTGCAGAATTTTCTTACTAATGCCTTTCGCTATAACCCAGAGGGGAAAGTCGTGCTGGGGGCGAGACGAGTGAATGGACGAGTGCGAATTGATGTTTGGGATGATGGAATTGGCATTCCTGAAGACAAACAACAAGAAATATTCGACGAGTTCTCTCGTGTCGATCAAGCGCGAGCCGACCAAGGGTTAGGGCTAGGGCTAGCGATCTCGAGAGGAATAGCTCGAGTTCTGAATCATCAAATCTCTATGCAGTCTTGGCAAGACAAGGGTAGCGTATTCTCAATAACGTTAGATAAAACGAAGGAAGTTGAACCTGTCTTGAAGCCGGTGGCAACGGCGCCGCATGCCGAACTTCAGCATCTTAAAGTGCTTTGTGTGGATAACGAACAAGATATTCTCGTGGGTATGGAGAGCTTATTGGCACGCTGGGGGTGTGACGTTAGAACGGCGTTGGACTTGGTAGGCAGTCTTAAACACTTGGAAGATGACTGGATACCCGATGTCATTTTTTCGGACTATCGTTTAGACAATGGCCGTACAGGCTTGGAAGTGCTTCAGCAATGCCGCTTACGGCTGGGGGACTCATTTAAAGGCGTGATTATTAGTGCTGATCGCACTGAAACTATGCTCGAAGGTATAAAGTCTAACGGCTTTAGCTTTTTACCAAAACCAGTTAAACCTCTCAAATTAAGGGCGATGCTCAATCGCACTTAGTCAGATAGAAGTGATGGAAAACATTAATGTCATGATTGTGTTGTTAAGTTTTCCATTGCTTTACCTAATATAACGTCTCATTTACATAGGTTGACAGACGCTTTACATTGCATCGGTTACGCTAGAGTCCTCTTCAAACAAGTCAGTTAGAAAAGGTGAATATATGAAAAAGCGATTAGTTGTAGCGTGTGTTGCGCTTATGTCTGGAAGTGTATTCGCAGGAAGCGATATTGGGAATAGCCATTTGGAAACCGAAGCGTTCCAGAGTAAACAGCAAGCCTATGAAGCAGGCTACCAGTTAGTCGACGAACTGAATGAAATGACCAATGGTGCATTGGCTCATCAGTTACATTTGAATGCTCATAGTGACAATATCCAAGATATTGAATTAAAAAACACCGAAGTATCAGTACACGAATATTCAGAAAAACAAGGTGTTATTAAATATCGAGCTCAGGTGAATGTCAGTTATGAATATGATGCGAAAGATAGTTAGTACTGATCAGGTCTTATCTTAGGAATAGGCAATATTATAGGGTGACAAAAACAGGTTTATTCTCAACATTTAAGGCTTAAAAGAGAATACGAACTGTTATTTGACGCACTATCTTTTATCTCTGATGAGAATTTAGTAAGTAATGTCGTTGTTCTTTATGTCGCAGTTTGCAGTCGTACTCAAAATTAACGGGTAACCATTGCGATACTAAGAGAGCAAACCCAATAAGTAATGAGGTGTCATCATGAACAAATTAGCATTAATTACCGCATCTTTGGTTCTATCATCCACGGCAATGGCGACCACAACGTCGTTGGTAGGTGATGTGGACTTACATTCAGAAGGCTTTAGCACTAAGCAGCAAGCTTATGATGCAGGTTTTCAGATGGTGAATGATTTGAAAGCGATGCCTTCGACCGATTTAGTTTATAAATTGAGAGTGCATGAGGGCGATCTACTGCGAAACAGTGTCCAAGTGGATGATGCGCAAATCACGGTGCAGGAATATGCAGAAAATCGTGGTGAAATAAAATATCGAGCGATTATCGATGTGGAGTATTCATACAAAGAGCGTTCATAGATAAATCGTGTTGATTTGAGAACGCTGTTGTCGCCAAAAAAAGACCAATGCATTGCATTGGTCTTTGTTCTTTCTAGCCAACGATTAGACGTTGTTATTAGTGGTCGTGGGCTTCACCGGCACCTTTCGGGTAACGGATAGACTCAACCATTTCTTGTACATCGTCAGGTACTTCAGCTGTAAACTTGTTCACTACGATAGAGACAACAAAGTTTAGACACATACCTAGCGTACCGATGCCCTCTGGGCTGATACCAAACCACCAGTTCTCAGGTGTGCTTGCTGCTGGGTTAATGAACTTGAAGTAGATGATGTAGCTTGCTGTGAAGGCAATACCTGACAACATACCTGCAATTGCACCTTCCTTGTTCATCTTCTTGTAGAAGATACCTAGGATAATCGCTGGGAAGAAGGATGCTGCGGCTAAGCCGAAGGCAAACGCGACTACCTGTGCTACAAAGCCTGGTGGGTTAATACCCAAGTAACCGGCACCGACAATTGCGACCATGGCGGCTAGACGAGCGGCTAACAGCTCCTGCTTGTCGGTCATGTTTGGTCTGAAGCCTTTCTTCAACAAGTCATGTGAAATCGACGTTGAGATTACCAATAGTAGACCCGCGGCTGTTGATAGTGCGGCTGCTAGGCCACCGGCTGCAAGTAGTGCGACAACCCAGTTTGGTAGTTTCGCGAGCTCTGGAGAAGCCAGTACGATAATGTCACGGTTGATCTTCATCTCGTTGCGTTCATCGCCCGAGTAGAACATTTTGCCATCGCCGTTCTTATCTTCCCAACCAACTAGGCCAGTGCTTTCCCAGTTTTTGTACCAGCTTGGTGCGTCTGCTGCTGCGACACCTTGCATGTCAGGACCGTTGATTGTTTCGATCATGTTTACACGGGCGAATGCTGCAACGCCTGGTGCTGTTGTGTATAGCAATGAGATGAACAGTAGAGCCCAACCCGCAGAGATACGAGCATCACGTACTTTTGGTACCGTGAAGAAACGAATGATTACGTGTGGAAGACCTGCAGTACCCACCATTAGAGCCGCACAGATGAAGAATACATCCACCATGCTCTTGTTACCTTCGGTATAGGCGGTAAATCCGAGTTCTTCGGTCAGTCCATCCAGTTTATCAAGAAGGTAAACATCCGTGCCTGATAGCGTAGAGCCCATACCAACTTGTGGAAGTGGGTTACCTGTCATCATGATTGAGGTGAAGATTGCTGGCACAAGGAAGGCGAAAATGAGGACACAGAATTGAGCTACCTGCGTATAAGTGATGCCTTTCATGCCACCCAGTACTGCGTAGAAGAACACAATACCCATACCAATGATGATGCCTAGGTTAATATCAACTTCTAGGAAACGAGAGAATACCACGCCCACACCACGCATCTGGCCTGCAACGTACGTAAACGATACGAAGATTGCACAGAATACCGCGACCATACGTGCTGTTTTCGAGTAGTAACGCTCACCGATGAAATCTGGAACCGTAAACTGACCGAACTTACGTAGGTAAGGGGCTAAACATAGCGCAAGTAGTACATAACCACCGGTCCAACCCATTAGGTAAACCGCACCGTCGTAACCAACGAATGAGATGATACCTGCCATTGAAATGAATGATGCTGCTGACATCCAGTCAGCGGCAGTCGCCATGCCGTTTGCTACTGGGTGTACACCACCGCCAGCAACGTAGAACTCACTAGTAGACCCAGCACGAGCCCAGATTGCGATGCCGATATATACCGCGAAAGTAATACCGACGAGAATAAACGTCCAAGTTTGAATATCCATGTTCTAGCCTCTAATCTTCCTGTACGTTGTATTTTTTGTCGAGCGCATTCATGCGAGCAACGTAAATAAATATCAGCGCCACGAAGGTGTATATCGAACCTTGTTGAGCAAACCAAAACCCTAGCTTAAAACCGCCAAATTGAATGGTGTTAAGGGCATCCACAAATAGAATGCCGGCACCATAAGACACAACGAACCAGATGGCGAGCAGTGTCCCCATGATTCCCAAGTTTTCCTTCCAGTAGGCTTGCGCATGTTCCGATGATTCGAACGCCATGGCTATCTCCTTATCAATTGTTGTTAACGTTATGTTACGCTTAATAAGGTAGCAGGGTCATTGCAAGAACTCTGTGCAACTTTAGTCGAGTTAGCGCTAAGGTTAAATGCATTAATAACAGCTAGTTGGTGTTTATGTTTGCAAAAAGTGTGATGTTAAATTGCTGTTAAATTAGCCTAAGGTCTAATATTTAACAGCATCAACCCGTCGTGAAAGTGAAATTAAGTACACATTAATATACATGTGCTTAGCAAATTATCTGAGTTGAGAGCCCACAAGTGTGTTTTAATTGCCATGTTGGCAATAAGTTACAGAAATCACGGAGAGTAATAAGTGGACGCAGATTCAATTAACAGCCTGTTCTTGACTGGCGCAGTGCTTGTCGCATTAAGTGTGCTGTTTAGCCAGGTATCCGCAAAACTGGGTGTGCCGATCCTAGTCATGTTTTTAGGTGTCGGTATGTTGGCCGGCGAGGATGGCCCTGGGGGCATCTACTTTGATGATTATTCCATTACCTACTTAGTCAGTAACCTAGCGTTAGCGGTAATTTTGCTTGATGGTGGCATGCGCACTCGTGTTGCCAGTTTTCGAGTCGCTTTTTGGCCTTCAATTACCATGGCAACACTTGGCGTCGCCTGTACCACAACATTAACGGGTTTAATGGCCATGTGGTTGTTTGACTTAGAGTTGCTGCAAGGCATTTTGGTGGGGGCCATTGTGGGCTCTACCGACGCAGCCGCCGTGTTTTCTTTATTAAAAGGGCGCCAACTCAATGAGCGAGTTGGGGCAACATTAGAAATTGAATCCGGAACCAACGATCCCATGGCGGTATTTTTAACGGTGACGTTGATTGCCGTACTTGGCAGTTCGGGGATGGATCTAGGCGCGACTTTTCTTATTAAAAGTTTCCTGATGCAATTTGGTATCGGGATCATAGTGGGTTTAGCGGGTGGTTGGTTGTTGTGGAAGCTTGTCAACCGCACCCAGTTACATGAAGGGCTTTATTCAATACTGGTGATTAGTGGCGGTGTGGCGTTATTAGCGTTAGCTAACCATCTGGGTGGCAGTGGTATTTTATCCATTTATCTTGTTGGGTTATTGCTAGGCAATAAGCCAACACGTTCACGCCACTCTATATTAAGCGTACTGGATGGCATGACTTGGCTAAGCCAAATCGTGATGTTTGTCGTGTTGGGCTTGTTGGTGACACCGTCGAGTCTCGTCGACATTATGGTGCCAGGTTTTGCCTTAGCCTTTGGTATGATTTTCTTTGCACGACCGATTTCCGTTTGGTTGGGGCTATCTCTGTTTAAGAGTTTCGGCGCTCGTGAGAAGTGGTTTATTTCTTGGATTGGTTTACGTGGCGCCGTGCCTATCATCTTAGCGGTGTATCCGATGATGGCTGGTCTACCTAACGCTCAGCTGTATTTCAATATTGCTTTCTTCGTTGTACTGGTGTCCTTGGTGGTGCAAGGGGGCACGTTAATGAAAGCGGCGGCGTTAGCTAAAGTCGAACTACCCCCTAAACCAGAGCCTATTTCTCGTTCTGGCGTGGAGATTTTTCCAGCCAGTGAGTGGGAGATGTTCATTTACAAGTTGAAGCCAGAAAAATGGTGTGTGGGTGAGCCTTTACGTAAATTAAAAATGCCAGAAGGGACCCGAATTGCCGCTTTGTTTCGAGATAATCAGTTGTTGCACCCGTCGGGGAGCACAGAATTGCGAGCAAGCGATACCTTGTGTGTATTGGCACAAGACCAAAACCTAGATGCGTTGAGTTTATTATTTAGTGAGGCGCCAGAAGATGAAAGCTTAGCGCGATTCTTTGGTGATTTCTTCCTTGATGCTACAGCGAAACTATCAGATGTCTCTACATTTTATGGTCTCGAGTTCGAAGGGATCGATGCAGATATGACGTTAAAAAGTTTAGTCGAAAAAGAGTTAGGCGCTCAGCCAGTATTAGGGGATAACTTTGAGTGGCACGGGTTGCAATGGGTTGTTGCTGCGATAGATGAGAATGAAGTGACGAAACTAGGACTTTGTTTGCCAGAGGCACCGGATGAGTAGCGATATTGCATGACTGCCATGATCGCGCCTTAATCACACAACGACGGATAGAGAATGAAGATTCCCCAAGCAATCATAAGGGTTGCTTGGGGATTTTTTTATTCACTTGCCTCATTGAGTAAAATGACCGCTTGGGTTCGATTTTTTACGCCAAGTTTTCTAAAAATTGCCGTCATGTGCGCTTTTATCGTGGCCTCCGAAACATTTAAATCATAGGCAATTTGCTTATTCAGCAAACCGTCTGACAGCATGCCCAACACCTTGTATTGTTGCGGTGTTAGGGTGGCAATTTTCTCTGCGAGGTCACTATAAGTAGCGTCATCAGACATTAACTCGATAGGGAAATAGGTTTCACCTTCAAGTACTTGATTAAGAGCCCCGATGAGGACTTTCATATCGCTTGATTTAGGGATGAATCCAAAAGCCCCATGCATTTTTACTTGCGAGACAATACTGGCTTCTTCGCTTGCTGAAATGACCACGATGGGGATGTCCGGGTGGTCGGCTCTAAGCTGAATTAGCCCTGACATGCCATTTGCGCCAGGCATTTTTAAGTCGAGTAAAATGAGATCCGGCTCTTCGCTTTTTTCAAGTAAGCCAAGTAGAGAAGACAATGAATCCGCTTCTAGCAGGTTGGCACCACTTATCGCCATATGCACTGATTGGAAAAGTGCATTTCTAAACAGCGGATGATCGTCAGCGATAATGATGGTGTACGTCGGTTCCATGTCATCTCAACTTTTTAATAAAATGTTAACGCTATTATTGATTCTCTTGCGCCAGCAAACAATTGGCTCAATGCAAAACTCTGATGAGAATCGAGTTTTTTACCGAGTTAATTGGTTTTTTCTCAAGTGTTGCAAGAAATCGTCAGCAGGGACAAACCCCGTTAACCTTGCATTAGGGAGCGCTTGACCTTGAGCGTCCCAAAATTCAATCGTCGGCAACCCTAAAACGTTCATAGCCTTGAGTAGCTCAATATCTTGAGGTTGGTTTTTGGTGACATCGGCTTGCAGTAATACAAAGTCATCTAATACGGATTCTACGGAAGGATCGTGGAAGGTGTACTTTTCAAATTCTTTACATGCGACACACCAGTCGGCATAGAAATCAAGTATTACAGGCTTGCCTGCTAGTTGTGCTTGTTCGAGTGCTTGATTGAGCTCGTTGACATTATTGACGCGTGTAAAGGTAACTTGTGCTTCATTCTGGACCGCATCACCAAACCAATATTGCAAGGCGGGTTGAGCAGAGGCGAATAGGCCAAGGATTGCGACAATGCCGACAAAGCTTTGCTTCCAACCGCCAAAAGTCAGGCTGTTTTTTTGATGGTATAGCCAACCAAAAGCGACCACACCTAAACCTGACCAAAGCACGGTCGACCAAAGCTCTGGTAGTATGCGTTCAAGTAAGAAAATGGGAGCTGCGAGTAATACAAAACCAAACAACACTTTTACGCGATCCATCCATCCCCCCGCTTTTGGCAGTAGCTTATTGCCAAAGACGGCGGCGGCAATAAGCGGGATACCCATCCCGAGTGCCAGCGCATATAAGGCAATACCACCCACGAGAAGATCACCGCTTTGTGCGACGTAAAGCAAAGCGCCAGAAAGAGGGGCGGTGGTGCAAGGTGAGCAGACGAGGCCAGAGATGGCGCCCATTAAGAACACACCGAGTAAGTTGCCCCCTTGCTGTTGATTGCTGAGACCGTTTAACCACGTTTGTACTTTAGATGGTAACTGTATGGTATACAGGCCGAACATCGAAAGTGCGAGCGTGACAAAGAGCACGCTAAGACCAATCAGGACGTAAGGGTGTTGCATTGCCGCTTGAAATTGCATGCCAGCTGAAGCGACGACCAAGCCAAGTAACGTGTAGGTGAGTGCCATGCCTTGAACGTAGACAAAAGAAAGCCCGAGCGCTTGTTTTTGAGTCCGTTTCCCTCCCCCTAATACAATACTGGTCAGTATCGGGTACATGGGTAGCACACAAGGGGTAAAAGCGAGACCAACACCGAGTAATAAAAACAGTGCCGGCGTCCACCAAACCTGTGAGAGTTTACTTGTCAGATCATGCTCTAATGCAGGCGCAGGCATTGCGGATTCAACGGGTGTTTCATTGGTTGCTTGAACTGAATTTTCTGCCGTTTTGGCATCATCAAAAGCAAACGGGGCAATATCAATGATGCGAGTTTCAGGCGGATAGCAGAAGCCAGCTTTGGCACAGCCTTGGTACTGAACAATCAGCTTGCCATCGGGTTGATATGATTCCAGCGGCACCTGAATAAATAACGGTTCAGTGTAGATGTTAACGTCGCCAAAGAACTCATCGTGGTACGGCGTGCCATCTTCCATCTCGATGGAACCAATAGCGATGTTATCGCCACTGATAAGGATTCTATCTTGGTATAGGTAATAGTCGTCTTTGACTTGCCAGTCGATAAAAACGCGCGACCCTTGCTGATAATAATTAAGTGGGAATGCCTCATCGACCGGGACAAAGGTATTGTTAGATTTAGGGGTGAAAGCTAAATCAGAGCCTTGTCCGAACTGTGCAAAGCTTGGCCATGACACAGCCAGAAGAGAGAGCAATACGAGCTTAGCGAATATTTTTATCATAAGGAGTTACTTGTGAGTTCACGTCTGAATTATCGAAAATTACCGAAAGTTATCTTAACCTAAGACAGGCAGATAGGAAGTTTTGTTTCAAGGATGGATAAAAAAAGAGCGACGCAACACGTCACTCTTTTAAATGGAGGCAAGTTAGGTTGTGCTTAGCCGATGAGTAGACCACCAAAAGCAAAGCCAAGTGTGACCGCTGTGCTAATCGTTGCGACACCTGGAATGAAAAATGGGTGGTTAAATACGTATTGACCAATACGTGTTGAGCCCGTGTCATCCATTTCTACGGCAGCCAATAGCGTAGGGTAGGTTGGCAAAACAAACAGTGCACTCACTGCAGCAAAGGATGCTACGGCAGTCAGTGGCGCAACCCCAATCGCGAGTGCCGCTGGCATCAGTGCAACGGTAGTTGCACCTTGAGAGTAAAGCAGCATAGAAGCAAAGAACAAGACGAGCGCGAGCATCCATGGGTAGTCTTGCAATAAGGCGCCTGCAAAGTCTTTAATTTCATCAACATGAGCATTGACGAATGTTGAGCCTAACCATGCGACACCCAGTACACAAACACATGCAGTCATACCCGATCGGAAGGTCGCCGCAGCCGGAATTTTCGAAGCATCGATGTTAGTAAACAACGTGATAGCGCCAGCGGCAGCTAACATGATGGTCATAATGGCTTCATTTCGCCCCAATGCTGGGTTTTCAATTAGGCCTACTGATCCCGAGATAGCGGCGGCATAACAAACAACAAATAGGATTGCGGCTAGGAAAATATAAGTCGCCGTTTTTGCTGTGGGCAGAATGTCGCGCTTTTGAGTGGTGTTGAGCTTAATCAGACCCTGCGCAAGACGCTCTTGGTAAACCGGATCATCTTTCAGTTCGCTGCCCATAAAGTTGGCAACAAATGCCCCGACCATACAGGCGATAAAGGTGGTCGGAATACAAACAGCAAGTAGCGTTAGGTAATCAACGCCCATTGGTGCCAGCATAGCGGCAAACGCCACGACAGCGGCAGAAATAGGGGATGCGGTAATGGCGATTTGTGATGCAACAACGGCAATAGATAGGGGGCGAGAAGGGCGAACACCCTGGCCTTTTGCCACTTCAGCGATAACCGGTAAAGTGGAGAAAGCGGTGTGACCGGTACCCGCAAGAAGTGTCATCAAGAACGTGACAATAGGCGCGTAAAAGGTAATCCGTTCAGGGTGCTTTCGTAAGAAGTTTTCTGCAATTTGTACTAACCAGTCCATACCGCCGGCAACTTGCATAGCCGCGATTGCGGTAATCACCGACATGATAATCAAGATAACATCAACGGGGATGTAAGATTGGCTTGTAGGGACACCTAAAATGAGAGAAAGAGCGATGACACCAGCGCCCCCAGCCAAACCAATACCAATACCGCCGATACGTGCGCCCAAATAAATGAACAGTAGTACGACGGCGAGTTCTATAGCAACCATAGTAATTCCTCGAGTTATCGTTCGCTTAACCAATCCCAACAAGCATAGACAGAAAGCGAACGGTTGTTTTACGTTAAATCAGTAGTATTGAATGCGATGTGTTCGTAATAACCAGTAAAAAGGCCCCCATAGGGAGCCTTAATTGAATATTACTCGTAGCGCTTCGCTTTATACTGAGGTTTCATGAGGTTGTCTACCGAGAAAATATCATCAAGCTCTTCTTCCGATAAAAGACCACGCTCAAGTACCACCTCTTTAACACTTTTGCCCGTTTCTGCGCAGATTTTGCCGACGATATCGCCTTCGTGGTGACCGATGTATGGGTTCAGGTAAGTCACGATCCCAATCGAGTTATAGACATAGCTTTCACAGACTTCTTTGTTTACCGTGATGCCATCAACACACTTATCTCGTAGGTTTACACAGGCATTTTTTAGGATCTCTAAGGATTCAAACATGCTCTGGGCAATGACGGGTTCCATCACGTTGAGTTGCAGTTGCCCGCCTTCCGCCGCAAACGAGATGGTATTGTCGTTACCAAGGACTTTAAAACACACTTGGTTGACAACCTCTGGCACTACTGGGTTTACTTTTGCTGGCATAATAGAAGAACCCGCTTGCAGTTCTGGTAGGTTTAGCTCGTTTAAGCCCGAGCGAGGACCAGAAGAGAGTAAGCGAAGATCATTACAGATTTTAGATAGCTTAACAGCCAAGCGTTTAAGCGCGCTGTGCGTCATTACATAGGCCCCACAATCTGACGTCGCTTCAATCAAATCTTCCGCAGGTACACACTCAAGTCCGGTAACACTGGATAGATGCTTAACGGCCAACTCTTGATAACCAGGAGCGGCGTTAAGACCAGTGCCAATTGCGGTTGCGCCTAGGTTGACCTCGAGCAAAAGCTTAGAGGTGTAGTCAAGATTCTTAATTTCTTCGTTGAGCGTCACCGCCCATGCGTGAAACTCTTGGCCCACCGTCATTGGTACGGCATCTTGCAGTTGAGTGCGACCCATTTTTAAGATACCTGAGAACTCTTGGCTCTTAGCTTCGAATGCCCCTTTCAGGTATTCAATAGAGTCCATGAGCTTTTTCACGCTGTTGAAGACCGCAATACGGAAGCCTGTTGGGTAGGCGCAGTTGGTTGACTGACTTTTGTTTACGTGGTCGTTAGGGTTAATGAATTCGTATTGGCCTTTTTCCTTGCCCATTAATTCCAGTGCCACGTTAGCAATGACTTCATTGGTGTTCATGTTAACGGATGTGCCCGCCCCACCTTGGAAAACATCCGACGGGAATTGATCCATGCACTTACCGGTTTCTAAAATCACGTCACAGGCTTGAATAATGTACTGCGCCACGTCTTTAGGTAATACGCCTAGTTCTCGGTTAGCCAGTGTGGCTGCCTTTTTTGTCATGACCATGCCACGTACAAAATCCGGTACGTCAGAAATAGTGGCATTCGAGATATTGAAGTTTTCAATGGCGCGTAGAGTATGGATGCCGTAATAAGCATCCGCTGGGACATGACGTTGACCTAATAGATCTTCTTCGATGCGAGTGGCTTTAGCCGCTGTGTTTGGAGCGAGGGTGGAAGTAGCCATACTTGGATCCTTAGATAATTGTTCTGCTTAGAATACAGGGTCTGTGCCATATCTGTTTTAAAGAATCCATTCGCCAGAATAATTGGCTAGTTGTTGCGTCCTGATTTATAGGAAACATATTACTTAAAGTGGCACATAAAAATAGTAACTAGATCACCTTTTTAACCTAATTATTGCAGAAATCTTATCGATTGATGTGGGATGAGATGCGCATCAAATAATGGTTTGCTTTCACTGAGGCACACATCTTGCAAAACTATTTCCTTGTTAATACTAAGCAATGTGAGCGAATTATTTGTGGTTTGCTTCGATGTGGGCGTAAACTGACAGCAAACCAAGGAGGACACTGTGTTTCCGATATTATTATTACTCTTTATCTGTGTACCAATTATTGAAATTGGCCTGTTCATTCAAGTGGGTGGCTTTTTAGGCTTGTGGCCGACAATTGGCTTAGTCTTAGTCACGGCTTTTGTTGGGGCGACGTTAGTTCGCAGCCAAGGGTTACAAACGTTGATGTCAGTACAAACGCGCCTTCAGAAAGGTGAAATGCCAGCCCAGCAAATCGTCGAAGGCGTCATGCTTGCGGTATCTGGTGTGTTGTTACTGACTCCTGGCTTCATGACGGATGCGATGGGAATGCTGGTGCTGCTGCCTGCTCCTCGTGCAGCCATTGCCAAATATTTGATGAGCAAAGTTGTGGTGAACACGATGCAAGGTGGCTTCCACCAAGGGCAAGGTTCTCAGGGTGGCTTTCAGTCTCATGACCCGTTTCAGCGTGGTCCATTTGATGGCCAAGGACAAGATAGCAATACCTTTGAAGGCGAATTCGAACGCAAAGATGACAACGATAGAAACAAGTTGAATTGATAGCCTATGTTAACTCGCTTTAAGCTAACGCGGCGACGTTGGAACAACGTGTTAATGGTCGCCATTATTCTCTTTATGGGAGTGATGGCGGCACCAACGCTTATTAAGCAGTACCTTATCTCCCCGCAACCCCAGGCGTACTCTCAAGAGCCCTCTCAAGAGCAATGGTTGCCAGGGATGATTTTAAATCCTAACGATCGCGTCATAGAAATAAACGCGGCGGGGCTACAGCTCTATTTAGAGGATGAGTCATCCTCGGTGGAGCAAGCTCAGTGGCTTGCTATCCCTGAGCGCTTTAACGAGCAGGCGAATCAGTTAGTACTTAACTGGCAAGGGATCCGTGGCACGGTTGTTGATGAGCCTACTTTACAGCGCCTGAAACCTGCCCTTGAAAACCCAGTCACCATTGAAGTGTGGTACCAAGAAGCAGAGGAACCACAACGAGTGACGGCTTATCGACTGGCTCAGTTTTGGTTAATGACCACCTATCAGCAAGAGTGGGTCGCGGTGAGCTTTGATGACGGTGACCTTTTGCCACTCTATTCGAAGTAATAAGGGGTGTGCGAGGTAGTAGACGTTATACGAAGTAATAGACTTTACGCGAAGTAATAGCGTACTAAACAATAGAGGAAGTTATGCCTGAGTTGCCAGAAGTAGAGGTTTCCCGTCTTGGTATTAGCCCGCATCTACTTAATCAAACTATTCAAGAGATTGTCGTTCGCAAGCGCCAGTTACGTTGGATGATCCCAGAAGATATTCATCAGCTACACGGTGAAGCAATTTTAACTATTCGTCGCCGCGCCAAGTATCTGTTGATTGATACAGCGAAAGGTAGCGCGATTATTCACCTAGGGATGTCGGGCAGCTTACGAGTACTTGATACCCCACCACCACCGGAAAAGCACGATCACGTCGACTTGGTATTAAGTAATGGTAAGGTCATGCGTTATAACGATCCTCGCCGTTTTGGTGCATGGTTATGGTGCGCGCCAGGCGAGTCTCATGAGCTTTTGGACAACTGTGGCCCAGAACCACTAACGGATGATTTTTCTGCGCAGTGGATGATGGAGCGGGCTAAAAATAAGCGTGTGGCAGTGAAGACGTTTATCATGACCAATGCGAATGTGGTCGGCGTTGGCAATATCTATGCGAGTGAATCCCTGTTCAGTGCAGGTATACATCCATTAACGGCGACGCACCGCTTGAAAATGTCTGATTGGCAACGGCTTGTCAAAGAGATAAAAGCGATATTAACTCAGGCCATTGCACAAGGTGGCACCACGCTAAAAGACTTCTCCCAAACGGACGGTAAGCCTGGATATTTTGCTCAAGAATTACTGGTGTATGGTCGTGCTGGTGAGCCTTGCAAGCAGTGTGGCGTGGAGATTAAAGAGCAAAAGATTGGCCAGAGAAATACGTTCTTTTGTGAGGTCTGCCAACCAGAACGACAATGAATGAGCGACGCCATGAGGTGAGAGAGCTTGAAGGCTCTATCACTTGATAGGACGAGACAAGTAAAAAGGGCTTACCGTTAGATGACGATAAGCCCTTTTTCGTTATTGGTAGATCCTAGAACCGTCTCTTTGTGTTTCCAGTAAATACAAGTTCCACATATATTGTTCTGGTCTTTCTCTTAGTAAATCTTCAATCGCTTTGTTCATGGCGCGAGCATCAGATTCTTCGTCACCAGTAGGGAAGTCTTCAATCGCCGGAAGGATATGAACTTCATATTGGCTGGTTTTGTCATTGTAGGCCGGTAATACGGGTACCACTTTTGCTCGCGATAACCGAGACATTTTCCCGAAACCTTTTAGTGTTGCTTTCTCAGTTGCAAAGAAAGGGACAAAAACCGAATTTTGTGGGCCATGGTCTTCATCTGGTAACCAATAACCTATGTAGCCATCCTTGATAGAACGCACGAATGGTTTCACACCCGCGCTACGAGCAAAAATTCTGCCACCATACTGCATGCGCTGCACATGCATGAGCCAATCGCCAATTGGGTTGTTCTGTGGCTTCATAATGGTGGTGACTTTATGCCCTTGAGCGGCCAGCATGACCGCTGGGTAATCAACGGCCCACGCGTGTGGTGCCAGTATGATGACGTTTTCTCCGGCATCGAGCAGAGGCAGTAAGTTTTCTTCGCCGATCATTACACCGCGGCTTTGGTTGTGCTTGGTAGAACGTACTAAGAACTCAGAGTAACCCAATAAGTATTGCGCCGCCTTGGCAAAGGTTTCATCAACAATGGCTTGGATTTCTTGTTCCGACTTTTCTGGAAAGCATTTCTCTAGGTTAATACGAGCACGACGTATCACACGACCGTTCTTTTTAACAATGAACGTGGATAAGTAGCGAGCGAAGCGGTCACGAGGTTTAGCAGGAATAAACGCTAACAACGCAGCAAGCAATATTCCTAGCCATGTTCCCCAATGTTTTGGGTGGAGGAAAGACCATTGAAAACGCGGGTCATAGAGGTGCTTCTCGGTATTATTTTGGTTGCTCATAGCACTCCTATAGATAGCGAGAGTTAGTGAGTGAATGATCGGGAAGAGATTTAAAACGCTTGTGCATCCATAGCCATTGCTCTGGTGCTCGCAAGATAATCTCTTCGACATAGTGATTCATATAAGCTGCGGCAGCGACATCGTCTTTTCGAGGGTACTGATCTTCGATAGATTGACCCGCGATGATTTCATACTTGCCATCTGAATTTCGAAAGCCAGACCCCGGCACAATGGCACAGCGACTCGTTTGAGCTAATATGCTGGTGCCTGTCGTTGTACAGGTTTCTTGCACCGCAAAAAAAGGCACGAAAACCGATTTATTGTGACCATAATCCTGATCGGGAAGATAAAACAGGCGGTGACCATGGCGCATAACCTTGATCATTTTTTTTAGATCAGTGCGGTAAATCAGTTGGTTGCCGTTGCGCGTGCGTCCGCGATATTGGATGAACTCGTAGGCTGGGTTACTGTGTGGGCGATAAGCACCATACCCAGGCAGACCTAAGACGGCAAAGGCGCGGGCGGTAATTTCTAGATTCAGGGCGTGTACGCAGCACAAGAGCACCCCTTTATTGTCAGCGTCATGCTGTTTGAGGGCTGTGATGTCTTTGACGACGAGTAAACGTTTAAAACGCCAAGTAGGCCAAAACCAAGTGATACCGGTTTCAATTAGCGCCATACCGGAGTTTTTGAAATTCTCTTCAATAAACGCATCCATCTCTTGTGACGTTTTTTCCGGAAAGGCTAACTCTAGGTTACGACGAGCAATATCGGCGCGTTTGCCTCCAAATCGCATACCAAATTTGCCAATACCACGACCCAATCTGAAGAGTAAGGAATATGGGAGTACATTGACAACGAGGGCGAGTAAGCCAAATCCAAACCAGACACCCCAGTGCTTTGGGTGAAGTAAGGATAGAGTGAAATCGGGTTTCTTATCTATTTTCATAAGGATTACTGTAGTTGCAATTTTAGGAGTGCCCAATATTCATCAAAGGTTGCCGTTGGTGAATATTTAAAATCAGAGCGAACGAATCGGTTCAGGCTGCCTTCAACTTGACCAAGTAGTTGCGCAGCGAGGATCTTATCATCAACAGGGAAGCTTTTTCCTTCGCGAATTTTGCGCTCACGCAAGATTTGACGTAAAGATGTCTCAATTCTTTCGTAGAGCTGATTGATACGGTCGCGTAATCGTTCATTCTCAAACATCAGGGCATGACCGGAAAGTATACGGCTGAGTCCAGGGTTACGCTCGGAAAAAACCAAAATGAGCTGTAAAACAAGCTGAATACGGGTAAGGGTATCTTTTTCTTCGTCTAGGATGCGATTAATACGAGACATGAGCGACTCTTCAATGAACTCAATTAATCCTTCAAACATACGAGCTTTGCTTGGAAAATGACGATAGAGCGCCGCTTCAGACACGCCCACTTGCTTGGCAAGTTTGGCGGTTGTGATGCGAGAGGTTCCTTCGTTTGACTCTAGCATTTGAGCGAGAGCTTGTAAGATTTCCTCTTTTCTATTCGACTTTCTCGTAACGGACATAAATCCTATTCCTTTTGATTACAGCTTTGCCAATTGATCACAAAAAACCTTAAGTAGACGAAATAGTGTACCTAAGGTCATTTTATCCACGTAGGTTTAGATGCTAAATGATTGAGCGAGGTAACAATCTCTGTTCAATTCTCAAGCGTTATCTGGTTTCAGAAGTCACGCGTGCACCTGGCATAAACCTACAGGGTTAGGACGGGCTTTCTATTAAAGTGTCTTGTTAAATCGTGTTCTGCTCGTTCAGGCCGATATTTGATCGGCGATGGTCAGTGCAATGTGATGGCTGAGCTCGAGCTTGGTTGCGCAGCCTAGCGTTTGTTGACCACCATTCCAGTACACGGTAATCGCATTCGTGTCGCTATTAAAGCCTTGTCCTTCCACAGAGACATCATTTGCACAAATCATATCCAGATTCTTACGTTTGAGCTTATCTAACGCGTACGCTTCGACGTCTTGAGTTTCTGCGGCAAACCCAACCGTGAATGGACGAGAGACGGATAACGCGGCAACGGTGGCAATGATATCAGGGTTTTTTACCATAGTGATTTGCATATCATCATTATCGGCCGTCTTCTTGATTTTTTGAGTGGCAATATCAACGGGTCGATAGTCAGCAACAGCAGCGCAACCGATAAAGACATCATGGCTGGTGGCCTGCGTCATGGCGGCTTGATACATATCTTCAGCACTGACCACGTTAATGCGTTTAACGCCGTGTGGCGTTGTCATTGATACGGGACCTGCTATAAGAGTGACATCGGCACCGAGTTGCTGGGCTGCTGCGGCTAATGCGAATCCCATTTTTCCAGAGCTATGATTGGAAATATAGCGCACCGGGTCGATAGCTTCGCGGGTCGGACCTGCCGTAATGACAAAAGATTTTCCGGCTAAAGGTTTAGGGCTAAAGAACTGTTCGCATTTCTCGACGAGTTGCATTGGTTCTAACATGCGACCGGGCCCCACATCACCACAGGCTTGTTCACCCGCTGCCGGACCCCAAATCATCATATTGCGACGAGCAAGTGTCGCGATGTTTTCTTGGGTCGCGACATTAAGATACATCTGTTGGTTCATGGCTGGAGAGACGGCAACAGGGGCATCGGTTGCTAACACTAAGGTTGTCAGTAAGTCATTACCCATACCGGCAGACATTCTGGCGATCAAATCGGCAGTCGCAGGAGCCAATAAAACTAAGTCCGCCCATTTCGCGAGTTCAATGTGTCCCATCGATGCTTCGGCAGCAGGATCAAGTAGGCTGTAAGAGACAGGGCGACCAGAGACAGCTTGCATGGTGAGCGGAGTAATAAACTCTTTGGCTGCGTTTGTCATGACCACCTGAACTTGGGCGCCGCGCTCAATGAGTCGACGAGTCAGATCGGCACATTTATAAGCGGCGATACCGCCACTGATCCCAAGTAGTATTTTCTTTCCCGCCAACGTTTGCATAACTAGCTCCTTAAATTTAGCTGCGGCTAAGATAGCAAATGCGTCCGAATCTCGCTACTTTCAAGCATTTCTCGCGCATTGCTCAGTATAAAGAAACATCATTGTTACAACGAAATAGCGCCCATCTCGCGTCTGGACGTCACCGCGCTATCTTTTTACCTATGATTAGGAAATAACCGACACCTTCATTTATAGAATAAACAGGTGACAGTTATGGGGCTTAAATTGCTACCGCCAGAGTCACTCCCGAGAGAAAAGCTGCTAAAGCAGGGAAGTTCAGCATTAACCGATGCTGAACTGCTGGCTATCTTTTTGCGGACCGGTATCAAGGGTACCAATGTGATTCAGTTATCCGACTCACTCATTAAGAGCTTTGGTTCCTTGCGGGCGCTTTTTTCATCGTCAGCTGAAGACTTTTGCCAGCATAAAGGGTTGGGCGTTGCAAAGTATGTTCAGCTACAAGCGGTGTTGGAAATGAGTAAGCGATATTTGTCCGAGCGGATAGAACGAGGAGATGCGCTGCAAAGTGCTGAGCATACCAAGCATTATTTGACGAGCATGCTTCGAGACCGTCAACGAGAAGCTTTCTATGTGTTGTTTTTGGATAATCAGCATCGTGTCATTGCTGATGAAGTGATGTTTGAAGGCACGATTAATGCCGCGTCAGTGTATCCAAGAGAGGTAGTGAAGCGTGCGCTTACCCATAATGCTGCTGCGGTGATACTTGCTCACAACCATCCCTCTGGCATTGCTGAGCCTAGCCAAGCGGATCGGCGAATAACTAGACGGTTATCTGATGCATTAGGTTTGGTGGACATTAGAGTATTAGACCATTTTGTGGTGGGAGAGGGAGAAGTGGTATCATTTGCTGAAAGAGGCTGGATTTGAGCGGGTTAGGCGAAATATTAACTTTTTATTGTAATATCTGTGAGACGGGTCTTTTGTTTTGATATTTTTCTGCTATTATTCGCGCACTAAAAGTATCATCTAACGCCAGCTCGCAGCAAAAAGATCAACAAATCCTAAAAAAGGATCTGTTCGGGTCTTGAGCAATGCATTGCAAGTTAGTATAATGCGCGACCTTTGATAGCCTTGTATGGGTATTCCATAATGGTAAGGCCTCTTGTATTTGAGGTTCGGCCACCAAGGTTGATATCGAGCTGAAACGATTTGGAGAGACATTCATGTCCCGAGTATGCCAAGTAACTGGTAAGCGTCCTGTAACGGGTAACAACCGTTCACACGCACGAAATGCTACCAAGCGTCGTTTTCTGCCGAACCTACAAACTCATCGTTTCTGGGTAGAAAGCGAAAAACGCTTTGTTAAACTACGTCTAACCGCTAAAGGTATGCGTATCATTGATAAGAAAGGCATCGATGCTGTTCTTGTTGACGTACGTGCCCGTGGCGAGAACGTTTAAGAGGAATTACGCAAATGGCTAAAGGCATTCGTGAGAAAATTCGTCTAGTATCTTCTGCAGGTACAGGACACTTCTACACTACTGACAAAAACAAGCGCAACATGCCAGGTAAATTTGAGATCAAGAAATTTGATCCAGTTGTTCGCCAGCACGTTATGTACAAAGAAGCTAAAATCAAGTAATTGATTGGTTTCAATTTGTCATGTAATGAAAACCCAGCTTTTAGCTGGGTTTTTTATTGCCTGTTGTAAAGGTAATACTAAAGCGTAGAGCTTGGTTGCTACCTTTGCTCTTGCAATTAGCTTGCCCCTTGAAAATCAAACTGACGCCAAGCTTCGTAAGCGATAATAGCCACCGCATTGGATAAGTTCAGGCTTCGTGCATCAGGCATCATTGGGATTCGAATGCGCTGCTCCATAGGTAGACTATCGATAAGGTCTGCGGGCAATCCGCGAGTTTCTGGACCAAATAACAGCACGTCTCCTTCCTTAAAGTTAGCATCGGTATGATGCCCCGTTGTTTTTGTCGTACATGCAAATATACGATGCTCAGGATTATGCTCATCTAAGTAGGCAATAAACGCGGCATAGTCCTTGTGTCGCTTTACACGGGCTAAATCATGATAGTCCAGCCCTGCACGCCTCACTTTTTTCTCTTCAAGATCGAAGCCTAGTGGCTCAATGAGGTGTAGGTTGGCACCACAATTGGCACTTAGACGGATTATATTACCGGTATTAGGGGCGATCTCTGGCTCGTAGAGTGCGATATCAAACATAACGTGACTTCTCACTATTTCTAAATATGGCGAGAGTATACCTTATGTCATTGGCAATGTGTTCAAGGGGAGTGACGGTGAGTTCGAGGTTTTAGCCTCGCGGTAAGGGAAGCTAAAAGCCCTATGCTAATGGATGTGTCTAGCATAGGGCGATGCGCGATCTAATTTAGGTTGTTAGATTTTGTCGCTCACAGCAAGGGTTGCTGCGAGCATATCGTGGCCAAAGATCACGCTGCGTTCAGGCGACCAACCATAAAGTGGGTCAGGGTAGCTGTTGTTGTCCTTGAATGGCATTTCAATCGTGTATGACAAACAGTGAAATTGCTCTGCTACCCAATTGGAACCGACGGTAAGGTTGGCTTTGCCTGGTTCGTCTTTGTCGTAGCCAATGTCATCTTGGAATTCAGGCGTTATCGTTAATAATGCCTGTTTGAAGGTCGACTCTAACTCGGCAAACGCGGCATCGTAACTAGGGATACCTTCAGAGCCAGCAGCAAAATTATAAGGGATGGCTTCGTCGCCATGGATGTCGAGGAACATATCCACACCCGTTTGGAGCATACGTTCACGGACTAGGAAGACCTCTGGACTTTGCTCCATTGAAGGGGCTTGCCATTCACGGTTGAGGTTAACCCCTACAGCGTTGGTTCTTAAGTGCCCACGAATGCTACCATCTGGGTTCATATTAGGGACGATATACAGAACGGCTTTTTCTAGTAATGCGCGGCTCACGGTATCACTGTCATCAAGTAAACGCTGGATCATACCTTCAATGAACCATTCCGCCATGCTTTCACCGGGGTGCTGACGTGCAATGACCCAGATTTTCTTTTTCCCTTCTTCTGGTTCACCAAAGGTCAGCAGGCTCATATCGTTATTGTCTAATGTATGACCAAGCGTTTCTAATGTGCAATGGTGTTCGCTTTGTGCCATATGCAATAAATCTTGATGGCGGTCATAGGTGTAGGGCGCAAAATAAGCAAAGTAAATAGAGCCATGCTCAGGGATGACATTAAATGAGAGCGTGTCACCATCAAATTCAGCGGGAATACGAAACCACTCTTCGCGATCATAAGACGCAACCACATCATAGCCTTTCCAACCTTCAGGGTAGGCTGATTTAGCCAAGTCAATAAGCTTGATAGTATGCGACTGCTCCGGTGTCGTTTCTAGACGGAAGTGAAACCATTGATAGAATTCAGATTGATTATCGTTATTGATACGTAGTTGAATATCATCTTTACTATCAGCGTTGACAACCGAAATGTTGCCACTGTCGAAGTTACTAAAAATTTTCATTGGAGTTGATACCTTATAGGCTAAGCAATGACTGCGAGGCTACCACAAAGATAGCAGAATCTATATCGCTTGATAGGGCTATTTGGGTCTTAGGCCAAAGGCAGCTCTACACGCATCTTAAGTCCACCCAATGCGCTACGCGAAGCCACGATCTGACCGTTGTGTTGCAGAATAGCGCTTTGTGTTATTGCTAGCCCAAGTCCCGTCCCTCCAGAGTCTCTATCTCGCGCGGTCGATACGCGATAGAAAGGTCGGAAAATATCGTTCAACTCATCTTCTGGGACGCCGGAACCATCATCTTCAACCGTGATGCGTAGGCTCTCTGCGTGTTGCTGAATATCGACATTAATAACTGAATCGCCATAACGAATGGCATTGCGAATGATGTTTTCGATAGCACTCATCAGTAATTTGGGATTTCCACATACGCTGGCCTCAGGGATCGCGGAAAATGTGAGTTTCTTATTCATCTGTTCAGCTTCGAATTGCGCATCATCTAAGATCGCTTCCCATAAGCTACTTGCAGGTTGATTTTCACGAACACTATGGCTGTCAGTGCTCATTCTTGAGAGCTCAAGCAGCTCGCATATCATTTGTTCTAAACGCTGTGCTTCAGTATCTATTCTAGAGAGTTCTGAGCTTTCTCCCTGTTTACGAGTAGCCAAAGCCGTCGCCATACGTAGGCGAGTTAATGGTGAGCGTAACTCATGCGAAATGTCGGACAGTAATCGTTGTTGACCGGAAATCATTTGGTTTACGGCCGCCACCATTTGATTAAAGCTGGCACCGGCTTGTTTAAATTCGGAGGTGCCTTTTTCTAAGCTCGGATCAGGCTTGAATTCCCCTTTCGCGACCCGTTTTGCTGCGCGTTCTAGGCGTCTTGCGGGTTGTGTCAGTGCCCATGCAAGCCACAACAACAATGGTGTACTCACGGCCATAACCACGAGCAGTAGCTGGAACGGCTTATCAAACATTCGCAGTAAGAAAGGTGGTGGTTGGTTCCACTTTAAACCAATGAATAATTGTAACTTTTTCTCGGCAAGAGTGATGGGTACAGGGCCAGCAAGCATATATTTGCCATAGAGTTTTTGCATCGGCTTTTGTGGTGATTCGACCGAGGTGATGAAATTTTTCAGGGCTTTTATTTTAAAGTCTTCATGACGTTGTGTGCTTAAAATATTACCGTCCATATCCGCAAGAAACAGCCGCGCGCCATTAGAATTTCGGTGGTTGTTTGTTTGCGTGGGCGGCTTATCAAAGCGATAAATGATTTTGCCTAGATTATTTTGACCATCGAAGCGCTTTTCGACGCTATCGCGTAATTTGTATAGCCGTTCAAGGTGCTCACCTTGAACTTCACGAGCGACGCGTGGATCGAGGTGAGGTAAAGAGAGGACGGCGATAAGTACCAGCAACATGGTAAACCAGAAAATAGCAAAAATTCGGCCATATAGGCTGGTAAAATTCGGCAGCTTCATCATCACTCCTTAACCAGTAGGTAGCCTCGGCCACGTAGCGTCTTGATTCTAGGCTTACCATCTTGTTTTTCTGGCAATTTTTTTCTTAAGTTGGAGACATGCATATCCACTGCGCGATCAAAGGCGGATAGTCGCTTTCCTAATACATCCAGGCTGAGCGCTTCCTTTGTCAGGGTTTCACCTGGCTTTAAGACGAAGTAATGCAGTAAGGCAAACTCGGTGCTGGTTAGGTCTATTGCTTGACCTTGGCATGTGGCTTCTTGCTTACCGGGGAAAACCTCAATGTCGTCAAAGCAAACGCTATCTCGACTCGGCTCTGCTTGTATTGATTGCGTTCGACGTAAGATAGCCTTAATCCGCGCCAGAAGCTCTCTATCGCTAAAGGGCTTAGGAAGGTAATCATCAGCACCGAGTTCAAGGCCAATCACACGGTCTATCTCTTCGCCTTTGGCGGTGAGCATTAACACTGGCGTTTGCCATGTTTCTCGGAGTTTTTTCAATGTGTCCATACCATTGAGGCGTGGCATCATGACGTCCATTAACACAAGATCGATATCGTGGTTCATCGCCTCCAATCCGGCTAAGCCGTCATTGGCCTCGCTAACCTGAAACCCTTCAAAGCTCAATATGTCTTTCAATAAGCTGGTGAGTTCGGTGTCGTCATCAATAATCAGAATATTCATCATGGGGCATCTCTCAAAAACTAACTGCGTGCTAATAATAATGCGTTAATTATTGTAAATATCTATCTTTACGATTCTTTACGCTCTACATGCGTTACTTTACGTACTAAGTTCTATTCTATACTCAAGCGCTGCAAAGCAAATGGATGCAAACGCAGCTATCCTCAAAAAAACAAAGGTATTGATTATGAAATTAGCAAAAAAACTTGTTCTTGTAGCTGCGGTACTTCCACTTACTTTCGCAACAGCGAGCGCATTCGCTTATGGTGGCAAAGGTGGACATCATGGTAAAGGTGGTGATGGCCAGTGTGGTGGATTCGACCGTAAAGTGTTTAGCCAGTTAGATTTGACAGACGCACAGAAAGAGCAAATGAAAGAGATGCGTCAGTCTATGAAATCTGAGATGAAGGCAAAGCGTGGCGAGAACGTAGGGTCGAAAACGGCAGAAATGCAGGCTCGTCATCAAAAAATGCAAGATGTTGTTCTAGCCGATACATTTGATGCCGCCGCAGCCAACGAACTCGCTTCTGAGATGGTCGCTAAGCAAACGGAGCGTCGCGTTAAAATGATGGAAAAGCAGCATGAAATGCTCAGCATCTTGACGCCAGAGCAAAAAACTAAGCTGAAAGAAGTACAGCAAGAGCGTATGCAAAAGTGCGTAAGCAAAATGGAATCAAAAGCGGCAAAGTAATGCTGATACGGTAAATTTTGTTCACTTAGCTTCACTGTGAATGCATTTTAAAAGTGGCCAATTGGCCACTTTTTCTATTTTTGTCACTAATAATAAGTATACTTGCGTCATGTTGAGCTAAAACGTCACGGAAGATGAAAAACAGTTACGCAAGACTCGTCACAATGGCAGCCTGGGCTGCAACCATCATTGCCACGTTTTTATTGATTACCAAAATTATCGTGTGGTGGACAACGGGCTCCGTGAGTTTGTTGGCTTCCGTGATTGATTCCTTTCTTGATATTGCCGCCTCAGTCGTCAACTTAATCGTCGTGAGGTATGCGCTTCAGCCCGCAGACAAAGAACATACTTTTGGCCATGGTAAGGCGGAGTCTCTCGCAGCGTTGGCGCAGGCGATGTTTATTTCTGGTTCGGCTTGTTTTCTTATTCTTAACGGGGTGGACCACTTTTTTAGGCCAACCGAACTGCGTTCGCCAGAGCTGGGCATTTACGTCAGCCTCTTTGCTTTAGTGGTGACCTCTGGCTTGGTGGCTTTTCAGCGCTACGTGGTTAAAAAAACCGGCAGCCAAGCCATTGCGGCTGATTCGTTACATTATCAAACCGATATCTATATGAATGCCGCTATCATGTTGGCGCTTGGCTTGAGTTGGTATGGTATTGGTCAGGCCGACTCCGTCTTCGCAATCGGCATTGGTGTGTTTATTTTGGTTAGTGCGTTTAAAATGGTGTACACCGCCGTTCAATCGCTACTTGACCGACAGCTACCAGAGGAAGAGTTACAGAAAATCCGACAAATTACTATCGAAGTAGAAGGGGTGTTGGGTGTTCATCAGCTAAGAACCCGTATGTCTGGTCCGGTGCGTTTTATTCAGTTACATCTTGAGTTACAGGATTTAATGCCACTGATCGAAGCCCATAGGATTGCTGATGAGGTAGAAGCAAGGTTGATTAAAGCGTTTCCCGAAGCGGATGTACTCATTCATCAGGACCCATACTCTGTGGTCATTAAAGAAGAAAAACAGCAGTTAGAAGCGGATTGGTAGAGAAGACCTCAAAGGTGACTGGCTACGTGTGTGGCGTAACGAAAATTGATTGTCTAATCTTAGGGCTCATGATAAAAAAGTGTGATTCTGATGTGAATCAACACAATTTAGCCTATAAACTGTAATACTCTTACATAAGTAATAAAGTTACGTCGTCAATGTTTTGGGGAACAAGGGCGATTTTACGTAGTTGAGGCGCTGAAACAGTAGCGGAAGCGATGTAAACGTAGCGAAAACAATAAGAATTCCGTATGTCGCGAAGTGCGGCATACTTAAATTGAAAATTAGATTGCTAAATCGAGGGTGAGCATGATTAAGAAAATCGGTGTTTTGACAAGTGGTGGTGATGCACCTGGTATGAATGCAGCTGTGCGCGGTGTGGTTCGTACGGCTTTGTCAGAAGGCGTAGAGGTATACGGTGTTTACGACGGTTATTTAGGTCTTTATGAAGATCGTATTAAGAAACTAGATCGCTCTAGTGTGTCTGATGTTATTAACCGTGGTGGTACATTTCTAGGCTCAGCACGTTTCCCAGAATTTAAAGAAGTCGAAGTTCGCGAAAAAGCGATTGAAAACTTGAAGAAGCACGGCATTGAAGCGCTAGTGGTTGTAGGTGGTGACGGCTCTTACATGGGAGCGAAAAAACTGACTGAAATGGGCTATCCATGTATCGGTCTGCCGGGCACTATTGATAATGATATTGCAGGTACAGATTACACGATCGGTTACCTAACAGCATTGAACACGGTGATTGACGCGATTGACCGTCTACGTGATACCTCGTCTTCTCACCAGCGTATCTCTATCGTAGAAATCATGGGTCGTCACTGTGGTGACCTAACACTGATGTCGGCAATTGCAGGTGGCTGTGAGTACATCATTACACCAGAAACGGGTCTTGATAAAGAGCAACTGATTAGCAATATCAAAGATGGTATCGCTAAGGGTAAGAAGCACGCCATTATCGCATTAACAGAGCTGATGATGGATGCGAATGAGCTAGCTAAAGAAATCGAAGACGCGACAGGCCGTGAAACGCGTGCAACGGTTCTTGGTCATATTCAACGTGGTGGTCGTCCTACCGCGTTTGACCGAGTGCTTGCGTCTCGCATGGGCAACTACGCAGTACACCTATTGATGGAAGGTCATGGTGGACGTTGTGTTGGTATCCAGAAAGAGATCCTAGTTCATCACGATATCATTGATGCAATCGAAAACATGAAGCGCCCTGTACGCGATGATTTATACAAGGTTGCTGAAGAGTTGTTCTAATCGATAGTTCACCACAGAGTTTTGTTCACTTCTATTCTCGGAGTGAACATACTGTTGGAGAGCAAGATTAGACATAAAAAAACCGCTGATTAATCAGCGGTTTTTTTATGTCTAATCCAATAGATGGCGTCGCTACTGACGCTCATCTATAGAGCAATAAGCTTATGCTTTTGCTTTTGCAGCCGCTTTCGCGATAGCTGCAAAGCTTTTCGCGTCTAGTGCAGCACCGCCAACTAGAGCACCATCGATGTCTGGTTGTGCGAAGTAAGCTTCAGCATTTTCAGGCTTAACAGAACCGCCGTATTGGATCACAACGTTCTTCGCTACTTCTTCGCTTTTTGCTGCGATGTGTGCACGAATAGAAGCGTGGATACGTTGAGCATCATCAGCCGTTGCTGCTTTACCAGTACCGATAGCCCAGATTGGCTCGTATGCGATGATTGCACCGTTAAGCGCTTCAACACCTGAATTGTTGATGACTGCGTCGATTTGACGAGCACATACCGCTTCAGTTTCGCCTGCTTCGTTTTGAGCTTCAGATTCACCGATACAGAAAACTGGTGTTAGACCATTTTCTTTTAGGAACGCAAATTTCTGAGCAATGAACTCGTCAGATTCGTTGTGGTATTGACGACGCTCAGAGTGGCCAATGATGATGTGAGTTGCGCCAAAATCTTTAAGCATTTCTGGAGACATATCACCAGTGAAAGCACCACTGTTGTTCACGTCAGTGTTTTGAGCACCAAGGATAATCGCGCTACCAGCATCTGTAAGCGTGCGCTCTGCAAGATCCACGTAAAGTGCTGGTGGAGCAACGGCTACATCAACGCCAGTTACGCCTTCAAGTTCCGCATTAAGTGCAGTAAGCAAGTCCGTGACCATTGCTTTGCTGCCGTTGAGTTTCCAGTTACCCATCACTACAGGTTGACGCATAAGATTTTCTCCAAAATCAATGTTTTTAAAAGTACGAATGTAAAAAACAAACGTGAATACGAAAGAATATAACAGATAAATTCATGTAGATCATGATTGGAGTCATGACTTTCTCGCTTTCATGAATCGTTGTGAGTATGGCCAGCATCGTGACTTGGTAAACAGAATAATAGATTAGTTCTCGGAATTTTCCCTCTAGCTTGCTATACCTTGTCGCTTAGCTCTCAATTCAAAGGAAAGATGATGCCAAATCTGGTAATGGAATATTCAAACACGGCTGATCAACGGTTGAATATACAAGGCTTATTGGAGGACTTGCATCAAGTTACGCTACACTGTGGCTTGTTTGAAATGGACTCCGTTAAGTCTCGCTCTCTACGCTGCCATAACTGGCTTATTGGAGAGCACGGTGACAGTGAAGATTTTGTGCATATTAGCTTCGAACTTCTGTCGGGGCGAACAGAAGAACAAAAGCGAGAGCTGTCGAGAAAGCTGATGGACGTTCTGAAACAACAAGCTGGGCATCTGAAGAGCTTGACGGTGAACATAAGGGATATGGATAAGTCCTGTTTCCAAAAAATCAGTCAGTAAAGTAGGAATTGATCATGTCGTTTAAATCACTGCTATTTTCGTCACAGGGGCGAGTTGGGCGCAAAACGTTTTGGGTATGGAACGTTTGTTATTATCTGAGCATTTTGGGTTTTGCACAAGGCATGAACGTGTTAGCGCCTGGCGCTATCCAGATTTTATTACCGGCATTTTTGCTGATTATTTTGATCCCCGACTTACTCATAACCGCAAAACGATGGCATGACCGTAATAAGTCGAGCTGGTGGCTACTGCTGAATATTCCTTTGGTAATAGGGCGATTAAGCCTACCTACTCTAGATCCCGCTACCGCGGCGCAACCTTCATTACTGCAGAATATAATCTCTTTAGCGGCGATAGGCTGTGGGTTGTGGATTCTAGTTGAGTGTGGCTTTTTGAAAGGGACGTCCGGCGACAATCAATTTGGTAAAGATCCGGTCTAACTACGGTTTTTTCTAACCATCAAAGGGAAGCGTGTGCTTCCTTTTTTATCGCCAGTCTTCTTTTTTATTGAAAGGTAAAATGGTCGCCGTCGGTTGATTATCGTTCAATTCACCGTTGAGGGCTTGTGAGAACTTTACAAATTGTCGATGCAGCTCTTGTCGCAATAGTACGTTAGCATGAATAGGATTATTGGCGCGCTTAAGTACTCGCTCAATGTGAGACTGTTGTGCGTGCAGCCGAGGTTGCATTTCCGTTGAACAAGACTCAATAAGTTCCTGACACAGGTTTTGACGTAAGCGACTAAGTTGTTCGGGGTTGTGTTTTGCCATTGCCGCAAGTTCATCGAAAGACGGTAGGGTAAGTGGATCAGCCATAATTCATCCTCATCTAACATTGCTCCATGCATGTACAAAGAGGTTAGGAGGTATTGATCAAAGTCACAGTTTAATTGCGTGCTGTCTCAATAATAAGACACAGAGAACTTACTGCTGAGTGAAGCGATAGACGCAGCGTCGAGCGCCAGAAACGATATGCTCATCACGTTCGACAAGAGTGTCTTCACCAACGAGAGACTGGAAGACATTGAGTTCGGATTGGCATAGTGCTTTGCATCGGCTGGCTGCTTTACAAATAGGGCAGTGGTTTTCAATCAGAATAAAGCTTGAATGGTCTTTTTGATACTCCGCCATGTAGCCATCTTTCTCACGTAATTCAGTGAGTTTTATGATTTTACTTTCGAGATCGCTGAGCCCTATTAACTGCTCTTCATAGTTAGCTAGGGTGTTCAATTCACGCTCTTTTGCTACTCTTTCTAGCCCTTCGGCGCCAAAAACAGTCTCAATCGCATCAATAAATTGAACGGTAAGATCGGCGTGTCTATCAGAGAAGTTCGCATGACCTTGGTCGGTTAAAGACCAGTGGCGGTTAGGGCGCCCGACTTTGACTTTTACATCTTCAATGTGCAATAGGCCATCATTTTCAAGAGATTGAAGGTGTTGCCTCGCTCCCATGGTTGTGATGTTGAGCCGTTGTGCAACGTGCTTCGCCGTGACCGCACCTTCGCGCTTGATGATATCAATGATGTGGTCAGTCGCTTTCATGTCTTTGCCCGGTCGTTCATGGTGTAGTGAGAATCAATAACTGACGCTATTATGGCCGATAAGCTTTATAAAGCAAATTATTTACTATCAAGCAGATGGCAACAAAAAAGCGCTGCTATTGCAGCGCTTTTTGTTAACGTATCGACACTACAGGATAATGCCTCTAATCTCAGGGTCTTTTCGCTCTAGATAATGGATTGATTTAATACGACGAATGGTACGACAACGACCGCGAATCAGCAGTGTTTCGGTCGTAGCAATATTACCTTGGCGTGTAATACCCTCGAGAAGATCACCTTTAGTGATACCGGTTGCTGAGAAAACCACATTGTCACTACGCGCCATATCTTCCATGCGTAGTAAAACATTGGCTTTAACGCCCATTTCTTTACAGCGTTCTAACTCAAGCTCACCCGCTTTACGGTTCTCTTCGCTGTCGCCTTTGACTTCATGGCGAGGAAGTAAGCGTGCGTGCATGTCGCCATCGAGTGCGCGAATAACCGCAGCCGATACCACACCTTCTGGTGCACCACCAATGCAGTACATCACGTCAACTTCACTGTCTGGCATACACGTTAGAATCGATGCTGCCACATCACCGTCTGGCACAGCAAAGACACGAACCCCCATGGCTTGCATTTCAGCAATAACGTTATCGTGGCGAGGTTTCGCTAACGTGGTGACAACAAGTGTGTCCAGTGACTTACCAAGCGCGGCAGCGATATTTTTTAAATTATCGGTAAGCGATAGGTCTAGATCGATAGCCCCTTTTGCGCCAGGACCAACAACCAGTTTTTCCATATACATATCAGGCGCTTTTAAAAAACTGCCTTTTTCTCCAGCGGCGAGCACAGCTAAGGCATTTGATTGCCCCATTGCTGTCATACGAGTCCCTTCAATAGGGTCTACTGCGATGTCAACGGCGTCGCCACCAATGCCAACCTGTTCACCAATGTACAGCATTGGCGCATCATCAATTTCACCTTCACCGATAACGATTTCACCACTGATGTCAGTTTTGTTCAGTAAGGTACGCATCACTTCAACGGCCGCACCGTCAGCGGCATTTTTATCGCCACGTCCTAACCATTTATAACCAGCCAGAGCGGCACCTTCGGTAACTCGTGAAAAAGCCATCGCTAAATCGCGCTTCATATTGACTCCAATAGATGAAAGTTGACAAAAGAATTTACGGCGCGAATTTTAACATACCAAGAAGGAAACGTTTGCTTTTTTGTTTGATACTGCGCAAAGCAGCGCGTGGTTATCGGATTTTTTATTGAAATAAACGTAAGAGACATTGAAAGATAAGGTTTAGGGGAGGTTTATCGATATCGATTAAAGACTTCTTTTGTTAGTTTACGTCGTTTTTTTGACCGAATAGTGAAAAATCTGCAATATAGGGCGTGTCTATCTTCTCTAGGCTGAGTAGAATGGGGCAACATAGAATGAAGCTATTTCATTACATAGAATTTAACAAGGTAGGCCGAGATGTCTTTTGAAGTACTGGAACAACTAGAAGCAAAAATTCAAACTGCAGTTGACACTATCGCTCTTCTTCAAATGGAAGTTGAAGAGTTGAAGGAAGAGAAAGTTCAACTGACTAGTCAAGCAGACGAGCTACGTAGCAGCCGTGAAGAACTTGAGCAAAAGGCTGAAGTTATGCAGCGTGAACACACGCAATGGCAAGAACGCATCCGCAACCTACTTGGTAAAATGGACGAAGTAGAATAAGGCGTCAGCCCCTTAGATTTACGAAAAGCACTCCCTGTGAGTGCTTTTTTTGTATTTAGTTGGTCGAACCAGTCAGACTATTGCGATCTCACGCTTTCGCTCACAATTTGAACACGTATACTAGCGCAAAACAGGCAAAGGATAATTGACAATGAAAACGCGTGATAAAATAGTGCATGCCGCCCTAGAGTTATTCAATTCAGACGGTGAACGTAATGTGACGACCAACCATATCGCTGCTTATATCGAGATCAGTCCCGGTAACCTGTATTACCATTTCAGCAACAAGCAAGAAATTGTCCGCGATATTTTTACGCTCTATTCTCAAGAACTGATCGAACGATTTACGCCGGTTCAAGGACAGCAAGAAAGCTTGGCGTTACTAAAGCATTATCTTAATTCGATTTTCACTCTGATGTGGAAGTACCGTTTTTTCTACGCTAATTTGCCAGAGATCTTACAGCGCGATGAAAAGCTGCATGAAGAGTACATCGTGGTGCAAGAGAGACTTCAAGGCAATTTAGTTAATATACTTCGTGCCTTTGTTGATTTTGAATTGCTGTGCTTAAACGAGAAAGAATTAAAGTCCATGGTGATGACATTACATATGATGGCTGTGGGGTGGTTGAGTTACCAATCTGCGATGTCTCCGAAGACTAAAATCACTGAAGAGGTGATTCAGCAAGGGATGCTGCATATGATTAATGTGGTAAAACCCGTAGCGACCCCCAAAGGTCAAGAGCAACTCGCGCTGCTTGAAGATGGCGTTAAAATGATGGGTGGAGCGATTAACTAGTTATCCACGACGCGTCGTTCACTCATGTCATATAGCCAATTGGTATTTCAATAAACCCTGCTGTCAAAGTAGGGTTTATTGTTATTTAGTCGCAAAGATTTCAGATGAAAGGACGCAAGATGCACTACGATGTTTTTAATGGCGATGCGGATGGAATATTGTCGTTGTTACAACTGAGACTGTCGGAACCCAGAGCCAGCGAACTCATCTCTGGTATTAAACGTGACATTGCGTTGCTTGAACGTGTTTCGATCCAAGAGGCGAGCTCGGTGACAGTGCTTGATATCTCAATGGATAAAAATAGAGCGGCACTCAATACCCTGCTCGCCCAGAAAATCCCTGTCACCTATATTGATCACCACAAGGCCACTGAGCCACCAGAATCGGCATATTTGAGTAGTCATATTAATTTAGATGCCAACACCTGTACGGCCTTGATTGTCAATGAACAATTGGCGGGTCAGCATCAATTATGGGCAATCACGGCGGCGTACGGAGATAATATGATTGCCAGTGCGGAGTCATTGGCAGATAAAGAAAATCTCAACGATGTTGATAGGCATTTTTTGTGTCAATTAGGCACCTTAGTTAACTACAATGGCTACGGAGAAAAATTGGAGGATTTACATATTTCTCCGGTGGATTTATACCAACAGCTATTAAACTATCGAACCCCTTTTGAATGCAGAGAAGATATCCATTCCCCTTATCACGTATTGTTAGCGGCATTTGAAAAAGATCAGTCGGCGTTAAGCCAAGCGACCACGTTGTTTGATTCTGCCACGCTTCAAGTTGTGTCGTTACCAGCGACAGCAGCGGCAAGACGTATGTCAGGAACATATATTAATGGGCTCGCCAACCTAAACCCTTCGCGTGCGCATATTACGTTAGTCGAGCGAGAGTTAAGAGGGGCTGATGGGCAAGTTTGTTATACCGTGTCAGTGCGCGCCCCATTGAACAATAAGCAAGGTGCGGCGGCAATTTGCAGTCAGTTTGATACCGGGGGAGGGCGAGAAGCCGCGGGTGGGATTAACCAGTTACCGCGAGCGTGCATTCAGACATTGATTGATACGGCGCTCGCTTACTATCAACAATAGGATGTCGGTTAAGGTTTATCGGTGACAGACTATCATGAGGTTTACCCGTGCGGCGGTGTGGAGCTAGCGTTTTAGCCAGCTTTTTGGATTTTGAACTTTACTGTTGCGACGAATCTCAAAATAGAGTGAGGCTCTTGATTGCCCACCGGTGTCACCCGCCAGCGCGATGGTTTCTCCAGCGGAGACTTTATCCCCTTCTTTTTTGAGTAGCGTCTGATTGTAGCCATAGAGAGTCATGTCACCTTTGCCGTGATCGAGCAACACAACCAGCCCATATCCACGTAAGTAATCAGCAAAGACGACCGTACCCGAATAGACAGATTTGATGGGAGTGCCGTATTGAGCTGAAATGACCATGCCTTTCCAACTCGCTTGGCCTGCTTGCTTAGTGCCAAAGTTATGTAAAACGCTGCCTTTGATTGGCCATGGCAATTTGCCTTTTTGTCTGGCAAGTCCATCCATTGGCACTTGATTACGTTTGGCGGCTTTAGCAATTTCGGCCTTTAGGCGGGTCTCATTACGTTGCAACTCAGTTAAATAGGTTTTGTCACCAGAGATGCTTTTCTTAATTTTACTGAGAGTACTTTTCCGGCTGCGTTGGTTTTTTGCCAATGCATCGCGTTTGTCTTTTTGCTGTTGAAGCAATTGAGCGATTTGGTTGCGCTCTAATTCAAGGGCTCTTTCACTTTCGACAAGTTGTTGTTCCGTGGTAGTCAGTTGTTCTAAAGTGTCGGCTCTAGCGCTAGCAAGATGCTGATAGTATTGGCTGATACGGTCGTCTTTGGAGTCATGGTTAAACATGCTCGAAGTATTACGGTTTTGCTTGGTGATGTAATACGTCTGTACGAGCTCAGCTAATATTTTTTGCTGAGTCTTTTTTTGTTCGGTAAGGGCGATAACGCGCTGATGCAGGTTATCAATGTTCTGGTTTGCTGTGGCCAGTTGTGAGGTGGTGGATTGGATGTTTTTTTCAATGTTCGAGATGCCTATCTCTTGCTCGCGTAACGACTTTTGCAGTTTATCTAATTCTTTTTGTTGCTGGCTTAACCCTTGCTGTTGGCGCTTTATTTCACTTTTAACACCAGAAAGTTCATTTTGGCTCGCGGCGCTGTTTAGCGGTGTAATAGCTGTAGCAACACCAATAATGAGCGTCGTGAGAGCAACAAGGAGGTGCGTCTTGTGATTAGAGTGCATGTCGTATCCGCTGAGAAAAGAGGGCAAGTCCGTCTTAGCTCCTACTTTATTGAAAAGCGATAATAGGTGCAAGCATACAAAAACGCCGACGCATAAGCATCGGCGTTTTATCAGACTTGTGTCATTACTTTACAAGAATGTCGCCTGACATTTCTGCAGGAATGTTCATGCCTGTCATTGAAAGCATAGTTGGTGCTAAATCAGACAATTTACCGCCTTCTTTAAACTCAATGTCCTTGCTACCAATATAGATAAGAGGAACTGGAAGGTTGGTATGAGCTGTGTGGGTGCCGCCAGTGACTGGGTCAACCATCATTTCCGCATTACCATGGTCTGCCGTGATCAGCATTTGACCATCGACTTCTTTGATTGCTTCAACGATTTTTGCAACGCTTGCATCTAGAGCTTCAATCGCTTGCTCTGCTGCTTCGTAAACGCCAGTGTGACCAACCATATCTGCGTTTGGATAGTTACAGATGATCGTGTCGTATTTACCCGACTTGATAGCCGCAACCATTTTCTCAGTTAGCTCTTCAGAGCTCATCTCTGGCTGTAAGTCATACGTCGCTACTTTTGGAGAGGCAACAAGTTGACGCTCTTCGCCGTCAAATTCGTTCTCTACACCACCATTGAAGAAGAAAGTCACGTGTGCGTACTTCTCTGTTTCAGAGATACGTAGCTGAGTTTTCCCTTCTTTAGATAGCCATTCGCCGTAGGTGTTTTCTAGAGATGCTGGTGGGAATGCGCATAGCAGAGGGATGTCTGCTGCGTATTGCGTTAGCATAACAAAATCAACCGCTGGGAATGCTTTACGCTCAAAGCCTTCAAATGCAGGAACGAATGCACGAGTGATTTCGCGAGCACGGTCAGCACGGTAGTTCATGAAGATAACTGCATCGCCATCAACGATAGCAGCAGACTCTTGACCTTCTGCGCGTAGTTCGGTTGGCGCGACAAACTCATCGTTTTCTTCACGAGCGTAAGCGGCTTCTAGACCAGCAACAGCCGAGTCAAACGTGTAAGCACCTTCGGCTTGAGTAAGCAGGTCGTAGGCTTTTTCAACGCGATCCCAGTTGTTGTCACGATCCATTGCATAGTAACGACCAACAAGAGAAGCAACACGGCCTTTACCAAGCTCTGCAAAGAGTTCTTCAAAGCGTTTTAGTGAACCTTCAGCACTGCGTGGTGGCGTATCACGACCATCTAGGAAGCAGTGTAGGTAGATTTTTTCAGCGCCACGCTCAGCAGCCATTTTAACGGCAGCGTAAATGTGGTCTTCGTGAGAGTGAACACCACCTGGAGACATTAGACCCATTAGGTGAACGGCTTTACCAGCAGCGATGGCTTTATCCATTGCTGCGGCAATGGTCTCGTTTTGACCAAATTCACCGTCAGCGATAGATTTAGTAATACGTGTCAGGTCTTGGTAGACCACTCGGCCGGCACCAATGTTGGTGTGACCCACTTCTGAGTTACCCATTTGACCATCTGGAAGACCGACGTCCATACCAGATGCTGAAATAAGTGTGCGTGGATTGTTTGCCCACAAGCCGTCCATTACTGGAGTTTTTGCGTTGTTGATAGCGTTGCTTGCGTTATCTTCACGGTATCCCCAACCGTCAAGAATGACTAGAGCCATAGGCTTCTTAGCTGACATAGTTATAACCTCGTTGAATCTAAAATAACTTTACTGAAAACAAATTAGCGTAATTTTACTACACTTTTTAACCAAAACAGTAGTGGCAGATCAAATATTGTTTGTGATTACCGTAGCTTGTTTTCAGTTTTTTGAAAGTTAATTGCACACATTTGTTGTTGTAGTGGGGTAATCATAGACGCTATACGTCATTGATTCCTTAAATGCTCAGCTATTATTAGCGCAGAGGTGGTGATGTTGACTAATCGCTTTTCACTATTGCTGCAATAGCGAAAGAAGGATCTCAATTATTTATTCGAAACAAGTTCCCCCCTCGCCAGAGGGCGGCGAAGCCGTTATACTCCTCGTCTGATTTCATCTTCAACTAATTAAGAGCGCTAGCTATGCAAGAGTACTTAGATTTTTTACAACAAAATATGATCATGGCCGTGGTTTGGGCCGCACTTTTTGTTGCTCTGATTGCCAACTTCGTGAAGTCTGCCAATGCAGCGTACAAAGAGATTTCAGCCGCGCAAGTGACTCAAATGATGAACCATGACAGCGCACTCGTTGTGGACATTCGTTCAAAAGACGATTTCAAACGTGGTCACATTACTGACGCTGTTAACGTACTTCCTTCTGATATCAAAGCAGAATCAACGCCTAGCCTTGAAAACAAAAAATCAGACCCAATCATTGTGGTATGTAAGACGGGTCAGACTGCACAAGAAAGTGCAAACTTGCTTGCTAAGTCAGGTTTTGAACAGGTTTATGTGCTTAAAGGCGGCCTGTCAGCTTGGAGCGAAGCAAACCTGCCACTGATTAAAGGTAAGAAGTAACCCTAGTAATTGAGCATTTTCGCGGCATTTCTTACGTAGGGATGTGATAAATGCCACGGAATTAGCGGTTCGCCTAGTCATAAAACATTGGCTCGGCTAGTCTGCCAGACAACTCAGAAACGGTTTTGTTAATTTTAGACGTATTATAAAGGATATTCATCATGGCTGAAGCAGCACCTCAAGAAGCACAACAGAATTTCACAATTCAACGTATCTTCCTAAAAGATCTTTCTTTTGAAGCGCCGAACTCACCGGACATGTTTCAAAAAGAATGGAACCCAGACGTTAAGCTAGACCTAGACACGCAAAGCCGTGAATTAGGACAAGGCGTATACGAAGTGGTACTTCGTCTAACGGTGACGGTTAAGAACGCAGAAGACACAGCATTCCTTTGTGAAGTTCAACAAGGTGGTATTTTCACAGCTGAGCAAATGGAAGCAGGCCAATTGGCACATTGTCTGGGTGCTTTCTGCCCGAACATTTTGTTCCCTTATGCTCGTGAAACTATCTCTAGCCTTACGATGAAAGGTACGTTCCCACAATTGAACCTAGCACCAGTTAACTTTGATGCATTGTTCATGAACTACCTTCAGCAGCAAGCTCAAACAGAAGACCAAGCTGAAGCGTAATTCGCTGAGTGTTGCAGGGCTATCGCTTTGCAAGAACTAGCAACCTTTTTGAAAATGCACAGCGCTTAGCGATGTGCATTTTTTATTTTCACGGTTAAAGTTAAGCTTTAGAAGATGAAACTCTTAGAAACGAAACATTTAGCTGTGGCTTTCAAACTATGACGTGGTGGTGTTATGAGTAACGCATACGGGAAAGATATTTCAATGACAGTCATTGGCGCGGGATCCTATGGGACCTCGCTGGCCATTTCTTTGGCACGAAACGGTGCAAATGTAGTCATCTGGGGGCACGATCCTGAACATATGGCTCGCTTAGAGGCAGATCGTGCGAACCATGACTTTTTGCCAGGAATCGACTTTCCTGAGTCACTCATTGTTGAATCCGATCTCCAAAAAGCGGTACAAGCTAGCCAAGATCTGTTGATTGTCGTTCCAAGCCATGTGTTTGGTATCGTACTTGAAAGTATGAAGCCGCACCTACGTGAAGACAGCCGTATATGCTGGGCAACGAAAGGGCTAGAGCCTGAAAGCGGTCGCCTTCTAAAAGACGTAGCCAGCGATATCATTGGTGATAGCTACCCTCTAGCGGTACTTTCTGGTCCGACGTTCGCAAAAGAATTAGCGGCTGGAATGCCAACGGCTATTGCTGTTGCATCGACCAATCCGGACTTTGTGACGGAGTTACAAGACAAGATCCACTGCAGTAAAACGTTCCGTGTGTATGCCAATGATGACTTTATTGGGATGCAATTAGGTGGTGCGGTTAAAAATGTGATTGCGATTGGCGCTGGTATGTCGGATGGAATTGGCTTTGGTGCTAATGCCCGAACGGCATTGATCACCCGAGGCTTAGCTGAAATGACTCGCTTAGGTGTCGCTATCGGAGCTAAACCGGATACCTTTATGGGCATGGCGGGGCTTGGTGATTTAGTGCTGACTTGTACCGATAATCAGTCTCGTAACCGTCGCTTTGGCTTGGCATTAGGTCAGGGAAAAGATGTCGAGTCTGCACAAACTGAAATTGGCCAAGTGGTTGAAGGTTATCGTAATACGAAAGAGGTTTGGTTGTTGTCACAAAGAGTCGGTGTTGAGATGCCAATTGTTGACCAAATCTATCAAGTATTGTATCAAGGAAAGGATGCGATGCTTGCTGCGCAAGATCTACTAGCAAGGGATAAAAAAGCAGAGAAACAATAAGCGTTGTAAAATAAGCGCTGAGCCTATGCGTCATTGCTTTATGTATAGCGTTACCTGATGTTATGCAAGATAGTGAAGTTACGACGCACTGCTTTTAAGGCTAGATATTACTCTTAGGACAGAACATGAAACACTGTGAAAAACAAAAAGTATGGCAGTGCATTATAAAAGAAGCGCGTAAGCAGTCGGAAGAAGAACCGATGCTGGCGAGTTTTTATCATGCCACAATCATTAATCATGAAAGCCTAGGGGCGGCATTGAGTTACATTCTTGCGAATAAACTCAAGACCGCGTCTATGCCAGCGATGGCGGTGCGTGAAGTGGTAGAGCAGGCATTTGCTGCTGACCCTTCAATTACAGATGCTGCGGCTTGTGATATTTGTGCCACAGTGAATCGTGACCCTGCTGTCTCTATGTATTCAATGCCGCTTTTGTATCTAAAGGGCTTTCACGCCTTACAGGGCTATCGTGTTGCCAACTGGTTATGGAAGCAAGGTCGCGTGGCATTAGCGACGTATTTACAGAACCAGATCTCAGTGGCGTGCCAAGTGGATATTCACCCAGCGGCATGCATTGGTAAAGGTATCATGCTGGATCACGCGACAGGTATTGTTGTGGGTGAGACGGCAGTGGTCGAAAATGACGTATCGATACTTCAAGATGTGACGTTAGGTGGTACAGGAAAAGAAGGCGGTGATCGTCACCCTAAAATTCGCGAGGGCGTGATGATAGGCGCAGGCGCGAAGATCCTTGGTAATATCGAAGTGGGTATTGGCGCAAAAATAGGTTCGTGCTCAGTGGTACTGCAAGCCGTGCCCGCGCATACCACAGTAGCAGGGGTGCCAGCTAAAATAGTTGGTAAGCCTAAAACGGATATGCCTTCTTTGGATATGGACCAGCAATTTAACGGCAAGTCACAAACATTTGTCGGCGGTGATGGTATTTAAACCTTAGTCACACCACCGATATTGAAATAGAACGGCTCAGAAGTAAAAGCTCAGTGTAAACACTGGGCTTTTCGTATTTTTATCGCATACAAATAGGCCAGCACACCACCGACGACGTTACCCACTGCTACGCCAATAAAGAGCCCTTCCAACGAATACCAGTAATTGCCAATCGCCGCGGCGGGGAGTGTGAATATGAACAAACGCATCGCACTCCACATAAAGGCTTTATTCGGTAAGTGAAGCGCATTGAGTCCGCTGCCGAGCATCATAATAATCCCCTGAAACCCGTAGCTAAACGGCACGACAAGCAAGTAATGCCAAAGGATTTCCCGTACCGCCGCTTCTTGAGAAAACATGGCGGAAATCGGAATGCTGAGTGGCACCATCATAATAAAGACCATCAGCTGAAATAGGATTGAAAAACGCATGCTGAGGAATAACCCTGAGAAACTTCGCTCCGGTTGTTTGGCACCAAAGTTCTGCGACATGAAAGGGGTTAAGGCAGAGCTTAAAGAAATGAGAACCAGAATGAGTAAAGACTCCACTCGCTGCGCCGCGCCATAAGCCGCGATGGCAGCGGTGCCGTGAACGGAGAGCATCTTCATTAAGATAGCGCCAGAAATAGGTGACATTGCCGTGGATAAAGCCGACGGAGTACCAATTTTTAAAATGGCCGCCCAGTCTTTTAGTAGCGCGGCAGGGTTAACTTTTCCTAGCAATTTTTCACGCTTAGTCAGCACAAAAAGCGAACCCAATAACGCGCCAAACCAAGCAAAACCGCTGGCAATGGCCGCGCCCTGAATACCGAGCTCGGGGAATGGACCGATGCCAAAGATAAACAGCGGATCTAAAATGCCGTTTAATACGCCAGAGAGCATCATGATTTTAGCTGGCGTTTTGGTATCGCCCGTGGCTCGAATGGCACTATTGCCTGCCATGGGGATAACCAGCAATGGGATAGTGAGATACCAAATCATCATGTATTGGTCGATGAGCGGAATGATATCGTCGCTGGCGCCTAGCATGCGAAACAGCGGGTCAATGCTAAATAGCCCAACAGTAGAAGCGAGGGTAACCAAAATAACCGCAAGAATGAGGCCATGAGTCGTAAATTGCGCGGCGTTGCGAGTATTACCTTGTCCCAGTAGTCGACCAATGATGGTGGAAAGGCCCACACCAATACCCATGGTGATGCAATTCACTCCAAATGTGACGGGAAAAGTAAAGCTGATTGCAGCGAGTGACTGGGTACCAAGTAAAGCAATGAAGAAGGTATCAACGAGGTTGAAAGCTAAGATTGCCACCATGCCAAACACCATGGGAACCGTCATTTGCTTGAGCACTGTGGGAATAGGGGCAGAGAGCAGCCCGTGCTTATCTTGCATAGAATTCATCGTTGATGAAACAGGGGCTTAGGATACAGGAATTCCCTAAATCGTGCGAGAATCACATGGATCCTTATCTCTTGATGGTGGCAAAGCTCAATTTCGTTATTTTTGTCACAAAATTTTGTCCTCTGCCCCTTGGGATCAACCCAATCGCCCCCAACATAATTATCACAAGCCGAATTAAGGCATTCTCAAGCTAACATATTAATTAATTCAGGAGACACGACCGATGAATATCCGTCCTCTACACGACCGCGTGATCGTTGAGCGCAAAGAAGTTGAATCTAAATCTGCTGGTGGCATCGTTCTTACGGGTTCTGCTGCAGAAAAATCAACACGTGGTACGGTGCTGGCTGTAGGTAATGGCCGCATTTTAGAAAACGGGTCAGTTCAAGCATTGGACGTTAAAGTGGGTGACACGGTTATCTTCGCTGAAGGCTACGGCACAAAAACTGAAAAAATCGACGGCAAAGAAGTCTTGATCATGTCTGAAAATGACATCATGGCTATCGTAGAATAATTAAGTAGACGTTGAGTAATTTTTTACTCTAAACAAGCTATCCACTGAATTTAGATAAGGAAATAAACAATGGCTGCTAAAGACGTTAAGTTTGGCAACGACGCACGAATCAAAATGCTAGAAGGTGTTAATGTTCTAGCTGACGCTGTAAAAGTAACACTGGGTCCTAAAGGCCGTAACGTGGTACTAGACAAATCTTTCGGTGCACCAACGATTACTAAAGATGGTGTCTCTGTTGCGCGTGAAATTGAACTGGAAGACAAATTCCAGAACATGGGCGCACAAATGGTTAAAGAAGTGGCTTCGCAAGCGAATGACGCTGCGGGTGACGGAACCACAACAGCAACAGTACTGGCTCAGTCTATCATTTCTGAAGGTCTAAAAGCCGTTGCTGCGGGCATGAACCCAATGGATCTTAAGCGTGGCATCGACAAAGCGGTTGTTGCTGCAGTTGAAGAGCTAAAAGCCCTATCTGTTGAGTGTAAAGATACTAAAGCGATTGCTCAGGTTGGTACTATTTCTGCAAACTCTGACGCGACAGTGGGTAACATCATTGCTGAAGCGATGGAAAAAGTAGGCCGTGATGGCGTGATTACCGTTGAAGAAGGTCAGGCTCTACAAGATGAGCTAGACGTTGTTGAAGGTATGCAGTTCGACCGTGGTTACCTATCTCCTTACTTCATCAACAACCAAGAAGCTGGCAGTGTTGATCTAGAGAGCCCGTTCATTCTTCTTATCGACAAGAAAGTATCGAATATTCGTGAGCTGCTACCGACACTAGAAGCGGTTGCTAAAGCCTCTCGTCCACTGCTGATCATTGCAGAAGACGTAGAAGGTGAAGCACTAGCAACGTTAGTTGTGAACAACATGCGCGGCATCGTGAAAGTGGCTGCTGTTAAAGCTCCAGGTTTCGGTGATCGTCGTAAGTCTATGCTACAAGATATCGCAATCCTAACGGGCGGCACGGTGATTTCTGAAGAAATCGGCCTAGACCTTGAGAAAGTAACATTAGAAGACCTAGGTCAAGCTAAGCGCGTAACGATCACCAAAGAAAACTCTACCATCATTGATGGCGCGGGTGATGAAGCGATGATTCAAGGTCGTGTCACTCAGATTCGTCAGCAAGTTGAAGACGCGACATCTGATTACGACAAAGAAAAACTTCAAGAGCGCGTAGCGAAACTGGCTGGCGGTGTAGCGGTGATTAAAGTAGGCGCGGCAACAGAAGTTGAAATGAAAGAGAAGAAAGACCGTGTTGAAGATGCACTTCATGCAACACGAGCTGCTGTTGAAGAGGGTGTGGTTGCTGGTGGTGGTGTTGCACTTATCCGCGCAGCATCTAAAGTTGCAGGCCTTGAAGGTGACAACGAAGAGCAAACCGTGGGTATCCGCGTGGCACTTCGCGCAATGGAAGCACCAATTCGTCAAATTACTGCAAACGCAGGTGATGAAGAGTCTGTAGTTGCTAACAACGTGAAAGCAGGTGAAGGTAATTACGGTTACAATGCGGCAACAGGTGAATACGGCGATATGATTGCAATGGGTATCCTAGACCCAACAAAAGTAACGCGTAGTGCACTACAGTTTGCAGCATCGGTTGCGGGTCTTATGATCACAACAGAAGCAATGGTAACTGACGCACCACAAAAAGACGCACCAGCGATGCCTGATATGGGCGGAATGGGTGGCATGCCTGGCATGATGTAAGTGTAAGAAATTGCCGACAGAGCCAGAGGGAAACCTCTGGCTTTTTTGTATCTGCTTCAAAAACAAACAATTGAACGGCTAATATGTTACGGGTTATGACAATTTACTGACATGCGCTATAGTTAGCGGCAATAGCATCGTCTATAGTTATTGATGACGAATGATAATGTCAGTGGAGACAAAAATAATGAAAAAAGTCGTATCAGCCCTTGCAGTGGCAGCAGCACTCTCGATTTCCCCAATGGCGCTAGCAGATAGCACGCCAGTTATGTTTTCATCTTTAAACGGATTTAATGCTCCAGACGCGAATGCGGTTGGTGGTGTGCGTTTATCTGTTCTTCATGGTCAAGTAAATGAAGTAAAGGGTGTCGACTTTTCTGTATTGGGTATGTCTGAAACTCAGCGTACAACGGGTGTAAACTTTGGTCTATTCTTCGGTGCTTCTAAAGTCACTCAAGAAATGAAAGGTGCCTCACTAGGTATTTTTAACTGGAATACAGGTTCAACAACGGGTGTTAACCTTGGTATGGTCAACGTCACTAACGACGTAAAAGGCCTTAACTGGAGTGCGGTAAACTACTCTGAAGGTAACACGATGGCTGATATCGGTATCGCCAGTTTTTCCAAGAAATCTAACTTCCAATTGGGTATCTTTAACAAAACGAATACTATCGATGGTGTTCAGATTGGTCTAATTAACTGTGCAGACAACGGTTTCTTCAAGTGCTTCCCAATTGTTAACTTCGCTAAATAGTTTTGAGTAACTCTGTGTAATCACACGGAGTTAAGTGACAGAGCGTGAGATAAAGCCTCGAACACTCGATGTTTCGGGGCTTTTTTATGCTTGTATTTCTACTTTCTACTTTCTACTTTCTACTTTCTACGTTTACCGCGCCTTTGGAAGGTTTGATGGACACCGCGGCGTAAGCTTTGAAAGCTACTTTCTGCTTTGTCGACACCAAGCAGTATGGTTAAGGCCAGTAACGTTAGGATGATAGAGGCCTTGTAATGCCCCAACCCAATCATCATGCCTAACCCTGCAAGTAGCCAAATGACGGCGGCTGAAGTCACACCGTGAATCTTACCATTTTCAGACATCATGACCCCTGCACCTAAAAAGCCGACACCAGTAATGATTTGTCCTAATACTCGAGCTTGGTCAAGGGTATTTGGGGATAAGGATATAGCCATCGACATGAAGAGGTAGGTGCCAGAGAGCACTAAAATGGATGTTCGGATGCCAACGGGTTTGCCACGAGTTTGCCTTTCAAGGCCAATAAGAGTGCCATTAAGCATACAACATGCTAGTGCCTGCCATGAAAATGGCCCTAAATCGAAAAATGCTGCTAATTCCACAAATACGCTCCCCCAAAAAAAAGCAGTATCTGTTTATTAGACCGGGCAGGCGAACAAATAAATTTTGTCGAGACGAAAAACGTTACTCAAGGTGAAGGTCGAGTGGTGTCTTGCTGGTTTTACCTCCTTCTTCACGAGTGAGTTTTGGGACTAAATAGCCAGAGACTCGCTCGATTAATCCATGCATTAGCCGTTTGGCGTCATGATCGTCGACAAAGTAATGCGCTGCGCCTTGCACTTTATCCAGAACGTGCAGATAGTAGGGCAGTATGCCACTATTAAATAATGCATGACTCAGCGCGACTTGGCTCTCAACACTGTCATTGATGCCTTTTAGTAACACGCTTTGATTAAGCACGGTGACGCCAGCTCGCTTAATCTGTTGTATCGCCCGCGACAGGGCTGGATTAATTTCATTAGCATGATTGATGTGTGTAACCAGAACGGTATTCAATCGAGTTTCTTGCAACATCTCACACAGTGACTCTGTGATTCGGTCAGGAATAACAACAGGCAAACGTGAGTGAATACGCAGTGTGTTAACGTGCGAGATAGATTCTATATGCTGGATAAGCCATTCGATATCTTTGTCTTTCGCCATTAATGGATCGCCACCAGAGAGAATGACTTCGTTGATTTCTGGTTGGTTGGCAATATAGTCCAGAGCGAACTGCCAGTTTGCTTTGTTGCCCTTATTTTCTTCATAAGGGAAGTGGCGTCGGAAGCAATAGCGGCAGTTAACCGCGCAGCCACCTTTGACTATCATTAGCGCACGGCTTTTGTACTTGTGCAGTAATCCGGGTACCACCGCACCTTGTTCTTCTAGTGGGTCCTCTGAGTACCCAGCATGGACTTCGAACTCTTGGCTCAATGGCAACACTTGTTGTAAGAGCGGGTCGTACGGGTTGCCTTTTTCCATTCGTTCGACAAAGCTTTGAGGGACACGCATAGGAAATAATTTCCGTGCACGTAAGCCGCTTTCCCATGGCGCGGTATCAATTTCCAGCTGTTTAAGCAATTGATACGGGTCTGAGATCGCATTGGATAGCTGTTTGAGCCAGTTTTGCTCAACAGAAACAAGATTTCGGGTTATGATAGGCGACATTAAATTTTAACTCGAAGAATACTAAGAGGATACAATGGCTACTGTTAGCACTAATGAATTTAAAGGCGGTTTGAAATTAATGCTGGATAACGAGCCTTGCGTGATTCTAGAAAATGAATACGTGAAGCCAGGTAAAGGTCAAGCATTTAACCGTGTTAAAATTCGTAAACTACTGTCTGGTAAGGTGTTAGAGAAAACATTTAAGTCAGGCGAGAGCTTTGAAGTCGCTGACGTCATGGATATCGATCTAGATTACCTATACTCAGACGGTGAATTCTACCACTTTATGAACAATGAAACATTCGAACAAATCGCTGCAGACGTAAAAGCGGTAGGTGACAATGCGAAATGGTTGGTAGAAAACAACCCTTGTATGATTACACTTTGGAATGGTACGCCGATTTCTGTCACGCCAGCTAACTTTGTTGAGCTAGAAGTTACAGAAACGGATCCGGGTTTAAAAGGTGATACACAAGGTACAGGCGGTAAGCCTGCGACACTAACAACGGGTGCCGTTGTACGTGTTCCACTATTTATTCAAATCGGTGAAGTGGTAAAAGTTGACACTCGTACTGCGGAATATGTAGGCCGTGTTAAGTAATATTACTTTCGAGATTAAAAAGGTCGCTTAGGCGACCTTTTTTTATTTTTGGGACATATGCTATGTCGGGGTCATAGTGGGCGTTATTCTTGTGGGCGCCAACTTAATGCACTCGCAACCGTACCTAGCGCAAGGGTGTTCATGTCTGCATCGGGTAAGTTGGCCAGTGTTTGAAGGGTTATCGCACCATTGGTTTGCGCGGCGGCAATTTCTTGGCTGCCCCTGCTAAAACGATAACCAAGCGGATTGTCGACACTCATCAGCAGTCCCTCACCATCGTGAATAGACTCAACGTTAAAGTGCGTGCAGCCAAGTCGAATAAATCCGATCTCTTTCTTCGCTGTTGATAGACTGATGGCTTCAGATTTTCTTGCCACCTCATATTCACCAACGGCTTGACCCGCTTCACTGATCTGACAAAGGTAGGGGCCGTTACCGCCAAACGAAAAACTGCCGATGTCGACGCTCGTACCACCGCCACTGCAAATCAACGTCCAAGTCTCCCCACCGTCCGTGCGAGTGACCTCTGCAACCATATCCCCTTCTTTACTGTTGATGGTATTAAACCAAGAGCTGGTGGAAGCGCTACGTGAATATTTTCCGTGATAGAGACCAGCAATATCAAATGAACCTTCGGGACCGAACCCCCAAAAAGTACCATCGGTTTTTAGTGTGAGTTCTGGTTGTGTTGAAATCGCATCTGATTTTTTCATATTAACGGTGCTACCACACCCAAAAAGAGCACTTGAAATAACCAGTGCGCAAATAGACTTTTTCATTGTTACATCTCTTTTTTATTATAAATCGGCGCGGATTGTATAGGGGGAGGGAATGAAGGGATGTAAGAGATTGTCTGAATGAATTATGAGTCACACACTGCTAGATAATAAAAAGGGTAGCGAATTCGCTACCCTTTTTTGGCATTTTGACCGTTAAATCATTTTGATCGTTAAATCATAAAGATAAAGATCACTGCCAATGCACTAATAAGACCGGCAAAGAAATAGCACGCAATCTTACCTGCTACACCTGCGTGAATTTTTAGATCATGCATACCATGGTGAAGACGGTGCATCGCATGCCACATTGGTAGGGCGAGTGTCGCGATGACAAATAGAGCACCGATAAAGCTAGTGGCAAATCCAGCCACGCGCTCATAGCTTAATGCTTCTGCGTCAATGATACCCATGGGTACTAGGATGCCAAGGACAAGAATGGTCACAGGAGTAATCATGGCAAACCATGAGCCGCCTGCACCAAATAGTCCCCACCATACGGGTTCGTCTGAACGTTTAGGGTTTTGGTTAATCACAGTGGTCTCCTTAGACGATAATCAGCACAATAAGAGAAATCGCTGCAACGGCAGCCCATTGCGCTAGCACGATGGTTTTCTTTTCTACCGCTTTACCTTTTAATTTAATCGGCATGACTTGAGGCATCATGCTAAAAAAGGTTTGAGCGTGGAATAAGCTACCTGCGAGCGCAACAATGTTGATGGCAATCACAATAGGGTTAGCCATAAATGCCAACCAACCTTGCCAAGCTTCTGGTCCCTTCACTAACGCTCCTAAACCAAAGGTTAGGAAAATCGTAAATAGAATCAGTGGTAACACTGTCGCTTCACGTAGCATGTAGAACCGGTAGAAAGGATGATTTTTCCACCAAGTGCGTTTTATTTCTCGAACGTAAGGTTTTCTATTGCTCATGGTTATGCCTCCACATTCTTTGGTGAACCATCCGGCTTGAGCATGGCAATAACAAAGTCTTTTGAAGATTCAATTTTGCCTTGGTTTACCGCAGCCGCTGGATCGACATTTTTAGGACAAACATCCGAGCAATAGCCGACAAAGGTACAACCCCATGCGCCATTTTCTCCATTAATGAGCGCCATACGTTCGCTCTTGCCATTATCGCGACTGTCAAGGTTATAGCGATGGGCGAGTGTCAGAGCAGCAGGACCAATAAATTCAGGGTTTAATCCGAATTGAGGGCACGCCGCGTAGCAGAGCCCACAGTTGATACAGCCGGCAAACTGTTTGTACTTCGCCATTTGTTCTGGCGTTTGTAAGTTTGCGCCATCTTCCGGGGTACGGTCATTACCAATGATATAAGGTTTAATGGCTTCTAGGCGCTCAATAAAGGGCGTCATGTCGACAATTAAATCTTTCTCGATTGGGAAGTTTGCGAGTGGCTCGATTTTTACGCCACCCGTGTAGTCTCGTAAGAAGCTTTTACACGCTAACTTAGGGACACCGTTTACCATGATGCCGCAAGAGCCACAAATCGCCATGCGACAAGACCAACGATAAGACAAATCTTTGTCTAGGTTGTCTTTGATATAGCCAATAGCATCAAGGACTGACATAGTCTCATCAAATGGGACATCAAACATCTGCATGCGAGGCTCAGAGTCTTTCTCCGGGTCGTAACGCATGATTTCTACTTTTTGAATGCGATTTGCTGACATTATGCTTGCTCCTCTGCATTGTTTTCTTTAGCAGCTTTTGCTTCTGCAGCGGCGGCTTTCTCAGCAGCTTCACCGTAAAGGCGCGCTTTAGGTTGAGACTTAGTGATTTTTACATCGCTATAATCAATACTCGGTGCGCTGTCTTCTTGGAAGAAAGCTAGAGAGTGTTTTAAGAAGTTTTCATCATCGCGCTCTGTGCAACCATCGTCTAAACGCTGGTGCGCACCACGAGATTCTTTACGCAGGATAGCGGAGTGCGCCATAGCTTCTGCTACCTCAAGACCGTAACCAACTTCGATGGCGTAAAGTAAGTCTGTGTTGAAGACTTTGCCTTTATCCTTAATACCGATGTTTTTATAACGCTGCTTAAGTTCGGCTATTTTTTCAAGCGTGGCTTGCATTAAGTCTTCTTGACGGTAGATGCCACAACCCGCTTCCATGGTATGACCCATTTCAGTGCGGATATCTGCCCAGTTTTCGTCGCCATCTTGGCTGAGTAGGGCAGCAATACGCGCTTCAACGGCTTCTACTTGTTTTGCAATGGCTGCGTCATCCCAGCCTTTAAAGGCTTGCGCACGTTCAACGGCTTGCTCTCCGGCAACACGACCAAACACAACAAACTCAGCCAGTGAGTTGGAGCCCAGTCGGTTTGCACCGTGAAGGCCAACGGATGCACATTCACCGACGGCGAATAAACCTTGTATACGCGTTTCACATTGACCGTTGGTCTCAATACCACCCATGGTGTAGTGGACGGTTGGTCTAATTGGGATTGGCTCTTTGGCTGGATCAACGTTGACGTAAGCTTTGGCAAGTTCACAGATAAACGGTAGACGTTCTTGCAAGTATTCTTCGCCAAGGTGACGCAAGTCTAGGTGAACCACGTCACCCAGTGGGTGCTTAATGGTATTGCCTTTTTGCTGCTCATGCCAAAAGGCTTGAGACACTTTGTCACGAGGACCCAGTTCCATGTATTTGTTTTTTGGCTCGCCTACTGGTGTCTCCGGACCCATGCCGTAATCTTGTAGGTAACGGTAGCCGTTCTTGTTGACGATAATACCGCCTTCACCACGACAACCTTCGGTCATTAGGATGCCAGTGCCAGGAAGCCCGGTTGGGTGGTATTGCACGAATTCCATATCACGTAGTGGCACACCATGGCGATAAGCCATGGCCATGCCATCGCCAGTCACAATACCGCCGTTAGTGTTACAGTGATAAACACGACCTGCGCCACCTGTTGCGAGTACCACAGACTTCGCTTTAATGGTCACGAGTTCGCCTTCCGACATATGAATGGCAATCAGACCTTGGACTTCGCCTTCTACAACAAGTAGATCAACTACAAAGTACTCATCAAATCGTTTGATTTGGTCATACTTCATTGAGGTCTGAAATAGCGTATGTAGCATATGGAAGCCTGTTTTATCTGCGGCAAACCAGGTTCGTTCCACTTTCATGCCACCAAAACGACGAACGTTGACTTCGCCATTTTCTTTTCGACTCCAAGGGCAGCCCCATTGCTCCATTTGGATCATTTCTTTGGTTGCGCTTTTTACGAAATACTCAACAACATCCTGTTCACAAAGCCAGTCACCACCACCAACGGTATCGTTGAAGTGATTGTCTAGGCTATCTTCATCCTTGATTACAGCGGCAGAGCCACCCTCAGCCGCGACCGTGTGCGATCGCATCGGGTAAACTTTTGAGATAAGAGCAACTTCCATATCAGGATTTGCTTCAGCGGCTGCAATAGCAGTTCGAAGACCAGCGCCACCAGCGCCGATGACTGCGATATCTGTGGTTATTGTCTTCACAGTTATCCTCCAGTGTGAGAGCGAGTTGAACTCGCGAGTGATAATTAGCGCTTAAATAAGCAGATAAAAACTAAGGGCTATAGTAGATAAGGTGCAGGGTAAAAAAATTGATTGAGTTAGGTTTTTTCAACGGAAATGCAAAGAGAGGCATAGTATTTATATGATGTGTGATTAACGTCACTTATAATCGTGGGATATCTTTAAATTTGTACAATTATCAATAACTACAGCTAATGAGTTTGATTATGATTTACAGCGACTGGCAGCCAACAGCATCAATACCTTTGCTAAAAAAACGTGCAGAGATTATTCACAACATACGTCAATTTTTCTTATCAAGGGATGTCATGGAAGTGGAGACGCCAGCTATGAGTCATGCCACGGTGACGGATGTGCATTTACAAACGTTTGATACCGAATTTGTTGGGCCTGGTTATGCCGATGGCAGACGCTTATATTTTATGACTAGCCCTGAATTTCATATGAAGCGATTGCTGGCGGCGGGGAGTGGCTGTATCTATCAGATCGCGAAGGCGTTTCGTAATGAAGAGAGTGGTCGATACCACAATCCAGAATTTACTATGTTGGAATGGTATCGCGTTGGGTTTGACCATCATCAGCTGATGGATGAAATGGATGAACTACTGATGCAGGTATTAAAGGGAGAGAAAGCACAGCGAATGACGTATCAACAAGCGTTTATTCAAGCTCTATCCGTCTGTCCACTCACCGCTTCTATGTCTGAACTTCGAGCTGCTGCCGGGACGTTAGGCTTGTCTGATATTGCTGACAGTGAAGAGGACCGAGATACTTTATTGCAATTGTTGTTTAGCATCGGCGTCGAAACCAAGATTGGTTTGAATTCTCCTGCTTTTGTCTATGACTTTCCAGCTTCACAAGCGGCATTGGCGAAAGTGAATGCCAATGACACAAGGGTGGCCGATCGCTTTGAGGTGTATTTTAAGGGCATCGAACTTGCCAACGGTTTCCATGAGTTGGATAACCCTAAAGAGCAACTAGCTCGCTTTGAACAAGATAACCAAAAGAGGGTAACAATGGGCTTACCTGTCCAACCGATTGATCATCACTTGATTGCGGCATTAGAGGCAGGGTTACCACAATGTGCGGGCGTAGCATTAGGTATTGATCGGCTGATAATGTTGGCTATCGGTGCTGACCATATCGATCAAGTGACGGCTTTTCCATTTCCGATAGCATAATGCCCACAAGCTTTAGCGGTTGTATGCTTGTTCGCTTAACTGACGAGTATTCCCGTCCCTGTGACGGCGAGCAATGCACCGAACCAAGCGTAGCGGTTAGGTCGTTGCTTGGTGTATAGCCATAGCAGCGGTAATACCATGATGGGTGTTGTCGAAGAAAGCAGCGCTACCATGCCGACATTACCAGTTTGCAGTGCGAAGAGTATGAGCGTCATGCCAACAGCCATGGCTAGAAACCCGTTTAATGCAGTAATGCCGAAGATGGGCAGGGTAATGGGGTGGATACTTTTGGCAAGTCTTGCCCCGGTTAACCAAAATAGGCTATGGGCAATAAATGCCGTAATCATACGAATCGCGGATGCGGCAACGGGGTCGATAGCCGTTTGCATAACGGGCTTTGCGATGATCCCCCCAAGTGCCTGACACAGTGCCGCGGTAATACCGAGTGCAACACCAACCCAAACGTTTCCTTGAATGTCTTCTAAGCGATTTACGGAAGATTTAGCTTGTCTACGACCAAAAAAAATCGCGGTGGCGACGCCTGAAAACACGAAAGCCGACCCCATCAGTTCAACTGAGCTCATGGTTTCAGAAAAAAGAAAGTAACCGAGTATGGCGGAGAACACCGCATGACAAGAGAACAGCAAACCCGCTTGACGTGGTCCCATTCGATTTAAGCAAGCAAATAAGGCGGTATCACCAATAAAGATCCCGATAAGTCCCGATAGCGCCATTGGGGTGATGTGCGCATAGGCAACGCTTCCCCAGCCATTCGTGAGCAGCGCCATCGTAGTGAGAATGCAGGCAGTGCATCCCATCCTCCATCGGCTATAGGCAAAAGACCCAAGATGGCGCGCTGGTGTGACAGAAATAATGCTGGAAACCGCCCACAAAAAGGCGGCAATAAGCGCAAACCACTCAAACCCCATGAGTTTCCCTATTCAATTCGAAATCCTATCGTTAAACAGGTTGTACTATGCGCTCTAGTAAAGTGCAATGAAATCCCCCCGCTAGGGTGGATTTCATTGCTGCCAAGGGACTTAACTAAGTTCAATAAGGCGTTTAGGTCAGGATCCAAGTTGCGAGATAGACGATGAGTAGGCCAACAACACCAAGGATGAGCCCCATTTTTGCCATGTCTTTGCTTTCAATCAGACCGGTAGAGTAGGCAAGAGAGTTTGGTGGGGTGGAGACAGGAAGAATCATCCCTAACGATGCCGAAAATGCGACCACGACTAACAGCCCTTGTAAACCACCAATAGTGGCAAGGCTTTCCATTGAGGCACCGATCGCCGCGGCAATCGGCATGAGTAAGTTAGCGGTAGCGGTATTCGACATGAAGTTAGCCATTAACCAACAGACGACAGAAAGCGTTAGCACCACAGCCATGGGCGAGAGTGATTCATAGTCGATGGCGTGGGCAAGGGCGACGGCGAGTCCGGTTTTATCTAAGCCAATGCCGATCGCGATACCCCCCGCAACTAACCAAAGCACATCCCAGTTAATGAGTTTAAGCTCTTCCTTACCCATGATCCCTGTCAGAGTAAACACAGCAAGAGGAATGATGGAAACGACGTAGGTATTCATGCCATGTAACTTGGTTGTCATCCAAAGCAGAATGGTGGTGGCGAAGGTAGCGTACACGACGATGGCTCGCCAGTTCTTCTGGAATGTCCCATTGAGTTTTAGCACCATCTTATCTTGTGAGGATGGGAAGAAGCGTTGTAATAAAAACCATGCAATGGTCAGTTGAATGATGACAAAAGGTAGCCCCATCATCATCCACTGTAGGAAGTCGATGGTGTTTTCCCCGGTTAGATATTGTAAAGCTATTGCATTGGGCGGCGTTCCTATCGGTGTTGCTATTCCCCCGGTGTTTGCGGCAATAGGAATACATAACACTAAGGCCTTGATACCAATGTCGCCTTTAGGTGCAGAAGCAACAATGGGACCAAGCAATGCCAACATCATCACGGTGGTGGCGGTATTCGACATAAACATCGAAAAGACAGCGGTGATCAGCATTAACCCCAGCATGATAAATTTCGGCTGTTGACCAAATGGTTTAAGTAAGACGCGAGCGAGGTTGTTGTCGAGTTCGTATTTAGACGCGGCAATCGCTAAGGCAAAGCCACCCATAAATAAAATAATAATAGGCGATGAAAAAGCGCTAAAGATGTCGGTGTATTTCATCAATTCACCTAAGTCGTGCCCTGCTGGTGGCGTGCGAAATAGGTGTAATCCTTTATCTGAAAGCATGACTAGCTCTAAGGCAATGATCAGAATTGAGGTGGCAAAAACAGGAACTGGCTCTAGAACCCAGAGTAGTGCAGCAAGCAAGAAAATAGCGAGTAGTCGATGCTGAATAAGCGTGAGATCGTCGATGGGGATGGCATCAATAGGCATCATTAGCACACCAAGGGGAACCATAAAGCAGATCAGGAGCCGGATCAAAACCCCGTTATTTATCTTGGGCATAGGCAGTATTATCTCAAATCTAAAGTTATCTACTAAATAGATTAAAAGATAATCATCACAGGGTCTTCGACTGAGGTTAGAGTTTTGAAAACATAGAGGATTTTTTGGTGAGATTATTGTCTTACGTCAACAATTAGCATCAAGCAGAACAATTAAGAGAACTGAGGTTAAGGCAATAAAAAACGGTGCAAATTTGCACCGTTTCTTTTGACTGGTCTAGTTATTTACATACTTAGCTAATTAACTGTCGTTACGTTCAGCCGCATGAGCATAAGGTGTGCCCATAACGGTAGGGGCGGTATTTACCATGGTCTCATCAAAACGGATGCTATTGTGGGCAAATAGGTTAATGACCGTTGAACCTAGCTTAAAGCGACCCATTTCTTCACCCTTTTTCAACACAACAGACTTAGTACCTTCCGCAGGATAGTCCCAAGTGTGAACTGAGCTGCCAGTTGGCGGTGTTACCGTACCCGCCCAAATTAGCTCAATGCTGCCGACAATCGTAGCGCCAACAAGGACTTGCGCCATTGGGCCAAACTCAGTATCAAAGATACATACGACACGCTCGTTGCGGGCAAACAGGTTTGGTACATTCTCTGCTGTGAGCGGGTTGACCGAAAATAGGTCACCAGGTACATAAATCATTTGGCGCAATGTACCGTCGCATGGCATGTGTACGCGGTGGTAGTCGCGAGGAGAAAGGTACAGCGTTGCGAATTCGCCATCGGTAAACTCTTTAGCGAGGTCTTCACTTCCACCCAACAGTTCTTGTGCGGTGTAGTGATGGTTTTTAGCTTGAATTAACTTACCGTCTTCAATGGGACCAAATTGGCTCACGCATGCATCCGCTGGGTGTGTGATAACAGAATCACCCTCTGTAATTGGTCGAATGCCAGGCTTGAGTTCACGAACGAAAAACTCGTTAAAAGTTTCGAAGTGAGCCGGATCTGAGTACAAAGCCTCATCTAAATTGACGTTATATTGTTTTACAAACCAACGAATGATAGCTGTCGTTAGACCACCAGCTTTTGCTGATGCTAGTTTACCGACTAAACGGGTCAAACCGTGTTTTGGTATCCAATATTGAAGTCCAACTTTAATCTTATCCATTGCTTATTATTCCAACATTAATTGAGTATTTCTAATTCAGGGCGCGAGATATTAATGTAAATCTCACGAAATGTCAGTACTTAGTCTCATTCCAGTGCTGACATTGTGTGTGATGACAAACTAGCGGCATAGCGACAAACTTAGATTTTAATCAGCCAAGATCCGCTTTTTTATTACGCGAATATTGTCGATTGGCTTTGTTTTCACCCATGCTTTCCAAAATGCGGTGGTAGTTATCAAAACGGCCTTTATCGATATTACCATTTTCAACCGCTTCACGGAGAATGCAGCCAGGATCATCTAAGTGTTTGCAGTCTCTAAATTTACAGCCACCAAGGTAAGGACGAAACTCGACAAAAGCTTCAGTAATCTCGTGAGATTCTAAGTGCCAAAGCCCAAATTCGCGAACCCCAGGAGAGTCGATAAGATCGCCTCCTGATGGGAAGTGGTAGAGCCTGGCGGCCGTGGTGGTGTGCTGGCCTAATCCTGAGTTTTCAGAGATAACGCCCTCTTCAATTTCCAGTTCAGGCATGAGTGCATTGACTAGGCTTGATTTACCTACCCCAGATTGCCCAACAAAGATGTTTACTTTATCTTTGAGGTAGCTTTCCAGTTCTTGGATTCCTTCACCAGTTTCTTTACTGACAAAAGCAACATCATAACCAATGCGCTTGTAAGCGTTCATAGAGGCATAGATACCCGCTTTGTCTTCTTCCGAAATCAGATCAACCTTGTTTAGAACCAGTAACGGCGCGATTTGCAATGTTTCTGATGCAACAAGGTAACGGTCGATGATATTAAACGATAAATCCGGCGCAATGGCAGAGACAATAACCATTTGGTCAACGTTGGCTGCAACGGGCTTTAGGCCATCGTAATAGTCTGGGCGTGTGAGAATGGAGCTGCGTGGTTCGACGGCTTCTACAACACCAGAAATGCCATGCATTGACTCAATGCCTACACGCCATTTTACGTGATCGCCAGAGACGAGAGACTCAATTCCACGTCGTAAATTACAACGATGAACCTCTTGAGTTTCAAGATCTTCAATGTCGGCATGTTGACCAAAACGAGTAATCACTAAACCTTGTTTGACCGCACCTAGCATGGTTTCATCCCACTGAACGGTCTCTTCTTGTTTAAGTTTCTTGCTTTGGTTGCTGCGTACTCGACGCACTTGGCCTTTGGTTAATTTTTTCTTTTTCGCCACGATATTCTATGATGCCAATGCATCAAACCATTTGGGTTACTGAAATTTATTTCGGTATAGTACCTCTTTTAGCGGAAAACAAATAGACGAGGGCGATATGTCTTTTAGCGATCAGAATTTAATCTGGGTTGATCTCGAGATGACAGGACTCGATCCTGAGCAACATAAAATCATCGAAATTGCGAGCATAGTGACTGATAGTCAATTGAACATTCTTGCAGAGGGTCCAGTGATTGCCATTCATCAGCCTGAAGCTGAGCTAGCAAAAATGGATGACTGGTGCACGAATACTCATACGGCGAGCGGACTCGTTTCTCGTGTGACAGAGAGTACGTACACAGAACAGCAGGCGATTGTAGAGACTATCGAGTTCTTAGAGCAGTGGGTCCCTAAAGGGGTATCACCTATCTGTGGGAATAGTATTGGCCAAGATCGTCGTTTCTTATACAAGCACATGCCAGAGCTTGAGGAGTACTTCCACTATCGTTATATCGATGTGAGTACATTAAAAGAGCTGACTCGTCGTTGGAAGCCAGAGGTTTTAGATGGCTTTAGCAAGCAAGGTACTCATCTTGCTCTTGATGATATTCGAGAGTCGATTGCTGAGCTAAAATACTATCGTGGAACTATTTTCTCCATTTAGTTGAATCTTTATCTAAATCGTGGCGGGGCTGATTTGTTCTAGTTTCAAGAAAAATAAGGTATTTTTGTGTGCTTTTTCATCAAAAAGAAAAAAAATGAATGTTTTTTATCGATAGGACTTGCATCACAAAAAAATGCTCTTATAATTCGCAGCCCTGAACGAGGAAACACGTTCAATGCGATACTAGCTCAGTTGGTAGAGCGCAACCTTGCCAAGGTTGAGGTCATCGGTTCGAACCCGATGTATCGCTCCATTTTCCTTTACGGAAAATACAGCTCTCACGGTGCTTAACGGTGATTACAATTCGGACGCGGGATGGAGCAGTTTGGTAGCTCGTCGGGCTCATAACCCGAAGGTCGTTGGTTCAAATCCGGCTCCCGCAACCATATTTAATCAATAGCATTGGCTGTTGATGAGCAAATTCCTTTACTTTAAAAGGAAATGCAGTTCTCACGGTACTTAACGGTGACTACAATTCGGACGCGGGGTGGAGCAGTTTGGTAGCTCGTCGGGCTCATAACCCGAAGGTCGTCGGTTCAAATCCGGCCCCCGCAACCACATTTAATCAATAGCATTAGCTGTTGATATGCGATACTAGCTCAGTTGGTAGAGCGCAACCTTGCCAAGGTTGAGGTCATCGGTTCGAACCCGATGTATCGCTCCATTTTCCTTTAGGAAAATACAGTTCTCACGGTACTTAACGGTGACTACAATTCGGACGCGGGGTGGAGCAGTTTGGTAGCTCGTCGGGCTCATAACCCGAAGGTCGTCGGTTCAAATCCGGCCCCCGCAACCACATTTAATCAATAGCATTGGCTGTTGATATGCGATACTAGCTCAGTTGGTAGAGCGCAACCTTGCCAAGGTTGAGGTCATCGGTTCGAACCCGATGTATCGCTCCATTTTAGCGCAGTTTAACCTTATACAGGTTTAAGTCTTGTTCTGCTTTTAGTAGAACAAGTTTTGTCAGTCGCTATGCTTTCTTGTTGAAAGAAAGCCTAAAGCAGCATTTCATATAAGCAAAGTTGAGAAACTTAGTCCTTTCGCTGCCGCTCTTTCCTAATGCTGAGAAGCATCACTCCAAAAAATTTAGTTAGTTGTAACGTTTTTACCATGTAGACCATCTCGTCTATTAAATGCGTCTACGCTGCTATTCCTGTAGATATTCAACGCTGTGGATATAGGGCGAAGGCCTTTTTCTACGGTGCGCTTACATTTAAATTAACAGACTTATCCACATCTTATTTTGTGTGGATAACTTGGTTGATAAATTGTTTTTACTTGATGTGTTAGTTAAGTGCTTGAAAGATCTTTACAGTAACGGCTGACGGTAAAAATGAGAGATTTACATATAACCACTTGTTTTGAATGGCTTTCTTGTTATTTTTGCGTTGTGTGTTGTTGTGGTTAAATGATCGACAAGTGACATTTATTTGATCCTAGTCATATATTGCATCTGTGTTTAACCTGTTTTCACAAGCACATAGCACGAATGAAATTTATGTTTTTCCACAAATCCAAATATGAGATGTTAGTCAAGAAAATTTATTTGATTTGTCGCTAATGTCGAGATGAGACGGCTTGATTCTATGAATCGCGAGGTAGTCCCTTTTGCACTATCCGAATAAGACGTTGGTTTCTGCTATCAATTTTGCTTAGTGACAATTTATCTTCTTGGGAACGTAACTTTCTCAGTGCCCAGATGATGTGAGTATCCAGCAGCTCGCTTTCACCCTTTAAGCTTTCGAGTAGAGTAATGTAATCTGTTTGGAACGGAGCATTGCCAATTGCAATAATGATGTTTCTTCGCCACTGCTCATGCCCGATACGCCTAATGGCAGACCCTTCCATATTTTTTAAGAATGTAACTTCATCCCAAGCGATCAACGCTTTTAAGTCCGGATCATTGAATACTGGTCGGCGCTGGAAGTCGACTTGCTTGCTGATATCAGAGAATCGATTCCACGGACAGACTAACTGGCAATCATCACAGCCGTAAATTCGATTGCCGATCGCATCTCGAAACTCTTCAGGGATAATGCCATCATACTCAATGGTTAAGTATGAAATACATCGCCTTGCATCGACGACGCCATTCTCTAAGATCGCATTGGTTGGGCATGAGGTTACGCACGCGGTACATTTACCACATTGATTTTCAACAGGCTGATCGATAGGAAGGGGTAGGTCGATAAATAATTCGCCAAGGAAGAACCAAGAGCCAGCGTCGTTGTCGAGTATTAAAGAGTGTTTACCTGTCCATCCTAGTCCCGCTTTTTCTGCCAGCGGACGTTCGAGTACCGGCGCGGAATCGACAAATGGCCGGTACCCTAAGGCGCCGACTTCACTTTCAATTTTTTGGCCTAATTTTTTTAACTTGTTGCGAATGAGTTTGTGATAATCCCGACCCAACGCGTAGCGACTGATGTAGCCAGTATGCTTGTCTTGCAGATTGCTAGCAAAGTGTGCATCTTCAGGTAGATAATTCATGCGCACGCTAATGATACGGCATGTATTGGGGTGGAGTTGATCGGGGTGAAGGCGTAAATCTTGATTTGACTCCATCCACGCCATTTCACCGTGATAGCCAGCTGCCACCCAGTGGTTAAGCGATGTCTCTTGATCTTCTAAGCAGATATCACTAATGCCTGCTTTTTGAAAACCCAGTTCTTTCGCCCACTGTTTGATGTCGTTGGTAAGCTTATCTAAATCCATCACGATCACTCTATTCAAAAAGGACGCGTATTCTATACTCAAATCTGTTTGTATCCAAAGTATGAGTAGAAAAAAGACAGATATCCAAATTTGTGTGGGAAGTTGATGGGTATTTACCATCACTTTGTAGGGATTCACCGCTTTTAATGGTAAATTTTCTAATTACTTACACAACAATGCTTGTCTACAAAAAGCGACACAGTTTACTATTTCACCTCTCAACCGACGTATTCAGAGAAAAATGTGATGAACACTAAAAAATTTGCCTTAGCTGATGAAGCAGCCACTGTTTTAATTGGAACTAAACTCGCTAATCTCTGCTCAAAACAAACAACCATCTATTTACACGGTGATCTTGGGGCGGGAAAAACGACGTTTAGTCGTGGGTTTATTCAAAGCCAAGGGCATCAAGGTAATGTAAAAAGCCCAACGTATACGTTAGTGGAACCTTATCAACTCAAGCAGTGGAATATTTATCACTTTGATTTGTATCGTTTAGCGGATCCTGAAGAACTGGAATTTATGGGGATTCGTGACTACTTTTCCGATGATGCCATTTGCCTAGTGGAATGGCCTGAAAAAGGTGAGGGTGTGTTACCAGCCGCTGATCTTGATATTGACTTGAGGTACGCAGGAGAAGCGCGTGAAATTACATTTACCGCAAACTCTGAATATGGAAATCAGCTCATTAGTCAACTGGAGTTAAATTGATCAATCGTTTGTTTAGTCGCATGAGAGTGCTCATGCTGGCCATCGTCATTCTTTTCCCTACGCTTGCATGGGCGAATAGCCTTGAAGGAATACGGGTTTGGCCATCACCGGATGAGACACGGGTCGTTATTGACCTAAAATCGAAGGCGGATTTTAGTTATTTTTCGTTATCAGGCCCAAGCCGTATTGTGGTCGATCTCAGCAATACAACGCTAAATACTAAGTTACCACTTAATGTGACTGATAGCCCCGTATTGAGCAAAGTAAGAAAAAGTTCGCCACCTAAGAAAGGAACGTATCGCCTTGTTTTTGAATTGAAACAGGCATCAACACCTCAGTTGTTTACCTTGAATCCGACGCCTGGCGGGCAATATGGACACCGCCTTGTTATTGATCTTCCCCATGGGAAAGCGGCTCAGGCGAAACCGGTTGCTGTTGCAAGCAGTAGCAGTAAGACAGCGGTCAGTCGCGATGCGTCACAACTGCGCGGTACGGCCGATATCGTCGTTGCAATCGACGCCGGACATGGTGGTGAGGATCCAGGCTCTATTGGACCGACAAACAAATATGAAAAACATGTGACGTTGAGTGTCTCCAAAAAACTTGCGGCGCAAATAGATGCCATTCCAGGAATGAGGGCGGTACTGACTCGACGTGGCGATTATTTTGTTAACTTGAATAAACGTTCCGACATTGCTCGTAAAAACAAAGCACATCTTTTGGTCTCTATTCATGCCGATGCTTTCCGAACACCACAACCTCGAGGGGCATCAGTATTCGTCTTGAATACCAGAAGAGCGAACACTGAAATTGCACGTTGGGTAGAAAACCATGAGCAGCAGTCAGAATTACTTGGTGGCGCGGGAGAAGCGTTAGCCAAGAATTCAAATGACAAAAACGTCAGTCAAACGTTGCTCGATTTACAATTTAGCCATTCTCAAAAAGAAGGCTATAAAGTCGCGACTAAAATATTGAAAGAGATGGGAAAAGTGGCTCACTTGCACAAGAAAGAGCCCGTCAACGCCAGTCTTGCTGTATTAAAATCGCCAGATATACCATCGGTATTGGTTGAAACAGGTTTTATTTCCAATCCAAGTGAAGAACGTTTGCTGACCACGCGTAGTCACCAAGATAAGTTAGCTCGCGCACTAGCAACCGCGTTAGTCCAGTATTTTGAAGCGAACCCACCAGAAGGCACCTTGTTTGCTAATAAGGGCCAGCAACGTAAGCATACGGTGAAACGTGGCGAGTCGTTATCAGTGATTGCCCAGCAATATGGTTCTTCTGTGTCGTCAATTAAATCGGCGAATAAACTGAAGAGCAATGGACTGGCTGTAGGACAAGTTCTCACTATCCCAGGAAACAGTGCGCCAGTAAAAGTGAGCAGCAAGGTTAATACGGTTGAAACGAAAGTTGTCACACATACTGTGGCGAAAGGCGAATACCTTGGCAAGATAGCGAATAAATACAAAGTGTCGGTTGCTGATATCAAACGTGAAAACAATCTCAAATCGGATACCTTACGACTAGGCCAAAAGCTGAAGATCTCCGTTAGTGTCAAAGATTTGCCTGTCAGAAAGCACACCGTTAAGCGTGGTGAGTTTTTAGGTAAGATTGCATCTCGCTATGACGTTACGATACAAAGCATACGTGATGCAAACAAGTTACGTTCAGATCAACTTGCCGTTGGGCAGGTATTGATTATTCCTAATAGGTAACGTGCAACGTTGACTATGTATAAATTTTTATGACTCGGAGTAGTGGTGTGACAATAAAAATTCTCCCAGCTAGATTAGCGAACCAGATTGCCGCAGGAGAGGTGGTTGAAAGACCCGCTTCGGTGGTGAAAGAGTTAGTGGAGAATAGTATTGATTCTGGTGCGACTCGTATTGATATCGACATTGAAAAGGGTGGCGCCAAGCTCATTCGAGTTCGTGATAATGGAAAAGGCATTGTTAAGGATGAGCTTCAATTAGCACTTAGTCGTCATGCCACATCAAAAATTCATACTTTAGATGACCTTGAGGCGATTGTTAGCTTAGGCTTTCGTGGTGAGGCGTTAGCCAGTATTAGTTCCGTTTCACGACTGACACTGACCTCAAGGCCGGCGGCTCAGGAGCAAGCGTGGAGTGCCTACGCAGAAGGGCGAGATATGGCGGTGAATTTGAAGCCAACCGCTCACCCAATTGGCACAACGGTAGAGGTATTGGATTTATTTTTCAATACACCTGCAAGACGTAAGTTTTTGCGCACCGAAAAAACGGAATTTACTCATATTGATGAGTTATTAAAGCGTATCGCATTAAGCCGTTTTGATGTGTCTATTAACGTTAAGCACAACGGTAAGTTAGTCAGGCAATATCGGGCGGCAAAAAATGAAGCGCAGGCTGAAAAAAGAATTGCATCAGTGTGCGGCGCGGCGTTTGTCCGTCATATGCTCAGAATTGAGTTAGAACACCATGACCTCAAACTGCATGGCTGGATTACCACACCAGAAGGTGGGCGTGCGCAAAACGACCTTCAATATTGTTACGTCAATGGACGGATGATGCGGGATAAGCTGATTAATCATGCTATCCGCCAAAGTTACGAATCGAGCTTGTCTGCGGATCAATATGCCGCCTTCGTATTGTTTATTGAAATTGATCCCCACCAGGTGGATGTTAATGTACATCCTGCTAAGCATGAAGTTAGGTTTCATCAAGCAAGGTTGGTGCACGACTTTATTTATCAAGCGCTAAGTGATGCGTTGGTTCAAGCAAAATCAATAGATTCGCCTCAAGTCTCAACCTCTGGGTTTACCCAAAGTATTAGTGAAGTCAGCGAAAATGAAGCATCAGCAGAGCCGATAAATGAAGATGAACTAAAAAGTCATTCAAAGGCGGTTCCTGTCGCGGAGACGGTGATCGATGCGGTGGCTAATACACCCGCTTACCCGGGGCGGAGTGATTATCGAGCTAGTGTTGAGCCTCAAGCTGATTCTTCTTCTGACAATAGACCGCAGCATAGTATTTCAGAGCGCTCGCCAAGCACTTCTTGGACACCAGAAAAGTCATCGAGTCATACGTCAAATCGTTCGAGCTCTAGAAACGTTGATAAGCCACCAAGTCTTGCAGAAGCAAAAGTGTATCAAGCACTATTGCAAACCCCCGATCTTCCTGTTACTTCCAGTGCTTCAATGGTTGAAGAAAAGCTAGCTCAGGCGGCGACAGAGCGTATTGGTAAGGCTGTCGCAGTCATTGGGTCGCATTATCTCTTGGTTAAGGCAGAGCCTGATTGCGCACTTGTGTCATTGCCTCGCGCTGAATTTTATAAGCTGTTCGCGCAGCTAGACCCCAAGCGGGCTTCGTTGACGATGCAGCCTTTATTGGTACCGCTGTCATTAAAGGTGAATGATAGTCAATTGAAGCTCGTAGAGTCTCAGGTAGAACTTTTGTCATCTTTTGCTATTGATATTAAAATTAGAAACAAGCAAACCGTCATGGTAATGGGGGTTCCTTCGCCTCTTCGGCAGCAAAATTTGCAATTGTTAATTGATGAAATGCTGTCATACTTGGCAACCCTTGAGCAGCATGACCTCAACTCAAATAGACTGAGTCTTTGGTTAGCAAAGAAAGTGCTGCAAGTGAAAAGTCGTTATACATTATCGGAATCTGTTCAGTTACTCAGTAATTTGGAGCAGTTATTCGATGGTAAGCTACCTTTAAGCGATACTAAGTTTGTTCGTCCTGTCGATTTTACGGCCACAATTGCAGCGTTTTCATCATGAGTCAGAAATTACCGTTAGTTTTGTTTTTAATGGGTCCTACCGCATCAGGTAAGACCGATCTTGCGATACGTCTTCGTCAGCAATACCCCGTTGAGATTATCAGTGTGGATTCTGCCTTGATCTATAAAGGTATGGATATAGGCACCGCCAAGCCTGATGCTGATGAGTTGTCGGCGGCGCCTCATCGCCTTATCGACATACTTGACCCAAGTGAAGCGTATTCTGCAGCGGATTTTCGACGTGATGCGTTGGCAGAGATCGCCAAGATACACGCGGAAGGTAAGATCCCCCTTCTTGTCGGTGGCACCATGCTTTATTTTAAGGCGTTACTACAAGGCCTATCTCCTTTGCCCGCTGCTGACCCTGAGATACGTAAGCAGTTAGAGCAAGAAGCGAAAGATAAGGGCTGGCAAGCTCTCCATGATGAACTTATGGCGATTGACCCTGTCTCAGCTAATAGGATCCATCCTAATGATCCGCAGCGTCTTTCACGTGCATTAGAGGTGTATCGAATATCAGGTAAGTCTTTGACTGAACTGACGGAAGTGAAAGGGGAGCCATTACCATTTCGAGTGAAACAATTTGCTGTAGCGCCCAAAGATCGTGCTTTGTTACATAAACGAATTGAATTGCGTTTCGATAAAATGATACAAGCAGGTTTTGAAGATGAAGTGAAAGCATTATATGCTCGAAAAGATCTTCATCCCGATTTACCATCTATTCGTTGTGTCGGCTACCGACAAATGTGGGAATATTTAGATGGGGACTGTAGTTTTGATGATGCGATATTTCGTGGAATCTGCGCTACTCGTCAATTGGCTAAACGTCAGATTACCTGGTTAAGGAGTTGGGAAGATCTGGTTTGGCTGGATAGTGAACACATTGAGAGTTCAATGAAAACTCTCACAGACGCCATAGCATCCGATGGCATTAACTGTGTATAATGTAGACGCTTTTGTATATTTGTACCCAAAAAGGAACTGAGTTTTGTTTTCAAAGTGAATTGTTGTTCTATGATTATAAAACTAACGGGTATTTCATTGGTTTAGCTCAGATGCAAAGGCCACACAACTCGTAGTGTACCAATAGCTAAATAATTAAAATTAAAAATATTAATATAAGGAAAATAAAAATGGCTAAGGGGCAATCTCTTCAAGACCCATTCCTGAATGCGCTTCGTCGCGAACGCATTCCTGTTTCGATCTATCTTGTAAACGGAATCAAATTACAAGGTCAAATCGAGTCTTTCGATCAATTTGTGATCCTGTTGAAAAATACTGTTAACCAAATGGTTTATAAGCATGCGATTTCGACTGTTGTACCTGCACGTGCGGTTAGTCACCACACAGGCGAGCGTCCAGCAAATGATCGCCAACAAGAGAAATCTGAAGATTAATACTCTATCTCGTACAGTAAATATTATAAATAGGAGTTGGTCGCTTGTTTGACCGTTATGAATCCGGTGAGCAGGCTGTTCTTGTTCATATCAACTTCACGCAAGAAGGTGAGTGGGAAGACCTCAATGAATTTGAGATGTTGGTGTCTTCAGCTGGCGTTAACAACCTGCAGGTTGTGACAGGTAGTCGTCAGTCTCCTCACCCGAAATACTATGTTGGCGAAGGAAAGGCTCAGGAAATTGCACAAGTTGTACAATTGACTGGTGCTGATGTGGTGATTTTTAACCATGCACTCTCGCCAGCCCAAGAGCGTAATTTAGAAGGTCTGTGTAAATGTCGAGTCTTGGACCGAACGGGTTTGATTCTTGATATTTTCGCTCAACGTGCACGAACCCATGAGGGTAAGTTGCAAGTAGAGCTCGCGCAATTGCGTCACATATCTACACGATTAATTCGCGGTTGGACGCACCTTGAAAGACAAAAAGGTGGTATTGGCTTACGTGGTCCCGGTGAAACTCAGCTTGAGACTGACCGACGATTACTACGTGACCGAATCAAAACGATTTTACGTCGTTTAGAGAAAGTTGCGAAACAGCGTGAACAAGGCAGACGAGCCAGAAACCGAGCAGAGATCCCGACGATTTCTTTGGTGGGTTATACCAACGCAGGAAAGTCGACTCTGTTCAACTGTATTACTGAAGCGGGCGTGTACGCGGCGGATCAGTTATTCGCAACGTTGGATCCAACACTCAGGAAAATTGAATTGGCTGACGTAGGCACTTCAATTCTAGCTGACACAGTTGGATTTATTCGTCATCTTCCGCACGATTTGGTCGCGGCATTTAAAGCCACACTGCAAGAAACGCAAGAAGCAGACATTTTGTTACATGTTGTTGATGCAAGTGATGACCGTTTTCGTGAGAACATGCAAGCTGTTCATGACGTGCTAGAAGAGATTGATGCTGGTGATGTACCGGCTCTAGTCGTGATGAATAAAATAGACAATCTAGAAGGCCAACGCCCTCGTATTGATCGAGATGGCGAAGGACTACCGAGAACCGTTTGGGTTTCTGCCATGGAAGGGCAAGGAATTGAACTGTTGTTCGAAGCGCTGACTGAGCGCTTAGTGAGCCAAATGGTTCAGTATCAATTGAGAATTCCGCCACAGTATCAAGGTCGCATCCGCAGTACATTTTTCGATATGAAATGTATTCAGCGGGAAGAATATGATACAGATGGTAACTTATTGATTGATATTCGGATGCAACAAATAGATTGGTCTAAACTTGAGAAGAGAGAAGGGGCAGTTTTGAGTGACTTTATCGTTACTTAAAGGACTGCTACAGTATAACGTCATAATAATGATGGAGCTTCCTAATGGCGTGGAATGAGCCTGGTAATAATAATGGAAACAACGGCCGCGATAATGACCCTTGGGGTAATAATAATCGTGATGGCCGCAAGTCCGGTGACCGCAATCAAGGTCCGCCTGACTTAGACGAAGTTTTCAATAAGCTAAGTCAAAAGATTGGTGGTAAGTTTGGCAAGAAAGGTGGCGGTGGCCCATCAATAGGCGGTGGCGGTGGCGCAATCGGCTTTGGTGTTATTGCATTGATTGCCGTTGTCATTTGGTTCGCTTCTGGTTTCTATACCATTGGTGAAGCCGAGCGTGGTGTTGTACTTCGTCTTGGTAAATACGATCGTATCGTTGATCCTGGTCTTAACTGGCGTCCTCGTTTTATCGATGAGTACCAAGCGGTAAACGTGCAAGCAATTCGCTCGTTACGTGCATCTGGTACCATGCTGACTAAAGATGAGAACGTTGTTACTGTAGGTATGGATGTTCAATATCGCGTTTCTGATCCATATAAATACTTGTATGTTGTCACCAACGCAGACGACAGCTTGAGTCAAGCTACAGATTCTGCACTTCGTGCGGTTATCGGTGATGCATTGATGGATAGCATCCTAACAAGTGGTCGTCAGCAAATTCGACAAAGTACACAAGAAACGTTAAATGACATTATCGATAACTACGATATGGGTATTAGCATTGTTGATGTGAACTTCCAATCTGCTCGTCCGCCGACGCAGGTGCAAGATGCATTCGATGATGCTATTTCTGCTCGAGAGGATGAAGAGCGTTTCATTCGTGAAGCTGAAGCTTACAAGAATGAAATTATTCCGAAAGCAACAGGTCGTGCGGAACGTTTGAAGAAAGAAGCACAAGGTTACTCAGAGCGCATTATCAATTCTGCTCAGGGTCAGGTTGCACAGTTCGAAAAATTGTTGCCTGAATACCAAGCGGCTCCAGAAGTTACACGTAATAGACTGTATCTAGATACAATGGAAGAAGTATATTCTAATACTTCTAAAGTGCTGATTGATTCTGAATCAAGTGGCAACCTATTGTACTTGCCGATTGATAAGTTGGCGGGACAAGAGTCTTCAAATAAAGCGCGTAAGCCACAGTCCACATCGGCGTACGATGAAATACCATTGGACGCAAAGTCAACTGACGCACCTGCGAGTTCGACAACTTCACGCGACTCGAACTCACGTCAAGGGAGATACTAATAATGCGTAAATTAGCAATACCAGTATTAGTTGTTGCGTTGGCATTAATGCTGATGTCTTTGTTTGTCATCCCTGAAGGTGAAAGAGGTATTGTAATTCGTTTCGGTCGAGTACTGAGCGATGACAATAATGTATCTCGCATCTACGAACCAGGTTTGCATTTCAAAATGCCGTTGTTTGACCGCGTTAAAACACTAGACGCGCGTATTCAAACAATGGATGGACGTGGCGACCGTTTTGTAACGTCAGAGAAAAAAGATGTAATCATCAATACCTACGTTAAGTGGAAGATTGAAGATTTCCGTCAATACTACCTGGCGACAGGTGGCGGCGATTCACTCACTGCTCAAGCGCTACTAGAAAGAAAAGTGACGGATGTATTACGTTCTGAAATTGGTTCGCGAGAAATCAAGCAAATCGTTTCAGGCCCACGTAATAAAGACGTACTTCCAGATAGTGCAGACAGCGAAGAAGTGACAACTGAAGCCGCTAAACAGGCGCTTGAAATTGACGGTGAGCGTGACAAAATCATGGACAACGTTCTAAGAGATACTCGCGATAGTGCGATGAAAGATCTTGGCGTTAGAGTGGTTGACTTCCGTATGAAGAAAATTAACTTACCAGATGAAATCAGTGAGTCAATTTATCGTCGTATGAGAGCTGAACGTGAATCAGTTGCTCGTAAACACCGTTCTCAAGGTCGTGAAAAAGCAGAAGTTATTCGTGCTCAAGCTGAACTTGAAGTAGCAACGGTATTAGCGGAAGCCGACAAAACAGCGCGTGTAACGCGAGGTGAAGCGGACGCTCAAGCTGCGAAGGTTTATGCCAGTGCTTACAGCAAAGATGCTGAGTTCTATGGTTTCATACGTTCATTGGAAGCATACCGAACTTCTTTTGCAGACAAGAGCGATATCCTAGTTCTTGATCCTAAGAGTGAGTTCTTCCGTTACATGAATGATGCCAATGGTGCACCAGTTAAGTAATTGAAGCAGTAGCATTTTCTATGATAAAAGGCCTGTCTTAGACGGGCCTTTTTCTTATTTGGAGAAAAATATGTCCACATCATTTTGGTTGGCTATTGGCTTAGTATTGATCTTTGAAGGGCTGGGACCCCTATTGGCACCTAAGGGGTGGAGAAGTATGATTGGTCAGTTAGCGTCTCAACCTGATAGCCAGTTGCGGCGTGTCGGAGGATGCTTAGTGGTTGCAGGGGTGGTGATGGTATTTATGCTCTCTTAAACCGAGTTTAGCAAACAAATTACAAATAGATTTTGTTTATAAAAGACAGCTGTTTAGAACTGTGTCGGCTATTAATGTCCAAAAAATGACTGCACAAAGTCACATTTCGATGCTAGAATCCTTTTTTAACTAGCAATCAGATTGGAAAGATGGGAAATAACGTAGTCGTTCTGGGCACCCAATGGGGTGACGAAGGTAAAGGTAAAATCGTAGACCTTTTAACTGAAGATGCAAAATACGTGGTTCGCTATCAAGGCGGTCACAATGCAGGTCACACTCTAGTCATTGACGGTGAAAAAACCGTTCTTCATTTAATTCCATCAGGTATTCTTCGCAATAACGTTAAATGCGTTATTGGTAATGGTGTTGTTCTGTCTCCAGATGCACTTTTAAAAGAAATGAAACCGTTAGAAGAACGTGGTATTCCAGTACGTGAGCGTCTTTTCATCTCTGAAGCTTGTCCTCTAATTCTTCCTTACCATATCGCTATTGACCAAGCGCGTGAAATCGCACTAGGCAAAAAAGCAATTGGTACTACGGGTCGTGGTATCGGTCCTGCTTACGAAGATAAAGTGGCTCGTCGCGGTCTTCGCGTTGGCGATCTTTTCGATAAAGAAATGTTTGCAGAAAAGCTTAAGAAAGTAATGGAATTCCATAACTTCCAACTAGAGCATTTCTACAAAGTTGAAGCCGTAAGCTACGATGAAGTTCTTGAGCAGTGCATGGCTTATGCAGACCTTCTAACGTCAATGGTTATTGATGTTACTGACGAACTTGATGCAGCGCGTAAGCGTGGCGACAAGATCATGTTCGAAGGTGCACAAGGTACGCTTCTAGATATCGACCACGGTACTTACCCGTACGTAACGTCTTCAAACACAACCGCTGGCGGTGTTGCTGCTGGTTCTGGTTTTGGTCCTCGTCACATTGGTTACATTCTTGGTATTACTAAGGCTTACTGTACTCGTGTTGGTTCAGGTCCATTCCCTACAGAATTGTATGATGGTCTAGACAAGCAAGATCCAGTTGGTAAGCACCTAGGCGATGTTGGTCATGAATTTGGCGCAACAACCGGTCGTTTACGTCGTACTGGTTGGTTTGATGCTGTTGCTATGCGTCGCGCAGTACAAATTAACTCTATCTCTGGTTTCTGTCTAACGAAGCTAGATGTATTAGATGGCTTAGAAGAACTGAAAATCTGTACTGGCTACAAGATGAAAAATGGTTCTATCCTAGAAGTTTCTCCAATGGCTGCTGAAGCGTTTGAAGAAGCAACGCCAATTTACGAAACAATGCCTGGTTGGTCTGAAACTACCTTTGGTGCAACATCTATCGAGCAGCTGCCAAAAGCCGCTCTAGATTACATCAAGCGTATTGAAGAGCTAACTGGTGTTTCAGTTGATATCATCTCTACAGGCCCTGATCGTAACGAAACTATCGTTAAGGTTCACCCTTTCGAAGTGTAATTCGACGACCAAATTGATGAATAAAAACCAGCGCTTGCGCTGGTTTTTTTATGTCTAGGGGTTTGCTCTAACTGTGATCTTCTGCCATTTTTTTGACATTATCGTGATTAAATAATGCTCAAGTGGCAAAATTTTGCCGTTTTTTCGTGGTTTCCGTTAAAGTGAGCTCGATGTTTGCCGATAAAATGGGAACAGTGGCTTATTGAAGCTGGAGACGTTTTTGAGATATGAGAGGAATGATATAGTGATGAGGCGACACAAAATAACAACGTTGATTTGTCTGTCGTTACTTGGCACTTTGAAATCGGCTCAAGCAGAAAGCGTGGGTGCGCCAGTTCCAATCTATTCTGAAGATCAGTTGATTACGCTTATTAGTGAAAACCGCCACCTTGCGCGAGTGAAAGCGGATAATTGTCAGCTTGTTGAAGATATCATGGCGCGAGCGACCCGTATTAATCTGCCTTCTTATGAGTTCTTATACGGCGATATGTTGGCGTGGGGCGTTTGTGTTCCTCAGGATGTTGAGCTTGGACTTTACTATATGGAAAATGCTGCTCATCAAGGATTGCCTGTTGCGTTAGAGCAGCTAGGCCGTTATTACTCTCGAGGGACATTTGTTCAAGAGGACAAAGAACGCGCGATCCCTTATTTCCGTGAAGCGGCATCTATGGGTAATATAGATGCAAGGATTCAACTTGCCGAGCTATTATTGCGTGATTATGGTAGTCCAAGAGATTATGAAGATGCCTATCGCTGGCTTTACAATTCCGTGACTCCTGATAATTTGAAGCATAAGCGTATCTCGATGTTACGTCGGGGCTTAGAGTCACGCATGCCACAGAATATTATTGCTCGAGCGAAGCGTCGTAGCAATTTTTGGTAAACCCTGCTGTACGTTTTAGCTAGAGAATGATAAACGATTTCTGTAGCTTATCCCCCCAGTCAGTTATAATCGACCTATACCTCCCCTCAAAATAGGTCTGACTATGTCGAATAAGCCTAGCGAAAATCGTGTCGACGATCCCTTTGCCGAAAGAGAATCTCAAAACTACGAAAACCCCGTTCCGAGCAGAGAGTTCATTGTTGATTTCTTAAAAGGCGTCAATGTCCCAATGAACCGTAACGATCTGTTTGAATCGTTAGGCTTGTCTGGTGAAGAACAATATGAAGGGTTACGTCGTCGTCTACGCGCAATGGAAAGAGATGGGCAGCTCGTCTTTACGCGTCGTCAGTGCTATGCGTTGCCGGACAAATTAGAAATGATCAAGGGCACTGTCATTGGTCATAAGGACGGACATGGTTGGGTGAGACCAGAAGGCAGCCTCAATAAAGATCAAGATGTGTTGCTACCTCATCATCAAATGCGCACTTTGCTGCACGGTGACTTTGTTCTTGTTCAGCCTACGGGTAAGGATAAGCGAGGACGTAAAGAAGGTCGATTGGTTCGAGTACTTGAAGAACGAAAAGATCATATCGTAGGTCGTTTTTTCTTGGAGTATGGCTATGCTTATGTCGTTTCCGATGACTCTCGTATTAGTCACGACATTCTGATTCCAAACGAACATCGTAATGGTGCTCGAATGGGGAATGTTGTAGTCATTGAGGTCACCGATCGTGGCGCGAAGTCAAGAAAAATGGCAGGGCAAGTGGTTGAAGTACTAGGTGAAAATATGGCACCTGGTATGGAAACTCAGATCGCAATTCGAGCTCATCAGATCCCACATGTTTGGCCTGAAGAGGTCGATAAGTATGTCGCACAATTTGGTGAGTCAGTGCCGGAAGAGGCCAAAGAAGGTCGTGTTGATCTTCGTGAGTTACCATTAGTCACGATTGATGGTGAAGATGCTCGAGACTTTGATGATGCGGTGTATTGTGAGCGCAAAAAAAGTGGTGGCTGGCGTTTGTGGGTCGCCATCGCAGACGTGAGTTATTATGTACGAACAGACTCTGCGCTAGATAAAGAAGCGATAAAGCGCGGCAACTCGGTATATTTCCCTTCACAGGTTGTCCCAATGCTACCAGAGGTGCTCTCTAATGGTCTTTGTTCACTAAATCCGCAAGTTGATCGCTTGTGTATGGTGTGTGAGATGACGATTTCAGATACCGGCAAGCTATCGGGTTATAAGCATTACGAAGCGGTCATGAACTCCCACGCACGCCTGACTTATAATAAAGTGAGTGATATCTTAGAAGGTGATACGGAGCTCAGAGAGCGTTACGATCCAGTCGTTCCACATCTCGAAGAGCTGCATCGTATGTATCAAGTGCTAAAAACCGCGCGAGATCAACGAGGTGCTATTGAGTTTGAAACGGTAGAAACCAAATTCATTTTCAACGCGGAACGAAAAATTGACCGTATTGAACCTGTAATTCGTAACGATGCCCATAAGATCATTGAAGAGTGTATGATTTTGGCTAATATCGCGTCTGCTTCATTAGTTGAGAAGGCGAAAGAGGCGGCGTTATACCGAATTCACGAATCTCCAGGGGAAGAACGGTTAACGGGTTTCCGAGATTTTCTCGGTGAGCTAGGTCTGAATTTGACGGGTGGGCTAGAACCCTCTCCAACCGATTACGCCGACTTAATTAAGCAAATCCGTGAACGTCAGGATAAAGAGCTTATCCAGACTATGCTGCTTCGCTCAATGAAGCAAGCGGTCTATAACGCTGATAATTGTGGCCACTTTGGTTTGGCACTAAAGCGTTATGCGCACTTCACTTCACCGATTCGTCGTTATCCTGACTTGTTGCTTCACCGTGCGATTAAGTATCTTATTGCCAAAGAAGCGGGAAGTAACCAAGATCGTTGGACGCCGACAGGTGGCTATCACTATTCCTTTGATGATATGGATTATTATGGTGAGCAGTGTTCAATGACTGAGCGCCGTGCCGATGATGCCACGCGAGATGTATCGGATTGGCTCAAATGTGAATATATGCAGGACCATGTCGGTGAAGAGTTAGATGGCGTTATCGCCAATGTAACGGGCTTCGGTTTCTTTGTTCGCCTGACAGAATTACATATTGATGGATTGGTGCATATCTCCAATCTAGCCAATGATTACTACCAATTTGATGCGGTAGGACAGCGATTAATTGGCGAAAGTTTCGGTGCAATTTATCGTTTAGGCGATGCCGTTAAAGTGAAAGTGTTAGCGGTGAATTTAAACGATAAGCAAATCGACTTTGAATTAGTCGGTACCGATCGTAAGGTACGTGGTAAAGGAAAAACGGCGAAGAAGCGCGTTGCGGAAGCACAAAGCAAAGCCAAAGCGAAGAAGCAAGGTGTCGCGAAAAGCAGACGTTCTGGCAAAGCAACGCCACTAGTCGAGCCAACGAAGCGCCCGGATGGCAAAGAACAGAAGTCGCCCTCTAAGGGTTCAAAAGCAAAACCTGGGAAGGCTCGAAGTAAAAAACCTCGAGCAAAAACCGGCGGCGCAAAAAAGAAATAATATTTCAAGGTTAAAACCATGAGTAATGAATTCATCTACGGCATTCATGCCGTAAAAGCAGTATTAGAGAAAGACCCAGCACGCTTTATTGAAGCTTTTGTTCTAAAAGGTCGTCAAGATGATCGCTTGCTACCTTTGTTGAATGAACTTGGCCAAATTGGTTGTTCTATTCAACAGATGGGCCGAAAAGTACTAGATGACAAAGCGAGCGGTGCGAACCACCAAGGTATTATTGCTAAGGTGAAACCCGCTAAACAGTTAAATGAAAACGATTTAGAAACCATCTTAGCCAGTCACGAGCAGCCGTTATTTTTAATTTTGGATGGCGTGACAGACCCGCATAACTTGGGGGCTTGTTTGCGTAATGCCGATGCAGCAGGCGTTGCGGCCGTGATCGTGCCAAAAGATAAATCAGCGCCATTGACGGCAACCGTAAGCAAAGTAGCGTGTGGGGCCGCGGAGACGGTACCGTTGGTACGAGTCACTAACCTTGCAAGAACAATGCGTGCCATGCAAGAGCATGGAGTGTGGATAGCGGGTACGGCAGGTGAAGCGACGCATGATGTTTATCAAGCTAAGCTAACGGGGCCTCTCGCCATCGTTATGGGCGCTGAAGGGGATGGAATGAGACGACTCACGCGTGAAACGTGTGATGATCTTATTAAGATCCCAATGGCTGGGTCTGTGTCTAGCTTGAACGTATCTGTAGCATCTGGTGTCTGCTTATTTGAAGCTGTGAGACAGCGTTCACTTTCGGTATAAACTTGCTTATAGAAATAAAAGGTCAGCGTATGCTGACCTTTTTAGTAATGCGGAGGGGGTGTTTCTTCCGATGGGTCGGCTAGATTGGGTGAATCCATATTCTTCACTTTGCCAACGACATATTTCATTTGGTCTTGCATCTTGCTGATCAACAGTTGCTGTTGAGTAAGCGCATCGTTGAGTTCTTCAATGGTCTGTTCTTGGAATGCAATTTTGCACTCCATATCATTGATTCGTTCTTCTAGTGTTTCGTAACGCTCTTTAGTCATTTGATCACTCGTTAAGGGACCACGCCTGCACAACACCAGCAGAGGAGGCGGAGAGTACCTGTTGGTTATTTTTGAAGGCTGCATCATACACTACCCCTCTTGGTGGGCGCACATCTTTTAGCATCTCTACGTCATAGCTTTCGAGTTTTTTTCCTGAACTCGTGTCCCAAATCATTAAGCGTGAAGATGGCGAACCCGTCGCTAATCGATGACCGTCATCAGAGAATCGAGCGGCTGAAAAAATCAGTTGCCGTGACCAACTGCTCAGCTGACTTATTTTTGATCCCGTCTTTAAATCCCAAATAATAGCGTTGTTACCAGTGTCAGCGGTGAGAGCGTAAAGACCATCACGCTGCAACTCCACCGTGCCAACGCGCTGTTCATGAGGGAAGTGATGCAGAATCTGCCCCGATTCAGTACTCCAGAAATAGGCGTTGTGATCGTTTCCACCTGTGAGGGCATACTTTGCGTTTGGAGATAGGGCCACAGAATTCACTTTTTCCACATGAGCAAGGAACTCTAATCGTCTTCCGGTGACTAAATCGATGAAAATTGCCTTACCGTTACTTAATCCAAGTAAAACTTCTTCGCCATTGTTTCCAATCGCGATGTCTTGGATTAAACCGTCAGCGATAGACCATAAGCCTGTTGACTGAGACCAACCCAGGTCCCAGATAGCAAAGTTGGTTTGAGTAGCAGTAACGGCAAAACGACCATTGTCGGAAAACCGAATAAGTGAAATGATGTTTTCGTTAGGATCTTGGATACCAAGTTTAGCAAGTAATTGATTATCTTGGAGGTCCCACAGTTGCAAATGTTGCTGTTTAGAGTACAAAAGTGCAAATCGTGCATCTCGGCTAAGCGCGAGGCTCGTTGAGCCTTCTAACGCTAGATCCCAGCGTTTCTCTGCGGTATTGGAGAAAAAGCAGCCATTTAACAGAGTGATGACAATTAAGTACACTACAGAATGAGATATTATTCGCATCATTACCGATATTCCACATTGAGTCTTGAGCCTAAGCGAGTATATTTATAGTTCTTGTATGATTTAAATAGTGACTATATTTAAATAGTTACGCATAGCGTCTCGAAAAACAAGACGAATAGCTTCGACTAGCTGCTAAATCTATAGCGTGTCCATAAATTGGAGAAAAGAATGAAATCGATATTTAAAGTGTCGCTACTTGCAGCGACGGTTATGTTGGCAGTAGGTTGTCAAAAAGAAGAGACGAAAGCAGAGCCAGCAGCACAAGAGCAAGTGCAAGCAGAAACAGGCACAGCGGTTCACTTTAAAACGGAAGATGACAAAGCCGCGTATGCAATCGGTGTTTCTTTTGCAACTTACCTAAGCACTAGCATTGAAAAGCCAGCAGAATTTGGCATTGAGCTGAAAAAAGAATTGGTACTTAAGGGTATTGAAGAATCATTTGCTGGCAAAGAAACCTTGTCAGAAGATGAAATCAGAGCGGCACTAGAAGGTCTTGATAAACGCGTTGCAGAAACAATGCAGCAACAGGCTGTTGAAAAAGCAGCAGCAGCACAGAAGGCTGGTGATGATTTCCGCGCTGAATTTGAGAAACAAGAAGGCGTAATCAAAACTGAGTCAGGTCTTCTTTATCAAGTAGAAACAGCGGCAACGGGTGAGCAACCTAAAGAGACAGATACGGTTGAAGTTCACTACAAAGGAACTCTGATTGATGGCACTCAATTTGACAGTTCTTATGAGCGCGGTCAGCCTGCGGCGTTCCCTCTAAATCGCGTTATTCCAGGTTGGACTGAAGGCGTTCAACTCATGCAAGTGGGATCAAAATACAAGTTTGTTATCCCACCAGAGCTTGCATATGGTGAACAGGACACACCAACGATTCCAGCAAACTCAACGCTTGTTTTTGAAGTGGAATTATTAAAAATTGATGGTGAGAGCACCGAGGCTGCTCAATAATTAAACGCAAAAAGCATATTAAGGCTCACATAGGTGAGCCTTTTTTTCGGTTTGATTTTCACAAACGGAAAAATACTGCACTTTTTTTGCCCTAAATCACTTGTTGAAGACTTACTTAAGTGAGTACTTCAAATTATCTGATAAACTTACATCAATTTTTTTAGTATCGAAGGTCAAAGCACTGTGACTGACATGGTTAACGCCGATATGCTGCTTGAAATGGAATCCGTCGATGTGGCGCCATTCACTGAGCATGACAAAATCATTCTTAAATCTTATGAAGCAGTGGTTGATGGGCTAGCAAGTCTCATTGGCCCGTTTTGTGAAATTGTTTTGCACTCGCTGGAAGACTTAAATACCTCAGCGATTAAAATAGCGAATGGAGAAAATACGGGCCGCCAAGTAGGCTCTCCAATCACGGACCTCGCGCTGAAAATGTTAAAAGATATCGAAGGTTCAGAGCGAAACTTCTCACGTTCTTACTTTACTAGAGCAAAGGGTGGGGTATTCATGAAATCCATCACTATTGCTATTCGTAATGGTGATAACCGTGTTATCGGTTTACTGTGTATTAACGTTAACCTCGATGCCCCATTTTCTCAGGTTCTACAGTCTTTCATGCCAACACAAGAGGCAAAAGATGCAGCATCATCAGTTAACTTTGCCAGTGATGTGGAAGAGTTGGTCGATCAGACGGTAGAGCGCACAATCGAAGATATTAACGCCGATAAGTCAGTGTCGAATAATACCAAAAATCGCCAGATAGTTATGGAACTCTACGACAAAGGTATTTTTGACATTAAAGATGCGATCAATCGTGTAGCCGATCGTCTTAATATATCGAAACACACCGTTTATCTGTATATTCGCCAGCGCAAAACTGAGGACGAATAATCGTGACCAGTTTAACCTACACGTTGGTTGTGAATGGCTCAGTGTACGGTGGTCAGTCTGCTCGTAGCGCCTACCTATTTGCATTAGCACTGATTGAAAAAGGTCATAGACTTACCAGCGTGTTCTTTTACCAAGAAGGGGTGCACAACGCGTCTCGATTAACCGTGCCCGCCAATGATGAATTTGACTTAGTCTCGGCATGGCAAGCGTTATCCAAAACACATCACGTCCGTTTAGAGACGTGTGTCGCTGCATCATTAAGACGTGGTGTCGTTGGTGAGCAAGAGTCTGCCCAACATCAGTTGAATGGCGAGAACCTTGCCGATGGCTTTGAGCTAGCAGGATTAGGAAGTCTGGCGGAAGCCATGCTGACCCAGGATAGAGTGGTGCAATTTTGACAATGCTAGGATTTGTATTCACGTCAATGCCTCATACCAGCGCCAAGGGTAGGGAAGGTTTAGACGCGCTGCTCGCGGCTTCTGCTTACTGTGATGACATAAAAGTGTTCTTCGTTGCTGACGGAGTCAATCAACTACGTAGCAAGCAAGACCCAAAACAAGTGTTATCCCGGGACTACATCAGCGCATTCAAGCTACTCGAGCTTTATGATATTGAGCAAGTTTACGTGTGCCAACAAAGCGTGACTCGCTTTGGTATCAGTCCTCAGGAACTCATCACCGATTGCCATGTCGTCACGCCTGAGGTTATCTCAGCCCAAATGGCATCGTGCAACAAAATACTGACTTACTGAGGCCATTTATGCTGCATATAATTAAGAATGAAGCGGGCTTAAACCGAGCGAAAGAATACGCATCAACTCAAGATGCGATGATATTAATCCAAGATGCGACTTATTTAGCCAGTTTGTCCATTCCGGTCTCCAATCGCGCTATGTTTGTTTTACATGAAGATTTACAAGCGCGAGGTCTGGGTGAGAATGTGTTGAAGTCTGTGCAAGTCATAGATTTTAAAGGGTTTGTCTCTTTGACTGAACAGCATGAGAGCAGCATTACTTGGGATTAATATACCTTTTTTGCTTGTTTTGATGAAAATTTTTACACCCTCCGCATAAAAAAGATCTGTATATTTCTTGACACACATCCCACTGCTGCATAGAATTTTGCGTCCCTAATTGCCATTGGTGATTGGGGTTAGATTTTTCACAAAGCTTACTTTCAAGTAAATCAGGAGCTATTTAATGGCAACTATTAACCAGTTGGTTCGCAAGCCTCGTGTAAAGCAAGTTGTTAAAAGCAACGTGCCTGCACTGGAAGCGTGCCCACAAAAACGTGGTGTTTGTACTCGTGTTTACACTACGACACCTAAAAAACCTAACTCAGCGCTTCGTAAAGTATGTCGTGTTCGTCTAACGAACGGCTTCGAAGTGACTTCTTACATTGGCGGTGAAGGTCACAACCTTCAAGAGCACAGTGTTGTACTAATCCGTGGCGGTCGTGTAAAAGATCTTCCGGGTGTACGTTACCACACTGTCCGCGGCGCACTTGACTGTGCTGGTGTAAACGACCGTAAGAAAGGTCGTTCTAAGTACGGTGTGAAGCGTCCTAAGTCTTAATGGATTCCGTTAAGTAAGGCCAAACACTAAATTATTTTTAATTTTTGAAGAAACTGTAAAGTTTTGGATAACCTGAAAAAGACAACGGAGAATATCCATGCCACGTCGTCGCGTAATTGGTCAGCGTAAGATCCTTCCAGATCCTAAATTCAAATCTGAATTGCTGGCAAAGTTCGTTAACATTCTTATGGTTGACGGAAAAAAATCTACTGCAGAGAAGATTGTTTACACTGCACTAGAAACTATGGCTGAGAAATCTGGTAAAGATCACTTAGCTGTATTTGAAGAAGCTCTTGAAAATGTTCGCCCATCGGTAGAAGTTAAATCTCGCCGTGTGGGTGGTTCAACTTACCAAGTACCTGTAGAAGTTCGTCCGGTTCGCCGTAACGCTCTTGCTATGCGTTGGGTAGTTGAAGCTGCGCGTAAGCGTGGTGAAAAATCTATGGCTCAACGTCTTGCAGCAGAAATGCTAGATGCGTCTGAGAACAAAGGTACTGCGGTTAAGAAACGTGAAGACGTTCACCGCATGGCTGATGCTAACAAAGCATTCGCTCATTACCGCTGGTAATACCTTTACAGTGCTGCGAGTCTCCCTCGCAGCGCTTTTCTTTACTCTAAGGTTCACCTTAGTAAGAGGATACAATCGTGGCTCGTAAAACTCCTATTGAGCGCTATCGTAATATCGGTATCGTTGCTCACGTAGATGCAGGTAAAACAACCACAAGTGAACGTATTCTGTTCTACACTGGCTTATCTCACAAAATCGGCGAAGTGCACGATGGTGCTGCTACCATGGACTGGATGGAGCAGGAGCAAGAGCGTGGTATTACGATCACATCTGCTGCTACTACAACTTTCTGGCGTGGTATGGAAGCACAATTCCAAGATCATCGCGTTAATATCATTGATACCCCTGGACACGTAGACTTTACTATCGAAGTAGAACGTTCTCTTCGTGTGCTTGATGGGGCAGTGGTCGTATTTTGTGGCTCGTCTGGTGTTGAACCGCAATCTGAAACTGTATGGCGTCAAGCTGATAAATACAGTGTTCCTCGTATGGTATTCGTCAATAAGATGGATCGTACGGGTGCAGACTTCCTACGCGTTGTAGACCAAATTAAAAATCGTCTTGGTGCAAATCCTATTCCTATCCAACTTAATATTGGTGCAGAAGAGGACTTTAAAGGTGTCATCGACCTTATCAAGATGAAAGCAATTAACTGGAATGAAGCCGATCAAGGCATGACCTTCTCTTATGAAGAGATTCCAGCTGATATGCAAGATGAAGCGGAAGAGTGGCGCAACAACTTAGTTGAAGCGGCGGCGGAAGCGAACGAAGAACTCATGGACAAATATCTTGAAGAAGGCGAGCTCACAGAAGCCGAAATCAAGTTCGGTCTACGTACTCGTACACTAAATAACGAAATTGTACTCGCAACATGTGGAAGTGCATTTAAGAATAAAGGTGTGCAAGCGGTACTAGATGCAGTTGTAGAGTATCTTCCATCTCCAATTGATGTGCCTGCAATCACAGGTGTTGATGAAGAAGACAATGAAGTAGAACGTCATGCTGACGATAACGAACCATTTGCTGCATTAGCATTCAAAATTGCAACCGACCCGTTTGTCGGTACATTGACGTTTATGCGTGTTTATTCTGGTGTGATTAACACTGGTGATGCCGCGTACAACGCAGTGAAACAAAAACGTGAACGCTTTGGCCGTATCGTTCAAATGCACTCGAATAAGCGTGAAGAAGTAAAAGAAATTCGCGCGGGTGACATTGCAGCAGCGATTGGTCTGAAAGACGTGACAACAGGTGATACCCTTTGTGACCAGAATCATAAAGTGATTCTAGAACGCATGGAGTTCCCTGAGCCCGTTATTCAGATTGCCGTTGAGCCTCGCTCACAAGCGGATCAAGAAAAAATGGGTATTGCGCTTGGCAAATTAGCTGCGGAAGACCCGTCGTTCCGTGTGGAAACAGATGATGAAACTGGCCAAACGCTAATTTCAGGTATGGGTGAGCTTCACCTAGATATCATCGTAGACCGCATGAAACGTGAGTTCAGTGTTGATTGTAACGTGGGTAAACCTCAGGTTGCTTATCGCGAAACTATTCGTGGCAGCACAGAAGTCGAAGCCAAGTTCATTCGTCAATCTGGTGGTCGTGGTCAATATGGTCATGTATGGCTTAAGCTTGAGCCATCAGAGTTAGGTGAAGGATTTGTTTTCGTAGACGAAATCGTTGGTGGTGCTGTTCCTAAGGAATACATCAGCTCGGTATCGAAAGGTATCGAAGAACAAATGAATAACGGTGTATTAGCTGGCTATCCTATCTTGGATATCAAGGCGACATTGTTTGATGGTTCGTACCACGATGTCGACTCAAGCGAGATGGCGTTTAAGATCGCCGGATCGATGGCCTTCAGGAAGGGTGCGCTTGACGCGCAGCCAGTTCTTCTTGAGCCTATGATGAAAGTTGAAGTAACCACACCAGAAGATTGGATGGGTGATGTCGTTGGTGATATTAATCGCCGTCGCGGTATGATCGAAGGTATGGATGATGGCCATGCAGGCTTAAAAATTGTCCGTGCCCAAGTTCCACTATCTGTGATGTTTGGTTACGCAACTGATCTACGTTCTGCAACACAAGGTCGTGCGTCATACTCGATGGAATTCAGCGAATATGCTGAGGTTCCAAAGAATGTGGCCGATGCGATTATTGCACAGCGTAGCTAATCAGCTATTGTTTAATAACGAATCTATTGCGTTGATGAAAATTGACGCATAAAATAGCAATTTCTGGCGCGCCTCGAATTTAATTGCTTTTCGGGGCGAATCATAACTAGGAAGGAACACGATCGTGTCTAAAGAAAAATTTGAACGTACGAAACCGCACGTAAACGTTGGTACTATCGGCCACGTTGACCACGGTAAAACAACTCTAACTGCAGCTATCTGTACTACTCTAGCTAAAGTATACGGCGGCGTAGCGAAAGACTTTGCTTCTATCGATAACGCTCCAGAAGAGCGCGAGCGTGGTATCACAATCGCTACTTCTCACGTAGAGTACGATACTCCTGAACGTCACTAT